>NZ_VIUA01000009.1:0-254879 GCF_007828395.1 Rhizobium sp. ERR 942
CGCCCCTTGCGCCCGCCTGGCACAAACGGCTCGATCCGAGACCACTGTTCCGCACTGAGCCTATCGATATCCATGACCGACCTCCAAAAGTCAGCTTTGAATCTGATTTGCTCCTAATTGGGAATCCCAAACCCTTAATTCGTCACCACAGCCTAGAGGCGGTGCGCGCGATTGCGCTCGCGCTCGGCCAGGATCTGTTCCGACGTGTAAGGAGGTGCCGATTCGTCAAAGCCGGTCCATCCTTGCTCCACATAGCTCGCGCGCCGTTGTGCAATGTCGACCGGACGAGACGCGGCAAGGATCGATTGAGCCTGCGCTACGCGACTGTCTTCGACATGAGCAGCGACCAGCGATCCGCCGCGACGAATACCCTCTGCATAGAAATGCGCATCCTCTTCGGGAATGCCTTCCGTGATCATCGCGCCAATAATCCCCCCCACCGCTCCACCGGCCACAGCGCCCGCTATTGCACCGGCGGCCGTCGCAGCAAGCCAACCGGCTGCAACGACCGGTCCCACTCCGGGAATGGCGATCATGCCGAGACCGGCGAGCAGGCCCCCGGCTCCACCTGCAACGGCTCCGATGCCAGCACCGGTGCCGGCGCCTTCCGCGCCATAGCTGCCTTGCCCTTCGACATCGACGCCATCGGCCTTGTTCGTGATGATGCTGATCTCGTCAGACGCGACACCGGCATCCTCAAGGGTCTTTACGGCCGTGCGGGCATTATCATAGCTGTCATAAAGTCCAGTAACCGTCTGCATTGGATGCTTCTCCCTTTGTTGTGGATTATTTCGCCATTGTAACGTTACCCTGGAAATCCAGGGAGATGCCGACTGGTCTGCCATCCTTGTCGGCGCTTGCACGCCAGACGCCCTGGCTATCGAGCTTCAGATCACGAATATTCCTGTATCCGGCGTTTTCGAAGCGCGATTTCGCCTGCTTCTGACTGAAGCTGTTTTTGCCGGCGATCGGAGCCCCGGGATTGCGGTCAGTGTTGACGGCGGGCGTTGTCTGCGATGTGGTTGGTTTCTCACTTTGCGCGAACGATCCCGTCGCAAAAGCCATCGCGACAAATGTGATGCTGAGACAAATGTGATGCTGATAAGCTTGTTCATGTTCAAACCTTTCGTTACTGCCGATGCGAACCACGCGAAGGGCCCATTGTTCCCGCAATTCAGTGGGAGATGGATTTCAGGCAAAGAGCGGCGCGATTGCTCCTCGCCATGCACGGCAGGGCTGAAATAATCTGATTGCAACAACTGGCGACCAGCGGCTCGCCCGGATATAGTCAGGTTCCCTCATCCTTGAGAGCCAGGTACGTGATCTCCATTTTCAGAGTGAGCCGCACTACCGGAATCTTGTCACTCCTGGCGACTTCGACAGCAAGGCATTCGCCGTTCTTGTTCGGGATACCATCCAACGCCATCTCCGCCAGTATTCGCTTCGCCTCATCAACGGCTGATATGAGATCCGGGAGATCTTGGCCCTCGTCATCATCAAGCACTGTCTCGCAATCTTTCGTTGCGAAATAAAAGTTCGTCATGTTCGACCTCAGGCGGTGCGCTGCCAGGGGCAACGCACCGAAGAAGAAGTGCCGGCTGTAGTCCTATGCCGCCTTTTTGGCTTTTGCATTGGCCGCTGTTTCCGCCAGCTTCGTCAACTTCTGATCCGTCGCCTTTTCTTCCGCGAGCGTCTGCTGGAGAAGAGGTACCGCATCCTTCAGGCCGAGCTGCTTGGCCCATTCGATCAAAGTGCCATAGCGGGCGATCTCGTAATGCTCGACGGCCTGCGCCGAGGAGATCAGACCTGCATCGAGTGCCGGAGTTCCCTTGAACTCTTCGATGATTTCGTCAGCTTCCGCGATGATGCCCTGGATCGCTTCGCAGGTCTTGCCGCGCGCTGGCTTTCCAAGGAGCTCGAATACCTGTTCCAGGCGTTCGACGTGACCTTGGGTCTCATCGCGATGGTGGAGAAAGCCGTCCTTGCCTTCCTGCGCTTGCGCTGCGCGTGCCATCTTCGGCAGGGCCTTGAGGATTTGCTTTTCCGCGTAATAGATGTCTTTCAGCGTTTCCAGAAAGAGGTCGTTGAGTGTCTTTTCGGATGCCATGGATGTCCTCCATCGAATAAGGATTGAAAGGAAGTCCGCCATGCGGACCTCCCTAGCGAGCTCTATCAGGAATTCTTGTGGCTTTGCTGGCCAGCCTTCACATGCTGTTCGTGGCTACCGCCACGGGTGCCGCCCGACTGCTCGTTACGAGACGAAGCGTGCTTCGTGTTGGTATCCTTGTCGGCGTTCTTGTGGCTCTGCTGGCCGGCTTTGACGTGCTGTTCGTGGGACCCACCTTGGGAAGCCATGATGTTTCTCCTCTTGTTTGATTGCGAGACCTTCATTGGTCTCGCGGCTTCAAACAGGCTTTGGACATGTTGGTTCCCAGCAGCGATCAAAAAAACGCAGTTGCCGCCATTCCTATCACGGCAACGAACATCGCTAGACACGCCGCCCAGCCGACAGCACGCAGGGCCCTGCCGATGACGAACTGTTTCATGACATCGCGATTGGAAGCGATCAGCATGAGGATCACCATGACGGGAACGGCGACCACGCCGTTGATCACCGCACTCCAGAACAAGGCCTTCATCGGCGGGATGGGGGTGAAGTTCAAAAGCATGCCAACGATAGTCGCCAGACCGACGGTCGTGTAGAAAGCCTTGGCCTCGCTGGGGTCGCGAGATAGGCCGACTTTCCAACGAGCCGCCTCGCCAATCGCATACGCAGCTGAACCTGCAAGAACGGGCACTGCCAAAAGACCGGTCCCCATAATGCCTATTGCAAAGATGATCTTGGCAAACGGTCCGGCCAGTGGTTCGATCGCTTTCGCCGCGTCGACGGAGCTTTCGATATTCGTTGAGCCTGCTGTGTTAAGGGTCGCGGCGGTCGTCGTGATGATCGCGAGTGCGACGATATTGGAAGCGGCCATGCCAACGAGCGTATCCAGTGTGATCCGTGTATTTGCCTTCTCCGCCTCCGCCGGATGCTTGACGAGAGGTTCTTCACGAGGCTTCTCCTTGAGGTCCTCGGCTTCTTGAGATGCTTGCCAGAAGAAGAGATAGGGGCTGATGGTGGTTCCGAAGATCGCGACGATCATTGACCAGTAATTCGGATCCGCCTTGATGGTTGGGAGCAGGAGACCGCGGCTAAAGGCCAACCAGTCGACACGCACCACAAAGAGGGTCGCAATGTATGACAAGAGCGCCAGGCTCAACCATTTCAGGACGGCGACGTAACGCTTGTACTTCAGGAGGACCTGCAGAAGGATGCAGATCACGCCAAAAGCCGCGACGTAAATGAGCGAATTGCCATTCAACAGCAAATGTGCCGCATCCCCCATCGCGCCGAGATCGGCGCCGAGATTGATGACATTGGCAATCAGGAGCGGAACGGTGACACTGACGCCCACCCAGCGCGGATAACATTTCACCATGCTGCCCGCCAAACCTCGGCCCGTCGTTCGGCCAATGCGGGCACTGATCATCTGCACCGTCACCATCAGCGGATAGGTGAACACCAGCGTCCAACTCGCGAGGTAGCCGAACTGCGCTCCGGCCTGTGAGTAAGTCGCGATCCCGCTTGGGTCGTCGTCCGAGGCGCCGGTGACCAGGCCTGGTCCCAGGATTTCCAACAGACGTGGTTTTGAAGATTCGACGACAGAGCTTTTGTCGTCCATCTGATAGCCGCTCATGACTGCCTCCTGCAGAACCGGACCGCGCATCTTGTCGGTCGCGGTGCGAACAAACCGTGCTTATTGATCATTTGTTCCCGGACACGCAGCCCGCGCGAAAGCAATCCAATTTCAAAAGCTTGGAAGGGGCGGCACGATCAATTCCTGCTTGCTCCTCGCAATATCTTCTCCGCGCGGGAACCTTCTGCATCCAGATCGATTTGATCTACAACGCAACTAAGGAGACCGCGCATATGGAAAAGCAACGGCGCTTCGAGCGACGTCGACCGTTAAGAGGCTCAGCATATACGCTCACCGATTTTCAGAAAAAGTATGACCTCGACGACCGCAGCGCCGAAGATCTCTTCATCCGCTTCGGTCCATCCTCGATCGAACTTGACCTGCTGATGGCCGCAAAAGGGCGGAAGCCGTCTTTTGACGAGCTAACGAAAGAAATGCCGCAACAATAGATAAGGACCGGGCGGAAAATCCTACGTCAGGACGCCTTGAGGAAGTGCAGCAGCGCGCGTGCAAGATGCATGGGGTTCTCCTCCGCTACATGGTGTCCGCTCTCGATGCCATGACCCGAGACATTGGTCGCCCACGATCGCCAAATTTTTCTCGGATCGCCGAAGAAATACTCGAGATCGTCACGTGTCGACCATAAGCAAAGCAACGGGCATGCAATTTTTTTTCCGGCTTTGCGATCCTGCCATTCGTCTTCGCGATCGACTGTCAAGCCAGCCCTATAATCTTCGATCATTCCATGAACGACGGCCGGATCATGGATCGCCGCCATGAGATCCTGATAGGCTTCCTCCCCCATGAACTCAGGTGTGATCGCCTTGTACCAGCCTCTTGGATCGGCATTGATCGCCTGTTCCGGTTTGTCTGGTTGAGCAAAGAAGAACCAGTGATACCAATCGCGCGCGAACCGCCAATCCATCCGTTCGAGATGTTCGATAATGGGGATACTGTCGATCACGACGAGTTTCGTGATGATCTCGGGATAATCCATGGCGAGCCTGAAAGCGACGTAGCTTCCACGATCATGGCCCGCGACGGCAAAGCTGCGATGGCCCAATAGCTGCATCAAGCTGACGCAATCGAGCGCCTTTGCCCGCTTTGCCGAGTGCCGGCTATCGTCTGTGTCAGGTGGTTGAAAGGATTTCCCGAACCCTCGGAGATCGGGACAGACGACGGTGAAATTCGGCGACAGCAAGTCCGCCACCTGGCCCCACGTCATGTGCGTTCGCGGATGCCCGTGCAGCAGAAGCAGGGGCGGTCCATTGCCTCCATACCGAACCCGTAAACTGCCAGGTCCGACATTCACGGTCTCGACTGCCATACCGTCAAACAATTCTCGCCTCCCATGCTCAGTCCGCCGATCACCTCATCCAAGAGGATGCGGACTCCCTTTTAAAGGCTGACATCCCTCGCCGCCCGTCTTTGAAGCCACCGCAATACGCGGATCTCCTCCATGTCCATCCAATTTAAAAGCCGCTCACTGCGTGTTTGAATCTTAAGCACATCACCGAGGCGCTCATTCCGGAAATCCTCGAAGACCGCGGGATGAATATAGGATGTCTTACAAACCGCGCGCGTATTGACGAGCATTGCTGCGACAGCATCGACCACCTGATTAAGCTGCCGCGTGATCGCGCTTTCCGACGATTCGACCTTGAGAGGAGCCAGCGCCGAGACTGCCAAACAGGTCGCGCCCCACGTCCTGAATTGGCGCGAGGTGAAATCACTTCCCATGGTTTCCCTGATATACGTATTGACATCTTGCGACGAAATCTGGCGACAACCACCGTCATCGCAGACATACTGAAAAAGTTGCTGACCTGGCAGTTCCTGCAAACGTCGCACGACATTGGCGATACGCCGGTCGCTATGAACCAGATTCCATTCTTTACCTGATTTTCCCTTGAAGCGGAATTTGACCGTCCCGCCCTCCACCCGGACATGACGGCTCTTCAACGTCGTCACTCCATAGGACTGGTTCTCTTCGGCATAGGCGGTGTTGCCGATGCGAATATAGAGGTTATCGAGTATCCAGATCACCGTGGCCAAAGCCTTTTCCATCGTCAAGCCGCGCGAGCGCAGATCGACGTCGACGCGCTGGCGAATTTCGGGAAGGGTATCGCCGAAATCGGCGAGACGATCGAACTTCGCGCGGGCACGCTCGGACTGCCATTCCGGATGATAGCGATATTGTTTGCGACCCCGGGCATCGAAACCGACAGCCTGAAGATGAGACAACGGATTGGTTGAGATCACAACATCCGTATAGGCGGGAGGAATGGCCAAGGCATTCAGGCGAGCGATCTCATCTCGATCCCTAATCCTTATTCCGTTTGGAAGGTAATAGACGAATCCGTTCCTTCCGGGCTTTCGGGTGATGCCGTCTTCGAGATTGCCAATGTAGATCAGTCCGGAATGGAGCTTTGCTTCGGCAGCCGCGGCAGCGGCTTCGACTTTGGCGACTATCTGGTTCATGGGCCGTTAACTCCCATCCGGCGTCGCGGTTCCCGGAGCGCCTTATGTCGTGACGGGAAACTGCATCGATCCCGGAGAAAATCCATCAAACGGGTGAGTGATCATCTGGAACAAACAATGTCGACCGCCGTTGCAATAGGCGTGAGTTTCACGTTTGGAGGATATTCAACATGGGTCGAGGTATTCTGCTCTGGCTTCTCGGCATCCCGCTGCCAATCGTCATTCTTCTCGTTCTCTTCACGCGATAGGAGGTGCGGATGTCCTCTGTCGAAGAAGTACCCGCGGGAACCGTCCCAGTCGAGTCGTCCAAGCCGGCCATCGTCTGGGGCCCGATCATCGGTGGCGCGCTCGCAGCGACCGGCATTGCTCTTATCCTTCTTCTCCTCGGATCCGGGGTCGGCTTGACGATGGTTTCACCGTGGTCCAGCCAAACCAGCTCAGCGGCGACGGTTGGTATAACCGCCGCGATCTGGCTGATAGTGGTTCAATGGCTATCATCCGCGATCGGCGGTTACATCACTGGCAGGCTGCGTACGAAATGGGTGGAGATACACTCCGATGAGGTCTTTTTCCGTGACACGGCGCATGGATTTCTAAGTTGGGCGCTGGCAACAGTGTTCGTGGCTGGATTTCTAGCGTCTTCGCTAACATCGCTGGCGGGCGCGTCAGTCGATGCCGCGGGTAAGGTCGCGCAGACCGCGGCGGATGTTAGTGCCTCTGCTGCACCAGCGACGAAGACGGACGCGACAGCTTACTTTACCGACGCCCTGCTTCGGCCCGCAAAGGTTTCAGACCGTGCCCAATCCGATGATCGCGCAGCAGCGGCAGAAATCTCACGCATCCTCCTGCAAGGGGCGGCCAGTGGAGAAATTCCCGATAGCGATAAGTCCTATATGGCAGCAATTATCTCCGCGCGTGCTGGCCTTTCTGAGGCCGATGCGCGCAACCGCGTCGATACCGTGCTTAAACAGATCGATGACGCGAAGTCAGCTGCGAAAGAAGCGGCTGACAAGGCTAGGAAGGCGGGCGCGACGACCGCACTGGTCGGTTCTCTTTCGCTCCTGGTGGGCGCTTTCATCGCCTCCGCAGCTTCGGCCCTCGGCGGCCGGCAGCGTGACGAAGAAGAAGACCTGGTCGTTACAACCCGCGGCCGGGTCTCTGAAGTAAAACGGTAAGTTAACACGTACCTAATGAACAAGGTTCATTACGGTCAAACAAGTCGATCGCCACGAACGGAGCCTGAGATGCCCAAACGGAACGATTCTCCTGCAGTTCAATCCCTCTCGAACGAACGCGAGGAGCAGCAGCAGCAAGCAACGCAAAACGAACTCGAAAGGGGCCTTGAGGACACATTCCCGGCGTCCGATCCTGTTTCTGCGACCCATACAGCAGTCTTACCGAAGCATGCCTCCTCAGAAGCCTCCGAAAGAGGCAGGGCGCGGCATCATGTTGATGCATTTGAAGACAGACTTCCTATCACTTCAGACGGGCACGTAACGACAGGCGACGGAGCCGGTGACAAAGGTGCCGCAAAAACCGAGGTTCGTGCGCTTTACCGAGCAGCGCGCCAAGCGAGTCGAACTGATCCGGCGCCAACTGCGCGTGACGCTTCCGTCCCTTTGCCAGATGGCGCCGGTCTGCTAAGCGAGTTCAAGCATAGGATTCGCGAGCGACCGATCGCGACAATAGTTGCGGCCGCGGTGATAGGGTTTGCGTGTGGCATGACACGCTAACCAATTCGATCATCAATAACGCCGCCGAGATACCGGTGGATTGAGGATGACGCGCAATAACTGAGGTGCCTCAGGTGAATGGGTCTGGCTGGAAGAAGTAAGTGCCATCAATGTCGCCAAGCTGATTAGGGATTTGCTCGATCCTATCACCGGCACTCCGGTGTTCGTCGACGTTGGGCAAGGACTGTTGCGGTAGCAGAGTCTTATTTGCCACAAGGGAGAGTACCAGATGAATCAGAATGACAGCCTCGAGGATACAGCTAAACTCGAAACCCATCACCAGGCAGAGATCGGCCCTCGCGAGAAGCTCCAGCTGCGATTGCTGGAGCTACGAACCGAAATTGCAATCGTGCGAATTCGACTGCTGACGATTAAATATCGGGCAAGGAATGTCGCCTGGAGTGGAATCCGATTGGTTGATGCCTCTGCGCATGACCAACTTGGAGCTTATCCATGGCTGAAGTTATCCGCAGCATCACTGGCGGCCTTCATAACAGGGCGCGTCCTTCGACGGCTACCTCTCAGCCTCATGATGATCGCGGCAAGACCGCTCCTTGCGACAGCCGTTGGGTCTGCTTCGAGGCATATCCGCTAAGCGGATTAGCGCCTACATTACCGATCGTCTCATTTCGCTTTCGGATCATTCGTAGATGAATTGACAATTATAAAGCCCGCCATTGCGATCGAAACAAGACCAAAGTCACAATCGAATATATCTTGTGAAGACAACTCGCGAAGCAGATTCGCCATATCTTCAAGTCAGCGAATAATGCTGATTGACCACCAAGAACAAGGCGATGCTGCGGCGATTCCTATCGTCTTTCTAGCTGCAAATACGATGATGCGATGTCTTTTGTGAACACTGCACTGATATCAAACCTAGATGGGAAAACATGCTGGGTCGTGATCGGAAAGGACAAGCTCTCTGTAATTATCCGAACATAGTTTTGTCTGCTTGCGTACGGAAAATATGAAAGGGGAACAAGCTAGGCGAGTAAGCATTGCAGATTTATCCAGGAGGATAAATCAAATGCTCATAACCGCATGTTCCACATTGCAGGACGAAGTTGTCGCCCTGCTGCCAGCCTTGCGCAACTTTGCCCGACGGTTCGTTTTTAGCGAGACCGATGTCGACGACCTCACGCAGGAGACTGTCGGCAAAATGCTTGCCCATCTCGATAGCTTCACTCCGGGAACCAAGCTCAGGAGCTGGGCATTCACCATTATGCGAAACACCTACATGACCGAATACAAGCGCCAAAAACGGGTCCAGCTTCGTAATAGTGATGATGGACTTTTCGAAATTCCAGTAGCAGGCCGCCAGCAGCTCTGCATTTATACGGCCGACGTCCGTTCTGCCTTAGCTCGCCTTCCCACATATCAACGAGACGCACTTCTTATGATTGTCGATGGTTTGTCATATGACGATGCGGCGAGACTTTCCGGGTGCGAGATCGGGACGATTAAAAGCCGCGTGTCACGCGCACGCGCGACCTTGGTTAAAATCCTCGGCGAGAATTCGATACGTAGTGCCGCCTCGATCCAGTAAGATCCTTTGTGACCTGCGCGCGAATGGAGCTTGGGTTCACCTCCGGAGACTGAGAGAACCGAGCGCGATGTCTGGACAGTCCGTCGTGTCGACAACAGCACATTTGCTGGATGGTTCCGCCTGTCTCTAGAAAGGAGGGGGCAGAGATTGGCTATGGGCTACGACCAGGCGCATGAGGCAAGGAATATGCTTCCTGATACGCGGGCAAATGACATCGCATCCCCTTGGCATCGAAAAACGACGGGCTGCTGGAGTGCTTGTTGAGAATCTCTGGGGCGATCGCGGTCCAGCCGCCCTTCTCATCATCGGCCCGACATGCGGCACGAACCTCGTTGCTCGCGTAATCGTCAAGCGCCTGCATCTTACCAGGGCCCTTGTCCAAGGTGGCTCCCGCAAACGCATCTCTTATGGCGGCTCTCACCTTCTTTGGGAGATCAGACACCGGTTTGATCAAAGGAGGCGCCCGTTCAATGGTGCGCTCCGTCACCGTGCGATGTTGGCCAAGCTCCGCGTTCGGTGCCCTCAAACTGGAGCCCGGTCAACGAACCTTCCGGCCTCCGCGAACCTGAACACTAGAAATCGTTCAGGTTGATTGCGGGCGAGAACAGTCCGAAGTCTATGTGATCAGGTGTTGGCCAGGACCTGTGGTTCTGAAGTTTCTGATTTCCAACGTTTATTATCGCTGAGGCCTAAAGTTGATGAGCAGAGATTTGAGCTCAATTTCACGTACGCGTCTAGCCGCCTCGTCGAGGCTGACCCAATCGATCCGCCGCTGGCCTCGCTCCTTGAACTCATTCCGGATTTCTTTCACTTCCACTTGAAACAGGTCAACGACGCATGGCACGACTTTTCCGTCGTCAAGTTCTTTCAGATAGGTGTATCGGCCGATCGGCGCTCTTCTCACCTTGCCGCGGACACCAGCTTCCTCCCATGCTTCGATGGCGGCTGCCTCGTGAGGCTCCTTGCCTTTCATGGGCCAGCCTTTCGGCACGATCCAGCGCCCGCTTTCACGCGAGGTAATCACCAGAACTTCGATCTCGTCACCGCCCTCCTTGTAGCGAAAACAAAGCGCGCCATATTGGTTTCGAAACGCACTGGAAAACAGCCGTTCCGGCGTGCGTGCCAGCTGTTGCAGCAGGTGCTTTGATTTGGGGAATGTTGGCTTGCCGCTGTCTTTTTTTGATGTCATATCATTCAACTTATCAGCCTATCCAGCGCCCTATCCTCCTCTAACCGAGCCTCGCCACGCCAATTCGGCGTGCAATGTTACGGAATGGCCCTCGAGCCTGTCCGATGACGGGCTCTCGCCCAGCCATGTCACAGCCTGTCGTGCGATTGCCACGACGGGCTGAGCAAAGGTCGTCAAATCATAGGACGACCATGAGGCCTGCTCAATATCGTCGAAGCCGACGACGCAGAGCTGATCCGGGATCGAAAGCGAAAACTGGTGCCGTGCCGCGTCCATGAGGCCGCAGGCCAGCAGATCGGTTGCACAAAACACCGCGTCCGGTCGTTCGCTTAGGGTCAGCAGCCGCTGCGCGACGACCTTGCCAGCCTCGTATCCGGTCCAGCCATATCGTTCGACGATCACATCCAGTCCATGGGCCTTCGCCGCCGCGATGAAACCGGCCTCACGCGCCATCAAACTCGGCGTGCCGGCTTCCGAGTTCGCGAACGCCAGCCTGGTGCAGCCGGCGCGAACGAAAGCGGTCACAACGCGCCCTGCCGCCTCGCGATCGTCGAGATTGATCCGCAACGGTCCCGGTTGATCGTCGTCTCTGTTGATCAGAACGAGGCGCTGGCCGTTTCTCAGGCAGAGCTGGGTGATCGACTTGTCGGGCAGGCCTGAGAGAATGATCGATGCATCCGCCCTATATCGGATCGCCTGCTGAAGCGCGCGATCGACGCTGCCGTCGGAGCGGTCGGTATTGACGAGCATGGCGACCTTGCCGACGATCTGCAGCTGCTGTGTCAGCTCGCGCAGCAATGCAGACCGATAAGGTGTCGCCACCTCCGAGACAATCAGACAGACGATGCCGCTTTCATTGCGCATCAGCCCGCGGGCGAGATGATTGACGTGATATCCAAGCTCCTCCGCCGCCCGCAGAACCTTTTGGCGGGTGGCCTCCGAAACGCTCGCCCCTGGCGTGAATGCGCGAGAAACCGCCGAGCGCGAAACACCCGCCCGCCGCGCAACTTCCTCGGCACTGACAAAATCTCGTTGCGACACACCGCCTCTCCTCTTCCATCCAAACTCCATCATAGTTTGCAATCGCGTGCAATATGGTGATCTCGGTGGTTTTGTGAAACTTTTATGACAGCGGTAGTTGACAGTGTGAGATAACCAATGCAGCATTTGCACGCGCTTGCAAAAAGCGCTCGGCGTGGAGGCGCCGTAAAGTAGGAGGACATCATGCGATTGGTCAACATGGCCGCGACAGCCCTTGCCGCGGGAATTTCGCTTATTGCCTGGTCGGCGCATGCCGCGGGCGATTTGAACGTGATCTGCTCGGCGGATCCCGAAGTTTGCGACCTGATGAAGGGGCTCTTCGAGAAGCAAAGCGACATCAAGGTCAATATGGTTCGGCTTTCGGCCGGCGAAACCTACGCCAAGATCCGCGCCGAGGCGCGCAATCCGAAGACGGATATCTGGTGGGCGGGAACCGGTGACCCCCATTTGCAAGCCGCGGCCGAGGGCCTGACGCTGGAATATAAATCACCGCTTTTCGACCAGCTTCAGGATTGGGCGAAGAAGCAGGCCGAAAGCGCCAATTTCCGCACGGTCGGCGTTTATGCGGGAGCGCTTGGCTGGGGCTATAACACGGATATCTTGAGGAAGAAGGGCTTGAAGGAGCCTAAATGCTGGGCCGACCTTCTTGACCCCTCCTTTAAGGGCGAGATCCAGATTGCCAATCCGAACTCGTCGGGAACGTCCTACAATACTTTGGCGACACTCGTGCAGATCATGGGCGAGGACAAGGCCTTCGATTATCTTTCGAAGCTCAATGCCAATGTCTCGCAATATACCAAGTCGGGCTCCGCCCCGGTGAAAGCGGCAGCGCGCGGGGAATCGACGATCGGCATCGTTTTCATGCATGACGCGGTTGCACAGACCGTCGAAGGCTTTCCCATCAAGGCGGTGGCACCGTGCGAGGGCACGGGTTACGAGATCGGCTCCATGTCGATCATCAAGGGCGCCAGAAATCTCGACAACGCCAAGAAGTGGTACGACTGGGCACTCAGCGCCGAGGCACAATCGCATATGAAGGATGCCAAGTCCTACCAGCTTCCCTCCAACAAGTCGGCCGAGGTGCCGAAGGAGGCCCCGAAATTCGAGGAGATAAAGCTGATCGACTACGACTTCAAGAAATACGGCGATCCCACGATCCGTAAGGCGCTGCTTGCCCGATGGGACAGGGAAATCGGCGCCAAGGCCAACTGACGGCTTTTTCGATTGCCCTCGCAGGCCGGCTCCTCGTGCAACCGGCCTGCGTCATCTCTGATTTTTGCTGAACGGGATGCGAATCCGACCATGACCAATAGCAAACGCCGGCTGGATGTTACGCTGATCTTCGGCATTGCCGCCCTGATACTACTCCCATGGTATCGCATAGAGGGCGGCTTCTTCGGCCTTGGCTGGCTGAGCGGCTTTCCCGGCGACCCCTCCACAGCGCCTGGAATCCTGCAAATCGTCAGTCACGGTCGATGGTGGCTCGCGATCGCCGCCGGGCTCCTTATGCTCGGTGGCATCGCGCGCTTCATCTCCAAAGCGATGCCGCGCGGTGCGCTGATGGCGCTCGCCGGTGCGTTGGGTTTTGCCTTTTTGTCGCTGCAGGGACTAGCGATCACACCGTCGGGCTGGAGTTGGTCGATCTTCGAGACCATCTTCGGTGCGCTGGCGGACGGCCAGCCAGCGATGGGTGCCGGCGCCATTATCCTTGGCATCGTCTTCGTCCTGTTCTTTTCCTTCGGCCTTGCCGAACGCGGCGCGATGAAGGGAGATGCCTTCGTCGTCAGCGCCATTACCATGCTGATCGTCCTTGTCGCGATCTTCGTCTTTTATCCCGTCGGCAGCATGTTCGTCGGAGCCTTCCAGTCGTTCGACGGATCCTTCGATCCCAGCGGCTTCACGACGAACATCCAGGACCCGTCGATCTGGAGCCTCAGCTGCATTGTCGGCGGCGACCGCTGCGGCGTCGCCTGGCGCACGCTTTGGCTTGCTATCCTGACGGCTAGCGCGTCGACCTTGCTCGGGCTCTGCTTTGCGCTTGTCGCCACCCGCACCCGCTTTCCCTTCAAGAAGGGACTGAGGCTTCTCACGATCCTGCCGATTATCACGCCGCCCTTCGTGGTCGGTCTCGCGCTGACCCTGCTGTTCGGACGGGCCGGCGTCGTGACACAGGCCGCGGCTTCGATCTTCGGAACGGAACCCAGCCGCTGGCTCTATGGCCTGACCGGCATTTGGATCGCGCAGGTTCTCTCCTTCACGCCGATTTCCTTTCTTGTCCTCATCGGCGTGGTCGAAGGCGTCAGCCCGTCGATGGAAGAGGCTTCTCAAACTTTACGCGCCAATCGTTGGCGCACCTTCTGGCGGGTGTCCCTGCCGCTGATGAAACCAGGCCTCGCAAACGCCTTCCTGATCGGCTTCATCGAAAGCATGGCCGATTTCGGCAATCCGATGGTTCTCGGCGGCAGCCATGGAGTTCTGTCGACGGAGATTTTCTTCAGTGTCGTCGGCGCACAGAACGATCCTTCACGCGCGGCGGTCCTTGCCATGATCCTGCTCGTCTTCACACTGAGCGCCTTCCTCGCGCAACGCCTGTGGCTACAGGGCAAGAGCTTTGCGACGGTGACAGGCAAGGGAGATTCAGGCGCTCATGGCGCCCTGCCCCGCGGCCTCTCCATCGCCGTCCATGCGCTCGTCATCCCTTGGATGATCTTTACCGTCGTCGTCTACCTCATGATCCTCTTCGGCGGCTTTGTCCGCACTTGGGGTCTCGACAACACGCTGACGGTGGAACATTACGTCAAGGCCTTCTCGATCGGCCTGCGCGACGATGGCGGTCTTGCCTGGACCGGCGTTGCATGGAACTCCTTTTGGACGACGATGGAGATCGCCCTGATCTCCGCGCCCTTGACGGCTGCCGTCGGCCTGCTGACGGCTTATCTGATCGTGCGCCAGAAATTCGTCGGTCGCGGCCTGTTCGAATTCGCGCTGATGATGAGCTTTGCCATCCCCGGCACGGTCATCGGCATTAGCTACATCATGGCCTTTAACCTGCCGCCCCTGGAGATGACCGGAACGGCGCTGATTCTCGTTGCCTGCTTCGTGTTTCGTAACATGCCGGTTGGTGTGCGCGGTGGCGTTGCCGCCATGAGCCAGCTCGACAAAAGCCTCGATGAAGCATCGCTGACATTGCGAGCCGACAGCCTGCGCACCATTCGGAAGGTGATCCTGCCGCTGCTGCGGCCGGCGATCACCGCGGCGCTGGTCTATTCCTTTGTACGGGCCATCACCTCGATCAGCGCAGTTATTTTCCTCGTCAGCGCCCAGTACAACATGTCCACTGCCTATATCGTCGGTCTGGTCGAAAACGGCGAATATGGCGTCGCGATCGCTTATTCCTCCGCGCTTATCGTCGTCATGATATCAGTCATCGCCGGGTTCCAGCTGCTCGTCGGAGAAAGGCGGCTACGGCGCGTGAACCGTGTCGCGATAATACCGTCGCCGACCGCGCCTACATCCCTCGTTCAGGAGAAAACCGCATGAATCCGAAGGCTCCCGGTTCCGTCGTCTTCGAGAATGTTCGAAAAACCTTCGGAGCGTTCACGGCCATTCCCGATCTCTCGCTCACCATCGAGCCCGGCACGCTCGTCACCCTGCTCGGCCCCTCCGGCTGCGGCAAGACGACGACGCTTCGCATGCTGGCGGGGCTGGAACATCCCTCCTCCGGCCGTATTCTGATCGGCGGCAAGGATGTCACCATGCTTCCGGCAAACGAGCGTGACGTCTCGATGGTCTTCCAAAGTTATGCCTTGTTTCCGCATATGACGGCGCTCGACAATGTCGCCTATGGATTGGAATCCTCCGGCATGAAACGCAGGCAAGCGCGCGAGAAGGCGGAGGGTGCGCTTGGTCTTGTCGGCCTTGCCGGCATGGGCTCGCGTCTTCCGGCCGAGCTCTCCGGTGGCCAGCAGCAGCGCGTCGCCGTGGCCCGTGCGCTCGTCGTTGAGCCGCAGGTTCTGCTTCTCGATGAGCCGCTTTCCAATCTTGATGCCCGGCTGCGCCGGCGCGTGCGGACGGATATTCGCGAATTGCAGCAACGGCTTGGCTTTACCGCCGTCTATGTGACCCATGACCAGGACGAAGCGCTCGCCGTTTCCGATCGCATCATCGTCATGAAGGATGGCGGTATCGCGCAGCAAGGTGCGCCGCGCGAACTCTACGATGCCCCGGCGTCCGCCTTTATCGCCGACTTCATGGGCGAGGCCAATGTCATGCCGTGCGACGTTGTCGAAACCGACAACGATGGTGTCACAATCGCCATCGAAGGACTTCGCCACAGGATCAGCAACCGTTCAGTCAAACACGGCCCCGCCCAGCTTGCCGTCCGGCCGAACGCGATCATTCTGACGCCAAGGACAGGCAACGGCCAGTTCCATGGCCAGATCACTCATTCCGCATACCTCGGCGATCATGTCGAGTATGAGGTAAAGACCGATCGCGGATCGCTCTTCGTTGTCGATGCCACGGTCGATTCCGCTCTTCCTCCCAGTACCGATGTCACGATCGCTTTCAAGGATCGCGGCATTGCCGTCATCAGCGGCTGATTGCCGTCAAACATCAGACGATTAAGGACATAATTGCATGACCTCCGCTCCCCTCGCCGATCTCGAAGCACGTCTCGCCCTTGCCGAGACCATCGCCCGTGAGGCCGGCAAGCTCGCGCTCGACTATTTCAAGCGCCGCGAGACCCTGATCATCGAAACCAAGCGCGACCCGCAGGATGTCGTTTCGATCGCCGACCGGGAGGTTGAAAATCTCATCCGTGGACGCATCCATGAAGCGCACCCGCAAGATAGCATTCTCGGCGAGGAATATGGTCTGGAAACGGGCAGCTCCGGCTACACCTGGGTCGTCGATCCGATCGATGGCACAAGTCCCTTCGTCAGCGGCATGCCGAACTGGTGCGTTTCCATCGCGGTATTGCATGACGGCATTCCCGTGATCGGCGTCATCTCCGCACCATGCCACGATGAGCTTTACGTCGCCGCGCACGGCAAGGGTGCCACCTTGAACGGCAAGAGCCTCAAGCTGGATGTATCGCGCAACATCCGTAACGCCGTGACCGGCATCGGCGCCAACAACCATGTCTCACCGGCCTTTGTCGCGAAGATGGTCGAGCAGGTTCTCGAAGCCGGCGGCAATTTCATCCGCAACGGCTCGGGCGCCTTGATGCTCGCCTATGTCGCCGCCGGCCGCTTGGTCGGCTATTACGAACCCTATATGCATGCCTGGGATTGCCTGGCCGGCTATTGCCTCGTGAAGGAAGCCGGCGGCTGGTACCATCCCTTTCCGACGGAAGGTGAACGTCTGACCAAGGGATCGGTGGTTCTGGGTGCTGCCCCGGGTGCGATCGATGATATTAAAAAGATAGCTGGCTTATAAGTTTTCCCGGTAGACAACAGCCGAGTAGGCATTAGTTTAAATGAACGCGCTTGCAAATCTGCCGCCAAATCGGGTGGCCACGCTGCGCAAAGCGGACTGGCTGATCAAGGAGGGTTAGCCAATCGTTTCATGGAAGGGATCATAATGGGAGGAAAAATGCCTAATCGCCTCGCGTGGAGCTGCCTTGTAGCGGCTGCCATTTCATTCGGAGGGACGTCGCACGCGCTTGCAGTGACCGAACTGCAATGGTGGCATGCCATGTCGGGTGCGAACAACGAAGTCGTCGAGCAACTGGCCAAGGAATTCAACGACGGCCAGAAGGACTATAAGATTGTTCCGGTGTTCAAGGGCACCTATCCGGAAGCGCTGAATGCCGGTATTGCGGCGTTTCGCGCCAAGCAGGCGCCGGCGATCCTGCAGGTCTTCGACGCCGGCAGTGGCGTGATGATGGGTGCGGAAGGCGCGATCATGCCGGCGGCTGAAGTTCTGAAAAAGGGCGGCTATACATTCGACAAGTCGCTCTACCTGCCCGGTATCGTTTCCTACTATTCCAAGCCGGATGGCACGATGCTGTCCTTCCCCTATAATTCGTCTTCACCGATCCTCTATTACAACAAGGATACCTTTAGGAAGGCCGGGCTCGACCCCGAGCACCCGCCGAAAACCTGGCCGGAGGTTTTCGACGCCGCCAAGAAGATCAAGTCGAGCGGGGCATCGGCCTGCGGCCTCACCTCGACCTGGCTGACCTGGATTCAGACCGAGAATTTCGCCGCCTGGAACAATATCAGCTATGGCTCCAACGAAAATGGTCTCGGAGGCACCGACGTCAAGCTGGCGTTGAATACGCCTCTCTTCATCCAGCATTTCCAGTCGATCGCCGATCTCGCCAAGGATGGCACCTTCCGCTATGGCGGCCGCACATCGGAGGCAAAGCAGCTCTTTACCTCGGGAGAATGCGGCATTCTGACGGAATCGTCGGGAGGCCTCGGCGACATCATCAAGAGCGGCATGAATTACGGTATTGGCCAATTACCTTACTACGAAGGCGAAGGCCGCCCACAGAATACCATTCCCGGCGGCGCCAGCCTCTGGGTGTTTGCCGGCAAGAGCGACACAGAATACAAGGGCATTGCCGAATTCTTCCATTTCCTGTCTCAGACCAAGATCCAGGCACGCCTGCATCAGGTTTCCGGATACCTGCCGGTGACGATGGCCGCCTATGAGGAAACAAAAAAATCCGGCTTCTATGACAAGAATCCCGGCCGCGAAACGCCGATCCTGCAAATGCTCGGCAAGGCGCCGACGGCCAACTCCAAGGGCGTTCGCCTCGTCAACCTGCCGCAGGTACGCGATATCATGAACGAGGAGTTCGAGGCGATGCTGGCCGGCAAGGAAGATGCCAAGACGGCGCTCGACAAGGCTGTCCAGCGTGGCGATGCCGCTATCCAGCAAGCCATTGGCAATTGATGGGCTGATGCGATTTGACCCGCGGCCGACAAGGCTGCGGGCCGTTTTCTCGTCCTAGGAGATCGCCGTGCAGCGCGTTGTCTTTCCCAACAAGATCCTACCCTATTTCCTCGTCGCGCCACAAATCGTCCTGACGATCGTGTTCTTCTTCTGGCCGGCAAGCCAGGCGCTTTATCAATCGACGCAGCGCGAAGACCCTTTCGGACTGAAGAGCGGCTTCGTAGGGCTTGCGAATTTTCGCACCATCTTATCCGACGAGACCTACCTGCATTCCCTCCAGGTGACGGTGATCTTCAGTATCGCGACGGCGCTGCTGTCGATGAGCGTCGCGCTCGCGCTTGCAACCGCCGCCGACAAGGTGGTGCGCGGCCAGACACTCTATCGAACGCTGCTGATTTGGCCTTATGCCGTCGCACCCGCCGTCGCCGGCATGCTCTGGCTCTTCATGTTCAATCCTGCAATGGGTACCTTGGCCTATATCCTGCGTCGCAACGGACTTGCCTGGGACCCCCTGCTGAACGGCAATCAGGCCATGGTGCTGGTCATCATCGCCGCCGCCTGGAAGCAGATTAGCTATAATTTCCTGTTCTTCGTTGCCGGACTGCAGGCAATCCCAAAATCGTTGCTGGAAGCCGCATCCATCGACGGCGCCCGCGGCAACCGGCGCTTCTGGACGATCGTCTTTCCCCTGCTTGCGCCGACGACCTTCTTTCTCCTGGTGGTCAACACGGTCTACGCCTTCTTCGACACCTTCGGCATCATCCATGCCGTCACCGGCGGCGGGCCGGCGAAGGCGACGGAGACCCTCGTCTACAAGGTCTACAATGACGGCTTCGTCAATCTCAACCTCGGCTCTTCCGCGGCTCAGTCCGTCATCCTCATGGTGATTGTCATAGCGCTGACGGCATTCCAATTCCGCTTCGTCGAGAAGCGTGTGCATTATGCGTGAGGATTACCGATGATCGAAAAGCGTCCCGTCGCCAATCTCATCGGCCATCTGATGCTGGTCATCGGCATTATCATCGTCGCCTTCCCGATCTATTACACCTTCGTTGCCTCGACGATGACGTCGGCCGAGATTTTGCGGCCGCCGATCTTCCTGCTGCCCGGCGGCCATTTCGTCGAGAACTATGGCGAGGCGCTGAACGGCGGTGTCGAGCGCGTGGTCGGCGTCAGCCTTGAACGGATGCTCTGGAACACGTTTGTTGTCGCTGTCATCATCGCCGCCGGCAAGATCGCGATCTCCTTTCTCTCGGCCTTCGCCATTGTCTTCTTCCGCTTTCCGCTGCGGATGGTGTTCTTCTGGATGATCTTCGTCACGTTGATGCTGCCGGTGGAAGTACGCATCCTGCCGACCTACAAGGTCATCGTGGATCTCGGCATGATCGACACTTATGCCGGCCTGACCCTGCCGCTGATGGCATCAGCGACCGCGACGTTCCTGTTTCGGCAGTTCTTCTTGACGGTGCCGGGTGAACTCCTTGAAGCCGCCCGCATCGACAATGCCGGCCCATTCCGCTTCATGCGCGATATCCTGTTGCCACTATCGAAAACCAATATCGCCGCCCTGTTCGTGATCCTCTTCATCTATGGCTGGACGCAATATTTGTGGCCACTATTGGTCACGAATGACGCGAAGATGTCGACGATCATCATCGGGCTCCGGAAGATGGTGGATTTCGCCGACGCGGCGACACCGTGGAATTTTGTGATGGTAACGGCGATCTTGGCGATCATTCCGCCCATCCTCGTCGTGGTGCTGATGCAGCGCTGGTTCGTCAAAGGTCTGGTGGAGACGGAGAAATAATGGCCGGGATCACTCTCAAGGACGTCCGCAAAAGTTACGGCGGCAACGTCGACGCGATCAAGGGCGTGTCGCTCGATATCGCCGATGGCGAACTTATCGTCCTGGTCGGGCCTTCCGGCTGCGGCAAGTCCACGCTCCTGCGCATGATCGCAGGCCTTGAAGCCATCACCTCAGGCGAAATCAACATAGGCAGTCGTATCGTCAATCGTCTGGAACCCTCGGAGCGCGACATCGCGATGGTCTTTCAGAACTATGCGCTTTATCCGCACATGACGGTGCGACAGAATTTGGCATATGGCCTGAAGAACAGGAATGTCCCAGCAGCCGAAATAGACCAGCGCATCCAATCAGCGGCACGATCGCTTGAAATCGAACCCCTCCTTGAGCGCAGACCACGTCAACTCTCCGGCGGTCAGCGGCAACGCGTAGCGATGGGTCGTGCCATCGTGCGCGAGCCGGCGGCGTTTCTGTTCGACGAGCCGCTTTCCAATCTCGATGCCAAGCTGCGGGTGCAAATGCGTGTCGAGATCAAACGGCTGCAACGATCTCTCGCGACCACGAGCGTCTATGTCACCCATGACCAGATGGAGGCCATGACGCTGGCCGATCGCCTGGTCGTCTTGAATGGCGGACGGATCGAGCAGGTCGGCACACCCATCGAGCTCTATGAACGACCGGCCACGACCTTCGTTGCGACCTTCATAGGCTCGCCTTCGATGAATCTTCTGAAACCTACCGAAAACAGCACAATTGTGCTTTCGCCTGACAGCCGCCTTGGCGCCGCTGACATGACGGTCGGCGTCCGGCCCGAGGATCTTCACCTGGCCGGCGGTGCGAGCGATGCGGCTTTCAGCGCGAAAGTGCGTATCCAGGCGGTGGAGCTCGTCGGGGCGGAGAGCTATGTCTACGGCACCCTGGCGGACGGCCAAACCGTCGTCTTTCGAGTTTCGGGGCGGTCCCGGCTCGCAATGGACACAGAATGCCTGGTTACCGCTTCCGCCGAGAGCCTGCATTTCTTCGACGGTCACGGGAACCGACTAGACCGCGCATAAGCAGTTCAAATCTTGTGATGAGGCTGTCAGAGAGCGCCGTTTTGCGGATGTCTCGGCTTTCCATGTCGGGCCTCCTCATTTATGACGGATTTATGACAACGCCTGTTTGGAGTGCGGAAAGTGAACTGGTTTCGTAGACTGATGCCGAGAGAAGACCGGTTTTTTGATCTTTTCTCTCGACATTCGCGCACGATCGTCAGCGCGGCGGAAGCTCTGAACGAATTGCTGGCCGGCAAAGACACGGAGCAGCACTGCCAGCGCATTGTTGAGCTCGAGAACGAGGCCGATGACATCACGCGCGAAGTTCTGCTTGCCACTCGGCGCAGTTTCATCACGCCCTTTGACCGTGGCGACATCAAGGATCTCATCATGTCAATGGACGATGCGATCGACATGATGCACAAGACGGTCAAGACGATCCGGCTATTCGAACAGGACAGCTTTGATCCCGGTATGCAGGAAATGGGCAAGGCGATCGTCGAGGCCGCAAAACTGGTAGCCGAGGCAATCCCTCTCCTTGATCGCATGAGTGCCAACTCTTCTCGCCTCAGCGCGCTCACCGAAGAGGTCGTAAAGGTCGAAGGTCGCTCCGATGAGCTACATGATCAAGGTCTAAAAGATCTCTTTCGCCGATATAGCGGCACCAATCCAATGGCATACATCATCGGCAGCGAGATCTTTGGTGAATTGGAGAAGGTCGTCGACCGTTTCGAAGATGTCGCCAATGAAATCAACGGCATCGTAATCGAGAACGTCTGATGGAGGCCACTCTCGCTTTCCCATTGCTGGTGGGCCTCATCGCGGTGGCATTGTTCTTCGATTTTTTGAATGGGCTGCACGACGCAGCCAACTCAATTGCCACCATCGTCTCGACCCGGGTCCTGCGACCGCAATACGCCGTGTTATGGGCCGCATTCTTCAATTTCATCGCTTTCCTGTTCTTCGGGCTCCACGTCGCCGAAACCCTCGGCACCGGCATTATCGATCCCAACATAGTCACGCCACAGGTCATCTTCGCCGCCCTGATGGGGGCGATCATATGGAATATCGTGACTTGGGTACTGGGCATCCCATCAAGCTCGTCGCATGCTCTGGTCGGTGGCCTCGTAGGTGCCGGCGTGGCGAAGATTGGCATGGATGCCATTGTTTGGTCCGGCCTGCTTAAGACGGCCGGTGCCATCGTCATGTCGCCACTGCTTGGCTTCGTGCTCGCGCTCTTCCTCGTGCTATGCGTGACATGGATATTCGTTCGCCAGACGCCTTTCGCCGTCGACAGCACCTTCCGCGTCCTGCAATTCGTCTCCGCTTCTCTCTACTCCCTCGGCCATGGCGGAAACGACGCCCAGAAGACCATGGGCATCATCGCCGTACTGCTCTACTCCCAAGGTCATACCGGAGCGGAGTTCCACGTGCCCCTGTGGGTGGTGTTATCCTGTCAGTCCGCGATGGCGCTCGGAACACTGTTTGGCGGTTGGCGGATCGTGCACACGATGGGCTCGAAGATCACGAGGCTCAATCCAATGCAGGGCTTTTGCGCTGAGACCGGTGGCGCCTTGACCTTGTTCGCCGCGACATGGCTTGGCATCCCGGTCTCGACGACCCATACGATCACGGGCGCAATCGTCGGTGTCGGCGCCGCGCGGCGGATCTCGGCGGTTCGATGGGGATTGGCGAGCAATATCGTCGTCGCATGGATAATAACCCTGCCCGCGGCGGCGGCCATCTCGGCAATAGCCTACTGGATCACGAACTGGGTGGGATAAAGCCGCCAAGCCCTATTGCGCAACCGCGAGATTCAGTCCCCTTCCCCGCCGGTATCGTCCTTGTGCTTGCTTTTCTTGGAAGACGGCTTCTCTCCCTTTTTCATGACCGGTGGGATGGCCGGCCTTTCGATCGCACCGGTCGCGCCCTCGGTTTCCTCATATTTCGCTGGTCGCGAGCGAGGGGGATCCGTCATCTCTTCATGTTTCCGCTTCTTCATGACAGCCCTTTCCAGGTGGTCATCCGCCGGACGGAACTATTGCGCGTTGAGATGGTTCCCAAGCATCGTCTGGATGATCGAAAGGCTTGCATTTTGGATCTCGAATAATGTCGTTTTTCCGACGATATTGCTGCCCCACCTCGACGAATAATTGTGCTTAAGAAGATCTGAACCATCTACCTTCGGTCGTTCGATTGTTAACCAGCCCGCGGCGGAAGCGCTGACACTGAGCCAGGGATGGCGTGTCGCTGGTGTCATCCCATTCGCTGGTATTCCAGATCGCCTCAAAGGAGTAGCATGCCAATCGACGCGGTCACGTTCGCGGCGTTCACTTGACGGATCGCCGCTTTATCCATCGTCAGCGGCTAAAGAAGGATTGAACGACGTCCACAAGACGTTTCATGTCGGTGGGCTTCCCGAGATTGAGTGCCTTGGCCAAAACATCATGCCGGGCAAGTTCCGCCGCATCGCTTGCACTGGCGAGGACGAACGGGACATCCCATGATTTTAAAAGGAAAGCGACCGGAGTAACGTTCTCGCTGCCGAGAGTGACGTCCAGAACAGCGGCATCCGGACGTTGGCTCCTCAGCAGGTCGAGGGCTTGCCCGACCGAGCTCGCCGGGCCCAGGACCTCGAATCCGCTACTGGTCAACACGCTTTCCAGCTCCAGGGCGATAAGGAACTCGTCTTCAACCACAAGAACGATCCTGCCAAGAGCCTTGTCATTTTCAGGTTCGCTCATGAACGTTTCCAAGGGAGCTTGATGATGGCAGTCAAACCTTTTGGATTGAAGTTAAGTTCCACCGTTCCACCAAGATGTCGGCAAGTGCCTTCGATCAGCTCGGTACCGTAGCCTCTTCTCGTCGGCGGCATGATCGCGGGGCCGCCCGTTTCGCGCCACCGGCATACGAAATAAGAGCGGCTCTCCGGCACTTCCTCCAGTGACCATTCGACATGCAAGGCACCGCTTGGGGCGGATAGCGCGCCGTACTTCAACGCATTCGTTGCCAGCTCATGGAACATCATGCTGACTGGCACGATCTCCGAGCCCCGAATCTGCACTCTTGGCCCCTGGCAATGGAGACGATCCATTCCAGGCTCGCTGACCGATTGCCTCAGCAGGGTTTCAAAATCGGTCGTTTCATTGATGGCCGCGATCTCCTGGGCATGAAGAGTGACCTCGAGGCGTCCCAGGAAACGATCACGGTAGTCAACGGCCGTCAGATCTTCCGCATTCATCTGCATCGCTAGCGATCGCACGACCGCGAAAAGGTTCTTCATCCGATGGCGTGTTTCCGAAATGATGAAATCCCTTTCGGCGTCGTGCCGCTGCCTTTCCGTCACATCGTCGAAGAGGACAAGGATGTTGGTGCTATTGTCATCCGGGTGCACAAGGCGGCGCGCATCGAGGAGGAACGTACGCCGGCCGATAGTTGGAAAATCATGCGCGACTTCGTACCCAATGACAGCGGCTGCTTTTGGGATGACCGCGGCGATCAGCTGTCGGAGCTCGGTAACATCCCACTGACCGTTGCCGAGATCAAAGAAACTCTCCCCCAGAATATCGTCCCGCTCGACCTCGAACGTTTTCAAGAATGCATTGTTTGCGGTCGCGACGCACAAGTTCTGATCAAGAACGACAATCGGCTGCGTCATCGTATCGACCACTCCCTGCGCCTGGACATGTCCGGTTCGCAAAAGGCGGTATAGATCTTCCAGCATCATTCCCCTTGCTCCAGCAGATGCACCCGACATATGTCACAGGTTTCCTAGTAAA
Organism: Rhizobium sp. ERR 942; assembly: GCF_007828395.1. Lineage (NCBI taxonomy): Bacteria > Pseudomonadati > Pseudomonadota > Alphaproteobacteria > Hyphomicrobiales > Rhizobiaceae > Rhizobium > Rhizobium sp. ERR 942. The sequence goes on from NZ_VIUA01000009.1 coordinate 25,257, forward strand.
AGTAATGGCCGCCCGAGCCTTGGCAAGACCGGCAACGAAGGCGATGCCGTCGAGGTAATTCGATCGCCTCCCCGCCTTCCTCGCTGCGCGATCCTCAATGAAGAGACATTTCGTTAGAATGCGGTGAAGCCGAAGAGGTGCACACCTTTCTAACCAGGCCCTGAAAAGCTATCAGCACATGCTAAATCCGAACAGACGACGTTCATTGCGAAGAATATTCATCCGGTTCTCAAGTGTCCCAGCGATCCTGTTTCTTTGCCAACGCTATGTCCGCAATTCAGTTCCCCGATGCTTGTCGACCTACCGGTTTGGGAACCAGTAGGCGCTCCGCACTTAGCGGCCGGCCTCGAATGATGGAAACATGACAAGCGCTGCGGCGCGCCGAGGGGGCTGGGAGGGAGAACATTAAATCTTCGAATGGCTGGTATCGACCATCGTGCCGACGTGGGGCGTCACTGGCGGGGGCGCGACGACGCACCCAAAAGCGACCGCTGTAATCCGCACCTTCATGAGCATTGGCATGCCCGCCGGTGGCGGAGGCGGAACAGGCCGGCAAGAACGGCTTGCCGACATAAGAGAGCTGTGGCCCGATCCGGGTGCCTGCCAATGGGAACAAGCACGTCTTGGCGCGAGAAAGCGCCTGCGTTGACATTAGCCAATCAGGTTATCGATGCGGATCGGAAGTTTGCGGATACGCTTGCCGGTAGCGTGGTAGACCGCACTGGTGATCGCGGCCGCCGTTCCGACGTTGCCGAGTTCGCCAAGCCCCTTGACGCCTGCCGGGTTGACGTCCGGATCGGTCTCCGACACAAGGATGACTTTTACGTCCTGGATGTCTGCATTCACCGGCACGAGATAGTCCTGCAGATCCCGATTGACGACGCGGGCATCGCGCCGGTCGAATTCGGTCGCTTCGTGAAGGGCCGACGAAATTCCCCAGATCATCCCGCCCATGAGCTGGCTGCGCGCCGTCCGGGTATTCATGATCCGGCCAGCTCCAAAGGCGCCGACGATCCGAGGGACGCGGATTTCCCGGGTTCTTCGATGAACCCGGACCTCGACGAATTCAGCACCGAAGGCATATTTTACCTTCTTGCCTTGATCACCGCTCACCATTTCCAGTTTGCCCTTGTATAGGTTGGAAACGGCTTCCTCGGAAGCAGTGTCAGGACGAAATTCGCTATATTGCTCGATGACGCCGGCTCCCAACTGCTTGAAAGCGTCTTTGAGGCCCTGCGAGCTCTCGCCGATGACGAGCTTACCCTCTCTGAGCATGATCGAGTTCGGATCGCGGCCGGCGAGTGGCCCGTCATTTGATGTCACCGCCGCGCGGGCGAGCTTTTCGCGGATTTCCCCACAGGCTTTGATGATCGCTGAAGAGACGCTGGCCGTCGTATTCGAGCCGCCGGCAACGGGCGCCGGCGGAAGCCGCGTATCGCCCATCTCGACCTCGACGGCGCTTACGTCGAGCCCCAATTGTTCCGCCGCGAGCTGGGCGGCAATCGTGCGCACTCCGGTGCCGATTTCATGGGAGGCGGTCTGGACCCGTGCCCGCCCATCATCGGTCAGGGTGACGCGAACTGCGCAAGGCGCGATATTGGTTGGATAGATCGCCGTCGCGCAGCCCATGCCGACCAGCCAGTCGCCATCCCGCATGCTGCCTACATCCGGATTTCGCTTCGACCAGCCAAATTCGCGGGCCGCCTCATCGTAGCATTCCATCAGCGAGCGGCTGGAGAAGGGGCGGCCTTCGATCGGCTCCTTCACGGCATCGTTGACGCGCCTGAACTCTACCGGATCCATGTTAAGAGCAACCGCCATCTCGTCCATCGCGCTTTCCAGTGCATAGACATAGGGGGTTTCCGGTGGGGAACGCATGTAGCTCGGCGTCGGCCTGTCCGCCTTGACTAGGAAAACCTTGGTCAGTACCGATCCATAATCATACATGAGGCCGGTCGTCTTCGTTCCGCCGACCACATAAGGATCCGGGCGGGACGTCACCTCCCAGCCCTCGTGCTTTAGAGCAGTTATCTTGCCGTCCCGCGTCGCGCCAATCTGGATATGGTGGCGCGTTTCGGCACGGTAGGTCTGCGTGGTGAACGCCTGTGGTCGGGTCACGACACACCGCACCGGCCTGCCAAGCCTGCGTGCGGCAAACGCCACGATGGCCGTTCGCGGCGTGATCGGCCCCTTCGATCCGAAGGCACCCCCGATGTAGGGACTGACCACCCTTACTTGATCAGGTTTGATCTTCAGCTGCCGCGCGATCTCGACTTTCCAGCCGTAGACATTCTGGCTCGGTTCATGAACAACGAGTTCATCCCCTCGCCAATAAGCAGTCGTGGAGAACAGTTCGATCGGATTGTGATGTTGCGTCGGCATCTCGTATTCGGCGTCGATCTTGACGTCCGCGGCAGCAAAGGCGGCATTGAAATCGCCCGCCTTGACGTCTTCCTTGAACTGCTTGCTCGCTTCTGCCGCAGCCACGGTTTCCGTGCCCTCCGACCCGAAGCCCGTGCTCGGCTTCTCCGCCTCGTAATCGGCGGTGATGCGCATGGCGCCTTCGCGGGCGGCCTCGATGGTCTCGGCCAAAACCACCGCGATGATCTGGCCGTCATGCCAAATCTTCGTATCGTGGAGAGGCCCGATGGACGTCGATCCCGATGTCCCGAATTCGGGGGTTTCCAGCTCATCTCGGATGCTCTCATGAGTAATGATGTCAATTACACCTGGCACGGCCCGCGCCTGGTCCAGATGCAGCGATGTCAAGCGACCCCGCGCTACAGCACTCGTCACCAGCATCGCATGCGCGAGATTGTTGACCGGAATGTCGGCGGGATAGGATGCCTTTCCCGTAACCTTGAGGCGGGCATCGATCCGCGGCAGTGGCTCACCCATGTTTTCCTTTGCAGGTGGTGCGGCCTCGTTCATGGTCATATCCTCATATCCCGAACCTCGAGCAAGGCCCGTATCAATGTCTGTTTTCCAAGCTCGATCTTGAAGGCGTTATGCTCGCGCGGCCGGGCGTCCGTAAACGCGGCCTGTGCCGCGATTGACGCGCTTTCCTCCGTGAGGGGCTTGTTCCGGAGCGCCTCCTCGGCCGCCGTGGCGCGCCAAGGAACGGTAGCCAGCCCGCCAAGACCGATACGCGCATCGCGCACGATATCTCCATCGAGGTTGATTGCGACGGCTATGGAAGCGAGGGCGAAGGCATAGGACTGACGGTCGCGTATCTTGAGGTAACGAGATCGTGCAGCCCAGGCGGGGACATTCACCGCGATGGCCGTAATGATCTCGCCTGGCCGCAGCGTCGTTTCGACATCCGGCCGATCGCCCGGCTGGCGATGCAGTTCTGCAAAGCGGATACGCCGTCTGCCGGATTGGCCTGATATGTCGACGGAGGCATCGAGAGCAATCAGCGCCTGGGCAAAGTCTCCATGATAGGTCGCTATACAGGAGTCGCTAGTTCCGAGCACCGCATGCTGCCGGTTGAAGCCTTCGATGGCAGCGCAGCCGGAGCCGGGATCGCGCTTGTTGCAAGGCCATGAAATCTCGCGGAAATATTCGCAGCGCGTCCGCTGCAGCACATTGCCGCCAAGGCTTGCCATATTGCGGATCTGTCGGCTGGCCGCGAGTTTCAGGCTTTCGGCAAGCATCGGGCATCTTCGGTTGATTTCCGGATGGTCCTCGACCTCGCTCATGCGGACCAGAGCGCCGAGACGAATATCGGGATCACCGATCTCGATCGTCTTCAATGATCGATCCTCGATGCAGTTGATATCCACCAGACGCGACGGCCGATTGACGCCGAGCCGCATGTAGTCGGACATGTTCGTGCCACCGGCGATGAACTGTGACGGCGCGGCGGTTGGAGGAATTTCCTTTGCTTCGCTCGCCTCCGCGATGGCCCTGCCGACATCACGAGCAGTTTGATAACTGAAAGGTAGCATCAGAGCTTCTCCATCTCGTCGCGGGCCTGTTTCACGGCAGCGAGGATGTTGGGGTAAGCCGCGCATCGACAGATATTGCCGCTCATGTATTCGCGAATGTCGGCATCGTTACCGGCATGTCCTTCGTGCACGCAGGCAACCGCGGACAGGATCTGACCGGGCGTGCAGTAACCGCATTGGAAGGCGTCATGGTCGATAAACGCCTGCTGCATCGGATGCAGACGCCCATTAACCGACGAAAGACCTTCGATCGTGGTGATCTTGTGCCCGTCATTCATCGCCGCGAAACTCATGCAGGACAAGGTCCGCTTTCCATCGGTGAGCACCGTGCACGCTCCACATTGCCCGTGGTCGCAGCCCTTTTTTGTACCCGTCAGGCCCGCATGGTCACGAAGGAGATCCAGGAGCGATGTGCGCGGGTCAACGCTGAACTGATAGGGTTGGCCATTGATCTTCATCTTTATCGGGACCGTGGACTGCGTCGACACCGCAGCGAGCCGCGCTTCTTGCTCTTTCGAGGCAGCACCGACTGAAATGGCCGTTGCAGACGTGATTGTCCCGGCCAGGAGTGTGCGCCTCGTGACCCCCGAGGCCGGGGCTTCTTCTGGATTAGACATCCGATACCCTTTCCGATGTCGATTTCAGCAGGAAGACCACACGGTCCGAAGGACCGCCGTGAGCACGCCTAACCATGAATTCGCCACAGGGTTCCCGGCGACTTCGCCACGAAATTGTCCTCGCTCAGTCAGTCGCCCTTTTTCTCAGCGTCGACGATACCATCGACCTTCCGGTGGATATTGGCCAAAGACGCCGCCCAATCCCGGAGATCGGCGACGACGAGATCCGGCACCTCCATGCTGGCGAAATGCCCGCCGCGATCGTGTTCTCGCCAATGAACGACGTCGTAACCCTTTTCGACCCAGCTCCGTGGCGGCCGCGGATGACGCGGATCGGGGAAGCTCGCGAACCCCGCCGGGACGGGGACCCGACATCCTTCCGGCAGGTGTCGTGCACCCTCTGATTCTGCACCGGCATACATCCAGGTCGCCGATCCGAAGCTATCGGTCATGACGGTCAGCATGAGGTTAGTGATGAGGGTATCGAGACCGAAGACCTCATCGATCGCACGCCCACGCAGATCCGCCCAGTCATGGAAGCGCTCGAGAATCCAGGCCGCCTGTGCGACGGGATTACCCGCCGCCAGGAAGGCGAGCGACTGCGGCCGCGTCGCGTGGAGCCGGCTGTATGCACCGAGCCGGTTTTCGGCCGCTTCGAATGCCTCGAGATAAGCGCGTTCCGCGTCGGTCGTCGGCGCCGCCGCGGGTTGCGCGCCGGGATAATCGATGTGGATGCCGCGTACGTCTTCGCGGTGATCGAGAGCGAGCCAGGCGGCGATGACGACACCCCAGTCGGTCCCCGCCACCAGATAATCTTGATAGCCAAGCGCGTCGCGCATTAGGCGCGCAAGCCACCCGGCGGTGACGCGCGGGCCGACTGGCGTGGCCGGCTTATCCGAATAGCCGTAGCCGGGCAGCGAAGGGATGACGAGGTCGAATGCATCCATCGGCGTGCCGCCGAAGCGTGACGGAAAAGCCAGTGCATCGATGACCGGCCAGAACTGGTAGACCGAACCCGGCCAACCGTGGATCAGCAGGAGCGGACGCCGCCCCTGCGCCTCGCCGCGTACATGAACGACGTGCAGCCGCATCCCCGGCGCGACTTCGGCGAGCAGCTGCGGATAACGGTTGAGTATGCCCTCGCCGGCTTCGATATCATAGCTGTCTGCCCAATGACGGCAAAAACGGCGCAGGAAATCGGGATCACAGCCATAACGCCATCCGCTGTCCGCAGCGTTGTACGGCCATTCAAAGCCGCGAATGCGCGACCGCAACAATGCGAGCGCGGATGCATCCCAGCGTATATGAAAGTCATTGTCCGGCATCTACAGGAAACACTCAGCGGCCATTGAAGTTCCGCATGAGAGACCCTCACGACAAGCCGGGATGCGGGCGGGTAAGCAGGGCGATCTCGTCGGCGATGCACGAAAACGTCAAACGCCACCGATGTCGCGATCGCCGGCGCTCTGCTGACGAAATGGAAACTCCTCGATCGATGCCAACATATCGTTCTTCTTCAGGAACCGCTCGAAGTTCTTCCTCACGGCACTCAATGGAAACTGATCGACTACCGCATCTCTGCAGGCCCGCAGCATGACGACATGCGCGACGTCGCGTTTCTCCTCCGGCCATTCCTCAAGGAAATCAATGATGTCGTCGAGGCAGCATATTTCCTGAATGAAGTGCTTCCCTCTCACGAAAAGAGGGCGGTCAAACACGTGACTTGTCATTGTTTCCTCCCTTTACCTGGTGTGCCGATGGCCGAAAAATTTAGAAAGCGCATTTTTCTCCGCAAGAGGTGAAGCTCGCAACGAGCTTGGCCAGGACACGATCAATGTCGCGAAGCATCGTCTATTCACCAAAGGGATAGGTTTCCGGCATGCCGCGATGGTGCTCAATCCCAAGCGGCTCCACTGCCTGCGTCTCATCGAACCAGACATAGGCATCGAATTGCTCGGTAAGGATCGCCTGGCTGTAATGGCTCCACAGTTCGGTGTCGGGCCGATAGATGACGCCGATGAAGCGCTCCAGTCGTGGCTCGGAAAGGCGGCGCCGGAGTGGCTCGTGCTTGCCAGGCGACAGGTCGAGCAGGAAGCTGTCCCCTCCCGCATCATGACAGATCCGCTCGTAGCTGTCAGGTCGGGAGGGATTCACATGCATGACTTCCATGTCTCCATCCCAGTCATGCGCGGCGGCCACCGTGCCAGTATGGGTGCCGAAACCGATGAGAGCCGCCTCGCCTCCGAAAGCCTCTCGACAAAGCTGGCCGATGTTAAGCTCATCACGCGTAGCACCCATATCGGTAAAGCGTGCGTCACCGATATGACTGTTGTGCGCCCAGACGATCGCCCTGGCATCCGGTCCCTTCGCGTCAAGCAGGCGTTGCAGCGTTTCGAACATATGGGTGTCACGCAGGTTCCAGCTTTCCGTTCCACCATAATACATGATGCGGTAGTAGCGCTCCGCGGAGGCGATGAGCCGGGCATTCTGGGCGGCATCGAGGAAAGCGTCGCCGTCGTGCCTGGCATAATCCAGCCGCCTGCGTAAAAGATCCCGGCATTGGTCGATCACCGCCTGCTCACATTCCGCGTAACCGCGACTGAGCGCCGCCCGGCCATAGGTCGCGGGGTTTTTCTGCCAAGGCGTCAGGCAGCCGTAGCGCTCCCGAGCGATCGCTGCCGCCTGCGGGTCGACCGTATCAAGATAGTCAAGCACTGCACCGATCGAGCCGGACATGTTGTAGATGTCGAGCCCGTAGAAGCCGGTGCGGTCCTCTGCGTCGATAGCTGCGTTATGCTTGCGCATCCATTCGATCAGCGCTTGGATCTCTGTGTTGCGCCACATCCAGGTTGGAAACCGTTGGAATGGTGTCTCCTCACGCCCTGAGGCCGACCGATGTCTGACATATCGATCTACTTTCGCCGCGTCCGGCCAATCCGCTTCGACCGCAACAATTGTGTATCCTCGACGGGTGATCAGGTAGCGCGTGATCGCAGCCCGGGCACGATAGAATTCGGCGGTTCCGTGGCTCGCCTCCCCGAGCAAAACGACGCGCCGGTCGCCGAAGCGGTCGAAAAGATGCCCGAAGGCAGGATCATCGAAGTTCGGTAGGTCTTCCGCTGCTTCGGCAATCATTTCCGGCAGGCTCTGCTTTCGAGACGCACCCGGCTTATGATTGCTTGCCGCGCGCCGGCCATCCTCGGACCAGCCTTGCTCGCCGATCAGGGGCACAAACATCACAGCACCGAGATCCGTCTCCTCATAGCGTACCGCCGTGCGCCGAACGATCTTGCACAACCTCTGACCGAACTCCTCGCCCACGGGGATTACAAGCCGCCCGCCAATCGCGAGCTGTTCCTTCAGCGCCTCCGGCACGGCAGGGCCGCCCGCAGCCACCAGAATGGCGTTGAATGGCGCCTGGTCGGGAAATCCACGCGTACCGTCGCCGGCAAATATCTCCACATTGTCATAGCCGAGGTCGGACACGCGCCGTCTCGCCGGCACCGCCAAGGCTTCATGGCGCTCGATCGCATAGACATTCGCCGCGATCTGGCCGATCACCGCGGCCGCGTAGCCCGAGCCGGCTCCCACCTCGAGCACGCGATCGCCCGGGCGCACCTCCGCCGCCTCGATCATCAAAGCCACGATATAGGGCTGGGAAATGGTCTGTCCCTCCCCGAGGGCGAGAGGCGCATCCTCATAGGCGAACTCGGCCATGCCCTCGGCGACGAAGCGTTCTCTTGGTACGGCACGCATCGCATTGAGAACATACTCGTCGCGTATCCCGCGCCGCTTAATGTGCGCCTCGATCATGTGATCGCGCATGCGCTGGTAGTCGGCCATCTTGGCCTCCTTGCCCTTTCCTCACCGTTCCAGCGACGTTCGGGCGTGGTGTAAGGGCGAATCCGCTCCTATGGATTGTTCAAGAACGACACCGACCACGTCTGCTAAGCTCAACAGCGATCGACATAGCGGTTCCCGTTGCGGTCGCGGTAGTAGCAGCGGCCGGGCTGTCCTGCGACGTTCCCGATCAAGGCGCCGGACACTCCGCCCACGGCCGCACCGACCGCGGCGCCGCGAACATTGCCTGTTGCTACGCCGCCAACGACGGCGCCCGTGGCGGCGCCGATCCCGGCGCCTTGCTCTGTCGAAGAGCAAGCCGTGAGACACAACGCTACGCTGGTAACAATGATAAACGTTTTCATTTGAACCTCCATTTCAGTTCGTTCCAGCCGGCGTATCAACAACGACGATCAAGTAAGCGGATCTTCTCGCCGAACATATTACGCAGCCTGGTCAAAATGCCCGGCCGATCGCCTGCAGCAATGATCGCACGAACGTTATGCGCGGCCGTCGATGCACCCACCGTTGGCCCGAAGTGGCAATGACAGAGAAGCCTATGCAATTGATTGTCACTCAGTTCGAAGAATCGCTTGGCTTCGCCGTAGCTGTCGTCTTTCAGGCCCGCTTCATGCATGCGCTGGTCGGCAAACGCTACTGACAGAGGCGAGTTGTCCGCGCGCATGACCGCGCGTTCCCTCGCAGGCTGAAATTCTGTCTCCTCCAGGGTTGAAAGTGCTTGATGCCCACAGTCATCGAGAAGATTCGCCCAGCGTTCGAGGCGTTCGCGCCTGGTCATCGTAGGCAGCCGGTGCGGATATCCGAGAGTGACATTGGCAACGGTCTGAATGTCTTGAAGGGCATGGTGTTTCATTGAATGCTCCTTTCAGATAGAGCTCGCAGCCGGCTATATTCACGATAGTGGTCCGTCAGTCAGACGGCAGCGCATCTCGATTTATTTCGCCTTTGGCCAATCGGGTCAGCAGGATGTCCGTCTGCTTCTCCTCTTCGAGGCTCCGGTGCAGCACCTCCTGATCTTCCCGCAGGTCCAGCTGACCGGCCAGAGCGGCAGCCGTGCCGTATGCCGCGATCTCGTAATGTTCGAGCCTCTGAGCGGAAGCGATGAGACCAGCATCACGCAGGTCATTTCCCTTCAGCATGGAAGCCATTTTTTCGGTCTCATGGATCAGAGCCTGCATTGCCTGATCCGTATGGGCTGCCGGGGCGGCTCCATGCTTCTGCAGGAGTGACACGAGGCGGTCCTTTTGCACCTCGGTTTGCGCGCGATGGTGGACCAGTGCATCCTTTAATGACGGATGTGCTGCGACCTCAGCCATTCGCAGCAACGAATCGGCGAGTTGACTTTCGACACTGACAAGCTCCTGAAGCTCGGCGAGATACATGTCCTTGAAACTGCTGATCTGCATCACAGCAATCCTTTCACCGCTTTGGTCGGGTAATGAGCTTCCTAACCGGAGCAATGACCAAATGTTCCGATCAAATTCCAAAGCGGGTTTGAGCTGGAAGCCTCCCATTGGGCTGCTGCTTGGCTCAATACCGCGTTCCACGCCAACAAGGCTTTCGCCTCCCTCGCCCTTTCATAATCCCGCATTCCAGCTGTCTGACCCGACCATCAGCCTTGGAACAATAGGCATGCGCTATGGTTAGTCGTGTGACCATTTCATCCGCCTCGAGCCTGAGGCCAAGGAAGTGATTAATCGATCATGGACATGCCGATGACGAAACATATTAGAACACGCGATCTCGATATCGCCTATGAGGAAGCCGGTGACCCGCGCGGGAAGCCCATCGTGCTTGTCCATGGTTGGCCCGACGATGTCCGTTGTTGGGATAAGATCGTTCCTGCTTTAGTGGATGGCGGTCATCGCGTCATTGCTCCATATCTGCGCGGCACCGGTCCTACGACCTTTCTCTCGGCAGACACGATGAGGAGTGGCGCGGTCGCGGCGCTAACCGAGGACTTAGCCGAATTCCTCGAAGCGCTCGACCTGAGTGACGTGGTGATCTGCGGTTATGATTGGGGTGCGCGTGCCGGGTATGGCGTGGCGGCACTCTTTCCCGCGCGTCTGCGCGGCCTGGTGGCAATGGCTGCGGGTTACGCTACCTCCCAGCCCATCAAGGAGATAAGCTACGACCTGGCAAAGGCATATTGGTACGAGTGGGTAGTTGCACTCAAGCAGGGACAGGAGGCAATGGACAAAGACCGGCTCCGCCTTGCCAGATTTCTCTGGGCGACCTGGTCTCCCGATTGGCCGACGAAATGGCAGGATTTCGACGAGATGGCACCCTCGCTTCAGAACGACGATTGGGCGCCGATCAGCATTCATGCTTATCTGCAGCGTTGGAAAGAGACACCCGGCGCCCCCGAGCACGAGGATGTCGAGCGCGGGCTTGCCGAAAACCCGGCGATCCAAGTTGCGACCCTGGTACTGCACGGCGCTTCCGACGGGTGTAATCTCGTTGATACCTCGGCTGGCAAGGACCAGTATTTCGCGGCACGATATGAACGCGTCGTTCTCGACGCGATCGGCCATTTCATTCCGCAGGAGGCACCGAAGCAGACCCTTGATGCGATCTTGCGCCTCATCTCCCGTTGACGAGCACCTTCGGCGTTCGCCTCCGGGCCAACGGCATCGCCGGCGCGGTCTAAAATCGTTGGGCACACATCCTCGACAGGATGACCAGGAAATCAGGCGCGCCGTCTCGATCAGGCGATGCTGATTTACCTGCCGCTTTTCGCATGCGCACACATCATTACGCCGCCGTCATTTGACCTGGGACGACACCGCCCCCGCGGTCGGCGGAACCGGCTCGCCGGGATGAAGTGCAAAGGCAAAATAGACAGCGATGAGGCAGGCAAGAACGAAAATCGTCACGACGAAAATCATCATGCGACGGCGTGCATCTGAGTGGTGGTCCATGTGGTCTCCTCGCGAGCTACTAACGCATGCTTGTCCGTTCGGCATCTCTCGTCGACCAGAGTAGAACCATACCCGGCCGACAATGTTCCGAGGAGGTTTTTTCACGGGCGCGTATATCTCCATCGCTTGCCACGATCGCGCGTGATGATCCGCCGGCGAACGTTGCGCGTTTTTTGCCCGAGAGGGCTCGCATGTGGCTAGACGAGCGCGCGGGTCCAGTAATCGACGCCGAGAAAGCCGAGCAGGATCAGCAGCCAGAGACCGGCGGCAAGCGCGGCAATGCGGTTAAGCGGCGTCTCCTCGTTCAGATGCATATAGCGCCAATAGATCATCGCGGATTTGATCGCCGCGATCGAAAGGCTGACGACGAGGCCCACCGGCCCGCTCAGCACGAAGCTTGCCGCGATAGTGGCACTTAGCAAAACCAGCAAGATTGCCCAGATAACAACGAGAGGATTTACGAGGCGCGGCATCTAAGGTTCACCTCGCAAGATAGAACACAGGATAGAGGAACACCCAGATCACATCGACCAGGTGCCAATAGAGGCCAACGGTGACGAGAACGATCGCCCGTTCCGGTAGCTTGATCGAGCCGAGCGTCAAGCGAAACGATAGCGCGATCAAAAGCACGATGCCGATGGACAGATGCACCGCATGCAGGCTGGTGGCGATGAGATAGAGGTTCATGAAAAGATGCTGAACGTCGTCCACATAGCGGGAATGCACGCCCTCTATCGGAAGCAGCCCTTCTGTAAACTCCATCCAATACTCGTAGGCTTTCATCACAAGGAACACCAAGCCGAGGGCAGCGGCCCCAACGAGCCAGCCGGACGCGATTTTGGCGCGGCCCTCCTTGGCGCTCTCCACGCCCAGGGCGACAAAAAGGCTTGAGGTCAGCAAGATCGCCGTGTTTATTCCGCCGATACCGGAATGTAATGCATGGGAGGCGCGGACAATCTCGGGCGCATGCGCCAGACGCACGGCGGCGGCAATGCAGAACAAGCCGCCGAAGAGCATTATTTCACTACCGAGAAAGACGTACATCCCCATCATCGCGGCACGATGCTGCTGGAGGGGATCCGTGAATGGCTCGGCGACGGAGGGCCTTGCGTCAGACATGCTCGTCCCTCATCTCGATCTCATAGTCGTAAGGCGGGCGATCGACGACTGGCAGCGTTTCGAAATTATGCTTCGGCGGCGGCGATGGCGTCGTCCATTCCAGTCCGGTCGCATCCCATGGGTCGTTGGCTGCCGGCTTGCCATAGCGCATCGAATAGATCAGATAAATCAATGGCATGAGGTAGGCGATCCCAAGAACGGCGGCGCCGCCGGTTGAAACGACGTTCAGCACCTGAAATTCCGGCGGATAGACATGATAGCGCCTCGGCATGCCAAGATAGCCGAGCAGAAATTGCGGAAAGAATGTCAGGTTGAATCCAATGAAAAAGAAGATCGCAGTGACCCGCCCCCAGGCCAGGGAATACATGCGCCCGACGATCTTCGGCCACCAATAATGCAGCGCGCCGAAGAAGGCCGATATCGTTCCTCCGACCATGATGTAGTGGAAATGCGCGATCACGAAATAGGTGTCGTGCACGTGGACGTCGATTGCAAGCATCGCCAGCATCAGCCCGGTCAATCCGCCGAAGACGAAAAGGCCGATGAAGGTCATGGCGAAGAGAAACGGCGGATCGAGCGAGATGTGACCTTTGAACAGCGTTGCCGTCCAGTTATAAACTTTCACGCCGGAGGGGATCGCCACCGCGATGCTGAGAAAGGAAAATGCGGCACTTGCATAAAGCGATTGCCCCGAAACGAACATGTGGTGGCCCCAAACGAAGAAACCGAGGGCCGCGATCGCGATCGAAGAGCCGGCCACGAACTGATAGCCAAAGATGGGTTTATGGGCACCAGCCGCGACAAGTTCGCTGACGACCCCAAGCGCGGGCAAGACCATGATGTAGACGGCCGGATGGCTGTAAAACCAGAAGAGATGCTGGAATAGCAGCGGATCGCCGCCAATCGCGGGGTTGAATATACCGAGACCGAACAGCCGTTCCAGCGAGATGAGCACGAGCGTGATCGCCAGCACCGGTGTCGCCAGTACCAGGATCAGCGATGTCGCATAGAGCGACCAGACGAAAAGCGGCAGTCTGCCCCAGGTCATGCCGGAACAGCGCAGGGTATGAACCGTGACGATGAAGTTCAACCCCGTGAGGATCGAGGAAAAGCCGACGATGAACACCGCGGTTGCGGCCAGGATCACGTTGCCATTGGCATACATTGTCGAAAGCGGCGTATAGAACGTCCATCCCGTATCGACGCCGCCCGCGATCAGGATGAATACCGTAAACAGCCCGGCGAGCATGTAGATATACCAGCTCAGCAGGTTCAGCTTGGGAAAGGCAAGATCCTTGGCGCCGATCATCAACGGGATCAGGAAATTGCCGAAGGTGTTGGGGATGGATGGAATGAGAAAGAACCAGACCATGACGACGCCATGGATCGTGAAGGCGCGATTATAGCCTTCATTGGTTAGAAGGTCTCCTGCCGGCGTCAGCAGATCGAGCCGGATCAGCGCGGCCGCGGCCGCACCGATGAAGAAGAAAAACGTGATGGAGAGTGTATAGAGAACACCGATGCGCTTGTGGTCCGTCGTCAGCAGCCAAGACTTGAGACTATGTCCGGCGCGCAGGTAGCTGACACGCTGCGCCGTGGTTTCCGTTGAGCCGCCTCCGCCGACATTGGCCTCTTCAAGCTTGGGATCAGCGACATCGGTCATTGTGTGCCCCCCGCCTGCCCTAGTGATTTGACATAGGCGACGAGCTTCATGACATCCTCCTCGCTCAGAAGGTTCTGAAAGGTCGGCATTATCGGCTGATAGCCGGCAACGACCTGCGATTGCGGCAGCAGGATGCTGTCGCGAATATATTGATCGTCCGCAGTGACGATCTCTCCAGATTGAAGCGGCACTGGATTGCCATAGATGCCAACCAGTGAAGGCGCTCGCACCGACGCCCCCGGATCGTGACAGCCGCTACAGCCACGGCTGCGAAAGAGTGTCGCCCCTTCCGCGGCGAGGCTCACGTCATTCGAGGACAGGGACAGCCATTTGGCATAGTCGGTGGGGTTCATGACGATAAAACTGCCGGTCATCTCTGAATGATTGCTGCCGCAATATTGCGAGCAGGCAATGCGATAGGTGCCTGGCTTGTCGGCCACGAACCAACTCGACGTATATCGCCCAGGCACGACATCCTGCTTGATGCGCAGGGCCGGGATGAAGAGGCTATGAATGACATCCTGCGACGCCATTGTGAGCTTGACCGGCTGACCGGACGGTACATGCAGTTCGTTGATTTCGGCCTGTCCTTCGGGATGCTGGAATTTCCACATCCATTGCTTGGCAACGACGTCGATCTGCATGGCGTCGGCAGGCGGATGATAAAGCCTGGCGAAGAGATCCGTCGACCAGACATAAAAGCCGAGCAAGGCAAGAAACGGGACGATGGTCCAGGAAAGCTCCAGGGGAATGTTGCGGTTCGGCGCATGCCTGCGATCGGCCTCCTTGCCCCGCCGATATTTGACAATGAAGACGAGGAGCAGGACGAACACCGGCGCCGACAGCGCCACGATCAGCACGGTGAAGGCAATGACGAGCAAATCGATCTGATGACTGTAAGCGGACGCGCCGGAGGGCCAGAGCGGAATGAAATTCACGGCAGCCTCCTTCCGGCATCTTTCGAACGACACTCGCGAAGGAGCAAGATGACAAGCACACCGATGCCGAGGATCGCGACGAGGCCGCATGCGACACGAAGCGCAATCAGAATAAGGGACGAATATCGCCCGGTAAGCGGATCATAATGATAGCACAGCAACAAAAGCTGGTCCTGCCAGCTACCGATGCGCCCCTCACCGGCCTCGGTGAGCGCAAGTTTCAGGTCTCCGCTGGTCGGCGCAAGTCCGTAGAGCCACCGGCTTAACCGCCCGTCCGGCGTTAAGACAGCGACAGCGGCATCGTGGGCATATTGGCCAATGTCGGGATCCCAGGCATAACGATAGCCGAGAGCATCGGTGACGCTATGAATGGCGGCCACCTCGCCCGTCAGCGCATGCACGCCGTCGTTTGTGAGTGAGGGAAAGCGGCGCTTCAGCTGTTTGAGCGAAGCCGAAGCCTCTTTGGGACCCTCGCCTGCATCTATGCCAAAGGCGACAATTGTAAAATCGGTAGCCGGCCGAAATGACTGTCCCTCTATCGCCTCCATCAGCCCCGACAAGGTGACACCACAGATATTGGGACAATTATGCAGGACGGGCGCCAGCACGATCGGCTTGCCGCCCCCAAGCTGGCGAAGGGTCACGACGCGATCGGCCTCATCATGGAAAGGCAGATCGAGGGGGATGAAGGCATCCGGCTTCTGATCGATTCCGGTCACCGAGAATGGATCGAAGGCGGCTGCGCGTGCCTCGCCGGCGCAGACAAGCAAGGCAAGAGCCAGCGTGAATGCGGCCGTCCTCATCGCGCTTCCTCCCGTTCATCGTGATCCGGCCAGCCGCGCGCCGCCAGGATGACCATGGCCCTGTCGATCGGAATATGCGCCGCCCCGACTTGGCGATCGATCCAGCCGTAACCCTGAAGACGCTGTTCCGCCTGCCGCTGAAGCAGCTCGCGATTGGCGGATGGTGACACTTCGAGGCGTGGGCCTAGCTCCGCCTGCTTAGACCCGAACTTCGTCCGCGGCGGCGCGGCGTTCGGGCCAATCCACCACAAAATGCCAAAGACAAGGAGAACCGAAAGACCCATGCCGAGGAAGAGGCCAAGCGTCACCCAGAGCACCAGCCGGGGAGAGACATCCTTCGGTTCGAATAGTGGCGACGCTTTCTGCCGCCGCGGCTTCCTGGAAAGCGAGGCAGCCATCACGAAGCCTCCGCCGTCGTGGTCGTCGCCAGCCGGCGCGCGACCTTGCTCGCGCGGGAAAGAATGGCAAGCGTGATCTGCGCGAGACCGGCAAGCGACAAGCCATAGGCTATGATGGCGTAGCCCAGATGCGCTGTCAGCCTCGGCAGGACGAGCCAGGCGTATTCCAGCAACCGCCCGGCGAGGATGATCGATACCAGACCCACCAACCACCGTCTGGATCGGCGGATCGGTGGAAAGAACAGAAGGAAAAGTGGCGTCAGATGCAGGAAGGTAATCGAGACCTCGACCAACGACCAAATGCCCGTACCACGGCGCTGAAACCAGAGGGCGCCTTGAGCAAGATTGCCCGACCAGATGATGAAATATTGCATGAACGCCAAATAGGCCCAACAGAGGATGGCGGTGATCAACAGCGAACCGACAACGCTCGGCTTGGCGACACCACCCTCCCCCAGGCTCATGAGCACCAGCAAGGCAAGCGCGGTCAGCATCTGGCCGGCGAGTACATAGAGCGCGAAACCGGAGGAATGAAAGTGGGGATCGAGCGACATCAGCCAATCGGTCGCAAGGATTTCCTGCAGGAGGATGAAACCGATGAGTCCACTGATCGCAATCGATCGAGATTGGCTGCGCAACAGTGCCTGCGCAAGCAGATAAGCGGCGGCGAGAATGAAGAGGGTTCTGAGGTCAAAGAATAACGGCGTCAGGTAGATCGCCTTGAACGGTTCCATTGGAGGCTGCCGAACCCATTCATAGACGGATGACAGGCCGAACAGGATCGGCAGCCAGGCGATCAGCACGAGCGGCAGCAGCGACAGCGACGATCTCGCCGCATGATCGAGATCGTGCCGCCAGATTCCGGGAATTATGCGCATCATCATGACCAGACAAAGCGCACCCAGCGGGAGCGCGCTTACGAAGACCAGCGCCGAAAGCCAACCGAGCAAGGCAGACGCGGGCGCGACGAGCGCCAGGGAAAGAGCCGCGAGGCAGAAGATCACGCCGCTCAGCGCCAGCAAGCGGGTCGGCAGGGCTTCGACCCGGCTCATGATCCCGTCCTCTTCAGCTGCGCCTGATCCTCCGGCGGCAGGCTCGCGACACTGGCGCCCTGACTTAGCTGTAGCGCCCGGATATAGGCTGCGATCGCCCAGCGATCCCCTGGAGAAACGCGGTCCGCATAGGAATACATCACGCCGTGGCCCTTGGAGATCACCTCGACGAAATAACGGGATGGCGCCTGTCGCAGTCGGTCGATGTGAAAACTCGGCGGATGGGGAAAGCCTCGCGCCGGCACCGTGCCATTGCCGTAGCCGGCGTTGTCATGACAAGGCGTGCAATAGATGCCGAATTCCTGCTGCCCGCGCTGGAGAAGCTCGATATTCATCGCTGGACGATCGGCAAGCGCCCGCGCATTCTGAAGATCGTCCCGCGCGACCGTTCCATCCGGCGGCGCCTGCAGGGCTTTGCCATCGGCAAAGAGCCGGCTCTTTTCATAGGAATCATAGCGCGGCTGATGGCTCATGTCATCGCAGCCGGCAAGCAGAAGCATCGGCGCAAGAATGAGAAGACCGCACCTCATTCCGGTTGCTCCGTATGCTCGACGGCTTCCACGCTGATTGGCTCGAGCATGCCGAGAAAGGCGCGTGTGCGCTTCGCATGGAAGCGCTGGTCGTTACTCAGAATGATGAGAAAGAACTTGTCGGACTGCCCGAGCTGGAACGCCTCGATGTCGAATAGCGGGTGATGCAGTCGCGGCAAGCGGTTCAGAAGCAGCATGCCGAAAATTGCTGAAAGTACGGCAAAAAGAACCGTGAGTTCGAAGGTGATGAGCATGAAGGACTGCCAGGCAAAGAGGGGCCGACCGCCGATTTCGATCGGATAGGCGTAGTTGGTGTAGAGTTGCAGCCCGTAGCCGAGCACCGCGCCGAAGAGACCGCCGGCCAAAGTCAGCCACGGAATGATGTTCTCCTCGAAGCCGAGCGCCTCCGTCAGTTCTTCGACCGGATACGGAGAATATGCCTCCATGGCGGTAAAGCCCGCCTTGCGCGCGCGTTTCACCGCCTCGACCAGTCGCTCTGGCCTGTCGAATTCGGCCAGCAGCCCAAACAGATCTCCTCCGGGACGCGGCTCACGCATGCCTCAAATCCCCCGTCTCGCGTAAAGCCTCCTCCACTTCAAACGTGGAGATCACGGGCAGGAAGCGCACGAAGAGAAGGAACGGTGTCAGGAAGACGCCGAGCATCCCGGCATAAAGGCCCCATTCCCAAACGCTCGGATGATATTGGCCCCAGGAGGAAACCAGATAGTCGCGATAGAGCGATGTCGTCAGCAACATGTAACGCTCGAACCACATGCCGATCGTGACGGACAGGCCGATCAGGAAGAGCACGGGCGGCTGGCGTCTGACGCTTTCGAACCATAACAGCTGCAGCGGTAGGAAATTCAAAATGACGGCGCCCCAATAGCTGAAGGCATAGGCGCCGGCCAGCCGGTCCATCAGCGTTCCCACATCCTGCAATTCACCGCCGTAAAGGCTGTCGAACACTTCCGCGACATAACCGTAGGCCGTCATCAGGCCGGTTGCGAGCAGGAAGCGTCCGAGCAGGTCGAGATGGCGGTCGGTGACCAGCATGCCAAGACCGAGGGCATGGCGCAGCACGACCGCGATCATGGCGACGACGGCGAAACCGGAAAAGGCCGCCCCAAGCACGAAATAGGGCGGGAAGACCGTGGAGGTCCAGCCCGGTATCGGACCGGCGGCGAAGAGAAGCGAAATTTCCGAATGAACCGAGACCACCAGCGGAACGGCGATCGCTGCCGTCAGCCTGTAGGCCTGGTTCCAGCGTGCCCAGTGCCGGGCGGATCCCCGCCAGCCGAGCGCCGCGAGCCCGTAAATCACCTGCTGCCAGCGTCGCCTGGCGCGGTCGCGTACCGCCGCTAGATCCGGGATAATGCCGATATACCAAAACAGTATGGAAACAGTGAGATAGGTCAGGACGGCGAAGAAATCCCAGCTCAGCGGGCTCTTGAACTGCGGCGAAATCGTCATCGTATTGGGATAGGGCGCGATCCAGTAGAAGAACCATGGCCGGCCAAGATGCAGGATGGGATATAGCCCGGCGCAAATGACGGCAAACAGCGTCATCGCTTCGGCGAAGCGGTTGAGCGAATTGCGCCAGTGGGCACCCAATAGAAGCAACATTGCCGAGATCAACGTCCCGGCGTGCCCGATGCCCAGGAACCAGATGTAGTTGGCGATCGCCAGACCCCAATTGACGGGAATATTGTTGCCCCAGACGCCGACTCCCGAAATGAGAAGCACCGTCGCCGAAACCACAAAGGATAAAAGCAGCAGCAGGGAAAATGCGAAGCATATCCACCATGCGACGGGTGCCGGATATTTCAACGGGATCCGCGTGATCCGCTCCGCGGCCGCGGCGTCCTGATCGCGAATTTTCCCGCTCATCCCGCTGCCTCCGTCTTTGCAAGGGACGGATCTTCGATCCGGGCGAGATAGGTTGTTCGGGGCCGGGTGTTTGCTTCCTCGAGCAGGCTATAGTCACGCAAACCTGCCTTGAGTCGACTGACGCCGGAATTGGGGTCCGCGACATTGCCGAAAGTAATTGCCTGCGTCGGGCAAACTTGCTGGCAGGCTGTAACGATCTCGCCATCGTGCATCGGCCGGCCCTCCTTGTCGGCTACGATCCGTGCCTCAGCGATGCGCTGGACGCAGTAGGTGCACTTTTCCATGACACCGCGGCTGCGCACCGTTACATCCGGATTGCGCATGGCCTGGATCTGCTCGGCATCGTCGCCCGTGAAGTCGAACCAGTTGAAACGGCGCACCTTATAGGGACAGTAGGACGAGCAAGTGCGTGTGCCGATGCAGCGATTATAGATCTGCAGGTTCAAGCCATCGATGCTATGGACCGCGGCATTGACGGGACAGCCCATCTCGCAAGGCGCCTGCTCGCAATGCATGCAGGGGACCGGCTGAAAATAGGACTTCGGCGCCGTCACATCCCCTTCATGGTAATGATCGATCCGCAGCCAATGCATTTGCCGCCCTTCGGCAACAAGTTCCTTGCCGACCACCGGAATGTTGTTTTCAGCCTGGCAGGCGGTCACGCAGGCATTGCAGCCGATGCAAAGATCGAGATCGATCGACATGCCCCAGGAGGGATCCGATATCGGCCTGTCCGGATAGAGCGATGGCGGCTTTTGCTTTTGATCCGGCCGGGAGTGTGGATCAAGCTGCCCGACTTCGACCGTCCGGATGAAGTCGAAGCCGTCGATCGCCTGGTGTAATTGTGTCGTTGCCACCTGCAGCATTTTGTCCGTCGGCTCGATGGTGACGCCGGCTATATGCCAAGGTGTTGCCGATCGCCGCAGGCCGTAGGCGTCATAGCCAAGACCATCCGCGATCGAATCCTTCAGCTTGCGTCCATAACCGAGCGTGATGGCGATTGTATTGGCTTCCTGACCTGGCATGATCCAGACAGGCCCGTGAATGGAAGCGTCCCCCGCCGTCAATTTGACCTCGGCGCCATTTTCCAGCTTCCGTTCAGATGCAAGTTGCGGGCTAATGAGAATCACGTTGCCCCATGTGATCTTGGTCAGAGGCCGTGGCGTCTCCTGCGCCCAGGCATTCTCCGAGAGGGTACCGTCCCAGACGCCGGCATCCGGACGAATGACTAGGGACAGGCCGGAAGAGGCGTCCGGCGCAGCCTGCGGGACGACGCGGTCCAGAATGGTCGGGATGAGCGACGGTGCGGCACTGTCCGAAACGAAGCCGCGATAAAGCGCGTCGCGCCAGCGCTCGTCGAACTCTCCATCCCAGGCCGCGCGCCAGGTCTGCTGCAGCAGATCCCTATCGCTCGATGCGCGGCCCATCATTGCTTCAAGCACGACATGCGCTGCGCGCACCGCATAGAACGGCCGGACCAATGGCTGGATCAATGTCACGCTGCCGTCCACAGCACGCGCGTCACTCCAGCTTTCAAGATCATGTTGAAGCGGCACATGCCAATGCGAAAGAGAAGCCGTTTCATCGACATAGAGCCCGGCGTGAACGCGGAGCTTCACCTTCTGCAAAGCATCGCGAAACGCGAGATCGCCCGGCGCAAAATAGGCGGGATCGCTACCGATAACCGTCAGTGTCGACACCTTGCCGTCGTTCATGTCGGTTACAAGCACGTCGAGCGATCGCGGGCCGTCCGGCGCTTGGGCATTGACCGGCTCGGAGAAGTGAAGCGTGTTTCCGAGACTTCCCAATCTCTCATTGATCAGCAAGGCAAGCGCCTGAAGATCGTCTCCATGATGGACGCCGACCAGCACCAAGGCATTGGCCTTAGATGCCTGGAGAGCGGTTGAGGCGCCGATCACCCATTGTCGCTCGTGATCAGCGAGGCTGACATCCCCCAGGCCCTTGAGACCAATCCGCGCGCCTATGGCGCGCAGCAGGCGATCCATCCCAGAATGCGATGCAACGAGGTGCATATCCGCAACCGCCCCAGTGGCCGAAGGTGTCGGTTCGGCCACGAAGAGCCTGCTCGCCCCTTGCATGTGTTGGCGCAACCGCCGGCGATCGGCGAAGGCACGGGCATATGACGTCTGCCGAGGACCAGGGCCGAGGAAATCGTCGTCGAGACTGACGATGGTTTCGGCGGCGGCGAATGCTGGCTGAAACTCCAGCGGGCGACCGAAAATGTGCTGCGTGGCGTTCCATCGGCCGGTCTCAGGCAATGGATCGCAGATATGCCACCGTGCCCTTGGCCACCGCTGCATCATCGCCTCGATCTGGCGGCGCAAGGTCGGCGAACTAAAAGGTGCGGTCAGCAGCCGAAACCCTTCCCCTCCAGTATTGTCCAGTTCATCAGCTTTCGCCGCCATCTCGGCATCGAATGCGTTCCAATCGGCGGGCTTGCCCAGGTGCAGCGGCGTTTGCGAGCGACCGGGATCGTAAAGCCCGAGGAGTGAGGCCTGCGTGAAAGCATCGGTGGCCCCGCCGCATACGGGATGATCGGGATTGCCTTCCAGCTTGACCGGTCTGCCGGTGAAGGTCTTGCCGAGGATAGGCTGCGCGTAGCCGCCAAAGGTCGCGGCTGTGGCAAACCACTTGGCGACGCCGACGCTCACGCGCTCGGGCGCCTGGACGTATGGGAGCGCCTCCTCGTCCTCCTCGCCCTTGCAGGCCGAAAGGCCTGATAGCGCAAGCGATGCCGCCATGATCTTGAGGAGGGTACGGCGGTCGAAGGTGATACCGCCTCTGTGCATCATCGGAAATTCACGCCTGGAGAACCGGTGAAACTCCTCCGTATCGGCGAGCTCCTCCAGTGCCCGCCAGAAATGCCTCCCCGTCTTGCCGATCAGCCGCTCGTGGACCGTGTCTTTTTGAACCGGACGATCTATCATCGGATCACCTGTGACAGATGTTGCATTGGATGAGTTTCCTAGGTTCGATGCCATAGGCTTTCACCACCTGCGCGCCGAAATCCTTGTGCTGCTCGGGATTGGCGTCCCAGTCGGACCAGTCCATGCGCGTCACCTGATTGGGCGGGCGCAGATTGGGCGCCGGATTTCGGTGGCAATCCAGGCACCACTGCATCTGGAAGGGCTGCGTGCGCGACATCAACGGCATCCGATCAACCCGCCCGTGGCACGTCACGCAGGCAACGCCGCGAGCGACATGAATCGAATGGTTGAAGTAGACATAGTCGGGTAACCGGCTGACGCGGTTCCATGTGAGCGGCACGTTGGCCGCGAGGCTGTGTCGGACCGGCGCCAGCATGCTGGCACCGGTCCAGATTTGCGAGTGGCAGCTCATGCAGATATGTGTCGCCGGCAGTCCTGCGCGGGCGCTTGTCTCGACGGAGGTGTGACAATACCGACAGTCGATACCGAGACCTCCGACGTGATGCTCATGGCTGAAGGGAACCGGCTGATCCTGCACCCAGCCGACCAGGGTGCCATAGCTGGAACTCGCGTATCCGCCGACAAACAGGACGATCAGGAATATCAGGATGGCGGCAACGAGCAGAGATGCGCGCAGCCTCGTATCAGCCGATGCCGTAAAGATCTGCGCCACGGAATTCCCCTGAATTCGCCCTCGCAATGGGGTCAAACGAAAACCGGGGTTGAAAGTTCCACCATCTGTAGTGTCGGCCGTAGATGGTGCATTCCATCCCGTTTGCCTGGAACAATGCGGGATACCGGCAGTTTTTAAGACCAAGGCGGATCGTCTTTGGCGCTATCGCCGCAAAATACATCCCAGAGGAGGCCCCGCTATGAAACATCAGCAACCTCGTGAAGGCGCGCCAGGAACAACGGATCAATCGCCGCGATGGGAAGGACCGGCTGGATCAAAGCCAGCTGGATACCTACCGGCCAAGGATGGCGGTGAAAAAGCGCGCGATGCCCACGGCGAAAATATCGATCATCCACGCAAGCGTCGCGTATCCGACGCCCTGAAACAAAAAGGCGATGATTGACGATGCCGCCAGGCCATGGCGCCGCCACGAAAATTGCCAAGAAGTGGCGCAAGCTTGCGATTGGTCGCGATGAGGAGGAGAAGGATTGACCTCGGCCTGAACCAAGGCGCATTAGATTGGCCCACGGTGAAATTGCATGGTCGCGTGAGACGATGCGCACGGCTATTGCTTAATCCGTCTCCGTAGGCCTTGTTTCCTCCAGCACAAAGCGCATCAATAGCCCCTTCAGTTCAGGTTCGCGCACACGGCGGGCTGCCTCTTCCGGCATCATCCATTCGATTGTCCGCTGCCCACTTTCAGGAAACTTTCCACATTGTTTTTGGACTTCAAGCAGGTGAACTTCGACCACTGACGGTATCGTCTGCCTGTCAGCCAGCATCTTCAAATATGTGAAATATCCGAATATCCCCTTTTTGACCTTGCCCTTGACGCCTGCCTCTTCCCAGGCTTCGCGTCGCGCCACCTGACCACCATCAAGCCCTTTAATCGGCCATCCCTTCGGGATCATCCATCGTTTGGTCTCCCGTGTGGTGATAAGCAGCACTTCACGCGAATTATCGTCGCGATGCCGAAAGCATAACGCGCCGTATTGCTCGGCCATCTCTCCGGCGGCGATGGTCTCTATATGCGCGGCAAGTCGCGCAAGATGGGGTCGGCGGTTTGACATGACACCTCTAACTTACCGGCTCATGGGTCGGCATGATATCGAAACCGACAAGCTCCCTTCAACGCTGTCGCACGAAGCATATTCGTGACCAGGGCGTCCCCTGACGGTGCGCTGCTTCCGCAACGCACCAAAGATCAAAGGCAACCATGTTTCATGCGGCCTTTCTGGCCTTCGCATTGGCCGCCGTCTCGGCGAGTTTCGTTAGTTTCTGATCCGTCGCCCTTTCTTCCTCCAGCGTCTGCTGCAGGAGAGTGACGGCATCCTTCAGACCGAGTTGCTTGGCCCATTCAATGAGCGTGCCGTAGCGGGCAATTTCGTAGTGCTCGACGGCCTGCGCCGAAGAGATAAGACCGGCATCGAGCGCCGGCGTGCCCTTGAATTCCTCGATAATCTCGTCGGCCTCGGCGATAATGCCCTGGATTGCTTCGCAGGTCTTTCCGCGCGCTGGCTTTCCAAGCAGCTCGAATACCTGCTCCAAGCGTTCCACGTGGCCCTGGGTTTCGTAGCGGTGATGAAGGAAACCTTGTTTGCCCTCCTCGGCCTGTGCCGCGCGTGCCATCTTTGGCAATGCCCTTAGAATCTGCTTCTCGGCATAGTAGATGTCTTTCAATGTTTCCAGAAAGAGATCATTCAAAGTCTTCTCGGATGCCATTTGGAGTCCTCCAACATTTTGAGAAAAGATCATTTTGAAGCAGCGCGCCGATGTGCCGGTCTTTTGCGCGTGATGTTTTCTCCTCTGGCTTCTTCTTGAGATCTTCCTTGGTCTCCTCCCGAACGGACGGCCTGAAGATTGGTTCCCGTCTCATTCCAGGAAAAATGCTGTCAGCACCGCCCTGAACGGAAAATTGCTTACTGACCTAGCGATGCGGCAACGTAAAAGCCACGATGTCGTCACCGTTGCGCGACTGCAAGCCGCCGTGCCCACCAGCTGCAACGACGACATATTGTCTTCCGTCCGAGCCGAGATAGGTCAAGGGGGTGGCGTTTCCACCTGCCGGCAGGTGAAACTGCCAGACGACCTTTCCCGTCTTGCCATCGAGCGCGCGGATATATTGATCCGTCGTCGCGGCGATGAAGATCAAGCCGCTACGTGTCGCAACACTCCCGCCCATGCTGAATATTCCCGTGGGCAGACCAAAGGGCAGGCGCAGTCCAAACGGCCCCATATCCTCTGTCGTTCCAAGGGGACGCTGCCATGCGACCTTTCTTGTCAACAAATCGATCGCCTGCATCTGACCCCAAGGCGGGCGGGTACAAGGAATGTCAAGCACACCGAGCCAAGCTTTGACGACAATGGAAAAAGGCGTGCCATGCTCGGGATTATTTTGGAAGTCA
The DNA here is from genome assembly GCF_007828395.1 of Rhizobium sp. ERR 942. Lineage (NCBI taxonomy): Bacteria > Pseudomonadati > Pseudomonadota > Alphaproteobacteria > Hyphomicrobiales > Rhizobiaceae > Rhizobium > Rhizobium sp. ERR 942. The sequence continues at coordinate 51,022 of NZ_VIUA01000009.1, forward strand.
GGCTGCGGATATGGCTGCTTCCATCCGCCCCATGGCGCGAAGAGCCCTTTGGCGAGAGCAGACGCATAGGGCAGCATCTGCAGTTGAAACGGCATGAATGTCGTATTGATAAACAAGAGTTTGCGTTCCGGATCGACCGTCGCGCCATACCAATCGGAGGTCCCGTCGAAGGCTGGCCAGCCGATTGTCGGTTTCAATCCTGGCGGCGTAAACAAACCGTCGTCCCGCATCCGCCGAAAGGAGATCCGGCAGAGAAGCTGATCGATGGGAGTTGCACCCCACATATCCGCTTCTCGAAGCTTGGGCGCGAGCAATTGCGGCATGCCGGTCGAGAAGGGTTGTGTGGGCGAATAGCGTTCGCCCGGTATATCGCCCGGCGGTACCGGCCGCTCGTCGACCTGGGCCAAAGGATGGCCATCGCGGCGGTCAAGAAGAAAAAGCTGGCCTTGTTTGCTGGTTTGAACAAGCGCCGGGATACTGCCGCCCCTATCGTCGGGGAGATCGACAAGCGATGGCCCCACGGGAAGATCGAAGTCCCAGAGATCATGATGCACGGTTTGAAAATGCCACCTCTCCTGCCCGGTGGTAAGGTCCAGCGCCACCAGCGAGCTTGAGTAGTGGTCGTCGAAAGATCTGCGCTGCCCTCCGAAATAGTCCGGAGTTGCGTTACCCAGGGGCACGAAGACGAGATTGAGCTTTGGATCGGCCGTATAGACGCCCCAGCCGTTCGGCGTTCCACGTGTATAGGTTTCATCTGCACCCAACGGCCTGTTAGCGGGATTCTTCCCCATGTCCCAAGACCATGCAAGTCGCCCCGTGTTTGCGTCAAAGGCGCGTATCACGCCCGAAGGCTCGCCGACGGTCTGATTGTCATAGACCCATCCTCCCAGAACTATACGCCCGTTCAGGACAAGCGGCGGCGACGAAATGAAATGAAACCCTGGCGGAACCGGCCCCATGTGATCGCGCAAATCGACCGTCCCCCGCTCACCGAACTGTTCGCAGGGCTTGCCCGTATCGGCATCAAGTTCGAACAGCCTTGGAAGATCCGATGCCGTCGAGATTATGCGGTGCGCGCATGGTCCCGCGGATGCCACGGACGAGGCGTCGTAATATGAAACCCCGCGGCAAGCTTGATAGACATTGTGCGACATGTCGCCGCCCGGATCATAACGCCATTTCAGCTGTCCCGTCGTTGCATCGAGCGCGATAACCTCGCGATGCGGCGTGCAGAAATAAAGGCTATTTTCAACCTTTATCGGGGTCGCTTCAAAGCTGAACTCCCTGCCTTTGGAATTCTCACCCGGCCTCGGCTTGTCGCCCGTCGAAAACGACCAAGCCTGTTGCAAGAGATTGACATTGTCAGGCGTGATTTTGTCGAGAGACGAATACCGGTCTCCCGCTGGCGTGCCTCCGTAGTAGGCCCAATCGCCTGCTGAACCAGCATCGCTGTGATCTCCATCCATGACCTTCCAGCGGGCGGGATCGCCGAAACTGATGGTCCTGGCTTCGCTGATCCGATAACCAGAGCCAAAGACGAAGATCAGGATCGCCAATGAAAAAACGAGATTGGTGACGAGGATCATTCTTGCCCTTGCCAAGCGCTCGATGCGACCGGCAATCCAAGGGGACCAGATCCATAAGCCAAGAACCGCCGGAGCGACCAGTCTCGGGATAAGCGCCCAGCCATCAAAAACGGATTCGGTCAGAGCCCATGCCAGCGTCCCGATCAGCAATAACGTGTAAAGCCATGGACCGAAGACGCTTCCCCTGGACAACAGCACCGCAATACACAAAAGGATGATACCAGCTATCAGATAATAGGAAGTGCCGCCGAGTACGAATAGCCATGCGCCAAGGCACGCAAGGGTGATGCCGATTAGCCCGACGAGACAGGCCGTAAACATGAAAAGAACGCGCATCAAGGCTCCTCTCGTTGGCGCGAAGCACGGTCAAGCGTTCGACCGATTAGAAGAAGTAAGCCATCTCACTTGTTCTCGGAGGCAAGCTCTCCTGGCTTGAATCTCCCTGGCTTGGCTTCTTGTGAGGGAATGGCATCCGACGACGTGGGAGCTGGGCGGGTTTCATCCTCCGACTCCGGCACCACGCCGGCATGATGGTCATCAGACGATGTTTTCGGGAGATCTTCGTCGCGGGCCCTTAGCTCACGTTCCGCATCCAACCAATGGCGCAATTCCTGCCCATTCGGCTTTCCTTCCATTTCCCACCTGGCATAGGCAGCCTTTCTGATGTCCTCTTTTGTCATCGGAGAGCCCTTTCACAGATACCGACATCCAACTGCGCCGGAGCCGCGGAGTTCCCGAATGGACCAGGCCCTCAATGAATCCGGTCGGCGATCGATCATGGGAGATCCTTCTGTATTTACGCTGGCTCATGCGCGGGGGGCGAGCTAACCATCGCCGTTATCATTCCGCAGACAGAAACTCTTCGACCGTCACAATTTTCGCCTGTACCGAAAATCGCCTTTCAAACAGCGTAAGCGCTGCGTCGTGCGCATCGTCATCACCACTGCATACGGCATCCCTCAGGATGATAACGCCATAACCGAGATCGATGGCGCCAAGTACCGCGGCCAGGACGCAGACGTCCGTCTCTCCCCCGCTTATGACCAGAGTGTCGATGCCTTGGCGGGACAATATCTGATGGAGACGACCATCCACCCACGGCGAATAGGTGAATTTGTCAAATATGCGCGCTGGCGGCGTCAAGGCTCGAAAGACTGGAAGCACGTCCATCAACTCTTGAGGCAGCTTGCTGGCGGTCATCATGTTCCATTTCTCGTAATAGGCCCGCCATTTGCCTGGCATGATGTCCGGCTGTGCTGGTGGCATGAAGCGCGTGAAAATCGTCCGCTCAGGAAATCGCCCCACCACCTCCACAACCTGATCCAGCGTCCGGGCCATCCAGGGCACCTGCCAGGGTGTCGGTTCAAAGAACATGCATTGCATGTCGATGCACAAATGCAGCCAGGTTTTCATCCCGCCATCATCCAGCCAAACAGGAATTCAGCCGCGATATTTGCCCTCGTTCATGTCACGCGGATCATAGTTGAGATCCCAGTCCTTTTCGGGTTCTGCCGATCCTGGTGGGGTCTTGTTCACGGTTGCATCGCTGGAACCGGTAATGACCCTTGGCTTGGCGCTCGCGACACCGTCACTCTGACTGCCATGCAACAGCTTTCGATACTGACCTTTGGCGTCCTGAGTGGGATCTCCCCTCTTCTTTCCGCCTGGATTGTTCGACTTGACCATTACGATACCTCGCTTGCTTGTCGGACCTCACGGACGCTGATTAATTTTCGGCCGAGCCCGGGCGGGCCGTTTTTGCATGCTGGTGCGCCAAGATGCTGGCCGGTGTTATGTTCGCCACCGCGGCTTGGAGCTTGTTCTTCCAGCCGCTCACGACATCCGCTTCACCATCCATCATCGCATCGAAGCCGATCCGGGCGACTTCCGCGGGATTATCCTTGTTGGCTTGGCCAATTTCCGTGTCCATCAAGCCGGCCCGCTTGAAGAAATTCGTGTCCGTTGCCCCAGGCATCAGGCAACTGACCGACACGCCGGTACCCTTCAATTCTTCGCGCAGAGCGAAGGAGAAGCTATTGATAAAGGCCTTGGTTCCATTGTAGATCGCCTGGTAAGCGCCCGGCAGGAACCCGGCAATCGAGCCGGTCAGCAGAATGCGGCCATTGCCGCGGCTTCTCATCTGATTTCCGATGTGCTGGATCAGATACACGGTTCCGACGATATTGGTATCAATGACCTTTCTGGCGCGGGTAAAATCTTGATCGAGAAATTGCCGGCCCAACCCCTGTCCGGCATTTGCCATGAGCAAATCGACGGGCCGACCGGCCGCGGCGATGTTCGCCAAAAGCGTGTCGACCCCGGATGGTGTCGAAAGATCGGTCTGCACCGCTTGCACCTCGCCGCCAAACTTTCTGAGCTGCGCGGCCGCGGTTTCGATCTCGCTCTCGTCGGCCGCCACGATGAGATTGTAACCTTCCGCGGCGGCGCAGGCCGCCAGTTCATAACCGATGCCGCTAGAGGCGCCAGTGATGACAGCCAGTCCTTTTTCCAAAGCCCGCTTGGCCATAAGCCTGCTCCTTCTCAAGGTTTGAGCACGACTTTCACGCAACCGTCCTGTTTGTCGCGAAAAAGCTTGTAAAGGTCGGGCCCGTCTTCGAGGGTCCCGCGGTGGGTAACGACGAAGGAAGGATCGATTTCGCCCTTTTCGATACGTTCCATCAACATGGGCAGGTAATGTTGCACCGGCGTCTGCGCCATCTTGAAGGTCAGGCCTCTATTGATCGCCGACCCCATCGGAATCTTGTCGAGATATCCGCCATAAACGCCGACGATCGATACGGTGCCGAAGTTGCGGCAACAATGGATGGCCTGGCGCAAGACGTGGGGCCGGTCCGTACCCATGAAGGTCGCCACCTTGATGCGATCCCATCTGGAATCCCAACTGGCGGAAGCCTCGGCCTCGGTTCCCACCGCGTCAATACATGCATCGGCACCACGTCCTCGGGTCATTTCCATGATGCGGTCATAGACATCTTCTTCCAGGAAATTGACCGTCTCGGCGCCGCCAGCTTCTGCCAGCAAAAGACGCGCTGGAACGGTATCGATGGCGATAACGCGTTCAGCACCTAGCAGGAAAGCCGATCGAATGGCCATTTGACCTACCGGGCCACATCCCCAGATCGCGATCGTATCGCCTTGCTGAATACTGCAGAATTCCGCCGCCATATAACCGGTCGGGAAGATATCGGAGAGAAACAGGACCTGTTCGTCGTCCAGCCCATTTGGAACCTTGGCTGGCCCGACGTCGCCATAGGGAACGCGCAGATATTCAGCCTGGCCGCCGCTGTAGCCGCCAAGGAGGTGAGAATAGCCGAACAGGCCGGCTGGCGAATTTCCCCAAAGCCTCGTTACCTTCGAACGATCGGGATTTGTCCGCTCGCAACCTGAGAATAAACCGCGCTTGCAAAAGAAGCATTCGCCGCAGGCGATCGTGAAGGGAACGACCACGCGGTCTCCAACGGCCAACCGTGAGACCTCTTTGCCGACCTCGACGACCTCCCCCATGGTTTCATGGCCCATGATATCACCGCTTTCCATGGCGGGCATCACTCCATCATAGAGATGTAGGTCGGAACCGCAGATCGCGCACGCGGTTACCTTTATGATGATGTCGCGTTCATCGTCTAACCGAGGATCGGGAACACTCTCGCACCGTATGTCATGCTTGCCGTGCCAGGTCAGTGCTTTCATCGGTTCCTCCAACATCTCGATCCTGCGCCAAACAGTCGGCCTGCGGCGATGTTCCCAGGCAACTGAAATTTGGCGACCGGAGTTCACGACCCAGCAACCGATGGGATACTGGCGCACCCTCGCCGGTATCGATCCGGGAGATGTTCGACTGTTGCAAATCCCTGACATCCGCAAAGCCTGATTTGAAAAGGGAACTTTCGAGTCGGAAGGAGGTTTGGATGTGAAACGCTGGTTTCTAGCACAGGGAAAGTGCAGTCATGGCCGTCTTCGAAAAGGGAAAATTCGGTGCTCTGATTGCCTATATCATATTGGCGGTGCTTATCGGCTGTGTACTTGTCGCGGGAGCCCTTTTCTTTCATCGACATGAGCCACAACGGCCCGGTCAGCCCTCGCCCCACGCCCTGGATCAATCCCAATAGTATGAAGAAAAAGCCGAGGCCGCCCGATCACGATCGGCGTCTCCCACCAGACGCGCCATGAATCCAATCCAGCCCAGCGGCCTTTGAATTCATGACGCGCCTCAGGAGGCGGCTCGCCAGCGGATTTGCGAGCCAGGAGGGACCGGCGTTGACTTCCCTCCGGCGGTCGAACCCTCATGAGCGGGATTTGTTCCTGAATGGAGATAAATATCGCACCGATACCGTGCGGATAAAATGCCGCGCAGATCACGCTCGGCTTTAGGCGCGAAAACCCAAGGCCTTTGGTCCGCCAGCAGCGCAAGATCTTCCAGACAGACTGTCTCGCCGCAGTTCCTGAATCAAGGGCGATCCTTCTTGAATTGCCCGCCGTCTCAAAACGGAGATCTCGTTCAACGGATGAATGACCGTGCTGGGATCGGCGGCCGCGCACTATTGCAATTGACTTCAGTTACACGTCCGAGGATGTTCAAAGCGCCTCGGCCAGCATTCGCCGCATGCTCTGGACCAGTTTCGCCGATGTCCTCACCATTGGTGCGAAGCAGCGCAGGCGGTACCGCCGGCTACTTACTGATAAATGCAGGTTTTGAGGCAACCTTCCGTATCCCTGCAAGTTGGGAGGAAATGGAGGCCGAGGCGGTTCAAAACACTGTACAGTCAGGCAAGGAGTTTGTAGATCGTCTTGGTCCTGACGTGGAAGCGATATCATGGTTCGCAGCTACAGCAAGATGTTTGCGGGCAAGCGGGTACTCATCGTTGAAGATGAGTATTTGCTGGCCGACGAAACGCGCCGCCAGCTCAAGAAGTTGGGAGCGACCGTCATTGGCCCCACCGGTCGTGTTGACGTTGCTCTGGAACTGATTGATGACGAGAAGATAGATGTTGCTATTCTCGATATATATCTCGACGGAGAACTGGTATTCCCAGTTGCGGAGAGACTACAGGAGCTCAATATCGCATTCATCTTTGCTACCGGATATGATCCTTCCATCGTGCCCGCGTCGTTCAAGGGATTTTTATTGAACGAAAAGCCGTTCGAATTGGAGAAGATCGCACAAGCGCTATTTGGTCCGCGCCCTAACGGCATGTAAAATAAAGTCGCATCAGATCTTGCACCCCATTTGACGGCGGTGTGAACCGCCGCCCAAGGGCTGGAGGTCATTTCCCCTCCGTCAGGTCGAGGCAACATGTTCGACAGTGTGCCTCGAAGCGGACGAGTATCGCGTCCAGCGCCATTGTGGCTCCATGGTTGTCCACGGCGTGCCACCGCGCCCAATTTGATCTCTACGTCAAAAAAAGCGGACGTACAGTTCCAAAGGCTTTGCCTTCCACTTCGTTCGACACATGAACCTTTGCTGGCTTGAAGGTAATCTTCTGACCGCACAGCTCGCTCGACCGCGTTGATGCGCGACGACCGGCTTCGCATTCACTTTGAATTCACGCAGAGCGAACTATGATCGCATAACCTGAGCTAGGCTGGCCAATGAGCGATTCGACACCTGCGTATAGTAAAATGTTTTCCGGCAAACGGCTCTTGATCGTCGAGGACGACTATTTCCTTACCGAACGGACAAGCCGCAAGTTGTGTTCATTGGGTGCTATTCTGATCGGCCCCATGACCGATGTCCCCCACGCTCTCGATTTGATCGAAAACAATCTGGTGGATGCGGCGATTATCGACATTCGGCTTGATCCAGATCTTGCGTATGCGATGGCTGAAGCGCTTGAGGAAGTTGGGCTTCCCTACGTATTTGCCATAGCGGATAACCCGCCTCCGCAGTTTCCCGGCTTCGTCCTACGAGAAAAAGTTGATGATATCGAGCATATCGCCATGGCGTTGTTCGGTGCGCGACGGCTGGATGTCTGAGAACCGGAGTGTCAGTAAAGGTCCTCATCAAGCTGTTCCGCGAGCTGCTGACGAGCTCGGTTGATGCGGCTTTTTACGGTACCTATCGCACAACCGAACTTCGTGGCGGCATCTTCGTAGGAGCGGCCTTCGATCACCACATACTCCAGCACTATCCGATAGTGTTCCGGGAGGCGGTTGCACGCCCGCTGCAGTTCCTTTGCACGGACTGTCCATTCCTGCGACGCTGGTGCGACGCCAACGTCCGATATGCATTTCTTGTTACCCGGAGCCTCGCGTTTGGCGATGCGGAACTTTGTGCAGAATGTGTTGCGCATGATGGTGAATAGCCACGATTTCAACCGAGTATCAGGATCGAACTGGTCGATATTGGCCAGAGCTTTCGTCAGCGTCTCTTGAACCAAGTCATCGGCATCCGTCGAATTTCGGTGGAATGTTCTGGCGAAAGCGCGCAGGGCTGGAATGAGCTCCACGATTTCAGCCTGCAAACGATTGGAACGGGACAAGTGGATCACGGTATTCTCCTTTGCCGTATCGCTCATTCAACAGCTCTGGTCTGGATGCAGACCTGACATCTCGAGCGACGCCAGTTGCACCCTCTAGTTGATTTCAAATGAAGTTTACTTCACGTGGTGACATTCGCCGCATTAGGGAAATGACCCAGGAGTGTTCTGAGCTCCACTCAACGCTTTCACACTTCGAAGGAACGGCTCCATACCCAGCATGTTCCATGAAATAAGGAGAATCTTTCGGATGGCTGCGCATCCCATGCGGCCCGTCTAAAGACGGTACATGAGACCTCGACGATGTTCGGTATCCAAATCCGTCGGGATCCGCGAGGCGAAAGCAAACGCAGAGCATTCATGCCACCAGACGCCTCCCCCTCACCTCCCGTCCCGCGGGCAAATTCGAGGCGGCTTTTCAACCATGAAGCGATCGGTGCTGCACCGCAGGAGGTATACCTCCGGTTCCGGATTTTGCAGCATTGTAAAACCCGCGCTGCGCAGCATCGCCTCCGTCGCCGCCTTGTTCGGTATGAACCAGTTTGTCGGATCCCCAGCATAGCGATTTTCGACGAAGAACAGCTTCGGGTAATCAGGACGACTGAAAATCTCTTTGTCCTCGAAGTCGTAATCGTCCTTCAGTTCCGGTGTATCGTCCACTCCGCGCTGCATGCATTGAAACAGCATCAGATCCTTGACGACATGCTCGCGAAGAAGGTCAAGCGCCAGGAGAGGATGACGCAGATGGTAGAGGACGCCCATGAAAATAACGAGATCAAACTTCTCGCCTAGCTGCGCGACCTCATAAACGGACATTTGCCGGAAGTCGATATCAACCTCCGCCTGCTTTGCCACGAACGCGGCCTGCCGCAGATAATGCGGATCCGTATCGATCGCCACCACGCGGTCTGCATTGCGTCGTTTCATCTCGAGCGAATAAAATCCCGCGTTGCAGCCGATATCGAGAACGGTCTTGCCCGTCAAATCCGCGGGAATGACGTCCTTGAAGCGCCGCCATTTAAAGCTCGGATAATCCCCGAGAAAATGATCGGGCGCCGTTTCGATGCCCCTTATCCGCAGGTTGTGAAACCATGGCGCCAGTTCGGTAATCTGGCGCCGCAACTCCTCTTGGCTCTGCATGATCACGCTCCGATTGAAAGACCGGTCGGACGCCGGATAGGCAAAGTCTTGCGACGTGCTCGTTGAATAAATTGCGGTTCGTGAAGCGCCTGCCGAAACCATGTAATGGTATAGTCCAGGCCTTCGGCGAGAGGAACCTTCGGCTCCCAGGACAAGAGCTGCTTTGCCCGAGCTATGTCAGGCCGCCGACGCTGTGGATCGTCGGTTGGCAGCGGCCGGTAGACGATGCTCGAGTTTGTCGGCACCATCTCCAGGATCATATGCGCAAGTTCCTTGACGGTGAACTCGCCGGGATTGCCGAGATTGATGGGCAAGCCGGCGTTTGGCTGCACATTCATTGAGCGGATCAGGCCCTCGACCAGATCGGACACGTAGCAGAAGGATCTCGTCTGGCTGCCATCCCCGTAAATCGTCAGCGGCTCATGCTGTAGCGCCTGGACGATGAAGTTGGAGACGATACGCCCATCATTGGGCTGCATGCGAGGGCCATATGTATTGAAGATGCGCACGACGCGCGCGTCGACGGAGCCCGCACGCAGGCTATCGAAGCAAAGAGCCTCCGCGGCACGTTTTCCCTCGTCGTAGCATGCGCGCGGTCCGATGCAATTGACGTGACCCCAATAATCTTCCTGCTGCGGATGCTCCTCCGGATCGCCATAGACCTCGCTCGTGGAGGCCTGCAGGAAGGATGCGCCGTGACGCTCTGCCAGTTTGAGGAGATTCCCCGTTCCGGCCACGCTGGTCATCATCGTGTGGATAGGGTCGGCTTGATAGAATGGCGGAGAGGCCGGGCACGCCAGATTGTAGATTTGATGAAGCGGCTCGGCGATCTCGAGCTCTTCGCATATGTCATGCTCGATGAGGGTGAAATTAGGATGGTTTTGCAACGACTTGATATTATCGGGCGAACTTGTCAAAAAGCTGTCGACACAAACGACCCGATGACCGCCGGCCATGAGCGCATCGCAAAGGTGAGAGCCGACAAAGCCTGCGCCTCCAGCGACGAGAATGTTCTTTTTGATTACCTGCCGCATGCAATTTCTCCTTTGGATTGCTACGCTAACGCACGTTGGCCTACTTGATTTTGCTGCGGGCCTTCCGCCAGAATGCTCGCCAACTGCCTGGCGCGAGCACGGCCGGTGTGATCACCATGGACGATGCGCTGCGCGAGATCCGCCATTCCGCGCCGCTCCTCCTCCGAAAGATCGGCCAGCGCACCGACCACATCTGCCGTGTCATGCGCGATCAAGATGGAACGATCTTGTGGGAAAAGCTCATCGAGGCCGCGCCAGAAATCGCTGATGATCGGCGTGCCGCAAGCGGCCGCCTCAAACAAGCGCACGCTCGGCGACCAGCCCGCTTCGATCATGTCGGATCGGGTAATATTGAGGGTAAATCTTTGCCGGCTGTAGAAGGACGCATGATCGGCGGGCGCGAGATGTTCGATGCGAGTTACATTCTCGGGCCAGTCGATATCAGCGGGAAATTGCGGCCCGGCAACGATAAACCGCATATGCGGCAGCTGCCGTGCCGGCTCTATCAGAAGCTTCTGTAATTTTTCCTGTCTGTCGGGGCTGTAGGTGCCAAGATAGCCAAGATCCCAAAAGGTTTCCTCGCCCGTATTCCTGTAAAGCCGCTCATCGACGGAGCAATAGAGAGCCTCCGCACGCGAGACGCCGAACTCCGCCACCAGCCGGTCGAGGACGCCTCCGCCCGAAAAAGATAGATAGAGATCGAACAGCGGCATTTGACGTCCGGCGATATATTCCTGATCGCCCTGTCCGAGTTTCGCAAGCGTGACCGGTGTGTCGATATCATAGAAGCATAAGAGCCGAGGCTTCAGCGCGGCAACCATATCGATCACCGCTACGCCATCCGGCACATAGGAACCGATGATGACGGCATCGGCAGCGGTCAATCGCCGCTCAAATCGGCTCCTGAGTTCATCCATACTGTCGTAATAGGAAAGCTCACAGAAATCCGCATCGGGAAGGTCTCTATGCGTGGCATACCAGGGAACATCCCGCTCGAGGAAAAGCACATGATGCCCTTCGGCATGGAGACCTCTGATCAAGGAACGGAACGTGGTCGCATGACCGTTTCCCCAGGAGGAAGACAAGGAGAGGCCCAATATCACGATATCGAGTGCACGGCTCATTCGGCGGCCTCCTTGCTGGCGAAACGAGACCGTAAGAGTTGATCGACTTCGACGGCACGATGCCGGTACGTGTGCTCGCCGAGTACCCTCGCGAGCGCTCTTTTACCCGTCTCGGCCGCACGTTCGGGGGTCAGGCCGGCCAGGATTTCACGCACATCCCGGCCATCGCGCGCGACGAACACCTCCTCGTTCGGCGTCAGAAAATGGTCAATTCCTTCCCAATAGTCTGTGATCAGGCAGGCGCCGGCCCCGGCCGCTTCGAACACGCGCGTGGCGGGTGAAAAGCCGTTCTCGGCCATGCTCTCGCGCGAGATGTTGAGCACAGCCTTCGGCGTCGCGTTAAAGGCATTATGATCGCGGGTCGGCACGTGCCCGATATAACGGACGTTGCTCGACATCGGTTTGTCGTCCCACCCCGCACCGCCCAAAAGAAAGCGCTGCGAAGGCATGGCTGCGGCCGGCTCTAGAAAAAAGGCCTCGACGCGCGCCTCTCTATCGGGCAGGCGATTGCCAAGAAAGCCAAGGGTCGCCTCGAAGCGAGGATCGTTGGTGACGGGATGATGTGTCTGCGGATCAAGCGCGTTGTAGATCGGAATGCATGCGAGCGCGCCAAGCTGCCGGTATTTTTTTATGACAGGCTCCCCGCCGCCATAGGTCAGAATCAGATCCAGGTCGGCAAGTGCCTTGCGAAGCGGATGATCCGCGGTTGTCTGCATTTCGGCAAGCGTCGCCGGCGCATCCACATCCCAGAAAATTTTGAGAGCCCCCGGCCGGGCAGCCGTCATGACCTCCTGCAAAAGCAGGTCGTCCTCGAAGCCGACGCCGCTCGTCTTGATGACAACATCGGCAAGGGCCGCGTCGACCGCAACCTCCTTCAAGGCGGCAATCGTTCCATCGTAAACGACCACCTCGCACCAATCGGGCGGATCGATATCGCGATGTTCCTGGCGCTGATAGACGTCCGGCTCGTAGAAGGTGATACGGTAACCCCTGGCCGCCAAGGCTTTCAGCAGACCGCGATAATAGGTGGCCGCACCGTTCCAATAGGCCGACAGAAGGCTCGAGCCATAGAAAGCGATCTTCATTCCGCAACCTCCCGCTTATCCACTGCATTGTGCCGCTCCAGAATGTTCAGGAGTTCGTCCACGCGATGGCCGCAAGTGTGCCGGGTGCGTATCCGCTCCAGGCCGGAAGCAATCAGCGCATTGGCGAGCGCCGGGTCCGAAAGGACATCACGAATGAGGCGGGTCATTTCACCGCCCGTTCTGGCGACGAGAAAATCCCTGCCGGGCCGGAAAAGCTCTTCGCAATCATCCCATGGAGCGGATATCAGCGGAATTCCGCAGGCGAGCGCCTCGAAGACACGTATCGTCGGAATGCCCGGCAGGGATTCAACATAGGGGCGCCTCGGGATATGCACGGTCACGCGGTTTTCGGCGAAGGCCCGCGGCACGTCGGCATTGGCGATCCAGCCGCCGTAATCGATACCGGCTTTGCGCAGAGCGTCGAGCGCTGTCGGAGGATAGCGCACACCTCGCACCGTGGTCCTCAGTGCGTCTTTCCCGATGCGGCTGGCAGGCTCGATGAGAAAACGGCCGATCTCGGCGCTGCGTTCATCATCGCCCCAATTACCGATCCATATGAGGTCGCCTTTCTTTTCCACATCGGGCATCGGCCTGAACAACGCCTCGTCGGCGGCTTCGTGCCACGTGAAGGCATAGTTCCCCCACCCTGCCTTGAGGTAGCGCTGGCGCAACGTCTCACCAAAGGCGAGAATGAGATCATAATTCTCAAGATCAAGACCTGCGATTTCACTCCGCGCGGAGACGGCGCGATGGTGCGTGTCATGGAAGATAAGTGTGAAGCGCCCGCCGATGCGCCTGGCCCTACCGAGGCGCTTGATGAGCGCGGGATCCGTCCACTCGTGGACGACGACGACGTCAGCGTCGCCGATCGCCTCCTCATGGTCGAAGGCGCTATCGTAGGCGAGTGACGTCAGCTGCGGGAAAGTACGACGGAAAGCTTCCAGTGCCCGCGGCCCTTGATCCATGAGGAGATTGCGGCGGCTCCAGGAATCGGAAGGTTCCAGGGCGATCGCATCATGCCCGCGCTTCAGGAGCTCGCGCATGATTCCGCGCAGGAAATGCGCATTGCCATGGTTCCAATCCGAAACGAGAGAGTGCGTGTAGAATACGAATTTCATGGATGCACCGCCTCTCTCTCCTCGGCATGCTGCATGGCGCTTGCGTAAACATTCAGAAGCGACCGGCACTGATGGTCGAGCGAATAGGCCCGCGATCGTTTCTGTGCTGACATAGCCTGCTCTTTCCGCAGCCTTTCGTTCTGCGCCAGCAAATCGATCGCATCGGCAAAGCCGGCGGCGTCGTGCGGATCTGCAAAAAGTGCTGCCCCATCCCAAAGCTCGCGATAGGTCGGAATATCCGCCAAAACGAGGGCAGCTCCGGCACGGGCTCCCTCAAGCACGGCTAGCCCGAAGGGCTCGTACAAAGAGGGCGACACGACGATACCGGCCTGAGCCATGACGGCGGCAAGCTGATGATGATGCAACTCCCCTAGCTGAACGGCATGCTTGATGGAAAAATGCTGGCCGGATGGCCCATCCGCAGTCCCCGCCATAAATATCTTCGAGCGAGACAGGCGTGCGGCCTCATCCAATACCGCACCATTCTTGCCATCATCCCACCATCGGCCAACCGCCAGGGCAAAATTCTCCTTGAGGGTTGACCGAGCAGGGAGCTCGCTCGAATTATGGACGACCTCCAAATGGGAAATCGGCCCGTAACATGTTCGAAGCGCATGCGCATGGCTATGGCTCGGCGCAACGACGATATCGGCCCGGTCGAAACCTCGCCGGTTGCGCGAGAATTGCCATCTCCATGGCTCGGGGACATCCGCGCCGCGCACGGATTGAAACCATGTCACGACGCATGAATGCGAAACAGCGACCACAGGCAGATCGATGTCGAGACCGACAGCCTGCGAGGGGAGATTCAGATGAAGCAAGTCTATCGAATACCGATCAATAAGCTGCCTCAGAAGATGGGGAATAATGTCGAGCTCATCTTCATTTCCCGCCATCCAATCCAGGGGAGCATCCAGCCAAACCAATGGCCCGACTGCGATTGCTTCCTGCTCCTGCTCGGAGGAAGGGGATGGTCCAAATCCGGCCAATACGGTGTTAATCCCGAACCAATGTAATCCCCTGGCGAGATCCATGGCGTATCGCCATACGCCGCCGACGGCATCCAGCGTCATGAGAACAGTCCGCGGCTTGCGAGCATCAAGCGCATAGACCGGCGAAGGCATCAAATTGGATTGGCGGACATCAACCTCTCCATTCATGCCGAGGCCCTCCGAGCACGATATGAATCGCCTAGGCGGTTGCTCACGAGCCAATCGCAAAGGTCACGCACGCCGTCACGCCATGATATTTCAGGCGCCCAGCCGATGGCTTCGCGCAATGCGCTGGTGTTCGTGACGAAGTAGAGCTGATCTCCAACGCGCCAGTCGGAATGCATTGTCGCGATCGGTCTGCCGATGATCCTTTCGATTTCCCTGAGCACGATGCGAATGCTCACGGCGTTATCAGGCCCTCCTCCCAGATTGAAGGCCTTGCCCTTTGCTTCATCGATCGAGCTCAGCAGGCCCCGATAGGCGCGCACGGCATCATCGACATGTAAGATATCGCGCACTTGCCGGCCGTCGCCATAAATTGAAATGGCTTCATCGTTCAGCGCGCGGATCAAGAAATGAGCGACCCAGCCTTGATCTTCGGTGCCAAACTGCCGCGGACCATAGATGCAGCTCATGCGTAAAACAGCGGTGAGCGAACCAAAGGACTTGGCGTAGTCGAGAACATATTGATCAGCGACTCCCTTGGAGCAGCCATATGGCGTGCAGAAATTCAGTCTGCGATCCTCGTCGAAGCCGTGCTCGCGCAGCAATTCGTCGGCGGGTATATAGCGGTCTTCCAATCCGGCCATCGCGATGTCGTGGATGTCGCCGTATACCTTGTTCGTGCTGGAAAAAATGATCGGCGCCGTGTTGCCCGCCTTGCGCACCGCTTCCAGCACATTGAGCGTTCCGCGGGCATTCGTCTCGAAATCATGCAGGGGATGGTCGAGGCTGGTCGTCACCGCCGTTTGAGCCGCAAGATGAAAGACTGCCCGTGCCCCTATGAAATATGGAGCGATGGCATCGAAGTCGCGGATATCAGCGATTGCCGATTGAACGCGATCTCCGTGATTGCTTTTCAGCCAGCGAAGATTCTGCTCGACGCCGGGCCGGCTAAGATTGTCGAGGACGATCACATCCTCACCGTCTCTAAGATAGCTGTCGGCGAGATTGCTTCCGATGAAGCCACTGCCGCCAACGATGATGATGGGGCCTTCGGGTAATCTCATGACATGAGCCCTCGTTCCTTGAGATGCCGGGTCATCTCGGCATTCCTGTCGATAGCTTCGGTTGTCAGAACCCAGTCCGCAAAGGACTCGAGGGATCCATCGAGATGGTAACGCGGCTCGAAGCCGAGCAATTCCCTCGCTTTTGAAATATCGGCGAAGCAATGACGGATATCGCCGCTGCGGGATTTGCCAGTAATTTCGGGCGCCAATTCCGGGGTTCCCATGGCGGCGGCAAGCAGCATCGCGACCTGCGCTATGGTATAGGCTTGGCCGCTGCCGATATTGATGACGTGACCCGCCGCCGGCTTGCGCTCCAGTGCCAGCCGAAAGGCGCGCGCGACATCGCGCACATGAACAAAGTCGCGGCGCTGATTGCCGTCTTCGAAAATCATCGGCGGCTGGCCATTGGCAAGGCGCGAAGCGAAATTTGCGAGCACGCCTGTATAGGGATTGGAAAGCGCTTGACCGGCACCAAAGACGTTGAACAAGCGCAATGCCACTGCCTCGATGCCATAGGCGCGGCCGAAGATGAGCGTCTGGCGCTCTTGCGCATATTTTGTCAGCGCATAGATCGAGACCAGATCGACGGGTTTCTCCTCATCCGTCGGCGCGGGAAGAAGCTGCTCACCATTGGGGCTCAGCGGATCCCACAGTCCCTCGGCGAGACGGCTGACATCGCGCCTTATATAGCCGAGGCGATGACCTACCGGCGAGACATACATGCCCTCGCCATAGACGCTCATCGAGGATGCGACGACAATTCGTCTGATCGGAAGGCCGATCATGGCTTCCAGAAGAACGGCGGTACCGAGATCGTTGGTACCCACATAACGGGCGATCTCATACATGGATTGGCCGACACCAACTTCAGCCGCTAGGTGGATGACGGCATCAATGCCTTGCAAAGCCTCCCGGACCGCTCCCTTGTCGCGCACGTCAGCACGGACAACATCCGCCGTATCCAGCACTTGCTGGAAGCCGGAAGGACCATGCACCTGATCGATCAGGGCATCGAGAACGCGTACCTGATATCCATTTTCAAGCAGTTCCTCCGTGACATGCCGACCAATAAAACCGCATCCACCAGTGACGAGAACATGTGACATTGAACACCCTGGGCTGTTGAGTTGAGAGGCTTTTGATCGCCCCTAACAGTGATCCCCAAGGAATGTTCCTGACGCTATGACATCATTATCTTTGTAGACTTCTTCCATGATGCGCTTCGATTTCGCTCGTCTGGCTACATCCTTGTACCTGCCACGAAGCATCTTCATCATCTTCTGGAACAAGCCATGCGCATGCCAGTTAGGCACGCCTCTTCGATCCAATTCGACGATCGGAAGGCTAGAACTCCCAGGAGAGTATGAATGAACGCGATCACATCAGTGCAGGCAGTCGATATGAAAGCGGCCGTCGTGACGGGACCCGGGCAGCTGCACGTAGAACGCTTGGCTATGCCCGAACCTGCCGCCAGTCAACTGCGTGTGAAATTGGAAGGTTGCGGAGTATGCGCCTCGAACCTGACGCCATGGTCAGGCCCGGAATGGATGCGGTTTCCGACGGAGCCCGGAGGACTGGGACATGAAGGCTGGGGGACTATCGATGCGATCGGAGATGATGTCGCCGGTTTTGCTGTTGGTGATCGCGTCGCGACTTTAAGTCAGCATGCTTATGCCACCTACGATCTCGCCAATCAGAGCGACATTGTCCGGCTACCCGCCTGGCTCGATAATCGGCCGTTTCCGGGAGAGCCGTTAGGTTGCGCCATGAATATTTTCAAGCGATGCGACGTTCAACCGGGGCAGTTCGTCGCCATCGTTGGAATTGGCTTCCTCGGTGCCTTGCTGACCCAGCTGTGCGTGGCCGCCGGCGCGCATGTCATCGCGATTTCCCGAAGGCCATTTTCTCTGAAGGTCGCCAGACGCGCGGGGGCGCTCGAAACCATAGAGATGACGGACCATTGGCAGATTATCGAGAGGGTGAAGCAAGCGACGCGAGGACAATTCTGCGATCGTGTGATCGAGGCCGTTGGCAAGCAATGGCCGCTTGACCTCGCAGCCGAACTGACGCGCGAGCGCGGACGCCTGGTCATTGCGGGCTATCATCAAGATGGCCCAAGGCAGGTCAATATGCAGTTGTGGAACTGGCGAGGGCTCGATGTCGTCAATGCTCACGAACGGGACTCGGCCGTTTATGTGCAAGGCATTCGCGATGCGATCGCGGCAATCGAAGCCGGTCGGCTCGATCCATGGTCTTTCCTGACCCACCGTTTTCCGCTTGAGCGGCTCGATGATGCCTTGAACATGACACGGGACCGCCCCGACGGCTTCCTCAAAGCCCTGGTTATATACCGATGAGCGTTCGCGACGAACACGCTAGCCGTGGCCGTGTCAACGGCAGCCT
This sequence comes from Rhizobium sp. ERR 942, assembly GCF_007828395.1. Lineage (NCBI taxonomy): Bacteria > Pseudomonadati > Pseudomonadota > Alphaproteobacteria > Hyphomicrobiales > Rhizobiaceae > Rhizobium > Rhizobium sp. ERR 942. Next base: position 69,230 of record NZ_VIUA01000009.1, read on the forward strand.
TCGGCTTGGCTTTCTGGGTGTCGGCTGGATTGGCAGGCACCGCATGAAGGCTATCCTGGACACCGGGTTGGTCGGAAAGACGTTCATCTGCGACCCATCGGCGGAGATGGCGCGAACAGCTGCAGAACTTGCCGGGCAGGGCAAGATCGTACCTCGCTTCGATGATCTGCTCGCCGAACCGCTCGATGGGATCGTCATTGCCACCCCCAGCGCCTTGCACGCAGAGCAGACCGTTGCTGCTCTTGAACAACGCATTGCCGTCTTTTGCCAGAAGCCGCTGGGCCGCACCCGAACCGAAGTCGAACAGGCGATTGCGGCGGCCCGGAAGGCGGACCGCTTGATGCAGGTGGACCTTTCCTACAGGCACACGAAGGCCATGAGCCTCATCCGTGACCTAGTTCGCAAAGGAGAACTCGGCCGGATCTTCGCCGTCGATATGGTCTTTCACAACGCCTATGGGCCTGACAAGCCCTGGTTCTACGACAGGCAACGCTCGGGCGGGGGCTGCGTCATGGATCTAGGTATCCATCTTGTCGACCTGGCATTATGGACACTCGACTTCCCGGCCATCGCCGGGGTTCAAAGCTGCCTTCTTCGAAAGGGCGCTCCAATCCCTCCCAACAGCAACGATGTGGAAGATTTCGCCTTCGCCACTACAACCTTGTCGAATGGCGTAACTCTCCGATTGGCCTGCTCCTGGGGCCTCAACGCTGGTAGCGATGCCGTTATCGGCGCAAGCTTCCACGGAACGCAGGGAGGGGTCGTCATGCGGAACCTCAACGGTTCTTTCTATGATTTCGCCGCGGAACGACATAGCGGAACACGCACCGATCTCCTTGTCGAGCCGCCGGATGATTGGGGCGGGCGGGCAGCGGCCGCCTGGGCAACGCGCTTGGCCAGAGACAACAGCTATGACCCAGCCTGCGAAGGCCTCATCAATTCCGCCGCGGTTATTGACGCGATATATGCCGCCGGGAGCAACGGCATCGGCGAATAGCGATTTTATGCAAGCAGCTGGAACCCGTGCCCCTCAGGCGAGTTCGATGCGATCTCAATGCATCAACTTATGGATCGCCACGATGCAATCGGGTGAAAGCCGCGGTTCAGGAGCTCCGACACAGAGCTCGGATGTTCTTTCCGAAACGACACTTCCGCGCTGGGTGGTTCGTTCCTTGGCCGACAACGGCATTACCCGCTGTCACGAGGCTGCGGGCATGACGGACGACCAATTGTTGATGCTGAGAGGTGTCGGCATCCAATCCATCAAACTCATCAGAACGGCCTTGGGATATCGACCTGACATGACTTCGGACAAACCCGAGTCCGCCGAGGAGCCATCAGCCATTGAAGATGGCGGGACGGTCCGCCAGTAAGGCGCGGATGCGCCCTTCATAGCGCGCCACGGCATTCGTCAGACGTCCTCGCTCAGCAGTATCTTGGCTTTGTGCCGCCAAAGACCAAAGGCCGATCTGAAAGCCTAGATAGCATGCCTCGAATACGTCAAGCACATCCTCGCGCACATCGCGACCGGCTTCTGCCGCAACAATCTGAGCCAAATGTAGCCGCTGCGCCTTCGATAGATCGAATTCCACACACGCACCCGCGACATCCCAGGCGACATCCTGACATCCGATGAGATCATGAGAGGCATTGTGATCCAGCGCATCGGTCTTCATCAAACGGCCGTCTTGCCGCCTTACCCATTCCCATCGGTGAAGCCGATTATCCGTATCCGTCCGCCGCAAATATTTCGTCAAACGATGCGGCTGGCCAATCAGTCGTTCAACGTGATTAGCGATCTCGCTTCCGAGGGCCTCCCCGATATTGACGACGGCCATATGGCATAGATCGGAGAGCGATGCTCCTCCATGCGCAGCAGGAAGATGGCCTGCCCGGAAACCAAGATACTGGCCGATCTGCACAACCATTTCCTTTGATGCCGGCTCCGCCGTCATTGGAGAGCCCTCTACCCATGGTTCGACAATGAAGCCGTGACAGGTCCCCAATACCGGTGGCGTGAAGCTGGCCTCGCTCAACACCCTGCCTCTTGCCTGCTTGGTTGCCGTATCGCAAAGCCCTGCAAATTTCACCAGATGGCGCGCCTCGCCGTTCGACAGCAGAAATTTCAGCTTCTCCTGCCGCCTGTAGCTCGGCGGCCAATTGTGCGGATCCCCATAGCGAAGCCTTCGCCACTCGCCCCCCGACAGGTCCTGCCAGGAATCTCCGCTCACGCCCAGGAGCTCGCAAGCCCACGACTTGAGGTTATGTTTCTTTTCCGGCGCGTCCAGGATCAGCTCGTGAACATCGACGACATGCGGCCTCCGCTGCCTCCACCGGCGAAGATGCGTCTTGCTGACCTGCCCACCTGGGTCGCCCTTGTGACTTGGAAAAAAATGAAGGCGCTCGGCAGGGACCCCATTCGTCTCCAGCCAATCCGCTATGCAGCCAAATGAACTGCCCGACAATCCTGGGCCTTCATCGACAATGGCGAAATCCGTATCGGATCGGCTCAGAATTTGATTTTGCAAAGCTTCCCCTGGCAGCACGTGCCGGCGGAAAGGGTCGCCCGTCGGCCGCAGGGAATAGGCAGACCCGGAGCCGAGCGCGGCCGCGACAAGCGCGCCAAGGCCGACGCCGATACTGCGCACGCCGATCACCACGGTATCGGAGGTGAGGCCTGAACGCAAGGCCGCCTCCAGAAAGCTCTCGGGATAGAGCGCATAATGGGCATAACCTTCGGGCCGCCTGATCCAGATGAATTCCTCAACCCCGAGGCGCTCCAGCAACGCTTTCCAATCGGCTGAATGCGTCAGAGGCCCGGTGAAACCTCCTTGCCACGACTGCAGAATCATCCGGGCTTGCAGCAACAGCAGCTCCGCACCGGCAGTCCGCGTGTCGGAAATCTCATCGCAGCCTCTTTGCTGAAATTCACGATCGGCAAGCCCCTGGACGAGTTCGCCGGCCATAATGAAGGTCTGCACCAGGAGCTCGTGCCGATGGCGATCTGGCTTCATACTTAAGCAAGTCATCATGCCATCTGCGATCCGGCGGCATATCGATGCGGCTTCCTCGACACGCTCCATATCTCCGTAGACCAGCATCGCCGCACCTCTTCAATCCGAAACATTCGAACGCGCGAAACCGGCTTGCGATCCATTGAAAGATTTTTTCGGGAACAGATGCCTCCCCTCCTTGTTCGGGGATGGCTTTGTAGATGCTGGAGAAAGACATGCGTTCCCATTCCATTCGAGTAGCTATCGTCGGTGTCGGCAATTGCGCGTCCTCGCTTGTGCAGGGGCTGACCTACTATCGCGATGCCGAAAGCAACGAGCCCGTCCCTGGCCTCATGCATGTGGACCTCGGAGGATATCATGTTCGCGACGTCGAGATTTCGGCGGCTTTCGATATCGCCGCTTCCAAGGTCGGCAGGGATGTCGCCGAGGCCATTTACGCCGAACCCAACAATACCCAGCGTTTTGCCGAGGTCGCGCCGACTGGCATCAAGGTCAATCGCGGCAAGACCCTCGATGGCCTGGGCCGATACTTGAAGGACGAGATCCCACAATCGGAAGAGCCGGTCGCCGATGTCGCCGAAATTTTGCGCCAGACGCAGACAGAAGTGCTTGTCTCCTATCTTCCGGTCGGGTCCGAGGAAGCCACGCAGTGGTATGCCGAACAGGCGCTCGCCGCAGGGTGCGCCTTCGTCAACTGCATCCCCGTTTTCATCGCCTCGAAGCCTGAATGGCAGCGCCGTTTTGCCGAGAGCCGCCTGCCCCTCATCGGGGACGATATAAAAAGCCAGGTGGGCGCGACGATCGTCCACCGTATGCTCGTCAACCTTTTCCGCGAGCGCGGCGTAAGGGTCGATCGCACCTATCAGCTGAATTTCGGCGGCAATACGGACTTCCTCAACATGCTGGAACGCGAGCGGCTTGAATCGAAGAAGATCTCCAAGACGCAATCGGTGACGAGCCAGCTCGATGTACCGCTCGCCCCGACGGACATCCATGTCGGACCGAGCGATCATGTTCCATGGCTCGCGGACCGCAAATGGGCTTATATCAGGCTGGAGGGAACGACGTTCGGCGGCGTGCCGCTCAATGCGGAACTGAAGCTGGAAGTGTGGGATTCGCCCAATTCGGCCGGTGTGGTCATCGACGCGGTACGCTGCGCCAAACTGGCGCTCGATCGCGGCATCGGCGGCCCTCTGGTCGGTCCATCGAGCTACTTCATGAAATCACCGCCGCGCCAATTCACCGATCAGGAAGCCCGCAGGCGCACGCAGGCCTTCATCGAGGACCAGGAGGATGCCTTGCCCGGAGCGGCGGAATGACGACGACGTTCTTCCTTGTTCGTCACGCAGCCCACGACAATCTCGGCGCTTTTCTTGCAGGTCGCACACATGGGATCGTTCTCGGCGATGCGGGCTTGTCGCAGGCAAATCGCCTTGGACCGCGCATGGCGCGCTACCATCTGGATGCGGTTTACAGCAGCCCGCGCGAACGCACCCAGCAGACGGCCGAAGCAATCGTCTCCGCATGTGGGCTGGGTTCCCCGCGGATCGAAGAGGCACTGGATGAAGTCGATTTCGGCGATTGGAGCGGCAAGACCTTTTCGACGCTCGAACAAGACGCCCAATGGCGACGTTGGAACACCATGCGCAGCCTTGTACGGGCGCCGAACGGCGAAACCATGCTCGACGTTCAGAGCCGCGTTTGGAAATTGATTGCAGATCTCGCGACCAAGGCCGATGGCAAGAGGCTGGCGCTCGTATCCCACGGAGATGTTATCAAAGCGGCGGTCAGCCATGTTCTCGGCTTGCCGATCGACGCCTGGCTGAGGTTCGACGTGGAACCAGCATCCGTGACCCACATGGTCGTCGCAGATTGGGGAGCGAAAATCATCACCCTCAATGAAATGAATCCATGAGCTTGTCGCGGGAGATCAGCATGATCAAAGCAGCTATGATTTGGAACGAGCCAAACAACAAGTCGCACTGGGATCCGGAGATAGATCCCGACTGGAGCCGGTTTGCCGAAATGGCGATACTGGCCGCCGACGCGATCGCGCTTGCGAATCCCGACTTGGTCAAGGTGCTGGGTGGCATCTCTCCGATTGATCCCGCCTTCATGGATCGAATGAAAAATTCTGGGGTCCTGGATCATCTCGACGCCGTCGCGGTTCACGGCTTTCCGCTGGACTGGAATCTATGGCAAATTGACGAATGGCCGCGGAGAATCGCCGAAATCGCTGATGTCACCGATCTTCCCGTCTGGGTCAGCGAGGTCGGCGTATCGAGTTTTGGCGCTGAATACGTGCAGCTTTGGGGCTTGAACCGCACTGTCGAGCTGCTCAAGGGGAAGGTGCCGCAATTCCAGTGGTACAGTCTCTTCGACCTTCCGAGGTCATGGGAAGCGACTACGCGCCACAAGGAAGCCGAGGGTTCCTCTTATTATCGGCACTACTACATGGGTCTTCTGCGGGAGGACGGTACGCCGAAGCCGGCCCTTGACGCCTTCGCCCGGCATGCCCCGGAACTCGGCCTGGTTCAATGGTTTCATTTCGAAGATCCGCGACTTGACGAGGCGGTCGCCTGGATGAAGCGGCTCGGGGTGAAATCGATCAGGACAGGCCTTTCCTGGGCGGATCGTTTCCGTCCCAATGCGCTGGACTGGTTCGATCGGCAAATGCGCAGCCTTGAGGACTTCGATGTCACGGTCACCTTCTGCTTCACGCCGGAACATCGCGGCATCGCCCCTCATCATACGAGTGCCCCGCTGGTGCCGGAAGAATTTGCCGAATTCTGCCGCGAAATGGTCGAACGCTATGCCCCGCATCGGACCGCTGATCGCTTCGATCGGCCGTCTTCCGCCATGACGGCTTTCTAATCATCCGTCCTCACAGTTTCCTGTCCGGACAGAAGCGATCGAGCAGCCGACCCATGGGTCCACGCGAATAGGCCAGCGCATGATAGCAGCTCAGCATCAGGCGAGCCCAACCCAGATAGAGACCTGGCCAATGCATTTCACGGGCGAGCCAAAAGACCCGATGGCTCCAAAAACTGATGGCCAGGCGCATGCCGTATATCATCTTGCGCCGGGCACCCAACCCGTGTCTCACCGCAGCGACGCGCTTGCCGGGGCGAATGCCAAATCGCGGCAGACTCATGCGGAAGGCCAAACCTTCCCGTCTTTGCCGAAAGCCTGCGGCTTGGGTACTGACAACGAAGGCTTCGTCGACCGGCGAGAGGCAAATGCGTCCGGATTCCATCCCCGCACCAATGAGCTCGAGAAGCGCCCGCGATCGCACGATCACGACATTGGTTCCCCGCCCGTCTGATGAATAAGGTTCCTGCCAGGCGTCGCCGAACGAAATATCCGCTGTCTCCGCAACCACGTCGTCACAATAGTTGCAGGCGGAATTCTGGAAAAAGCCGGCGCCCCAATCGCCGTCCACAAGGTTCCACCAGTCGCGAGCCCGAAGCTCGCCATTTCGCAGCCCCAGGCTCGCGCGATACCAGCTGGCCGGGCGATCCGGAGATTTTGACCTGTAGTCGATCCGCTCGACATCCTGAATCCGCTGCCCCATCTGCCAGCTGAAGCTCTCGGTCATGCGAGCGCTTTTCATATGCCCGCAAACGAGCCCGAGCGTGAAGGCAATGCGCTCTTTCAGGATCGGATCGGCGCTGCTCAACAATCTCAATGCCTTTATGAAGCAGGGAACGCCGACCACGGCATATCGACCTGGCGTCTTCCTGATCTCATCGAGCACCCCCGACATCTCCACCGGATAGTAGCGCGACTTGGCGCCTGTCTGCAGTGCCTGCGGATCGCGCGAGAGCGTATAGTAAAACAAGGGTCCGTCGGCTAAGGCCGCCCCAGCTCTTTCGACAACATGCGCGACAGCATCGACAAGCCCGTTGCGAAGAAGCTCGGTTGCGACCCAAGTGACCATACCTCCCGAGCTGCCACTGGCGCGAAAGGTGCCTTCCGCGACATGACCGACGAATGTCGCCTCCAATCGGCCGAGCTGAGGGTCGGTTTTGACGGCATTCGGGAAGAGCTCTTCGGCGAGCACATCTTCGTTCTTGCTGCTTGGAGAAAACGGGCATATCCGAGAAAAATCCGCCGTTCGGTCTCGCATCCAACCACTACCCGCACGCGGCTTCCATTGCCCGAAGGGATCGAAATCCATATGGACGTCGTTCTCTTGCGCACGCGCCACACAGGCACCGCATCCGATACAGAGCCCGGAGCGAATGAGATCAGCCGGGCTCACCCGGCCGGTATTTCCCAAGGGATCAGAATGCCTGCTCGATGACATGATTGAGAAAAGTGCTGGAGTTATGACGAAGGCTTTCGATATGCCGGGCGACATCCGGCCCCGGCGCTTCCGTCAAGGCCAGATGCAATCGAGATGCGTGGCTGAATTCAGATATAACACTTCCCTCAATGCCGACCATTGCCGTCAGATCGCGAAGCTTGTTCGATCGATAATCGGAGAGAACGCAGGCCAAGGGCTTTTCATTGACGAGAGCAAAAACGCAGCCATGGAAGAAATTCGTCACCACCGCATTGGCGCCGCCGATCAAGCGGGCGAATTCTTCCGGTCCCGCGTCGATGTGGTGTTCATGAGCCCAATTGTTCCTGTATCCGATGCTGACCAGCCGGATATTATGCGCATCCGCCCAATCTCGAACCATTCGCTGAAACCAGGCCGGAAAGCTGTGCCCGTAAACAGCCGCGTAAGGGTGTAACGGCTGTTCTTTACCAGCATCGAAGATCGCTTGCGGGAACTGAAGGCACGGATCGAGCACCAATTCGGCCTCCATCCCTAAGGTCTCACCAAGAAGGCGCTTCGAATTCAAGTCGCGCACTGAAATCCATGAAAAGTGACGCAGTTTCTCGGCCCAGTGGCCGTTCAGCCGCCGCGCTGAATTGAAATTTCCAAAGCTGGCGGCGTAGGAGGAAAGGAGAGGCTTCCGCAAGCCTTCGCCAAAGAAGAGGCCGCTGCCGCCGTACCAGGGATGATGCAAATTCCAGACCTCATCGCTGCCGACAATGACGAGCGGCAGATCTTCGATAGCCGATGGATCCTCTAGCGCGAACGGTGCGGATAGTGGCAGCCGGGAAACTGCGTCGAGGGATTTGCGGATCTTTATACGGTAAAGCGGATAATCTTCCCTGGCGGTCGCAACAGGTAGCTGTGGCCGAAACGCGCAACGCCATTCGGCCATATCCACGCGTCTCGATCTGTGGTTCAGCAGCAACGCATCGACGTTCATCGATCGCAATCCTTCGATGAGGCAGCGTGCCTGCCAATAGGAGCCGTAGTTGATGCAGCCATGAAATGTCAGCACGCCCGCGCGGCGCCCGCCGCTGCCGGCGACTAAGCTATTCGCGTCGACACTGCGCGCACGTCCATAACTGGCAAGGCCGATCCCATCCGACATCTGATCTCCCCTTTGCCTGCAAACGGCCATGATCGCGGCTCGTCTCGAGCGCACGTTGCCTGCAGCGACAGGCTTACACGTCTGCTTCGCCTTCGAACCCCGCGGGTGATTGAATGTTCCCCGTCGGCGCCGACGTGTCTGTCAGGATTTGCCAAGCTTATTCGGGCGGGATGATCCAGTCATCAGGTGTAATCGCTAGCTCGCGAGGATCAGATCGGCGATGAGCGGAAGATGATCGGAAGCAACCTTCGTCAGTTTGTTTTGTAGAACAGCAGAACCCATGACATGAATGTCCTCGCTGACAAATATATGATCGAGGCGCATCAGAGGGTATCTGGAGGGGAAGGTCGGACGCGCCGGGTCTTTTCCCTGAAGCTGGACATCTTTAAAGAGCCGACCGATCAGCCGATAGGTAGCGGATGCGGGAACGGCGTTCAAATCACCGCATAGGATCGTAGCACCCGGCTGCACGGAACCATGCAGCCATGGGGGACCCAGCAATGTCGTCATTTGCTGGATACGGTCCCGCCCACGAAGTCCGAGATGTGTATTCACGACGTTTAATATGACATCGCCGATGACAATCTCGACTGCAAGAGCGCCGCGAGGCTCGCCTCTTGACGGCAACGGACCAGCCTTGACCGCCCTTGTCGGCCAGTTGGTTATGATCGCATCTCCATATTGCTCCTCCGCGAATGTCAGCGTCGCATTGAAATGAGCTTCCATCTTCAAAAGCGACGCGATCATGCTTGCTTGGTCGATACGCCCTGTCCGCAAACGACGAACGTCGATTTCCTGCAGCGCCACGATATCAGCCTGTGTTTGGGCGATAACGGATGCGATCCGAGTCGGGTCGACCTTGCGATCGGTGCCAATGCAGCTGTGCACATTATAGGTGAGTATTCTGATTCGCTTCTCGTTGGTCATATGTGGGGAACACCGAAGCCGCCCAGTCGTTCCGCAGAATAGCCGGCGTGAACAAAGGCAGACCCGATGACCCGGAAAGGCTTGATATGGAATGCGGCAATGCTTGGCGCGCTTTGCCTGGCGCTCTTTCTTCTTTATCGGATCCTTTCGCACTACAGTTTGGAAGAGATTGAAGCATCGCTGCGCAAACTCCCCTTCCTGTGCCTTGCGGCAGCGATCCTCTTCGCGGCGGGTTCCTATATCAGCCTGACCGGCTTCGATTATCTGGCCATTCTGTCGCTTCGAAAGTCCTTGCCATATTCAAAAATTGCGCTGGCATCCCTCATCAGCCTGTCGATGGGTCACAATATCGGATTTGCAGGGCTCAGCAGCGGTGCATTTCGTTATCGCTATTATGCTCGCTGGGGCCTTAGCATGGAAGATGTCGCGAAGATCATCCTATTTTCCGGTGTGACGGTCGCCCTCGGCCTGCTGACCATCGGCGGTATCGCCTTGCTTGTCGCTTCGGAAGATATCGTTACGCTGCTGCGCGTCGATGCTCCAGCTCTGCGTATATTGGGTGGCGCTCTTCTTTGCATTCCTGTGATCTATGGTATTCTGGCTAAATACCTGCGAAGGCGGCTGACCTTATGGCATTGGTCATTTGAATTGCCTCAAGCAAGGATAGCTCTGGCACAGATTACGATTGGCACTGTGAATTTTGCCTTCGTGTCCGCATGCCTTTACGCATTGTTTTCGGCTTATGCCGAGGTATCCTATTTCCGCACCGTCACTGCATTCGTGCTTGCCAACACTCTCGTCCTGACCACCCATGTCCCCGGAGGTCTCGGTATCCTGGAGACAACCCTGGCATATGCCGTTCCGAATGCCGCCTCGATCGGAGCCTTGATCGCTTTTCGCTTGATCTACTATCTCATTCCGCTTCTGTTCGGTGGCATCGCGATGATGATTACCGAACTGATTTTCAGCCAGCAATCAGCCAAACCGGAGCATGCGACGCAATCGACCCGCGACACGACGGAGGCGTGATGGCGGCCAGGGTCGCGCGGGATCGAACAGTGCCGTCCCCAAAACAGGTGTGATCTTTCGGCTTTTCGAGTGAAGCGGCCTCAAGCCCCTTGCACCAAGATCGAGCGCCGCGATCGCACGGATAAGAGAGCCCTTTTGCTCAAAGACCTGATCGAGCGTTTCGGAAGAACAGCCGAGAAATTCCGAAAGAAGGCTGTGACGCAGGCTGCGGATGACCTTCCTATGTTCGGCGCCTTGCGCCTCGAACAGAATGTCGCACTCCGTATCCAAACTCTCCGAGCGATGATTGAGGTTCGATGAGCCAATTCGTACCAGGATGTCGTCTGCGATCAACAACTTTGAATGAACAAAAAGAGGCACCTGCCGCGTTCCATCCGGAATGACCGGATAGAAAACGCGCAAACGGTCGAACTCGTCCGCATGTTTGAGTTTCGCAATGATCCTATCCCTATTCCTGTCCATGATCATCTTTTCGATCAGACCATGCGAGCGGTACGCACAGACGATCACGATCTCGGGTCCTTCTTTCTCCTTCAAACGCGCAACCAATGCTTCGGCGATATTGAACGAGGCGAGATATTGCGTTTCGATGTAGAGATGGCGCCTCGCTGCATCGATCATTTGTTTGGCTGTGACGCTTCCGAGATTATCGCGCATCCGTGATCCTCTCGTGGGATTTGAGACGGCAAGCCTGATTGGCATGTTGGAAAGAGAAAGCGATCCTTCGCATTGCGAGTCATGCTCGCAAGTACGTGCCAAGGGTTCATGCCGCTCGCCAGTTGCCGCCGCCCACCGCTGTCTGGCAATGTCAGAGACGATCCTTGCTGCCTGCCCAGTTACCATGACCTGGAGGTCATGCACCGCTTCGTAGGGCACGCCCTCCGAATCTCGTCTGCGCTGATCTCCGGCACGATGGCCACGTGTGTCCCACCTGCGCGATGCCAGATCGATGCCGCCGAGGAACGCGACATTGTCGTCAACGCAAACAAGCTTTTGATGATGGCAGCCGAGCAAGACGGGTTGGATCGCAAAGCGTAGCTGGATACGATCACTCTTCGGAAAGGTTTTTTGAAAAAATATTCTCAGGGATTTATCCGAATAGATTGGCCCAAGTGCCCAAACCAGAATGCGGATCTGTAAATCCGGATTGGAAAGGGTTGCTTGTTCGAGGGCGTCTCCCAAGGTTGCGTCCGATTTTTGCGGCTCCAGCAATATTGTCGGATTAAAGTTCCAACCAATAATCCAGATCTGCCGTTTAGCCTCGTTCAGCGTCCCGGCAAGGCACGAAAAATAATTCTTGCCATTGATGAGAAAACTCACTTTCTCCGCGGTCCCCGACAATAATGGCTTAGCACTTTGCTGCATCGTGGCTGAAATCTGCAATCGTTGTGATTGATTCAAAGCAATAACCGGCTTTTGCGTCGACACTCGCTATCGCTTGATGACCGGTACCGGGGATCGTTATCTTGCCATACCCTCATCAATCGCCCTGAGCATCCCCTGCTTGATGTCATCTTTGCAGGGATGCCAATCGGTGGAATTTTCGAAACTCGATACCGCGGATACGACAATCTGTTTTGATCGTCGTTTTCCTCGTTCGCTATTGCTCAGCGGCGATTGCTGACGTGATCGCGATATTGTTCTGTCTGAACGCCGCGGCTGTCGAGACCTCGTTCCCTCGAATGTTGTGCCTTGTCACGGTTGGACAGAACGGCATTTTCCCCGACCTTCCCTTCCTCAAGTGTCGTAGCAGCGCCTGACGCGTCACCTTTGCCTTTCGATCCGCGGGAGAAGTGCTTTTTTCCTGCGTGAGCCATCATGCATCTCCATCAATTTGCCAGGACGGCAGTGCTTTACCTTGACCATCCGATGAGGGTGGACCGCGGCGAAAGCACCTTTGGAACATCCAACTTCCATTTCTGTCGATTGTTCCCTCTGGGCTGCGGAACCGGCATCGACACACGGCACAGATTTATTGTTCCGACCCGGGAACATTCCTTGCCTGCGATAGTTGCGTTGCAACATCTTGAAGGAGAAGAGATGCGGAATGATGATGAGAAAAATTCTGTCGAAACGGATCCGATTGTGTCCGCAAACGACAGTCCTCAACAGAAGAGCAGAAAACGGCGGGCGGGATACCTGATCGTACTTGCGCTTTTGATCATCGCGTTGCTGACACTCGCCGAATGGATACTGAACGGTACCATCATCTTTTCCAACGCGCGGTAGCCGCCGCGTGACTTCAAACAGCAGGAAACCCAGTGAAACGGAAGATACTTGGATTCCATAAAGGTAGATCTGAAAAGGAGACCAGCATGAAGCTCGCGATCGTCACTATTGCGGTAGCGCTGGCAGCGGCGCCAGCATATTCTCAATCAACAGCGGAAAAGACAGGTGTTAATTCGCTCGTGGGGGCGGCGCCAAATACCCAAGACTTTGTCAATGAAGCCGCCAGCAGCGATATGTTTGAAATTGAATCGAGCAAGCTCGCGCTGCAGCGAGGCAATGATCAAACGAAAAAATTCGCTCAGCAAATGATTGATGATCACCAAAAGACAACGAATGAGCTGAAAGATCTCGTCAACAGTGGAAAGGTCAAGGCGACACTGCCAACGGAGATGAGTTCAAGCCAGAAGAAGATGCTGGCGCGGCTGCAGAAAATGCAGGGAAATGACTTTGTCAAACGCTACGACGCGGACCAGCGTTCAGCTCATGCGAATGCGGTTGATCTTTTCAAACGCTATGGAAACGGCGGCGAGGATGCAAGTCTGAAGACCTGGGCCGCCAATACGAGGCCGAAACTCGAGCAGCATCTGCAAATGGCCAAGGAACTTCCAAAGTAAAAAGGCTACCGGGATGAGTGGATGGCTACGGCATGGCTGTATTTTCATCCGCTCATCCGAAGGTGAAACACAATCGATCTCGAAGTGATTGATGGGTGGTTCGGAGACGATTTGGCTCGCAACGGAGTGCGGGATATGGATGACCAACTGCATCTCAGCGATAGCGATGTCATCGAAGTCGAAAACGAGGATGGAACGCGGAAAATCTGCGATGATGTGGCCTACCTGAAGCTCTCCATCGTCAATGCGGTTTTTCTGGGCAAGCCTGTGCCGGATAGCAACTGGCTCCTCATCGATACCGGTTTGCCATCGTCACAGGATCGGATCTTGGCAGCTGCGGCGCGCCGCTTCGGTGCGACCTCCCGGCCCGCTGCCATTATCATGACTCACGGACATATTGACCACGCCGGATCTGTCGAACGCTTGGCCGCTTTTTGGGATGTGCCGGTCTACGCCCATCCGCTCGAGCATCCTTACCTGGATGGACGTGCGTCTTATCCGCCTGCAGACCCATGGGTTGGTGGCGGAAGCTTTGCGCTCATGTCGCCCCTGCTGCCGCGCGGCCCCTCCAACCTCGGCAGCCTGCTTCAAAGCCTGCCTGCCGACGGCACCGTACCTTTCGCTTCCGAATGGTCATGGCTGCATACACCCGGCCATACACCGGGACATATCTCCCTTTGGCGCGAAAGCGATCGCACCCTCGTCGCCGGTGACGCCGTCATCACGACCGGCCAGGAATCCGTCTACGACGTAGTGACGCAGGCTCCCAGACTGCATGGTCCGCCTCGTTATCTGACGATCGACTGGCAGGCATCGGAACAATCAGCAAAGCAGATTGCTAGTCTCAAGCCGGAACGATTGATCAGCGGTCATGGCCCGGCGCTGGGCGGGGCCGGCTTGCGCGCAGCCCTCGATACGCTGGCGACCAATTTCTGGGATATTGCCGCGCCAGCGGACGGCCGATATGTCGATCATCCGGCAAGAGCCACCGACGGCACGGCCTATTGCCGGCCCTGATGATTTGCCACGCTGCAAGACCGGCCGCGCTTTCGCTTTCTCCACCTTTGCAAGAGCCTGCAAGAACCAAGGATCGCTTGAAAGGAGCAGATCGTACCTCCGACCATTCTACCGATGCCCTCTACAAACTGCCGCTCGCCGCGGGAACAACGATTGTCTCCGGAAGTTTGAAAATGGACCGACGAGGGCCGCTTGGATATCACCACGGGATCGCCGGAAAACGCGCATGAGCCACAGGAGTTTCGATAATGAACGTGATCCAGCTTCCGCAGGTCCGTCGATTGGATCGCGACCCTGAACCCGAATTCCGTACAAGTGATCGTAACGGGCGTACCATGTTCCGTTTCCTGGCCGATTACCATATCGATGGACGGACGTTCGGCATCAGTTTCTGGGCCTATGATCTGGCCGACGCGGAGCGTCGCGTTGCATCCATGCGCGCCAATCTGAGCCTTCAAGGTCAGATCTTCTGCCGGATGTGAGGAGCTTATTCTTTCCATCGGCAGGCGGATGCCTGCTCCATCGCCCATCCTATATGATCCATGTCACCACGAGCCCGGCACTGGCCGAGAAAATGGCCAGGACTGTCAGCCAGCCGGCGACATTCATAAGACGTGAATTCACATGCTCGCCCATGATCGCCTTGTTGTTCGTCATGAACAGCAGCAATAGCAAGAGAGGCGGAGTAGAAAATCCCTGAACCACGCCGGACCATACCAGGGCTTTCATCGGATTTATGCCAATGAAGTTCATCGCGACCGCGATCAACGTTACCGCTGCGATGATGACGTAAAATCCCGGCGCCTCTGGGGCACTGGCGTTCAGGCTGCCCTTGATACCGATTGACTGGGCGAGGTCGTAGGCCGCTCCCGTCGTCATGACGGGAACCGCCAGAAATCCGACCGATATGATTCCAGCCGCAAACAAATATCCGGCGGCCTGTCCGGCGATTGGTTTTAGCGCTTCGGCCGCCTGCGCGGCCGTTTGGATATCCGTGTGCCCCTGAACATGCAGCGTCGCGCCGGTCGCCATAATGATGAAGTACATGACCAGGTTTGAGAACGTCATTCCGACAAGAATTTCTTTGCGCGAACGAGCCAGTTTCGAGCTGCTGACGCCTCGTCTGGCTTTCATCGAAGTCTTTCCCTCGGCGATTTTTTCCTCGACCTCTTCATTGGATTGCCAGGTGTAGAGATACGCCGACAGCGTAGTGCCGATGATCGCCACGATGATCGAAAGAAATTCCTCGTTAAATTCGATGGATGGAATGAGCGAGCCCTTAAGAACGGCCATCCAGTCCGGTTTCGCTAATATAGCCGCGCCTGTATAGGCCAGCAAACTGAGGGCCAGCCAGCGAAAAATTCGGCGAATGAAAGTGTAGGAGCCCATCACTTGTAGACAGAGCAGAATGACTGCCATCACGGCAACGATAAGGGGAACGGAAAGCGGCACGAAAAGGTTGACCGCGGCCGCCATTCCGCCCAGGTCGGCGGCAGCCTCGATCGTATTGCCGATAACGACTCCGGCCAACGCCAGATAAAGAAACCATCGGGGATAATTGTCATGGATGACTTGAAATAGTCCACGTCCGGTTACCTGCCCGAGCTTCGATGAAAGGTACACGACCGTGAACATCATCGGCAGCGTAACGGGCGCGGTCCAGAGCATCCCGAGACCGAAGCGTGCGCCGGCGCTGGCATAGGTGCCGATTGCCGAGGGATCGTCGTCGGCCGCTCCAGAAATGAGACCGCGGCCGAGCAGGCTCATTCCTTCATGACGTTGCCTAGTTGGGGATCCATCGCTCTCCTGGTGCTTCATTGCGAAACCGCCCGGACCCGCGCGGTCATGACCGGGGAGCGTCTAAGGGTTGTCAGTTCGTTACGAAACAATCGCATGAAAGATATCATTTCCGTCTAAGCGGCGAAATCGGCGGAAGTTCCGTGCGACCGGCAAATACCTCTCGTCCCTCCGATCTCGTGGAACTTTGCGGCTCTTTCGCAGTAAGGTTCATTTCCAAGGAAAGGCTGCATCATGACAGGCAAAGAAACAAAGTTCGGCGGTCCGAACATTCCTTCCCGGAAAGCGACATCGGACAATCCCGCTCCGATCCAGCAATCGAGTGAGCAAGAGGGTATGGCCCCAACCGTCCTTGAAAAAGATCTGGTGACGCCGATTGGTAAATCGGGCGTGCGCATTTCCAAGAACGATCGGAGTAAGCCAGGCACAAAGGAATAAGACAGGCTTCCGCATGAACCTACGAAAATCTAGTAGGCTGTCGCAGCGGAAAGCCATATGAAGCTGAGCATATATCCGGCCGTCAGCGAAATGCAGATCGCAAATAGAAGAGCGAAGCACTTCGGTGACATATTGAAGCTCCTTCACTGCATGTCCCTACTTGGCAAAGCATTGTGATGCGGCATCACGCAGCTTTCGGGTGCATGATCCAAATACTCATGGCTGCATATTCATCATTTGATCCATGGGCATCATGTTTTGCTTCAGATGGTCCATGATCCAGATTGAACCGAGAACGATCAGCACGACGACCAATATGCCGAATGCCAGTGCGAGGACGTTGTTTGTGTTGTCGGGGCCAGTGGTGATATGCAGAAAGAACACCAGATGCACGCCTATTTGCGCAATTGCGAGTACGATAAGCGCTACCGGAATTGCCGGCCCGTAAACAATGTTGGAAGTGGCTAGCAAGAAGGAAGCAGCCGTCAGAATGATAGAAAATCCCAGGCCCAAGTTTGCGTTCAACACCCAGTGGCCGCTTTCTTCCGGTGGCTCGTCACCGGGCGCATGGTCGTCCCGCAAATTCCGCCTATTATCATATATGTCCGTGTCGGTGTCGGAGGTACTCATTAGCGAACTCCCATCAGATAGACGATCGTGAAAATGCCGATCCAGACGATATCAAGTGCATGCCAGAAGAGATTGAAGCAGATCAATCGATGAATGATCTCGCGGCGAAATCCTTTTATGAAGACCTGGGCCATCATCGTGGCCAGCCACACGCCGCCGAGCGTGACGTGCAGTCCATGCAGTCCGACCAGCCCGTAGAAGGAAGTGAGCATTGCGCTGCGTTGCGGCGTGAAGCCGCGATCGGATAGTTCGATGAATTCCCATAGCTCAAGAAGAACGAATATCAATCCCAGCAGGCCTGTCAGAAGCAGAAATATAAGCGTCCACAGCTTATTGCGCGCATTTGTCGCCGCAAACGACAGCATGCAGGTGTAACTCGACAATAGCAGCGCCGCGGTTTCGAATCCCACGCGTTGCACATCGACGATATCGGTAATCACCGGCCCGCCGGCCGTCGCCCCCCTTTGCACGGCGAATGCGGCGAAGAAACACGCGAAAATGATGATGTCGCTCAGCAGATAGATCCAGAATCCGTAGCCGACAAGAATTCGCTTGTCCGCGGGGCCGGTAGCGCCCTGGCCAGTTCCCACCGCGGGCTCCCCCGGGCCATGAGCACGGTGGCCCAGACGATGCGGATCTTCGCGAAGGCGCCGGATGGCTTCGACGCTCGCCGGCAGCCCGGTATCCGTCATGGCAATACTCCCTGTTCTGAGATTCGCGCGAGCATCGCCTCGCGAGCGGAGCGCCGGACACGGTCGACGCGCGCGACCTCGTCGGCCGAAACCTCGAATTCATGAACGTCGCGCCATGCGAAGACCACGAAGCCAATGAAGGCCGCCACGAGCGCCACGATGGCAAGCCACCAGATGTACCAGATCATCGCGAAACCGAAGATCGTGGCGAAAAAGGCTGTATAGATTCCAACGGGACTGTTTACCGGCATCTCGATAGGCTCATAATCCGGTTCGGGCGATAGTTGCTGTGATTCCACGGCGCGAAGTTTGATACCCCAATAGGCCTCCTCCCCCTCGACATTCGGCATGACGGCGAAGTTGAAGAACGGCGGCGGCGACGGGGTTGCCCATTCAAGAGAACGACCATCCCACGGATCTCCGGTGATATCCCGCAGCTTTTCCCGCTGGCGAATGCTGACGACCAATTGAATGACCTGCGCGATGACCCCCAGGACAAGAATGCCGACACCGACGACGGAGACGTAAAGCCAGGGCGCCCATTCGGGAACGTCGATGTGCTGCAGCCGCCGTGTCATTCCATCGAGTCCGAGAACGTAAAGGGGCGTAAAGGTCACCCAAAACCCCGCGAAAGCCAGCCAGAAAGCCGCTTTGCCCCAACCTGCATGGAGCCGGAAACCGAATGCTTTCGGAAACCAGAATTCCATCCCCGCGAAAACGCCGAACACGACACCGCCAATGATGACGTTGTGAAAATGCGCCACCAGAAACATGGAATTATGCGTCAGGAAATCCGCTGGCGGTATGGCGAGCAGGACACCCGTCAACCCGCCTATGGTGAAAGTGAAGATGAAGCCCATCGACCAAAGCATCGGCACTTCGAAACGAACCCTTCCGCCATACATCGTAAAGATCCAGTTGTAGATTTTGACGCCGGTGCCGACGGCGATGATGCTGGAGGAGATGCCGAAGAAGGTGTTGACCGCGGCGCCAGCCCCCATCGTGAAGAAGTGGTGCAGCCATACCAGCATCGAAACGATGCAAATGAACATCGTCGCCGCCACCATCGAGCGGTAGCCAAATAGCGGCTTGCCGGAAAAGGTCGAAAAGACTTCGGAAAAGATGCCGAAGGCGGGCAGGACGAGGATGTAGACTTCCGGATGACCCCACGCCCATATCAGGTTCACAAACATCATCGGATTTCCGCCCGCCGTATTTGTGAAATAATGCCATCCCACATAGCGATCGAGCGTCAACATGGCGAGCGTCGCCGTTAGGATCGGAAAGGCTGCCACGATCAGCAGACAGGAAGCCAGCGCGGTCCAGCAGAAGACCGGCATTCTGAGATAGCTCATGCCCTGGCACCGCATCTTCAATATCGTCGTGACGATATTGATGCCGGTTATCAGGGTCCCTATGCCGGAAATCTGCACGGCCCAAAGATAGTAATCGACGCCTACGCCTGGCGTATAGCTCGTCTCGCTGAGAGGCGGGTATGGCAGCCATCCGGTGCGGGCGAACTCGCCGATGAAGAGCGACACATTGACCAGCAGCGCACCGCTGGCCGTCAGCCAGAACCCAACCGAGTTGAATGTCGGGAAGGCAACGTCACGGACGCCGAGCTGCAGCGGCACGAGGAAATTCATAAATCCCAAGACGAGGGGCATGGCACCGAACAGGATCATGATCGTTCCATGCGCAGTGAATATCTGATTATAATGTTCGGGCGGCAGGTAACCGGGGGCATCGATCGCGACCGCCTGCTGGGTGCGCATCATGATCGCATCGGCGAAGCCACGGATGAGCATGACGACACCGAGCAGACAATACATAATGCCGATGCGCTTGTGATCGACGCTTGTGATCCACTCTCGCCATAAATAGGGCCACCATCCTCTTACGGTGACCAGAATCAAGACCAAAATGGCGATGAGGATGACGGCGATGGAGGTGATCAGCGGGATCGGCTGAGACAGGGGAATCGCCGAGAGCCCGAGTTTTCCCAACATGTTCAATCCTTTCCGCCAGTAGAAGTCTCGCGACCCGCATGTTGTGGGGACTCGGCCTCGGGACCGGGACCTGGCGGAATCGTCTGTTGAACAATGGCATCGAAAAGCCCGGGATCCGCCAGCCGATAGGCCACAGGCTGAACGCGCTCGCTCTGCTGTAAGAGCTTGCCATACTCATCCCGATCGAGAGGAAGATCGGTCGCCTGAGTGCTCTTCATCCAGGTTTCAAACTCTGCATCCGGAACGCTTCTGACCTCGAACTCCATGTCCGAGAAACCGTCGCCGGAAAACTGAGCGGATATGCCCCGCAGGCGAGCGGATTCATCCGACTGAAGGTGCAGTTGCGAAATCATGCCGGGCATGGCGTAGATCATCGACCCAAGCCGAGGCACGAAAAACGCGTTGAAGACGCTCGCCGACGTGATCGAAAAGTGTACCGGCGTGCCAGTCGGGATCACGACTTGATTGACGGTGGCAATCCCGTTTTTTGGATAGATGAAAAGCCATTTCCAATCGAGCGATACGACCTGCACCTCGAGAGGTGGCTTGCTCGATGATAGCGGCCTGAACGGGTCGAGCCTGTGCGACCCGATCCAGATCAGACCGCCAATAAACATGATCGTCAGGATTGGAATCGACCAGACGACCGCCTCGATGCGTCCGGAATAGGACCAATAAGGGAGATATTCCGCTCGGGGATTAGAGGCGCGATAACGCCATGCCATCCAGAACGCCAGCAGGATGGTCGGAACCACTATGGCGAGCATGATCACTGTGGCGTTGATCATAATCGAGGCATCACCGGCGCCTACGGGGCCGACCGGGTTCAGTACCGCCACGGAACATGAGGAGAGGCCAAAACTCAATAGGCAAAAAGTCGCGCCGTGCCATCCGCGAGCGGACGCCGATTTTGGATTTTCCAAGCCGCGCATTCTGGATCGTCCTCTCCGTTGCGGCTCACCGAACTTACAACGTCAGGCATTGTTCCATCCAAAATGTCGTCTTGCGGAGTTCAGCGCGCCGCCGTTTTCGTAGCGCTGCGATTCCTAGTTCAGGTCAAATGATCAGCGATCGATTTGCGTGGGAAGAATCGTATCGACAGACACCTCGCCTTCCAGCACGCCGCGTTTGAGGTCGGTTCGGCCGCGAGCAATCTCGATCACGGTATAAAGCTTGTCATCGCGAAATGCGCTCGCATTGCTGGTCGTCACATCTTCGGCAGGGGCCGCATCGACTTCCATAAAGTCAAGCTCATTGCCCGCCGCCACGATGCGCGCGTCGCCTGCAGTCCTAGCCGCCACGACAACCGCGCCATGATCGCGGGCGTTGTCCCAACGCGGATCTTCCGGAGCGGCGATGGGTTCCAACCGGTAGATATTCAGAACCTCGCCGACATCGGTTGCTGAAGCAATGGTTGCCGCATCCCGAAGCTGACTCTGGCTCTCGACCGATCGCCCGAAGGTTGTTCTACTGGTTGCATTATTGACGTCGTCGGTGCCTGTTCTCGAAACATTCGACATGACTTTCCTCGTTAGTTCCTGCATCCTTGTTCCCTAACCGCCTTGCAATCGAATTGGTTCCCGCCTTTCCAGTGCCGCGCCTCGACCATCACGCTCAGCAATGAACCCGAAAGGAAACGATGCATGATTCACTCCGTGGTTGCTTTTTCGACAAAAGCTCCACTTCATCTGATTTCACGTTATCTGATTTCACGTTCCGGTCACTCCAACCCCAAGGAATCTCGACGTGACCATCTCAGCGCAAGACGTTTTCCCACCATCCGCGGCACCTTTATCGCCGACGCGCGTTGAGTGAGTGCAAAATTGACGTCAGGTAGTGGGATCGGCACATTCTTCTGCCAATTTCTGGCCAAATGGCGTCAACGGAGGGAAATGACAATGGAACTGAAGCCATGGACGATCCAATCATCGCGGCAGATCCTAAAGGATCGGTGGATCGACGTGAGAGCCGACGACTGCGTAACCAGTGAAGGTCACCTGATCTCTCCCTACTACGTGCTTTCATACCCTGACTGGGTGCACGTCGTCGCAATTGGTGACGACAGTTCAGTCTTGTTGCTGGAGCAATACCGCCACGGACTGAATATCATATCGCTCGAAGTTCCCGGTGGAGGAATAGACGCGGGCGAAACGCCTTTGGAAGCGGCTAAGCGTGAACTTCTTGAAGAGACGGGCTTCGAGGCTCGCCATTGGCAATATTGTGGGCGCCTTGCACCCAATCCGGCGATGCAAACCAACTACAGCCACATCGTTTTAGCGACCGGGCTGACGGAGAGCCAAGCGCAGATGAACGATCCTTCAGAACGTGTCGTACTGCGTCAGCTGCCTTTGATGGAAGCGGTAAACAAAGCCCTGACGGGTGGAATCTGCCAAGCCATTCACACCTCCGCCCTGCTGCTTGCCCTTGCGCGAGGAAACCTTCTGAAGATCACCACTTAGGCACGGAACCAATGGAAGGGACATGCGCGATTGACTATCGATAATCTTTAGAGCCGGCCGCCCATAAACGGAACGGATAGCCCAATGGGCAGTTCTATGAGAGCGCGATCTTTCGCGCTCCACCGAATCGGTCGATAAAACGCATGCGCATTCTGACTTGGCTGTGCCTGGCCGCCCTGCTGGCCGCCCCCGTGATCTGGTTCGTGACGGAACCTGCCATGCCTTTTGCGACGGGTGATCCTCGCCTTCAAGACAACGGCGATCCGGCGCGGGGCCAGCTTATATTCGCCGCCGGCGACTGCGCGTCCTGCCACGCCACCCCAGGCCAGAAGGATCGTCTGAAATTAGGCGGCGGTCTCGCACTTGCATCGCCTTTCGGCACATTTCGTGCACCCAATATTTCATCCGATCCCGTTGATGGCATCGGAAAATGGAGCACCGTCGATCTCGCCAACGCGTTGATTGGCGGTGTTTCGCCGCGATATCAGCACTACTATCCGGTATTTCCCTATCCAAGCTATACGGGTATGCGGCTCGAGGACATCAGCGATCTAAGGGCCTATCTGAGGACGTTGGCTCCGGTTTCCGGCCGCCCGCCCGCGCATGATCTGTTCTTCCCATTCCGCATGCGCCGCCTGCTGGGCTTTTGGAAATTGCTGTTCTTCCGTGAAGGGCAGGCGCAAGGACCCGCCAGCACCGATCCTGTCCTGGCTCGTGGCCGCTATCTGGTCGAGACCCTGGGCCACTGCGCGGAATGCCACTCGTCGCGCAATATGTTCGGTGCGATAAAGCCAGAAACACGGTTTGCCGGCGGTACCGACCCTGAAGACACCGGCTTCGTTCCCAATATCACGCCGAGCCGGATCGGAAATTGGTCCGAAGCCGACATCGCGGAAATGCTGAAGAGCGGCAACACGCCAAACCATGGCCGCGTCGGCTCGTCTATGGCCGAGGTCGTCACCAACATGGCGATATTGCCGCAAAGCGATCGCGATGCCATCGGGCGCTACATCAAGACCCTGCCTCCTCGGCCGACACCGCATCCTTAAATGGGATCAATGGGTGTAGAGATAGGCGGCGACATCCCGGGCCTCGGCTTGCGAGATCCCTGTCTTTGGCATCGCGGAATTGGGCGAAAAATCCTGCGGCGACACGATCCAATGAACGAGGTTATCCCCCGTATTGTTGACGATGCCGCCGATATAGACCCGTTTTTGAAGACCCTCCAAAGTCCCGCCCACCTGACCATCGGCACCGGCTATGCCGGGGATTTGATGGCATCCGGTGCACCCATATCGACGAAAGATCGGCGGTGCGCGGGAGGGATCCCCGCCTTCGGTCAGTACGCGTGCCACCTGCAGGCGCTGCCGCGAAGTCTTCGCCATGTCCGTGCCAATCAGAGCGCAAAGCACTGCAATGGCTGCCGCACCCAGCCAGATGCCGCGAGATCTATAAAGGGCGGATGCGTGGGACATGACCCGCTCCCTTGCCGGCATTCGCGATCCATAGGGCTGCCATCGCGAGTGCGGCGCCGGCATAAATCGTCCCGGCTGGAATCCACATGACCATTCCCGCGAGCTGCTGATCCTCGAGCGGCGTAAGCCCCCATGTTTCCGCAGCATGCGTCTGCGCGACATAAAGGACGCGCGGCGCAAGTGCCATCAGCGCACCGAGTGCTCCAGTGTGCAGCATGGTCAGGAACAGGTGCCACGCCGCGACGCCGTGATTGCTGCGCCAGAAGATCGACCACCAGAATAGGATAGCGGTGGCGAAGAAGCTCAGATGCTGGAGGCGATGCAGCGTGACATTGCCAACGGCGGCATCGAACAGGATCGGCGCATGCCACGCCCATATGGCGACAGCATGCAATAGGGTGGCATTGGTTCCTCCGCTGAGCCAGCGCCAGACGATCCGCACGGAGCTCCGCCTCATCGCCCTCCCCGTCCAGCGCCTCAGCCGATCCGGCAGTCCCCAGAGAAGCATGCCTGCCGGTCGCGCGATGACGATCACCGGAGCGGAGATCGCCATGATGATTTCGTGCTCGATCATGTGAAAGGTAAAAAGCTGCTCTCCGAGCCAGTGCAACGGAGACAGCAGCGCAACGGCAAGCGTCACCCAGCCGGCCCAATAACAAAGGGCACGCTTCGCCACGAGGGGTCTGCTCGTTCGAGCGCGTCGCCTCAGCCTCCACCAACCTCGGCCGTAAAGAAAAGCCGCGACCGCTAACGGTGTCACGATCCACGGGTCGATCGTCCAGACCGAATGAAAGAGATGCGCTTCCGCGCCATGGGCGGCAGCCTCCCGCCCCGTCATCAGCAGGATCATGAGGGCGGCTAATGCTCGCATACGTTCAAGAGCCACGCGGCTCCTCCCTGCAGGAAAAGCGCGAAGGCGATGGCGAGCCCGACGAGGACACTGAGATGGCGGAGGAACAGCCCCGTTCGCGCCTCCTCGGGCGTAGAACCGGCCCGCGCTATCGCCGCGCTCGCCAACGCAAGTAGAATTGAGACGGAAGATGTCAGGACGGACCAATGCGAATGCCGGCTGCAATCGACATAGGGGAGCATCTGGCCAAGCTGGGTATTGCCGGCCCATACAAGCGGGGCAAGGATCAAACCCCCATATTTTGCCGCCGTGGCCATCATAGACGTGGCACCCAGTAAATGCATGCGTACAAGGGAATCCACGCCACCACGACAAAGTTCCAGTACATTGCATTATCTTCGACATCGCCGAAGCGGCGCGGATTATCGGCATGCCTCGAAAACATCAGGCCGGTCAGTACCAGCGTATCGATGAGATCCGTGACGATGTGGGTCGTATGCAGCCCCAGCATGGTCCAAATGATCGAGCCATACGCATTATCGTCCCAGCGTATGTTGAGGACGGCGAATTCGAATCCGCGCAGGATCAGCGGCACCGCCCCGAGCACCGACATGACGATAAGCCCGATCCGCACCTTGTGTAGATCTCGTTGCCGTGCCCAGCGAGACACGAGAATGTTCGGCACGACGCTTGCCAGCAATATCGCGGTCAGGGTCGTTCCAGGAACGAGGCCCGGCGCCGGCGCGTCGATTGGCCAGCGCGGGGCGAGGCTCATCAAGTAGAAATAGACCGCGATCGCCAATGCGAAGCCGGACCCTTCTATGAGCATGAAGGCACAGGTTCCCCACCAGGTCGGGCTTGCCCTCCCCATGCCATGAGGCGGCAGCCTTGAAACATCGAGGACGACACGCTCCTTCATGATTCATCCTCCGGCGTCTGCTTCGGCCAGAACCAGCCCGTCAAGGCGATCCCGATCGGAATTGATCCCCAAATGACCGCCCAAGGCGAGAAGATCGACCAGATCAGCATCACCGTGGTGGCGAGAGCCGCCAGGAGCGGCCAGATCGAATTTCGTGGCGAGGACTCGCTTGCTTCCGGCCGCGCTTCGACGACGCTGCTGACGATCAATTCGCGCCGGTCGGTGCGCAACCCGCCGGCAACCGCGAGTTCATCCGGCTGCGACCACAGGGGATCACAAGCGTCGACGACCGGGATATGGCGGAAATTGAAGCATGGCGGCGGTGACGATGTCGCCCATTCAAGCGTCGAGGCATTCCATGGATTCTCACCGGCGATCTGCCCGGATCGAGCGCTACGGATGACATCGATGAAGAAGACGAGGAATCCCAGTGAAAGGATAAGGGAGCTGAAGCTCACGAACATGTTCATGCCGGCCCAGGGCATTTCCGGCTGATAGGTGTAGATGCGCCGCGGCATGCCCTCGAGCCCGAGAATATGCATTGGAAAGAAGGTCAGATTGAAGCCGGCAAAGATCAGCCCGAACGCCCAGCGGCCGAGCGTCTCGCTCATCATCCGTCCAGTCATCTTGGGAAACCAGTAATAGATCGCGCCGAGCAAGGGAAAAACGGCGCCGCCGACCAGGACGTAATGGAAGTGTGCGACGACGAAATAGGTGTCGTGCACCTGGGTATCGAACGGAACCGAGGCGACCATCACCCCGGTCAGCCCACCGACGACGAAGGTCACGATAAAACCGATGACGAACAACAGCGGTGTCTTGAAGACAGGCCGTCCGCTCCATAGCGTCGCCAGCCAGCAAAATATCTGGATGCCGGCGGGAATGGCAATCGCCATGCTGGAGGCGGTGAAGAAGCTCTCGCCGAGCTTCGGCAGGCCGACAACGAACATATGATGCACCCAAAGGCCGAAAGCCAGGATTCCGGTTGCGATCAAGGCCATGACAAGCGGAAGATAGCCGAATACGGGGCGGCGCGAGAAGGTTGCCGTTATCGTCGACACCATGCCGACGGCTGGCAGGAAGATGATATAGACCTCGGGATGGCCGAAGAACCAGAACAGATGCTGCCATAGCAGCGCATCGCCGCCCTCCGCGGGATTGTAGAAATGCGTCCCCACCAGACGATCGAGGATCAGCGTCGAGCTGGCGAGCATGATTGCCGGCATGGCCATGATAACGAGGAAGGCCGTGACGAGCATCGACCAGACGAACAGCGGAATGCGGTCGAGCGACATGCCCGGCGCACGCTGCTTGAAGACGGTGACGACGATTTCCACCGCGACGGCCAAGGCCGCGACTTCCGTGAAAGTGATCATCTGCGCCCAGAGGTCGGCGCGCTTGCCCGCGCCATATTGCGGACCGGACAAGGGCACATAGGCAAACCATCCGACATCGGGCGCGGTATCGAGCGCAAACGAGATCCACAACAACAGACCGCCGGCGAGATAGATCCAATAGGAAAAGGCATTCAGGCGCGGAAAAGCGATATTGCGGGTGCCGACCATGAGCGGCACGAGATAGACCGCCATGGCTTCCATGACCGGCACGGCAAACAGGAACATCATGTTTGAGCCATGCATGGTGAAAATCTGATTGTAGCGGTCCGGGCCGATGAAACGCGCCTCCGGCTGCGCCAACTGCAGCCGCATTGCGAGCGCGAGCAGCCCGCCCAAGGCGAGAAAAACGAATGCGGTAACGATGTAACGGCGGCCGACGATCTTGTGATCGACTGTCGTGAGGGCACCCCAGACACCAGTCGGCGTCATCCAGGTCCGCGCAAGCCGCCGTTCGAGCTCGCCGTCCTCGAACATCAAATCCGTCGGTTGTGTCGGTTTGTCGTCCGCCGTCATCGCAGACTTTCCATATAGGCGGAAAGCTGCCGCAGCTCGTCACTGGAAAGTGGAACCATCGGCATGTTGTTTCCCGGTTTCAAGGTCTGCGGATCGGCGATCCAGGCGGCAAGTGAACCGCGGGTATTATCGAGCAACCCTGCCGCGATCGTCTGGCGACTGCCGACATGGGTCAGGTCCGGCCCCGTCGATCCCGATGCCTCGGTTCCGCGTATGGTATGGCAAGCCGCGCAAGGCTTGCGCATGAAGAGAGCCTTGCCGGCCGCGGCTTCTGGATCGGCCGGCGATACGCTATTGGCCTTCTGGGCGGCGGCCCAGCGCTGATAGGCGGCCATGTCCTCCGCGATGACGAACAGCGCCATATGGCTGTGCTGAAGCCCGCAGAATTCCGCGCATTGACCGCGATAGACACCTGGCCGTTCCGCTCGTATGGATATGACGTTCTGCCGGCCGGGAATGAGGTCGCGCTTACCGGCGAGGCTCGGTACCCAGAAGGAATGAATGACATCCAGGCTTTCGAGCTCGATGCGAATATCGACACCAACCGGGATATGCATCTCATTGGCCGTCTGAAAGGACTTGGTCGGATCGACATCATCATAGATGAATTGCCACCACCATTGCTGGCCGCGAACCTTGATCGTAAGACCGGCATCCTCGGACATGCCGAGGCCGCGCGTTGCATGGAAGCTCGCAATCGTCAAACCCGCGATGATGACAACAGTCGCCGCGACGGCCGCCGTCACCAGCTTACCCATCCGCCGCTCAGTCTGAGAGTTTGGACTTTCCCGCGGGGTCCTGGCGCGCAGCAATGCGAGGACCAGGACGATCATGATGAGCGTCCACACGGCACAGCAGACCACCACAATCCCGATGATGAGATGCTTGAGCTGAACGGCCGCGGCCCCCTCGGCATTCAGGGCGGACTGAGCGCCGTTGCATCCTGCAATTAGGATGGCCGACAGGAGCAGGAAAACGGCAGCGCCCGCTTTCAATGGGGTGGCTCCTGTACAGCGTTCGGTCCGGCAGGGCCCTCGTCGAACAGAATTGCCGCCGGCGCGCGGTTTTCCGCCGGGCGGGTCTGCTTATCGTCATTGCGGCTCGGCGCGGTGGTCTTGGCCTTATATGCGCCGATCGTCTGGACGTAGCCTGCGAGTTGCCAGATCTCGTCAATCGTCAACTTGTCGCGAAAAGCCGGCATTCCATGCGGCCGGCCATCGCGGATGGAGGCGGCTATCGACACCATCTCCGGACCATAGAGCCACCAGCCATCCAGGAAAGAAGGACCGATCCCGCCACGCCCGTCGCCATGGCATGCCCCGCAACCGAACCAGGAATAGAGCCGTTTGCCCTGGCTAAGATCGTAAGCGGTGGTCTCATAGGGTTTGCCGAGGGCAAAATAGATTTCCGGCGGAGTGCCGCTGATACCGTTTGGCATCAGGCGCAGCTCGGCCAAGGCTGCTCCGACGGCGGGATCGGTTCGATATTGTCGCCCTTCTCGTGCATCGCCGATGAGCGCGGCCGCGCCGAGGGTCACCAGAAAAACAACGGCTACGAATGTGCGATCAAGGAATTCTCTACTTACCTCCCACGGCATGGCTGATATTCCAACCTGTTCGGGATTCAATGAACCGGAGCCGCGCCAGAGCGGACAAGGCGCACGGGCAGCAGCTTGTAAGACGGTGTCTTCGCCTTGGCGTCATGATGGCTCAACGGGAACAGCGGGTTGGCTTCCGGGTAGTAGGCGCAGCAACATCCTTCCGGCATGTCATAGGCAACAATGGTGAACCCTGTAACCCGCCGCTCCGTTTCCCGATCGATCGCGGTCACCAGATCGACGGCCTCGCCGTTACTGAAGCCCAGGCGCCCTATATCGTTTGTGTTGACGAAGACGACCCGCCTGGTTCCTTCTATACCGCGATAGCGGTCGCTAAAGCCATAAATCGTCGTGTTGAACTGATCGTTGGAGCGCAACGTCGCGAGATGAAGGACATCGCCGCTTTGCGCATCGAGCGAAAACTCCGGAAACAGGCGGTCAGGCGTAATGAAATTGGCCTTGCCGTTGGGGGTCACCCATTTACGTTCCCGCGCGGGCAACGGTCTTGGAATGCCGCCAGGATGGAACATGCGCTCGTTGAAGTCCTTGAACGTCTCCGGATAGGTTTGCTCGATGGCGTCGCGGATGGTCGAATAGTCAGCAACCCAGCGGTCCCATGGCACGACGCCCTTGGTAAGCGTCGCCTTTGCCATTCCGGCGATGATTGCGGGCTCGGAAAGCAATTCCGGACTGGCGGGCTTGGCCCTTCCACGCGAGCCGTGAAAATGCGCGACCGAGCTTTCCATCGAAACGGCCTGCGGGCCGCTCGCCTGTTCATCGATTTCGATGCGGCCGAGGCACGGTAGGAGATAGCCGATTTCGCCATGAATGACGTGGCTTCGATTAAGCTTGGTGGCGATCTGGACGGTCAGGCGCAGCTTCCGCCATGCATTCTCCATCGCGACGGTTTCAGGAATGGCTCGCAGAAAATTTCCGCCAAGGCTGACGAACGCCCGCGTCTCGCCCTCAAGAATCGCTTTGCATGTTTCGACCGTGGTGTGGCCGATCCATTCCGGCGGCTCGAACTGATAAAGTGCGGCCAGCTTGTCCAGCGGCACGAGGCCTGGCTTTTCCGTGATCCCCACCGTGCGCTGACCCTGAACATTCGAATGGCCACGGACTGCGCAGATATTGGCTCCCGGCTTACCGATATTGCCGCGCAGAAGCGCGAGGTTGACGACCATATGTACGTTTTGGACACCCATGACATGCTGCGTAAGGCCCATGCCATAGACCATGAGAACCGCATTCGAGTTGGCATAGGTCGAAGCAGCCTGCTGCATCTGGGCCCGCGTCAGGCCCGAGACACGCTCCAGCTCGGCCCAATCGTAATTTCGCGCCGCAGCCGCGAATTCCTCGAAGCCCGCGGTATGTTGGCGGATGAAATCGTGGTCAAGGACATGCTTCTTGTCGGCGGCGGCCATCGCTGCGGCAAAGGCGACCGTTCCGGCATCGGAGGGATCGTCCGGTATCGCATCGCTTCCCGCGACCTTGCTGGTACCGGATGCTTTCAGAGCATCGTCGGCCTCGATCAGCGCCTTGCACACGCCGAAAAGCGCGGCGATATCGCCGCCGTTCTTGACCTGGTAGTATTCCGAGGAAATCGGCGTTTCCTTGCCGGTGAGCATCTGACCGGGCATCTGAGGATTGATGAAACGCTGCAGCCCCGGCTCGTGAAGTGGGTTGAAGGTGACGATCTTGACGCCTCGGTTGACCGCATCCTGCAGGTCGTGAAGCATTCTCGGCGAGGACGTACCAACGTTCTGCGCAAGATAGAAGATGCAGTCGCAATTTTGGAAATCGGACAGAATGGCCGTACCGATCGAAGCGCCGATGCTTTCCGGCAGGGCGACGGATGTGCTTTCGTGGCACATGTTTGACGAATCCGGCAAATGATTGCTGCCGTATATGCGCGCGAACAACTGATACATGTAAGCCGTTTCAAGCGACGCCCGCCCAGACGTATAGAAATCAACCTGCTCTGGGGACAGCGCCCTCAACTCGCGGCCGATCTCCTCAAAAGCCACATGCCAGGCTATGGGTACGTATTTGTCCTTTTCCGCATCCCAGCGCATGGGATGCGTCAGACGCCCTTGTTCCTCGAGATCATGGTCGGGCCAGGTTTCAAGTTCGGTGAGCGTATGTGCCGCGAAGAAGGCACGATCGGCGCGCCGGTTGGTAACTTCCCAACTGGTAGCCTTGGCACCATTTTCGCAGAACTCCAACGGATGAGGCTTGGCAGGCTTGCCCCAAGCGCAACTGACACACATGTAGCCGTCGGACTTGTTCTGATGCGCCAGAAGGGATGGACCCGCGATCGGAATATGCTCCCGAAGGAGAATGCCACCCACCGACTTCGCAGAACCCCATCCACCTGCTGCGGGTTTGCCGGCTGTTTTCGATGGTTCGTTTCTCGGGTGGGTAGCCATGATGAAGATCCTCGATTTCCCACAAAGAACCAACGACAAGCTTTTCTGTTCCCTAGCGCCCGTGCCGGCGACGACGGCCATGGCGTCAGCTGGCATTGCCGCTAGAGCCGAATGATTTTAGGTCGAGTCGACCTAAAGCCTGAATTCGCTCTAGAATCAAAAAAGTAGAGCGTGATGTCGTCCGAAAACCGCATACACTTTTCGGCATCACTCTAGAGATCGATGAGTGCGTAAGGCTTGCCCGTGGGTTTCTCGATGTGGGCGGCGACATTGAAAACTGGTGCTCCTGCGGGGGTCCGGCCCTCATAGCTGCCCCGGTGCGCGTGTCCATGGACGACTGCATCGACTTTGAAGCGATCGATCGTTTCGGCAAGACGCGATGAGCCGAGAAAGGGAAAGATTTCCGGCGGTTCGCCGACGACTGTATCCGTGATCGGCGCATAGTGCAGAACCACCATGGAGCGGCTGGCCCGAACCTGACGCATGGCGTTTTCCAGCCGCATGGTTTCATCGACGCTTTCAGCAACCATCGCCTTGATGGCGGGCTCTCCGAAGGAACTCAGCATGTAGCGTCCAAACCCTCCGGCAAAACCTTTCACGCCGACGAAGCCAACTCCGTCGATCTCCACTGCTCGGCCGTTCAAAAGCTTCACGCCAACGCCCGTGAGAATGGACGTTACCTCCTCGACGGCACCGCTTTCATAATCATGATTGCCGAGCACCGCCACCACCGGAACCGTGCAGTTGCGCAGGTCGGCAGCAAGCAATTCGGCCTCTTTCGGCTTGCCGAGGTCGGTCAGATCGCCGGCGATGACCAAGACATCGGCGACCGAACAAATGTCGGCAAAAAGCGCCTTATAGGATTGCTCCCGATCTTCCTTGACATGAAGGTCTGCGACGGCGGCGACTCTCAATTTCCGTCGTTGATCATTGGCCATCGTCAACTCTCCTCTTCGTCGCGCCATTCGCCGTCGCCGCTTACGTCGGCGAAGCCCCATTCCTTCACGTCAATTTCAAAATCGACACGAGAATACATCCGGCCGCGGCATATCTTCGTCTGTGGCAAAGGCAGGTCACGCTGAGCGCTTAAACGGTCGAGTAGCTCGTCCATCAGCCAGTCCGGAATTTTGTCGCGCTCGGAAGGATAGATCCAGCGGAAATTGAGAAGATGGATCAGCAACACTTCCCAATTTACTTCGAGATATTCCAGCAGCTTACGCCAATCGATCTTGTCGTGTGCCTTCAGGATCACATGGGCGACGTCGGCGCCGTCATAGCGATGCCGGAGCTGAACGAAGCATTTCGACCAGATTAGCTCGGTTGCCCCAGCGATGCGAACGGAGCGATCGCACATCTGGAACCGGCGGGCGTCCTCGAACCATTTATCGTTTACAGGCGTCGCTCCATCAGGGGATGCAAAGATCACATCGAAGAAGTGCCGTCCCTTGGAGATCTTCCCTAGCCAGCGCTCATCTATCACCTCTATCGAATAGCCATGACTCTGAAAACTCGAGAGAATCCGTAGAAAATCGCCTGCCTTGCAAAAAATATCGCAATCCTTCGTTTCGCGCGAAATTCCTGTGTAGGCGCTGACCGCGTAAGTGCCCGCGACGAGGAACGGGATCCGGGACTCAACGAGATCCTTGATAACACTCGCAACGAAGGCCTCAGCATCCGGATCGGTTAACTTAGGCACCGCCTTCGCTTCCATCGGCGAATTATCCCTGGTGCTCAAATCCATATTCGCGGGAGCATTCATTTGATCGCCGCCTAGCTGAAGACATATTAACTTGAACACCGTCGACGGGCGGTTGTTCCATTGCCCATTTAAGACAGATGTTGATGCGCCACTGAGCGCACGGACAACGGATCATCAGTAAGGGGTATTCGCGAACTGCTTGTCCTTGCAAACGCATCGCGGTGGTCGAGGTGCTAAGCCGTCCGCCCCGATTAAGGCTTCTATGACGGTACCATCCGTCACTGCGTTGGAACTCACCCGGCTCTATTCGATTATATGAGGAAAAGGAGCTGCGCGGGACGCCACAAGGACTCGGTCGTGAAACTGTTTATTGTCGCCCTTTTCCTAGTCTGCTTAACGTCCTGCTCGGATGAACAGCAACAGCGAGACCGAAAAATTCGTGATGTGCTCTCATGGAGCGCGACGGCGGAGATGGTCTTGGACGCGCGAACGGAAATGCGCGTATCGAATAGTTTTGCCATCCTAACGATAGAGCGGTGCGCAAAGGAAATCGGCTCCCTATCGAAGGAGCTTCCGACATTCCCGGAGAATTTGGCTGCCCTCGCCGGCCGGTTGAATATGGTCACCGGTTCAGCGCATCGCGAGCTCATCAATGGCCGGACGGATGGGCTTTCCCAATATGTTCGCGATTTGCGAAGCCTCGAAAGCGAGTTGAGAGCTAAATCAGGAGCAGCAGATTGAAGAAATTGCTGCAGGTATCGCTTGGCGTCATCACCAGCATCGGCGGTTTTCTTGAAACGGGAAATATCGCGACCTCCGCCCAAGCAGGAGCAGCCTATGGTTATACTCCCCTTTGGGCTATTGTTCTCGGCACGATCTGTGTGATTTTCCTCGTTGAAATGTCGGGGCGCTTCGCAATCGCGAGCCATTATACGATCGTCGACGGAATTCGGGATCGCTTCGGCTCCAATATTTTTCTTCTCACTGCATCCGTGGTCTTTATCGTCAATCTTCTCGTTCTTGCCGCCGAAATCGGCGGCATCTCGCTTGCGCTGCAATTCCTGACTGGCGTGAAATTTCTGTGGTGGTCATTGCCGGTGACATTTACCGCTTGGCTGCTGCTCTGGCGGGGCACATTCGGCCTTATCGAGAACGGCATATCGTCTTTGGGGCTTCTGGCGCTCTCTTTCGTCGTCGCCGTGTTTGTCATGGATCCGCACTGGGGCGAAATCGCGAAAGGACTTGTGCCGACGCTGCCGAGTAAAGATCCGCTACATTATAGCTTCATCGTCGTCGGAATATTGGGCGCTGTCATTTCGCCCTATCTCTTTTACTTCTATTCCTCGGGTGCCATCGAAGACGAATGGGACAAGACTTACTTTGGCGCCAATCGCGCGATCGCGATCCTTGGCATGAGTTTCGGCGCGATCATTACCGCCGCAGTCATGGTTCTGGCTGCACTGATTTATCCCTCCAACGGGATTGAGGATATTGAAGGATATGAGCAGATTGCCATGATCCTCACGCCCGCCTTTGGAAAATGGGGACTTTGCCTCTTTGCGATCTCGCTCGGGATTACATGTTTGGGCGCGACCCTCGAGGTGAGCCTGGCACAAGCCTATCTAATCGCACAAGGCTTCGGATGGAATTGGTCGGAAAACATGAAGCCGAAAGAAAATCCGGCCTTCTGCCTTGTCTACACAGCCTGCCTTCTGATTGCCATGATCCCAATCGTCATCGGCTTGGATCCACTTCGGATCACCATCTTTTCGATGGCCCTCTCAGCTCTCAGCCTGCCGTTCGGCGTGGTTCCCTTCCTTATCCTGATGAACGATCCGACCTATGTAGGGAAGCACAGAAACGGGTGGATCGGCAATGCCGCGGTCATCTTTATCGTCGCGATGGCTTTCGTGCTTTCGATTGTAACTACACCTCTGGAGATCCTGGGAGGCTGACATGTATCTTGTGCGCGACGTTCTGGATAAGCAGGTGGTCGATCGCAGACAGGCTCGTATCGGAAAGGTCGACGGTATCGTGCTTACGACCGAAAACGACGACCGGCTCAAGATCAGCTTTGTCGAAATGGGCCATTTGACATTGCTGCGAAGGCTGAGCCAGCGCCTATATCGCTGGCTGCTTGCCTTTTCCCAACGGGTGCGGGCAGAGCGCGATCAATGCCCCTATCGGATTCCTTGGTCGAAGGTCACTGATGTGGGCATCGACATTGAAGTTGATATCGACAACAGCGAAACGCCGCTAGAACAGAAGCAGGAATGGTTGAGACAACATATTCTCAGGCACATTCCGGGAGGGTTGTCATGACGGAAATACATCTGGAGCTCCTGCTTGGAATGAAGGTTCACGACTTAAATGGTCGGCCGATCGCACGCTTGGAAGAGATCAAAGCGGAAGCTGCGGACGAAGATTTCTTCGTTGTTGAATATCACCTCGGAGCTCTTGGCTTGCTGGAAAGACTATCGGCAACGACGATTGGCAACGTCATGCTACGGCTCTTCGGATTCGAACAGCGGCCGACTGGTTATATCGTTCCATGGGATAAGCTCGATGTAGGGAATTCTGGTCAACTTAAACTCCGATGTACCGTCGACGAACTCAGGACGAGCGCACCGTAACGCATTTCGGCTAAAGCGTGGTGCATTGGGAATCCTTCTTACTTGACCTCGCTGTCGAGCCGGTCGGTCACCTGTTTGATTTCCTTCTACGGACGGATCACTCACACTTCTTATGATTGTCGGCGGTTTGTCATATGACGATGCGGCGAGATTTTCCGGGTGCGAGATCGAAAGATCAAAAGCCACGTCTCACGAGCACGCGCGACATCGGTTAGATGCTCGGCGAGAATTCGGTAGGTGGTGCTGCTTCGATCCATTAGGACCTGATTGGCGGCCGCCGGGGCAGCCGCCGGCTGGATTGAATCGATCAGCTCTTGATGGCGATGCGTTTGACTTGCGACTGCGCCTTCTCACTCTTCGGCAAGGTTACGGTCAGCACGCCATTCTTGAAGCGGGCATCGACCTGCTCTTCGTTGACCTCGACGCCAAGCGGGATGCGGCGCTCGAAGCGGCCGTAATAGCGCTCGGAGAACTGGCGATCCTTGTCCTCGTTCTCGGAACGCTTTTCGCCCTTCAGCGTCAGCACACCATCGTTGAGCAGGACCTCGATGTCGTTTTCCTCAAGCCCGGGCACTTCGGCGGTCACCTTGATCTCCTTGGCAGTGTCGGAGATCTCGACGTTCGGCCAGCCGGCACTGAAGACGGAGCCGTTTCCGAAGGATGACAGGCCGGTGCCGAAGCCGCGGAAGACATTATCAAATAGACGGTTTACCTCGCGATGAAGCGGCAGGAAGGGATCACGGTCGTCATCGCGCAGGATAGTCGGAATCTGATTGCCATTGTTGCGATTCCAGGGAATCAAATCGCGAACACTCATGTTTTTCTCCTTTCCGTTTGCTCACTTGGCAAAGTTCGCCTGGAGGCGCCGAGCCATGCTCGGCGCCTTTGTGCGAATTGCGCTTGTGTGGAAGCTTAAGCCGCCTGCTTTTCGGCCTCTATTTGCTTCGTCTCAGGCTTTGATAGAGCCATGTCGGTCGTAATCGCGATCTGGCGCGGCTTCATTTCTTCGGGGATTTCGCGCTTGAGATCGATCGTCAGCAGACCATTGACGAGACCGGCACCTACCACCTTGACGTGATCGGCAAGCTCGAACCGGCGCTGGAACGAGCGGCCGGCGATGCCGCGATGCAGATACTGCACATCTTCAGCATTTGCCTTCTGGCCCGAGACGACGAGCATGTTCTGCTCCTGGGTGATCGTCAATTCGTCCTGCGAGAAGCCCGCCACTGCCATGGCGATGCGATAGCTATCCTCGCCGGACTTGACGATGTCGTACGGGGGCCAGTTGTCGATCGTGTCGACGCGACTTGCCGCTTCGAGCGCATTCAACATTCGATCGAAGCCGATGCTCGACCGGAACAGGGGTGAGAAATCGAGGTTTGTCCTCATAGCCATATCCTCCTTATAAGCAACATGGATACAAGGAGACGCCAAGAGCATGACGTCTCCTGGACTTCGTTCGATTCCCATTGGGCAATCGAACAATATTAATATAATTCCGTGGCTTACAGTTTCAAGAGTAGCGCAACTCCCCGACAAAAAAATTGATTTTCGCGTGACCAGATTCGGGTAATGCGGCAGATGCCGAGCGGCAGAGTTATCGCCCTGGTTGACGTACTGGCTCCGATAGAGAGAATAGGCAAGGCGACGACACTGCCTTCTTCGCCGCCCGCCTATGCCGTTGTCAGCACCCTGATATCGCCTCGACGATCAATGACGTCGACCACGACCTGGCGACCGGATCGGCGGATGGTGACGTCGGCCGACCCATTGCCGATCTGCAGGCGTCGCAGCGACACCTCATCGAGGAAAGGAGGCAGCTGCGGCTCGTCGAAGCTGACGTGCTGCGCGTTCGGATCAAAATCAAGGCCTAGGCACGATTGCAGCAGGAAGAGCGGCGCGGCAGCCGCCCATGCCTGCGGAGAACAGGCGACTGGATAGAAGGTCGGTCCCTGCGCCTGCTGGCGCGGCAGCCCGCAGAAGAGTTCAGGAAGCCGGCGCAGGTCGATATAGGTCGAAGCCGTAAACAGGCCTTCGAAAATGCGCGCTGCTTCAGCGCGATAGCCGTAGCGGGCAAGGCCGGCGGCAATCAGGGCATTGTCATGCGGCCAGATCGAGCCGTTATGATAGCTCATGGGATTGTAACGCGCCTCGGTCGAGGCGATGGTGCGGATACCCCAGCCGCAGAAGGACGAAGCACCCATCAGCGTTCGGGCAACGACGCGTGCCCTTTCGGGATAGGCTATGCCGGTGAAGAGGGCATATCCGGCATTGGACGATCGAACCCTGCAAGGGCGCTTATTTCCGTCCAAAGCAAGTACATAAGTGCCGAGTTCCTCGTCGAAAAAGCTCGTGTCGAAAGCCCGGCGCAAGGCCTCCGCCCTCGCCAGGAATTTCGCGGCTCGTTCCGCCTTGCCGAGCCTGCGAAAGATCTCGGCGGCCCCCTGCCAGGCGCCGTAGAGATAGGCCTGCACCTCGGCAATCGCGATCGGTCCCTTCGCAAGCGTGCCGTCGATGTGAAAGATGGAATCGTGGCTGTCTTTCCAAGCCTGATTGATTAGGCCCTCTTCCGTCCGTCGTCCATATTCGACGAAACCGTCGCCGTCTCGATCGCCATGTTCGTCGATCCAGGCAAGAGCCGCCTCGATGGCAGGGAGCAGCGACTGGATCGTGGCAAAATCTGCCGTACGTTTGAGGTATTCGCCAGCCAGCAGCACGAAGAGGAGCGTGGAGTCGATACTGCCATAATAGCGGCGGAAAGGCACTTCACCGAGTTCGGCCATCTCTCCATAGCGGACCTCGTGCAAAATCTTGCCTGGTTCCGCGTCCGCGATAGGGTCGATCTCCGCCGCCTGGTTG
Organism: Rhizobium sp. ERR 942; assembly: GCF_007828395.1. NCBI lineage: Bacteria > Pseudomonadati > Pseudomonadota > Alphaproteobacteria > Hyphomicrobiales > Rhizobiaceae > Rhizobium > Rhizobium sp. ERR 942. Next base: position 107,894 of record NZ_VIUA01000009.1, read on the forward strand.
GCCGCCAGGTGGCCGAGCACCCCGCGGGCGATCTGCGGATCGAGCCAGAGCGTTTCCAGCGCGGTGATCAGGGCGTCGCGGCCGAAGACGGTGCTGAACCAGGGAATGCCTGCATAGGGATAAGGTCCTTCCGGCTTGTCGGTCATCAGCATGTAGAGGTCGGAGACGCTGCGGCGAACCACCTCGTTGAAGATCTCGTTGGACGTAACGATCGATGCCGCGCGTGAGGAAGACGAACGCAAGGCTCGGCGCGCATCCCTTAGAGCAAGGAAAAAGGAACGGTGGCTCGGTCGCCGGTCAGCGACCCGATCGCAACCTATCTCGACGAAAAACGATCGCGCCTCATGCGGCTCAAGATGGAGATCATAAATAACCTGATCGCTGCAAATTTGATCCGGCCTTGGATCAAAGCAAATGCGGGTCGACCGCTTTCGCTCATCAAGCCCGATATAAGAAAGCAAGATCGAATCCTGCTCCACCACGGGGGTAAGATGGCGGCCTTTACGCACTCTCACAGTTCCGCGAACCTCGAACAGGTCGGCGAAATCGGCCGCAAATACGATTTCGACACGAACATGCTGCCGCCGATCGTCATAATTCCGGATGGCCAGCCGCTCGTAGCAACCGCCATTCCACAAGAAGCGGGATCTGCGAAGATGAATGAGATCATGGCCGAGCGTGAGCTTACCTTTTTCGTCGAAAAGATCGGGGTTGGTGAGATCGCAGGTGAGCGTCGCGTTATCCTCACGCAGCGTCGACGACAACAGCATTGGCCGCTTGCCGTTGATCGTCAGATAGAAATGCGAGAGATAACGCGTATCACGATGGAAAAGGCCCTCCGGGCTACCAGGCCCGGAAAGCGCATCGCCATTGTGGTCGAAGACGGCGAAGGTATCGCCGTGCTTCAAGGTGCGCGGTCGCCGCTCCTGCAGGGATGCGGTTGCCGGTATGAAGAATTGCGCCACCGGGGCGGCCGGCTCTGCCGACGCGACGGATGGCTTGCTGTCCACAGAAGCGGTCGACATACTGCCATGTCTCCTACGCCACGACCTGGAGATCCAGATCCTGGCCATTGGCTCGGCGCAGTGACGCCGCCTTCGTGCGAACGCCGGGCAGGTTACGATAGATAGCGAGATAGTCTCGCGCCATCCGTTCCGCGCTGAAACGCCGTTCGAAAGTCGCGCGTACCTTGTGGCGATCCATGCGCAGCGCCCATTCGACATTCTCGGCCGCCTCCGTAACACTATCGACGACGATGCCTGAAACACCGTTATCAATCACTTCCGGAACCGAACCGCATCCGAACGCGACTATCGGGGTGCCACATGCCATTGCCTCGATCATCACCAGCCCGAACGGTTCGGGCCAGTCGATCGGGAAAAGCAACGCGCCGGCATTGCCAAGGAAATCGGCCTTCTGGTGCTCGTTGATTTCGCCGATGAACTCGACGTTCGGATGGCTCTTGACCATCGGCGCGATCACCGTGTCCCAATAGGCCTTGTCCGCATTGTCGATCTTGGCGGCGATCTTCAGCGGCATACCAACCTTGGTTGCGATGCGGATCGCGCGATCCGGACGTTTCTCGGGGGAGATTCGTCCCAGGAAGGCAAGATAGTTGCCTTTGGGCTTTGCCGTGAAGGAAAGAAGATTGGTCGGAAGACCGTGATACACAGTTCCGGACCAGTTGACCGGTGGCATCGGGCGACGCTGATCATTGGAGATCGATACAAGCGGGATATCAGGAAAAGCCTTGTAGAAAGGCTTGAGATCCGGCAGGTCAAGACGTCCATGTAGCGTCGTGACTGTACGATCCGAAAAATCCCGGATCAGCGGGAAATGCAAGAGGTCAATATGGAAATGTAGGACATCGAATTCATGCGCCCGCCGGCGGATCTCCTCCAGCAGGACGACTTGATGCGGAAGATGATCCTTGACGGCCGGATTGAGCCTGAGCGCGACCTCCGAGCACGCCACCAAGGTTGCATCGGTAACGGAGTCACCGCTAGCAAACAGCGTGACGTCGTGACCCTGAGCGACAAGTTCTTCGGTAAGATAGGAAACGATGCGCTCGGTTCCCCCATAAAGCTTCGGCGGAACGCTTTCGGCAAGCGGCGCAATCTGGGCGATCTTCATCGGCAAAACCTCCTCATAAGAGCAAAGAATGGACGGCAAAAATCGGGTAGCGTCCTAAAAAGGCACGCGTTTACAAGGCGATGTCTAGGCTTCTGATATCTGGCGGCGGCGACCTCCCTTTCTAAGGCTGCTAGAAACAAAACGGCCGGTAAAACGGCGCAGCCGCGATCTCTGGCGACGAAGTTTATCGGCCTCCGCAGGCCGCGACGAGATCATGTCTTGGCCGTCATCCAAGGACTTTAAAGCGGCGATGATGTCGTCATAGGAGACGACATGGTCCGCGCCTGGAAAGCGCCGAAAGCCGGGCATCGATTCGATTGCGAATATATCCGAGGCCCAGGATGCAAGAATGGCGCGCTTGTGATCCTTCGTGATATGCTCCGCCGACAGAACATCGCGCGGATGGGCAAAATGTCGGGCAGGATACAACAAATGCGCCGAGGTGACCGCAGCGGTGGATGGGTCGCTCATTGTGATACTGTCGGTTTCCTTTCTCATATCTGGCTCCATCGATGTCTGATCGCTGAGTTCTGGCCACGTTAGGAAGCTTCAGCTTGGTCCGTTACCCTCCATGGCGCCCCCTCAGCAAATGAATTGCCTTCGAGCTCGGAGAGTGCCGCCGCGCGCAAGGCTGACGGTTCGTGCAGGGCTCTGCTATAATATCTTGCGACCGTCGTCATGATCTGCGCAACGGCAGTAGGATCACGTGAGACCCCTTTTCCACGCGCTATCGATTTGACGACGTCCATGCAGATCCGCAGATCTTCCCGCGAAAGAGAAAGATGGCTGTTCATCCTTCCGCCACCTCCGGAAAGGTGCCGCGCGCACCCTGCACCAGTATTTTCAGCTGCCGCGGATTTCGTACTCCCTGGCGGTATAGTTCTATTACTATAGCAGCGATCCGCTCGCCCTCTTCCGATTTGCGCGGAATATCCGCCGCTGCCCGGATCTCATCAAAAACGCGCTGACAAAGGTCCAGGTCGCGCGAATCGAGCGGCGCATCTGATCTCTTGATGATCGTCTGAACCATTCGTGATCTCCATTGCGGAGCCCGCTCCACCAGAAGGTGGAGCGGGCTTGACCGTTAGAAGTCCATTCCAGCTCCAGCAGGCAATGCGGGAGGTGCCTCCTTCTTCGGCTTTTCGGCAATCATGGCTTCCGTCGTCACCAGCAAGCCCGCGACCGAAGCTGCATCCTGAAGTGCGGTGCGCACGACCTTGGCCGGATCGATGACGCCTTGAGCATAGAGATCGCCATATTCATTCGTCTGGGCATTCCAGCCATAGGAGAAGTCGGTCTTCTCGCGCAGCTTGCCGACGATGATCGAACCTTCCGCGCCGGCATTCTCTGCTATTTGGCGAACCGGCGCCTCGATTGCCCGGCGAACAATATCGACGCCGACGCGCTGGTCGTCGTTTTCCGTCTTGAGACTGTCAAGCGCCTTGACGGCTCTCAGCAGAGCAACGCCGCCGCCCGGCAGGATGCCTTCCTCGACCGCGGCTCGGGTCGCATGCAGCGCGTCATCGACACGGTCCTTCTTTTCCTTCACTTCGACTTCGGTCGAACCGCCAACGCGGATAACGGCAACGCCGCCAGCGAGCTTGGCAAGGCGTTCCTGCAGCTTTTCGCGGTCGTAGTCAGAGGTGGTTTCTTCGATCTGGGCCTTGATCTGGGCAACACGGCCTTCGATGTCCGATTTCGAGCCGACGCCATCGATAATGGTCGTATTCTCCTTCTCGATCGCCACCTTCTTCGCCCGGCCGAGCATGTCGAGGGTAACGTTCTCGAGCTTGATGCCGAGGTCTTCGGAGATGACAGTGCCGCCCGTCAGGATGGCGATGTCTTCCAGCATGGCCTTGCGGCGATCGCCGAAGCCCGGAGCCTTGACGGCAGCGATCTTCAGGCCGCCACGCAGTTTGTTGACGACGAGGGTCGCAAGCGCTTCGCCTTCGACGTCCTCAGCGATGATGAGGAGCGGCTTGCCGGTCTGAACGACGGCCTCCAGGATTGGAAGTAGCGATTGCAGGTTCGAGAGCTTCTTTTCATGGATGAGGATATAGGGATCCTCGAACTCCACCCGCATCTTGTCGGCATTGGTGACGAAATAGGGGCTGAGATAGCCGCGGTCGAACTGCATGCCTTCAACGACTTCGAGTTCGGTTTCGGCGGTCTTGGCTTCTTCAACCGTGATGACGCCTTCGTTGCCGACCTTCTGCATGGCTTCGGCGAGATAACGGCCGATCTCGGCATCGCCGTTAGCCGAAATGGTGCCGACCTGGGCGATCTCCGCATTATTGGAGATCTTGCGGGCGTTGGTCTTCAGTTCCGCCACGACCGCGTCGACGCCGAGGTCTATGCCGCGCTTCAGATCCATCGGGTTCATGCCGGACGCGACCGCCTTGGCGCCTTCCTTGACAATCGCTTGAGCGAGAACCGTCGCTGTCGTGGTGCCATCGCCGGCAAGGTCGTTGGTCTTGGAGGCGACTTCGCGCAGCATTTGGGCGCCCATGTTCTCGAACTTGTCTTCCAGTTCGATTTCCTTGGCGACGGTAACACCGTCCTTGGTGATGCGCGGAGCGCCGAAGGACTTGTCGATGACGACGTTACGACCCTTCGGGCCGAGCGTGACCTTCACCGCATTGGCGAGCACATCGACCCCTCGCAGCATGCGTTCACGGGCATCGGTGTGAAACTTGACTTCTTTCGCAGCCATTTCTTTAACTCCTCAATAGGCAGCTATCAGACTGATGGTTCGTGGCGTGGAGGCTCAGGCAGCCTGTTTCCGCTCGGCCTGGGCTTCAATAATGCCCATGACATCGCTTTCCTTCATGATGAGCAGGTCTTCGCCATTGATCTTGATCTCAGTGCCGGACCATTTTCCGAACAAGATGCGATCGCCAGCCTTGACGTCGAGGGCCTGGATCTGGCCGGCGTCGTTGCGCGCGCCCGGCCCCACGGCGATAACCTCGCCTTCCTGCGGCTTTTCCTTGGCGGTGTCGGGAATGATGATGCCGCCCTTGGTCTTTTCCTCGGAATCGACGCGGCGGACAAGAATGCGATCATGAAGCGGTCGGAACGACATGTTTTCCTCCGTTGAGCAAAAAAGATGACGTTGATCCCCTCACCGGACCGGATGACCAGTCCGGGCGGGTGCAAAACCTCGTTCGAGCCTTTTGCGCGAAATGATCTGGTTTTGGGATTTTTCGATTTCAAGAGGGATGGACAAAAAAATTAGCACTCGCCTCAGGCGGCTGCTAACATGCTGGAATGGAACAAGAAAATGGCACTTTGCGTTGAAAACCCATTGATGGCCGCAAAAATTTGCGCCACCATCCGACTGTCACGAAACGGAGATGAAGCATGCGATTTTCGTCGGAACTGGAAGGTCAACTAAACGGCTATGGGCTGACCACCGCGCATATCCTCTATCACATTCCCGATTTCGAATCCGTCCTGCAGACCTACGTCTGGCAGGATTACGACCTGGCGCCCGATTTTCCCGAAATGCATAGGTTCCTCGATTTCTGGCAAACCAATCTCGACGGGCCGCTGCATTCCGTCCGCTACAGCCATCGGCGCCTGATCGGTCCAAACGAATGGCGTCGTGTCGAAGGCGAGTTCAAGCTCCATTAGGACCCGAACCGAAACTTTCCTTCCCCAGTCTTCGATAATCAAGGCTTGATGAGCTCGGTCGTTCTCCCTTGCCAACCCTCGACAGGCCGGGGAGGCTAAGGCTCAGCTCCTGCCGGGCGGAGAAGATTATCGGCTGGAAGGATTTGAATCCTTGCTGGTCTTTTAGGTTCATCAGGAACGGGGGCGCGTCATCCTCGTAACGCCCTCGTGATTATTTATTGCATGCGAAGAATGTCAGCATCGACGGGCCGATATCTCCATCAGTCCTGCTCACGGCTTTCGCCAATAACTTTGTCGATCAGACCTTCATTGCGTGGGAAGGCCGAGTAAGCGGAGAAGCATTCCAGTCACGCGTACCATTTGGTCCGCTTTTCCTGTTTTTGACGGCGGCTAGCCCGCCATCATGCGCGCCTCATCGTCTATCCTCCTCGTGCTGCTCCGCGCCTTCGATCGATGAAAGCCAGGGTTCCCGCCGTTTGGTCCAAACCTCATAGCTGGGTCTGAGACGCGTGGGTGCCGCGCTCAGGACTCCAAGCTTGATCTCGACCTCGCTATCGCCAACGGCAAACACGCGCGAACCGCAACGCGGGCAAAACTCGCGTCCAGCAAACTCGCTCGTCGCGCCTTCATAGTGAAATTCACTTGCGGGCCATAGGCCGAAATAAGTGAAGGCGGATCCGCTTTCCTGCCGGCAATCCGTGCAATGACAAATGCCGATACGTAGCGGTTTTCCGCGCACCGTTAGACGCACTTGCCCGCAACGGCATGATCCGGTTAATTCCTTCATGGGATTGTCCGCGTCATCGCTTACATTCGTGATTGGGCCTTCCCCGCGACTGACCTGTTCGGTCCGCCAGCGTCCATCGGACAGCTGGTAGCTGATTTCGGTATCTTCGCCGCCCTGCTGTTGGCGGGCCGCCGCAGATTTGGCGGCGGCAAGCGCACTCCCGTGATCGGGAAACGTCTCCGACCAAACATCACCGACGCGATAGGCAAAACCCTCGTCATGGATACCAACGTGATATGTTAACGGCATTAGTTCCTCCGGCTCGGCCGAGCACTCGTGGAATTTGGAAACGGTGCGACAAGGGTCGATCCCTTACAGGAGGAACACCCATGCATACACTCATGCATTATCTCACGGCCTCCCATCAAAGTTCGGAGACCAGGAAAAGTTTCCAAACAGCAACAGATATTTAGGTTTGCAAGAAACAAAACGGAGCCGACCGGCCTGGATTCCAGACCAAAATTCCGGTGAATGGCAGTTTTACATACCGCGAGAGCTAATGGGATGGGCAACCCGTATTGTTCGCGGCATAGCACAAGAAATCATATGAGCTACAAAACGACAACCAAATGCCAATATTCGTTTCATCGGCGGCCGGGGCAGTGAGATAACTAAAGCCGCATACCGCCGGAATAACCTAATATCGACGGTACCTTCGACTGGACGGGTTCGAGATTTCCGTCGCTTGTCCGAGCTTCCACGCTCTTAAAGACCCACGACGTGCATTTTCATTTCACTCACGCTTGTTTCAGGCGGGCCTCAAAAGCGAGAGACTGCGGGCTTCAAGTTTCAAGAATTTCTTGTCGACCCCGCCCCGATCCTGCCCATCAGGATCGGATGTCGATAGTTCCAGCGCCCAGCGTTTGTCATCCGGCAAGGTAAAGTCGACATCTCCATCACGAGGGTTGAAAAGGACTAGAATATCATCCCAGCCCTCTTCGAAGGGTTGCTCACGCGACAGGCGCAGGCCGATCGCCGTGTTTGCTTCATCGTCCCATTGCTCGTCCGTCTGCTCTCCGCCGGTCGGATTGAGCCAGGTGACAATCAGACCATCGCGCCAATTTTCTCGTCTGAGGATGGAATGTGCCTGACGCAAGGCGATCAGCCGTTTGACGAAGGTATAAAGCGCCTCGGCGCTGCCATATCGATCGTCCCAATGCAGCCAGCTGAGTTCGTTGTCCTGACAGTAGCCATTGTTGTTGCCCATCTGGCTGCGGCCGGCCTCATCACCCGCCAGCAGCATCGGCGTACCATGCGACAGAAAGAGGGTCGCGAGAAAATTGCGTTTCTGGCGCTCTCGAACGGTATTGATGGCTTCATCATCCGTCGGACCTTCAGCGCCGTAATTGTAGCTGCGGTTGTCGTTGTGGCCGTCATTGTTGTCTTCGCCATTGGCCTCATTATGCTTCTCGTTATAGGAGACGAGATCATTAAGCGTGAAGCCATCGTGGGCGGCGATGAAATTGACAGTGGCCCACGGGCGGCGGCCACGAAGATCATAAACGTCGCCCGACCCTAAGATGCGGGCGGCAAAATCCCTTGTCATGCCAGGTGTGCCCTTCCAGTAATCCCGGACCGTATCGCGATATTTGTCATTCCACTCCGCCCAACCCGGCGGAAATCCCCCCACCTGATAACCGCCGGGGCCAATGTCCCACGGCTCGCCGACAAGTTTGACTTTGGCAAGCACCGGATCCTGGCCGACCGCGTCGAAGAAGCCGCTGCGCTGATCGAAACCCTGGGGTTCGCGACCAAGAATGGTGCCGAGATCGAAACGAAAGCCATCGACGTGCATTTCTTCGACCCAATAGCGCAGCGAGTCCGTCACCATTTGCAGCACGCGCGGATGCGACGTGTTGATCGTGTTGCCGGTGCCGGTGTCGTTGATGTAGTAGCGGGGCTGGTCCGGCAGGGTGCGGTAATAGGAGAAATTGTCGATACCCTTGAAGGAAAGGGTCGGACCGAGTTCATTGCCCTCCGCGGTATGATTATAGACGACATCGAGGATGACCTCGATACCGGCATCGTGGAAGGCACGCACCATGTCGCGAAAGCCTGAAAGGCCCTTAGGCCCGTAATAACGAGTTGCCGGCGCGAAGAAGGCAAGGCTGTTGTAGCCCCAATAGTTGTGCAAGCCCTTGTCGAGCAAGTGACTGTCATCGGGAAAGAAATGGATGGGAAGGAGTTCGATGGAGGTGACGCCGAGGCTCTTGATGTAATCGACGACCGCCCCGTGCCCCAGACCGTCAAAGGTGCCACGCAACGGCTCCGGAATTGCCGGATTCAGCATCGTCATTCCCTTGACGTGCGCCTCATAGAAAATGGTCTCAGGCCACGCGACCGACGGCTTCTTATCCGATGTTTCATTCTTGAGGTCGACCACACGGCATTTGGGCACCTGTCCGGCGCTATCGGTCTCGTCGAAGGAAAGATCCTTTTGCTCGTCGTCCAGACGATAGGCGAACTGGGCTTGCGACCATTCGATGTTGCCCACAAGCTCGCGGGCATAGGGGTCGACGAGCAATTTGTGCGCATTGAAACGATGCCCTTTCTCGGGATCGAACGGGCCGTGCACGCGGTAGCCATACAAGGCACCTGGCTTCAGTCCAGGCACATAGCCATGCCAGATTTCATGGGTATATTCCGGCAGAGCGATCCGCTCGACCTCCTTTCCGCTTTCGTCGAAAAGGCAGAGTTCCACCTTTTCCGCATAGGCGCTGAAAAGTGCGAAATTGACACCCTCTCCGTCATAATTCGCTCCCAGGCGCGTGTAATCTCCAGGCTCGATCGCATACCTCTTGCCGCCTTCCGTCATGAAATCCTCGTGATCGTTGCTGCGCAGCAGAAACACCCTGTGAAGCGCTTTGTTCCGGCCTTGAGGTCGGACTACGCATGCATCGGCGCCAGGATCGTCACCGGTTCCCCACGAGAAAGGATAGGGAATGATCGGTAAACAGCTGTGCTGCCAGAAGATCGCCAGCTGACGAAGGCTTATCCGTCAAGAGATCGTATAGCGGCGCCTTGAGCTCTCGCGGCATCATCACAGCGGTGTCTTTCCAGAAATCCGATGAAGGCATATCGACCAGACGCGGCACGATCGTAACCGCTGTTTCCCGCTCGTGAACGCGAGCGAAAGCCACGAGATTGGACGCTCGTGCGCCGCTGGTTTCCAAAGGCACATATTCGCCCTCGAGGAAAAGAAAGGGGTGCTGATTGCGATAGCGCAGCACCGTGCGGATGACATGCCGTTTCAAGAAAGCGGGATCCATCGCGAGGGGACCGGCCGCTTCCGTGTCAGTCCACGGATGGTCGACCGGTCGTCGATTGTCCGGATCGACAAGGCTGAAATCGAGACGCTCGCTACCCTGATAGATGTCGGGAACACCGGGAGCCGTGAGCTTGATCAGCAACTGCGACAGGCTGTTGCGGAAACCAAGCTCCATGAAAGGACGCAGCGTCCGGTCGAAATCACGGATGAACTCCCGATTATCCTCCGAAAACAAGGCGGCGGCATAGGCCTCGACCGCATGCTCATAGGAAGGGTTTTCATCCATCCAATCCGTCCGGAGCTTGGCTTCTCGGATCGCCTTCAACACATAGGCGCAAAACCGTTCCTTCAGTGCGCTCCGATCGGCTCCTTCGATGTCCTGCGGCCAGATGCCGGCAAGCGCCTGGTAAAGCATCCATTCGATATTGGGCTCGGGCGCGGGTCCATCGGCAAGGCTGGAGCGAAAAGGAGAATTCATGTTGCGCCATCGCTCGACGCCTGCAATCCAGGCATCAGGATCCTGCGTGAGGCCGTATAGGCGGGCGCGAGCGTCTTCTCCCCGCTTGGTATCATGCGTCGAGGTCGTGGAAAGGCCGCAGCGTTGCCGCTGAAACCGGTCGTTCATGAATTGATGAAAGGCCGCCACCGAGCCCGGTGGCGCGTGTGGCTCGCCTCCGACCTCGTTCAATGCGATGAGGCGGTTATAACGATAAAACAGGGTGTCTTCGACCGCCTTTGCCATGATCGGACCGCTGAGCTGCTGGAATCTGGCTCGAAACTCCAGAGCTTCGGCTGCAGAAACCTCCTCTTTCAAAAGACGGGCGAGCGCATCGAGGGCATCAACGGTCGACAATCGGCTTATTGCCTTCCCACAGGCAATCTCGACGACCGTCACATCATCGGACGATGCAGCTCCCTGATAGGCATAGGTACGGTAAACCGGGAAGGCGACCAGCAGCTCGCGAAGCGCCGACGCTATTTCCTCCTCGTCGAAATCCGCAAAAATCGAGCATGCCAGCCTCGTCAGACGCCTCGTCTCACCGGCGAAATTGCGCTCGACCATCAGCAGCTTCGCCTTGCGCAAACCTGTGGCAAAGTCGGCATCTTCCTCGCTGACGGACCTGTAGGCTTCGTCCAGCTTGCGCAACCCCTCCTCGTTCACGAAGAGATCGGCCATGGCGGCGATGAATTCGTAGCCGGTCGTCCCCGCCACCGGCCAATCCGCCGGCAGCTTCTCACCACGGGCAAGGATTTTCTCGACTACGATGAACGTGTCCGGACCAACGGCTTGCCGCAGATGCTCGAGATAGCCCTTCGGATCGGCCAGTCCATCGATATGGTCGACGCGTAATCCTTGGACCTGTCCGGAACGAACCAATTCGATGATCAGCCGATGCGTGTCGTCGAAGACCCGTGGGTCCTCCACCCGCATCCCGACCAGGCCTGCCACCTCGAAGAAGCGCCTGTAGCTGAGGTTTTCGGCGGCATCTTTCCAATAGAGCAATTGCCAATGCTGTTCCGCGAGAAGTTTTCTCATGGCGGCCGCATCCCTCGAAAATGCGAGCAACCGCTCCGCATCCGTTCCTATGTCCGCTGCCAGCCGGTCGGCACTTGCGATCGAAAGCGGCAGCAGATCGTCGAAGTAGGCCAGATAGATGCAACCATCCGCGGGCTCGTAGCGAAGACGAAAGTCCGCCGCGGCCAGGCTTTCCTCCAACGGGCGTCCCAGAAGCGGCAAGGTGAGCTTGCGTTGCCAGTCGATATCGAAATGGCCGGCATAGGCACTGCCCGATCCACGCTGCAACACGTCCCGCCACCACGCGTTTTCCGCGGAAGCGGCCATATGGTTGGGCACGATGTCGAGGATCAGGCCCAGCTTCGCCTGTTGCAAGACCGCACAGAAAGCATCGAACCCAGCGCGACCGCCAAGCACCGGGTCGATCTCGTTCGCATCCGTGACATCATAGCCATGCGTCGATCCCTTCTTGGCCGCAAAGATCGGCGAGGCATAGACGTGGCTAATGCCGAGACGCTTCAGATAGGGAACCAGCTCCGTTGCCCTTTCAAAGGTGACATTTCCGCGAAACTGCAGGCGATAGGTAGAGGTTAAGACGGTCATGGCTTCCTCGCTGCGTCGGGGGGCTCTTAAGAACGGAACTGAAAGAGATCTGTTCCCACCCCAGGAACCGTTCCCGTCAAGATGCGTTGGATGCAGGAAAATTTCAGCGTCATTGACGGATAGGGTGTCATGCAGCACGGCTTCGCATTTGGACCACAAATCAATGAGAATGCGGTCTTGTTCCGCTTGTGGGCGCCCTTGGCGGAGAGCGCGCTCGTCCGCATCGAGCAGCGCGGAGAATGGGCCATGCGGCGGAGCCAGGACGGCTGGCATGTCGTCGAAGTCAACGACGCGCAGATCGGCGATCGCTATAAGTTCGTGCTGGCCGATGGGTTTGCCGTGCCGGATCCTGCCTCGCGCTTTCAGCCCGAAGACGTTCACGGCCCGAGCGAGCTGATCGATCCAACGTTCACGTGGAAAACGCAGGGATGGAAGGGACGCCGCTGGGAGGAGATCGTCATCTACGAACTGCATGTCGGCGCCTTCACGGAAGCTGGCACATTTCTGGCGGCCATCGAAAAGCTCGACCATTTGCAGCGCCTCGGCATAACGGCCATTCAAATCATGCCGCTTTCGGATTTTCGCGGTCGGTATGGATGGGGTTACGACGGTGTTTTGCCCTATGCACCGGATGGCAGCTACGGCCGCCCCGAACATCTCAAAATGCTCGTCGATGCAGCCCACGAGCGCGGCATCTGCGTCTTTCTCGATGTGGTCTATAATCATTTCGGGCCGGACGGAAACTATCTGCCCCGCTACGCGCCGATCTTCGGCGACCGGCACGAAAGCGTCTGGGGCAAGGGCCTGAACTACGATGGCGACAGCAGCCGCTTCGTCCGCGATTTCGTCATAGAAAACGCTGTCTATTGGCTGAGCGAGTTTCGGATGGATGGTTTGCGGCTCGATGCCGTTCACGCGATGAAGGACGATAGCGATCCGCATATCCTTCTCGAACTTGCCGGTCGCGTCAGAAGCGCCTTCCCTGAACGCCATGTGCACCTGATCGTCGAAAACGAGGATAATGAAGCGGCTCTCCTCGCGCGCGATGACGACGGCAAGCCGCGCCACTTTACCGCACAGTGGAATGATGACATCCACCACGCTCTCCACGTGGCGGCCACAGGCGAGACCTTCGGCTACTACGAAGATTATGCCGATTGGACACCGCGCCTGAGCCGCGCGCTTGCCGAGGGCTTCGCGTTTCAGGGGGAGCACATGGAATATCGAGGGCGATCAAGGGGATCGCCAAGCGTTGGCTTGCCGCCATCGGCCTTTATCTCCTTCATCCAAAACCATGACCAGATCGGCAATCGGGCGCGCGGCGATCGTATGATTTCTTCCCACCCCATCGAGGTGATAAAGGCTATCGCAGCCATCTATCTTCTCTCGCCCCAGATCCCCATGCTGTTCATGGGTGAGGAATGGGGCGCTACCGATCCCTTTCCCTTCTTTTGCGATTTCGATGAGGAGCTCAACGCCAAGATAAGGCTTGGCCGCAAGGAGGAACTGAAGCGCCTGCCCGGCTTCGAAGCGGAGGATGCATGCGACCCGACGGCCGAAGCCACCTTCCTCCGCGCAAAATTGCGCTGGGATAAAATGGATGAGAACCCGGCAACGGGACGCTATTACCGGCAGTTGCTAGAGCTCAGACATCAAATGGTCGTGCCGCTCCTCGTCGAAGCGCATAGTTGCTTGGCGACCTACGATCCAGACGCCTCGCCAATCCGAGTGCGCTGGAAACTCGGGTCTACAAATCTTCATTTGGCAGCCAATTTGTCGAACACGCCTGTTATTTTGAAAAGTCCGATCGAGGGACAAGCATTTTTTTCGTCGCACGGCATGACAGACAACTCGATCGGACCATGGGGAATTGTCTGGAGCCTGTCGTGAGCTATTTCGCAAATCTGAGGGACGAGCTTCTACTGCCCTTCAGGCAACCCGATCCCCTCAGAGGCCAAGCCTACTTAACCTTATAGGCGCCGCGCCTTTTCCAAGGCATCGATGATTGCTTTGTCGGTGAATGGCTTGTCGATTATTCCAACCGCGCCTTCAAGGCCATAACCAACCCGCTCCGGGCTGCCGGTCACAAAGATCACTTTTATCCTGAACCGATCCGTCAATCGGCGAGCAAGCCCCGCTCCGCTATGGCCATCGGCCAAGCCGAGATCCACGAAAGCCACCTCTGCCTTTGACGCGTAGGCCAGGGCCTGTTCCGCGGTCATGAAGGAGCCCACGACTTCGTGGCCAGCTTCGATCGCGATGCGCTCCAATTCCAGTGCCACCAAGGGCTCGTCTTCGACGATCATGATTTTCATTAGCAACCTCCTCATGCAATAAAAGATGGATCAAATTGGAAGAAAGACGATGTTCGCTACCGGACCGTTCCGCGCAACCACGACGGCATCGACTACTTCCCACGACGCGGAACTTCAGGATTGCTCACCTCCCGTCATCGCTTCTCCATCCTCAAAGAGAAACATCGCTGTCGAAAGAGGGGCAAGATCGACGAGAAGAGACTGGCGGCGCCCATGCGCGGGAAAATCGTCGCTAAGACGATCACCAGAGCCCATACCTGCTCCGCCATAAACTAAATCATCGGTATCGAGTATCCGCCGCCAGAGGCCGGCAAAAGGAACACCTACCCTATATCCGCTCCGGAAAATCGGAGTGAAATTCGAAATGACCACAATGGCCGACCGCCGCCCAGCATCAAAGCGCAGCATCCCGAAAACCGACTGTTCGGCATCATCCGCAACCGCCCACTCAAAAGCGTCCGGCATGGTATCTCCATGCTGCAGGCATGGAAAATGCCCGTAGGTTCGGTTGAGATCGCGCACCAGCCGCTGCAGGCCAGCATGAGAGGGTTCATCCAGGAGATCCCATTCGACGGAACCGTCATGGCTCCATTCCGACCATTGACCGATCTCACCGCCCATAAAGAGAAGCTTCTTACCCGGGTGCCCCCACATGAAGCCGAAAAGAGCGCGAAGATTGGCCATCTTCTGCGAGGGATCGCCAGGCATCTTGGCGAGCAGGGAACCCTTTCCATGCACGACTTCGTCATGTGAAAACGGCAGGATGAAGCGTTCGCTGTAGGCGTAGATCATACCGAAGGTCATCGAGCCATGATGATACTTTCGATAGACCGGATCGTCGGACATGTAATGGAGCGTGTCATGCATCCATCCCATATTCCACTTCATGTCGAAGCCGAGCCCGCCTTCCGCGGCGGGTTTTGTGATGTTCGGAAAAGCGGTCGACTCCTCCGCGATCATCAGCGCGTGCGGGTGGCGTTCGTGAACGATGCTATTCAAATGCTTGAAGAATTCGATGGCTTCCAGGTTTTCGCGCCCGCCGTAACGGTTCGGGATCCATTCGCCTTCCGGGCGGCTATAGTCGCGATAGAGCATGGAGGCGACGGCATCGACGCGCAATCCGTCCACATGATAGCGCTCAAGCCATTCGAGCGCGCTCGCGATCAGGAAGCCTTTGACCTCGTTACGGCCAAGATTATAGATCAGCGTGCTCCAGTCGCGATGGAAGCCCTCTCGCGGATCTTCGTGCTCATAAAGGGCGGTGCCGTCAAAACGCGCCAATCCCCAGACATCCGTCGGAAAATGCGCCGGCACCCAGTCCAGAATGACACCGAGCCCTTCCTGGTGGCAGCGATCGACGAAATATGCGAAATCTTCGGGCGTGCCATGGCGCCCGGTCGGCGCAAACAGACCGAGTGGCTGATAGCCCCATGATCCTCCGAAAGGATGCTCCATGATCGGCATCAGCTCGATATGGGTGAAACCCATTTCGCGGACGTAGGGAACGAGCCGCTGCGAGAGTTCGATCCAATCCAGCGCGCGGCCGCCATCTTCCATGTTGCGCAGCCAAGAGCCGGCATGGACCTCATAAATCGAAAGCGCCTTGGCGAAATGATCGGTGCTTCGGCACTTGTCCATCCAGTCATGATCATTCCAGCGGAAAGGCTCGGACGAAGCCACCACGGACGCCGTCGATGGCGCCGGCTCCGCGGCCCGTGCGACGGGATCGGCCTTCTGCGGAAGCGGATTGCCGAAGCGATCGAGAATCTCGAACTTATAGCGCTCGCCGTCCGTGATATGCGGAATGAAGATCTCCCAGACACCTGCCTGCGGCCGGAGCCTCATCGGATGGCGGCGTCCGTCCCAGGCGTTGAAGTCGCCGACCACGGACACGCGGCTTGCATTCGGCGCCCAGACCGCAAAACGCACGCCCGCGACATCGTCGATTGTCATCGGATTTGCGCCGAGAGCCTTGCTCAGGTTGTAATGCGTCCCTTGCGAGATCAGATGGAGATCAAGATCGCCGAGCAGCGGCGCGAAGCTATAGGGATCGGCCGTCACCTGGACCGCGTCGGGCCATTGAATTCTCAGATAATAGGCGTTGCGTTCGGCAAGCATCGCGCCGAACAGGCCGGCCGGATGGATGAGATCGGCCAATGCCAGAACGCGATCACTGTCTCGATCGAGGATTTCAACACGCAAGGCTCCCGGAAGATAGGCCCTGACGCTGTAGCGGCCGTCCACACCTTTGTGCATGCCGAGGATCGAAAAAGGATCTCCATGCCGTCCCTCCACCACGGCATGTATCGAACCCGCATCCACTCCGCTGAGAATGTCGGCGATGTCGCTCATGAGCGGCTCTCCGAAAGTCGGGCTATGATGGCGGCAAGTCCGTTCAGCGGGATCGGAAGCCACTTAGGACGGTTCCGGGCCTCATAAGCGATCTCATAGGCAGCCTTCTCCAGAAGAAAGATATCGATGATCCGCCGCACCTCGGCGGGCGTTTTCGGCAAATCGGGCGAAGCCGCCAATGCCTCGATATAGGATGTCAGAAAAATGCGTTCTGCACTTTCCGCAAAGCGGCGGATCACCTCTCGGCGGCGGGCATCATGATGATCCGAAATAGCGTCGTTTTCGAGCATGGCGGTCGCTGAGAGATAGTCGAGCGACCGCAGCAGGCCGGCAGCGTCGCGCAATGGGCTCGTCTTGGCGCGACGCTCCGCGAGATTGCGCGCCGGCTCGCCTTCGAAATCGATAATGACGGCATCGCCCTCCGTCACCAGGATCTGGCCAAGATGGAAATCGCCATGCGCACGCGTCAACAACGTGCCTTTCGCCTCGTCCGCCAGCGCACCGGCAAGCTCGAGGATCCTGTCGCGTTCGGCAAGCAGCAGGGATATCTGTTCCGCGATCTCGGGCTCGACACTGTCTTCGAGGCCGGTCAGCTTGGAAAAGGCATAGGTGATCTCGCCCGTTACGGTTTTACAAATGCCGGCGATATCGCGTGCTTCCGCCCGACGTGGCGCGAAGGCTTCGTTGTCGGTCGGTTGCGCCAATAAGACATGCAATTCTCCGAGCCTTTCTCCGACCATGGAAACGAAATGCAGAAGCGGCTGCAGCTGCTCATCGGCCGCCTCGACGGCGGACTCCGTGATAACAATCTCGTCGGCAGTGCGTCGGAGGTTGGACAGCATCCAATTCCAGGCATCGCCCTGATTGCGGATCGCTCCTTGAACGATGATAAGCGTCGATCGGCGACCTTCGCCGTCGGTCCGAGCCACCTCGCCCAGAAGAGGGGCAGTATGCTCGTAACCATGTTCCGTCAGATAGCGCGTCATTTCGACTTCCGGATGGACGCCGACGAAGACATGGCGGATCAGCTTGATCATCGCCAAGTCGCCCACGAGCAACGAGCTATTGGATTGTTCGGCCGAAAGCCAACGGATCGGCATGTCCTCCGTCAGGGCCAGGCAATCGAGCCGGTCGGTGCCGATGAATTCGATCATGCCGGTGCGTCCGCTGACCGTCGAGCGGTCGCACAGGCCCTGAAGGATGCCACGCGCCATTAGTTCGATGGCAAATCCATCAGTCAGGAATCCCACCCGCCTGCCCTGCCGGATACGGGCAAGGGAAAGCTGCTGGGCGAGCACGTTGGTCGCCGTATCGTCCCATTCGGCTGCGAGCGGCAGTTGGTAGCTTTCCACATGATCCGGCAGCACGACCTCGATCTCTCCGAGCACGACACCGTCGGCAAAGGGTATCGGCGTCGCGGAAACGAGCCTTGCCTCCTGCAGAGCCTGGTCCTTGGCGCCGAACCAACGGCGCTTCGCAAGATAGGCCGGCAGGATATCCCTGCTCAACACCGCCGCGTGATGCGGCAGCTCGGCAAGTTCCGTGAGGCTGCGCCGGATAACGATCGTCACCAGATCGACAAGTTGCTCGGGCGGTGCCGTGCGCCAGGCTGGTCCGTCGGCCTCGACAGCGAGCTGGAACCAGAAAAAACCATAGGGCGGCAGTGTGAGCAGGTAGGTGAGCTGTCCGATCGGCGGGAATGGCGACATGCCCGTCAACTCCACGGGAACCCGCCCTTCGAACTGCTGCAGATCGAGCTCCACGGCTTGAGGAACGCGCGACAGGTTTGCGACGCAAAGAATGACCTCGTCACCATGTTCGCGCAAATAGGCGAGAATCCGTCGGTTGGCCGGTGCCAGGAAGCGCATCGAACCCCGCCCAAAGGCGCCGTGGCGACCGCGCAGCGCCAGCATTCGCCGTGTCCAGTTCAACAGGGAATGCGCGTCCGACACCTGTGCCTCGACGTTCAATGCCTCGAAGCCATAGAGCGGATCGGCAACCGGCGGCAATACGAGGCGCGCTGGATCTGCGCGCGAAAAGCCGCCATTGCGATCGGGAGACCATTGCATCGGGGTGCGCACGCCGTCCCGGTCGCCGAGATATATATTGTCTCCCATGCCTATCTCGTCCCCATAATAGACGATGGGCGTTCCCGGCATGGACAGCAGCAACGCATTCATGAGCTCGATACGGCGGCGATCGCGTTCCATCAATGGCGCCAGCCGCCGTCGGATGCCAAGGTTGATGCGGGCGCGCTTGTCGGAGGCGTAGGTCTCCCACAGATAATCGCGTTCAGCATCGGTGACCATTTCGAGCGTCAACTCGTCGTGATTTCGGAGGAAGATCGCCCATTGGCAGATTTCGGGAATTTCCGGCGTTTGACGTATGATATCGGTGATCGGGAAGCGATCCTCCTTGGCAATCGCCATGTACATGCGCGGCATCAAGGGGAAATGGAACGCCATGTGGCATTCGTCGCCGTCGCCAAAATATTCTCGCGTGTCTTCCGGCCACTGGTTTGCCTCGGCAAGGAGCAGCACGCCGGAATGTGTCGCATCAAGCGCCGCGCGGATCTGCTTGAGGATCAGATGTGTTTCCGGCAGGTTTTCGTTGTTGGTGCCCTCGCGCTCGACAAGATAGGGGATCGCATCGAGCCGGAAGCCGTCGATGCCGGTCTCAAGCCAGAAGCGGATGACATCGATAATTTCCTTCATGACCAGCGGATTATCGAAATTGAGATCGGGCTGGTGCGAATAGAAGCGATGCCAATAATAGGCGCCCGCCACGGGATCGAATGTCCAGTTCGACTTTTCCGTATCGAGAAAAATGATGCGGGTCTCGGGAAATTTCAGGTCGGTATCCGACCAGACGTAGAAGTCACGTTCGGGGCTTCCGGCAGGCGATTGCCGCGCGCGCTGGAACCAGGGATGCTGGTCCGACGTGTGGTTGATGACAAGCTCGATGATGACGCGGATATTATGTTCATGCGCCGCCGCCACGAACTTCCGGAAATCCTCTAGCGTCCCGTAGTCCGGGCTGACATTGCGATAATCTGCGATATCATAGCCGTCATCGCGTCGGGGCGAGGGAAAAAACGGCAGGAGCCAGATGGCATTGACGCCGAGTGCGGCTATATAGTCGAGCTTCTGGTACAGGCCCTCGAAGTCGCCGATACCATCGCCATTGGCATCGTAAAACGACTTGATGTGCAGCTGGTAGATGATCGCATCCTTATACCATAGCGGGTCGTCGGCAAGTTTATCGCTCTCGGCCATGTGAACAGTGTCCATCTCAGACCTCCCCTGCCCTGACGCGCCAGATGGCAAAGGGCAAATGAGCTGGATCAAGCCTGATCATCTGCCACTTGCCCGTACGGCTAAATCTCTGGCCGCTGACGAGGTCCTCGAAAGCGAGTGTGCCATCGTCTGCCAGGCCGAACCGCCAGAGCGGAAATTCGACATTGCTTTCCTCTATCGCGTGCGGATTGAGCGTCACGGCCACAAGCAGAACGTTGTGGCGCCCGACGCTTGCCTTCTCGAAAAACATGACGTTGGGGTTCGAGGAGGGCAGGAAAGTCAGGCCGAGATGCGAATGCAACGCTGAATTATCCTTGCGAATGCGATTGAGGATCGAGATCTCCGCCTTGATGTTACCCGGGCGGTCGTAATCCCAGGCGCGGATCTCGTATTTTTCACTATCGGCATATTCCTTGCGCTTGGCGTCCGGCCGTCCTTCGCAAAGCTCGAAGCCGTTATAGACGCCCCAAAGACCGGATAGGGTGGCAGCGAGCGCGGCCCGGATGAGATAGGCGGAGCGCGGCGCGTTCTGGAGGAAGTCCGGGTTGATATCATGCGTGTTGACAAAGAAATGCGGGCGAAAGAATTCCCTCACCTCACTTTGAGTAAGTTCGGTCAGATATTCCTCCAGCTCCGCTCTTGTGTTGCGCCAGGTGAAGTAGGTGTAGGACTGGGAGAAGCCGACCTTCGCCAGCCGGTACATCACCTTCGGCCTTGTGAAGGCTTCCGAAAGGAACACAACCTGCGGATGACGCGCGCGGATATCGCCGATCATCCACTCCCAGAAGGGAAAAGGCTTGGTATGAGGATTGTCGACGCGGAAAATTTCCACGCCTTCCTCGATCCACATTTCGACGATGTCGCGCAGTTCGGCCCAAAGCGCCGGCACTGCCTCCGGCGCGTAGAAATCGACATTGACGATATCTTCGTATTTCTTCGGCGGATTTTCCGCATAACGGATCGTGCCGTCGGGCCGCCAGTCGAACCAGCCCGGATGTTCCTTTAGCCACGGGTGGTCGGGGGAGGCTTGAATCGCTAAGTCGAGTGCGATCTCCAATCCGAGCCGCCTGGCTTCCGTAATCAGATGCTCGAAGTCATCGAATCCGCCAAGGAGGGGATGGATCGCCTCGTGCCCGCCGTCCTCCGAACCAATCGCGTAAGGACTGCCTGGGTCAGTTGGAGCGGCGATGAGAGAATTGTTGCGGCCCTTGCGGTTGGTGTGGCCGATCGGGTGGATCGGCGGGAAATAGAGCACGTCAAAGCCCATATCTCGGATGGCCGGCAGGCGTGCGATGACGTCCTCAAAAGTGCCGTGGCGATTGGGGTCACCGCTCTGCGAACGTGGAAAGATCTGATACCAGCTCGCAAAGGCTGCCTCGCGGCGCTCCGCTTCCACACCATAAGTTCGCGAGTGCGAGGTAAAGGGGCGACGGTCGGCGAGCGCCATGAGTTCGTTTGTTCGTGTGGCAAGCAGCAATTCGAGCTTGCCTGGCCCGTCACGCCTTTCGAGCTCGGCAAGCAACGTCGCGAGTTCCGCCCGATCCCCTTGCCTCATCGATATGCCGTCATCGGCAGCAGCATCGCGGATCAACTCCTCACCTTCGATCAGTTCCAGCCGCAGATCGAGCCTCGCTTCGCTCTTCTTGAGAAGCTCGTTGCGGAAGATGGCGAAGGGATTTTTCCACGCCTCGACCAGGAATTCGAAGCGCCCGATGCGATCGAGCAGGAAGGAGCCCCGCCATCGATCGTTTTCGCAAAGGACCATTCTCGTTCGACGCCACTCAAGCTCGTCTCGGGCCCGATAAAGGAGGGCGGCCGACAGCAGATCGTGGCCATCGGCAAAGATGTCCGCCTCGGCGATCAGCGTGTCGCCGACGATGCGCTTGACCGCGAAACGTCCATCATCGACCTGCGGGGTAACAAGTTCGATGGCGATGCGCGGAGAGGCCGTCGCTTCAGCGAGGGACAGTTCCCCTTCGTCAGCCGAAACCAGAGGGCGGATCTCCGTTGTGACGGCGCGCACCTCGCCTGGAGCGATTCTCCGGCTACCAGCCACCGCCTCGACGGGCAGGAAAGGCAAGGCCAAGCGATGCATGATGTCGTCAGGCAGTTCCGCGGTACGACGCAGATCTCTGTTGACCGCGAGTAGCCGCGTACGCGTTGCATCCCGCAATGTGGATCGATCAGCCTGCGCGATCACCGTGACTTGGCTCGCTGTTTCACATTGAAGAAACATCCATCGAGTGGACGCGCGTGGAACGGAATTCAGGTCGCGTATATCGGCCGAGATATCGTAAGCTCCCTCGGCCTTGAGGACACGCAAACCCTCTCCATGCCCATATGTGGGATCGAGCGGCAAGGTGGCGCCGAATTCGAATCCCATCGGCACAAGCAATCCGTCGCCGAGCTCGGCCGCGAGATGGAGAGCGCGGCGTGATTTTCGCTCGCGGATTTCCCTGCTTTCGCTGCCATGCGCGATGCGCCTTCCAAACGGCGCTTCCGGAAAGGTGATCTGTGGCCCGAAAGGCAGCTGCAGGCGATACTCTTCAAGGAACCAGTCTTCGCGCAGATCCCACCAAGCAAGCGACGAAAAGGCTCCATCGAACCCGCAGTCTTGCAATTTTGATCGAAAAGCGAAATCAGTTCCCGGGGTGTAGGCAAAGAATCTCGTTTCCGGATCCGCGATCCTTGCGCTTGCCATCAATCGTCGCCAACCGTCAGCAGGCAGTCTGTCAAGACCAATGACCCGATACCCCATGATCCCACAGGACGCGAAGTCTGCGAGGCGGGTTTCCCATTCGCCGGTCACCTCGCTCGAATATGGCGCGCGGGGCTGAGATGGAGAACTTGGCGACCGCCGTGGGTCGAGAGGGGTCGAGACGCCTGTTCTTGCGCTGCGCGACTTTATCGCGAGATCGAGCATAAATGCCACACCCCGCTCGCGCGCATCTTTTGCCAGGGCGAAAAGACCCTCCTTCACTTCATCTTCAAGCTTGGCCTCTGCGTCCGCTCGCGTGTAATTCTCCGTGGAACGAAGACCGGCACGTCTCGTGTCGAGGAAGGGCGGAGCGGAAAGTACAATATCGAAACCGAGAGCGCTTGCATGATCAAAGGCTTCACTCCATTGGTCTCGTCCGGTTAGGAGCAACGGATTTATATAGTAAATCCGGGGATGGCTAAACGTGCCGGCCGGCTCGGCTGCAAACGTCATCAATTTGTTCTCCACGCATCAGGCGGAAATAAATTGTCCCTCCCGGCGATACCAAGACCAACCATCGAACGACTTGCTTGTTCCCTCCAATCGAGCAACTTTCATTTAAACAACCCACTCATAAAGGAGCATCGCTCGCCATTCAGACGAAGATGCTTTCACTTCCGTTCGCAATAGATTGGCTAAAAGCGCTCGCTCGTTTCTTCCTCGGGCAGTTCGTCGCCACACATTCCCCAGCGCAGTCTACTCTCGACACAGCACCCCTCACTGGCCATTGTCGTTCGAAACGACGTTGCGTCTCCATAACCGCATCTCCTCAACTGCGCGGTGACAGCAATCGATCAGGATACAGAAGGTTCCCGGTTCCCTGGCGGCCATTCGTTTTCGAGAAAGTCAGAGTGTCACAGACGTCTTCGAAGGTGCGCTCCAGACCGTACCGCAGCCGGATTTTTTCCTGGTTGGGTCCCTGGAACATCGTTCAGCGGAGTTTCTTCCTCTCCTTTCATGCCAACAATGGTCCTGGGGAAGATAATGTCAGCAGGCGGAAGGTACTCACGCCCATATCAGGGCTTGCTGAGGAAATGGCGCACGACACTTCGAGCATGGCAGCGCAGCGGCAGGGTCCAAATCCACGCAACATATCCGCGGCTTATAGGATGGGAGAAGATATGATCACATGCACCATTCACCAAGCCGAATTGATTTCGGCTTGGTGAATACTTCATGATCTGCTGCGAGGCGCCGCCCCCAAACACGTCCGCCGGAGCAATAACCCGGCCTGGCTCAAGCCGTGCTCGAGGCGATGTCAGAGCAACATCGACGCGCCCCGGTCGAGATAGGTATCGAGGAATTGCTCAAGGCGAGGATTTCTGGGCTTCTTGAAGACCTCCTGAGGTGGCCCGCTAAACAGCACCTTGCCGTGATCGAGAAAGATGATCTGCTGGCCGACGGTCGCGGCGAAGCCGATTTCGTGCGAAACGACGACCATGGTCATGCCCTCGGCCGCTAGGTCGCGCATGACGTTCAGGACTTCGCCGGTCAGTTCCGGATCGAGGGATGAGGTCGGTTCATCGAACAGCATGATCTTCGGCTTCAAAGCGAGGGCGCGGGCGATCGCCACGCGTTGCTGTTGTCCGCCGGAAAGCTGCGAGGGATAATGCCCTGCTCTCGCCTCGAGCCCGACCTTGACGAGTTGCGCCATGGCCGCATCCTCGGCCTGCTTACGGCTCATCTTGTGAACCGTCTTCAAGGCTTCGCTGACATTGCCGAGCGCCGTCATATGCGGCCAGAGATTGAATTGCTGGAACACCATGCCGATCTGGGCGCGGATCGAACGATTGGTAGTCGCCGAGACACGTTCACGCCGTCCTTGAGCATCCTCGGTGAAGCCGAGGACCTCGCCGTTGATGGAGATCGTTCCGCGCGTCGCCTCTTCAAGGAAAGCCATGCATCGTAAAAGCGTGCTTTTGCCCGAGCCGGATGGACCGATGAGGCAGGAGACCTGCCCCGGCTCGATGGCAAGATCGATACCATGGAGGACCGTGGTCTCTCCGAACGTCTTGATGAGATTCCTGACTTCTATAGCGGGGACGCTCATGCGTTGAAAAACCTGAATCTGGAAAGTTTCGTTTCGGCAAGGTTGCCAAGCCAGCCGGTGACTTCGACGAGCACCCAGTAGAAGAGCGCCAGGGCGGACAGCGCCTCGACGAAGGCATATTGCTGCGATCCGATCGCACTGAGCGTCGCCGTCAATTCCGGCACGGTGATGATGGAGAGGACCGCCGTCTCCTTCATCAGGATGACGGTCATGTTCACGCAGGGCGGCAGCACCAGCATCGTCATCTCCGGCAGGAGAATGCGCCTTATGATCTGCCCGCGCGTCAAGCCGACGCATTCGCCAGCCTCGATATGGCCTTTCGGCACGGCGCGAAATCCGGAACGGAAGATTTCGCTGAAATAGGCCGCGCCATAGATCGAAATGCCGATCAATCCGGCAGGCACGGGATCGAGCTCGAGGCCGACGAAAGGGCCGCCATAATAGACGAGGAAGATCTGGATAAGAAATGGCGTGCCGCGCAGCACCGCCACGACGGCACCAAGCACCTTGTCGACGACCACGCCGCCATATTGCCGGGCGACCGCCATCACGAAGCCGATAATGGCAGCGGCGATAGTGCCCACGATCCAGATCATGATCGTGACGCCGGCACCGCTGAGGATGGCAGGCCATTGGCCGACGAGGACGTTGATATCGAAGGTCATCGCGCTACCCCCGGCAATCTGCTTTCGATCAAGCCGCCGGCAAGCGCCACCACCCAGTTGATCACGAGATAGATGAGGCCAGCGGCCGCGAAGATCTGCAGCGGCAGGAAGGTGCTGCCGGCAAGATCCTGGGCCATGCGGGTGAGTTCGACGATGCCGACAACGGAGACCAGCGACGACGCCTTCAGGATAAGGATCGCCTCGTTGACAAGAGCTGGGAATGTGAGACGCAGCGCGATCGGAACCTTGATGCGGCGGAAGATCTGGCGTGGTGTCAGCCCGACCATTTCCGCCGACTCCACCAGGCCCAGCGGCACGCTGGCAAAGCCGCCACGCAGGTTCTCTGCCTGGTATGCGGCCGTGCAGAGCGACAGGCCGATGATGGCGGCAACGATGCTCGGCACGTTGAGGCCGATAGCGGGAAGCAGATTATAGATCAGCAGCAATTGCACCAGCAGCGGCACGCCGCGGAAAAAGCTGATGAAAAACTGGGCAGGTCGCACGAAAAGGCTACGCCCCGTCAGCAACATTCCCGAAATCAGGATCGCAATTGCAAAACCGATAAAGATCGAAACAAAGCTGATCGTCACCGTGTAGATGGATGCCTGCAGAAGCAATCCAAAGAGCTCGATGGACATTGTTGAGTGTTCGCCCGCGTGGTGACCAGGAAGCTGGGATCTCGCTCATCAGCCGAGCCCGGCAGCAAAGCGGGCACGGCCGATTTCCGAGGGCTGATCAGAATGCCGGGTCCTTGACGGCGTCAGGCGTGTCGAAGCTTGCGCCGAACCACTTCTTCTGCAGCGTCGCCATGCGGCCGTCAGCCTTGATCTTCAACATGGCTGCATCGATGGCGTCCATCAACGGTGCGTGATCAGCATCCTTCAAGCCGATGAAGCCGAAATAGGACTTCTTGCCGAAGGGCGGCAGCACGACTTCGAACGTGCCTTCACGCTGTTTGGCGACGAATGCAATATTCGGCAGCGAGTTGGCAACGCCGGCGATACGGCCGGCTGCGAGGTCGGCATAGGATTCGGTAAAGGCCGGGTATTCGCGGATATCGGCTTTGGTCGGCAGGGTGTCAGAAAACTCCTTCAGCTGATCGAGCTGCGCGGTTGCCTTGCCAACGCCGATCTTCTTGCCGGCGATATCTTCCGGCTTGCTGATCGTCTTGTCACCGGCCTTTTTCAGGATCGCAATGGTTGCTTCGGCCAAAGGCGGCGTGAAGCGATAGCGCTCCATGCGCTTCTTGGTGATCGTCGCCGGGCCGGCAACGACGTCGAACTTTCCAGCCTCGAGTGCCGGGAACACGCCATCCCACGGCAGCGTGACCCATTCGATCTTCACGCCCAGTTCCTTGCCGATCTCATCGAAGAGGTCGACGTTCAAGCCGACATGCTTGCCTGCATCGATGAAATCGAAGGGGGCAAAGGCCGTCTCGGTGCCGACTTTCAGGGTACCGGCGGCCTTGACGGCAGCAAGCGTGTCAGCCGCATGGGCCGAAATCGTTGCGCCAAACAAAAGTGCGGCGCCCACCAACCCCTTCAGAAGCGAATTCTTCCTCATGTCTTTCTCTCCAGTTTTGTGCCCTTCCTTTGGAAGGTTCAGGTTCCCCAAGCGTTGTCCCGTCCGGCCGATTTTTATGACCTTTTGTCTATACAAATAGATACAGCCTCGCCTACACTGTCAAATACAAAACATAACGAACGCAAGAATTATGCCGCATGATGCCCGACGGATTTGGCAGACGCGGTTTCCACGGACACTGAATTCATTGCCGGAGCAAGGCGAGCGTTGGTCCCAATTCATCAGAAAATTCTGAAGGATATAGAAAGCAGGATCATGAGCGGCATTTGGCCGCCGGGGCACCGAATACCCGTCGAGCATGAGCTGCTTAAAGAGTATCGATGCTCCCGGATGACCGTGAACAAGGCGCTTTCGACCCTGGCCGAGCGTGGCATGATCATACGCCGCCGCAAGCTCGGTTCCTTCGTCGCCTCGCGGCAAATCGACCGCACGGTGATGGACATTCAAGATATTTCCACGGAAGCGGAACTGGCGGGACACGAGCATAGCCACACGATGCTGATGCGGAAGATCGAGAGGCTGGATGCAGCCACCGCGATGCGGCTCGGCGAAACCATGGGGGCGGAAATCCTGCGGCTCCACTGCCTGCACGCGGTCGACGGCAAGGCGAATACATTGGAGCGGCGCATCGTCATGCTGGACGTAGTGCCATCTGCAAGAACAGAGAGTTTCGCTTCGGTCCCACCCGGCAAATGGTTGCTGGAAAAGGTGCCCTGGTCAAAGGCTCGGCATGTCATTCGCGCCGTCTCGGCCGATGCCGCGACGGCGCGCCTGCTTGAAACCGAACGCGGCGAAGCCTGTCTGATGCTCATCCGTCAGACATGGCAGAGCAGTCGCACAGTCACCTATGTCGAGTTCATCCATCCCGGCGATCGCTTCCAGTTCGCCGGCGACATTTATCCAAACGAGAGAGCCGTCACCGATCAACCGCCGCGGGGAGATGCCTCTTGAACGAGAAACACATCGGCAGGACTGCTCCGCTCAAAGGCTTGCAGGCTTTCGAAGCTGTCGGCCGTTGCGGCAGCGTGAACGCGGCAGCTTTGGAGCTGAAGGTTTCGCCCGGAGCGATCAGTCAGCAAATCCGCAAGATCGAGAGCTTTCTCGGCGTCACCTTGCTCGAGCGCAATGGTCGCACGGTGGAACTCACCCAATGGGGAAGGCTCTACCATCAGGAAATATCGAAGGGATTCGAGCAATTCGCGGTTGCTGAACAGGTCCTGGAACGGGCACGCAACGAAAATGCGCTTGTGCTGAGCGCGCTATCTTCGGTCGTCAACAAGTGGATTGGGCGGAGAATCTTCGACTGGCAGGCCCTGCATCCAAACGCGCATGTCAGGATCGTCGGCCGCGACAAGGAACCGCGCATGGGCTTCGACGACATCGATTTCCGCATCAGTTACGGATCGGACGTATTGCAGCATGAACATTATACGGAGCTGTTCCGCGATTGGGTGGTTCCCGCCTGCTCACCGGCATTGATCAAGGGCAAGGCGCCTTCCGCGGCGCAACTTCTTCAATATCCGCTCCTGCATGTCGAATGGGAGAGGCATTTCACGCCCTATCCGAGCTGGCTTGAATTCGCCGCGACGACCGGGGCGGCGCTCGAGGAAACCGCCGCGGGCCTTTCCTTCACCCTGTCGAGCAGCGCAATTGACGCCGCCGTCAACAAGCGCGGCGTGGTTCTCGCGCAGATGTCGATGATTGCTGATGAACTCGAGGCGCAGACGCTGGTCATTCCCATCGACATACGCATTCCCTTGCGCGAAAGCTATTTTCTCGCCTGGGATAGGGCGGCCTTGGAAAAACCCCACGGACGCCAGTTCCGCGATTGGCTTCTCACCATTTCTCGCCAGCAAGCCCTCATGTCGGCACCGACATCGACATTTTAGAAAAACTAAAACGGAACTCAGCTCCGCGATATTGATGAAATTTTGCACCTGGCGATAATTTGTACATTCGCCGTCAACGGGACGGCGTGGCCGATATAAAGGGAAAATTCGATGGCGCGGACCGATAAGATGAAACTCGGAACTTTCGTCTATACGTTCGGCTTTCATCCGGCCTCCTGGCTACATCCGGCAAGCGATGTCAACGGCGCCAACGACTTCGCGCATCTGCTCGATGTCGCCAAGCGATCCGAAGCGGCCAAATTCGACTTCATGTTCATGGCCGATTCTCCGGCGGCCGCCGTCGGCGATCCCAATGCACTCGCCCGCATCCCGACCAAGATGAACCGCTTCGAGCCGCTCTCGCTGCTTTCGGCACTGGCGGTGACGACCAACGATCTCGGGCTCGTGGCAACGGTCTCGACAAGCTACTATGAGCCCTACAATGTCGCGCGTCTGTTTTCCTCGATCGATCATCTGAGCAAGGGCCGCGCCTGCTGGAATGTCGTCACCTCTGACCACGACGAAACCGGCTACAACTTCAATCGCGAAGGGCTCGATCCGCACGCGCTGCGCTACGAGCGCGGCAACGAGTTCGTCGACGTCGTCTTCGGCCTTTGGGACAGCTTCGAGGAGGGCGCGCTCCTTCTCGATCGCGAAAACGGCGTCTACTATGACAAGGACAAGCATCACACGCTCAACCACAAGGGCAAGCACTTCCAGGTTCGCGGACCCCTCAATATCGCGCGGACGCCGCAGGGCCGTCCTGTCATTGCCCAGGCGGGCGGTTCCGAACCCGGTATGGACATGGCGGCACGCACGGCCGAGATCGTCTTCAGCCTGGCCTCTAACATCGAACGGAACCGGGCCTTTTACGAGAATGTCAAAGGCCGGATGGCTGCCTATGGGCGTGATCGCGACGACCTGAAAATCATGCCGGGCATCGTCATCAACGTCGGCGAAACCGAGGCCGAAGCAAAGGCGAAGGTGGATTATCTGATCGACAAGATGCATCCCGATGTCGGGCGGCTGATGCTCTCCGAGTTCCTGGAGGCGGACCTGCGCGGCGTGGCCCTCGACGGGCCCTTCCCGATGGACCGTCTGCCGGCGGCGCCAAAGGGATCGCGTGCCCTGTTCGACGAGCTGGTGGATTTCGTCAAGAGCGGCCATACGGTTGGCGAGCTGATCCGACACTATGCCGAGAAGCACACCGGTAATGGCATAACGGGCACGCCTGCCCGGATCGCCGACTACATGGAGGAATGGTTCGAAACGCGTGCGGCCGACGGCTTTATCCTGATGTTTCCGACCCTGCCGTCCAGCCTCGACGATTTCGTGCGGCTCGTGCTGCCGGAGCTTCGCCGCCGCGGGCTGTTCCGCGAGGAATATGAAGGCAAGACCCTGCGCGAAAACCTCGGCATTTCGATGCCGGCAAACCGCTTTGCCAAGACGTGAGGGCGAGGCCGATGGGTAACGACGCTCTGATCAGCGACACGGAATTCAGGCTATCGATGCGTCATTTGGCCGGCGCGGTCAGCGTGATCACGGTCGGTGACGGCCAGGACCGTACCGGTTTCACCGCGACGTCGGTTTCCTCATTTTCGGCGGATCGGCCTTCCGTCATCGTCAGCGTCAACAGGACTTCTTCCTCTTGGCCGGCGCTGCAGCGATACGGCTGTTTCTGCGTTAACGTGCTTGCGGCCGACCAGCAGCACGTCGCGCAATCCTTTTCCGGCATTGGCGGACGCAAGGGCGCCGACCGGTACGAGGGTGCCGAGTGGTATCGCCTCAGGACAGGCGCAGCCGCTCTTGAAAATGCCCTGACGGTCCTCGACTGCAAGCTCGAAACCACATTCCATCATCACTCCCATGCCATTCTGATCGGGCACATCCGTGCGATGGAGATCCGGCGGGACGCAAGACCGCTGCTCTACTGGCAAGGCGGCTATCATGACCTGCCGGCTGCTGCTGATCGCCCCCTAGCGGAGCCGATCCGGCAGTAGTCCGATGGAAGTGACATCGGCATTGGCAAAGGCAAGCCTAAGGTAGCGCTCCTGGCCCTCGCCGAAATATGCGCCTGGTATGCAGACGACACCGCGTTCCCTCGCGAGTTCCTCGGCAACCTCGGACGACGATCGGCCCTCGAAGGGATGGCGAACAAAGGCGAAATAGGCGCCGATCGCCGCAATCTCCCAACCCACCAGCCCGGAGAACGCCGATCTCAAGGCATCGGCCCGGCGAGCGATTTCCAGCCTGTTGCCGGCCCGCCAATCGGCAAGGACAGGCAAAGCCGATGCAACCGCGATCTGAGCCGAACGCGGGGCGCAGATTTGCATATTGTCCATGACTTTCGCGATCTCAGCGACGAGCCCGAGGCCCGCCGTGACGGCGCCTAGCCGATGGCCGGGAATGCAGAAGGATTTCGAGAAGCTGTAGAGAAGGACAAGCGTATCCTCCCAGCCCGGCTCCGAAAGCAGGGCGTGCGGCCGGCCGTAACCTTCGGCCAGGAAGTCGCGATAGGTTTCGTCGACGACCAGCCAGGCGCCGTATTTTCGGCACAGCGAGAAAAGCTCGTGAAGCAGCTGAGGCGGATAGACTGCTCCGGTCGGATTGTTGGGCGTGACGACGGCAAGCATCTTCGCGCCGGCCGCAAGCGCGGCTTCGGCAGAGCCGGGATCGGGAAGAAAGCCGGTTGCGGGATCGCACTCGACCAGTCGGCGCCCGATCCCCAACATCGACAACGTCGTGTCGTGATTGAAATAGAAAGGATTGGTGAGCGCTACCGTATCGCCCGCGCCCGCAAGCGCAATCGCCGTGCACATGAACGCCTGATTGCAGCCGGCCGTGATATGGATATTGCCGGCAGATATGTCAGCGCCATAGAGCTCCGCGACATGGGCGGCATAGGCCTGGCGCAGCAAAGGCTCGCCCTCGATCGGCCCGTATCCTGTCATCGCCTGTTGTGCCGCCGTCTCGCCGAGAAGCCGCAGCATCTCCGGGTGTGCGGGATAGCCGGGCACAGCCTGCGACAGATCGATGAGTGGCCCCTTCGATCCCTTGTATTCGCGTCCCCAGGCGACGACGGAAGGAATGGGCGGAGGCGAGAGGCGGGCAACGAGCGAATTGGATTTTGCAGCGGTCATATCGATTTCTCTTTGATACCGATTGCTACAACGATACCAATTGTTTTCTCAACCTCTTTGTTGAGCGGGACGAACCTCAAGCGGAGACGCATGCGCATGGTGTGGGACAAGATACGGCTCGAACAGCTGCGCGCGGAATTTTCAGACGCCAATGGCGGCGAGATATTCGACGAGAAGTTTCGCAAAGTGGCGGAGAAAATCATCTCCAAGAGCGGTACGAGACTGGCGCCATATGCCGGTGTGCCGACTTTCCTCAGCGCGCCTTACATGCAGGTCGCGGCCGACGAGCCTGACTTCGGCAATCTTCAGGTCGCGATAACGGGAATCCCGATGGATCTTGGCGTCACCAATCGCCCCGGCTCCCGCTTCGGACCGCGTGCCCTTCGCGCCATTGAAAGGATCGGTCCCTATAACCACGTTCTGGGAACGGCGCCGGTCTTCGATCTTCGGGTCGCCGACATTGGCGACGTGCCGTTCCAGAGCCGCTACCGGCTGGAACTCAGCCACGACGACATCGAGAAGCGTATCGGCCAGATCGTCGATGCCGGTGTCGCACCGCTGTCGGTGGGTGGCGATCATTCCATCAGCCACCCGATCTTGAAGGCTGTCGGCCGGAAGGAGCCGGTCG
The DNA here is from genome assembly GCF_007828395.1 of Rhizobium sp. ERR 942. Classification (NCBI taxonomy): domain Bacteria; kingdom Pseudomonadati; phylum Pseudomonadota; class Alphaproteobacteria; order Hyphomicrobiales; family Rhizobiaceae; genus Rhizobium; species Rhizobium sp. ERR 942. The sequence goes on from NZ_VIUA01000009.1 coordinate 140,511, forward strand.
GTCTCATTCATATCGATGCGCATTGCGACACCAGCGGTGCCTTCGATCAAACCAAATTTCATCACGGGGGACCGTTCCGCAATGCCGTGCTGGACGGCGTGCTCGATCCGACAAGGACAATCCAGATCGGCATACGCGGTTCAGCGGAATACCTATGGGAATTCTCCTATAAATCGGGAATGACCGTGATCCACGCCGAGGACCTCAGCGGAATGGGGATGGAAGCCGTCATCGCCAAGGCCAAATCCATCGTCGGCGACGGCCCGACCTATCTCTCCTTCGACATCGACAGCCTCGATCCGAGCTTCGCGCCGGGCACGGGCACGCCCGAGATCGGCGGATTGACGACGCGCGAAGTTCTAGAACTGATCCGCGGGCTGAAGGGCGTGAACCTCTTGGGCGGCGACGTCGTCGAGGTCGCACCGCAATATGACGCAACGACCAACACAGCACATGCCGGAGCCCAGGTGCTCTTCGAGATTCTGAGCCTCATGGTGTTCAGCCCGTCGATCGGCGGACGCTGAATGTTGCGGACCAATCCGCGCGAAGTCCGCGAATAATCTCCAGCAACGTCGCCGCAGGTCGACGAGAGGACCGCATAACGGAATTCAGGACGACAATCAGCTTTCCCTGTGAAACAGGCGCTGGTGGAGAAGTCGCCCTGGCGCCCATGTCACTGGCGCTCGTGATAGCTAGACAGATGCAGAGGGGTGGCGTTAAGCTTTGGCTTTGTAACGGCGACACCAGAAACATGAACATGATTGGATCCCCCGGGAAATCGGGAGAAGACAACGAGGAAAAGATACTGACCAATCCGGCGCGGCTTGGAGGCCGTCTAAGGCTCGCCAGGCAAACCCGGGGCTTGACCCTTAAGGCTCTCGCCCTGGCCGCGGATTGCTCTGAAAGCCTTTTGTCGAAAATTGAAAACGGCAAGGCTTCGCCCTCGTTACCGATGTTGCATAGGCTTGTCGGTGTTCTGGGTACGAATATTGGCTGGATGTTCGAGGAGGCCGACGGTGAAGAGGGCATCGTCTTCCGTTCCGGGACAAGGCCTTTGATTGGACTCGACCCATTGCGCAGAGGGGAAGGCATATCTCTCGAACGGATAATCCCCTATTCGCAAGGCCATCTGCTTCAATGCAACATCCACCACATTGAGGCTGGCGGCCAAAGTGCCGGGCCGATCCAGCATGTCGGCGAAGAGGTTGGATACGTTCTTGCCGGCGAGATCGAACTGATGGTCGGGGAACGAACATTCCGGCTTTCCATCGGCGACAGCTTCGTCTTCAATTCCGAGCTGCCCCATTGGTATCGCAATGTGGGAGCGGATCGCGCAAGCATCTTCTGGGTCAATACACCGGCGACCTTCTAGCCACGCCACCGTCCTGAAAGCGAACTTGCGATCATCTTCAAAGCCACAAATTCAAGTCACTTGACGAGCATTCAAGTTACTTGAATACTCCCCTTGCAATCCAAAAACATGGGGAACGATCATGCATCTCAAGAAATACCTGTTCGGTTGCGCGATTGGCGCGACCGTGGCACTTGCCTGCGGTGCCGGCGCCGCGATGGCGAATACGCTGGCTCTCGTGACGATCAACCAGCAGGCTCTCTTCTTCAACCAGATCAATGACGGCGCCAAGGAGGCGGCAAAGAAAGCCGGCGCCGATCTCGTCATATTCAACGCCAACAACGTGCCCAGCGCGCAAAATGACGCCATCGAGAACTACATCACCCAGAAGGTCGACGGCATCATATTGGTCGCCATCGACGTCAACGGAGTGAAGCCTGCAATCACCGCCGCCAAGAAGGCCGGCATTCCGGTCATCGCTATCGATGCCCAGATTCCGAACGGCGACAACATCGCCTTCGTGGGTGTCGACAATACCAAGGCGGGTGAGGAGATCGGCAAGTTCTATTCCGATTACGTCAAGGACAAGATGGGCGGCAGCGCCAAGGTCGGCGTGGTCGGCGCACTCAATTCCTTCATCCAGAACCAGCGTCTTGATGGATTCAAGGCGGCGGTAAAGGCTGGCGGCCAGAAGGTCGATTTCCTCGATACGGTGGACGGTCAGAACGTCCAGGATGTCGCCCTCAGCGCGGCGGAAAATCTCATTACCGCCAATCCCGACATGACGACGCTGTATGCGACCGGCGAACCAGCACTCCTCGGCGCCGTTGCGGCCGTCACCAGCCAGGGCAAAACAGGTAACGTGAAGGTCTTCGGCTGGGATCTGACCAAGCAAGCGATCGAGGGCATCGATCAGGGTTGGGTGACGGCCGTTATCCAGCAGGATCCGGCCGGCGAAGGTAAGGCGGCCGTCGAAGCGCTCGTCAAGGTGAAAAAGGGCGAGAAGATCGATCCGATCATCAACGTGCCTGTCACCATCGTCACCAAGGAAAATGTCGACAAGTTCCGGGGCATGTTCAAATAACTCCCCGCATCTCGTCACGTCATGGCCGATCGCATCGGCCATGACGTTGTGGCATCATGGCTAAGGCCATTTCCGCAAGGCAGCATTGATATGACAAACGCTGATACCTACCGCGTCAGGATGACCGGTATTTCCAAACGCTATGGCACGATGCAGTCGTTGGACAATGTGTCGTTGACCTTGAAGCCGGGCGAGGTCCTCGGCCTCGTCGGTGACAACGGCGCCGGCAAATCGACCTTGAGCAAAGTGCTTTCGGGCGCGGTGATCCCGGATTCAGGAACGATCGAGATCGACGGAAAACCCGTTTCCTTTGCCTCGCCCGCTGATGCGCGCGCCGCGCATGTCGAGATGGTCTACCAGGACCTGTCCCTTTGCGACACCGTCGACGTGGCGGGAAATCTTTTTCTGGGGCGTGAACCGAAATGGAAGCTTGCGGGCATTCCAATCCTCGACAAGAAGACCATGCATGAACGGGCGCGCCATATGCTGGAAGGGCTTGGCATTGTCATACCGGACACACGTCTGAAGGTCGAAAATCTCTCGGGCGGCCAGCGTCAGTCGATTGCTATTGGACGCGCAGCGTCATTTAATCCCTCGGTCCTCATCATGGACGAGCCGACGGCGGCCCTGGCTGTTGCCGAAGTCGAGGCGGTGCTGGAGCTCATCCGCACGGTCAGCGCCCGCGGCGTCAGCGTCATTCTGATCACGCATCGGCTGCAGGATCTCTTCCTCGTCTGCGATCGCATCCAGGTGATGTATGAGGGGCAAAACGTCGCCGAGCGCCTTATCGCCGAAACGAATATCGAAGAAGTCGTCAACCTGATCGTCGGTCGCAAGTTCTCCGCGCGCTCGGCCGGCCAACATACCGAGCGAGGCGCTTCCATATGACCATGACATCCTCTCACGCCCAAACCGACACGTCGTCTCGGCTGCGGAAGGCTCGCCTCTACGACAAGGCGATAGCCAATGGCGGCATTGTTTCAATCGCCCTGTTTTTCATCGCGGTCTGCATTTTCTTCTCCCTCTTTACAAATGTCTTTCTGACCGCTCCCAATCTCTTGAACGTGGTCAGACAATCCGCCCCCTTGTTGATCGTGGCGGCGGCCATGACCTTCGTCATCACGACAGGCGGTATCGATCTTTCGGTTGGATCCGTATTGGCCCTTGCAGCAACGCTTTCGGCCGCCTGCCTGCAGGCAGGAATCGCGTGGCCGATTGTCGTTGTTTTGATGATGCTTCTTGGCGCGGCGACCGGATTAATCCAAGGATATTTCATCGCCTATGAGCGGATCCCCGCCTTCATCGTCACGCTGGCCGGACTATCGGTCATCAGGGGGCTGGCGCTGCTTATCACCGGTGGCTATTCGATTCCGGTCGATCCGCAGAGCCCGTTCACCGCGATTGGCCAGGCCTGGTTCGTTGGCATCCCTGCCCCCGCGATGATCGCGATCGTTGCCCTCATCGCGGCCTATATCGCCTTCAACGAAACGCCGTTCGGGCGATACGTCACCGGCATCGGCGCCAATGCCGAGGCGGTGCGCCGCTCAGGCGTCAACACGCGGCGAGTCACCCTATTCGTCTATGTGATATCGGGCGTGGCAGCCTCCGTCGCCGGCATCATTCTTGCCGCGCGCCTGGGGTCCGGTTCCTCAAATGCCGGGCAAGGCTTCGAGCTCGATGTCATCGCCGCGGTTGTACTGGGCGGTACGAGCCTGTTCGGCGGGCGCGGTTCAGTGGTCGGAACGGTGCTCGGCGCACTGACGGTTGCCGTCATCGCCAACGGCCTGATCCTCTCGCACATGTCGCCCTTCTTCACGCCGATCGTCACCGGGGTCATCATCCTCGTGGCAATCTGGTTGAACTTCCGCCTTTTCAAAGGCGCGATAAGAGGCCGCTGAGCATGATGGATCATCTCTTTGCCGAGGGGGCCAGAACGCGGCACGCCATTGGCGTTCATACCGGATGCGCGATGACCGTGCTCGGCCCAATTCCGGTCGCGGACATGGGTGTGACACTCATGCATGAGCACATCTTCCTTGACGGAGCGACCTCATGGAAGTGCCCTTGCCATCCCGACGAAAAGGCGATCGCCGAACAGCCGGTTGGAATAGAGATCATCGGCGAGTTGCGGATGAACCCCTATATGAACCGCGACAACGTCTCGCTGGATGATCGGGATCTGGCGCTAGCCGAACTTTCCCGCTTCCAGAAGCTTGGCGGCCATACCGTGGTTGAAACCACCAACTTTGGCATAGGGCGCGATGCCGAACAATTGGCCCGCATCGCCCGCATGTCCGGTCTGAAGATCATCATGGGAACCGGTTTCTACCTGGAGCATACGCATCCGGAGTGGCTGAAGGGCATGGATCTGGACGAGGTCACCGCCTTCATCGTCAACGACGTCGGCGGTGGCGAAACCCAGCCAGATATCATGGCAGGCATCATCGGTGAGGTCGGCGTCAGCAAGGACTTTACAGCCGAGGAGCAAAAATCCTTGAGGGCATCGGCGCGAGCCTCGCGGTTGACTGGCCTGCCTCTATCCATCCATTTGCCGGGATGGGAACGCCTTGCCCATCGCGTCCTTGATGTGGTCGAGGATGAAGGCGCGGACCTGCGTCACACCGTGCTCTGCCACATGAATCCCAGCCATAATGATCTTCATTATCAAAAGAGCCTCGCGGAACGCGGTGCCTTCCTGGAATACGACATGATCGGCATGGATTATTATTACGCCGATCAGAATGCGCAATCGCCATCGGACGAGGAGAACGCGAGGGCGATCAGGGCGCTCATAGACCTGGGCTTCGCCGATCGGCTGCTTCTGTCTCAGGACGTCTTTCTCAAGATCATGCTGACCCGCTATGGCGGCTTCGGCTACGGCTACATTCTCAAGCATTTCCTGCCGCGACTGAAGCGTCACGGTGTCGATCAGCAGGCGATCGACCAAATGCTGATCACCAATCCCCAATCGGTATTTTCCGCCTCGGCCTGAAGGTCGGGTGCATCCAAGGAGCAGACATGAGCAAGAAAAAGGTTCTTCTGGCGGGTGAATCATGGGTTTCGACCGCCACCCATATCAAGGGTTTCGATCAGTTTCCGACGGTGACCTATCACACCGGTGCCGACGACTTGCTGAAGGCATTGAAGGACAGCGCCTTTGATGTCACCTTCATGCCGGCCCATGAGGCGCAGCGTGATTTCCCGCTGACAGCCGAAGCACTCGCGGAATATGACGCGGTCGTTCTGTCCGATATCGGCGCAAACACGCTGCTATTGCACCCTGATACCTGGATTCATTCCAAGAGGACGCCAAACCGGCTGAAGCTGCTGCGCGATTACGTTACAAATGGCGGCGCGTTGCTGATGTTCGGCGGCTATTACAGCTTCCAAGGCATCAATGGCGGCGCGCGCTATCATAAAACGCCAGTGGAGGAGGTGCTGCCGGTAACCTGCCTTGCCATCGATGACCGCGTTGAAGTTCCCGAGGGGTTTTCGCCCGTCGTGACAGGCAATGACACCCACCCGGTTCTCAAAGGCCTCGGCAAAGATTGGCCCTACCTTCTCGGTTTCAATGAGGTGAAGGCGAAGCCAGGAGCTGACGTGCTTGCGACGGTTTCAGGCGAATATGGTTCGCAGCCACTTTTGGTAACCGGCACCTATGGCGCCGGCAGGACACTCGTCTGGACTTCGGATGTCGGTCCACACTGGCTGCCGCCGGAGTTCATTGCCTGGAACGGCTACAAGACGCTCTTCGAGCAGATGCTGGCCTGGGCAACGCTCAAGGACTGACGCCCATGCGCCTCCACGTCGTCGGCAATGTCTGCGTCGATACGAGCTTCCGCCTGCCACGCCTGCCGCGTCCGGGGGAAACGCTCAATGCGACCTCGATCGTTGAAGGCATAGGAGGCAAGGGTGCCAATCAAGCCGTGGCGGCGGCGCGAAGCGGGGCAGCGGTGTGCTTCTGGAGCGCGCTTGGCGACGACGACATGGCGGATGGCGTGAGCGAGACGTTGAAGAGCGACCTCGAGGTCGATCGACTGATCCGCCTGCCTCTTTCCACCGACCGTTCGACGATCCTGCTGGAAGAAGCCGGCGAAAACGCCATCGTCAGCGCCGTCGCCTGCGCGCGAGCCTTCGATCCGATCCGGCAATCGGCCCTGACGCGGACCTGGAGCAAGGGCGACATCCTTCTGATGCAGGGCAACCTGTTCAGGGAGGTCACCGCCAGCTGTCTGAAGCTTGCCGGGAGGTCAGGCCTGAAGACGGTGCTCAATGCCAGTCCTCTGTCGGACATGACGGTCGAGGATCTTGCCGACGTGGATCTTGTCATCGTCAATCAAGGCGAAGCCGCGGCGCTGACGGGCATGGAAAGCCCAAGGGCAGCGGCAAACCTGCTTTTGGAGAACGGAGCGAGAAGCGTCGTCGTGACGCTTGGAAGCCAAGGCAGCCTCATATGGGATCAGGCGGATCAAACACCAGTTTTCCTCGCAGCGCCCAAGAGCGCGGTCGTTGATACCAGCGGCGCCGGTGACTGCTTTGCGGGCGTCCTCGTCGGCATGCTCGCACAAGGAAAACCCCTGACCGCAGCCGCGAACGTGGCAACCAAGGCCGCCGGCATCTCCGTCGGTCGTCTTGGAACGCTCGCCTCCTACCCCTCGCGGGTGGAAATTTCGGACATCATCAAGAGATCAGAACTGGAAAACACATGAGTGGGACAATGAAACCCATCGGGCAGATAGCTGGCAACGCGCTCATCGATCTTTTCGGGCGCGAAAAGGCAATCATAGGCGTCGTTCACCTGGCGCCGCTTCCCGGTGCGCCGCGCTACTCCGGCGAGGAGATCGAGACCGTCTACCAGCGCGGACTTGACGATGCCCGCGCCTACCTTGCCGGCGGCTGCGACGCCGTGATCATCGAGAACCACGGCGATATTCCTTTTTCCAAGCCCGATGACATCGGCCCCGAAACCTCGGCCTACATGGCCGTCATCTCCGATCGCATCCGTCGCGAACTCGGCGGTCCGATCGGCATCAATGTTCTTGCGAATGCCGCCATTCCGGCGCTTGCAATCGCCAGTGCGGCAGGCGCGGGCTTCGTGCGCGTCAATCAATGGGCGAACGCCTATGTCGCCAATGAAGGCTTCATCGAGGGAGAAGCTGCCCGCGCAATGCGCTATCGCGCACGGCTCAATGCCCATGGCATCCGCATCTTCGCCGATGCCCATGTCAAACATGGAGCGCATGCCATCGTTGCGGACCGACCGATCGAGGAACAGGTCAAGGATCTCGTCTTCTTTGACGCGGATGCCATTATCGCCACAGGGCAAAGGACAGGGCATGCAGCCGATCTCGATTACATCAAATTGATCAAGCGGGCGGCGGGCCTGCCGACCCTCGTGGGCAGCGGTGTGACGCCGGAAAATGGTAACGACATTCTGTCGGTCGCAGATGGCGTGATCATTGCAAGCTCACTGAAGTATGATGGCGTCTGGTGGAACGCAGTCGATCCGCAACGGGTAAAAGACTTCGTGACAGGCATCCATCGATGACGTCATACCCACAAATCAATGCGCAGCGTCTGCTGCGGCGCATTGCCGATTTTGCAACGATAGGAGCCACGCCAGCGGGAGGGGTGAACCGTCAAGCGTTGAGCATCGGAGATAGGACGGCCCGGCGCCGGCTCGCGGAACTGGCCGTTGCCCGCGGTTTCAAAGCCAACCAGGATGCGATTGCCAATCTGTTCATCCGGCGTGAGGGACATGATCCTTCATTGCCACCCGTTTTGATTGGCAGCCATCTTGACAGCCAGCCCACGGGAGGCAGGTTTGATGGTGCGCTTGGCACGCTATCCGCCTTCGAGGTACTGGAAGCCCTTGAGGATGCCGGAGCCGTTACGGAACGATCCGTCGAAGTTGTGTCTTGGACCAACGAGGAAGGTAGCCGCTTCTCTCCCGGCTGCATGGGATCCATGGCCTTTATTGGCGCGGGCGACATGGCTGTGTGGCAGGATGCGCGCGGCACCGACGGGGTCAGGCTTGGCGATGAATTGGAGGCGACATTGAAGGCACTGCCGGAAGCCAAGATGCAGCCGGTCGGCCATGTGGTGTCCGCTTTCGTTGAGATGCATATCGAGCAGGGACCCGTTCTCGAGCGCGCGGGCATCCCGATCGGCCTCGTCACCGGCGTACAAGGAACCAGATGGCTCGAAGTTTCCTTCAGCGGCGAGGCGGCTCATGCTGGCACGACTCCGCTGGAATTCCGCAAAGATCCCATGGCGGCGGCCGTCGCGGCGATCGCGCAACTGCAGCTCCTCGTCATGCCTGCCGATCCGATGGCGCGGCTGACCGTTGGTCGAATGAGCGTCGAACCCAGTTCCGTCAACGTCATTCCAAGCAGGGTCACATTCACCATCGACATCCGCCATCCGCGAGAAGACGTGCTTTCTTCCATAGAAGCTCAAATCGACGCGGAATGCCGCGCGTCGGCTATGCGCCATATGGTCGATGTGCTCATCAAAAAACGTTTCGACTTGGCACCCGGACAATTCGACACGGCAATCGTCGATGTGATCGACAAGGCTTGCGAAAGGCTTGGCGTTTCCAACATGAAATTGGTTTCCGGCGCCTTCCACGATGCACTTTTCATCAGCCGTGTTGCACCGACAGCGATGATCTTTGTTCCGTGCCGAGACGGCATCAGTCATAACGAGGCTGAATTTGTCACCTCGGAAAACATCGAGACAGGCGCGAAGGTACTGCTTGAGACCGTCCTTTCTTTGGCCCGATGAGCAATGATCATCCCCCTTAAGGCGGCCGATGATAGCGCGATAGAATCAGCGACGGTATGCGGACGCAGTGGCAGACGATGCCGATCGCGTTGCAGCGGGCGCCAATGGATTTGCCTTTAATGGCTGGAAAGTGGTGCCGCCCTCCGCCGACTTTCGCAGGCGCTCAAAAAAGAGCGCCCACACTATCAATCGGCGGTATACGGCATCCCTCAACCCCTAACGTTCGAGTTCCTCAGTAATGTCGGCGCAGAAATCGACAAATGCGCGCACCTTCGCTGGCGGCTGCTTGCGCGATGGTTGGAAAGCAAAGAGCGGGAAACGCTCGCCATGCCAGTCGGGGAAGAGGTCGGTCAGCGATCCTGTCGCCAATGCCTGCCCAACTCCCCAGCCGATTACCTGAGCAATGCCGGTTCCAGCAAGGCATTCATCGAGCATGGTCTTGGGGTCGGTGAACGTCAACGGTCCGCTCGTCGGAACATCGATTGTCTCGCCTCCCCGGATAAATTCCCATTCGAATGGCCTCCCGGCATAGGGATCGATAAACTGCAGACAGCGATGAACGGAGAGGTCGCGAGGATGCGCCGGACGGCCATGGCGCTCCAGATAGCGAGGCGACGCCACGGTCAGAATTGGTGCTTCTATTAGCTTTCGCGCAATCAGGCTGGCAAAGCGAGGCTGGCCGAACCGGATCGCGAGATCGATACCGTCTGCGACAAGATCTCCGACATGCTCTCTGGTCACGAACTCGATAGATAGATCCGGATAGCGTTCGCAGAATCCGCCAAGCCGGCCTGCGAGCACGAGCGGCAGGAAGAATGGATCGATATCCACTTTCAAGCGACCGCGCACCGCTGTCGCCGCGCCGGATACGACCACGGCGGCATCCTCGATCGCATTCAAGTGCGGCTTCACCTCTTCATAAAACCGCCGGCCCTCGTCGGTTAGCGTCACCGAGCGCGTCGTTCGATCGAGCAGGCGCACGCCGAGGCGTGTCTCAAGACGGCCAATGGCCCGGCTTACACCGGAATCGGTGATGCCGATCAGTTCAGCGCCTTTGACGAAGCTCCCACCTTCAACGACGGCCGCAAACACGCTCACCCCCGAGAGAATCCGTCCATCAAAAGACATGTGCCGACTCCTGACTTTTGGTCAGGAATCATCTGACATAAACGCACTTAATTCAAGATCATTCCAGAGCGATAACGGTCCCGTGCCTTAAACCTGAAAGGACCCAGTCGTGAGCAATCTCAACCATCCCCGCACGCTTTTCAAAGGCGGCACCATACTGACAATGGACAAGACGGTCGGCAATCTCGCCATCGGCGACCTGCTCGTGGAACACGGCAGAATAGCGGCCATCGGACAGAACATCGCCGTTACCGATGCAACGGTTATCGATGCTTCTGACAGCATCGTCATGCCAGGTCTGATCGACTCCCATCATCACATGTGGCTGGGCGCAATGCGCCGCATGATGCCCGATGTGCACGATCTCTTTGCCTATATCGATGTGGTGGCGGAAACGCTGGGCTGCCATTATCGACCGCTGGATATGTATCTCAGCACCCGGCTTACGGCGCTTGCCTGTCTCGATGCCGGCATCACGACCGTCATCGACGCTTGCCATTCCTCCCGCAGCCCGGAACATACCGACGCAGCGCTCGACGCTCTCGATGGCAGCGGCATCCGCGCCCTGCACATGGTCGGTGCCGCCATGGACAAGAAGGCGTCTGCCGCCCACCTGCCAGGCGATCTGAAGCGGCTGGCGGAGAACTGGAACCAAGGCGATGGCCTTGTGCGTGTCGGCCTGTTCGGCCAGCTCAATCTCGATTGGTGGAAGGTCGCCCGCAGCCTGAATATGCGCATTCTGACCGAGTTCATCGGCGATCTAGCCAAGCTCGGCCCGGAATTTGCCGAAGAGGGCGTGCTCGGCCCGCACAACATCTTCAATCATTGCACCCGCATTCCGCGGGAGACGTGGCGCCTCTTTGCCAATGCCGGCGTGAACATTACCGTCAACCCGCGTTCCGATGCACTGTTCGGTTTCGATGACGAGAGTTTCGCGTATCAGCAAGCGATCGACCATGGCCTGACACCGGCTATCGGCATCGATCTCGACACGGCCTTCGGCAGCGACATGTTCGGCGAGATGCACGCCCTATTCCTGCAGCAGCGCTCGGCCATGCGTTACCGCAAATTCCGAGGCGAAGATAATGTGCCCTTGCCGATCACCGTCGAGCGCGTCCTTGAAGCGGCAACCGTGAACGGTGCACGCGCCGCGGGACTTGAGAGCGAGGTCGGTTCGCTGGCGCCCGGCAAGCAGGCCGATATCATCATGGTGCGTGCCGACGGGGTCGCCGTCATACCGGTCAACAACGTTGTCGGCACGATCGTCCAGGCCGTCGAGCACTCGGATGTCGATACGGTCATGGTCGCCGGCGAGATCCGCAAGCATGGCGGAAAGCTGGTCGGCACCGATCTCATCAAGCTGTCATCGGAGATCGCCGCGTCGCGCGATTACCTGCTGGAAAAGAGCGGCTATCGCCTGGACCGCCTCGGCGCACCCGCCCCCGAAGAAGCGGCCTGAATCGGTGCCGCCGCTTTTCAGCGACGCTGCTATCCCACAGATTTTTCAGAATGGAGGCTGTCATGTCAGCATCTCTCATCAATGAGACGACGGAAGCGAAAGCCGCTCCCGCATATCTTTCCCGCCCTGCCCCGGGGATCATCGCCGCGCTCTTTTGTGGCTATCTCGCGGTCGGACTCCCGCTTCCGGTTATTCCGCTCTTCATCCACGACAAGCTCGGTTTCAACAATCTGGTCGTCGGCCTGGTGATTGGCATCCAATTCCTCGCTACCGTGCTCAGTCGTGGCTATGCGGGACGCTTGACCGATCTCAAGGGCGGTCAGCGTTCCGCCCTGCAAGGTGCCGCAATCAGCATGACCGCAGGGCTGCTCTATCTGGCGGCGGCCATGCCTATTCTCTCGCCCGATGTCAGCCTTGCAATTCTTGCTGTCGGGCGGTTGATTGCCGGTCTCGGGGAGAGCCTCTTCGTCACCGGCTGTGTCTCCTGGTCGATCGCCTCGGTCGGACCACAGCGCGCAGGCATGTCGATGTCGTGGACCGGCATTGCCATGTTCGCGGCACTGGCCATCGGCGCGCCGGTCGGCATGGCTCTGTATCAGTCTTATGGCCTGGAGACCGCAATGATCGCCTGCATCCTTGCCCCGCTACTCGCAGTCGCTATCGCATTTCGTTCGACCTCTTATACGAGCCCGGCAGGCCCGCGTCTGCCCTTCCATAAGGTCATCGGCCAAATCTGGCGCGAAGGGGCCGGGCTGATGCTGCAAGGAGTGGGACTGTCGGGTCTTACCGCCTTCGCATCGCTCTACTTCGCAGCCCACCATTGGAACAATGCCGGCTTGGTCATGACGGCCTTCGGCATCGGCTTCATCTTCGTGCGCGTCGTATTCGGTTCGCTGCCCGACAGAATGAGCGGCTATAGCATCGCATTCTGGTCCTCGGTGATAGTTGCAGCCGGCCAGGCGCTGATCTGGGTGACGCCTAATGAATGGATGGCGCTTGCCGGCGCCCTGGTCACCGGCCTCGGTTGTGCGCTGATCTTTCCCGCTCTCGGCGTCGAAGCGCTGAAGCGAGTGCCTCCGGCCAATCGTGGCAGCGCCATGGGCGGCTTCGTGGCTTTTCTCGATATCGCCTACGGCATTTCCGGTCCGGTCGCTGGCATCATCGCCGGACAGTTCGGTTATGCGGCCGTCTACCTCTTTGGCGCCGCCTGCGCCCTCGCCGGTGCCGCACTTGTCCAGACCGCCCGCTCTTCGCAATCCTGACCATTATTCCACATTGCCTGTGAGACTTGCTCGCCGGCTATCAAAGGAGATTTTCATGTCCCGCATCTTCATTTCCGGCTCGTCGACCGGTCTCGGCCTCATGGTGGCTGAACGTCTAACCGAACAAAGCCACCGGGTCGTGCTTCATGCGCGCAATCCGGCTCGCGCCAACGATGCCCGCCGCGCTCTTCCGAAGGCGGAGGCTGTCGTGATCGGTGATCTCGAAACTATCGCCGGCGCAAGAAATGTCGCCGCCGAAGTCAACAAACTCGGCCGGTTCGATGCGGTGATCCACAATGCCGCTGTCGGCTATCGCGAAGCTCATCGCCTCACCTCCGATGGGCTGCCGCATGTCTTCGCCATAAACACGCTGTCGGCCTACATTCTGACCGCGCTCATCGAACCACCGAAGCGGCTAGTCTACCTGTCGTCCGGCATGCACCATCATGCGGATGCCAATCTCGATGATATTCTCTGGAAACGTCGCAGGTGGAACGGATCAGAGGCCTATGCCGAAAGCAAGCTGCACGACGCAATGCTCGCATTCGCGATCGCGCGACGTTGGAAGGACGTGTTCTCGAATTCGCTGGAGCCCGGATGGGTTCCGACCAAGATGGGCGGCCCTGGCGCACCCGACGACATGGCACAGGCCCATCTGACTCAAGTCTGGCTGGCAGCCGGCGACGACCCGAAGGCGGATGTCACGGGAGAATACTTCTATCATCTGAAGCGTCGAACCGCGAACCCGCAGGCTCATGATCCAGCGCTTCAAGACAGCCTCATCGCAATCTGCGAGGAGATCTCGGGCGTGGCTTTGCCGAAATAATTCACCGTCGGTCCTTTAGATCTTTAAAAATCTATTGGAACTCGCACGGGAAGCATTCGGGACTCGAAAGAACACTAAGCCAGCATACTCTCCTTCGCCGTAATCTGGTCCGATCCAACGAAACGACACGTCCAGAGAATTCCGGGCGTCACGTGTTTCTACCTTTCAAATCCACAAGCTTGACTATCGCCGTCTATAAGACGCCCCGCAGTGACGTTCCGGCAGGCGAGCGGTTTCCCCGAAGATCTTTTGCCGCAGTGAACCTTCCGCGTATGCAGTCTTATAGAGACCCCGATCCTGCAAGGCTGGCACTACAACATCAACGAAATCCTCGAAGCCCTCCGGCGCCACCGTACGGGTGAGGTTAAAGCCGTCGATCTCCCCCTCATCGATCCACGCGGAAAGCTCATCCGCGACCGTTGCGGCATCGCCGACAATGACCGGATACCGGCCGCCGATGGACAGTTCCCCTAGCAATTGCCGCTTGGTCCAGCCTCGTTGCCGCGCAGTTTGCGTTGCTGACTGGCTGGCGTTGGACGGTCCATAGACGATAGTCTCGTCGAGCTCGTAACGCGAAAAATCGATGCCCGTGCTCGCCGAAAAATGCGCCAATCCGGCTTCAGGATTAGCATGGTGGAGGTAGTCCGTATATTTTTCCCGCGCCGCGGCGGCCGAGCGATCCGTTACGACAGTAATGCCGACAAAGATTTTCACGTCATCGGGCTTTCGGCCCACGGCAACAGCCGCCTGGCGCAGCGCCCGGACAGCGGCGCGTGCTGCATTCTTGTCGGCGGCTGCAATGAAGATGCATTCGGCATGACGGGCAGCAAATTGCCTGCCGCGGCCGGATGTACCCGCCTGATAGAGAACCGGTGTACGCTGTATGGACGGTTCGGCAAGATGATAGCCGCTCGAACGATAGAATTGCCCCTGATGATCTATCCGATGGACTTTTGATGGGTCGGCATAGATGCGCTTTTTCTTGTCCGCCAAAACCGCGTCGTCTTCCCAGCTTCCCTCCCAGAATTTGTACAGGAGTTCGAGATATTCGTCTGCGCGATCGTAGCGGGCATCGTGCTCGATCTGCGTATCGAGCCCCAAGCCGCGCGCGGCGCTGTCGAGATAGCCGGTTACGATATTCCAGCCAATGCGCCCATCGGTCAGATGATCGAGTGTCGACATGCGCCGCGCAAAAACATAGGGCGCATCCGTACTGGCATTGACCGTTACACCAAAGCCGAGATGCCGCGTCACGGCCGCCATGGCGGACACCACCAACAAGGGATCATTGAGCGGCAACTGAATGGATTCCCGCAAGGTTAGATCGACCGAGTTCTGGTAGACGTCATAGACGCCGAGAATATCGGCCAGGAAAATGCCATCGAAAAGGCCGCGTTCCAGCGTCGCCGCAAGCGATGTCCAATAGCTCAGCGTCTTATAGCGATCGGACTGATCTCGCGGATGGGTCCATAGCCCGTGATTGATGTGCCCGACGCAGTTCATGTTGAATGCGTTGAGCAGTATCTTTTTTCTTTGCGTGACCATCTCGTCCGTCGTTTCAGTTTCGATCGCGCCGTATTGTAGCGCTTGCCATCGACATAGCCGCCCTCCAGACGAGCTTCCGCTGCTCAATCACGACAACGTCTGCTTCAGACCGCTGGTGTCGGTTCGCCAAGCGAAAGCATCAATCGGTTTGCCCAATTGAAGAAGGCAGCTCCATGGATCACGTCGGCGATTTCCAGATCATCCAGGCCTTCCTCGCGCAATCTGACGATCTCGTTGGCTCCAAATTGCGATGGCGTCGCGGTGAGCGCGGCTGAAGCCTCGACAACCGCATTCCAGCGACTGCCAAGATCAGCCTGAAGCCCATCATCCAGCAGACGCTGCACGTCATCCGTCCGCTTGGAATGATGGGCGGCGAAGCGAGAATGGACCGATGCGCAAAAAATACAGCCATTCACCCGCGATGCGGCCGTGGCGGCCAGTTCACGCTCAGCACGAGGAAGGCCGGCCGAGACATTGTAGAAGATATCCTTGTCCGTCTTGGTACGGGCCTGGAGAATGTCGGGATCGCGTACCAGCAGCATGAAATACGGCGACTTCGCGCGGGATGCATCCACAAGGCCTGCCCAGTGGCGCTCGGTCAAGTCCGCTTCATCAAGGGGCCGCAGCCAGGGTGTCCAGCCGATTTCAGCTTGAGTGAAGACATTTGGCCGGTCTGCGATTTCGGGATGAATTACGGTTTCGGTCATGAAAGGATTCCTTGTTCGTGCGATCAGGCTTGCGCGACACGTCCGACATCGGCTGGATTGGCAGCCAAGGCCCTCAAGCCTGTAACGACCCTGATCTGAAACGCGAGAAATGCGACCAGCTGTGACAAGGTAACGATGCCCGTGGTCGTCCAGCCGGCATCTAGTAGCTTCTGCAGCGCCGCGGCACTCGCATCCCTCGGACGGAAGACCAGAAGGTGGCTGTGTTCGAGCGCCGTGCTGAGCTTCAGGTCCAGAAGTTGCCGGCTTTCGCCCGATACCTCATAAACGAAGCCCGGCCGGTCCTCACGGGAAAGCGGGCCAGCCAGATAATGGCCGTAAGGTCCGGTTGTATCGCCGACCTCCAGCTCCGCGGAGATGATGGCGACGAGCTCCGGGCCGTGCGCCTCATCCCGCAACTTGGAAGAATAAAAATCAGCGATCTCCGGCGCCTTGTGGAGGCCAGCGACAAAGGCGGCGACGGCAAGGCGCTCCGCCGGGGTCACGCTTCCCCAATGCTCGGGCTCGAAAAGAGCTTCATAGCTCTTTTGAGCATTGAGGCGCGTCTCGGGCCGTTGTGCCCGAAGGCCGTCAAGATCGGACCCAGGATCTATTCCCGCGAGGAAATCGATGACGTCTCTGGTCTGCAAAGTCATGGTCGATGCCTTCTCTTCGGATACCGCTATTGGATTTGCGCCGCCAAGCGGCGCTCTTTTCCGGTTAGGTTCTGCCGCACCCAACCAAGCGCTGGGGCGACATGAGCAGCCGTCAGTTCCAGCGAGCGCAGGATATGTTCATGCTGCGGATCGACGGAATGCACTTGAAAGACCAGGTCCGTGACCCGCGCCAATGCCGTGTCTGCCTGAAGCGACGCGATAACGTCGTCGGGGGTGCCGACGTGAACATCGAAGGCTCCAATCAAATCAGCCGTGGTTTCGCCTGGGATCACGAAGCCCGCCGCCTTGAAGTGTTCGACGATCCGCCTCAAGCCGATATCGGCGAAATGAAGGGCCTCTTTCCTGCTATCGGCGACAAAGAGGCTCCGCGAACCCAATATCCGCGGCTGACGCCCTGCCGGCAACGCAGACAGGTAGGCATCGATAATCGGGTTCTGCAGGTCCCAAAGCTTGGCGTGCGGCGTCTCGACCGGCCGCGGCTGTGTGCGCGACAACATCAGCCCGTCCCCATCGCGGCCGGCACGCAAGCCGCCGCCAACGGAAAATGTCGCCTGCCACACATGGTCGCGCAAATGCGGTGCCGCCGGATAGAGGCGGTTGCCGCCTGCAAGCTCTCCGCCCGCCCAGGCATCGCGCACGAGAGCAAGATGGTTGCCATAGACCTCCGTACGCTGGCTGCTTTCCAGGCCGAAGGGAAGGAAGGCCTGCGGGGTGCCGCCCGTTCCGAAGCCGACCTCCAGCCGTCCGCCGAGCAGCTTGTCGAGCACGGCTGTATCTTCGGCGACCCGCACCGCGTTCTCCATCGGCAAAGTGATGACACCCGTGCCCAAACGAATATGCGAGGTCTGCGGGGCCAGGGTGGCGAGAAACACCAATGGCGCAGGCAGGCCGCCTTCGTCTCCGTTGAAGTGATGCTGCGCCACCCAGGCCGTGTCGAAGCCATGTTTTTCGGCATGGATGATCTGCTCGGCAACCAGCCTGTAGCGGGTTCCGGCATCCACCTGGTCCAGGACCCGGCTGAAGAAGCCCAGTCGCTTCGGTAATGTTGGCGTACTCATGGGATCATCCTGCATTGATAAGGACGGGCGCGGTCGCCCGCGGAAACTTCTTGCCTGGCACCGCATCGATCAGCTCGCGTGTGTACGGGCTGCTTGGATTGGAAAAGACGTCTTCGACGCGACCCGTCTCGACCAGCTGCCCGGCGTTCAGCACCGAGACAGTGTCCGCGATCTGTCGCACGACGGCGAGATCGTGGGAGACGAACAGATAGGTTAGCCCAAGCTCGCGCTGCAACTCGCCCAAGAGATCGAGGATCTGCGCCTGCACCGTTACGTCAAGCGCGGAGACAGCCTCGTCGAGCACCAGGATCTGCGGATCGAGCACCAGCGCACGGGCGATCGCGACGCGCTGGCGCTGCCCTCCCGAAAGCGAATGCGGCCGACGTTGCGATATGTCGGCTGGCAGTCTGACCTTGTCGAGAGTGGCCGCCACCTTCGCCAATCGCTCACGGCGGGGCAGCCGTTCGAAATTCAGCAACGGCTCCTCGACGATCCCCGTAATCGTCTGGCGTGGGTCGAGCGATCCATAGGGATTTTGATAGACGAGCTGGATTTTCTTGCGCAGCTGCCTCAGCGCTTCACCGCGCAACGAAGCCAGGTCGAGCCCGTCGATCAGTACCTGACCCGAAGTCGGCTTCTGAAAGGCGGAAACGATCCTTATCGTCGTCGTCTTGCCGGAGCCGGATTCACCGACGATTGCATGGGTGCTGCCGCGGCGAACGCGAAAAGAAACATCGTCGACCGCCCGGAAACTGCCGCCGCGACCGGCACCGAAATCCTGCACCAGCCGATCGACCACGACGATGTCGTCGTCTGCCGCGACGGATGCGACCGGGTGTGCGGGGGCGGCCTTCGGCCGCGCATTCAACGATGGCGCGTCGGCAAGCAGGCGGCGCGTATAGTTGCTTCGCGGGTTTGCGAGAATGTCGGCCGTGCGCCCCTGCTCCTGGATGCGGCCGTGCTGCAGGACGATCAACCTGTCGGATCGATCGGCGGCGACCCCGAGGTCATGGGTCACCAAGAGGACCGCCGTGCCATATTCCCGTCTCAGATCGTCGATCAGATCGAGAATGTGCCTCTGTACCGTCACATCCAGGGCACTGGTGGGTTCGTCGGCGATGATCAGCGAAGGTTTCAGCGCAATGGCAATGGCGATCAACACGCGCTGACGCATGCCGCCGGAGAGCTCGTGCGGATACTGCCTGGCGCGCAATTGAGGCTGGCTAAGGCCGACACGTTCCAGCAATTCGATTGCTTGAGCGCGAGCAGCCGCTCCAGACGCCCGGCCATGCACCGTCAGGATTTCGGCGACCTGTTCGCCGATCGTCCTCACCGGATTGAGCGAATTGCCCGGATCCTGCGGCACGAGGCTGATGATGGAACCTCGAATGCCATCCAGCCGCCTTTGCGGCCAGCCGGCAATATCCTGGCCGTTCAGGCGGATGGTTCCCTGCTGGAGAATGCCGCCTTCGGGCAGAAGGCCGATCAACGCCTGTGCGGTAGAGCTCTTGCCTGAACCGGATTCGCCGACGAGGGCGACCACTTCGCCGGCGCGAACCTCAAAGCCAATATCGTGAACGACCGTGCGCTGGCCGCTCTTGTCGCGATAGGCGACCCTGAGGCCCGCCACATCGAGGATCGGCGCACCCTCTTCCTTAATGGTTTCAATGATCGGAGCCGTCATTTCCCGATGCTCCCGATTGCCCGGCTGATGCGATTGATGGAAATAACCACCAGGACGACGACAAGTCCGGGCGCCGCCGTCAGCCACCAGGCGGTTGCGATATAATTGCGTCCTTCGGCGATCAGCAGGCCCCATTCCGGTGTCGGTGGCGGCGCGCCATAGCCGAGAAAGCCGAGCGTCGCGAGCTGCAGGATCGCCCAGCCGGCCTGAAGCGCAGCAAAGGCGATCACCGAGGTCAGTGAATTCGGCAGGATGTGGCGCCAGAGCACCTTGAGGAATGTCCCGCCGCTGCCGAAGGCGGCCTCGACATATTCGCTTCGCCGCACGGTGACGACTTCGGAGCGAACCAATCTGGCAAACTTGGCGATCAGCGTGCAGCCGACGGCGATCGCGGCATTGACGGTGCCGAAACCGAGTAGAACGATGATGCTGAGCGACAAGAGAAGATCCGGTATCGACAGCATGACATCGACCAGCCTCATGATGACCGTCTCGATCCTGCCGCCGAACGATCCGGCAAGGACGCCGAGCGTCGTGCCGGCCACAAGCGCGATGCCAACGGCCGCGAGCGCGCCCGATAGCGAATGTATCGCACCATAGACGATGCGGGCATAGAGGTCCCGCCCGAGCGAATCCGTGCCCAGGAGATGGGTGGCGCTGGGCGGTCGTAGATGTTGCCCGGGCAGGCCCTGCACAGGGTCGTAGATCGTAAAGAGACTGGGGACGAGTGCCCAAAGGACAGCCAGCGCGAGGATGAGGCAGGCAAGGAAGAGACCAGGCCGGATGCGCGAAAAACGCCGGCCAGCTCCGGCGTTCTCACGAACATCTGTCTCGAGCGTCACGGGCGATATACTGATGTTCCGGTCGGACGCATCGAGGTCTGGATGATGTCGGGCGGTTTCGATCGCTGCCATCACACAGCTCCCAGCTTGGTTTTCAGACGCGGATCGAGCACGGGATAGAGAAGATCGACCACAAGGTTGATGACGACGAAAGCGGTCGCGGCGATGACGACGATCGCTTGAAGAACGGCGACATCCTGACTGTCCACGGCCTGTTTCGTCAGCCCGCCGATACCATTGAGGCCAAACACCGTTTCGGTGATGACCGCGCTGGCGATCAGTTCCCCGAACAGCAATCCGGCAACGGTCAGAACCGGCAGGAGCGTATTCTTGGAGACGTGTCGCCATAGGACCTTGGCATGCGAAAGTCCCTTGGCCCGAGCCACGGGCACGAAAGGCTTCGTCAGGACTTCGTCGATGTTCTTCAGCAATATCTGCGCGAGCGGCGCCGAAATCGGCACCGCGACCGTCAGGATGGGCAGGAAGAGACCCTCCCATGGACCGGGATTGATGACCGGTACGAGGCGAAGCCGGAAGGAGAATATCTGAATGAGCATGATGCCGAGCCAGAAGGTCGGCACCGATATGAACAGCGACGGAATGGATTGGATCAGGCCACGCAGCCAGGTAAAAACGGAGAGATTGCAGGCAATCGCGATCAGAACGGCGAGAAGCGTCGCCACCGCAAACCCCGATGCTGCGAGCAGAAGGGATGGCGGCAGGTTGGTGGCAAGCAGCGAGCTCACCGGAACGCCTGCCTGCAGTGAATAGCCGAAATCCCCCGTCAAAAAATTCCAGACTGCGTGGGCATATTGATGCAGGAAGGATCCGTCGGCGCCATAAGCCGCCCTGATATCGGCAAGCTGTTCGGGGCTTAGTCCGTAATCCGGGTTCTGGAACTTGATCAGCACCGCGTCGCCAGGCAGCGACTGCAGCAAAACGAACGAAACGGTGAAGGCCGCCCATAGGACGAACAGCGCCTGCCCGAACCTTGATAATATGTATCTTGCCATGCCGCTACCATATCTTCGCATGAAGGAGGGCCCGGCACCACGCCGGGCCAGCCCCTTTTCATCAATGTTCAGCGAGCCAGGTGCTGTAGAAGGACGGACGTCCCACGGCCTCGAATGCAACCCCCTTCACGTAAGGCGCGCCAGCGAAGACCTGCGGCTCCTCGAAGAAGGGGATGACATAGGCCTGATCGAGCAGATATTCCTGCGCGGCCTTGGCCGCCGCCAGTCGCT
Source organism: Rhizobium sp. ERR 942 (assembly GCF_007828395.1). Classification (NCBI taxonomy): domain Bacteria; kingdom Pseudomonadati; phylum Pseudomonadota; class Alphaproteobacteria; order Hyphomicrobiales; family Rhizobiaceae; genus Rhizobium; species Rhizobium sp. ERR 942. Next base: position 162,161 of record NZ_VIUA01000009.1, read on the forward strand.
TGTCGCGATCCGTCTCGGAGGCGACGGTTTCCAGGGTGCCGTTCAGCTTGTCATCCGAAAAAGTCGCCTTGGGATTGAGGCCGCCCTTTTGCAGCAGGGCATCGCGATTCTTGGGATAGAACTGGCTCTTGATGACATCGGGATCGGCGCGGCCGACCTCAGCGACGACCAGCGGTGTCCTTGCTGGATCGACATTGTCGGTCACCAGATTTCCCGAGGTTCCGGCAAGAACCTGCAGCTTGACACCGAGCTTGGCCCATTGCTGCGCGACGAGCTGCAGCACGGCCTTGTTCTGCGGCTGGGGCAAGGATTCATAGACGGCAAGCGAAAGTGGCTTGCCATCCTTCTCGCGAACACCGCTCGCGCGCTTCTTCCAGCCTGCCTCATCCAGAAGCTTTTCAGCAAGAGCCGGATCGTAGGTCAGCTTCGACGACAAATCCGTGTAGCCGGCCGCGGCCGACGAAATGACCGATTTCGCCTGCGGATAATTTGCCGAAAACAGCGTATCGACGATTTCCTTGTTGTTGGTCGCATGCAGGAGCGCCTGGCGAACCCTAATATCGGCGACGAGCGGATTGTCCGGACGGAAGGCGACGCTGTCGTTCACGCCGCGGGTCGGCGCCGCATAGATCGCGAAACCCTGATCGGACACCTGCTTCTCGTCATAGGCCTGCAGCTGACGGATGAAATCGGCCTGGCCGGAAAGCAATGCGCCGATGCGCACGCTGTCCTCGCCGGTGATGATGTACTTGATCCCGTCCAGATAGGCCCGGCCCTGATGCGCCAACTTGTTTGGACCCCAGTTATAGTCTGTCCGCGCTTTCAGCGAGAGCTGCTTGCCGAGCGTCTCGCTTTCGACGACAAAGGGGCCGGACCCGATGATCTTCGTCGCATCGCCGAGCTGGTCGAAAGGCAATGCCAGCGTCTTTAGGGAAACCAAGCCCGATCCGATCACGGAGGTTCCTTGCAGGAAACCCGGAGACGGCTTCTTGAAGTAGAACTTGACCGTATAGGGATCGACGACTTCGCTATGATCGTAGTTGTTGATGACCTCGGAAACCGGCTGCTTCAGCTCCTTGTTGCCAAGGCCGAACGTATCATAATTCTTCGCCACGGCATTGGCGTCGAGCGGAGAACCGTCGGAAAATGTCACGCCCTTGCGGATCTTGAACGTATATTCCGTCGCCTTGTCGTTGACTGTCCAGGATTCGGCGATCCACGGCTCGATATCGAGCGTCTTCGGGTTCTGATAGGTGAGCTTGTCGGTGATCTGGTTGAGAATGCCACCATTCGGATAGAAGCCGCCCGCCGGCGGGTAAAGGTTCGTATGCGCCTGCTGTTCAAGATAAATCAGCGTGCCGCCCTTGACCGGCTGGTCATCGGCGAATGCCGACGGCGCCACCAATAGCCACACGCTTAGTAAACTTGCCGCCTTGAATTTGGCTTTGATGCCCATTGTGTAAGCCTCTGTATGAAAACGCGCATCAAACTACGGCAAACACCAAGCTATCTATAGAATTAATATTCTAATTTGATCGCAAGTCAGGAAACGAACGCGCGGGTATATCACGAGGTTGAATAGGCGGTGGCTCCTTGATGGGGTTGGCATCCGCTTGAAGCGAGCGGCGCGATATTCGGACGTTTAGAAACAATTTCACAATCTCCAATGCACGTTCCTCAATACCCTTCAACCTCTTCTACTAGAATTGTTTTCCCCTATCGCCCGACTATTTGGCACCGCCGCGAATAGCTCACCGCATCTTTTACATATATAATCCACTAAATTAATGGACTAATCGAACTTAGAACGCCGCCGATCGTTCGTTCGGAAGAATCCATTTCAAGGGGTGATGAAAATGACCAGACAGGTGATTGAATATGCCGGCATTCCGGTGGGCATCGTCGTTCCGGACAAGGGCGCGCTAAGGTTCATCGCGGTCAAGTTTCACGTCTATGACCTTGACGGCCAACATTTTGCCGCCGCCTCCGACGTGCTGCAAGCAATCCACAAGTTGGTATCCACAACGTCTGGCAATCTCAACCGAGCCGCGTAAAGGAGGCATATCATGAGCAGGCTGCGTCGTTTCTTTCGCCTCTCGGCACAACGCGACGAGATCGAGACAAGGCTGCTGGCGCAAGAATATCGGGCGCTCATTCTCGATGATCTTGTCGATGACGGTACTAGCCATGAGCTGCAATCGAAATCCGTCGAACTATCTCATGAGATCGGTTCGCATCGACGTCAGCCTTACCGTGGATAGCCAATCCTGTTCGACGCATTTCAGCAGCCGCTCCCGTTCGGCCCGCGAACACGGTTGCTGATGTGATCACCAAAGCCGCGGCATGCCGAATGCGGCGCAAAGACCGCAATTTAACATACCTCTATGTCGGGAGCCCCCAATGGCTGTTACTGCCCAACCCCTCATCCTCGATCACGCCGTCATTGGCGTCCTTGATCGGCTGGACGAGGCCGCTGCGATCTATCGCAAACTCGGCTTCGCGCTGACGCCACGAGGTTACCATACCCTGGGCTCCATCAATCATCTTGCCGTGTTCGGCGAGAACTATCTGGAGCTACTCGGATTTCCGCCTGACAGTGATGACAAACGCACCGATCTCTGGTCTTATCCGATCGGTTTGAACGGACTTGCCTTTCGAACCACGGACGCAGCCAGCCTGCAACGCGAATTGGGCGATGCCGGCAAATCCGTCACCGAATGGCGGGACTTCTCGCGCCCTGTCAACGTGGGAGGCATAGAGAAGTCAGCCAGTTTCCGCACCTTCCAGATCGGCAAGGAGGCGATCTCCAATGGCCGCTTCTTTTTCTGCCAGCACAATACGCCGGAGCTGGTGTGGCAGCAGAGAGATCAGAGCCACCCCAACGGTGTTCTCGATATCGTCGATGTCTTCATCGTCAGCCGCGCTCCCGAAGCGCTAACCGAACTGCTAGGCGGATTTGCCGATACCGCCGCGCCTGAAATCAGCAGGGACGGCATTGTAATTCACGCCGGCATCGTCACACTTCATATCCTGTCCGAGGTTGACGCCGCCTCCCGGTTCGGCTCCGCCATTCCGGCAAGCTTTGACGGTAACGAAAGAAAAGTGGCGCTCGGACTGAAGGTACGATCGGTTGAAGCAACCGCAGATGTGCTGGCGCAAGGAGGCTTTTCGCCTCGCGCCTTCGAGGGCGGCCTGCTTGTTGATGCCGATGCCGCCAATGGAGTCGCACTATGGTTCAAGGAATGAGTTTGAAGACCGACGCTCACACACGGTGATACGACACGAACTTCGGACGGCTGCAACTGAGATTACGAAATCCTGCATCGCGTTCGGAAGCAGAACTTGAGATAAGGAATTCCACATGGCCAATCAGCCCGTCACCACCCGCATCGTGCTTGCCTCCCGTCCCGTTGGAAAACCGGTCGCGGCGAACTTCCGGCTTGAACGGGAAACCTTGCGGGATCTCGACGAAGGCGAGGTCCTTCTGCAGATCCTTTATCTTTCCCTCGACCCCTATATGCGAGGCCGGATGGACGACGCGAAATCCTATGCCACGCCGGTCGAGATTGGCGGCGTGATGGAAGGAGGAACCGTTGCGCGCGTGGTCAAATCACGCAATACGGAGTTCACGCCGGGAGACATCGTCCTCTCCCATTCCGGCTGGCAGAGCCATGCGATCTCAAACGGCGCGGGATTACGCAAGCTTGACCCGAATGCGGCGCCGATCTCGACGGCACTCGGCATTCTCGGAATGCCGGGCTTCACCGCCTATGCGGGGCTGCGCAATATCGGGCGGCCCAAGGCGGGAGAGACATTGGTCGTGGCCGCCGCCAGCGGCGCGGTCGGCTCGGCCGTCGGGCAGATCAGCAAGATCTTTGGTGCGCGAGTAGTTGGTATTGCAGGCGGCCCGGACAAATGCCGTTATATCCGCGACGAACTCGGCTTCGATGCCGCGATCGATCACCGGGCCGACGATTTTCAAGCCCGGCTCGCGTCTGCTTGCCGGAACGGCATCGACATTTATTTCGAAAATGTCGGCGGACATGTCTGGAACGCGGTGTTTCCATTGCTGAACGATTTCGCGCGCGTTCCGGTCTGCGGACTGATCGCGCATTACAACGAAGACCCGTCCACTTCGCGTGGATCGGACCAATTGCCTGCTGTAATGCGCGCCATCCTGAGAAAGAGCCTGACCATCCGGGGTTTCATACAACGCGAATTTGCCGATCAACGCCCCGATTTCTATCGAGAAGCCGGAAAATGGATTGCCGAGGGGCGCCTCAAATATAAGGAGGACATCGTGGATGGGCTCGAAAACGCTCCGGAAGCTTTTCTCGGGCTGCTGGAAGGACGGAACTTCGGTAAGCTGATCGTGCGTGTCGCACAGAGCTGACCGCCAGCTCTCAAGTCGGCGGATATCGATCCTTCACGACAATCTATCCGCAATCGCCTCGGCAACCTTTCTTGCCTGCACGCGGATATCCGGCACGGCGGTAATTTCCCAGAATTGGCCAGCGGTCAGCGCGCCAACGGCATAGATGATTGCTTCCTTGCCGCTCGAGCCAGGGATGCGTGAGCGAGCATCGACCACCAATCCGAGACCAAGCGGATCCGCCTCGATCAGGCCTTTGCGCTGCATCTCCTGCAGCAATGGGGAATGCGCGATGCCTGCTCGTTCCATGCCAGTGCAATTCACGATCCAGTCCGCCTCGATGGATGCTGTAAAGCTCTCGCCGCGAGGCCGGTAATGTACGGTTAAAGCCTTGGTTTTCTCGACATTCCGCAGATGGCCGGCTCGGATCGAAACCTGGCCGTTTTGCAGCATCCTTTCAAACCGCCGGAACACATCCGGAGCAACACGATGACGATGAATGTTCCACCACGGCAAGGCATGGCGTAAAAAGCGACGGCGCTCGATCTCCGGCAATCTCGACCAGAGAGCTTGCGTCTTCGGGCGTAAGCCATCCATGACCCTGCGCCAGTCCCCCGCATCTTTGCTCTCGCGACGGAGAACATGCAGGAGTTCACTCATCCGCGTGGGCAAGGCTTCGACGTCGATATCGACCGCCGACTTGGGATGGCTGACATGATCGTGCGGAACGAGGCCGCGCCGTGACAATACGATTATCTTGCCGGTGAAACCGTGGGCAAACAGTGCCAAAACCTGATCGATCATCGTCAGTCCCGAACCCAAGATACAGACCGTATCGGCCTTACCGACCCGTCTCAACCATGACAGCCGCCATGGATTTTCGATGATATGGGAGCGCACGTCCGCGGATAGTCGGGAAACATCAAACGGCAATGGTGCATTGCCAACGCCGAGACAGAGCACGACGCTTCGCCCGGCGATCTCATTGCCGTTGTCCAAAATAAAGCCGAGCGCGGAACCGTATCGCTCAACGCATCCCGTCGCCTTGGCCTTGATGAAGTCGACTCGACAACGCTGTTTCCTGTTGCGCAGCAAAGCGGCCAAACTGTCTCGAATATACAGGCCATAGTCCTGCCTGGAGGCGAAATCTCCCGCGTCCAGCGGCCGCTTGCGTTCCCGCAGCCATTCGACAAAGGCATTCGGACGATCCGGAAACAAGCTCATGCGACCGGCCGGCACGTTCAGCCGATGCAAGTAGAGTTCTGTCCGATAGGCGGTCCCGCGACCAAAGCCAGGATCGTCGCCGACAATGGCGATCGATGCCGTTTCAGGGAGCAGCTCTACGAGATTGCAAACGGTGGAAATGGCGGAAAAACCAGAACCCACGACAACGGCATCATAGATCATCGCTGGCCTTTTCCGCTTTCGAACAGAGGCAAGACAATTACCGATATCTCCCTTTCACTGATCTAGGGCAGATCATTTCCGATCCAACATGTGATGGTGGCATTGCGGGGGAAATATTGGGTGCGCCCTAGGCGCTCCGGCTCGGGACGCGGGTCTGGCTTGGCGGCAGCCGACGAGATTGTTTTCCTCCTGCCGCCCACTTTCGGTCCTGCAGAGAATGTGCGGCTATGACCAAATCCCGCTCAGACGGTGGCCCCGAGTCTCGGCTGGCCGTCGACCGCATAACGACGGATGTCGAGATCGCGAAAGGCTTGTCCAGATTTCCTCTTGATGAAGACCGCTGCCTCTATGCCATCTCCGCCGCGGCGCCAGATTCAAATTACGCTCCACGCCATATGGCGGAGTCTTCGGAATCGGCAAACCGTTGCGCCATTTTGCGCGCCCTGCTTCAGGCAGCGTTTTAACTTCTTGCCCCTTACCGCTCTATACCAGGGACCCGGAGCATTCCCTCTGCCAGAAACTCGACCAGCAGCCGGACACGCGCGATGCCGGTTCGTTCGGGCGCGATAAGCATATTCAACGGCACGGCCGGTGGAGCGTAGTCAGGCAGCACCGTTTCGAGCCGGCCGTCCGCGAGAAGGTCGTCCACCAGCCAGATATGAGCGGGGCCCAGGCCGCGACCCGCGATAAAGGCTTCGCGCGCGGCGAGCCCGTGATCAACGCGCAGATGCCCGCTGAAAGGCACGAGGTGGCGCGTGCCTCCCGCCCGCTCAAGCGCGAGAGATTCGCTTCCGGCAACGTTCGACATGCGAACGCCCTCATGGTCCTTGAGCTCCTCGGGTGTCGCCGGCCGGCCACGGCTTGCCAGATAGGCGGGAGAGGCGACGAGAACGCGCCGGCTTTGACCGATCGCCCGCAGCTTCATCGAACTGTCGGCGAGCGGACCGAGGCGCAGTGCGATGTCCACGCCTTCGCGGATGAGATCAACGCGTTCATCCGTCAGGCTGAGGTCGACTGCGATGTCCGGGTAGCGATCCTGAAAGGCGAAGACCAGACGGCTGACATGCCGGACGCCGAGCGCTGCCGTACAAGAAATGCGAACCGAGCCGGCGGAGACGCTCCGCGCGCTTCGCGCTTCATCGGTCGCCTGTTCCAGCAGGCGCAGGATTTGGATGGCATTGGCATAATAAAGTCCCCCTTCCTCGGTGAGCGTGACACGACGGGTCGTGCGGCTCAACAGTGCCACGCCAAGGGCTTCTTCAAGCTCACGCACATGCCGCGTGACACTGGACTGGCCAATGTTCAACTCACGCGCCACAGCCGACAAATTGCCGCGTTCGGCGACGCGGACAAAGGTGCGAATGCGTTCGAGCGTGATGTCCGATCTATCCATTATTCGGCATTATCCTATCCATCCCTGCTATATAACGCATTAGCGGAACATGGCCTAGCTTAGGGAGAGTTTTCTTCAACAAGCAGGTGTCACCATGAATGTGCTCATCGTCTTCGCTCACCCCGAACCTAAATCCTTATCGGCATCGTTACGTGATGTTGCGGTCCAGGAGCTGGAAGCAGCCGGCCACACGGTAGAGGTTTCCGACCTACATGCCATGCGCTGGAAATCGGAGATCGACCGCGCGGATTTCCCGTCTTTGGCTCCCGACGAGCGGCTTATGCCGGTCGCCGCTTCCAAACATGCCTTCAGCGGCGATACGCTGACGGACGATGTCAAAGGGGAGATCGAAAAGCTTCTCTGGGCTGATGCATTGATCCTGCAGTTTCCGCTCTGGTGGTTCGCCATGCCGGCCATCCTGAAAGGTTGGGTCGACCGCGTGTTTGCTTATGGGTTCGCCTATGGCGTTGGCGAACACAGCGACAAGCGCTGGGGTGATCGCTATGGAGAGGGAACCTTGGTCGGCAAGCGAGCCATGTTGATCGTAACCGCAGGGGGGTGGGAAGAACACTACGCTCCTCGGGGAATCAACGGTCCCATCGACGATCTTCTATTTCCGATCAATCACGGCATTCTCTACTATCCTGGCTACGATGTGCTGCCGCCCTTCGTGACCTATAGTACCGATCGCTTCGACGACGCCCGCTTCGAAGCCGCTGCGAAACATCTGCGCGATCGGATGCGAACGCTCGAAACAACAAGCCCCATTCCTTACAGGAGCCAAAATGGCGGGGATTACCATATTCCGACCATGCAACTCCGGTCGGAACTGGGCGGTCAGAGGGCATCAGGCTTCGCACTTCATCGAAAAGATGTGGCTGCGTCCAGGTAATGCGCTCGGTGCTATCAACTCCTATTCGTGGAGTTGCTCAGCATCGCGTGGGTGCCGAGTGCTCGAAGCAGCAGATGATGGCAACGAAGGCGACCGGATAGTCACACCGTCGCGGGTCAGGTGTTGACGACGGACGGCTTTCAATCGTCGCAGCCGACGCATACCGACTTGCGGAAAGATAATGGGCGGTCGGCGAAGAGGAATGGTTGTGATCCTTTGTCAGGAACGCGCTGATACTCAACGCATGACCTCGGGCCGCCTTCGGGGTCTCGCTAGCGGCTGGCCTTGACAGCAAGGGATGAAGCGCCCCTCCGGCGGGAGGTCACTGTCCATGCGGCATCGAGCGAACGCCGATCCAACGCCTGATTATTCGCCCTGTCACCGGAGGTTGGTCCGATGACAGGGCAGACCGCCGACGGGTGGCAGTGGTGTCGGCGACCGGGGGCAGTCATGCACTATCCGAATAGAGCTGCGTTGAACACGGACCTTAGTCTGATGGCGAGTAAGCTTCTTTTCCGGCACAACGTGTGAGGCGGAATTTGGTGGGCGTGTGCCCCTTCGGATTAGTTGCAATTGCAGCTTTTCATCCATCAACTGTGATGCTGTTGAAGGGCGTGGTTGCGGCCGCGGAGTCGAACCGCCTGTTTCGGCTTATTTGCACCGACGAGCGCACCGGCGCTCTTAGCCGCATCTCGCTTGGCTTGCTGGCTACAATCAGAAGTCTACGACCGATGCGACAATTTTCCAGTTGTCAAATAGTACTAAATCATGTGCGCCTTCCGCGCTAACAATTCCTTCTTACGCGCCCAATCTCAACCTGAGCGTTCGGTTTATATGCATCGATTGCGGGAGGGGGCCTCCTCTCGACGCTGCACATCCAGGCATCTGATACCGCTTGACATTCTAAACCGTCTGAACGAAAGCAAGCTCTCTTGATGGACCACCCATACAACCGAAAGAATTGCGGTTCTGGAAGGCAATCCAATGCCGCCGATGAGAGCAGCCACACTGAGGCGAGGATGTGGCGGCTTGGTCCATGTGGCATCTTCACGCAAAGCCAAAAGCCCGCTTGTGAGAGCGCTGCGTCGAGTAGTAGGGTAAATCGTCATCGTTTCGGATATGTTGGCCCGCGTGGAATCGTCATACCCGATCCCGCAATACCCGGAGGCAAGGAGGCATGATGGTTCCCAGTCCGGTTTGGAAAGATGTCGGCCTGAAATCCAGAAAGGAGCAAAGACTTTCGATGCCTTCAATCCGCAACCGCCAACAGTGGCTTCCATGCTTGTAAGACAAGGCACCCATCGCAACGAGAAAATTGACCGCCATCTGGCTGCGTCCCTTGCGGCAATTGCGGGCGCATTGAATGCGTCCGCCTTCTACGCTGTCGGCTTCTTCTCAGCCAACATGACGGGAAATGTATCGACCCTGTCCGATCATCTTGCCGTGGGACAGTGGCTGTCGAGCCTGCTTTACGGCGGGATTGTCATCGCCTTCATCCTCGGGGCCGCGACTTCGACGCTGATTGTCAACGCGGGACAGCGGCGCAACGTACATGCGATCTATGCTTATAGTATTTTGACCGAGGCCATCTTGCTTGCCGCGCTCGGCTGCGCGGATCTATGGCTTCTCGCTGCTTGGCGCACGCCGGTTCTCGTTCTCGGGCTTGCATTCCTGATGGGGCTCCAGAACGCGGTCGTCACCCGCATCTCGGACGCCAGGGTTCGCACCACGCATGTTTCCGGCATGGCCACGGATCTGGGCATAGAGCTAGCCATTGCCCTGGACGCCTTGCGAGGACGTGAGCAGGCTCCGGAGGCGCGGCGCAATCTGAGCAAACTACAATTGCATCTTTACACGATCGTCTCGTTTCTTCTCGGCGGCGTCCTGGGAGTGTTCGCCTACCGAGCCATCGGTGGCCACCTTCTCCTATTGGCTGCGGTTTTGTTGACGCTAATCGCAGTGGATGCGATTTTACGCGCACGAAAAATAGCGGCCGCCGGGGTCGAACCACGAACCTCATGACTCTTTTTAGGGATGCTTGCATTCCGAAAGTCACTTGAAACAAGGGCGGTTGCGGCCCTAATAAAATCAAGAATTTGTACGGACCGGTTGGAAAATAGTCAGGGGCATTGTCATTTGTCCGCGATATACCAGCGGCAAGGTACGCAAGGAAATCGGTAATGCGGTATCTTCGATCCGGGCCACGGTGGCGCCAGCCGGAGGAGACGGACGTTACGCGGGGCAAGACACTCGGTCTGCGGTCGGGAGAAATCGCCGACAGAAATATTCGCGTCATCCTGGAGGCGATCCGGCGCCACGGCCCTTTGACCCGCATGGAGCTCGGAAAACATTCCGGACTGACCGGGCCGGGAATCACCAACATTCTGCGCCGGCTTGGCGACGAAGGGCTGGTGACATCGCATCGGCGAAATGGCGCCGGCGGTGGGGCGACCTCCACCGAATTTGCCCTGCGGCCAGAAGGAGCCTTCTCGATCGGCGTTCGTGCCCGTCAAAATCGAGGCGAAGCGGTTCTCGTCGATCTGAGCGGCCAAGTTCACGACCGCGTTTATTTTCCCCTCGCCCGGGCAAGGAGGGTCGCATCGATCCTTTCGGCGATCGAGGACATGATCGGCCATCATACCGACTTGCCGATCATCGGCCTAGGTATCGCCTCGAATGACTGGAGCCCGGAAGAAAGCGAGCAGTTGGATGCCGCATCGAAACTTCCGCGCAGCCATGTCGAGAACGAATGCGCGGCAAGCCTGCTCGCCGAGCGCACGATCGGCACACCGGCGCCGAAAGGCGGGCTCGCGATGATCATCATCGATGAGGATGTCCAGGCCGGGTTCCTCGTTCGTGGCGTTCCCTATTCGGGCGTTCATGGGCGCGCGGGCAATATCGGCGACATGCGCACCGGCCCCGACAATATCCGCCTGAATACGGTCGTCGGCTTCGATGCGCTACGCGGATTGTTGAGCGAAGACGAATTCCGGCACCTTCTGGCGGGCAAGGAGCCATATTCCCCGCTGATAACGCAGTGGATACGCGAGGCGGCAAGCCATCTGCTCGACCCGATCATCGCGATTGCCGGCTTCATCGCGCCGAGCGTGATCATGATCGGCGGCGACCTGCCGCGCGACGTTATCGAGGCACTGATCCATCAGCTTTCCGTTGAGCGCCGCGACACGTCGAAACGGCCATTCCTGACGCCCTGGATTTCGCCGATGAAGCCGGCAAGTTTCAGCGGCGGCGGCGTGGCGCTGGGGGCGGCACTCCTGCCCTTCCTCAACACTCTTTTGCCGCCGGTCTCCGGCTGAATCTCGCTTCTGGATTCAGGCAAGCGCCTCGTCTTTATGGCTGATGTCCGAGGCGAGTGCCTTGTCCAGGACCTTCTGTATATTTGCCGCCCGGCGGAAGGAGGGTTCCTGGGTCTTGCCCATCCTGACGGCCTGAACGAAGCGCTGGTAGTTCGTCTCAACGTCATCAAAGTGGATATCACGCCATGTTGCCGTGTGAACGTCTTCACCGAGACAGGCGCGGAGCGTCGATTTTCCTGTGTCGTAGATCATCTCGATCGAACCGGTCTCACCGTAGACCCTCAGGCGCAGCTGGTCCATCTGCCCCGCGGCGGTGCGCGTCGCCTGGATCGTGCCGATCGCTCCGCTCGTGAAGTCGACATTCATTGTGAAGCTGTCATTCGCATCGAGATCATATTCGCCGATCTTGTCGCCCGGCGCCTTGCTGAAGGTCTTCAGCCGCGCGAAAACATGAGCGACGTCAAGTCCGGAACCATAGGAGGCGAAGTCGACGATATGGATGCCGATGTCGCCGAGCGCGCCGTTCGAACCATGCTTCCTGCTGAGGCGCCACAGCCACTTGCTCTCCGATTTCCAATCTCCCCAATGCCGGCCAACGAGCCAGCTCTGCAGATGAGAGGCTTCGACATGCCTCACCTCACCGATCTCGCCGGCGAGCACCATCTGCCGGCCCTTTTGCAAGGCAGGCGAATTGCGATAGGTGAAATTCACCATGCCCACCTTGCCGGCTTTCTCGATAGCCTCGGTCATTTCCATCGCCTTGGTCGCGTCTGTCGCAAGAGGCTTTTCGCAGAAGACATGCTTGCCGGCAGCAATCGCCTGCAGCGTCGTTGGGTGGTGAACAGCGTCAGGCGTTACGTTGGCGACGGCATCGAACTCCCCCCAGGCGAGCGCTTCCTCAAGCGAGCCGAAACGATTGGGGATGGCGTGTTCCGAGCAAAAGGCTGCCAGCCGCTCAGGAACGACGTCAACGCCGCCCACGACGCTGACGCCTTCGATCTCCTTGAAACTTGCCGCATGCTTGTTGGCCATTCCGCCAGTGCCGAGAATGAGTAGACGCATCTGATCCTCCATAGATGTCAGGTTTGGCTATTTTCATAACCGAGGCAAAAACCTCATCCCCCACCGCGGATACCCGCGATGGCTCGACTGTTTCGAGGTGGGGAATGCGGCCTGAAGCCGCTAGCTGCTGTCGAATGTCACCAGCATCTCTATCCTCCCGAGCTGCGACTTGACATCAAAGCAAAGTAACTTAATCTAATTAATGCAGCATGGAAATGAGGAGCGGTCAACTGGCCACCATGTTGTATCCGTTCAAAATGGGGAGGAGACCCATCATGAAGAGAGCGTTCGTCAGCGCGCTAGCGCTGAGCACGATGTTGTTTTCAGTGCCTGCCGCATTTGCCCAAGAACTGGCGACAAAGGACAGGATCGGCCTTGCCGACGCGCCGAAAACACTCACTGTCCGGCTCACGAACGATAGTCCGAACAATGCCGATCCGGCGATCGCCGAGGGCTATCGGAAACTCTTCATTGACTTCATCAAGAAGCATCCCGACTGGAAGCTACAGATGCAGTTCATGTCGGCCGATATCGGCACGGAGCAGGCAAAAATGCTCGAACAGGCAAAAGCCGGCAATGCTCCGGATTGCGCCGCCGTCGATTCCTTCGTCCTCTCGCAATTCATGGTCAACCATGTGCTTGCCGACTTCACCCCCTATTTCTCGAAGGACGAAGTCGCGGATCTCTTCCCCTTCATCCGCAACGGCATCACCGACAAGGATCAGACGATCCGTGCCTGGTGGTGGGATACCGACCTTCGCGTCCTCTACCGCAACAAGTCCATTGTCCCCGATGCACCACAGACCTGGGACGACCTGAAGAAGGCCGGTATCGCCTCCGTCAAGGAAGGCATGGAGGGCATCCTCTTCAACGCCGCCCGCTATGAGGGTTCGACCTTCGACTGGCTCGCCAATTACTGGGCGCTCGGCGGCAAGCTCGTCGACGATACCGGCAAGCCGGTTTTCGGTGAGGGCGAAAACAAGGAGAAGTTCCTCAAGGCGCTGACCTATTACAAGGATCTCGTCGATTCCGGTGCCGCGCCCAAACGGGTGACGACGATCGGCAACTATGATGATCTGAACGCGGCGGCGGCTGCCGGAACGACCGCGCTTTTCATCGGCGGCAATTGGCAGCTCGCCCAGTTGAAGGCAACGCTGGATCCGGACGAATTCGCCAACTGGACCTTCTCTCCGATCCCCGGCCCGACGGCAGATAAGCGCTCGACCGGCACGGGCGGCTGGACGATCGCCTCCTTCAGCAAGGATAAAGACAAGGTCGAGATGTGCGCCAACCTCGCGCGGGACGTCTATATGGGGCCGGGCAACGCGCTTCAGCAGCAATTGCCGACGCGCAAATCGCTCTTCGACAAATATGAGGTTTTCGCGACCGAAGCCAACAAGACCTTTGCCGACGCGCTCGCCAACGGCCAGGCCCGTCCGGGTGCGCCGATCTATCCGGAGATCTCCAACCAGATTCAGATCATGATGGGCGACGTCCTATCGGGAACCAAGCAGCCGGAAGAAGCCCTTAACGCGGCATTCAAGGCGACGATGGAGGCTTACAAGCGTCTCTAACGATTGTGATCGCGGCAGCGCCCGCGCGGGCGTTGCCGACAGTGTCAAACCCGGACAGAGAAGCCCAATGACCCCAATCGCCATCGAGGCTGCCACCCGGCCGCACAGCAGATCGTTCATGCGCCGCTTCGCCGGAGCGCCGCTGCCTTGGATCATGCCCGTAATCATCGTCATCGGCATCTTCTATCTCTATCCGGTCATCGACGTGTTCCGTCTGTCCTTCACCAATGCGACGCTGATCGGCGAAAATCAGGATTATACGCTCGCTTCTATTGCGAACATGCTGAGTTCGCCGCAGCTTCCCGATATCCTCTGGGCAACCCTCGTCTTCGTCGGCGGCAGCGTCATCGGCCAGCAGATCCTTGGCCTTGCCGTCGCGGTCGTTGTCGTTCGCGGCGAGAAGCGCGGCCTGTTCGGCACGACGATCCTGAGAACCACGGCGCTCATCGCCTGGGTCGTGCCCGGCATCGCCGGCGGCATCATCTGGCAGATGCTATTTTCGGAAGCACCCTACGGCGCGCTGAACAGCATCTTACGGCTCATGCACCTGCCGACGGTCGCCTGGCTTTCCGATCCCGCCATCGCGCCCTGGTCAGCCCTGATCTCGAACATCTGGCGCGGAACGGCCTTCTCGATGGTCGTCATGTATGCCGCGTTGAAGGCAATCGATCCGTCGCTCTACGAAGCGGCGGAAGTGGATGGCGCGACGGGCCCGCAGCAGTTCTTCTTCATCACCATCCCGCAGCTGCGCGCGGCCATCCTCGTCAACATGATCCTTATTACCATCATGACGCTGAACACTTTCGACGCGATCATCACGCTGACGGGCGGCGGCCCTGGCCGCGCCACCGAAGTCATATCGCTCTATGTCTTCAATATCGTCTTCCGCAATTATGACCTGTCCGGGGGCAGCGTGCTTTCCGTGCTGATGCTCATCATCAGCCTCGGGCTAGCCGTCATCTATGCATCGTTCCTGCCGAAGGAGGATGAACGATGAGCAGGCGCACCGGCACGCGCTTCGGCGATTTTCTGAGCTATCTCTTCATGCTGGCGATGTTCGTCTTCTTCGCCGGCCCCCTCACCTACCTGCTGTCGATGGCGCTGCGCGACAAACGCGAAATCTATCGCGGCGTGGCGCGTTATATCCCGCACAACCCAACGATCGACAATTTCATCACCGTGCTTAATAACAGCTACTTCCCGCTCTATCTCTGGAACGGCTTGAAGCTCGCGGCTCTGAGCGGCTTCGGCGTTCTGATCGTCGCCATGCCCGCGGCCTACGCCTTCTCGCGCTTCCAGTTCCGGGGCAAGGGCCTGTCGATGATGGGGCTTCTGCTCTTTCAGATGATCTCGCCGCTGGTCATCATGGTGCCGCTCTATCGCTATATGAACCGCCTTGGCCTGCTCGATACGCATTTCGCCGTGACGATGGTCTATATCGCGCTCGGCGTGCCGCTCGCGACATGGCTTCTGAAGAGCACGGTGGACGGCATTCCGCGCAGCCTCGACGAAGCCGCGATGATCGACGGATGCAACCGTTTCTCCGTGTTCTGGCGGATCGTGCTGCCGCTGTCGGCACCGGGCATCGCCTCCGTCTTCATCATCACAGTCATTGCCGGCTGGTCGCAATTTCTGGTGCCTTTTCTGCTGCTCACGCAAAACAATTTGATGCCGATCGGCGTCGGGATCTTTAATTTCCGTGGCATGCAAACCGACTCGTCCATCCAGCTGCTGGCGGCCGCCTGCCTCATCTCCGTCGTACCGGCGATCGTGGCATTCCTGTCGCTGCAACGGCTGATCCTTGGCTCCATGACCAGCGGCTCGGTGAAGGGGTGAGGCCGGTTTGCGCGTGCCAGACTGATAAGGAATCCCGAGGATGAACCAACCGACCGGTGTCAAACTGTCTCCCGACCTGACGGGAGCCAATGTCGAGGATGCGGGCGAGCACAATCGAGGCGTCGTTCTGCGTTGCATCCATCGGCAAGCGCCGATTTCGCGCGCCGAAATCGCCCGGCAGACCGGCTTCACCAAGCCGGCGATCGCCCGCATCGTCGATCGCCTGCTCGACGAAGGCCTGATCATAGAAGCCCGGCGGCGCCATGGTCTGAGGGGACAGCCGGCGATCGAGCTTGAGATCAACCCCGACGCCTTCTTCGCGATCGGCATCAACATCGATCGCGACCATTTGACGATCCTTGCCGTCGATGCCGTCGGCAACGTGCGCGCCCGCGTCCACCACGAAAAGCGCTACATCCTGCCGGGCGAATTCATGCAGCTGACCGCCGATGCGATCTCGCATTTCCAGCGCAGCCGCCTGATCGACGATGCCCATCTGGCGGGTATCGGACTCGCGATGCCGGACTGGCTCGGCGAGATCGACTTCCTGGGCAAGCCCGATAATTATGGGGAGTGGATGGAATTCGACGTGCGCGCCGCATTGGAGAACCTGACGCAGCATCCCGTCTTCATCGAGAATGAAACGAATGCGGGAGCGCTTGCGGAGCTGGACTACGGGCTTGGAGCGGAAAGCCGTAGCTTCTTCTATATCGCGATCAATGCGTGCCCCGGCGGCGGGCTCGTGCTCGACGGCGCCGGCCATCGCGGCGCCATGGGCCTGAGCGGCGAGATCGGCTGGCTGCCAATCGCCGATCCGCGCCACAGGGGAGGCCAGAAAGTCGAGCTTCTCGGCGAAATATTCTCGCTCTTCTTCCTCTACAAATTCTTGGGCGAACACGGCATCAAGGCAAGCGTGCCCTCGGACCTCCTCACGCTGGATGCCCGTGGCAGAAAATTGGCCTCCCAATGGCTGAAGGGGATGAGCGCGCATCTGGCCGTCGCGGTCAAGCACATCGGCATGATCGTCGATCCCGATGCCATCATCCTGGGCGGCCGCTTGCCCATCCGCATGATCGATGAACTGCTGCGCTATGTCCACGAGCACCTCGATATGGAGGATACGGCGCTGCCATCGATCCACCGTGCCTCGCTCGGAGAGGACGCCTGCGCGATCGGCGCCGCGGCAATGCCGATGGCGGCAGCCCTCATGCTCGCCTCGGCCGACGAGGTCCAGCGCACGCGTTCACCACTCAAATTCATGGACCGCCTGAACAATTGAATTGGCCCCCGCGGCCGCAGGGAGGATTTTGATGAGGATCGGTTTTTATACGTCGACATTCAACGACAGGCCCTTCGAGGAGGTGGTGGATTTCGCCGCCTCCGCCGGTTTCGATGCGATCGAGATCGATGTCCGCGGCCATATCAAGACGCCGGACAAGGTACGAGCGGCGGTCGCTCTTGCCCGCGACCGCAACCTCTTCGTCTCCTCGATCGCCTTTTTCGGCAATCAGCTCGATGCCGATCGCGGCAAACGCGGCGAACTTCGAACCATCACCGAGGAATTCGCCGACGCGATCGGCGAAGCGGACGTGCCGATCTTCATTATCTTTCCCGGTCGCGACGACAGCGCCGACGAGGATGCCAACTATGAAGATTTCGCCGACTTCGCCAACCGGCTGATCGCCAGGACGACGTCGAGCGGGTTGATCTTTGCGATCGAGAACTGGCCCGGCCCCAAGGACAATTTCATCGGCACCACGCCGAAAGGCTGGCAAGAGCTCTTCAAACGAATTCCCGACAAACGCTTCGGCCTTGAATTCGACCCTTCCCATCTCATCCGCATCGGCGTCGATCCCTATGTCGCCATGGATGCGGTCAAGGATCGCATCGCCATCCTTCATGCCAAGGATACCGCGATCGATGCGGCCGTTCAGCAGGCGGTCGGCTATCATGGCAAGGGGTGGTGGCAATACAAGTTGCCGGGCCATGGACTTCTCAACTGGCCGCGCTTCCTGCGTCAGGCGCGCGCCAATGGCTTTGACGGCACGCTTTCGATCGAGCACGAGGATGCGGCTTTCGGTTGGCCGGGCAAGGATCTTGCTCAACGCAAGGAAGGCGAGCGCCTCGGCCTTGCCTATCTCCGAAAGGTCTTGAACGGGCTTTGATGCTATCCGGGAGGATGGAAAATGGCACATGTCAGAGTGAACAATGCGCGCAAGGATTATGGCGCGTTCAAAGCGATCAAGGGCGTATCGGTCGATATCCGCGACGGCGAGTTCGTCGTGCTCGTCGGCCCCTCGGGCTGCGGAAAATCCACGCTGCTCAGAATGATCGCCGGCCTGGAGGGGATCACCTCGGGCGATATCCAGATTGGCAAGCACATCGTCAACGACCTCGCGCCGAAGGATCGCGATATCGCGATGGTCTTCCAGAACTACGCGCTTTATCCGCATATGACGGTCGCGAAGAACATGGGTTTCTCCTTGCGGCTGAAGCGAATGCCGAAGGCGGAAATCGATCAGCGCGTCGGCAATGCCGCGAAAATCCTCGGGCTTGAAAATCTTCTCGAACGGTATCCGAAGCAACTTTCCGGCGGCCAGAGGCAGCGCGTTGCCATGGGCCGCGCGATCGTGCGCGACCCCGCCGTCTTCCTCTTCGACGAGCCTCTATCGAATCTCGATGCGAAGCTTCGCGTTCAGATGCGATCCGAAATCAAGGAAATGCACCAGCGACTACAGACCACCACCATATACGTCACCCACGATCAGATCGAAGCGATGACCATGGCCGACAAGATCGTCGTCATGAAGGACGGCCTGATCGAGCAATCCGGATCGCCGCTTGAGCTTTATGACCGGCCGGTCAATCTCTTCGTCGCAGGCTTCATCGGTTCTCCCGCGATGAATTTCATCAAGGGCAGCATGACGAACACCGGTTTCCGCACCACCGACGGGCTTATCCTGCCGAGCGAACAATATCCGCCGACTGCCGTAACCTATGGCATTCGCCCCGAGGATATCAAGCTGGTGGCAGACGGTATCGAGGTGGAGACAATCGTCGTCGAACCGACGGGATCCGAAACGATGGTGATTGCCCGCCTCGGCACGCAGACAGTCACCTGCGTGTTCCGTGAGCGGATCAGGGCCGCGCCAGGCGATACCTTGCGCATCGCTCCGGCTCATAACGCCGTCCATCTCTTCGACGAAAATGGGCAGCGTATCGCCGATGGAGGTAGTCCGAGCCACTAATCGTGGCTCCGGGTCAATTGCCAACGGCCATCTTTTACGGCAGGCCCAGCTTTGACGCTGGGCCTGTATGCATGATGACTATGGCGTATCCGGCGTCGCCGTGGCAACGTTCGGCTCCTGCCCCTCCGCATCGGTCGATCTCTTGCCCTTGAAGACACGGCGGACGGAGACGAAGAGCAGCGGGATGAAGAAGATGCCGAGCACGGTCGCCGAGATCATACCGCCCATGACGCCGATACCGATCGAGTTCTGGCTGCCGGAACCGGCCCCGTTGGCAATCGCCAGCGGCAGCACGCCGAGGATGAAGGCGAATGAGGTCATCAGGATCGGTCGCAGACGTTGCCTTGCCGCCTCGAGCGTCGCATCGATCAGGTTCTTGCCCTTACTCTGCTGCTCGATGGCGAATTCGACGATCAGGATGGCGTTCTTTGCCGCCAGACCGATTGTTGTCAGCAGGCCCACCTTGAAGTAGACGTCGTTCGACTGCCCGAAGATGGTTGCGGCCAGCAGTGCGCCGAAGATGCCGATCGGGACCGACAGCATGACGGCGAACGGGATCGACCAGCTCTCGTAAAGGGCGGCGAGCGCCAGGAAGACGACCAGGATCGAAATCGCGTAGAGCTGGCTTGCCTGGTTACCCGAAAGCTTTTCCTGAGCGGACAGGCTGGTCCAATCGTGGCTGAACCCCGGCGGCAGGCTCGCCATGATCCTGTCGATCTCGTTCATGGCGTCGCCCGAGGAGACGCCAGGCGCCGCGGCACCCTGGATTTCGACGGCAGAAGCACCATTATAGCGCTCCAGGCGTGGCGAACCATAGGTCCAGATACCTGAGGCGAAGGCCGAGAACGGCACCATGTCGCCGCCGGAATTGCGCACATACCAGCGATCGAAATCCTCCGGCTGCATGCGGAACTTGCTGTCGGCCTGCACATAGACTCTCTTGACGCGGCCGCGGTCGATGAAGTCGTTGACGTAGGTGCCGCCCCAGGCCGTCGACAACGTCGCATTGATATCCGCCAGATCGACGTTCAAGGCGCGAGCCTTTTCCTGATCGATATGGATCGAATATTGCGGCGTATCGTCCAGTCCGTTCGGGCGCGTGCCGCTCAGCTTCGCGCTCCCCGACGCCGCACCCAAGAACTGGTTGCGGGCGGCGATCAATGCGGTGTGACCCGCGCCGTTGATATCCTTGATGTAGAAATCGAAGCCGCTGTTATTGCCGAAACCGGGGATTGCCGGCGGTGCCAGCGCGAAGACATTGCCGTCCTTGATCTTGGCAAAGGCGGCCATCGCGCGTCTGGCGATCGCCTGGGCGGAGGCTTGCGGCGTCCTGCGCTGATCGAAGTCCTTCAGATCCACGAAGGCGACGGCAACGTTCTGGCCCTGGCCGCTGAAATTGAAGCCAACGCTGCCAAAGACACCGTCGACATAGTCCTTCTCATTGTTGAGATAATAATTCATGACCTGATCGAGCACTTTACGGGTGCGTTCAGCGGTCGCACCGGGGGGCAGCTGAATGCTGGTCAGAAGACGTCCCTGATCCTCTTCCGGAAGGAAGGAGCTAGGGAGACGATTGAACAAATAACCGACACCGACGCCGATCAGCACGAAGATGACGAGGAACACGGCACCGCGGCGGATCATGCCATGAATGGTGCGCTGATAACCTCTCGTTCCCCGCTCGAAATTGCGGTTGAACCAGCCGAACAGGCCGCGCTCACGTGCCCCATGCGCCGGCTTCTTGAGAATGGTGGCGCAAAGAGCTGGCGTGAGGATAAGAGCGACGATGACGGAGAGCACCATCGCCGAGACGATCGTCACCGAGAACTGCCGGTAGATGACGCCGACCGAACCGGAGAAGAAGGCCATCGGGATGAACACGGCCGACAAGACCGTGGCGATGCCGATCAGCGCGCCGGTGATTTCCTGCATCGACTTGATCGTCGCCTCGCGTGGCGACAATCCCTCTTCCTCCATCACGCGCTCGACATTTTCGACGACGACGATGGCGTCGTCGACCAGAAGGCCGATCGCCAGCACCATGCCGAACATGGTCAATGTGTTGATGGAATAGCCGAACATCGCCAGCACGCCGAAGGTGCCGAGCAGGACGACAGGGACGGCGAGCGTCGGGATCAGCGTGGCGCGCAGGTTCTGCAGGAAGACGAACATGACGATGAAGACGAGCACGATGGCTTCGAACAGCGTCTTGACCACGTCCTCGATAGAAAGCTTCACGAAGGGCGTCGTATCGTAGGGATAGACGATCTCCACGTTCGGCGGCAACGTGCTGCGCAAACCATCGATCGTCGACTGGACCCTGGCCGCCGTATCGATCGCATTTGCATCCGTCGCCAGGCTGATGCCAAGGCCCGCGGCAGGCATGCCGTTATAGACACCCGACGTGACGTAGCTATCGGCGCCCAGCTTCACTGTAGCGACATCGTTGACGCGAACCATGGAACCATCAGGCAGGCTCTTGAGGATGATGTTCTCGAATTCCTCCGGCGTCTGGAAACGGCTGCCAGCCGTGACCGTCGCATTGAGCTGCTGGCCGCCAAGCTGCGGCAGACCACCCAGTTGACCGGACGAGACCTGTACGTTTTGCGCTTGAATGGCGGAGACGACGTCCGATGTCATCAGCTGGTATTTGACGAGCTTGTCCGGATCGACCCAGATGCGCATAGCATAGCGCGCACCGAAGAGCGTGGTGTCGCCAACGCCTGGAACCCGCTTCAAAGTATCGTTCAGGGTACTGTCGACATAGTCGGCTAGGTCGGTCGGCATAAGTTTGCGATCCGTCGACACAAACGCCGCGACGAGGAAGAAGCTGCTGGTCGATTTCGAAACGGTGATGCCGGTATTCTGGACGACTTGCGGCAATTGCGCGGTGACGAGCTGCAGCTTGTTCTGCACCTGCATCTGCGCGACGTCGGGATTGGCCTTGTTGGTGAAAGTCAATGAGATCGAGGCTTGGCCCGTCGCCGTCGAGGTCGACGCCATGTAATCGAGATTGTCGATACCGGTCATGCCCTGCTCGATGACCTTGGTCACCGAGTTTTCGACGGTTGCGGCGTCGGCGCCGGAATAGGTGGCGGTGATGCGCACCGTCGTCGGCGCGATCTGCGGATATTGCGCGACCGACAGTGTGAGGATCGAAAGTGCGCCCGCCAGCATGATGACGATGGCGATCACCCAGGCAAAGACGGGCCGGTCAATGAAGAAGCGAGACATGTTTTACCCTCAATTCGTCGAACCGGTGACGGTGCTCTTGTCCGCGCCGTCGGCCTTGGCCTGCTGACCGGCTTGGGCTGTGCCGGCCGCCGATGCCTGTTCAAGATTTCCGCTGGCATCGTCGACTGTCACCAGCGCGACGTTCACCTCCTGGCCGTCACGCACGCGCTGTATGCCTTCGACAACGACTCGATCTCCCTCCTCTACTCCTTTGCCGACGAGCCAGCTGTTGCCGATGCTGCGCTGAACGGTCAGCACGCGCTGCTGGATTTTGCCGTCCGCGCTGACGAAGAAAGCGATCGGTTCGCCCTTCGTGTTGCGGGTCACGGCACGCTGCGGCACGAGGAAGCTGTTTTCGGCAACGCCTTCCTGAATGGTGGCGCGCACATACATGCCCGGCAGCAGAACCCGCTCCGGGTTGGGGAAGCTGGCGCGGACATTGAGTGTTCCGACGGTCTCGGCTACAGCCGCCTCCGCAAATTCCAGCGTGCCGCTTTCCTTATACTGCGTGCCGTCCTCCAAGGTCAGACGGACCGAAACATTCTCGCCGCTTGTCTTCAGGCGCCCCTCCTCCACGGCACGTCGGAATCGCAGGAGGTTCGTACTCGACTGCGTGACGTCGACATTGATCGGATCGAGCTGGCGAATGGTGGTCAGCGCGGTCGTTTGTTCGGCAGTCACGAGTGCGCCGACCGTCACGGTGGAGGCATCGACGCGGCCGGAAATCGGCGCACGGATCTTTGTATAATCAAGATTGATCCGTGCGGTCTCGAGCGCCGCCTTGGCAGAGGCGACATCGGCCTGTGCCTGTACCAGGGTTGACTTCGCATCGTCGAAATTCTGCTGGCTGACGGCGCTCTGCGCACTCAGGCCCGCATAGCGGTCCAATTTGGCCTGGGCATTCGGCACGGCACCTTCCGCCTTCTGCAAGGCGGCGACCGCACTGTCATAGGATGCCTGGTAAGAAGACGGATCGATCTCATAAAGCACATCGCCTTCCTTGACCTCGCTTCCTTCCTTGAAATTGCGGCTGCGGATGATGCCGCCGACTTGCGGCCGAACCTCGGCGACGAGATTGGCGCTGATGCGACCGGGTAGATCGGCGGTGATCGCGACCGATTGCGGATGCAATGTCATCGCGCTAACCTCGGATTTCACAGTTCTTCCACTATTCTGTGCTGCCGGCTGTTGGCTGCAGCCAGCCAACAATATGACCACGATTCCCGAAGCCACGGTCCGCGTTAGATGTCGTTTCATATATTCCTCGTTGCGTGCGGATCAAAATCTGAAGGAAAGGAGGGAACGGAAAGGCTGGTTTCCGGCGGCACGGCTCCGCGCGAACTCGCAACCAATCCTTCGCCTCTGGGCATCATCGTCACGTCTGCCTGCAGAGGGCATAAGGCAGCTTGTCTGGCGCGACCAGGTAGCTTCCTGCCCGCGCTCCGCTTGAGTTGCGAATTGCAGCGCGACTATCGCCATGGTACCGCACGTGCTCAATCCGTTGATGATGGTGCAGACATCGGATCGTTCATGTTATTCACCGCTCTCACTGAATGAACATATTCTCACGAAGATCCGATTGATCTGTGCAAGAATCCGTACGTAGATCAAACGGATGGATAAGCATATTAGGGTCCACATCAACGATCTCCACCGTCATGCTGGTATGGGTATTCCATGGAGTGGATTGATAAACCGATGGCACGGAGATATCATACCTTCTAATTGAACCTGACTTCCTGTCCATCCAATTGCGTGATTTGAAGCTGATGATCACCACCTTAAGCCCTATCTAACATGCTCTTACAGGAGGATTACTCTCGATTTGTCACATAGCTTTGCCGGAAAATGGTCAAAGTGTGTCAATTGGTGTCGACGCGGCCAAATCATGTCGCGATATATGGCTTGGATACGGTCCTCTACTTAATGTTATCCGTTGGCATTATCACAATGTGTATCGGCATTTCTGCATGCGCGATCACCGGTTGACGACCGCTATTTAACGATCAGGCATATTGCAATGAGATCGAAGATCGGTTGTGCATGACCGCTGGATTACCGCTGACACATGCCTAAATATCACCTGAGAAGAAAGGCTTGTTACAAGCGTTCAGCCGCGCTCATTGCAGTGATGCGGCGGAGGCTGTCTTACGAATGGTGATTTCGATGCCACCCATGGACCTGCCATCATCAGTCACATCCGGTACACGTATGTAAAGGATCTCGGAATAGTTGCGGAACGTTCCGCCGATTAGCTCATATATCGCAAGTGCTGTATTTTCCGGGAGCTCTTCGACCGATACGCTTTTACGTTGCTGCATGGGATTCTCTTTCAAAAGTCGTGGCGCCCTCAAGAGATAGAATAATGTTCAGCACTTTAGCCGCGATTTGTCGCAAAGATATCCCAGGAATTCGGGAAACTGTCACAAATGCGTGAGTGCTGCTTCCACGAGAGCAGATATCATCGTACGAATAGCCCATATTGTCCGCAGTAAGATGGTCTGTAAGACCAAAGGGTGGGAGCCCCTCGGACGCCTGAGGCTCCGGCGAAAGCGGCGGCAATCCGGACCCTGGCTATGAGCAATCTCTCCTGCTCAGACAGTCAGATGGCGGCGGGCCTCTGGCGTATCCAGCGTCTCGGCCAGCCCCTCATGCACGATCTCGCCGCGATCCATGATGTAGACGTAGTCGGCAAGCTCGCGGCAGAAATCGAGATATTGCTCGACCAGCAGGATCGCCATGCCGGTGGAATCCCTGAGGTAGCGGATCGCCCTGCCGATATCCTTGATGATCGACGGCTGAATGCCCTCGGTCGGCTCGTCCAAAACCAGGATCTTCGGCCGCGTCACCATCGCCCGGCCGATCGCCAGTTGCTGCTGCTGGCCGCCGGAAAGATCGCCGCCGCGGCGCGAGAGCATGGACTTCAGCACTGGAAACAGGTTGTAGATATCATCGGGAATGCTGCGGTCGCGGCGGGAAAGCGGCGCATATCCGGTCTCGAGATTTTCCTTCACGGTCAAGAGCGGAAAGATCTCGCGTCCTTGCGGCACGTAGCCGATGCCTTGCTTGGCGCGCGCGAATGGCGCCATGCCGTTCAACGTGACACCGTTGAAAGCAACCGTGCCGGCCGACAAGGCATGCTGTCCGGTAACCGCACGCAATAGCGAGCTTTTGCCGACGCCGTTGCGCCCGAGAACGCAGGTGATCTTGCCCATCTCCGCCTTGATGGAGATGCCTCGCAGCGCTTGAGCGGCGCCATAATGCAGGTTCGCGTTTTCGACTGTCAGCATTTCATCGCCCCAGATAATTCTCGATCACCTTCGG
Organism: Rhizobium sp. ERR 942; assembly: GCF_007828395.1. Classification (NCBI taxonomy): domain Bacteria; kingdom Pseudomonadati; phylum Pseudomonadota; class Alphaproteobacteria; order Hyphomicrobiales; family Rhizobiaceae; genus Rhizobium; species Rhizobium sp. ERR 942. The sequence continues at coordinate 187,820 of NZ_VIUA01000009.1, forward strand.
ATCACTGCTGACGAAATCGATCGAGCCTTCCGCCAGAACCGATCCTTCCGCCAGACATGTCACCTTGACGCCGAGATCCCGGATAAAGCCCATGTCGTGTTCGACCACGACGACCGAACGCGTCTTGGCGATCTCCTTCAAGAGCACAGCGGTTTCCGCCGTCTCGGCATCCGTCATGCCCGCCACCGGTTCGTCGACCAAGAGTAGCTTTGGCTCCTGCGCCAGCAGCATGCCGATTTCCAGCCACTGCTTCTGGCCATGCGAGAGATTGGCCGCCAGCTCGTCGCGCCGGTGCGACAGCCGCACCGTCTCCAGGATTTCCTCGATACGATCGCGATCCGCGGGCGTCAGCCTATAGAATAGCGTCGCAAAGACGCCGCGATTGCGGTTGAGCGCCAGTTCGAGATTGTCCCAGACGGTATGGCTTTCGAAAACGGTCGGCTTCTGGAACTTCCGCCCGATGCCGAGCTGGGCGATATCGGCCTCATCCTTCTTCGTCAAGTCGACCTGGCCGTTGAAGAACACCTCGCCCTCGTCGGGCCGCGTCTTGCCGGTGATGATGTCCATCATCGTGGTCTTGCCCGCACCATTCGGGCCGATGATGGCGCGAAGTTCGCCAGGCTCGATGACGATCGACAGTGAGTTCAAAGCCTTGAAGCCATCGAAGGAGACCGAAACGTTGTTGAGGTAGAGCATGCTGTTGGGTTTGATATCGGGGATCATGGTCCTACTCCGCAGCCTGCACGGACGGGTCGGCTTCATCCTTCGCAGCCTTGGGCGGCGGGCTTGTCGGCTTGCGCGTCTTGCCGAAATGGTGCGCTATCGTTCCGACGATGCCCTTCGGCAGGAACAACGTCACCGCGACGAACAAGCCACCAAGCGCAAACAGCCAGAAATCGGGAAACAAGCCGGTGAAGATGGTCTTGCCGCCGTTGACGAGCACCGCGCCGATGATCGGCCCGATCAGGGTCGCTCTCCCGCCGACGGCCGTCCAGATGACGACTTCGATCGAATTCGCGGGGGCGAACTCGCCGGGATTGATGATGCCGATCTGCGGCACGTAAAGCGCGCCGGCAATGCCCGCCATCATGGCCGATACGACGAAGACGAAGAGCTTGATATGTTCGACACGATAGCCGAGGAAACGCGTGCGGCTTTCCGCGTCGCGCACGCCCACAAGCACCTTGCCGAACTTCGAGCGGACGATGGCCGAGGACAGCATCAATGCCAGCGCCAGGAACACGGCCGTGATGGCGAACAGCAGCGCGCGCGTCCCATCGGCCTGAATGTTGAAGCCGAGAATGTCCTTGAAATCGGTCAGGCCGTTATTGCCGCCGAAACCCATGTCGTTGCGGAAGAAGGCAAGCAGCAGAGCATAGGTCATGGCTTGCGTGATGATCGACAGATAGACGCCGTTGACGCGCGAGCGAAAGGCAAACCAGCCGAAGACGAAGGCCAGCAGGCCGGGTGCCGCAAGCACGATAAGCATGGCGAACCAGAACTGGTCGAAGCCATACCAGAACCAGGGCAGTTCCTTCCAATTCAGGAAAACCATGAAATCGGGCAGGATCGGATTGCCATAGGTACCGCGCGAACCAATCTGCCGCATCAGATACATGCCCATCGCATAGCCACCGAGCGCGAAGAAGGCACCGTGGCCGAGCGAGAGAATGCCGCAATAACCCCAGACCAGATCGAGCGCCAGGGCGAGCAGCGCATAGGTCAGATACTTGCCGAACAGCGACATCAGATAGGTCGGCACATGTAGCGCGCTCGTTTCGGGCAACAGCAGGTTCGACAGCGGCACGAGTACCGCGACGGCAAGCAGGATCGCGATGGCAATGCTGATACGGCGGTCGAGCGAGCGAAGAAGAAAGGTCGTGATCATGCTTCCACCGCCCTTCCCTTGAGGGCGAAGAGCCCGCGCGGACGTTTCTGGATAAAGAGGATGATGAGGACGAGGACGAGGATCTTGCCGAGCACCGCCCCCGCATAGGGCTCAAGGAACTTGTTGAGAATGCCGAGCGAGAAGGCGCCGACGAGCGTTCCCCAGAGATTGCCGACACCGCCGAACACCACGACCATGAAACTGTCGATGATGTAGCTCTGGCCGAGGTTTGGCGAGACATTGTCGATCTGCGAGAGTGCGACACCCGCCATGCCGGCGATGCCGGATCCCAACGCGAAGGTGAAGGCGTCGACCCACGATGTGCGAATGCCCATGGACGACGCCATGCGCCGGTTCTGCGTAACCGCCCGCATCTGCAACCCGAAGGCCGAGCGCTTGAGGAGAAGCAGCAGCGCAACGAACACGCCGAGCGCAAAGACGATGATCCAGAGCCGGTTCCAGGTGATGGAGAGATAGCCAAGGTCGAAGGAGCCGGACATCCAAGAGGGGTTGCCGACTTCCTGATTGGTCGGCCCGAAGATCGAGCGCACCGCCTGCTGCAGGATCAGCGAAATGCCCCAGGTGGCGAGCAGCGTTTCCAGCGGCCGGCCGTAAAGGAAGCGGATGACGCCACGCTCGATGATGAGGCCGACGGCGCCGGTGACGATGAAGGCGACCGGCAGGGCGATCGCCAGCGACCAGTCGAAGAGTTCGGGATAGGAGGTGCGGATGATGCTTTGAACCACGAAGGTCGAGTAGGCGCCGAGCATCACCATCTCGCCATGGGCCATGTTGATGATGCCCATGACACCGAACGTAATCGCAAGGCCGATGGCGGCCAGCAGTAGCACCGAGCCGAGGGAAAGGCCGTACCAGATATTCTGCACCGCATCCCAGAACTTCAATTGATCCTGGATGCCGGCAATGGCGGCGGCAACATCGGGCTTCAGGCTATCATCAACGGAAACCGACGAGAGAATGCCGATGGCATCGCGGCCGCCTTCGTTCTTGATCGTCTCGATCGCCGCCTTTTTCTCTGCGATCGGGCGGTCCGAACCAAGCACCGCAACCGCCTTTGCGCGTTCGAGCACACCGCGGATGTCCGCGTCCTTCTCGCTCTGCAGCGCCGTCTCGACGGCGTCGAGCGAATCCGCACTCGGCGCCTTCAAAATGGATTGCGCCGCTTCGAGCCTCGTGGCGCGATCCGGGCTCATCAGCGTCAGACCGCCGAGAGCCGCGCGAACCGCACGGCGCAGATTGTTGTTGATCTTGATCTTTCCGAGATTGTCCTTGGCTTCCTGGCCGACCACTTGCCCGGTCAAAGGATCCATCAGATCCATCATGTCGCCGGAGGATTTGGCGATAAAAACCTGATTGTCGGATTTCCTGATATAGAGATCACCGTCGGAAAAGGCCTGCAATGCCGGCACGACCTTGGGGTCACCTGACTTCGCCAAGCTCTGGACGATATCCCCGGCCTTCTGGAAATTGGCCTGGCCGAGCGAATTGATGAGGCCGTGGGCGTCTTCCTGGGCGCGCAGACCCGTGGCCGTCAGCGCCAGCACCACACAGAAGCCGGCGACCAGCGCCAGGGCGATGCGGTAAACGAATTTGTCGAACATTGCGCTAGTCCCCTCAAGCTGCCGCGGCCAGAAAATCCTGCCCGCGGCGATCTTGCGTCGGCTGCTATCAGGAGCCCTTGCCGCCGCACTTGCCGGTGGTGACGTTGAAGTTGCCGCAGTTCAGCGGCATGCGCCAATCCGAGATCAGATCCTTGCTATCAGGCAGGTAGTCGGACCATTCCTTGCCGACAACCGCGGGGGTCTGCGAAACGACGTCGAACTGACCGTTTTCCTGCACTTCGCCGATCAGGACCGGCTTGGTGATGTAATGGTTCGGCATCATGGTGGCATAGCCACCCGTCAAATTCGGCACCGAGACGCCAACGAGCGCATCGATCACCTTGTCTGGATCGGTCGTGCCGGCCTTTTCGACGGCCTTCACCCACATGTTGAAGCCAATATAGGCGGCTTCCATCGGGTCGTTGGTCACGCGTTTGTCGTTCTTGGTGTAGGCATGCCACTCCTTGATGAAGGCGGCATTGGCTGGAGTATCGACCGACTGGAAGTAGTTCCAGGCAGCCAGATGTCCGACGAGCGGCTTGGTGTCGACGCCGGCAAGCTCTTCTTCGCCGACCGAGAAGGCGACGACCGGAATATCTTCCGCCTTGACACCCTGGTTGCCGAGTTCCTTGTAGAAGGGAACATTGGCGTCGCCGTTGATGGTGGAAACGACGGCCGTCTTCTTGCCGGCCGCGCCGAAGGCCTTGATCTTGGAGACTTCCGTCTGCCAGTCGGAGAAGCCGAACGGCGTGTAGTTGATGATGATGTCCTCGTCCTTGACACCCTTGGACTTCAGATAGGCCTCGAGGATCTTGTTGGTCGTGCGCGGATAGACATAGTCGGTGCCTTCAAGCACCCAGCGCTGCACGCCTTCGTTCTTCATGAGATAGTCGACGGCCGGGATCGCCTGCTGGTTCGGAGCCGCACCTGTATAGAAAACGTTGCGTTCGGACTCTTCGCCCTCGAACTGCACCGGATAGAACAGGATCGAATTCAGTTCCTTGAAGACCGGCAGTACCGACTTGCGCGACACGGAGGTCCAGCAGCCGAATACGGCGGAGACCTTGTCTTTCTGAATGAGTTCGCGGGCCTTTTCGGCAAAGAGCGGCCAGTCGGACGCCGGGTCGACGACGACGGGCTCGAGCTTCTTGCCGAGAACGCCGCCCTTCTTGTTCTGCTCGTCGATGAGCATCAGCATGGCATCCTTGAGCGTCGTTTCCGAGATCGCCATGGTACCGGACAGCGAATGCAGGACGCCGACCTTGATGGTGTCGTCGGCCGCGAAAGCGCCGTGGAATGCTGTCGTGGACATGATGGCGCCGAGCAGCGCGCCGGAGACGAGAGTCTTGAATTTCATCTATGGTTCCCCTCTTTTGTCTGCCGCAACGGCCGGTAAACAAGGATTAACCGTTGCCTTCAGCGACTATCCGGCGCTCCTTCGGGAAACCACATACGTAAAATGACGTAGGCGCCGGGGCGAAATGTGCAGCTTTAGGCACACTCATGCCCTTAAGCACCACCTCGATCCATGTTACGACATCTCTGAACTGCCGGAGTGACGATGGCGGGACTGCTGAAGGGTAAGCATGGCTGCGCGGCAACGCATCATTCCAGTAAGACGCGAATATAACCGCTGGGTCGCGAACCAGACGCTGGAAGACTACGCCCTGCGTTTCACCGCCAAGAGCGCCCGGCAATTTTCCTCGCAACGCATCTCGCAAACCGCGATCGGCGCCATTTCCTTCCTGGCGCTGGAGGCGATCGGCGGTACGATCACGCTCTCCTACGGCACCACCAACGCCTTCTACGCCATCATTGTCGCTAGCCTCGCCATGCTCGCCGTCGGCCTGCCCATCAGCCGCTATGCCATCCGTCACGGTGTCGACATCGATCTTCTGACGCGCGGCGCAAGCTTCGGCTACATCGGTTCGACCATCACCTCGCTCATCTATGCCAGCTTCACCTTCATGCTGTTCGCGATCGAAGCCTCGATCATGTCGGGAGCACTGGAGTTGACGCTCGGCATACCCGTGTGGATCGGCTATATCATCAGCGCCGTCATGGTGATCCCTCTTGTCACCCACGGCGTGCGTCTCATCAGCCGGTTCCAGTTGCTGACGCAGCCCTTCTGGATCGTTCTCAACATCCTGCCCTTCGTCTTCATCGCCTTTGCCGACTGGGAAAAATTCGATCTCTGGCGGGCCTTTGCCGGCATCCATCATCCCGCGAGCCCGCCGGGCACCGCCGCTCCTTTCGACCTGATCGAGTTTGGCGCCGCTTCCGCCGTCATCCTGGCGCTGATGTCGCAGATCGGCGAACAGGCCGATTTCCTGCGCTTCCTGCCGCCGGACGGCCATCGCAAATGGCGTCATCGCCTCGCCATCTTCCTGGCCGGACCCGGATGGGTGATTATCGGGGCGCCGAAGCTGCTCGCCGGCTCCTTTCTTGTCGTCCTGACGCTGACGTCGGGCGTGCCGGCCGATCGTGCCGCCGATCCCGCGCAGATGTATCTGACCGCCTTCGGCTACATGATCCCATGGCACAATGCCGCGCTGCTCCTGATGGCGGCGTTCGTCATGATTTCGCAGCTGAAGATCAACGTCATGAATGCCTATGCCGGCTCTCTGGCTTGGTCGAACTTCTTTTCGCGGCTGACACACAGCCATCCCGGCCGCGTGATCTGGCTGGTCTTCAACGTCGCCATCGCCCTCTTGTTGATGGAGCTTGGCATCTACCGGCTGCTGGAGGAGACGCTTGGCATCTTCTCGATCATCGCCATGGCCTGGCTTTGCACCGTCTCCGCCGATCTTTTCATCAACAAGCCGCTGGGGCTTGCGCCTCCTGGCATCGAGTTCAAGCGCGCGCATCTCTATGACATCAATCCGGTCGGCCTTGGCGCCATGGCGCTTTCGGCAACCATCGCTCTCATCGCGCATTTCGGTGCCTTCGGCTCAATCGCCGCCTCGCTTGCACCCTATGTCACGCTGAGCGTGGCGTTCATCGCGTCACCTGCCATCGCCTGGATCACCGGGGGTAAATATTATCTCGCCCGCAAGCCGCGCCAGAGCTGGAAGAATCTAAGTACCATCACCTGCTCCGTCTGCGAGCATCCCTTCGAGCCGGAGGACATGGCCTGGTGTCCGGCCTATGCCGCGCCGATCTGCTCGCTCTGCTGTTCGCTCGACAGCCGCTGCCATGACATGTGCAAGCCGAAGGCTCGGCTCAATACGCAGGTCGGCACGGTCGCGAAGACCTTGCTGCCGGAAAGTATCGTCGCCAAGCTCGCCACGCGCCTCGGCCGCTACGGCATTGCCGTCGCCGTGGCACTGACCGCCATGGGCGCTATTCTTGCAATGATCGCGCATCAGGTGGGCGCAGCCTCTCCCGAGACCGCCGCTGTGGTCGACCGCACGATCCTCATCGTCTTCTTTGTCTTTGCCGTCATCGCCGGCGTCGCATGCTGGTTCTATGTGCTTGCCCATGACAGCCGCGTGGTCGCCGAGGAGGAATCCTCGCGCCAGAATACGCTGCTCTTGAAGGAAATCGCCGCCCACAAGAAGACGGACGCCGCTCTGCAGGGCGCCAAGGAGGCGGCGGAGGCGGCAAACCGCGCCAAGAGCCGCTATGTGGTCGGCTTAAGCCACGAATTGCGCACGCCGCTCAACGCCGTGCTCGGTTACGCGCAGATCCTGGAGCGTGACGAGACCATTCCGGCCCCCAGGCAATCTTCCCTAAAAGTCATCCGCCGCAGTGCGGAGCATCTTTCCGGCCTGATCGACGGCCTGCTCGATATTTCGAAGATCGAGGCGGGCCGCCTGCAGGTCTATTCCAACGAGATCAATATCCAGGATTTCCTCGACCAGATCGTCGACATGTTCCAGCCTCAGGCGCAGGCCAAGGGGCTGAGCTTCATCCATGAGCGCTCCGCCGCGCTGCCCGACTATGTCCGCACCGACGAAAAGCGGCTGCGCCAGATCCTCGTCAACCTGCTTTCAAATGCCATCAAATTCACAGATGCAGGCAGCGTCCGCTTCGAAGTTAGCTACCGCAACCAGGTCGCCACCTTCACGGTTTCCGATACCGGTCGCGGCATCGCGACAAAGGATATTACCCGTATCTACGAGCCTTTCCAGCGCGGCGAAGCCGACAGCGTCAGACCCATGCCGGGGCTTGGCCTTGGTTTGACAATCACTCAGCTTCTGACGAATACGCTCGGTGGCGAGATTTCCGTTACGAGCGAGAAGGACGTCGGCTCGACCTTTCGGGTGCGTCTGATGCTGTCGGCCGTGATCCGTCCGATGAAGCCGCCGGCGCAGGAACAGCGTATTACAGGTTACGAAGGGCCGCGACGTACCGTCGTCGTCGTCGACGACAACGAGGATCACCGCGAACTGATGCGCGAGATCCTATCGCCGCTCGATTTCATCGTGCTCACCGCCGCCGGCGGCCCGGACTGCCTGGCGCTGATCGAGGGCATCAAGCCGGATATTTTCCTGGTCGATATCTCCATGCCCGGCATGAACGGCTGGCAGCTCGTTTCGCGGCTTAGGGAAAACGGCCAGACCGCGCCTATCCTCATGCTGTCGGCCAATATCGGCGATGCAGCCGCCGCGACCGACAGTGACGACAGCCACAACGACGCCATCTCCAAGCCGCTCGATATCCGCCAGCTTCGCGACAAGCTTGCGCTGCATCTCGGGCTGAAATGGCTCTATGCCGACGCCTCCGCCCCGGTCGCACCAAAGCCGCCGCTGCCGTTGAAAAGCCCTGGCATCGAGCATGTCCGCGAGCTCAGACGGCTCGGCGAAATCGGTTATATCAGAGGCATCGAGGCGAAGCTTGCGGATCTCGCCAAGCTTGAGGAAAACAAACCCTTCACCGACGCCTTGCGCGCGCATGTCCAGGCTTTCGATCTCGATGGTTTTCTAAACGTGCTGCGCAGCTTCGACATCGAAAAGGTAGAACAGATTGGCTGAGCCCGCCCTTCCCCGCGACATAGTCTTGCTGGTGGATGATTCACCGGAGGCGCTCGGCTTCCTGACGGATGCGCTCGAGCAGTCCGGCTTCTCCGTGCTGATCGCCACCTCGGGATCCGCGGCGCTTAACATCGTCGAGCGCATCACGCCCGATCTTATCCTGCTCGATGCCGTCATGCCGGCAATGGACGGTTTTGAGACCTGCCGCCGGCTGAAATCCAATGCAGGCATTGCACAGATTCCCGTCGTCTTCATGACCGGGCTCACCGAAACCGAGCATGTTGTGCATGCGCTCGAATCGGGCGGCGTCGATTATCTGACAAAACCGATCAATGTCGACGAGCTGCGCGCCCGTATCCGCGTTCACCTGCGCAATGCCCGCTCCGCCCAGAGCGCCAGGGTGGCGCTCGATGCGGCGGGGCGCCATCTCCTCGCCGTGAAGGGCAACGGCGCCATCCATTGGTCGACGCCGCAGGCAACCCGCCTCATCAACGCCGCCACCGGCAGCGATGACGGCCTCGAACTGGCATCCAAACACATCGCCGCCTTCATGCTCGAGCGCGAACGGCTCGGCTCGGCACGTGACAATCTTCTTTCCATCAGCAATGGCCGTCAGGCCGCATTGCAATTCACCTTCCTCGGCGCTATCGGCGCCGACGAATATCTCTTCCGCCTGACGGCCAGCAATCAGAGCGCCGATGACGAGACATTGCGTCAGAGCTTCGCGTTGACGCAGCGCGAATCCGAGGTCCTGCTATGGCTTGCCAAGGGTAAGTCGAACCGCGACATCGGCGAGATCCTCGGCCTTTCGGCCCGCACGGTGAACAAGCATCTGGAACAAATCTATGTGAAGCTCGGTGTCGAGAACCGTGCATCTGCGGCAGTGAAGGCCGCGCATGTCCTACATCGGCCGTGAGGTCAATCCCCATCTGCAACGCGCAGGCAGGAGAATTTCCTACTGAGCGGAGCTCCATGATGCGTCTGGAGATTTGGAGCCGATAACGAACTCGCTTTCAAAGCTATCGCGTACATCGCTATCGCTCCGGTCGATGCGACACTATTCTTGGCGGCTCCAACACCGTCTTCGAGCTTCTCCATTGCAAACCGAGCGAACTTTTTTTGTCCCGCTGGGTCCACAGTCATCGTGAACGGAACAAGCGGGCCTCCACCATCTTCAATGCTCGTGAATCCGTGGTCGATGGCAAGAAAGACAAAGCCAGCGAAGTCTTGGGATGGATTGAAATCGTTCATGCCTTGCATTCCGGAAATTGGGTCGGCTGACAAATAGAACCAAGAAAGGTTCTATTGTTTGATCAATAAGCTACCCCGTAGCGCCGTGAAAACGCTGCTCGCCCCTCGATCTCGGCTATTTTGGAAGTAGTATGCATACCGTCACTGGGAAGCGTTACCCAGCCTTCGGCTATGATCTTTCCCTCATAGTGCGAAACATAATGGTACTGCTCCGCATATGTATAAAAGCCATCTTCCCTCCGTAAAACAACCATTCGGCGTTTTGGATGGAGGGCGGCGCCTATTTCGGCAATGTGCAGTTCTTTCTCTAGCTCCATTTAGGTCCCCGATGGGCTCTAGGTGTAACGAATTTCGGGCGTCGGCTATGCGGCTTTCGGCCTGCCGTTCTGACGCGGCCGGTAATGCGCATGCATCAAGAGAGGGTCGCGCTGGCTAGCGCGCAGCAGCATCTTAACGGCATGGCTGACGGGAGCGCCGGCACGATAGTTCTTCCACGTGCGCAGGCTAACTCCAAGAAAGTCCGCAGCCTCGTTATTCGAAAGCCCAATCTCTTCCTGCCATTTCCGCAGGTCCTCGACATCAAAATCGCGCTGATCCTCGGCAATTTGGAAAAGGTGATAGGCATCGATCGCCAAATCTTCGCCGGCCCATTCGACCGTTGCGCCATAGTCCGTGACTTCGGCGGTTTTCCAGACATCAGGAGACTTGAGGGGGGCGAGCAATTCGCCGCCGGTCGCAATCCAGCCAACGAGGTTTGCGGAAGCGTCAGCGCCGCCCTTCCACTTGATTGCCAGCGTCATGTTTGACGTTGGCGTTACGCTTTCAATTCGCGGCAGATCCATTTCTGTTTCCTTTCCTCAAGCGATTGGAAAGCGGGGATTGGTCCGGTTCCATTCGGCGGCAATCGTCGCCTTGTTCTTCGCCGCCCATTCGAGGGCGGTGTCTTGTGCCTTGCTTGCGAGCTTACCACGCAAGATTTCCAGTGTCGCGATTTCTACCAGAGCATCCCCATCCGGGGTGAAAATGTGGAAGTGCGGGGGCAGATGATCGTTCGCATAAATCCGAATGATGATGTTTCCGATTTGAGCCAGTTTGCCCATGCGCCCCTCACTTCAATGAGTGAAAACATGGGGCATCTTATGCACTATGTAAATATACATGGTGCAATTTTTACCCCAAATATGGAGTGAAGTTATGGATCACGAGAGGTTCTTCGCGCCAGTATGCGTTGCTGCAATATCAGCGCCTCAACAAGGCAAAGCGAGAAAAAAACAAGAGGCACGGCCCGCCTAGGCCGACACCGCCGCTCTTCAGCCGAGTCTCTCGATTGGCAAATGCCGCTGTCGTTCCAGGCGTACGCAAAAAGGCAGCGGCACGGGCGCAAATTGATGCTTTCCACCGTTACCATCCTTGCCGTATCCGTTGAGTGACCAGGCGCTGACTAGAGGACATGGCAATGACGAAGCCCTTCTATTGGAATGAACTCAACACCTATGATTTCGCCGGTCTTTCACCCGACACCACCATCGCGATCCTACCGATCGCCTCGACGGAGCAACACGGCCCACACCTGCCGATTGCGACGGATGTCGCAATCGCCGAGGGCATGCTTGCCGAGTTGAAGGTCCAGCGCCCGGACGATCTCGATTTCCTGGTCCTGCCGCTGCAGGAGATCGGCAAGGCCAACGAACACGTCTACGGCCCCGGCACGCTGTCGCTCAGCGCGGAGTTACTGATCCCGGTCTGGACCGCAATCGGCGCGAAGGTCGCTGAAGCAGGCATCCGCAAGATGGCGATCGTCAACTCTCATGGCGGCAATGTCGATATCATGAGCATCGTCGCGCGCGAACTGCGCGTGCGTTACCAGATGGCCGTCGTCGCCACGCAATGGACCCGCTTCGGTACGCCTGATGGTATGATCGACGAGCATGAGCAGCGCTTCGGCATTCACGGCGGCGACGTCGAGACCTCGCTCATGCTGCATTTCCGGCCTGATCTGGTCCGGATGGACAAGGCGCAGAATTTTGCCTCCAAGGCGGAATGGATGAAGGAACATTCCAAGTATCTGCAACCCTTGCCGCCGCATTCGCTCGCCTGGATCGCGCATGATCTCAATCCGAACGGCGTGGTCGGTAACGCGGCCAATGGCACGGCGGAAAAAGGCGCGCTCATCTGCCGACATGAGGTCGCCGGCTTCATAGAAATGCTGCGCGATCTGCGCGACTATCCGCTTGCCAACCTCTATTCGAAATAGGGATCCGCGCGGCGTCGCTCGGAGGGCGGGATGATATGTCCCTTCGCCTGCAGCTCCTCGACGATCCCGGCCAATTCAGCAAGCAGGTATTCGACGAAGAGGCTGGTGGCGGCGTCCAGCGGTGCTCGCGCGCGGGCGATCAGCTTCATCGGTTGAGGCCGCGAATGCGGCTCGGCGATCGGGCGGAACACCAGCTCTCCCCGGCGACACTCCGTCAGCACATCGAGCGGATTGAGCAATGTCAGCCCTGCCCCACATTTTACCAGCTGCTTCAACATTTCCGACGCATTGCTCTCCAACACCGGCTCGACCTGCACGGAAAGGCGCGCCAGCATCAGATTGATGACCTCGCGCAGGCTCGTGCCGGGCTGGGCAAGCAATAGCCGCTCCTCCACGACATCGGCGAGATTGATGGGGCCAGGCCCGATCAGTGGATGGCCGGGCGGCAGGACGACGCCGATCGGTATGTCGAAATTGGCAAGGGAGCGAATGCCCGGCATGGCCGGAATGTTGAAGCCAAGTCCGAGATCAACTTCCCCGGAGACGACCGGCGCCATCGTCGTCGATCCGGCGTCATTGCGCAGCTGGACGAAGACCCTGGGATGCTCGGAGAGAAAACGCGCGATGATCTCGGGCAGCGGCCCTGACGCCAGACCCACGGTGGCGACGATACGAACCTTACCCGCCTGCTGCATCTTGAGGCTGCGAATGCGCCCCTCCAGCCGCTCGTAATTTTTCAATACCTCGCGGATGTGCTCGATGCAGAGCTCACCGGCCGCCGTCAGCCGCAGGCCACGCGGTAGGCGCTCGAAGAGCGGCGCTCCCATTTCCTCCTCCAGTGCCAGAATCTGACGATTGACCGCCGATGAGGCCACGTTGAGGCGCGCGGCGGCCTTACGGATCGAGCCGCAGCGGGCGATTTCATTGATGTAGAGAAGTCGTCTTGAGTGCAGCATGCGCGTTCCCATTGCTTATTTTTTGCCCAGGCCGCACAATTTAGGCACAGACCCGGCAACAGATGCCGAAAAGGCATCAATGCGCACGAATTTTGATGCTTTTCAAAGAGCAACGCAACCGCTCAAATGCAGGAAATGGGCGCCAACCACGACGTCCCATGGCAGATAAAGGGAACAGTCAGCCATGTATAAAGCCTTGAAGACAAAAGCATTCCTCGCCGCTATGGGGCTCGTGGCCGCGATCATGGCGGCCGAGCCGGCCAATGCGCTCGATAAAGTCACCTACGGCACCAACTGGCTTGCCCAGGCCGAGCACGGCGGTTTCTACCAGGCGCTCGCCGATGGCACCTATAAGAAATACGGCCTCGACGTCACCATCGTACAGGGCGGTCCCAACGCGGCCAATTCGGCATTGCTGATCTCCGGCAAGCTGGATTTCTACATGGGCGGCCCGCAACAGGAGATCGATGCGGTCAAGCAGGGCATTCCGATTGTGGATGTCGCGGCTATCTTTCAGAAGGACCCGCAGGTGCTGATCGCCCATCCGGATGCCGGCGTGGAAAAATTCGAGGATCTGGCCAAGCTGCCGACGCTTTTCCTGAGTAAGGACGGCTACATCACCTATTTCGAGTGGATGAAGGCGAACTTCCCAGGCTTCAAGGACGAACAGTTCAAGCCTTACAATTTCAGCCCGGCGCCATTCCTGGCAGACAAGCAGTCCGCGCAGCAGGGCTACGTGACCTCCGAACCCTATGAGATCGAGAAGCAGGCCGGCTGGAAGCCGAAAGTCTTCCTGATCGCGGATGCCGGCTACTCGCCTTATTCGACGATGATCACCGCGCAAAAGGCACTGGTCGACAAGAACCCCGATCTCGTACAGCGCTTCGTCAATGCCTCGATCGAGGGCTGGTATAATTACCTCTACGGCGACAACAAGGCGGCCAACGAGCTGATTAAGAAGGACAATCCCGATATGACGGATGGACAGATCGCTTATTCCATCGCCAAGATGAAGGAATATGGCATCGTGGAATCCGGCGATGCGCTCGACAAGGGCATCGGCTGCATCACGGAAGCTCATTACAAGAAGTTCTTCGACGAGATGGTGCAGATCAAGCTCTTCGATGCCGATATCGACTACAAGAAGGCGTTCGATACCCAGTTCGTCTGCAAGGGCGTCGGCATGTCGCTGAAGAAGTAAGCCTAGGCACCTCCCCCGCGCGGGGGAGGTCGCCGCAAAGCGGCGGATTGGGGGTGAGAACCCGAGATAGCACCGGATCCACCCCGCCCCGGAGCTTGGCTCCGCCCCTCCCCCTCAAGGGGAGGGTGGATCAACAAAGAGCTGAACCATGCTAGTGTCCGAATCTACCAAACTCACCCAAACCGAGACACGCAAACGGCCGCTCGTCGTCATGGAACAGGTCTCCAAGGTCTTTTCCAACGGCACGCTGGCGCTATCGGGCATGTCGCTCCATGTGGAAAGCGGGGAGTTCATCAGCCTGCTCGGCCCTTCCGGTTGCGGCAAGTCGACGGCGTTGCGTATCATCGCAGGCCTTGGCGGCGCCTCCAATGGCAGGATCGATTGGCCCAGCTCGCGCATCAACGCCAAGGGTCTGCCGGAAGGAGATATCAGCTTCGTCTTCCAGGAGCCGACGCTACTTCCCTGGAAGACTGTGTTTGGCAATGTCCATCTGCCGCTGAAGCTGCGGGGCGTGTCGAAAGCGACGGCGCACGATCAGATCATGGAGACGCTGGCAACCGTCGGCCTTCAGGATTTTGCGCAAGCCTATCCGCGCGAATTGTCCGGCGGCATGAAGATGCGGGTTTCGATCGCCCGCGCTTTGGTGACGAAGCCAAAGCTGCTGTTGATGGACGAGCCCTTTGCGGCACTCGACGAAATCACGCGCCAGAAGCTGAACGACGACGTTTTGCGCCTCTGGCAGACAACAGGGATTACCGTCATTTTCGTCACGCATTCCGTCTATGAATCCGCCTATCTCTCCAATCGTATTGTCGTCATGAAGGCGCGGCCGGGCCGCGTCCATAGCGATTTTCCGCTGAAAACCAGCGGCGAGCGCGATCCGCTTTATCGTTCATCTGAAGAATATCGGCAGGTATGCGAAAAAGTATCCCGTTCCCTGATCGAGGCCATCGGCTGGCCGGAGGCCCATTGATGAGTGACAGTACCAGTCTGCCCGCCACTCTGTCCGTTGAATCTGCCGACGCACCCGCGGCCTCTGCAGCCAAAAAGCGTAGTGTGGAACGCGCGCTTGGTATCTTCGTGCCCATCCTGACCGTTCTTGCGCTTCTTGTCCTCTGGCAGCTTCTGGTCGTTGGCACCGGCATTCCGCAATATATTCTGCCAAGCCCGATCGCCGTCGCAAAGGCGCTCGTTTCCGACTGGGGCATCCTTTGGCCGGCTCTATGGGTGACGACCGAGATCACCTTCATATCCCTCGTCCTGGCGCTGATTGGCGGCGTCGGCTTCGCCATCTTTCTCGTGCAGTCCCGCTGGATCGAACTCGCCTTCTATCCGCTGGCCGTCATCTTGCAGGTGACGCCGATCGTCGCGATCGCGCCGCTGATCCTGATCTATGCGCCGACACGCGAAGCAGCGCTCTTAATTTGCGGCTTCCTCGTCGCCTTCTTTCCGATCCTCTCCAACATGGTGCAGGGATTGAAGAGCGTCGACCATAATCTGCTCAACCTTTTCGATCTCTACGGCGCCTCGCGCTGGCAGGCCTTGCTGCATCTGAAACTGCCCACCGCTCAGCCTTATTTCATGACGGGCTTGAGGATCGGCGGCGGCCTATCGCTGATCGCATCGGTGGTCGCGGAATTCGCCGCTGGCTCGGGAGGTCCGAACTCCGGTCTCGCCTTTCGACTGCTGGAAGCGCAATACCGACAGAACATGCCGCGGCTCTTCGCAGCCTTGCTTCTCCTGTCGGCGCTCGGCGTCGCGATCTTCGCCTTCACCTCCTTCATCTCATGGCTGAGCCTGCATCGCTGGCATGAGAGCAGCCTCAAGCGGGAGAACTGATGTCCCACGCCTTCATGTCGCCACCGAACGCAGCCCGCTTTGTGCTGAGCAATGCTACCATCCCAGCCTTGACGCTCTCCGGCCTTGCGGCGCCCTCGAGTGAGGGCCTGGTCAAGGTCGATATCGTCGTCGCCGATGGCCTTGTCAGCGACATCGTCGCGCCTGGAACCGCGCAGGCCGAGTATCCCCGAGTGGATATGCGCGATGGCATGGTCTGGCCGACATTCGTCGACATGCACACCCATCTCGACAAGGGGCACATCTGGGAACGGCGGCCGAACCCGGACGGCAGTTTCATAGGTGCGCTCGATGCAGTGCGGACCGACCGCGAGGCTAACTGGTCGGCCGACGACGTGCGCAAGCGCATGGAATTCTCGCTGCGCTCGGCTTATGCCCACGGCACCGGTCTGATCCGCACCCACCTCGATTCCTTGGCGCCGCAGCATCGCATCTCCTTCGAGGTCTTCGCCTCGGTCCGCGAGGCGTGGAAGGACAAGATCGCGCTACAGGCCGTCGCCCTCTTTCCGCTCGACAGCATGGTAGACGATGCCTTCTTTGCCGATCTGCTCCGTGTCGTTCGCGACACCGGCGGCCTGATGGGCGGGGTGACGCAGTTGAACTCGGGACTCGACGCGCAGCTGAACAAGCTTTTCCGCGCAGCCGCCGATAATGGCCTCGACATCGATCTGCATGTCGACGAAACCGAGGACAAGGAGGTGCTGACGCTGAAGGCCATCGCCGAGGCCGTGCTTCGCAACGGTTTTACCGGAAAGGTGACCGCCGGCCATTGCTGCTCGCTTGCCCGACAGGATGAGAATATTGCCCGCGCCACAATCGATCTCGTCGCCAAGGCCGGGATCTCCATCGTTTCGCTGCCGATGTGCAACATGTATCTGCAGGACCGTCACGCCGGGCGCACGCCGCGCTGGCGCGGCGTCACCCTGCTGCACGAACTTGCCGCGGCCGGCGTGCCAACCGCCGTCGCGTCCGACAATACCCGCGACCCATTCTACGCCTATGGCGATCTCGATCCGGTCGAGGTGTTCCGCGAGGCCGTGCGCATCCTGCATCTCGACCATCCGCTGGATACGGCTGCGAGGGTCATCACCACCTCGCCCGCGGAGATACTTGGCCGCCCGGATATCGGGCACATAGCCGTCGGCAGCCCGGCCGACCTCGTGCTTTTCAGCGCAAGGCGCTGGAGCGAATTCCTTTCCCGTCCGCAGTCCGATCGCGTCGTCCTTCGCAAGGGCAAGGTGATCGATCGCAGCCTGCCGGATTATCGCGAACTCGACAGCGTCATTGGAGCCTGACATGCCGGATTATCAGCGCATCAAGAAAGAACTCGAAGGCATCGCCGTCGAAGACAACCCGGCGCTGGTGCGCCAGAAAAGCCGTGACTTCTACTGGTATTCGCCGATCCTGAAGGCCCAGCTCGACAATGTCACGGCCGATCTCGTCGTCACTCCGAAGACCGAGGAAGAGGTGATCCGCACGTTGAAGGTCGCCTATGCGCATGACGCTCCCGTCACGCCGCGCGGCGCCGGCACCGGCAATTACGGCCAGGCCATGCCGCTTTCCGGCGGCATCGTGCTCAATCTCGCCGCCATGAACACGATCAAGGAGATCCATCCCGGCCGCGTTGTTTGCGAGCCCGGCATCGTCATTGCCGAGCTCGATCGCCAGACCAAGGCCCATTCGGGCCAGGAGCTGCGCTTCCATCCCTCGACGGCACAAACTGCGACGATCGGCGGCTTCATTGCCGGCGGCTCCGGCGGTGTCGGCTCGATCACCTGGGGCGGGCTGCGCGATCTCGGCAACATCTTGCGCCTTCGCGTCGTGACGATGGAGGCGGAGCCCCGCACGCTCGATCTCACCGGCTGGGACCTGACCAAGGTCAGCCATGCCTACGGCACCAACGGCATCATCACCGAAATCGAAATGCCCTTGGCGCCGGCCTATGATTGGATCGACGTGCTGGTCGGCTATGACGACTTCATGGATGCAGTGCGCTTTTCAGACGCGCTTGCCAAATGCAACGGCATTCTGGTCAAGGAAATCGCCCCGATCGCCGCCCCCATTCCGTACGAATATTTCAGCCGCCACAAGCCCTATATCCGCCAAGGGCAGTCGATCGTGGCATTGATGATCGCACCGCATTCGATGGACCCATTCGTCGCCTTCACCATGCAGCAGAAGGGCGAGATCACCTTCCGCTCCGACAAGGTGGAGAGCATGAAGGGCATTCCGCACGCCTATGAGCTCGCCTGGAACCACACGACGCTGCGTGCCATCAAGGTCGATCCCAACATCACGTATCTGCAGGTGCAGTATCCGGGGCCGGATCATGTCGCCAAAGTTCAGAAGATGGTGGAGATCTTTGGTGACGAGGTGCCCGGTCATCTCGAATTCATCAAGTTCGACGGGCAGATCCAATGCTCCGGACTGCCCCTCGTGCGCTACACTTCCGAGGCACGGCTCGAAGAGATCATTAGGATTCACCAGGATCACGGCTGCCCGATCTTCAATCCGCACCGCTATACGCTGGAGGAAGGCGGCATGAAGCAGACCGATGCCGTCCAGCTTGCCTTCAAGAAGGAAACCGACCCTAAGGGCCTGCTCAATCCCGGCAAGATGATTGCCTGGGACGATCCGAATTTCGACTTCAAATCCGGCAAGAACTACCTCTTCCCCGGCCTTGCCGCGCTGATGGAGGCCTCATGAAGGTTCTCGTCCTTCATTCCCATCCGGTCGAGGAAAGTTTTGGTGGCGCGCTGCATCGCCAGACCGTCGAGAGCCTGAAACGTGCTGGACACGACGTCGACGACTGCAACCTCTATGCCGAGGGCTTCGATCCCGTGCTCTCGCGCCACGACCGGCTGATCTATCACGACTATCCCGAAAATACCGAGACGCTCAAACCCTATGTCGAGCGGCTGGAACGCACCGAGGCGCTTGTGATCGTCACTCCGGTCTGGAACTTCGGCTTTCCGGCTATCCTCAAGGGTTATTTCGACCGAGTCTGGCTTCCGGGCGTTTCCTTCGAACTCGTCAACGGCAAGGTGCGCTCGAAGCTGCAGCATATCCGCAAACTCGGCGCGGTCTTGACCTATGGCGCCGATCCATTCCGTGCCTTCATTGCGGGCAACCCGCCGAAGAAGATCGTCAAGCGCGTGCTGCGCGCGCAGATCAAGCCTTTCGCCCCGGTGATCTTCCTCGCCCACTACGACATGAACCGCTCGACGGAAGGTTCCCGCAGCCAGTTTCTGACGAAGGTCGGCCGCGAGATGGAGCGATTTTAAACGCGGCTCTTTCCAGCGGCCAGAATGACCGCGACCGCCCAACGGTCGACTCCAGAAAATGCCGGACGACACCTAACGATAGAGCATTTCCAGGAAAAACGCGCAGCCATTTTCCGTCCGGAATGCGTTTGGAAACAAGAAGATAGAGCGTTTCCGAGATTCGCGAAAAGCGGAAATGCACTCGGCCGATGGAGGCAATCCACAACACGTGACGGACTGCCGGCCCGATATTTTCCAACCGGAAAGCGTGCAATTGGGCGGTGTTCCGGCTTGGGGCGAACTTCGATCCGCCTGTGCGGTTTGGGGGAATGACGGATCGCATTCCCCCAAACCGCTTCAATAATCATCGAAAGCTTAAGAGCAATTCCTGGAAAGGCGGAAGAGCTAGTTGTTCAAAGCGCCGCCGATAATGGCGCCGAGCGCGAAGGCCGCGGCGGGATACCAAAGACCATCGCTGTGACGGCGGTAGCCCGGGCGGCGATCACGGTAACCTCTGTAGCCATGATAGTAACCCGAACGGTCCTTACCCCGATAGGGCCCCCATCCAGGGCGTCCCGGTCCCCGAGGCGGCATCTTGCGATGAACTTCGTCGGGACGATCGCGATGATGACGGGGCCATTCCTGCGCGTTGGCGAAGGGCGCTGCCAGCGTTACGGCAGCCATGGCGAGAACAAAGATCTTTTTCATTGGGCTTCCTTCCTTTTCATCAGGAAACCTTAGTAATCTTAAGGTGAACAGAACGTTAACGCATTGCTACCTTAAATAGCTGGATTGCACGGAATATCTCAGAGATCCATCCGGCTCGTCGGCCCTCAGAGCATCGTCAAAGTGGGCCGAATATGAGCATGCTTCAACCGGATCGGTGATATGGCAAAACCTAGACGCCGGCCGACTGGCGTAACGGTGTGGCCACTTCCGCATCCCGACGCTTGACGGCCTCGATATCGCGATAGGCATTGGCCGGATGGGTCACCGGCAGATAAGGTCCCTCGCCGAAGAGCTTTTCGCGCAAGGTGCCCGGACGATAGGCGGTCGGATACACTCCGCGCTTCTGTAGTTCCGGAACAAGCAGATCGACCGCCGCCTCGAAGCTGTCGGGTGTTACCGCATAAGCGAGATTGAAGCCATCGATGTCCGTCTCTTCGGCCCATTCCTGCAGGATGTCGGCGATAGTCGAGGGCGATCCGACGAATACGGGACCTGTTCCGCCGATCCCACCCCATTTGGCGAGTTCCTCGACCGTCCAGGCCCGGTCCTTGCCGCCGAAGTTCTCGATCATCGAGACGATCGCATTGGTCTCGACCTTCTTCAATTCGTCGGTCGGCGCATATTGGCCGAAATCGATGCCGCTCCAGCCAGACATGAATACGAGCGAGCCGTCATAGGAGGCATAGCTCTGATATTCCTCGAAGAGCTGCTGGGCCTTTGCGTCGGTCTCCGCGATGATCAGTGTCGTGAGATTATAGATCAGCACCTTCCGTGGATCGCGGCCAGCAGCCGCAGCCCTCTGCCTGATATCGGCGACATAGGCGCGCAGAAGGCTCTTGGTCGGAGCCGCGACGAACACGCATTCAGCATGGCCGGCCGCGAAGGCCTTACCAGGCCCCGATGCGCCTGCCTGATAAAGCACGGGCGTCCGCTGCGGCGATGGCTCGCAGAGATGGTAGCCTGGAACATCGAAATACTTGCCTTTGTGGCCGATCTCGTGGACCTTGGTAGGATCGGTGAAAATGCCGCGCTCGGCATCGCGCAGCACGGCGCCCTCCTCCCAGCTTCCTTCGAAAAGCTTGTAGAGGACCTCCACATATTCGGCGGCGACCTCATAGCGGTTGTCATGGGTCTTCAGGCCGCCCTGACCGACGTTCTTCGCGCCGCTCTCCAGATAGGAGGTCACGATATTCCAGCCGACACGGCCCTTGGTGTGATGATCAGCGGTGGCGAGCCGGCGGGCAAACGTGTAAGGATGCTCGAAAGAGGTGGAGGCGGTTATTCCTATGCCGAGATGTTGGGTCGCAAGCGCGATCGGCGCCGCGAGCTGAATCGGATCATTGACCGGTATCTGCGCGGCCTGCTCGATTGCATGGTAATTCGAGCCCTTGTAGACATCGTAATAGCCGATGACGTCGGCGATGAATATGCCGTCGAAAATGCCGCGCTCCAGCGTCCGCGCCAGATCCTGCCAATAGTCCAAATCCTTGTATTTCCACGACTTATCGCGCGGATGCCTCCATAGCCCCGGGGACTGATGCGCGACGCAATTCATGTCGAACGCGTTGAATCGAATATGCCTTGTCATGCCAGCTCCGGACGAATGAGACCGCCGATCAGGCTAGGGGCAGGAATGCTATTCGAAAAGTAAACGCATAATGTCTATATACTCTATGGAGAAATATTTTTCCCGTCGCTTGCCCGCAATCCGCTATTCAATGCCTGGATTGGTGAGCGATTGGCAGGCTTGATCTAAAGAGCAGCGTTGTATGCAGACCATGTCGGTGGCGCGATCCGGAAACCTCCGGCTCAGACCTGGCCAATGCCGCTTAGCCCGATCAACGCGCCAATGCCCAGAACGATGAGCGGATGGACGCGCGTCGTCGAAAGAACAAATGCGCCGGCTGCCGCTATGGCCGCCAGAATCCAGCCCTGAGTTGATGCCTCGGTGATGACGACCGCGCTGGCGGTGACGAGCCCGGCGGTCATCGGCACCAGCCCGGCCTGGACGATCCTTCGCCACGGCCTGTCCTTGAAACGGTTCCAGAGATGGAGCACCAGATAGGTCAGCACCGAAGAAGGCCCAAACTTTGCCACCGAAGTCACCAGCACTCCAGCCCATCCGGCAACGTGCCAGCCGACCAGGGGCACGACCATTAGGTTCGGACCGGGAGCTGCCTGCGCCAAGGCGAACAGCGCACCGAATTCCTGCGCCGTCATCCAATGCTGCACATCGACGATCTGACGATGCATTTCGGGGAGAATGGAATTGCCGCCGCCGAAGGCGAGCAGCGACAGCTGGGTGAAAATGATTGCGAGAGAAAGCAGGGTCGTGGTCATGCTTCAAGCTTCCAAATGGCGATGATACCGAGAGGTGCCAGAACCAGCATGGTCGGCAACAAGGGCAGCCCGACCACGGCGATGGCGGCAAAGCAAATGGCGGCAATGACCAGGGCGACAGGCCTGCGGCGCAGCGGCAGGATGATCTTGACGGCCATCGAGATCAGCAGACCGGCCGCGGCGGCGGCAAGGCCTGCAAACATGTGCTGGATGCGTGGATCGCTGTTGAACTGATCATACACGACGCCAAGGCTGATCACGATCGCCGTCGGCGCGACAATGAGGCCAAGGAGCGCCGAAAATGCCCCCGCCACGCCCTGAAACTTGGAGCCGATCGCAACCGCCATATTGATGATATTGCCGCCCGGCAGGAATTGGCAGAGCCCGAGCAGTTCGGTGAACTCCTCCCCAGTCAACCACTTGCGATCCTCGACCACCATGCGGCGTGCGAGCGGCAGAACCCCGCCAAAACCAATGAGGCCGAGTTTGAAAAAACCGAAGAAGAGCTCCGCGACCGCTGGTCCTTCGCGTTGAGCAGCATTGGAATGAGAAATAGCGTCCATGTCATGGCCTGTGTGTTTATGCCAAACAGGCGGTCAAAATAGGCTTTTACCGGTCATGCGTCCAATATATGGATTGAACAGTATCCATATGTTTGAGATATGTCATGATCGAACTTCGACACCTCCGTTATGCCATAACCGTTGCCGATGAGGGCCATATGACCCGCGCTGCCGAAAGGCTCGGCATCCAGCAGCCACCGCTCAGCCAGCAGATAGCCAAGCTGGAGGCAATCGTCGGAGCCTCGCTGTTCAAACGCCTGCCGAGAGGTGTCGAGCTGACGGATGCGGGGCGGACGTTCGTAGAGAGAGCCAGGACCATCCTCAACGATGTCGATCTTGCGATAGAGGCGACGAGACGCAACGCCCGCGGGGAGGAGGGAAGCCTCGCCATCGGCTTTACCAGTTCAGCGGCCTTTCATCCGCTGGTCAGCTCAGCCGTCCGCTCGCTCGGCGAGGCGTCACCGAATCTCGCGCTCAAGCTTGAGGAAGCCAGTACGCCCGATCTGATCGCCATGCTGCATTCCGGTCTTCTCGACGTCGCACTCGTGCGCTCTCCCGTTGCACAGTCGAGCGGGCTGATAATTTCCCGAATTCTCGATGAAGAGATGCTGGTCGCTCTTCCAGATCGTCATCCCCTGGTGATAGCGAAAGGAGAGAAGCCTCGCCGCGCTCGATTGTCGGAACTCGCAAACGAAGCTTTCATACTTTACCGCCGTCCCTCGGGGCCGGGGCTATATGACAGTATCATAGCGGCCTGCCTTGCCGCGGGCTTCAGCCCAAAAATACGTCATGAAGCTCCCCGGTTGCTGTCGACGCTCAGTCTGGTCGCCGCTGGTCTCGGAATCTCCATCATTCCAGGATCGATCGCGGGGCTGGAGACGAGCGGCATCGCCTATCTGAGGCTTGACCCAGGAGACAATCTCGTGGCTCCCCTTTATCTCGCGCGAAAGGATGAGCAGCCAAGTGGCGCGCTACAGCTATTCGCCGACATCGTTCAGCACGAGAAAGCCTCGATGAAATAGGGACGCTAAGCCGGCTATCCTCCTGTCAGGAAAGACCGACAGACTTGTGCCTGATCCTCATGTCACACCATTCGACCACACCGATGCCGCCTAGAAGCTCAAAGTCGCATCCTTCCAAAGGCGAAATCCTCCGAGAAACGCATTTTCGTTCTCGCCGATACGGCAGCCGGGGGGCAGTTCCTTGAGCTTTTCGGCATTGCCACCACCAATGACGATTTCATGCGGCAGCAAGGCCGCCCTCAATCTTTCGACGATATCCTCGACCGACTGCCGCCATTTTTTCTTGCCGTATTTTTCAAGGCCCCGTTCTCCAATGAAGTCTTCGAACGTGCCCCGCTTCTTGTAGGGCAAGTGGGCGAGTTCCATTGGCAGACAAACGTGATTGGCAATCATCGCCGAACCCAATCCGGTGCCGAGGCCGAGAAACAGCATATTGCCGTCCTTGTAATTGCCGATTGCCTGCATCACGGCGTCATTGACAAGCCTGACCGGCTTGCCGAAAGCGGCGGAAAAGTCGAAATCCTGCCAGCCGCTGCCCAGATTGTGCGGTTCCATGGCGGGTCTGTTGTTCGAAACCGGGCCTGGATATCCCATGCCGATAACATCATATCGCCAATCGCTCGTCAGGTCCTTGACGGCCTGGACCATCTGCTTCGCCGACATTGCAGGCCCCGAGACGGCTGCCCGGCGGTCGCTACCGGAGCTGAGACGCATTTTGACATGCGAACCGCCGAGATCGATCGCCAAGACGGCAAGCTCTTCTGTCGCAGCTGGTGCGGCGGCTTTCTTCAGTTTTACGTTCGTTTTGCGGCTCTCTAATGCCTGACTCATATTCGTCCACTTTCTATCCGCACTGGCACAAATCCTACTGGGGCGCTTCAACGACCAAGACGGAGAAATCCTCTCCCTCCCAATGATCGGTGTCAGGCCAGTAAAAGGTAAAGGCAACCGACCCGCCTTCAGGCAGGTGTTCGCATGAAAGCTCGGCAACATGTATGCCGAAGCCGTTCTGGCTCGTTTCGGTATCGGTGGCGCCGACCCAACCATCAAAACTCCAGCGAATGATCGCGCGCGCCATGACCTCGATCCGCAGGCGTTTGCCGACGGCAAGCTGCGACAGCTTGTTATTGAAACGCCACGGCACGAAGGGTGCCGTCACCTTGTTGGTCACGTAACGCTCGACACCCTGCGGCGGCATGTCGAAAACGGCCCCATCTCTCAGCGAGCGCAGGAGCTTGATATGCTCGGCGTGAGCCCAGACGAGCGGCATGGCGCTGCCGGAGGGTTTTCCGAGCATAAGCCCCAACTCCGGCACATCGGGCTGGTCCCACACCTGTTCCGGGAGCAATCCGCCCTGACCAGCGGACTGCTCGAGTGTCTTGAGCAACTTAAGGGCCACGTCCGGACGGCCGGCCGCAAGCTCATAATGGGCGCGTTCGCCCGCAAGTAGCGGCCATGGACGCCCGATGCCCGTGCCGTCGAACGGTCCGCCGTCTTCATGCTCGCCATAGCCGTCACCGGTATAGCGATACCATAGCGGCCCTTGCGGCAGGTCGCATTTGAGCTGGGAATCAATCACCCTGACGGTGTCGATTATGCGGGGATCGTCGGCGGCCCGCAATCCGAAGCGCACCAGCGCCAAAGCGTCAGGACTGACGACGCGGGCGGTCGGCAAGAAGGATTCAGCGGGCGGCCTGTTCTTGATCGGCACGAAACCGTCGGCAGGCGAGCTTCCGTCGGCGATCTCAGGCGGCGCGATACGGACATAATAACCCTTGATCCCGAGAGCAGCGCTCTCCGCATCGCTGCTGACATAGGTCCAGCGCTCGATCTGATCGTTCCAAGCGTCCGCGGTCTGCCGCAGATAATCCGCATTGTGCGTTTGACCGGCAATTTCCAGAATATCGGCTGCCGCAAGCAGGGCGGCGATCTCGACCGCCAAAGTGAAGGGAGAAAAGCCGCCATCCTCTTCCCAACGGTCCTCGCCGGTAACGGGACCGTTGACGACGACGTAGCGTGCCGCGCTTTCGACCATCGGCACGTAAGACAGTAACAGATCGCCAGTGAGGACTCCCTCGCGACGCAGGGCATCGGCGAGCAGGATCGGAAAGGCGCACTCGTCCATCTGTATCCCGGTCCAATAGGGCTCTCCGTCCAGCCAGCAGTTCTGCGGCCAATGTCCATCCTCTTCCTGGATAACGCGCAGATAGGCCAGAATGCGCAGCGCATCCTGCGCGGCGCCCGCAGCCAGAAAGCCACCGGCCGTCTCGACCAGATCACGCGGCCATACCAGATGATAGCCGCCGAGGTCTTCGTCGCCCTTGGCAAAGCCCCATGGAATGGAAAGAGATGCAACAGCCGGTCCTTCGAAAGAAAGAGGCCGATGCGTCGCCAGCACGGCTGTCGAGATCCGATAACGATTGACTTCGGGCGGCGGCGCTCTCGGTTCGTCCAAAGCCAGCAATCCGTCTTGCCATGTCCGCCAATCGGCAACATAGCTGCGCTCGGCGTTGTCATAGCCGGCTTGCAAGCTGGCAAGGGCATTGTAGCCGGCTTCCTTGGCGTGACTTCCAAAACCGAGCGATAGGGTGACGGTGTCGCTGCCGCCGATCAGATCGATCTCACCGGTCAGCGCGACGTTGCCATCGGCGGCACGCGTAAAGGCCGGGTCCAATCGGGCCTCTTTCTGCAATTGCTGCCATCCGTCGGAAATACCGACATAGCCAGCGGATGCCGTCCGCCAACCACCGCTGACGGCAAGAGCCATCGAGACACCGCCCGTGCCCGTCGCAAAAAGCATCGGTGTGCCCTTGTAGTCCTCCACCCAGCCCGTATTGCCGTAACCGGCATTGACCAGATGTGGAGCGGCCAGCAGATAGAGACGATAATCGCGGATCGTGCCTTCCAGCGGCTCGAATGATATCTGCTGTAGCAAGCTGCTGCGCATGGGATCGACGATGATGCGCTTGATGATCCGATAACGGCCGTCGATCGCCGTGTTGATCAACCGATAGGCCGGAACGCCATCCTCGACCGTGGTGACGACGCTCTCCGTATCGCGCTTTTCCTCCGAAAAATAACCTTCAGGACCTGTGACGATCAATCCGATGTCGCGGGTGCAAGCACTGTCGACGCGGGGATAATAGATTTCGTTGAGGATGCCGTGGCTGAGAGTGAACCAGATGCGGCAGGCGGGCGAAAGGGCTGTGCCAACTCCGCTCTTTGCACTGGACGTCCAGCGAGGTTCGATACCGTTCACGCTGGGGCCGGAAGCATCGTAAGGCGCCATGCACTATCTCCTCTGTCGCTGCAATCTGCTCCCGCCAAAATGTTTCGGCAAGACGGAACCTATGCGCATTCAAGCCAATACGCCCAGGTTTTACTGCCATTGACAGCCTCCACTCGTCCTGTATTCTGTTATAAAATTCTATATAACATAATTGTGGAACATAATTGGGAGTGTATCGATGAAGTTAGGACTCGGATTCCTGATTGCGGCTGCTTTGGTTGCGGCGCCCTCGCTGCTGATGGCTCAGGAAAAAGGTGGCGTCATCAATGTCGCGACGATCGGGGAGCCGCCAACGCTCGATCCCATGACCTCCACCGCCGATCTCGTCGGTATTGTCACCCAACATATCTTCGAAACGCTCTACACCTTCGACAAGGGCTGGAACGTCACGCCACTGCTTGCGGAGAGCATGCCCGAGATCAGCGCTGACGGCAAAACCTACACGATCAAGCTCAGGACCGGCATCAAGTTCCATGACGGCAGCGTCATGACCTCCAACGATGTGGTCGCCTCGCTCAACCGCTGGACCAAGCTGGCGTCGCGCGGCAAACAGGCGGGCGGCTTCATCGAATCCATTACCGCCCAGGATCCGGCGACCGTCGTCATCAAGCTGAAGCAGCCCTACGCCCCCCTCACCTCGCTGCTTGCCTTCAACAACTCCGCCGCCATCATCATTCCAGCCAGCAAGCAGGCGGACACGATGACCGACTTCATCGGCACCGGTCCCTATATGCTGAAGGAGCGCAAGCCCGACCAATATATTCAGCTGGTGCGTTTCGACGGCTACACGCCACGCGATTGCGAAAGCAATGGTTACGGCGGCGCCCGGCATCAATATCTCGACGAAATCCGCTTCGTTCCGGTGCCCGATGCCAACACCCGCGTCGAAGCGGCCATTTCCGGCCAGTATGACTATATCGACAGTCTTCCAGTCGAATCCTTCGACAAGCTGAAATCCGCTTCGGCGACCCAGCCGCTGCTCCTCAAACCGTTCGGCTATCCGGTTTTCGTCTTCAACACTGCCGACGGCATCACGAAGAATGTCGCGATCCGCAAGGCGATCCGACAGGCACTCAGCATGGAGGACATGCTGGCCGCAGCCTTCGGCGGCACGAATTTCTATACGGTCGACGGCAACATGTACCCTGCCCCCTTTACCTGGAGCACGGATGCCGGCGTCAAAGGGAATTACAATGTCGCCGATCCGGAAGGCGCGGCCACAGCCGCCAAGGCTGCGGGCTACAAGGGCGAACCGATCCGTATCCTGACCAGCCGCCAGTACGAGTTCCATTACAAGATGGCACAGGTCGCGGCCGAATATCTGAAACAGGCGGGCTTCACGGTGGACCTTCAGGTGGTCGACTGGGCGACGCTCACCCAACGCCGGGCCGACAAGGCGCTGTGGGACATCTACATCAGTCACAGTCCCTTCCTGCCGGAACCGGCGCTGATCGGCACGCTGTCGCCGAGCTCGCCCGGCTGGTGGACGACGCCGACGAGCAAGGCCGCGATCGACGCATTCAACACGGAGGTCGATCCTAAGAAGCGCATCGAGCTTTGGGCGAACGTCCAAAAGACCATCTATGACGAAGCTCCCATGATGAAGATCGGCGATTTCAACGCCGTTGCGGCGATCTCCACCAAGCTTCAGGGAGTCGACCCCGCGCCGTGGCCCTACTTCTGGAACGCATCGATCAAGAAATAAGCCTCCCAAGGTGCTCGGGCACCGGTTACGGCCGGCGCCCGTTCCCAATCTAGTCCGTTCTCGGACCCTGGAGCTATTCCAGGAAAAGTGCGTGGCGGTTTTCCGGCCGCAGTTGCGAGAGAACAAAGAAATAGAGTGGTTCCGCGACTCGAAGAAAGCGGAACCACTCCGGGGAACCGACCCAATGATACGCTACATCCTTCAGCGTCTTGCAGGCATGATCGTCGTGATGTTTCTTGTCGTCACGATCGTTTTCGTGATCGTGCGCGTGACTCCCGGCGATCCGGCCGCCGTCATGCTCGGCCCGGATGCGACCGCGCAGGATATTGCCGAACTGCGGACCCGGCTGGGCCTCGACCAATCCATATTCGTCCAATACCTGTTCTATGTCGGGCAATTGCTCAAGGGCGACCTGGGCCAATCGATCTTCCTGAATATCCCGGTTTCCTCAGCACTTCTCGAGCGTGCCGAGCCGACCTTTTTCCTGACCCTGTTCTCACTCCTGATTGCCGGCGTGATTGCGTTGCCGATCGGCATCTATGCCGCCTATCGGCGAGGATCGCTCGTCGATCAGGCTTCAATGGCGCTCGGCATGCTGGCGGCAAGCATTCCAAGCTTTTGGCTTGGCCTTATCCTGATGCAGATCTTCGCGGTTCGCCTGGGGATGTTTCCTGTTTCCGGCTATGGCGGACCAGGCACAAGCTTCCTTGATCGCATGTATCATCTGACATTGCCGGCCGTCGCACTCGGTCTTGTCTCCTCGGCGCTGATCCTGCGCTTCACCCGCGCATCGATGCTCGACGTGCTTGGAGACGACTATATCCGCACCGCCCGCGCCAAAGGGCTGATCGAACGCCGCGTCGTCCTCAAACATGCGCTGAAGAACGCACTCATACCAATCCTGACGGTTCTGGGGCTGACAGCGGCCGTGCTGATTTCCGGCGCTGTCGTCACCGAGACCGTCTTCGGCCTGCCGGGTGTCGGAAGCCTCGTCGTCTCGGCGGTGCTGCGCCGCGATTATCCGGTGATCCAGGGGGCCTTGCTCGTCATCGCAGGCCTCTACGTCCTGATCAATTTTGCGATCGACATGCTCTACCTGCTGGTTGATCCGAGGGTACGCTACTGATGGCCGATATCGCAACCGATACACCAAAGCAGGTGCCAAGCGAGCGAAGCAAGTTCCTTCGCCGGCTTCTGAAGCGCAAGACCGTCGCCGTCGGTCTTACCGTGCTGGCAATCTTCGTCTTTCTTGCCGTCCTCGCCCCATGGATCGCGCCCTATTCGCCCTCCAAGCTCTCGATCGTCAACAGGCTGAAGCCGCCGAGCGGAATCTACTGGTTTGGCACCGACGAGTTCGGCCGCGATATCTTCTCCCGCACCATCTATGCAGGGCGATTGTCGCTGCTCGTCGGCGCCGCCGTCGTGGCGCTGTCGGCGGCGATCGGCGTCACAATGGGCCTGCTCGCCGGTTTCTTCCAGAAGCTAGATACACCGATCGCCCGCCTGATCGATGCGATGATGGCATTTCCCGATATCCTGCTTGCCATCGCCCTCGTCGCAGCCCTCGGCCCGTCGCTGACGACTGTTATCGTCGCGCTGTCGATCGTGTACGCACCGCGGCTCGCCCGCATCGTCCGCGCCTCGACGCTTGTCATCCGCGAACTGCCTTACGTGGAGGCGGCCAAGGCTCTCGGCATCTCGACATTCCACATCATGACGCGGCATGTGCTTAGAAACCTCCTGTCCCCGATCCTGGTGCAGGGCTCGTTTCTCTTTGCCAGCGCCATGCTAGCCGAAGCCGGACTCTCTTTCCTCGGCCTCGGCGTCAGCCCCGAAATCCCCACCTGGGGGACCATGATCGCCGCCGGCCGCCAATATATCGGCCAAGCCGACTGGATGACCTATTTCCCGGGCTTTGCCATCATTCTCTCCGTGCTCTCGCTGCAAATGGTCGGCGACGGCCTGCGGGACATGCTCGATCCAAGACTTCGAAAGGACCTGTAAATGACCGGTGAAAAAGCGGGCAAGCCGCTCCTCCTCACCAATGTGAAGCCTATGGCTTTCGGCAGCGATACGCCAACTGGCGTCATCGACATCCTCGTCGGCGCCGACGGCAAGATCGCTGCTTTTGGCCCGCAACTTGCCGCTCCCGGCGATATCGAGCGCGTCGACGGCAAGCGCGCCTGGATCTCTCCCGGCTGGATCGATCTGCACGTCCACATCTGGCATGGCGGCACCGACATCTCGATCCGCCCATCCGAATGCGGCGCCGAGCGCGGCGTCACGACGTTGGTCGATGCGGGCTCGGCCGGCGAAGCCAATTTTCATGGCTTCCGCGAATATATCATCGAACCATCCAGAGAACGCATCAAGGCCTTCCTCAATCTCGGTTCGATCGGCCTCGTTGCTTGCAATCGCGTCCCCGAACTGCGTGATATCAAGGATATCGACCTCGACCGCATCCTCGAATGCTATGCCGAGAACAGCGAGCATATCGTCGGCATCAAAGTGCGTGCCAGCCACGTCATCACCGGCTCCTGGGGGGTCACACCCGTCAAGCTCGGCAAGAAGATCGCCAAGATCCTGAAGGTGCCGATGATGGTGCATGTGGGCGAGCCGCCCGCGCTCTATGACGAAGTGCTCGAAATTCTCGGACCGGGCGATGTCGTCACCCACTGCTTCAACGGCAAGGCCGGATCGAGCATCATGGAGGACGAGGACCTCTACAATCTCGCCGAGCGCTGCGCCGGCGAAGGCATCCGGCTCGATATCGGCCATGGAGGCGCCTCCTTCTCGTTCAAGGTCGCGGAAGCGGCGATCAAGCGCGGCCTGCTGCCCTACTCGATCTCGACCGACCTGCACGGCCATTCCATGAACTTCCCGGTCTGGGATCTGGCGACCACCATGTCCAAGCTGCTCTCGGTCGGCATGCCATTCGACAAGGTGGTCGACGCCGTCACCCATGCGCCAGCCTCGGTCATCAAGCTTTCGATGGAAAACCGGCTGTCGGTCGGCGAGCGCGCCGATTTCACCATATTCGATCTCGTGGATGCGGATCTCGAAGCGACCGATTCAAACGGCGACGTTTCACGCCTGCGGAAGCTGTTTGAGCCGCGCTACGCTGTCATCGGCGCGGAGGCGATCGCCGCCAGCCGCTACGTGCCCCGCGCGCGCAAGCTCGTCCGTCATAGCCACGGCTATTCGTGGCGGTAGTCGAAACATTAAGATCGAATGGCAGGAGCATACGTGAACACGTCCCCAACACAGGCCGCTTCAGCAGCGCAAACACCCTACCAGCGACTGGCTGCGCTCGGCATCGCGCTGCCGCCGCCGCCGCCGCCGATCGCTAATTTCGTGACCCATGTCCGCGAAGGCAATGTGCTCTATCTTTCAGGTCAAGGGCCGCGGGAAGCAGACGGCCACCTCCATTCCGGCAAGGTCGGTGGTGACGTGGGCGTCGACCAGGCCTATCAGCATGCGCGGCTAACTGGCATCAACCTGCTTGCTGTCATGCACGGCGCGCTCGGCGATCTCTCCCGGGTGAAGCGAGTGGTCAAGCTGCTCGGCATGGTCAATGCCGTGCCGCATTTCGAGGATCATCCGAGCGTCATCAACGGCTGCTCGGACCTCTTCATCGAAGTCTTCGGCGAAGCGGGCCAACATGCCCGTTCGGCCGTCGGCTTCGGCTCGCTTCCCGGCAACATCACCGTCGAAATCGAAGCGATCGTATCACTTAACGATTAGTTTTTACGCAATTCCGGACGCAAAACCGCGTCGCGCTTTTGCTGGAATTGCTTTAAGGAGGACGAATTCAGTGGTTGCGCCAGCCCATCAGCTTTTCGATTCGCTCGGCGGCCGCGCGCACCTGTTCGCCATAATGGCTGCCGTCGGACACGGCTTTCTGTTCGGGAAGCACGATCGAAATGGTCGCGACACATTGACCATCCCGGTCCACGACCGGCGATGCGATGCAGGCAACCGCATAATCGGACTCCGCCACCTGGATCGACAAGCGCTCCTTAAAGGCCTTGCCCGCGGCCTCGGAAAGCACGGCGGCATCGACCTCGGCCCGACCGGTCGGCGAGGTGCGGGCACAGCGCTTGAAAAGCTCGATCCTTTCGCCTTCCGGCAAATGCCCCACCAGCAGCCGACCCGAGGCAGTCCAGTTGAGCGGCACGCGCGTTCCGACGCGAGAGGCGACCTGAAAATGGCTCGGTCCGTCCGCCATCGCCAGTACCAGCATGGCATCGCCGTCGCGGCCGCAGACTTGCACCGTCTCGCTCGCCTGCCGGCAAAGATCGTGCATTTCTCGGGTGGCGACGCTCATGAAATCGAGCGACCGGGCATAGGCGAGACCATAGTGGTAAAGACGGGCGCCGAGCCAGACGGAACCGTCGGCATCGCGGCCAAGCATGTTCTTTTCGACCAGATCGTCGATGATCACATAGACGGTCGAAAGCGGTGCCTTGATCGCCTTGGCGATCGCGTAGGCGCCAGCCGGCGCGCCGGTTTCATACAGATAATCAATGACCTGCAGCGCGCGGTCGATGCCGCTGACGCGCGAACGGCGCGCGCCTTTGGTTTCCCCTTCCCGGATGGAATCGGCGTCTTCAGGGGGTGCGGCGGGTAGGGTCTTGGCGTCCAAGTCAACGCTCCTCGTGAGATTTCGAGAAGCTATTACATTACTATGGCATAGCTGTCGATGACAATCGGCAGTCGTCACTTTGGAGAGATAGAATGTCGGATGATATCCGTAGCAAGATCGGCCTGAGGCCCGTCATCAACGTATCAGGTACCATGACGAGCCTCGGCGCATCGATCGTCGTGCCTGAAGCCATTGCGGCTATGACGGCGATCCTGCCGCAATTCGTCGAGATCAACGACCTCCAGCGCAAGGCCAGCGCCGTTATCGCCCGGCTGACGGGCGGCGAGGCGGGCTTCGTGACGGCATCCTGCTCCTCCGGCATCAGCCTCGCCGTCGCAGGCGCCATCACCGGCAACAACCTGCTCGCCATAGAGAAGCTACCCGATGCCGCACCGGACAAGAACGAAGTCATCGTGCAGATGGGCCATGTGGTGAGCTATGGCGCCCCCGTCGATCAGGCGATCCGCCTTGCCGGCGGCAAGGTCGTTCTGATCGGTCAAGCGACCTCGACACACCGCTTTCACATGGAAAATGCCATAAGCGAGAAGACGGCGGCAGCCGTCTATGTCGTATCCCATCATGTGGTCGATTACGGCTTGCTGCACCTGACCGAGTTCGTCGAGATCGCGCACGCCAAGGGCGTGCCCGTCATCGTCGATGCCGCTTCGGAGTACGACCTCAGGCTCTTCCTGGCGCAGGGCGCCGACATCGTGCTCTATTCCGGCCATAAGTTCCTCGGCGGCCCCACCTCCGGCATCGTCGCCGGCAAGAAGGAGCTGGTGCGCAACGCCTTCCTGCAGAACATGGGCATCGGCCGCGGCATGAAGGTCGGCAAGGAAAGCATCTATGGCGTGATGGCGGCACTGGAAGCCTGGGAAAAGCGCGACCATGCCGGCATCCGCGAACGCGAGACGGGCTATCTGAACCTGTGGAAGCGAACTCTCGACGGCCGCCCCGGCGTCACCGCCCTGATCGAGCCCGATCCTACCAACAACCCGCTCGACCGCATGCGGGTCATCATCTCTGCGCCGGAGGCGCATATCAGCGCCTGGGATCTTGCGGCAGCGCTTGCCCGCGGCAACCCGCCGGTAATCGTCCGCGACCATGAGGTGGAGCATCACTATTTCTATCTCGATCCATGCAACCTGCATCCCGGCCAGGAGGCCATTGTCGCGACCCGGCTTGCCGAGGAACTCGACAAGGCGCGCGCCTCCAACGAGATCATCGCGACACCGATCGAGAACCGCAGCCGGCATCGCTTCGACGGCGTGCTGAACTGGCCGGACTGAGCTGTGGCAGGGATCGCAAGAAGGGAACAAGCATGAGCACGTCGCAGGCAAAGGCCCCCGAACCCATCCTCTCCGTCGAAAACCTCACCACCTCGTTCCTGGTGGACGGTGCATGGAAACCCGTCGTGCGCAATGTTTCCTTCTCGGTCGCGCCGGGCGAGACGGTGGCGATCGTCGGCGAGAGCGGCTCGGGCAAGAGCGTCACCTCGCTCTCGATCATGCGACTGCTGCAGAGCGATTCAAGCCGCATCGAAGGCAAGATCCTGCTTGGCGGCCGCGACCTGCTTTCTCTTCCCGAACATGAGATGCGCAAGGTGCGCGGCAACGACGTGTCGATGATCTTCCAGGAGCCGATGACGTCGCTCAATCCGCTCTTCACCATCGGTGACCAGATCTCAGAGGCCTTGCTCTGCCACAGGGACATGTCGGCTGCGGACGCCAAGGCCGAGACGATCCGGCTGCTCGAAAAGGTCCGCATTCCCTCGGCCGCCTCGCGCTTCGACGAATATCCGCACCGCTTTTCCGGCGGCATGCGCCAGCGCGTCATGATCGCCATGGCGCTCGCCTCGAAGCCGAGGCTGCTGATCGCCGACGAGCCGACCACCGCTCTCGACGTCACGATCCAGGGCCAGATCCTCGACCTCATCAAGATGCTGCAGGACGAGGAAGGAACTTCCGTCCTGTTCATCACGCATGACATGGGTGTGGTGGCGGAAATCGCCGACCGCACGGTCGTCATGTATCGCGGCGAGCAGGTGGAGACGGGCGCGACGGCCGACATCTTCCATCGCGGCCAGCATCCCTATACCCGCGCGCTGCTGTCGGCCGTGCCGGTGCTCGGTTCGATGCAATCCTATGAACGACCGCTGCGCTTCCCCGTCGTCAATACTGCGACGGGAGAATCCGACACGCCAGCCGAAGTGCCCGATACGGTCGCAAAGGAAAAACCGGTGCTGCAGGTCAAAAACCTCACCAAGCGCTTCGACATTCATTCGGGCCTCTTCGGAAAGCTCAAAGGCCGGGTGCATGCGGTGGAAAACGTCTCGTTCGATCTCTTTGCCGGCGAAACATTGTCGCTTGTCGGCGAATCCGGTTGCGGCAAGTCGACCACCGGACGCGCCATCATGCGGCTGATCGAACCGCAATCCGGTTCCGTCATCGTCGATGGCCGCGACGTGCTCTCGCTTGGCAAACGTGACATGCGCGAGATGCGTAAATCGGTACAGATGATCTTCCAGGATCCCTTTGCCTCCCTAAATCCGCGCATGACGGTCGGCCAGGCGATCGCCGAACCCTTTCTCGAGCACAAGATGGGAACAGCACGGGAAGCGAAAGAGATCGTCGCCGATATGCTGCGTAAGGTGGGCCTGACCCCTGACATGGCAAGCCGCTATCCGCACGAATTCTCCGGCGGCCAGCGCCAGCGCATCTGCATCGCCCGCGCCCTGGCACTGCAGCCGAAGGTGATCGTCGCCGACGAAAGCGTGTCCGCGCTCGATGTATCGATCAAGGCGCAGGTCATCAACCTGATGCTCGACCTGCAGCAGAGCCTCGACCTTTCCTTCCTGTTCATCTCCCACGACATGGCCGTGGTCGAGCGCGTCAGCCATCGCGTCGCCGTCATGTATCTCGGCGAAATCGTCGAGATCGGCCCGCGCGCGGCCGTTTTCGGCAATCCGCAGCACGACTACACGAAGAAGCTGATGGCAGCCGTTCCTGTGCCGGACCCCGATCGCCGACGCGAAAAACGCATGGCAGCCAGTGAGGAGTTGAAAAGCCCTATCCGGCCCGTCGATTATCTGGTCAAGCCGCGCGCGTATCGAACCGTCTCTTCCGGCCATCTGGTTGCCGTCTGATACAGCAAGCCGGTCGACCGGAAGGTCCTTCGTCATCACCAACAGGCGCCACCATCGGCGAAACCGCGTTTCATCCCCGCGCAGTTAAAGACGCTCTTGCAAAAGCGCGCCGTGTTGATTAAACGATTAATCAAGGAAACCGGAGCGCGCTCTTGGAGAGTCAGACACGCCCTACCTCGATTCGGGAAATCGCAACCAAG
Organism: Rhizobium sp. ERR 942; assembly: GCF_007828395.1. Taxonomy (NCBI): domain Bacteria; kingdom Pseudomonadati; phylum Pseudomonadota; class Alphaproteobacteria; order Hyphomicrobiales; family Rhizobiaceae; genus Rhizobium; species Rhizobium sp. ERR 942. Next base: position 224,726 of record NZ_VIUA01000009.1, read on the forward strand.
CTGGGTGTCTCCACGGCAACGGTCTCGAATGCCCTGCGCGGTACGGGCCGGGTGTCATCAGCCCTTGCGGAGCAGATTCGCCTGGAAGCGGACAGGCTCGGCTATGTGCCTGACCATGCGGCCCGCGCTCTGCGCACCGGCAAGAGCAATACGGTCGGCCTGCTGGTTCCGAATATCGGCCAACCCTTGTTTCCCGCTTTTGCCCAGGCCATCGAGCGAGCCGCCAAGCGGCGCGGTCTTGCCGTTCTCATCGGCGATAGTCAGGGCGACCCGCAGCAGCAGGAATTCGAAATCAGGACCATGATCGCCCGCGGCGTCGATGCACTGATCGTGATACCGACGCGCGGCACGACCATTGCGCCCACGGATGTCCCGGTGCCGGTCGCCGTCATCGACAGCGCCGCCACGGTCGGCAACATCGCTGCCAGCGATCATCGTCAAGGCGGGCGCCTGATCGCACGCCACTTGGTCGATCTCGGTCATGACAGCATCCTTATCCTCGCCGGCCCGGAAAATTCGCTGGTGGCGCGCGAGCGCGTCGAAGGAATGCGCGAAGTCTTCCGCCAGGCCGGCGTCGAACCCGCATTGCGACACAGCGATGCGACGTTCGAGGCCGGCAGCGCTCTCGGCCGCGAGCTCGATCTGCGGCATTTTACGGCCTGTGCCGCCGCCTATGATGCGCTCGCCGTCGGCTTTGCCATAACCGTCAAGGACAGGGGCTTCAGCATTCCGGAAGACATATCGCTCACCGGCTTTGATGATCTGATGTGGGCTCAAATCGTCTCTCCACCACTCACGACCGTCCGGCAGGATCTGGAAGCCGTGGCAAACCATGCCCTCGCCTTCGTCGCCGGAGAAATCGACATCAGCGGAATATTCCCGACGGAACTCGTCTTGCGGCAATCCACCGCGCGCCCGTCCGCCTTTGCCAAGGGAGGCAGACATGCCGAATGAACCCCACGACCTCCATTCATCCGAGCTGCGCGACCGCGCCGTCCGGGCGGCATTGGGCCTTGAGCCGTTCGATGTGCTGATTGCCGGCGGAACGCTCGTCGATGTCGCGACCTCGGAAATGAGGCCGGCCGATATCGGCCTTGTCGGCCCCTTGATCGCAAGCGTCCATGCCTTGGGGACAAGGAAGGACGCCAAGCAGACCATCGACGCTTTAGGACGCTTCATCGCGCCCGGATTTATCGACACGCATATGCACGTCGAAAGCTCGATGGTGACGCCAAGGCGATACGCCGAAACGGTTGTTCCCCAGGGCACGACGACGGTCTGCTGGGACCCGCATGAAATCGGCAACGTCGCTGGCCTCGACGGTATTCGGTGGGCGCTCGAAGAAACACGGCAATTGCCGCTGCGCTTCCTGACCCTGGCGCCATCCTGCGTCCCCTCGGCACCCGGCCTTGAGCTTGCCGGTGAGGAATTCCGCTCAGGCGAAATGACAACCATGCTCAGCTGGCCGGAGATTTCCGGTGTCGCCGAAGTGATGAACATGCGAGGGGTCCTTGAGCGCAGCGAGCCGATGCGCGGCATCCTTGAGGCCGGACTTGCGAGCGGCAAGCGCGTCTGCGGCCATGCCCGCGGACTGGAAGGTGCGGAATTGCAGGCCTTTGCCTCCGCGGGGATTCAATCCGATCACGAGCTCACCTCGGCCGAGGACTTGCTGGCGAAATTGCGGGCGGGCCTTACCATCGAGTTGCGCGGCTCCCATGACTATGTTCTGCCCGGCGTCGTCGACGTGCTGAAAAAACTGCCGCATCTGCCGCAAACGCTGACGATCTGCACCGATGACGTCTTCCCCGACGACCTCGTGAATGAGGGAGCAATGTCATCCGTTCTCAGACGCCTGATCGGCTATGGAATGAAGCCGATCGATGCCATCCGCGCCGCCACGCTCAACGCCGCCATGTGGCTGAACCGCCATGATCTGGGACTGGTGGCACCCGGCCGCCGCGCCGACATCGTCATCCTCTCCGATCTCGAAAAGATCGCGGTCGACCGCGTCTTCGCATCTGGACGTGAGGTCGGAAGAAGCGGCAGCCTCGTTGGAACCAGCGAGTGCACGCCCTCGGATGCCTATCGCAACACCGTAAGGCTTGAGAAGCTTTCCGCCACCGATTTCAAGATCGAGCTGCCGGGCATGACTGAAGCTCGCGTCAACACGATTGTCAGCCCACGATTCACGAAATGGGGAGAGGCAATCGTCAAAGTCGAAAATGACAAGCTCGTTCTGCCTGACAATATGCTGCTGATGGCTGTTATTCACCGCCACGGAAGAAAAGAGCCGACACCCGTCATCGGCATCCTGGAAGACTGGGGTCACTGGAGCGGCGCGCTTGCGACGACGATATCGCATGACAGCCATAACCTCACCGTCTTCGGCCGCGACCCCGCGGATATGGCTGCGGCGGCCAATGCCGTCATCGAAGCGGGCGGCGGCATGGCGACGGCGGCCGATGGCGAGGTGACGGCGGTGCTTCCCCTGCCCGTCTGCGGCTTGCTGTCGGATGCGCCCGCAAAGGAGGTGGCCGACGATTTCGCTAGGTTGCGCGCCGCGGCCGATGCAATCGCCGACTGGATGCCGCCCATTCGCACCTTCAAGGCGGTCGTCGGAGCAAGCCTTGCCTGCAACCCCGGCCCGCATGTCACCGATCTCGGGCTGACCGACGGAACCACCCAGGACATCAGACCGCTTCTGGCTTCAAGCCAAAATTGAGGTCACCAGCCAAACGGCGGCATTTGCCGACTTAGGAGATATAGACAATGACCTCAACTACGAATGTCGGGCAGCCGGGTGATACGTCAGAGCCGCGGTGGAAAACCTTTTTTCGCATGGGCGAGCGTAAGGCCAATACGAAGACGGAAATCATTGCCGGGATGACGTCCTTCCTGGCAGCGGCCTATCTCCTCGTCGTGATCCCTTCCCTGCTTTCCGCCGGTGGCATCGACCGCGCCGCCGCAACGACGGCAACCATCCTCGTCATCATCGGCGCGACCCTGTTCATGGCGCTTTATGCCAATATGCCCTTCGTGGTGGGACCTGGCATTGGCGGCTCGGTTCTGGTGGGGCCGACGATGGCAGCCGTGGAGCATATTCCCTGGCAGACTGGCCTTGCCATCTCCTTCTGGTCGAGCGTCGTCTTCGTTCTGCTGACCGTCCTCGGTGTACGCCAGGTCATTGCCCGCATGGTTCCAGCCCAGATCAAGCTCGGACTGGGTGCGGCGATCGGATTGTTCATCGCGCTTCTCGGCTTCAAGAATGCAGGTCTCGTCGATGTCAACGCCAAGAGCCACGCGCTCATGCTCGGTTCGTTCAACTCGGGACAGGCGATCATTGCCGTCTTCGGCATCTTCCTCGCCGTCTTCCTGCGCGGGCGCAAAGTGCCGGGGCCGATCCTCTGGGCGATCCTGGGCAGCACTCTGCTCGGCATTCCGCTCGGCGTGACCAAGGTGCCCGCCGCATTCTTCGGAGTGCCGCACGGCATCTCTGAGATCGGCCTTCAGCTCGATTTCCTTGGTGCGCTGAAGATAGACTATTTCCCCTATCTCTTCGCCTTCTTCGCATCCGAATTCTTCTCGACCCTGGGCACGACGCTCGCCGTTGGCGCCAAGGCCGGCCTGGTCGATGAGGAAGGCAACATGGCGGACCTGGGCAAGCCGTTCCTCGTCGATTCGATTGCCGCTACGATCAGTCCGCTGCTCGGCATTCCCTCCGCCACGGCGCTGGTCGAGAGCGCGACAGGCGCGGAAGCCGGCGGACGCACCGGTTTTGCTTCACTTGCGACCGCAGCCCTTTTCGCGCTCACTTTGCTTTTTACGCCGATCGCGCTGATGATCCCGGCGGCCGCCACGGCACCCGCCCTGATCCTCGTCGGCATGTCGATGTTCAGCGCGCTGAAGCGTGTCGACCTGGAGAATTTCTCCGACGGCCTCTCCGCCCTGATGATGGTCCTTCTGACCCTTGTCTCCAACAGCTTTGGAACCGGCATCGCCGGAGGACTGCTGTTCTACGTCATCGTCAAGGTCTTATCGGGAGAAGCAAGGCAGGTGTCTATCGGCATGTATCTTCTCGCCATCCCGCTTGCCTATTATTTCTGGACCGTGGCCGCTCACTGAGCGGCCACAAATCCATAAGTTGTGCACCCGCGATCCGGCATGAAACGGCGGGCCGGCGACGTGACCGGCGGTGGCCATCAATACGGTTTGGGACGTCCTCTATTCTGTCACATCCATGTCATGAAATGCGCCGACACCTCATCCCAGATCAAGAGCGGGTATCGACATGGATTATTTCAGACGTTTCAACTTTCTGTTCGCAACGCCAACCTTCGACAATGAGGACCTGGAAGGCGCCCGCTATAATCAGATCGTCGAGGAGATCGAACGCTCAGGTTTCGAGGTGGTGCGCGCGCGCAATCTCGAAGATGCCGAGATCGCCGTGCAAACCGACGCGGCCATCGGCTGCATGCTGGTGGACTGGGGCAAGAAGGGCCTCGAAGGCAAGACGGCCGCCCTCATCAACCTCATGCGCCGGCGCGGCCTGGAATTCCCGATCATCCTCCTGATCCGCCGCAAGCGCTTCGAGGATGTGCCGGTCGAAGTCCTCGATTTCATCGACGGCTACGTCTTCCTCTCCGAGGAAACGCCCGCGTTCATCGCGAAAAGCCTCATCAGCCGGCTGAAGCAATATGCCGAGACGCTGAAGACGCCGTTCTTCGGCGCGCTGGTCGATTATGCCGAGGAGGGCAACCATCTCTGGACTTGTCCCGGGCACAATGGCGGCATCTTCTACAGCCGCAGCCCCATCGGCCGGGTCTTCATGGAGCATCTCGGCGAAGCGGTGTTCCGCGACGACCTCGACAACTCGGTTCTCGATCTCGGCGACCTTCTGACCCACGAGGGACCGGCTCTCGCCGCACAGAAGGAAGCGGCCAAGATCTTCGGCGCCGAGAAGACCTATTTCGTGCTGAACGGCACCTCCACGTCCAACAAAGTCGCGCTCTCGGCCCTCGTCACCGACGGCGATCTCGTGCTGTTCGATCGCAACAATCACAAGGCCGCCCATCACGGCGCGCTAATGATCTCGGGCGGCATTCCGATCTACCTGCCGACCAGACGCAATCTCTATGGCCTGATCGGTCCGATGGATTTCGCCACCATGGACGAGGACGCGCTGCGCGAGCGCATTCGCACCCATCCGCTGGTAAAAGATCCGGAAGCCTACAAGAAGCCGCGTCCGTTCCGCGTCGCGGTCGTGGAGCAATGCACCTATGACGGCACCATCCACAATGCCGAGATGATCCTAAAGCGCATCGGACATCTGTGCGACTACATCCTTTTCGACGAGGCATGGGCGGGCTTCATGAAGTTTCACCCGCTTTATGCCGGGCGCTTTGCCATGGGCCTTTCGGACCTCGGCCCCGATGCACCCGGGATCATCGCCACGCAGTCGACCCACAAGCAACTCGCAAGCTTTTCGCAGGCCTCGCAGATCCACATGAAGGACAGGCACATCACCGGCCAGAAACGCCGCGTGGAACACCGTCGCTTCAACGAAAGCTTCATGCAGCACGCCTCGACCTCGCCCTTCTATCCGTTGTTTGCCTCGCTCGACGTCGGCGCGCAGATGATGAAGGGCCGTTCGGGCGAAGTGCTTTGGGACGACACGATCCGCCTCGGCATCGAACTGCGCAAGAAAATCCGCGCCGTACGGCGCGAATTCGAGGAGAAGGAACATCGTCCCGAACGCCGCTGGTTCTTCGAGCCCTTCGTGCCGGATCGGGTCGCGATTCCTGATGTGGCAAGCCCCGGCGCTGTGCACGATGTGCCTTGGGAGAGCGTCGCGACCGATCAGCTCGCCACCAATCCCGCCTTCTGGCACCTGACACCCGATGCGGCATGGCACGGCTTTTCCAGCATGGAGCCGGGTTTCGCCATGACGGATCCGAACAAGCTCACCCTGCTTACCCCCGGCTTTGATCGAGCGACTGGAAAATATACGGACCACGGCATTCCAGCGCCCATCGTTGCGCAATATCTGCGCGAAAACCGGATCGTCGCGGAAAAGAACGACCTCAATTCGCTGCTCTTCCTGCTCACACCCGGTGTCGAAGCCAGCAAGGCCGGCACCCTGATCAGCGGCCTTGTCGCCTTCAAGAAGCTTCATGACGACAACGCGCTGCTGGAAGAGGCCATTCCGGAATTCTACCGCCGCCGTCCCGGCCGCTATGCGGGCGTGCGCCTGCGGGATCTTTGCGCCGACATGCACAATTTCTTTCGCCAGGCCGATGTCAGCGCCCTGCAGACGAAGCAATTTTCCGCAGAACACCTGCCGCCGATCGCCATGTCGCCGCACGATGCCGCGCGCTGCCTGGTGCGCAACGATGTCGACTATCTGCCGATCGACGCCATTGCCGGCCGCATCGCGACGACACCCTTCGTCGTCTATCCCCCGGGGATTGCAACCATCGTGCCCGGCGAGCGCCTGACGGAACAGGCAAAGCCCATGATCGACTATCTCAAAATGTTCGAAACCTGCTTCAACACCTTCCCCGGCTTCGAGGTGGAGATCCAGGGCCTCTATCGCGAGATCGATGCATCCGGCAAAATCCGGCTCTATACCTACGTTGTCGCGGAATAGGCTTGGAAATTCAGGTTCGGACATGAAGCAGGATAAAACAATCATCGTTCGCCCATCCCGGGAGAGCGACGTCGATGCCATGCTGGCTATCTATCGCCGTCATATTCACCGCGGGGTCGAAGCCGGGGTCGATGATAGCGACACGCCGCAGCCGGACGATCTGCGCGAACGGCGCAAGAATTTGAAGGACCGCCGCTTTCCGCATGTCGTCGCGATCGAGGGTGAAAAGGTCGTCGGCTATGCCTATGTGGTGCTGTTCCGCAAGCGCCCGGCCTATCGCTATACCGTCAAGCATTCGATCTATGTGCATCACGACCATGTCGGCCAGGGTGTCGGAAGCCTGCTCATGCGCGGACTGATCGACGCCTGCGCGGCGGCCGGCTTCCGACAGATGATCGGCTATATCGACGCGGACAACGTCGCTTCGCTCGCCCTGCACGAACGCTTCGGCTTCGTTCGCGTCGGCCTGCTGCCGGCTGTTGCCTATCGCTACGGCCGCTGGGCCGATACCGTGATGGTCCAGCGCTCGCTCGGTCCCGGCTCAACCACGCAGCCGCCTCCGCCGCCGCTCTCCACCCGCTGAAGCAGAAGGACCTGTTGTCGGTCGTAACACAACTCCGTGCTTAGACTGGATGCCGCATCGGGGCCGGCAGGAAGCCCAAAACAAAATCTATGACCTTCGACGAGGACATTTCGCAGGGCTTGAGGGTGAGGCTTGCTGCGGAGAGCATATAGAGATTGAAACTGACGACATCGGTCCCGCCAAGCTCCTCGCCATAGAGCCAGATCCGTTTGCCGTCGGCCGATCGCTTGACCGTCACACCCCAGGGGCGACCTTGAAAATGCCCCTCCGAATAGCCGTCAGGCAGCTTCGCAAGCGCATGTTCGAAGCCCGACAATTCGGCGGGCAGCAGCTGCGGCGCGCCGTCGATCATGGAGCCAGGCATTCGTCACATATGCCGCAGCCGTCTTCGTCCATCTTCCTCGCCGACCGCAGCCTGCGGCAGCACAGACACGCAGTGCCATCGGCTCGGGATTCCTCGTCACGCTCGGGCGGGAGGATCTCCATAAGCAAGTCGGAAAGTGGATCGGTAGCGATTTGGCCCATCTCAAGGCTCCGTATTGGGGGACGGACAAGAGATAAGAAGCCTTGCGCGCATCTCAAGGTACCGTTTGCGGCATGGCTGGCCTGCGGCAATTTCCTCGCCTCTCCCTAGCAAGACAACCGAGCCGGTTTGATATCGTCATCGAGGATGATATGTTCCGCATTTGTTTCAGCCTCCGCAATAACGGACCGCGCTGAACCTACTGTGTAATGACCGAGACCGCCATGAACGACACCAGCTCGACCACTGTCCGGAAGATCATCCATGTCGATATGGATGCATTCTATGCATCGGTCGAGCAGCGGGACAATCCGGAGCTGCGCGGCAAGCCGCTTGCGGTCGGCGGGTCGGCTGCACGCGGCGTCGTGGCGGCCGCAAGTTACGAGGCCCGCGCCTTCGGCGTTCACTCGGCGATGCCTTCGGTTACCGCAAAACGCAAATGTCCGGACCTGATTTTCGTGCCGCCGCGCTTTGACGTCTACAGGGCGGTGTCGCAGCAGATCCGCGAGATCTTTGCCGAATATACTTCGATGATCGAGCCGCTGTCGCTCGACGAAGCCTATCTCGACGTCACCCAGAACCACAAGGGGACGGAAATCGCCACCGAGATCGCGCTGGAGATCCGGACCAAGATCAAGCAGGTCACCGGCCTCAATGCTTCGGCCGGCATTTCCTACAACAAATTCCTCGCCAAAATGGCAAGCGACCTCAACAAGCCGAACGGCCAGGCTGTCATTACGCCAAGGAATGGCCCCGCCTTCGTCGAAACGCTTCCCGTCAAGAAATTCCATGGCGTCGGGCCGGCGACAGCCGAGCGGATGCACAAATATGGGATCGAAACCGGACTAGATCTGAAATCGAAATCGCTCGCCTTCCTTCAGGAGCATTTTGGAAAGGCAGGCCCTTATTTCTACGGTATCGCCCGCGGCATCGACGAGCGCCAGGTAAAGCCGGACCGGGTTCGCAAATCCATAGGCGCAGAAGACACATTCGTTGAGGATATCGACGATCTAGAGCTGGCGACGGCGGAACTGCGGCCGCTTGCGCAGAAGGTTTGGCGCTACTGCGAAACAGGCGGTTTCAGCGCCAAGACGGTGACCGTGAAGATCAAATATTCGGACTTTACCCAGGCGACACGTAGTCGGACAAGCTCCCTGCCGGTCGCCGGCGTCGGCGCTGTCCTCGAAACAGCGTCGGCGCTTCTGGCAACCGTCCACCCGTTCACGCGGCCAATCCGGCTGCTCGGCATCACGCTTTCGTCTTTGACGAACGAAGAGACAGATAGTGGGAGATCACAGCCGCAGCTCGATCTCGGCATCTGAGGGATGATAATCTGCCATTCCACCGGTCAAGATGGCTGACTAACCTCTCCACCCGGAGCAACAAACAGGCGAAGACGGAAAGCCCGCTGTTCGTCCGATGGAGGAAACATACGGGCGAACCGCTAGTATGGAAACGGCAATAGTGCCAGCTAAGGGAACCGGAAGCCCGGCCATCATAGCGAAAATCATCAAGGCCAGAGCCGCTCCTTCAGCCAGCCCGCCTTTTCACGCCGATATCGCAAGCGATGGTGGCGGCGCTCTGAATCGCCCTGCCAGAATTCGACCTCATGCGGCATGACGATGAAAAGCGCCCAATTTGCAGAAACAAGATCGGGCTCGTCCCGCAACCGCCGATGCTGCAGTGCCAATGCATCATCGAGCTCCTGCGACGAACCCAGAACCTCGCTCTGCCGCTTGGTCAGGGCAATCGCCTTGGCGCCCGGCGCGCGTGCACGGAAATCGGCATGGCGCTCATGCGCCTCGGCCTGAAACGCCATTCCGCGCAATCGCACCTGCCGTCCGAGCTGCGGCCAATAGAAGGTGAGTGACACAGAGGGATTGGCGGCAATCTGCCGGCCCTTCGGCCCCCTGCCTGATGTTGCGAAGTGCCAGCCACGCTGGTCGAGGTTCTTCAGGATGAGAACACGAGCATCCGGTGCGCCATCCTCGTCGATCGTGGAAAGCACCATGGCATGCGGCTCCTTGATATCAGCCTCGATGGCATCGCGCAGCCAGTCGGAAAACAAGTCTCGCGGATTGTCAGGTGTCAGATCCGCCTCGAACGAGGGAAACGGCCCGGCCAAGGACTTGAGTATGCGCAATTCGTCTCTCACGGCGCTCTCCTCATGGTCTGGCGATAATGAGACGCAGCGAGCCTTCGAAGAATGGCTGCGTGCGAAGCGCGCCATAACGACGATCCCAGGATCCGTCGGTGAGATCGCGGCCGAGCTCGGCGACAAAACGCTCGCCAACGGAGGCATCGACAAAGCTCCATGCCGAATTGGCAAGCCGCGCGCCGGGATCAAGCATTCGCTCCGGTCTGCCATAATAGGCCTCGCCGAAACCATCGACGCAATTCAGCGGGATCGGCACCGCCTTGATCTCCACATTGCCGCCGAGTGCGGTCGCGATCCTATCCATCTCCGGATAACGTCGTCCCTCGACCGCAATCATTTCAGGCGCATAGGTGTGTAGCCACGACCGTTCCAGCAGATGCGGATCGCAGCTCAATACCAGGACGGGGCCGCGGGTAACGCGCCGCATCTCGGCAAGCCCTCGGTCGAGATCAGACCATTGATGCACCGTGAAGGTCGCCATTGCCGCATCGAAACTCCAGTCGGAAAAAGGAAGATGTTCCGCCGTTCCGTCAATTGCGACCGGGAGATGCGCCGGTCGTTGGGCGCGCATGGACGCAGACGGCTCGACGGCCGTCACCTGCCGGTCGACCGGCTCATAGGAGCCTGCGCCGGCACCGACATTCAACACGGTTTTCGCATCGCCGAGAGCGGCGCGGATGAATTCGGCTATATGGGGGTCCGGCTGACGATAATTGGTATAGCCCGATCCGATCACGCCGTAATTCGCATCGCCCGCACTGCCGTCCTGATATCTGCCTTGCACTTCATGTCTCCGTTGCTTCGTCGGACAAAGCTTCGCCGGACGTGAAAATGCCATTGCATCGTCGCGTCATTGTTCGATGAATACGCTGTCCATTTCTCTCGGCATCAAAAAACACGTTATTTTTACGGAAGAAAAACGATATGTTCGAACAGTCAATGTTCGGAAAATGCACATGACTAGACGATTGCCCTCCCTGAATGCGCTACGCGCCTTCGAAGCGGCCGGCCGGCTCGGCCGCATGACGCTTGCGGCAGACGAGCTTAAGGTGACGCACAGCGCCGTCAGCAGGCAGATTCAGCATCTGGAGGAGGTACTTGGCGTTCCCTTGTTCGAAGGACCGAAAAACCGGCTGAGATTGACTGAAGGCGGGATGACCCTCTTGACCGGGCTGACGGGCGCATTCGACCAGATGGATCTGTCGGTGCGAGCCGTAGCCGATACGGAAGACGGTCAGCTCGACGTCTCCTGCCCCGGCACCTTTACGATGCGCTGGCTCATTCCCCGCCTCTATCGGTTTCAGGCGAAATACCCCAACATAGAAGTGCGCCTGTCGGCCTCTTCAAAGCCCGTCGATTTCAGCCGCGACGGCTTCGATGTGGCGATTCGCGTCGGAAGCGCGCCATGGCCTTCCGGCGCCGATGTGATTTTCCTGTTTCCGGAGCAAACCGGCGCGGTGCTCGCGCCATCGCTGTTTGCCGCGTCAACGCCAGAGTTCGATGGCCTGCCCCAGCTTCATACGCGCACAAGGCTGCGCGCATGGGGCGACTGGCTTGCCCGATCGGAGAGATCGGTCGCCACGGGACCGCGCGTCGAATACGAGCATTTCTACTTCATGCTGGAGGCTGCGAGCGCCGGCCTCGGTGTCTGCGTCGCCCCCTGGCCCTATGTCAGTGACGACATCCGTTTCGGCCGGCTGATGGCGCCATATGGCTTTCTGGAAAGCGGCCACGAATATGTAGCACTGCGCCGCGCCCGTCGGAACCGAAAATCCGTTCTCTTCTGCGAATGGCTGCAGAATGAGGCGGAGGTCTACACGCGCTCCAGCCCGCCGCCGACTGGCTGATGCTTGAAAAGACCTTGGCCACCATCTGCCTTGGAGACTAATCGACCGGAGAAAACCCGGCCTTGTTGAGAATCTCCTGCCCGGTCTCCGATAGCAGGAAGTCCTGCAGAGACCTTGTTTCATCATCAGCGCCCTTACGAATTGCCATACCATATTCGATAAGCGGCTGAAACTCGTCGGGTATGTCGATGACGCTGAAAGCCGGATCCCCTGCCAAAAGACGCGCGTTCGAAGAATAGCTCATCATCAGATCAACGACGCCGTCAGTAATCAGATAGCCGCCGCGCTTGCCCGCTGGGGTTGGCAGCGAATGGCGGCCACCTACCAACTGCCGCGACCGAGACCTGATCGCCGCGCCCTTGCCCGGATACCGTGCTTCGATCTTGTCGAAGACCTCGAAAGCATAGTCGCCGCCCGGATCGTCGCCCGGCGTGGAGGTACCAATCCTAACGGCCGGATCGGCCAGGACCGTGAGAAAATTCTGCGTCGTCAAACCGAGATCGGCGCGCGCCAGCACACAGAGCCGATTGCGGGCAAAACAGATCGCACCCTCCACAAAACCAATCAAGGCGAGACGCAGCGGATGCGCCATATTGGCGGAGGCAAAGAGATCGAAACGGGTGCCTGCCTCGATCGTTTGCCGCAGCAGCCCCGCGGGTCCGAGCGTCAGCGAGATACCGATGCCAAACTCTCGTCCAAAGGCATCGATGATCGCCGGAAAGGCATGGCGCAGACTGCCGGCCGCCAAGACATGAACCGCATTGCTCACGGGCGATTTCCTTTTCTGTCTCTTTGCCGGAATAGCGGCACAAACGCGGTCTCCATGAGTTCGCCATCGGCGAGCTTTGCCGAGCGAATGGCAAGACCATAAAGCAACTCGAGATTATCTTCGGTCATCACATCATCTGTGGCACCAAATACGGTTCTTGCCTGATCGAGCATGAGCAGTACCTTGTCGGCGACGGCGACGGCATGGTTCGGCTGATGCGTGGTGAAGACAATCGCCAACCCTTGACGATCGGCGAGGGTTGCAAGCAGCGACAGCACGATATCCTGGTTCTTGAGATCGAGCGCCGAGGCCGGTTCGTCGAGCAGCAGCACGGTGTTTTCGCCTGCCAACGCCCTTGCGATCAGCACCAATTGCCGCTCACCGCCGGAGAGCGCTTCGATGTTGCGTCGCGCGTAGCCGGCCATGCCGGTGAGATCGAGTGCTTCCATCGCCTTCTCGACATCGACCTTGCGCGGCGTCTGGAACAGGCCGATATGGCGGGCACGCCCCATCATCACGACATCGAGCACGGAATAAGGGAAGGAACCCGAAAACTCCTGCGGCACGAAGCCTGTGTGCGGGTTCAGCGCGACCTTACCGGCGCTCGGCTTCAAAAGTCCGGCCAGCACGCGCAGCAAAGTGGACTTGCCGCGACCGTTCAGCCCGAGAATGGCCGTGATCTCCCCGGCGTGGAAATCGAGATGAAGATCGCGGAACTGCCAGCGTTCGCCATCATAGGATTGGCTCGCCCCTTCGATACGCAGTTTGATCGGATCAGAACCCACGCGCGCCTCGCTGGGTTTGCCTGAGCACCAGGGCGAAGACCGGGGTGCCGATCAGGGCCGTGAGAATACCGAGCGGGATTTCCGAACTGGTTGTGGTCCGGGCGACCGTGTCGATCACAAGCAGGTAAAGCGCGCCGATCAGCAGCGATGCCGGCATCACCAAGCGATGATCCGGACCGACGAGCATGCGCGCCATATGCGGCACGACGAGACCGACCCAGCCGATGATACCGCTGACGGCAACCTGCGCCGCTACGATGCAGGAGACCAACACAAGGATCAGCCAGCGCAAAGGCTCGACATTGACGCCGAGCCCGCGTGCATCCTCGTCGCCAATCGAAAGAAGGTTGACGCGCCAGCGCAGTCCCAGCAACAACAGGCTGCCGATGACGACAGGCCCAGCGATCAGCCAGAACTTTTCCCAATTTGCAGTGGCAAAGCTGCCAAGCAGCCAGAAGACCATGGCCGGCAGCTTGTCTTCGGTATCGGCGAGATACTGCACGAGGCTCACCAGTGCTCCAAAGAAGCCGCTCACCACGACACCGGCAAGAACAAGCGCAAGGATATTTCGCCGGGCGACAATGCCGTTCAGCGCGTAGACGATGACAAGGGCGGAAAGACCGAACGCAAAGGCGGAGCCGAGCAGACCATAGCGCGAGAAACCCATAAGGATGGCAAGCGTGCCGCCGAAAGCCGCCCCCGAGGAAACGCCCATCACCTGCGGCCCTACCAAAGGATTACGGAACACGCCCTGCAGCGTCGCACCTGAGAGGGCCAGACCGGCACCGGTGAGCAGCGCCAGCAAGATACGCGGCATGCGCACCGTGAAGACGACGGTCGCCTCGGTCGCCGTGACGGGCACCGCCGGCGATGAAATCGGCGACCAGAGTATTTCCACGACCCGCGGGAATGGAATGTCGTAGCGGCCGACGCCCAGAGAGACAACAGCGACGATCACGAGCAGGATCGCCAATGTGGCGATCGTCGCACTAGGCCCGTATCGGCTGAAAGGGGCCGCGCTCATTGCGCGACGCGATAATCGGTGCGGTAGAATTCCTTGTAATAGGCATCCGCTTCCTTCTGCATATCGATATCCTTGAACCGCTCGGGATAAAGCTCCTTCGCCATCCACAGTTCGCCGAGCGCCATGGCCTCCGGCATCGGATAGCCCCATGCCTTCGCATATTCCGGCATCAAGTAGATGCGGCCGTTCTTGACGGCGTCGATCGTTTGCCAGGAGGGGTTCTTCCTGATCTCATCGACAACGGCGGGATAACGCTCCTGAACGAGGATGACCGCGGGGTTCCACGTCAGCACATCCTCCATCGTCACCTGCTTGAAGCCGCTGATGGAATTGGCGACATTGCGGGCGCCCGCGCGCTCCATCATCAGGCCAGTATATTTGCCGCGGCCATAGGTTGTAAGGTCTGGATTGGCCATGTAAACAGGCACGCGCTTGTCCGTGGGAATATCGGAAAGACGATCGGCGACGAGCTTGCGCGTCTTCTTCGTTGCCGCAATCATTTCCTCGCCCTTTTCCTTGCGCCCAAGCACATCGGCAATGAGGCGCACGCCCGTCGCAAAACCGGCGTCGATCGCGGCAGGCTCATCCTTGACGGAAGGGTTGAGCTTGACGGCCTCTTCCGGTGGCACGTCGAGCAGCGAGATCGCCACGACGGGAAGGCCGGCACCCTCGATCTGCTTCACCATGTCGGCCGGTGCATAATTGGTCACGAAGACCACATCCGGCTTCAGCGTCAAAAGCTCTTCGATATTTACTTTCGTCAGACCGCCCGGCGTCGGTAGATTCGGCAGCTGCGGCACAAGCCGCACATAATTGGCGCCGAGCTGTTTCTTCCACTCGTCGAGAACTCCGACCACCTTGTCCATCGCATCGAGCTGAACGGTGATGTTGAGCGTCTGATGCTGCAGGATCACGACCCGATTGACGACTTCGGGAATATGCACCTGCCGGCCGATCTGATCGGTGATGACCCTGTCAGCCCAGGCGGGGGCGGAAAATAACAAGCTACTGAAAATGATAAGGATTTTAACGGCGACAAGCAGATGGCGGAGCTGAAACATGGAATTCTCCTGAAAAGGTTCCAACCGCTATCATTATATTTCACGGTATACAACGACCGCTAATCCGAAACCAAGCCATCATCGTCATGCCGCGACGTCTCTCTGAAGGTACCTGGTAAAATGACCATCGCCGGCCTGCTCGCATGTCCGCTTTGGCGGCCGATAATCGGTTGCGCGGAACAGCTCCCTATCTCCTCGTTGGAGATACGTCGCGCCGCGCGGAAAGCGATCCGCCACCGAGGCCGAAAGGCCGATCCGTTCGAGAAGATCGCCGCCGCGATCCTTTGCCTGCGAAGCGCTTGCTAGCCCGTGGGCAATAATCGATTCGGCGATGCCTGACCGATACGCAGGCGTGGATTGAGGCTTTCGGACGAGTCCTGGAAGATCAGGCCGGTCCGATTGCCGCGGATCGCCTGCGTATCGGTCAGGCAGCGGGGCGAGCAGATCCTACCCCTTTCGGAATCGGATGCGGAATCCGTGCTTTAGGCGCGAAGCGCACGCTGTTTAAGCTCGCTATACAAATGAAATCGCGCTCTGCGGCAGCACGTCGAAATTTTAGCGAGATGTCCGTTGAGGCCGGACTCGGGATGCAAACATTACCGGTAATCCTCAAGTCGAAGCTGTTCGGCCTTCCCTATCCCGATCATCTCGGCCGGCTTCCTTCGATTCGTTTTCATCACATCGCGGTTGAAATCATTAACCGCCCAGCAAACACCGATGGTTTGGAGATGCGCGGTGTTTTCTATTCCAATTTTTATGAGAAAGGTCAGCCGCCCGGCCAGCGCGTTACGGCAATGCTCGCTGTTATCGAACCAGGGCTGACTGGTGACGTTGTCCAGCACCTTTTGGAGTGTGGCGACTTGCTTCGGCGATAGGCTGCCTCCTATAAGGTGGCGAAAGCGTTCCATCATGCCTCCTTCGAGGACCACTGCTACTGCGACACCACAGATGGACTCGCTCTTGCAAGTGAAACTACTCTGATACTATGCAGTCCGTTACTTCAGCTCCGCGCGACGGGCGATCCTTGACGGCAAGCCGCCAGCCAAACCGGCCATTGCTTATGTCTGCTGCCGGCACGTTAGGCAGGCTGCCGTTTAAAGCCTACGTCCATTTTTGACAGTGTCGGGACGCGCAATGCCCAACGAACGGGCGGAAACTGCCGCCAGTTCATTCGTGGTGATCGATCCCATGGGGTTCTGCCGGCTTTACCGCTCAGCAAGTCCGCCTGCGCTTCATCATGGCGTTCAGCTTCTCCGCCCCGGCTTCGTCGACGGGTGTATAGACGATCATGCGGTCGTCATTGCTGGGGCTTGCCCACCAATTGTTGGATTGCAGCGCCAGAATAGTGCCATCCGCCAGCCGGAAACGCTTGACGGTATTCTCGATGCCTTTGAGCTGATAGCGATCCCACACCATGCGAAATTGGTCCGAAGCGCTCATATAGCGTTCCAATTGCCGCTCCCAGCTCGGATCGTCGAGATGCTCCGCCATGGAGGCACGAAACAGCGCTGCCATGTTAGCCAGCATCTCGTCAGGATCGGCCTGGCTCGCGCGCCAGGCAGGATTGACGAGGGACAGATAGATGCAGTTCCGGTCCTCGGGCGGGACGGCATCGAGATCGACGCCGACGAGGCGGCGATAGGCCTCGTTGAAGCCACGTATATTGTAGCGTTTCGTCTGGATAAGAGCCGGATAGGGACAGAGATGATCGAGAATGCGCTGGCTTGCCTCGGTGAGCGGCTCGCAAACGCGCGGATTTTCGAGGCGAGGCGGGACCGGCAGATTAGCCAGTCTGAAAAGATGCTCCGTCTCCACTTCGTTGAATTCCAAAGCATGCGCGACGGAGAGAAGCACGCGCGGCGACACGCGGATCGGGCGGCCCTGCTCCAGCTTGGTGTACCAGGTGATGCCGATATCGGCACGTGACGCCACTTCTTCCCGCCGCAATCCGGGTGTACGAATCCGCCCTGCCCGACCGAGTCCCAATCTTTGCGGGTCAAGGGATTCCCGCCGTCTTCGCAACATCTCGCCGAGTTCCTGTGCCCGCGAAAGCATTGGATTGGGGACGATATCGAGTGTGCCGTGCATTTCCATTCTCCAGCCTGACACTTCTTATACCAGTCTAATCAGGTATCTTGTACCAGTTTAACATAGGTGTAGAACGCTGTGGACTCAGTTTTGGAAATGCTTTGAGGTCCCCAATGTCATCCGCACCAATCCGGCTTGGCCAGTTCGGCCTGCTGATCCTGCTGGCCGGGCAATTGCTGCTGCAGCTCGATTTTTCCATCATCAATGTCGGCCTCGCCGCCATCTCCGCCTCGCTGCACGCCGGCGAAACGGAACTTGAACTTTTCGTCGCCGCCTATGGCGTCGCCTTTGCCGTCTGCTTGGCAATGGGTGCGCGCCTTGGCGACAATTTCGGCCGCCGGCGCATGTTCGGCCTGGCTGTCCTATTGTTCTGCCTCGCCTCTCTGCTCTGCGGGGTGGCGACATCAGTCGCCTTCCTCATCGTTGCGCGCGCGCTGCAGGGAATTGCGGCCGCACTCATGGTCCCGCAGGTACTGGCGACCATCCATGTCAGCCTGACCGGACGCGATCACGCCCGCGCCGTCTCGCTCTATAGCGCGATCGGCGGCATCGCTTTCATCGTCGGCCAGGTTCTCGGCGGCTTCCTGATCTCGGCGGATATTGCCGGCTCCGGCTGGCGTAGCATCTTCCTCATCAATCTGCCTGTTTGCATCCTGATCCTGCTCTGCGTGTGGCGACATGTTCCAGAAACGCGTGGGCAAGGCAGGGTTCCGGTCGACTGGTCAGGCATGATCACGCTGGCGCTGCTGACGCTCTCGGTCCTGCTGCCGACCGCGCTCGGTCCGTCGCTCCACTGGAATTGGCTTTGCCTGCTCGGCTTCGTGCCGATCCTGCCACTGGTGGCACTTCTTTGGCGCATCGAGCGCGGCAAGGAGGCGCGTGGCGCCTTCCCAATCCTGCCGCCGTCGCTCACGCGCATCTCCAGCATGCGCTTCGGAGGGCTGATCGCCATACTCTTCTTCACGTGCTGGAGCGGCTTCATGTTCGTCTTCGCCCTTACCTTGCAGGCGGGCGCCGGGCTGACGCCGCTGCAGTCAGGCAATGCCTTGATCGCGCTCGGCGGCTCCTATTTCGTCTCGGCCGCTTTCGTCACACCTCGCCTAGCGAATATACGCCGGGAACTCATGTTGGCGATGGGCTGCGTGATTCAGATGAGCGGGCTTACGCTCCTCATCGTGACGCTCGAAACGGTCTGGCCGCGGCCGGGAGTCATCAACCTTATCCCATCCACGATCTTGATCGGCTTCGGTCAGGCACTGATCGTCAACACCTTCTATCGGCTGGGGCTGGCGGACGTGCCGCATGAACATGCCGGCGCCGGCAGCGCGATGCTCGCAACCATGCAGCAGGTGTCGTTGGGTCTTGGGCCGGCGATCCTGGGGGCCGTATTTGCCCAGGTGCTGCAATATTCCAGTGCCTATCTCTCCGCTGGAGTCACGGCGATCGCCGTCGAGCTGGGGCTGATGGCGATCCTGCTGGCGGCCACGCTTCTGCGGCTGGCACGGCAGCGCAGCCGACCTGAAGAAGCCGAGATCGACGCCCTCATCGTCGCGCCCGAATGATCGGAAGGTCCGGATCAGTCGATCCCATAGCAAAGTCCGGCCTGTGACCAGGCCGGACTTTCGAGCATGAATCTCGTCTTCGACCAGATGCCGTTATGCCGGCAGCTGGAAGAACCAATTGGCGATCAGCACGATGGCAAGACCGCCGGCAAGCGCCAGATAGGGTAGAATACCCGCCTTCCTGACACCCAGATCCTGGCCGACCAGACCAAGATCATCCATGGCGCCGACCGGGAACTTGCCGCCATCGCGAACATAATGCCTGTAGGCAAAGACCGGCAGGATGAGAGCCGCGAAGGCAAAGCCGATCCAGAGCGCATTGGCATAACCCCAAACCTTGGCGCCGGCGCCAAGGAAGAGCGCATTGACGAAGGCGAGGACGGTATTGAGGCCGATAAGCCAGGACGGCGCCTTCCACGGACGCTCGACATGGCCGGAGTCCATGCGGTGGATCCAGCCCGAATTGAGGTTGAGGAAATTGAAGATGATATATCCGACGTTGGAGACGGCGAGCACGAAGAAATAACCGCTCGTGTCCGACGCGATGGCGAGAAGAAAGAGATTGAAGGCAAAGTCCGTCCACATCGCTCTCGTCGGCGCGCCGTTCTCGTTCACATGGTCGAGATATTTCGGCAGCCAGCCGTCCTTCGAGCCCTGATAGAGGGTGCGCGAGGAGCCGGCCATCGCCGTCATGATCGCCAGGAACAGTGCCAAGATCATCAGGATGACGAGCAATTGCGTTACGATCCGGCCAGCGCCGATCAGGCCCCCGAGCGCTTCAGCAACGCCGGTGCCATCAACGATGCCAGGTGCCAGCATCCCGGCATGCCCGAGCACGCCCTGGAAGGCGAAGGGCACTAGGAAGAAGAAGATGCAGCAGGCAAGGCCCGAGTAGAAGATCGCCTTGAACGTATCCGTCTTCGGGTTCTTCAGTTCGCGCGTGTAGCACACCGCCGTTTCGAAGCCATAGGTCGACCAGGCGGCGATATAGAGGCCGCCGAGGAAAAGCGTCCAGCCGCCATTGCTCCAGGTACCGTCGGTCGCGGCATAGGCAGCCGTCGGCGGCAGCAGGCCGGTCACATTGGCGGAGAGGATCTGGCCGCTGACGATCGGATAGACTCCGATGATGAGCAGCGGCACCAGCACGATGATCGCCAGCCACTTCTGCACGCTCGCCGTCTCGGAAATGCCGCGATGCTGGATCGCGAAAATGATCAGCATCAGGATGCCGCCGATGAAGAAGGTGGCATTGATATTGGCGGTTGCGAGGAAGGGAATGTTGAAGCTGACGAGAGACCAGTTGCGGATGGCCGGCGTAAAAGCTGCAACGCCATCGGCGCTGAGCAGCGCTTTTACCGCATCGTCGGGAGATGTACCGGCATGGGCCGCGATGTATTCGGCGACACGCGGGCTGTCGGCGGTGATCGATGTCGCATGGGCGCTGATCCAGCTCAGCACAGCCTGCGAATCCGCCGCCGGAATGGGGAAGAAGGCATTGAGGATATAACCAGCCGCGATGGCGCAGCCGAGGGACAGCACCGGCGACCAGGCAAACCAGTTGCACCAGACCGAGAGCGGCGCGATGAATTTCGAATAGCGCAGCCAGGCGGTCGCACCATAGACCGAGGCGCCTCCGGACTTGTTGCCGAACATGCCGGCAATCTCGGCATAGGTGAAGGATTGCAGGAAACCCATGATCATCGAGATGATCCACACGACGAAGGCAAGTTTGCCCGTGGTGCCGGCGATGCCGCCGATGGAGAAGAGAACAAGTGGCGGCACGCCCGCAGCCACCCAGAACGCGCCCTTCCAGTCGAGCGCGCGTATAAGCTTACCTTCGGTGCCGGCGGGAGCGCCGGCGTCCACGATGTCAGTCATTGGTGATATTCCCCATTTTGTTCCGGACGTATCTCTCGTACGTCTCCCTGAACGTGCCTCCCATGGCATTGCGGGGCTTGCTGGAGGTTTTCATGAGCCGAGTCTGCGCGCGGTTTCCAGATACATGCCCTTTATACATAGTGAAGATATTTTCTTTTTAGTCAATATCCCTTTACTTTCGGATGGCATTTTGTCAGCATGATTCCCGTGTTTGACACGCCTCATTTCCCGAGAGGGTTTAATGCGAGAACTCCATCCGCCGACCGCCGGAATACGGCCGATCTCGGCGAGCATCATCCGCTATCCGGGCATTCCGGCCTTGCCGCAAGATACAGAACGCTATCGCTGCAAGGGTGGTGGGTCGCTGGTCGTGCGCGTCGAGCCCGGCGATCGGGTTTTGGTGACGGATAGCGAAGGTGGCCAGGTCTGCGAGCTCACCTTCCTCGATGAGAAGGGCCGCTTTCAATCCGCGGGATTGGGGTCGGCATTCACCGGCGAAGCGACAGGTCTGAAAGCCATTCTTTCCTCGGGAAATGAAAGTGCGGCTCGCGTCAGGACAGCGCTGGAACGGCGCGGAGCAGACATGGCGTCCGCGACAGCATTGCACCTTTTCGGCGGGTCATCTCCTGCCGGCAGCACGGCGGAATTCACCATCGCGACCAAAGGTCTGCTGATCGCCTGCGCACCGGGAACGACCATGTCGCCGGAGGCGCAGGATACGGCAACGCCCATCGAGCTCACAATACGCCGCACGACGATCCTGCGAGACTATGCCTCCGCGCTGCCCGAACCGCTTGCCGATCCGATCGAGGACATCCGCATCAAGGCGGCAACCGCTTCGGCCTATTTCGTCCGCGCCGGTGAATATATTCAGATCATCGATGTCTATGGCCGGCAATGCACCGACTTCCAGGCCTTTTCCGCCCGCAAGGTCGACAAAGGCCTCGACCTTGCGCTCGATTCTACAGTGACCCGTACCCTGCTCGGCCGCAGCTATCCGGCTCCTGGCCTTCCCTCCAAGGCCTTCGACCGTGATTTCGAGCCGTTGGTGGAAATCGTGCAGGACACGGTTGGCCGCCACGATGCCTTCGCGACGGCCTGTAATTCCCGCTACTACGACGACATGGGCTATCCCGGCCACGTGAACTGCACCGACAATTTCAACGCGGCGCTCGCGCCCTATGGTATTGCCGGCCGAAAGGGCTGGGAGGCGCTCAATTACTTCTACAACACCAATGTCGATCACAATAACCAGCTCTATCTCGACGAGCCCTGGTCCAGGCCCGGCGATTACGTCCTGATGCGGGCTCTAACGGATCTTGTCTGTGTCTCCTCATCCTGTCCCGATGACATCGACGCGGCCAATGGCTGGGATCCGACTGATATCCATGTGCGCACCTTTTCCGGCAAAGAGAAATTCACACGAGCGGTGGCCTATCGCATGACCCCAGACGCCGACCCAGAACTGACGCGGGAAACCGCGTTCCACCCGCGCCTTTCCGCGATGACGCGCGACTACACCGAATATCGCGGCTTCTGGCTGCCGAACCGCTTCTCCTCGGAAGGCCCGGTCGAGGAATACTGGGCCTGTCGCGAACGCGCCGTCGTCATCGACCTTTCGCCGCTGCGCAAGTTCGAGGTGACAGGGCCGGATGCCGAGGAATTGCTGCAATATTGCCTGACGCGCGACGTGCGCAAGCTTTCGACGGGCCAGGTCGTCTATTCCGCCATGTGCTACGAACATGGCGGCATGATCGACGATGGCACGCTGTTCCGTCTTGGCGACAAGAACTTCCGCTGGATCGGCGGCGATGACTATAGCGGCATCTGGCTGCGCGAGCAGGCGGAGAAGAAAGGCTTCAAAGCCTGGGTCCGCTCATCTACCGATCAGATGCACAACATCGCCCTGCAAGGCCCGAAGAGCCGCGACATCCTTAAGGAGATCATCTGGACGGCACCGCGCCAACCAACGATCGGCGAGCTGGAATGGTTCCGCTTCACCGTCGGCCGCATCGGCCATTTCGAGGGAGCACCGGTGGTCGTCTCGCGTACCGGCTATACCGGCGAGCTCGGCTACGAAATCTTCTGCCATCCGAAGGATGCAGTAACAGTCTTTGACGCTGTCTGGAAAGCCGGTGAACCCCATGGTCTGAAGCCGATGGGACTCGAGGCGCTCGACATGGTGCGTATCGAGGCCGGTCTGGTCTTTGCCCATCACGAATTCGACGACCAGACTGATCCCTTCGAGGCCGGTATCGGCTTCACCGTGCCGTTAAAATCCAAGCAGGATGATTTCATCGGGCGCGAAGCATTGGTGCGGCGAAAGGAAAATCCTCGCCATCTGATGGTCGGTCTGGACATCGAGGCCAATGAAGCCGTCGGACACGGCGATTGCATCCATATCGGCCGCGCGCAGATCGGCGTGATCACCAGCGCCACGCGGTCGCCAATCCTCGGCAAGACCATCGCGCTTGCCCGCGTCGACGTCACGCATGCCGCTGTCGGAACCAAGGTCGAGATCGGGAAGTTGGATGGCCAGCAGAAGCGGCTTCCGGCTGTCATCGTGCCGCTTTCTCACTACGATCCGCAGAAGACGCGGCCGCGATCTTAATCCGACTTCTTCTGCGCGGCCGAGATCGCACGCGCCGCCTCTTCCGAGGAGTTGGCAAGCGTGCGCATCTCTGCCGCCAGCACCGCAAAACCAGATCCGGCCATGCCTGCTCTTGCAGCCTCGATGCCGGCATTGACGGCAAGCAGCTTCAAGTAGCGCAGCGACTGCAGAATTTCGTTGGTCTTCGATGCCGTGACCCGCATGCCCGCGGTCTGCTCGTCGAGGCGACGGTAGAGCGATTCGATATTCAGGATACTGCCTTCGAGATAAAGAAGCTCCCCGGCCTCGTCCCATACGCCGCCGCCCGTTTCCGTTACCCAGAGGAAATGGCCGTCGCGATGACGTATGCGATACTCCATCGTCCAGTCGGTGTGACTTTCCAAAGCCTTGCCGACAAGCTCATCCATGAGCGGGATATCCTCTTCGCACATGATCGAAGTGAAGGTTCGCGAACGGTTGCCGATAATCTCGTCAGCGGGATAGCCGAAGATGCGCTCGATGCCGTCGGTCATCTCAAGCATCGTATAGCTTTCGTCCGCCCTACAGCGATAAAGGAAACCGGCCATACGGCCGAGAACGCTTGTCTGGAAATCCATGGAAGCCATGCCCGAAAAGAAAGTTGCGGATGAACTCGTTTCGTCTCATCACATAAAAATCCGGCAAGGGCTGCTCGACGCCTCCCTTGCCGGTCAGGTGGGGAAGTGAGCATGGATCAATTGCGCAGATATTCCTCCATGGAATCGTCGAGCGCGTCAACCCAGGGCGTATGATGTGTCGGCGACATGGTGCCGGTCATCAGTGAGCGGTAGGCGTGGTCGCGGAAGCCCATGATGTTTTCCGCCTTGTGATGCTCCCATTCCATGAAGGTCCTGTTCGTGCCTTCGATATCGAAGCTCGGATAATCGGTCTCGGCGAGCAACTCCTTCACATAGTCGCCCTGATACCAAATCATCTGCTCGGCATCCTCAAGCGTTTCCTCGCGGGCGCGCCACTTGTCGAAGTTCGCCTGCAGTTCCGCTTCGGGCGGCAGCTTGATGCGGCCCATCATGACATCGCGCGCCCACCAAGCCTGCACGTCGAACATGTTGAAGGTGTAGAACTGATCCTGCATGCCGATATAGAAGAGCTGCGGATTCTTATCGAAGATCACACCCTTGTAGAGGTGGTCAGCCCAGAGGCGATTTGCCGTCTTCAGCCGAAGATCATCCGGCAGGAAGGGGAAATGGTGCTGATAGCCTGTGCAGAGGATTAGCGCGTCGACATCCTTCGATGAGCCATCGAGGAAATAGGCCGTCTTGTTTTCAAGACGCGTCAACAGCGGCCGCTCCTCGAAATTCTCAGGCCATTTGAAGCCCATCGGCTTGGAGCGATAGCTCGTCGTCACCGACTTTGCCCCATATTTCCAGCATTGCGAGCCGATATCCTCGGCCGAATAGCTGCGGCCGACAAGCAACACGTCCTTGCCCTTGAACTCCAGCGCATCGCGAAAATCGTGGGCATGCAGCACGCGGCCGTTGAAGGTCTTCACCCCTTCGAAATAGGGCACGTTCGGCGTCGAGAAATGACCAGAGGCAACGACGACATAGTCGAACACCTCGTCATACATCCGGTCCTGAGGGCGATCATGCGCGGTTACCGTGAACTTCTTCGTCTCTTCATCGAAGCGCACCATGCGCACCGGCGTGCTGAAGCGCACCCATTTGCGCACGTCAGCCTTTTCGACGCGGCCCTTGATATAGTCCCAGAGCACGGCACGCGGCGGATAGGAGGCGATGGGCTTGCCGAAATGCTCCTCGAAGGAATAATCGGCAAATTCCAGGCATTCCTTCGGGCCGTTCGACCATAGATAGCGATACATGCTGCCATGCACCGGCTCGCCATATTCATCGAGGCCCGTGCGCCAGGTATAGTTCCAAAGGCCACCCCAATCCGCCTGCTTTTCAAAGCAGACGACCTCCGGGATATCAGCACCCTTCCTCGCGGCCGATTGAAAGGCCCTTAGCTGGGCAAGGCCCGAAGGGCCGGCACCGATAACGGCAACTCGTGTCATGTGGCATTCCCCTTCTCGATTATGTCGAAGTTCTTATCGCATGCAGTCGTTTCGCGCCGTGTCGGCATCAATCCGGAAAAATGCCGGGACTGGTCGGGGCGCCGTCGTCATATTTCGATAGCCAGTCGATCGTGGTCTGGCGGAAGCGCGTCAGGCCCTTGTAGTCGATGAGCTCCGGCGGCAGGGTTTTCAGCACGCGCGGGAAGCGGCGCGCCCATTTAGGCACGGTGACAAGCTCATTCATGTTCATCAGATAGCAGCGGATGACGAAGAGAATGGCGTTCGAGCGCGGTAGGCGCCACAGGCTTTGCAATTCTACGCGCAGGTGCACCTTCTCGCCGACATTCTCGGGCGTCACGGTGGTGCGATCCGGACCCCATTTCGGGTAGTTTTCGGGGCTGGTATCGAGGCGCGGATTGATTGTCATCGTCCAGTTGAACCGGCGCGTCGGCTTGCCCTGCTGCAGGTTCAAGAGGAATTTCAGCGCGCGGTCGAAGACGCCGATCTGGTGGGCGAGCGGCACCGGCCCATGCCATTCCATGAAATTCATGCCGATATCGAAATCAAGCGACCAATCGGCCTGGGTGGTGACCATACCCGCATCCATCCAGAGATTGCCGTCACGCTGATCGACAATGCAGAAATCACCCTGCGCCTGGCGGCTGATGTATTCGAAGGGTTCGTAAGGCAACGTGGACGCATCGCCGAAGGTGAAGGTGTCGTCTATGCCGAGCGGCCTATTGATCCAGCGCCATTGATCGCCATTCCTGGTGAGCGTGAAATGTTCGGGATAGCCGGCCGCCTGCTGTTCCATTAGCAGTTCCAGCGTGTCCCATTGCGCCGTCATCATGTGCGGCAGCGCCTGATAGCGTAAGGGATCTTCCTTCAGCACCAGAGCCCGGTCATGCATCTCGGCGACATAGTGTTCATCGACGTCGATGAGGCTTTCATAGACCGTGTTCTTCCGCCCTTTCACATGCGGTTCCATGTTGACCGAATACATGTATTCGTCGCGATCGAAGGGGAACGGAAAACGCCGGATATTTTCCGGACTGTTGCGGTAGGTAAAGTCGTCCCGAAACGTTTCCTGCTTGAAGGCGATTGCCATGCCCATTCTCCTGGATATCGGCCGAATGCTTAGAGGTCGAGATGCAGCGCGCTTCCCTCGAAGCGGGAGACGCAGATCATCACCTTTCGGCCAGAGGCCTTTTCTTCATCGCTCAGATAGACGTCATTATGCAGAAGCTTGCCGTCGCAGACAGCAACAGCCGTCTCGCACTGCCCGCAGGCGCCGCCGCGACAGAGAAAGGGCGCATCGACACCCGCGGCCTCGATCGCTTCCAGCATGCTTTCGTGATGGCCGACGTGAACGGTCTTGCCCGACCGCGTCAGCATGATGGAGAAGGGCTTGCCGGGCTGCGACGACAGGAAGCGTTCGGAATGCAGGTTCTGTTCCGGCCAGCCGGCCTCGATGCCCGTTTTCAACACGCCGTCGATCATGCCGGCCGGACCGCATACGTAGAGATGCGTGCCGAGCGGCTGACTTTCGAGCAGAGGGGCGACGGGGATGAAATTGCGATCGGCATCGCAATAGATCTTCACCCGCTGCGGTCCATATTGCTCGACAAGCTCGCGGCAATAGGCGCCACGATCGAGCGAACGCACGGCATAATGCAGCTCGAAATTCGCGCCCTCGCGCGAGAACTGCCGCATCATCGCGATGAAGGGCGTAATGCCAATGCCGCCGGCGATCAAAAGGTGCTTGCGCCCGCGCCAGTCCGGCTGAAAGAGATTGACGGGATAGCTGACCTTGAGCTCGTCACCCTCCCTCACTTTCTCATGCATGAAGGCGGAACCGCCACGCGAGTCCTCGACGCGCAGCACGCTGATCTCATAGGCCGAGCAATCATGCGGCGGCGACATCAGCGAATAGGCGTTGCGGCGAACATGACCCTCATCGTTCATCGAGACGATGACATGGGCGCCGCCGGAGAAATAAGGCATCGGCGCGCCGTCGAGACGCTCGAAGCGGAAACGCTTGATGCGATCGGCGACCGGCGTCACCTTCGCGACACGAACCGGAATTTCCGTACCACCGCTCACAGGAACAACTCCTCGGGATCAGGCGCAGTGCCGGGCTCTTCCGCATCGATGTTGACGCCCTGAAAGGCGCCGAGGCGGCGCGAATAGTGGTCGCGCACCAATAGCGGAAGCCCGCAATGGCTGCAGGTAAAGGGACTGTGCGTGACATCGTCGGTGATGCCCTTGCAGTGGACGCATTGCACGCGGCGAGCCAGCGAACCGCGATGCTCCGTGATGATCGAGGCATGATCCATGCCGTAGTCGAGCGCCACCATCATCGCCTGGCCGATAAAGCCCTCGGTGCCGGCGATATAGAGCCGCGTGCCCATATGCGCCGTTGCAAGGGAGGCCTTCAGGCGGAAAAGCAATGTCGCGATCGTCGGCGCCGTGAAGAACATATCGGCGCCGAGCCCGCGCAGGGCTTCGTCATGACCCCTGCCTTGCGAGCCGCGCGCGACATAGAGGATTTCGCTGCGCGACAGGATGGTATCGTCAAACCCGGCCATCTGGTCGAGGAGGGCATTGGCCCCCTCGCCTTCCAGCGCGAACAGATGCCGCCGGGCATGCGGCTGGATGGAGAGGCCCTTGTAGACCGGTCGGCTCTTGATGCCTTCCACAAGCATGAGCGCCTCCTTAACCGATAGCCGTCCTCTTCTTCTTTTCCGGATCGTCAAACGGCAGCGTATGGGCAATCGCGCTTGCGTTCAGGCTCTTGCCGCGTACTTCCAGCTTCGTGCCCTGCACGGCCTTGTCGACATCGAGGCGGGCGATCGCCATCGATTTCTTCGTCAGGGTCGAATAGCAGGGGCAAGTGATGACACCGACCTTTTTGCCCTCGGCATAGACGTCGTCGCCGAGATCGGCCGGACCGTCTGCATCGATCAGCATACCGAAGATCTTGAAGCGTTCCTTGCCCTTGAGGCGGGCATGTTCTTCGGCGCCGCGGAAACCCGTCTTTCCCGGGCTGACCGTGAAGTCGAGGCCGAGCTCCCACAGGCTATCGCCGGGCGGCTGGTCCGCGAAGGGGTACATCTGCGAGTTATCGTAGGGATAAAAGAGCAGATAGCTTTCGACGCGCAGCATGTCGAGGACGCTGAAGCAGCAGGGGATGATCCCCATCTCCTCGCCTTCCGCGACGATACGATCCCAGACCATCGGCGCATCCTGGCCGCGCACGAAGATCTCATAACCGCGCTCGCCGGTATAGCCGGTGCGCGAGATCATCACAGGCGCACCGAACAGCGTCGTCTGCATGTGATGGAAATATTTGAGATCTCGGATGCCAGGGACGTATTTGGCAAGGTAGTCAACAGCGATGGGACCCTGCAGCGACAGATCGTGCAGATCGTCGTCAAAGAGGACAGCGCAGTTGCGGCCGGCCGCCTGCTTGAGCACTTCCTCGTGGCCTGAGCCCGAACCATGCACCAGCATCCAGGAATTCGGACCGGTGCGGTAGACGATGCAGTCGTCGGTGAAGTAGCCGCGATCGTTGAGCATCGCGGCATAGACCGAGCGGCCGGGATAGATCTTCGACATGTCGCGGGTGGTGATATAGTCGAGCACGGCAATGGCGTGCGGTCCAACCAGATGCACTTTCTTGAGGCCGGAAACGTCCATGATGCCGGCCTTGGTGCGGATCGCGACATGCTCCTGCGACATGTCCTTCTCGTAGGTCCAGGCGGTTCCCATGCCGCTCCAATCCTCGAGTTTCGATCCGAGAGCACGGTGCCGGTCCGCCAAGGCGGAGAAACGCCATGATAATGCCATTTCGTTCCCTCTTTTTCTTCTATGGAATATTTATTTCCTGACTATAATCGTCTTTCGCGCCTTGGCAAGCCGATCCGGAGGGTTTTTCTTGGCCGTCCGGATGGTATTTCGCTCTCAAAACCTCGGCGGCTTCTGACCAGCGGCGCGATGGGCAGCGATGACGGTATTGGCCATCAGCATGGCGATCGTCATCGGTCCGACGCCGCCGGGAACCGGCGTGATCGCGGCGGCGGCTTCGGATGCTTCACCATAGGCGACATCACCCACCAGCCGGCTCTTGCCCTCGCCGTGCTCCGGCGCATCGATCCGGTTGATGCCGACATCGATAACGGTGGCACCCGGCTTCACCCAATCGGCCTTGACCATCTCGGGACGGCCGACGGCTGCCACCAGAATATCGGCACCCTTTGCGACGGAGGAGAGATCCTTCGTGCGCGAATGCGCCGTCGTGACAGTCGCATTGGCGGAAAGCAGCAATTGCGCCATCGGCTTGCCGAACAGGTTGGAACGGCCGATGACAACGGCATTGAGACCCGACAGGTCCTCGCCATGGATGGAGCGCACCAAAAGCATGGCGCCGGCCGGCGTACAGGAGATCAGCCCGGTTTCGAGATCGCCGGTTGCAAGCTTGCCGGCATTGACCACATGCAGGCCATCGACATCCTTCTCAGGACGGATCGACTGAATGATGTCATCCGAATTCAGATGCTTCGGCAGCGG
>NZ_VIUA01000010.1:0-212464 GCF_007828395.1 Rhizobium sp. ERR 942
GCGGCTTACGCTGGTGACGCGGGGTGGAGCAGCCCGGTAGCTCGTCAGGCTCATAACCTGAAGGCCGCAGGTTCAAATCCTGCCCCCGCAACCAATATTCCCTCTCAAAGGCCCGCCTAACGCCGGCTTTTTGCGTTCTAGCAACGCCTCATGCCTCCAAACCATCAGCAAGCCCTCGCAACAACCCAAACAATGCAAACACGGAACCAAGGCCTGAAGTCCTCGCAGTACCACCTTCCAATGGCCACAATAGCAATGGCGCAGAGGCTACCCGCCGATGGCGATTGCAACCATAGCTCACAAAAAGAGATCGAAGCCTGAATTCTATTGCTCCGGCTGAAGAATGCAGCATTGCTCAGGCACGGGTACAAGCACGACGGCATCTCCGGCCGCCATCGGCTCCGACAAGGCGCCATTGGCGACGATAGCACCGGCCGCTGTTTCGCATTGGTATTGATAGGCGCGGCCGAGATAGGTGCGTGTTCCCAGAATCGCCGGCAGGCCGTTGCCTTCGCGTCGAACCGAAAGCCCGTCCGCGCGGCAGCCGAGGACAAAACTGTCCGGGATCGGCCCGAAATCGTCCTGCGACAGAATGATCCTTGCACCGCCCGCAGCCTCGGCTGTCACCAGTGCACCTGCTCGCTCGACGACCCTCAACGGCAGCAGGTTTTCGAAGCCGACGAAGCGGGCGACAAAGCTGTTGGCGGGCTTGCGGTACAGGGTTTCGGGTGTGCCGAGCTGCATGATGCGGCCGGCATTCATGATGGCGACGCGATCCGAGATCGAGAAGGCTTCTTCCTGATCGTGGGTCACGTAAAGCGAGGTCGTGCCGTTGGCGCGTTGTAACTGGCGTATCTCGACGCGCATATCGACCCTGAGTTTGGCATCGAGATTGGATAGCGGCTCATCGAACATCAGAAGCGGCGGCTCGATGACGAGAGCGCGGGCGAGCGCGACGCGCTGCTTCTGGCCGCCGGAGAGTGCGCCGGGCAGGCGATCGCCGAGGCCGGAAAGGCCGACGCGGTCCAGCATGGCGCCGGCCTTCGTAAGGCGCTCCTTCGTCGGCGTGCGGCGCTGCTTCAAGCCGAAGGCGACGTTTTCGAGTACCGTCAGATGCGGAAACAGCGCGTAGTTCTGGAACACCAAGCCAATATCTCTGGCATGCGCCGGCAGTGTCGTCAGCTCGCGCTCCCCCAGCTTGATCGTGCCGCTGCTCGGCTGCAGGAAGCCGGCGACGAGCCGCAAGGTCGTCGTCTTGCCGCAGCCGCTGGAGCCGAGCAGCGAGACAAGTTCGCCGGCGGCGACGGACAGCGAAAGATCCTGCAGGACGGCCGTCTTGCCGTAATAGGCGCTGATGGAATTAATGGAGAGCGATACGGTCACGGGCGGCTACTTTGTCAGGAAGGTGAGGCCCAGGGTGGCTTCGACGATCGCCATGACGGCGACGGTGACGAGCATCAGCAGCACGGAAACCGAGGCGATGGTCGGATCGAAGAACTGCTCCATATGGGCGAGGATCTGGATCGGAAGGGTGGAGATACCTGGGCCTGTCAGGAAGACCGAGACCGAGACATCGTTGATCGAGGTGATGAAAGCGAGGATGAAGGCGGCAATGACGCCGGCGCGGATATTCGGCAGCACCACGGTCATGAAGGTCTTCAGAGGTGGGCAGCCGAGGCTGATTGCCGCTTCCTCGATCGAGAAATCGAAACTTGCGAGGCTCGCGCTGACGACGCGCACGGAATAGGGCAGCACCAGCAGCGCATGACCGATCAAGAGGCTCGGGAAGATCGGCAGGTCGAGCCCGATCGTGATCGATTTCATCAGCGAGAAGCCGAAGACGATTTCTGGAACGAGGATCGGCAGCACGAAAAGTGTCGAAAGCCAGCGCGGCAGTTCGATCCTGTAGCGACTGATGGCGTAGGCGGCGGGAATGCCGATCAGCAGCGACAGTGCAGTTCCGAGGAAGGCGAGCTCCAGGCTGGTGATCGCCGTCGTGCGGAAGGCCTCAATCTGAAAGATATTCGAGAACCAGTGCAACGTCAGGCCCTGCGGCGGGAAGGTGAGATAGGTTGTGTCGCTGAAGGCGGCACCGATGATGATGACGAGCGGCGCCAGCAGGAAGAGGAAGACGAGGGCGGTGAAAGCGATGAGCGCGGGATGGACCGTTCTTGGCATGATCACACCGCCATCGGGTTCAGCCGTCGCGCGAGCCGGCTCATGATCGCGACAATGCCGATCGTGACCACCACCATGATGGCGGCGATCGTCGAGGCGCCGACCCAGTCGAAGGTGACCATGGCGCGCTGATAGAGGAAGGTGCCCATCATCATCTGCTTTTCGCCGCCAAGCAGCTGCGGCGTCGCGTAGGAGGTGAAGCTGCCGGTGAAGACCAGCACCGCGCCGACGATCAGGCCTGGCGTGGCAAGCGGCAGGATGACCTGTCGGAAGGTTGCGGCCGGCGTGGCACCGAGCGATGTCGCCGCCTGGATGAGATCCTGCGGTATGCCCTCAAGCACGCCGACGAGCGTCAGGATCATCAAGGGCACGAAGAGATAGACCATCGCGACAATGACAGAGCCCTCCGTGTAGAGCATCGAGAGCGGCTCGCTGATGACGCCGATCGACATGAGGATGGTGTTGAGAATGCCGTTCTTGCCGAGAATGATCAGCCAGGCGAAGGAGCGCACCACCACGCCGGTCAGCAGCGGAAAGACAGCGGCGATGATCATCACGCTTTTGGCGCGGCCTGGCATCTGCGCGATTACATAGGCGGCGATGAAGCCGATAAACAGCGAGATCGCCGTCGTGATCAGCGCCACTTCGATCGTCCTGAAGAGTACCGTGCGGCGAAAGCCGCTGGAAAAGAAAGTGACATAGGGGGAGAAAATCCCCTTGAGGTCGCCGAAGGTCGCCGCAATCGTAATGACGACGGGAACGAGCAGGAAGAGCGCTACGGCCAGAATGGCCGGCGTCGCCAATCCCCATTTCATCAAATGCTTCATCAACTACATTCCGTGAGAACGCCGCAGACTATGCGGCATGCCCTGTTACATGCCGAAGATCTCGTTCCAGCGATCGAACCAGTCCGGTTGCGCCTCGATCAGCTTCTGATAGTCGATGCGGCTGAGCTTGGCGATCATTTCGGCGCCGTAGGTCCAGAGCTTGGCCTTTTCCGGCGGCAGCACCACCTTGGTCGAGACCGGCGCATCGACGCCCTGTTCGGCTTCCGCTTGCTGCACGTCCTTCGACAGGATGAAGTTGATGAACTGGTGCGCGAGCTCGACGTTTTCCGAGCCCTTTGGAATATTGACAGTGTTGAGGACAGCGATATCGCCCTCCTTCAGATCGGCCCAGGCCATCGTCGGAACGGCCGATCGTAGGGATGACAGAACAAAATCCTGCGTGATCGCCACCTTGGCCTCACCCGTCGAGATCAGGTTCACCAGTTCGGAGCCGGTATTGTAGTTCTTGACGACGTTCGGCTTCAGCGCCTCGATGGCCTCAAACGCCTTGTCGGCATCGGCATAGGGATCGGCGCCGGCATGCTTGCCGGCTTGGAGCACCGTCAGCGGCCCGCCCGTTGTGGTGATGCCGGGAAGCGAAACGGCGCCCTTCAGGTCGTCGCGCCACAGATCGTTCCAGGAGGAAACCGGTGGGTTCACCTTCGCCGTATCATAGACGATACCGATGCGGCCGATCGTGTAGGCGGGGCCGTAATTGCCTTGCGGTGCCTTGGCGATATCGTAGAGATCGGCAAGGTTGGGGAGCTTGCTGCGGTCGACTTCCTGGAAGAGACCCTGCTGGATGCCGAGCTGCGAATAGCTGTCCGTGAGATAGATGACGTCGACGCCCTTACCCCCTCGCAGCTTCAGCTTGTTGAGGCGGTCGGCATTGTTGCCGGTTTCGAAAACGACATCGCAGCCGCAGATCTTCTTGAAGGGCTCGATGATGTTGGCCTGCATCTTCTCGCCATTATAGCCCCACCAGGAGATAGTCAGCGTTTTTGCCTGGGCGAAGCCCGGCATCGCAGTTACCGCGGCAAGGAGAACAAATCCCGCGACACGGGCAAGGGTGAGGCCGTTCATTCTCTAAATCCTTTTGGTCAATGAAATCGGGCATATGTTTCAAGCTTGCAGGATACTATTTTTCGAGCACCGGCTTTACAAGCCCAACAAATGGGCAGGGTGGCGGTTTTTGCCTTTGATGGGATGAATATGTCGCGTCACGCTAGGACGTCCGGCCATTGCACATCGTTGAGATCCGCGAACTCCTTTCCCTTCTTGGCGAAGGGCTATCGCATATGAGCTGAAGTCGTTGCCACCTCCCCTTCTCCCCGAGGGGAGAAGGAGCTTCCGGTGCTCATCCGCTCCATATGCGATAGCCCTGCTCCTTGGGGGAAGGAGTAGCGCAGCAATACCTTCATTTCACATCCGATTATTCTGCCGGTGGGCCGGGCAGCTTTACATGCGGATTGGTCATCTCTACCCTCAATTGACCGAATATCCTGCAGGCATGCTTCTCATGACATCCCCGAACACAAATCTTCCGGACGATCTGCTCATCAATGCGGCGGACGAAGTGCTGATCCGTCAAGATCTGACGCTGACCGCGCTCGGCCGCCGTCCGGCGGATCGCCTGCTGCGTGTCGGCAGGCTTTTGGATGTGCATAGCCGCAGCTGGCTGGACGACCAGGAAATCGTCATCAAAGGCCGGCGGATCGCCTATGTCGGTCCGGCCGGCAGTTATCAGGGTGAGGTGAGCGAGCGTGTGCACGAGCCGCATCTCGCAGCCGTTCCCGGTTTCGGCGAAGCGCATAAGCATATCGAAAGTTCGCATCTGACGCCGGAATGGGAAGCGGCTCTGGTCATGCCGCATGGTGTCACCTGGACTTGCGAGGCAAGCCACGAGTTTTCCAATGTGAATGGTGCCCGCAATCTGGAATTCTGGCTGGAAGCGCGTCGCCGCGGTTCGCCGATGAAGATATTTCCTCTGCCGGGATCGGCCGTGCCGCCGACGGCTTACGAATGGGGTGGCGGTCACTTCGGCTATGACGAGCAGCAGTCGTTTCTGCGTGAAAGCCTGATGGTGGCCGGCCTTGACGAAGTCATGGACTGGCCGTCGGTGAGCAACCCGGAGAATCCGGCTTACGATCGCCTTTGGGGCATGATCCGGGCCACCTTCGAACAGCGCGGCGTCGTCGAAGGCCATGGTGCGGGCTTGCGTGATCTCGCTTCGATCAATGCCTTTGCCGGCGCAGGTCTTGCCTCCGATCACGAGGGCTGGTTTCTTGACGAGATCTGGGAAAAGCTGACGCATGGCCTGTTCATCGAACTCCGTCCGCATTCCCTGCCCGAGGTCATCAAGGGGTTGATCGATAAAGGCCTGTCCGACTGGTCCCAGATCGCCTTCGTTACCGATGATCGCAGCGCCAGCGATACGCTGAAGATCGGCGCGACAGACTATAATGTCCGGCTGGCAATTGAGAATGGGCTGTCGCCGGAAATTGCCATTCAATGCGTGACGATCAATCCTGCCCGGCATATGCGGCTGACGCCATGGGTCGGCTCGATCGCGCCCGGCCGTTTTGCCGATATCGTGCTGCTGGACGATGTGAAGACGCTGTCGATCGCCAGGGTCTGGGCCGATGGCAAGCCGGTATCCGAAGGCAAGGCCTCCATCGGCGTTCGTCCGGAGATCGACTGGCCGGCATGGGCAACGCAGACGGTTCGCATCGATCGGACCGTCACGGCGGAAGATTTTCGCATTGCCGCTCCATCAGCGTCCGACACGGCCAAGGCCGCACTGCTGCGGCCGTTTCACTGGGCCGATGATTTCATCACGATGGATCTGCCGGTTCGCGATGGCGCCGTTCAGCGCGATCATGATCGTAACGTCACGAAATTCGCGATCGTCGACCGCTTTTCCGGCGAGGCTAAGGTCGCGCGCATGTTCTGGCTGGGCACTGGCCCGCGCACGCCGGATACCGCCCTTGGCGCAACGCTCGGGCACGATAAGCACAATATCTGGGTGGTCGGCTCCTCCGATGAAGCCATGGCCATGGTCGCCAATGCGCTGAAGGATCAGCAGGGCGGCTGGGTGCTGGTTTCGGGCGGAAAGGTCGTCGCCCGCGTCCGCTACGAAGTCGGCGGCCTGATGACGGCGCGCTCGGCCGAGGAGCTGGATGCGGAGATGCAGGCGCTGTATAAGGCCGGGGCCGAGATCGATTGGATGTATGAGCCGACCTTCTCACCGCGCTGGTGGCGGGGCTTTCCCGAGCGGCTTTCCTTCGCGACGCTCACCTGCGCGCCCTGGCGCTGGGTTCTGGTTGCCCCCTCCGAAAGGGCGCCGGAAGGCTTCGTCAATGTCGCGACCGGGGAAACGCATCCGATCGTCTGGTGATGGATACCCGGCTTGCTTATTGTGAATATCCCTCGCCGTGCCGTTGATCGCTAATGAGCTGCCCCACGGGGCGGATTGCGATCGGAGCTTGACGGCCGAAGCCAGCTCCTTAATTATCCGTTTGGTTACTTATGTCGAGCCGCAGACCGCGGATGGGTGGAGCGTATCCATCCGCGCGTTGAGCGGGTGCCAACCGGGCGGAGGAGGCTCTGGTGATCACAGTTGATAGTGACAGGTCGCGGACAATGTTGGCATTTTCCACACTGGGATGTGCGGAATTCGAATTGAGCGAAGCCCTCGGATTGGCAGCGAAGCATGGCATCGGCGCCATCGAAATCCGCGCCCTTGCCGGCACTGTCGATCTGGTTGCCTATTTCACCGAACGGTTCGGTTCTCCGGCCGGCTTGGCCAAAGTGCTGCAGGCCTCTCCCGTTAGCGTCTGTGCCTTCAATACTTCGCT
Organism: Rhizobium sp. ERR 942; assembly: GCF_007828395.1. Classification (NCBI taxonomy): domain Bacteria; kingdom Pseudomonadati; phylum Pseudomonadota; class Alphaproteobacteria; order Hyphomicrobiales; family Rhizobiaceae; genus Rhizobium; species Rhizobium sp. ERR 942. Next base: position 6,863 of record NZ_VIUA01000010.1, read on the forward strand.
GCGTCTTGTCGGCGCGACAGCGCAGGCGAAGGAGGAGTTCCTGCGCTATCTTCCATGGGCGGAGGCCGTCGGCGTTCGTTCGCTCCGGGTTTTCGACGGCGGCGAAACCGCCGACAAGGGCGAGTTGGCCGAGGCGCTGGCGACGCTGCAATGGTGGCGTGAGACTGCGGAGCGTGAAGGCTTTCATGCCGCTATGGTCGTCGAGACACATGATTTTCTTGCATTGCCGGACGCTATTCCTCGCTTCCTTGAAATAGCGCCCGATTGCGCTCTTATCTGGGATACGCATCATACTTGGCGCAAGGGCGGACAAGATCCCGTCGAAACCTGGAAGCAGGTTCGGCGCAACACGCACCATCTCCACATCAAGGACAGCGTTTCCGTGCCGGGGCCGAGACTGCCCTATAGGTACGTGCTCCCCGGTACCGGCGAGTTCCCGATGGCGGCACTGCGGTCAGCGCTCGATGCCGATGGTTATGCCGGCATCATGAGTCTGGAGTGGGAAAGATTGTGGCACCAGGATCTGCCGCCTCTGGATTTAGCCCTGCAGGCGGCGCGGCAAAGTGGCTGGTGGTCCCAGACGGCAAGTGCTGAATAATTGTTGAAGAGCATTAATATTTTGGTTTAGTTGTGCGGGAGAAGCTGCGCGGAGATTGACTTTTGCAGCGCTAGTTAATTAGTGTATTAGCATTTATTAAATAACTATCTCGTAGGCATATCCGTGCTGGGTTGACTATGGTCTTCGGCGCAATATTTCCAGCTCGATGAAGGGGCCTCAATGATTGAGGTTTGAGGGTGTCTGGAAGATGGAAGAGGCGGATTATAGACACCGGAATCCGATGTTTCGGAGCGAGACGCGCCGTTCATCATCCGCTGTTTCCTGTTCCTGGATGTTCCTCGATCGCCGCGTCGCCCCGAAAGGGAAATCCGATGAACGGTAGTGCAAGCCGTGAGGAGGAGGGGCATGGAGCCCTGATCTTGAAGGCGATCGCTGAAGGTGGCCTGGGTTTTGCGGCGCAATGGATTCATGATGCCGGAAATGTCGGCAAGGTATTCTACGCGGAAAGCCTGGCGCGCGTAACGGACTCGGACGGCACCGTGCACACGGCCGGCACCTTCGTCTCGCTGCTCGAGCGGCAGGATCGCTGGTTCGATCTCGATCTGCGCATTCTGGATATGGTGCTGTCCGATCTGACTGCGGATGAGGCGCTGGTTCTCGGTTTCAATCTTTCCGCCACCAGCCTGTCGCGCCGCGATCGGTTCGCCGATGTATTCGGCCGAATCAGCCGCCGCCCGGAGCTTGCTTCGCGCCTCATCATCGAGGTCACCGAAAGCTATCCAGTGGTTGGCGCATCCATCGAGCGCATGAAGATGATCCGTGACCTCGGCTGTCGTATCGCCATTGACGATTTCGGGTCGGGTTTCGCCACGCCGGCATCGCTGTTGCAGGTGCCCGCCGATATCGTCAAGATCGATGCAGCCTTCGTGTGGGATAACAGGCAAGGGCGCGACGGAAGCGACAGCCTCTCCCATCTCGTCGGTTTTGCCGCCTGCTTTGCTCCCTTTGTCGTCGTCGAGGGTATCGAAACCAGCTCCCAACTCGATGTGGCGCGGGAAGCGGGCGCAACGCATGTACAGGGCTTCCTGCTGTCGAAGCCGGTTTCCTTGGCCCAGCTCCGGCGCTACAAGCGGAAAGCCGTCTTGCGGGGGGTGGAATGATTTTCCCGCCGAATATGACCGCAATCTCCAAACCTTATGCATGGCGTATGTCCGCCGGTCTTTCGCCGAAGCCTGCCATCAGGGCCTTGCAGGTGAGGTCATGATGAAGCAGCCGGCTTTCATATCCGCCTATCAGATCTCGGCGGCCCGGGCTGCGAGCGAGCTCAAGACGAAGACATTGCTGCGCGCTTTTGTGAGCCGGCTTCGCATCGTCTTTTCCGGGAGAGGCGAGCTGGTCGCCACATTCGTCGGCGGAACCGAGCCGCATGTCCTTATCTGCGATCAGGCGGCAGAAGCGATTGGCCGCGTCAGCATAGATGCCGAGACCGGGCTCTACGTCCTGTGCGAGCTCGGCGGTCATGCTGATGATGTCGTTATCGTGACCGCAAGCGAAAATCGATTGATCGAGGAGATCACCCTCCATCTTGGCGATGGCCGTTTGCTGCAGGGAGCGGTCGATACCGCCGTCAGCAGCCTCGTTGGCCAGACGATGGAGGATGTCGAGCGCAAGCTTATTCTCCAGACGCTGCAGCATTGCGGCGGAGATCCCACTCATACGGCGTTCATGCTCGGCATGCCGCTCGTCACTCTTTGCAACAAGCTGGCGGTCTACTTCTCGGACTCCGCCGGCGAACTGCCGCAGACCGCTGCGGATATGGGATACGGAGCGAAAAGCTACCGGCTGTGATTGCGCACGCATTTCATGCGGTCGCATTGTACCCCGGTTACCAAACCGGGATCGCGCTCCTGGAACAGGGCGCAAATCGAAACGGCGCGCTGCCCGGCTGCGGGTATCGCGCATGATGCAATTCGAGCGGGGCGGCGCACGAGGAACCAAATGAGATCCGGGAAAAGATCATGGATTCTTTCAGCGAGAGAAAAGACCCCGTACCCCAGAAGACGCCTGCTTTGTTCGATGGCTGCGTGAAGATCGTTTCAGCCTATGTCAGCCATAATGCCATCCCTGTTCACAGCCTCCCCAGGCTTATCAAGGATATTCACGAGGCGCTGCAAACGTTGGATGGGTCGGCTTCGATCGTCGATCGAAGCAACTTGGTGCCGGCGGTGGATTTGAAGAAATCGGTGACAAACGACTACATCGTCTGCCTCGAAGACGGCAAACGCTTCAAGACCCTGAAGCGCCATTTGCGCGTGCATTATGGCATGACGCCCGAGGAATACAGACAGAAATGGGGACTTGCTCCCAACTATCCGATGGTTGCGCAGAATTACGCCAACCGTCGCTCGGAACTTGCCAAGATTTCCGGCCTCGGTGCGAACGGCAACAAGAGGGAAGGCGTCGGCTGAAGCAATCCGCAAACAGGCGCCTCATGCGCTCCTGACGGCTCGGCTTCGATGCTCCGTGGGAATGCAGGCGGATCTCGCGAACGCTTTCGATGCGTTTTGCGATGCCGGCCGCAGTGCCGCGTCTGCCGGCGGAATGCTGCAAATGAAATGACGCCCCGTCAGGGGCGCCATAGTCTTATCGAAAATGTTCGACGCCTTTATCGCGACGATTAGAAGACCTGGCGCAGCACGACGAACAGCACGAAGGCAAGCGCGATCGAAGCTGGCAGCGTCAGGATCCAGGCCATCAGCATGTTGCGAACGGTCGACCATTGCAGGCCGGAACCGTTGGCGGCCATGGTGCCGGCGACGCCGGAGGACAGGACGTGCGTGGTCGAGACCGGCAGGCCGAGATGGTCGGCAGCACCGATCGTCAGCATGGCGACGACTTCGGCGGCAGCACCCTGGCCGTAAGTCAGATGCGTCTTGCCGATCTTTTCGCCGACGGTGACGACGATGCGCTTCCAGCCAACCATCGTGCCGAGGCCGAGTGCCAGTGCCACGGCGACCTTCACCCAGAGCGGAATGAACTTGGTCGCGTGATCGACGGCGGCGTGATAGTTCGTAACGGCCTTCAGGTCGTCGGCGCTCATCGGCAGCAGCTTTTGCTTGTCGATCAGCTTCAGCGATTCACCGATCAGGTAGATGTCGTTACGAACGTTGCTGACGAGGCCGTTCGGCAGCTTCTCGACGCTCGGATAAGCGGCGATCTCGGCGCTGGTGGCGTGAATGTAGGCCTGAAGTGCCGGCGTGGTCGCATCCGACCAGATCTTGCTCTTGACAGCATCGCTGACCGCAGCCTTCGGATCGGCCGGAGCGGCAACGCCGGGCTTCACATACTTGCCAAGCACGGTCTCGACCTGCGTTGAGGCAGCCTTGTAAGCCTCGAGATAGTTGACATCGGGTGTGCGGTTCAGCGCAAAAGCCGTCGGCACCAGGCCGATGAGGATAAGCATGATGAGGCCCATGCCCTTCTGCCCGTCGTTCGAGCCGTGAGCGAAGCTGACGCCGGTGCAGGTGAAGATCAGCAGGCCGCGGATCCAGATAGGCGGCGGCGTATTGCCCTTCGGCGCTTCATAAAGCTCCTTATTGCGGATCAGCACCTTGGCGACCAGCAGCAATATTGCAGCTGCGGCAAAGCCGATGATCGGCGACAGGAGCAGCGACATGCCGACGCTGCTTGCCTGCGACCAGTCGACACCGCTGGTGGCGGAGCCGGCGGGTGCCAGGAACTGGTTGGCGAGGCCGACCCCGATGATCGAGCCGACGAGCGTATGCGAGCTCGAGGCCGGCAGGCCGAGATACCAGGTGCCGAGGTTCCAGATGATGGCGGCGGTCAATAGGGCGAAGACCATGGCGAGACCGGAGCCGGAGCCGACTTGCAGGATGAGTTCGACCGGCAGCAGCGCCAGGATGCCGAAGGCGACGGCGCCCGACGAAGTGAGAACACCGAGGAAGTTGAAGAAGCCCGACCAGATGACGGCGAATTCCGCCGGCAGCGAGCGCGTATAGATGACAGTGGCGACGGCGTTGGCAGTATCGTGGAAGCCGTTGACGAATTCGAAGCCGAGCGCGATCAGCAGCGCCAGGCCGAGTAGGATCCACGGAACGGCGGCAGCTTCGGCGAGGTCGCTGCCAAGGGCATAGCCGACATAGGCAAGGCCGGCCAGCACGACGACACCGAAGATCGGCAGAAACCATTTTGCCGAACTACCGGCGCCGTGAATTGGATGGTTGGCATTGCCACCCTCCGAAGTGTTTGAAGCGAGGTCGACCATCCCAAACTCCTTTATGGCAATTGATATCGTTGGTGTAAGCCTCCTTCATGAAACTCTCGTGACGCGCGAGTAGGTTGCGGCTGGCCGCAAATACCGGCAACAGGACGCTTTTTGGGCTGCGGTCAGGCGTTTGGTCTGATCTTGATTTCGCCGTCAAATGGCCTTTTTCGGTTCAGCCGGCGTTCATACCTCAAGGGGTTAAATCCCGCATGTAAGGGACTTGGATAGAGGGCCATCAAAATGAGATCGTCCGTGATTGCCATCGCTGCCTTGTTTGGCAGCCTGGTTGTATCTTCGGCAGAGGCAATGCCTATCCCAGCCGTTGGGACAGCGGCCTCAGCGCCGATCGTGAAAGTTGACTATGCCTGCGGTCGTGGCTGGCACCTGACGCGCTGGGGCGAATGCCGCCCCAATCGCTGGGGTCCGCCGCCCCGGCGCTGGGGTTACTACAGGCCGCCACCGCCGCCGCCATGGGGTTGGCACGGCCATCGCCATCATCGCGATGGCTGGCGCGATGACCGTTGGCGCGATCGCCCGCGTTACTGGTAAGATCAGAAACACCGCCGCACTTCGCGGCGGTGTTTTGTTAAGGCCAGCTCGAGGAACAGTGCGCAGCGGTTCCTAAGATTGAGCTTGCGGCCGTAATGCGCGCGCGCCTAGCCATAGCCCTGCAAGTACGAACAGGCTGGCCGATAAGATCGCAGCAAGGCTTTTCGCATGAAGCGCGATATCGGCAAGCTTCGGCCGGATGAGATCGGCCGTATTGAAATTCTCGCCGCTGAATTTGCACAGGATGAGCGAGAGGTTGTTGCGCACGAGTGCCAGATCGATATCGGAGACGAGGTCGTCGACCGGTTCCTTTTCCACTTTCATGGCACGCATCTGCAGCAGCACTGCTTTTGCAGCCGCAAGATAGGCGTGCGAACATTCGTTGAAAGGGCTTTCCTCGTCGCTGACGCTGCCTGGCATCACGCCCCATAGGCAATAGGCACGCTGGATCTGCGCGAAGTTCAGGAGACGGCGGAAGGTTTCGTCGGTATCCGATATGCTCTCGGCAAGCGAAATGATCCGCCCGTAATAGGGAGAGATCACAGCCATCTCGCCATGGGTGAGACTGGGAATCGGAATGCCGGCCTGGCTGCCGGAGGAGCCGCTGCCATGTGCGGCAACCGAAACTGGCCAACCTGCAACGATGAGACAGAAGATTGCAAACAGGACGCCACCTGGATACAGGCGTCTCCCGCGCATGTTGCCATGCGCGGGATGCGATCTATTTACCACACTAAACCCGGCGTAGGGCCGCATTGCCGTAACGTGTCTGCGGCAACTGACGTTCCGCCCAGGCTCCGAAGGCAAGGCCGAGCGTCGTCCAGAGAATGGCGTGCATGCCGAGCGAGGTGACGCGGAAGCGCCAGAGCACGACGGCGGAAAATTGCTCGGGCACTTCGTTGATGGGGGGAAGCAGATATTGGATCAGCGCGATGAAGACGATGTAGCCAATGCCGGCAATGATCGCACCGTTCCAGGAACCATATCGCGCTGCCAGCCTGCGACCGAAGCCCACCGCGACGATCATGCCGACGACGGAGGCAACGATCATGATGAAGAACAGTTCCGTTCTCGCGCCGATCGTATCGGGATTGCCGACGGCCGGTGGGTTTGCCGGATACTTGAGATCGGGCACGAGCGAAATCGTCACGAAAGCGGCGAGCGCGAGCAGCGCTGCCGTGCCGCGCGCACCCAAGGGGCTGATGCGGCCGTAGATGAAGGAGAAAACCAGCGCGAACAATCCGCCGATTGCGGTGGAAAAGATCACGCTGCCGGTGAAGAGGCCGATGCCCGCCTGCGTAGCGCGGCTGACAATCTCTGGTTCAGGAGCTTCGCCGGCCGCCTGCGCGGCCTTTTCTTCAAACCCGATGGCCCAGTCGACCAGCGGTTCGCCGAAGATGTGGGCAAAAGCAAAAACGAAAATACCGGTCAAGGCCCCGACGATCATGCCGCGGAGCAAAAGACGTCCAACCATGTGCTTGACCCCTTAGTGGCAGGGGAAGCCGAGCAGGTGGCGGGCATCATGCACGAATTCGTGCACATACATGCCCGAGAAGAGCGAGGTCGCGCCTTCTTCTGCGCCGATGAAATAGATCGCAAGCAGCATCAGCAGGCCGGCAAAAATAGCCCAGGGCAGGATTTGGCCGAGCGGAATCGGCTGTGGAACTGCGGTTGGGGCGAAAGTGGTGTCGGACATTGTATTTCCCTCTTTAAGAAAAGCGCGTTCCATTTGCGGAAGGGTTCTTGCGGGAAGGGTCTGGCTCTCGGAGGGCGGAACTCGTCCGTCTTCGATTACAGTGGCGCGACCGCGCCGGGATTCCACCGGCTTCCACACCCGCAAGTGCAAGTTTATAGCTATCTGCAAATATAATTGTCAATCAAGCGCCACTGCGATGCTAAATCGCGACAAGAGCGCACCGGGGGATGGAATAGAGGAAGTTTCATGAAAACGCGTTTGAGCTGGATTTGCCATGGGGCAACGCAAGCCAATCGGAATGGCTGCTTTCCGGATGACGAACCCTTGGAGGCGAAGGCGGCTCAGCAGGCTCAATCCTTATCCTTCAGGCTGGGGGCGATCGATCGGGTCTGGGCGAGCCCGGCTCTGCGCGCGCGCCAGACCGCCGCGGTCCTCGGTCTCGACGCTATCCCGGATGTCGCCTTGCGCGAATGCGATTATGGCGACTGGCGGGGGCAATCACTAGCCGAACTGCATGAAAGGGATGCGGAGTCCCTCGCGCTCTGGATGACGGACACGTCGGTCGCGCCGCATGGCGGCGAAGCCCTCTTGTCGGTCATGAAACGTGTCAGCGAATGGATGGGAAATCATATCGAGGATGCCGGCCATATCGTCATCATCACCCATGCGAGCGTCATTCGCTCTGCCGTTCTGCAGGCCTTGCAGGCGCCGCCTGCGGCATTCTGGGCTGTTGATGTCGAGCCGTTCGGGATTGTCGAAATGACGAGCGACGGCCGGCGCTGGCAGCTTCGCTTCCCGAAGATATCGATCTAAGGTCTGTGGGATTCACATTGGCTTGATGTGATTCAAGCCTTTGATGGACCGCTTATTCTGACTGACACCCAATGGGCGAAGATGGCGTCGTATTGTCTGCAACCAACCGATCCGGTACGTAGCGGCAGTGACAAGCTGTGTTCGGCAGGCGCTTACGATTCGCTGGTTTCGTTATTTCTTCTTTCCTTGATCATGATGCCATTTGATGGCGAAGAACATGCCCGTGCCCAACACGAGAACTTTGAACGTAATGAAGACTATAGGGAACCAATCCATTATTTTGAATATTTCCAGGCTATTACTTGACACTATCTATCGTGAGGAGCGCTAACTCAAGACTGCTGCTTCAGCACCTTCATCTTTTGTTCAAACCATCGCCGAATCCAACTTCGATCATAACATTCCCATCCACACGGCATTAATGGTGCTATCACCCATCTCGCCGCAGCCGCCCTTAATTCACGATGAATCTCCACAGACCTTAGAGTAGTTTCAGCAAAAGCGCGGTTTCGCGTCGGAAATTACGTGAAAGCAAAGGGTGGCGATCAACGAGCCACTTTTGCCCGCTGCCGCTCGAAATAGACGAGATAGACTGCCAGCCCTAATGTCATGGCGGCCAGTCCGTACCAGGTGATGGCATAGACGAGATGGCTGTTGTGGAAGGTGATCTGCGTCAGCCCGCCCACGGGCAATCCGCCGGGATTTTTCGCATCGTCGGCATCGATGAAGTAGGGCGCCACGTTCTGCAGCCCCCGGGCCTCGGCGATGGCTGCCACGTCGCGCGAATACCAGCGCTCCTCCGCCGGCACGTTTGAACGCAGCAGCGTGCCTTTGGGCTCGCTGATACGCAATAGGCCGGTAACGGTGGTCTCACCGGAAATCTCGCCTTCGGCGCGCGTCGCCGGATTGCGCTTCTCGGTTGGCACGAAGCCACGGTTGACGATGATGATCGTGCCATCTGCAAGCTTTAGCGGCGTCAGCACCCAATAGCCTGCGCCGAGAGCGGTCGAGGCATAGACCTGCACTTGCTTGTCATTGAGGAAAGTGCCGCTTGCCTGGACATGCTTGTATTCGGAGTTTTCGGCCGTGACGTCCGCCCACTCTGCGGTGCTGGGAGCCGGAACCGCCGGAGCATGCACGCGTGCATCGACCCGGGCGATCAGATCCAGCTTCCAATGCAGCCGCTTCACTTGCCAGGTGCCGAGACCGATGAGGAGGGCCGTCAGAAGCAGAAGCAGCGACACCCAGATGACCAGGGTCAGCGTCGTGCGCGGCTTGCCCTGAGAGGTGTTCGAGGAAATATCGGTCATGGCGCTGATCTCCGGGGAGGCGCTGCCGCATGATTTCGGGAGGTTCAATTCTCTTCGCTGAAGATCATGCGCGGTCGGGAAGATTTGGCTGCGGCTTTCGGCATTTCAAGCATGCAACGCGCAGCACCCGGCGGATTTCACGCCGGAAGAGGGCGGGCCTTCGCCTGAAGGCCCGCCGTTCGAATTTACGGCATGTTGCGCATCATCTCGGGCGACATGGGCATCATGTTCGCGTTGAGGTGATGCATGACCCAGAGCGAGCCGGACAGCGCGATGATGACGATCACGATCGTAAAGATCAGCGCCATCATGTTCCAGCCGCCTTCTGAGCGGGTGTTCATGTGCAGGAAGTAGATCATGTGCACGACGATCTGGATCGCACCGAGGATCATGACGATCGCTCCGGTGACGGCCGGATCGGGGATGACCTTGGCCATGACCAGCCAGAAGGGAATGGCGGTCAGGATGACGGAGAGGATAAACCCCGTCATGTAGCTCTTGAAGGTGCCGTGCGCCGCCTCGTGGCCGCCATGGTGATCGTGGCCGTGGGCGTCGCCGGAATGATGCGAATGGTTAGCGTTCGAGCTCATCCGAGAACTCCCATGAGGTAGACGAGAGAAAACACGCCGATCCAGACGACGTCCAGGAAGTGCCAGAACATCGAAAGGCACATCAGGCGGCGCTTGTTTTCCGGGATCAATCCATAGCGGCCGACCTGCACCATCAGCGTGATCAGCCAGACGATACCGGTGGTGACGTGCAGACCGTGCGTGCCGACCAGCGTGAAGAAGGCGGACAGGAAGGCACTGCGCTGCGGGCCGGCACCGTCGAGGATCAGGTGATAGAACTCATAGAGTTCGAAGAAGATGAAGAGGGCGCCGAAGATGCCCGTAATCGTCAGCCACATCAGCGTGCCCGACTTGTTATCCTTCTCCATTGCCAGCATGGCGAAGCCATAGGTGATGGAGGAGAAGAGCAGCATCGCCGTGTTGAGGGCGACGAGCGGCAGCTCGAAGAGGTCGGCCGGCGACGGGCCGGCCGCATAGCTGTGGCCGAGCACGGCGAAGGTGGCGAAGAGGACTGCGAAGATCAGGCAGTCGCTCATGATGTAGATCCAGAAGCCCAGCATGGTGCTGCCTTCCGGATGATGCTCTTCCGTCATGTAGAAGGCGGGTGTTTCGCCATCCTTGGGAGCGTGTGCGGTTGGGGTCGTCATAAGTCTTACACCTGTCCTGCGAGCTGTTTCGTACGCTCGTTCTCGGTCTTAACGACCTCGTCGGCGGGGATGTGGTAGTCGCGCTTGTAGTTGAAGGTATGGCCGATCGTGATGACGATCATCGCGACGAAGGTGATGGCGGCAAGCCACCACATGTACCAGATCATCCCGAATGCGAAGCCGATGGAGAGAACGCCGAGGATGATGCCCGTGCCGGTGTTCTTCGGCATGTGGATCGGAATGAAGCCTTCGGTCGGCCTGACATAGCCGCGGTTCTTCATGTCCCACCACGCGTCGTGATCGTAGACGATCGGCGTGAAGGCGAAGTTGTAGGCCGGCGGCGGCGACGAGGTGGACCATTCCAGCGTGCGGCCGCCCCAGGGATCGCCGGTATGATCGCGAAGCTCTTCGCGCTTCATGAAGCTGACGGCCAGCTGGATGAGGAAGCAGGCGATGCCGATGGCAATGAGACCGGCGCCGAAAGCGGCGATGATGAACCAGATCTGCAGCGACGGATCGTCGAACTGGCTGACACGGCGGGTGACGCCCATCAGGCCGAGGATATAGAGCGGCATGAAGGCGAACCAGAAGCCGATCTGCCAGAACCAGAAGCTCATCTTGCCCCAGAACGGATCCAGCTTGAAGCCGAAGGCCTTCGGGAACCAGTAGTTGACGCCCGCGAACATGCCGAAGAGCACGCCGCCGATGATCACATTATGGAAGTGGGCGATCAGGAACAGCGAGTTGTGCAGCACGAAGTCGGCCGGCGGAACGGCGAGCATGACGCCGGTCATGCCGCCGATGGTGAAGGTCACCATGAACCCGACGGTCCACAGCATCGGCGGCTCGTAGCGGATGCGGCCGTGATACATCGTGAACAGCCAGTTGAAGAGCTTCGCACCCGTCGGGATCGAGATGATCATCGTCGTGATGCCGAAGAAGGAGTTGACGCTGGCGCCCGAGCCCATCGTGAAGAAGTGGTGCAGCCAGACGAGGTAGGAGAGGATCATGATCACGCAGGTGGCGTAAACCATCGAGGCGTAGCCGAAGAGGCGCTTGCCGCAGAAGGTGGCGACGACTTCCGAGAAGACGCCGAAGGCCGGCAGGATCAGGATGTAGACTTCCGGGTGGCCCCAGATCCAGATGAGGTTGACATACATCATCGGATTGCCGCCGAGGTCGTTCGTGAAGAAGTTCGTGCCGGCGTAGCGGTCGAGGGTCAGCAGAGCGAGCGTGGCGGTCAGGATCGGGAAGGACGCAACGATCAGGATGTTGGTGCAGAGCGACGTCCAGGTGAAGACGGGCATTTTCATGAAGGTCATGCCCGGCGCGCGCATCTTGACGATGGTGGCGATCAGGTTGATGCCCGAAAGCGTCGTTCCGATACCCGCGACCTGCAGGCCCCAGATGTAATAATCGACGCCGACGTCGGGACTATAGGCGATGCCGGAAAGCGGCGGATAAGCCAGCCAGCCGGTTTTCGCGAATTCGCCGATGAAGAGCGAAATCATGATGACAATCGCGCCCGCCGTCGTCATCCAGAACGAGAAGTTGTTGAGGAACGGGAAGGAAACGTCGCGGGCGCCGATCTGCAGCGGCACCACGAGGTTCATCAGGCCGGTGACGAAGGGCATCGCCACGAAGAAGATCATGATGACGCCATGCGCCGTGAAGATCTGGTCGTAGTGATGCGGCGGCAGATAACCTTCGGATCCGTTGAAGGCGATCGCCTGCTGCAGGCGCATCAGCAGCGCGTCGGAGAAACCGCGCAGCAGCATGATCAGCGCCAGCACGACATACATGATGCCGATCTTCTTGTGGTCGATGCTGGTGAACCATTCCTTCCAGAGGTAGCCCCAGAGGCGGAAATAGGTCAGCAGGCCGAGGACGGCGATGCCGCCGATGGCGACGCCGATGAAGGTCACGACGAGGATCGGCTCGTGATACGGGATCGAGTCGAGCGTCAGCCGACCGAAGATGAATTTATAGAGGTCCGGGTTGGAAAACATGGATTGCCTCTGTCCCTTATGAATGTCTTGTTATTGAGCGCACCGGATCAATGACCCTGATGCTGCGCCGAACCGGTCGACGAATCGGAAGAAGAGCCGTTGCCCATATCCATGCCCTGCATGGAGTTGTCGCCATGCTGCATGGTGTGGCTGGCGCTGCCGTCGGCCTTGACCGGCGTAACTTCGGCCGAGGCACCGCCGCGATTGTCATAGATCAGGCGCTCGCGATTTTCGTGGCTTTCCTTGCCGCCGCCGCCCTTGGCGTCGATATGCATCATCTCGCTCATGCACATCTTGCTCGGATCGGCGCACATGTTGAGGATGGCGTTGTAGAGACCATCGTCGACGGCGTTGAAGTAGCGCACCGGCTCGCGTTCGCTGGGCTTGGCAAGCGCCAGGTACTCCTGGCGGCCGAGCGCCGTGCCCTGGCTCTTTGCCTTCTGGACCCACTGGTCGAAACCGGCCTGATCCAAACCGTGGAACTTGAAGCGCATGTTCGAGAAGCCGGCGCCGCTATAGTTGGCCGACAGGCCCTGGAATTCGCCGGGATGATTGATGACGGCGTGGAGCTTCGTCTCCATGCCCGGCATGGCGTAGATCTGGCCTGCCAGCGCCGGGATGAAGAAGGAGTTCATCACCGAGGAGGCTGTGATCTTGAAGTTGATCGGGCGGTCGACGGGAGCCGCCATCTCGTTGACGGTGGCGATGCCGTATTCCGGATAGAAGAAGAGCCATTTCCAGTCGAGCGCGACCACTTCCACCGTCAGCGGCTTGACGTCGGCGCTAAGCGGCTTGTCGGCGGCGATGCGATCGAGCGGGCGGTAGGGGTCGAGCTGATGGGTGCTGATCCAGGTCACCGCGCCGAGCGCGATGATGATGGCAAGCGGAGCGGACCAGATGACCAGCTCCAGACGTGTCGAATGATGCCACTCCGGCTCGTAGGTCGCCTCGTTGTTCGACTGGCGGTATCTCCAAGCGAAGAGCAGCGTCAGGAAGATCACCGGGATGATGATGATCAGCATCAGCACGACCGAGACGATGATGAGGTCTCGCTGCTGCATAGCGATATCGCCGGAGGGAGCCATCACCACCAGATTGCAACCTGAGAGCAGCAAAAACAAAGGGATGACGGATAAACGGCTGAAAATCTTCGATAGTCTTGGCACGTCTTAAAGCTCTTTTTGTTTCGACCCTACCGCGACTAAAGGACGGCGGTCATGAACGATATGAGGTGTTTCGTCGCACCGCAGCAAGCTTGAGTGCATTGCGGTATGGAATGCTGTCCCACGTATCGGGAAAACCCTCAGAAATCCAGAAGGTTTTCTATCAGGCAGTTCGCTTTTGCCGGCGCTAATATACCTGGATCGGAACAAATGGCCATCACCGGCGGTTTTTCTTCGTCCGGAACGCGGCGCCAAAGGCAGATAATGGCTCGACCGATTGCTAATTTGCGAATTATTTCATGCTGGATACTTGATATGTTCGCACGTTTGATCGACATTTTCATTACGCGCGAATTCGTGGAGGAATTCGTGCTCGGAGAGGGAGGCTCCCGCGCATGGTCAGCGTAACGCATGAATCACTGAACCCCACATCTTCAACTCTGGAGAGCGATGCCCGCAGCATGCATGCGGGGGGCTCGGTCGCACCCGGCAATATCGCCATCGGCGTGATCATTGGTCGCACGTCGGAATTCTTCGATTTCTTCGTCTATGCCATTGCATCCGTACTGGTCTTCCCGAAGCTCATCTTCCCCTTCGCCGACCCGCTGCATGGCACGATGCTTTCCTTCCTGGTCTTCGCGCTGGCCTTCATCGCCCGCCCGATCGGTTCGTTCATCTTCATGGCGATCGACCGGCGCTACGGGCGCGGGGTAAAACTCACGATCGCGCTGTTCCTGCTTGGCGGCTCGACGGCTGCGATGAGCTTCCTCCCCGGCTATTCGGAAGTCGGTGTCTACGCAATCATCCTGCTTGCCATTTTCCGCATCGGTCAGGGCCTTGCACTTGGTGGTGCATGGGACGGCTTGGCTTCGCTCCTGGCGCTTAACGCACCGACAAACCATCGTGGCTGGTATGCGATGATCCCTCAGCTCGGCGCCCCGATCGGTTTCATGCTGGCAAGCGCTCTGTTTGCCTATTTCGTCACGAGTCTCACGACGGCGGACTTCCTGGATTGGGGCTGGCGCTATCCCTTCTTCTGCGCCTTCGCCGTCAACGTCGTCGCGCTCTTTGCCCGTCTGCGCCTGGTCGCCACCGAGGAGTTCGGCACGCTCTTGGAGCGTCATGAGCTTGAGCCCGTGAAGATGACGGAGCTGCTGCGCGTGCATGGCCGCGATGTCCTGATCGGCGCCTTCGTGCCGCTGGCAAGCTTTGCGACCTTCCACCTCGTGACCGTCTTCCCGCTCGGCTGGGTGACGCTTTACAGCGAGCAGACTCCCGGTTCGTTCCTGCTGGTAGAGTTCCTCGGCGCGATCTGCGGCATTCTCGCCATCATCTGTTCCGGTATGCTCGCCGACCGGATTGGCCGCCGCAATCAGCTCGCCATCGGCGCGGTGCTGATCGCCTGCTTCGCCTTCGTGGCACCCTGGCTGCTCGATGGCGGCGCGACTGGCCGCCACATCTACGTGGTTCTCGGCTTCACGCTGCTCGGCCTCTCCTTCGGTCAGGCGGCGGGCGCCAGCGCTTCCCGCTTCAGCCAGAACTATCGTTACAGCGGCTCGGCCCTGGTGTCGGATCTCTCCTGGCTGATCGGTGCCGGCTTCGCGCCATTCGTGGCGCTTGCCCTCTCCAGCCAGTTCGGCCTCGTCTACACCAGCCTCTATCTGCTCTCCGGCGTCGTCTGCACGCTGGTCGCCATCTTCTTCAGCAAAACGCTAGAGACGCGCGACAACTAAGTCAGATTCGCGAAATGAAACAAGGCTGCGGCATGAAAGTGCCGCAGCCTTTTTCGTTCAGGCTGAATGCAGGAGCCACGCGATCAGCGGCGCCGCTAGCACGTTCGTCAATCCCACCAGCACCATGACGAGACCGGCGATCGATCCTTCCTCGCGGCCGATCTCATGCGCCTTGGCGACGCCGATGCCATGGGCCCCCATGCCGTAAAGCGCACCACGGGCCATGCCCGACGTCAGTGGCAGCAGCCGTAGCAGTGCCTGGCCGACCATGGCGCCGAACAGGCCGGTGATGACGACGAAGACGGCTGTCAGATTGGGGACGCCGCCGATATCGCCTGAAACCACCATGGCGAACGGCGTGCTGACCGAGCGTGGCATCAGGCTGAGCCGCAGGCTCTCGTCGAGGCCGAGAAGGCTTGCAAGCTCCCAGGCCGAAACCATGGCCGTGGCGCTGCCGACGATTACGCCGAACAGCAGGACCGGCCAATACCGCTTGATGAGGCCCCGCTGCTCGTAGATCGGCACTGCAAAAGCCACTGTCGCCGGTCCGAGCAGCGCGAGCAGCCAGCGGCTGTCATGCATATAATCCTGGTAATTTGCGTGCAGTGCCAGTGCGAGCACGATCAAGATAGCAGGTGCAGCCACCAGCGGTGACAGCCAGAGCGAAGGCCGATGCCGATAGAGCGTCTTGGAAAGATAATAAAGTCCGATCGTCGCCAACGGCCAGAACAGGCCGGCTGCGAGACTTTCAATGCTGGACATGGCTTGAGGCCCCCTGGCGCATCATCAGCCGGTAGCCGAAATCGATCGCTATCGCGGTGACACCCATGACGATGATGGTGCCGGCGAAGATCACCGTAAGCACTTTCAACCCGATGATGCCGATGAATTCGCCATGATCGAGCAAAGCCAGCACCGCCGGCACGAAGAACAAGAGCATTTCGGCGAGAAACCACTCCGCGCCACGCTTCATGCTCGCCAGCTTCACTTTACCGCTCGTAAACAGTACCAGCACCAGCAGCATGCCGGCGATGGCGCCGGGTATTGGCAGATGTGCCAGGCGCACAATGGCTTCGCCCGCTTGCCAGAAGGCAAGCAGCAGCAGGATCTGAGCGAGGCAGCTCAATTTCGGATGATTCTTTGGATTGATACGCATGGAAGGCTCGGGAAACTCTCTTGACCTGACAATAGGCGCTTCCTCTCCATGAAGAAAATGAATTGATTTCATAAAATCAAGTCCTGTAAGGAATACTTATGGAGCTTCGGACACTGAAAGCCTTCGTCGAAGTGGTGCGCCAGGGCGGCTTTTCGGAAGCCGCTAAGATGGTGTTCACCACGCAATCGGCCGTCAGCAAAGCCGTGCGCCAGCTGGAGGACGAGCTTGGCCTGCCGCTGCTCAACCGCATTGGCCATCGCGTGACCCTGACCGATGCTGGTGAGGTGGTCTATCGTCGGGCAATTGCGATCCTTGCCGGGCGCGACGATCTGCTGGCTGAATTGTCGGAGCTTCGTGGGCTCGCGCGCGGCGCCCTGCGGCTTGGCTTGCCGCCGATCGGCAATGATGCCCTCTTCGCTCCGGTGTTCGCCGTCTTCCGCAATCGTTATCCGGGCATAGAGATCAGACTGGTGGAGCAGGGCGCCAAGCGGCTCGAGGAAATGGTACTGGCCGATGAGGTCGATCTCGGCGCCTCGCTGTTGCCGATGCCCGATGTCTTCGAGTGGCAGACCGTGCGCTGCGAGCCGATGCATGTCCTCCTACCGTCGGCGCATCCTCTCGCCGGGCAGCAAACGGTGCCGCTGGCGGCACTCAAGGACAATCCCTTTCTCCTCTTCGAAACCGGCTTCGCGCTGAACGGCATCATTCTCGACGCCTGCCGCGCGGCTGGCTTTGCGCCTGACATTGCCGCGCGCTCGAGCCAGATCAATTTCATTGTCGAACTGGTCGCTGCGGGCCTCGGTGTAGGTTTCCTGCCGCGGCTGATCGCCGAACAGCGCCAGCGTTCGGGCATCGCCCATGCGCTTGTCGTCGAACCGGGCATGGAGTGGAACATGGCCTGGATCTGGCGGCGCGGCGGATATCTGTCACATGCCGGTCGCGCCTGGCTCGACCTCGCTGCTGAGATAGCGGCGAAATCTTGACTCTATTCTCAAACTTTTGTGATAAGCGGGAACGACCGTAAACTTGAAATAAACGGTCAGGAAAAATATAGGCTATTCCATTGCCGCTGCAGGCGGTGGTTTCCAAGCGAGAGGACTTAATGACTTTTTCCTTTTCACATCTCACCAGTGCGCTGGCGCTCGCCGCGGGCCTTGCGGTTGCTCCGATGATGGCGAATGCCGCCGATTCCGAAGGCATCGTCGTCTACAACGCTCAACATGAAGCGCTGACGCAGGCCTGGGCGGATGGCTTCACCAAGGAAACCGGCATCAAGGTCACGATCCGCAACGGTAGCGATATGCAGTTTGCCAACCAGATCGTCCAGGAAGGTGCTGCCTCTCCCGCTGACGTCTATCTGACGGAAAATTCCCCTGGCATGACGCTGGTCGATGCCAACAAGCTCTTCGCTCCCGTCGATGCCGCCACGCTCGCCCAGGTGCCGGAAACCTTCAAGGCTGCCGATGGCAACTGGGTCGGTGTCGCCGCGCGTTCCACCGTTTTCGCCTATGACAAGACCAAGCTGAAGGAAGCCGATCTGCCGAAATCTCTACTCGATCTCGCAGATCCCAAGTGGAAGGGCCGCTGGGGCGCTTCGCCGGCCGGCGCCGATTTCCAGGCGATCGTCAGCGCGCTGCTGGAACTGAAGGGCGAAGACGCGACCCGTGCCTGGCTGAAGGCGATGAAGGAAAATGCGAGCTTCTACAAGGGCAACAGTGTCGCGATGAAGGCTGTCAATGCGGGCGAGATCGAAGGCGCTGTCATCTATCACTATTACTGGTTCGGCGATCAGGCCAAGACCGGCGAAAACAGCAAGAATGTCTCGCTGCACTATTTCAAGAACCAGGATCCGGGTGCATTCGTCAGCATCTCCGGCGGCGGCGTCCTGGCATCCAGCCAGCATCAGAAGGAAGCGCAGGCTTTCCTGAAGTGGATCACCGGCAAGGGCGGTCAGGCCGTTCTGCGCGATGGCGATTCCTATGAATATGCCGTCGGCAACGGCGAAGCTTCCAATCCGAAGCTGGTGCCGATTCCCGACCTGCAGGCTCCAAAGATCGAGCCTTCGAAGCTGAATAGCAAGAAGGTCACCGATCTGATGACGGAAGCTGGTCTCATCTAAGGCGAAAGCCCGTCCCGCAGCGCCTTTCGCGCGCGTTCGGCCGGGCTTTGCTCTTGCATCGCAGTCGCATGCCCTGCTAGGGGCATGGGATGGCCTTTAAGGCCGACCGATCGGGCAATCGCCGTCAACGGCGGTTGCCTTCCTATTTCAGGGCGTGAAAGGCAGCTCGGATTTGCTGCAGAAAAACACATATGCCGGCGAGCCTGCCGCCATGCGAATGCCCCCGTTGACGGCTGCCCCCCGCAGCCGCGTCCGGCATGCCTCCGTTGTCGCCCTTGCTTCCGTCGTCGCGCTTTTGAGCCTCGTGCCCCTCGGCTTCATCGTCTGGATCACGATCGACACTGGCTGGGCCGAAGTCATAGCGCTCATCTTCCGCAATCGCGTCGGCGAGCTGCTCGTCAATACCGTCCTGCTCGAAGTCTGCACCATCCCTCTTTCCATCCTGCTGGCGGTCACGCTCGCCTGGCTGACGGAGCGCACCGATATTCCGGGCGCGCGCCTCTGGTCCTGGCTTGCGGCGGCACCGCTTGCCGTGCCCGCTTTCGTGCACAGCTATGCCTGGGTCAGCCTCGTGCCGAGCATGCGCGGGCTCTGGAGTGGCGTGCTGGTCTCGGTGCTCGCCTATTTTCCCTTCCTCTACCTGCCGGTCGCGGCCGCCCTGCGCCGGCTCGATCCGGCGATCGAGGACGCCGCCGCCTCGCTCGGCCTCGGCCCCTGGCGCGTTTTCTTCCGCGCAATCCTGCCGCAGCTTCGCCTCGCCATCTGCGGCGGCTCGCTGCTGATCGGCCTGCATCTCCTGGCGGAATACGGCCTCTACGTGATGATCCGCTTCGATACCTTCTCGACGGCGATCGTCGACCAGTTTCAGTCCGCCTATAACAGCCCAGCGGCAAACATGCTCGGCGGCGTGCTGGTCTTCTGCTGCCTGCTGCTGCTCGGCATCGAGGTGCTGGTGCGTGGCAACGAGCGCTATGCCCGTATCGGCTCGGGTGCCGCCCGCCCCGCCGATCGCCGTCGGCTCGGCTGGTTCGTCGTTCCCGCGGTCGCGCTGCCCATCGTCACGGCTGCGCTGACCCTCGGCATTCCCTTCGTCACCTTGGCGCGCTGGCTTTATCTTGGCGGTGCCGACGTCTGGCGGATCGATACGGTCGGCTCGGCCTTGCTGCAGACCATTCTTCTCGCGATCGCCGGAGGCCTTCTTGCCACCATTGCAGCAGCCCCCATGGCATGGCTGTCGGTGCGTGCGCCCGGCCGGCTGCAGCGCATTCTCGAAGCATGCCACTATTATGTCGGCTCGCTGCCCGGCGTCGTCGTCGCCCTGGCCCTGGTGTCGATCACCGTCCGGCTGATCCTGCCGCTCTACCAGACCTTTGCGACGCTGCTGCTCGCCTATGTGCTTCTGTTCCTGCCGCGTGCCATGGTCGGCCTGCGCGCCAGCATCGCCCAGGCGCCCGTCGAGCTTGAGCGTGCAGCCATGGCGCTCGGCCGCACGCCAGCGCAGGCGGTGCGGCAGATCACCATGCGGCTTGCCGCGCCCGGCTTTGCCGCGAGCGTCGCGTTGGTCGCGCTTGGCATCACCAACGAGCTGACGGCGACGCTGATGCTCTCTCCCAACGGTACGGAAACGCTGGCGACGAAATTCTGGTCGCTGACCAGCGAGATCGATTATGTTTCCGCAGCACCCTACGCCTTCATGATGGTCGTCCTGTCGCTGCCGCTCACCCTTCTCCTTTACGTGCAATCCAAGCGAACGGCCGGACAATGACCTTTCTGGCAATCAAGAACATCAGCAAACGCTACGGCCCCGTGCATGCGCTCGATAATATCGATCTCACGGTGGCTGCTGGCAGCCGCACCGCGATCGTCGGCCCGTCCGGTTCGGGCAAGACGACGCTGCTGCGGATCATCGCCGGCTTCGAGGTTCCCGATGCGGGCCAAGTGGTGCTGCAGGGCGAGACCCTGGCCGATGGCGAAGCCATCGTGCCGGCGCACCGCCGTGGCATCGGCATCGTCTCGCAGGACGGTGCCCTGTTCCCGCATCTGAGCGTATCGGAGAATATCGGTTTCGGCATGGAGCGCGGCGCGCGCGACCGCGATCAGCGCATCAATGCTCTCATCGATATGGTCGAACTCGACCGCGGCATGCTCGATCGCCGCCCGCATCAGCTCTCCGGCGGCCAGCAGCAGCGCGTCGCGCTTGCCCGTGCGCTCGGCCGCAAGCCGCGATTGATGCTGCTCGACGAGCCTTTTTCCGCTCTCGATACCGGCTTGCGCGAAAACATGCGCAAGGCCGTCGCCCGTGTCCTGCAGATCGCCGGCATCACCGCGGTCCTGGTGACGCATGATCAGGCGGAGGCGCTGTCCTTTGCCGATCAGGTTGCTGTCCTGCGCGAGGGCAGGCTCATACAGGCCGGCACGCCGCAGGCGCTCTATCTCAGCCCCAGGGATCGCGAGACTGCGCTCTTTCTCGGCGATGCCATCGTACTTTCGGCTGATCTCGACAAAGGGTCTGCCAAATGCGTCCTCGGGCAGATTGCGGTCGATGCCGATAATCGCCAGGGACGCACCGACATCATGTTGCGGCCCGAGCAATTGCGCCTCGAGGCCATTGATGAGGCCGGAGCGGGAGCTGCCTGCATCGGCAAGGTCACGGAGATCGAATTCGGCGGTGCCGTCTGCGCCGTTACGGTTGTACTCTCCAATGCCAACGGCTCCGAGACCTTGAATATCAAGAGCTCCGGCGTCGGCCTGCCCGAGGTCGGCAGCATGGTTTCAGTGAGCGTCATCGGAAAGGCACATGTCTTCAACAAGCTCACGGCCTGAGCGTCATTTGGGTTGAAGCAGGCGATGCTTTCGGGAAGATAAAGCATGTCGCGCAAAAGTGTGCAGCGGTTTTGCGACAACGACCTGCGTCAAATCAAGATCCTAAAGCGCAAGAAGCGAATCTGAAAGATCTCGGTGCGCTTTAGGCACGCCATCATCATGCGCCATGCCGAAGGAACCTTACCATGTCTTTTCCCGACGAGATCGAGCCGGATCTTCCTTTCCTCACCTCGCTTCGCCGCAATCTTCATGCCCATCCCGAACTCGGCTTCGAGGAGGAGCGCACCAGCGGCATCGTCGCCACTTTGCTGGAAGAGGCAGGGCTGACGGTGCATCGCGGCCTCGGCAAGACCGGTGTCGTCGGCACGCTGCAGGTCGGCAATGGCACGCGTCGCATCGGCCTTCGCGCCGATATGGATGCACTCGCCATGCCGGAAAAGGCCAATCGCCCGTATAAATCCACCATTCCGGGCAAGATGCATGCCTGCGGGCATGATGGCCATACAACCATGCTGCTCGGTGCCGCTCGTCATCTGGCGGCCACGCGCAGCTTTTCCGGCACGGTGCATTTCATCTTCCAGCCCGCCGAAGAAGGTCGAGGTGGTGCCAAGCGCATGGTGGACGAAGGCCTTTTCGATCTCTTTCCCTGCGATGCCGTTTACGGGTTGCACAATATGCCCGGTCTCGCGGTCGACGAGATGGCCGTTGTCGAAGGGCCGCAGCTTGCCTCGTCGGACAGCTGGCGCATCACCTTCCGCGGTACCGGAACCCACGGCGCCAAGCCGCATCTCGGCAAGGACCCGATCACGGCGGCAGCAACCTTCATTTCCGCGCTGCAAACCATCGTCGGCCGCGTCGTCGATCCGCTGCAGCCAGCCGTCGTCAGCGCTTGCTCGCTACAGGCGGGCGATCCCAAGGCGCTGAATGTGATACCAGATACGGTCGAGATCGGCGGCACGGCGCGCGCCTATACGCCTGAGGTCCGCGATCAGCTGGAAGAGGAGATCGGTCGTCTGGCGCATGGGACTGCAGCCATGTTCAACATTGCCGTCGACTATCAATTCGAGCGCCGCATCCCGCCCGTCGTCAACGATGCCGATGCCACGGCGCGGGCGCTGCAAGCTGCGACGACTGTTTTCGGCGAGAATGTGCTGACCCGCTTTCCGCCATCGACAGCCGGCGACGATTTCGCCTTTTTCGGCCAGAACGCCCCCGGCTGCTATGTCTGGCTCGGCAATGGCCCCGCCGTTGACGGTGCCCTGCATCACAATACCGCCTATGATTTCAACGACGAGGCGATCGCCTCCGGCGTGGCCTTCTGGACGACACTGGTCGAGCAGGAATTGAGAGAGCAGTGAGACGATTCTCAACGTGCCTCACTGCAGTACATCCTGTATCACCGCAGCTTGAGAGTTTGAGATACGATATTTCTCCGTCACTTCTCAGCGGCCGGCTTCCCGCATCAGCGCATCGAAGACGATCCGGCGCGCCCTTTCCGCGTCTATCTCCGCGGCGAAATGCGCATTGAATTGCCCATGCGAGGCCCGCGTTTCGACGACGGTGCGCCCGCGCGTGTGCTGCCCCTGCAGTTCCGCGTCGATCCGAGCATGCCGAAGGGTGGCGATGTCAGGTTCGACGAAAATGGCGGCCGCTGTTGGATCGTAGATCGCCATGGCCGGTCTGCCGCGGCTGACGGCGATGTTGATGTAGCCTTCCAGCAGGTCTGCAAGCAGTTGCGCCTTTTCTCCGGCTATCTTCCGGATATGGGTGACATCTTCCGGCCAAGCCAGCACCTTGCGGCAGATATCGAGATCGACCATACGCAATGGCAGGCCATGCGCAAGGGCGATCCCAAGCGCCTCCGGATCGGCAAAGGCATTGAATTCCGCCGACGCCGTGTGGTTGCCCGAGGTGACGCCGCCACCCATCCAGGTCAACTCGTCGATGCGGGCGGCGAGATCCGGCCGTGCCAGCGCCAGCGCCGCGATGTTCGTAAGCGGTCCGAGCGCCAGGATGCGCTTCGGGCCGTTTCCGTCGGAAAGCCAATTGCTGAGGGCGTCAAAGGCATCGCTCGCCGGAAGCGGGTTGGCCGGCGGCAGGCTTCTGCCCGCAGTGGGAATGCCGGTCTGGCCGAGAATGCCCTGTGCCGTCTCCAGCTTGCAAAGCACGGGCAGCTCACGTCCGGTATGGATCGGAAACGTCCAGTTGAAAACCGCAGCCGCGCTCGCGGCATTAACCTGGACATGAGACAGTGGCGCATTGCCGCTGACAAGCGAAACACCGTCGATGACAAGATCCGAATGCGCCACCACCAGGATGGCGGCGATGTCATCGAATCCCATATCGGTATCGATCCAGATTCCCATGCCTTATCTCATCGACGGTATGAATTGACGCGACGGCCGTCTCGGCCCGTCGCTTCGGATGACGGCATCCCTTGCCATCCGGCGAGATGGACGCGGGGCGCGCAAGGACGCGCACCCGCAGATGGCTTAGCTGGCGAGGGCGTCGAGGATGCGGATCCAGGAGCGGATGCCCTTGTGATAGGAGCGCAGCTCGTATTTCTCGTTCGGCGAATGGATACGGTCGTCGGAGAGGCCGAAACCGACGAGCAGCGATTCCATGCCGAGCATCCTTTGGAAGTCGCCGACGATCGGGATCGAGCCGCCTTCGCCGACAACGATAGCGGGCTTTGGCCACTCGTTGGAAAGTGCCGTCTTTGCCTTGCTCAGCACCGGCGAGTCGTAGGAAAGCTGGATAGCCGGCGAGCCGCCATGCTCATGGAATTCCACCGAGCAATCCCCAGGGATCTTCGAGCGTACATAGGCGCGGAAGCTCTCGCGGATCGCCGCCGGGTTCTGCTGGCCGACCAGGCGGAAGGAGACCTTCGCCGATGCTTTGGCGGCGATCACGGTCTTGAAACCGGCGCCGGTATAGCCGCCGGTGATGCCGTTGACTTCCGCGGTCGGCCGCGCCCAGATCAGCTCCATTACAGAACGGCCCTTCTCCCCCGAGGGAATGGACAGGCCGACTTCGCCGAGGAATCTTTCCGTCGTCATCCCGAGCGTTTCCCAGGAGGCCTTGATATTAGCCGGCGTTTCCTCGACGCCGTCATAGAAGCCGTCGAGCGTTACGCGCCCGGTCTCGTCATGCAGGCCGGCGAGAATATCGGAGAGGATGTGGATCGGATTGGCGGCGGCACCGCCGAACATGCCCGAATGCAGGTCGCGGTCGGCGGCGTTGATAATGATCTCCTCGCCGACAAGGCCGCGCAGGCTGGCCGAGATGGACGGCGTTTCACCATCCCACATGCCGGTATCGCAGACGAGGGCGAAATCCGCCTTCAGCTCGGCGGCATTGGCTTCGAGGAAGGGCTTGAGCGAGGGCGAGCCGGATTCCTCTTCGCCTTCGAAGAGGATGGTGATGCGCACCGGCAGTGCGCCCCTCGTTTCCTTATAGGCGCGCACCGCTTCGACGAAGGTCATCAGCTGCCCCTTGTCGTCGGACGTGCCGCGGCCGGTTAGGACCTTGCGGCCATCGCCCAGGTCCTTGATTTCCGGAGCGAATGGGTCGCTTTCCCAAAGCTCGAGCGGATCGACGGGCTGCACGTCATAGTGGCCGTAGAACAGCACATGCGGTGCATCTGCGCTGCCGGCATCGTGATGGGCGACCACCATCGGATGGCCGGGTGTATCGCGCAGGGAGGCCTTGAAGCCGATCGAGTTCAGGTAGGTGGCGAGCCATTCCGCCGCCTTGCGGCATTCCGCCTTGTAGTCCGGATCGGTCGAGATGGACTTGATGCGCAGCAGTTCGAAGAGATTGTCGAGGCTGGAAGGGAGGTTCTGATCGGCGCGGTCGAGAACGGGCGATAGATCGGTCATATCCGACTCCTTACATGAGATTTGGATGGACGATAGACCAAAGCCCGCCGGGTTTCGAGGCGTTAAAACTGAAAATTTACCGTAGCTTGCGTCTTTCGATCGAGGCACGCTCTTATGTGATTAGTTGCGCATGTAGTTTACAAGTTTTTTAGATTATTAGAAATAACGTCAATCCAGAAGCGTATTCTGGAGACGCGTAATGTTTTCAGTGATTGCATGTATTCGTGACGATCATGACTTCAGGCTTATTATTGTAGCGGCGATCATCTGCCTTATCGGCAGTCTTGCCACCATGCTCCTTTTTTCGCGTGCGCAGGAATGCCAGTCGCATCAGCGCCGCTATTGGATTGTTGCTGCGGCTTTTGCCAGCGGTGTCGGCATCTGGGCAACGCATTTCATCGCCATGCTCGCCTATCAGAGCAGTCTTCCGATCTCCTATGGCGTTTCACTGACGGTGCTTTCGGTGGTCTTTGCCATCGTCGGCTCATGGCTCGCGATTGCCGTTGCCTTCGAATGGGATAATCGCGTTTCCTTTGCGGTCGGCGGCATGCTGATGGCGTTTGGAATAGCCGCCATGCATTTCACGGGAATGCAGGCCGTCGAGGCCTCGGCAGAGCTCTCCTTCGATATACCGCGCGTCGTCGCTTCCATCGCCATTGGTGGCGTCTTCTCCTCACTGGCTTTCCTAGTGTTTCGCAGCTTTCCTGGCTTCAGGCGTATCATGGCTGGCGCTCTTCTTCTGCTGCTTGCGATTTGCTCCCTGCATTTCACCGCGATGAGCGGCGTCACGCTGACGCCCGAAGTGACCCTGCCGGGTGCGGCCCTCGCCATGGATCGAAGCATCCTTGCCGGCATCGTCATGGCTGCCGCGATGGGGCTGATCCTCATCGCTCTCGGCGCCATCTTCATCGATCGTCATTTGACCGACCTCCGGGGTTTCGCCAATGCTTCGCTGGAAGGGCTGCTCATCGTCCGCGACGGTCGGGTGATCGACGCGAACGAGCGGTTCTTCGCCATTTCCGGCTGGTCGGCGCAGCAGGTGATCGGTGTCGCGCCAGATGTCTTTCTGAGCATCGACATGGATATCCATACCGAAGCCGCCATTCCGCTGGAAACAACGCTGTCGGGGTGCGATGGCAAGGCGATCCCCGTCGAGACCGTGCGGCGCTCCATCACCTATCGAGGCCACGAATGCAGCGTGCTTGTCGTGCGCGACCTGACTGAGCGTCGCCAGGCGCAACAGATGATCGAGCACCTGGCCCATCACGATATATTGACCGATCTGCCCAATCGCTCGCTGTTCGATCAGCGCATGCGCCAGGCACTGCAGATGGTAAACCGCAGGGGCGGCGAAGTCGCGATCTTCTGCCTGGACCTCGACCGCTTCAAGGCGATCAATGATGTCTTCGGTCACGCCGAAGGAGACCGTATCCTCTGCAAGGTCGCCGGCATCCTGCAGCGCGCAATCGAGGATGGCGATACGGTGGCAAGGCTCGGGGGCGATGAGTTCGCCATCATCCAGCCGAAGCGCCGGCAGCCCGAAGGAGCAACCCGCCTTGCCGAGCGCATTCTCGCCGAATTCGGCATGGAGATGGATACGGCGCGCGATCCGACGGCTGTCGGCGTCAGCATCGGCATTGCCATCTATCCGCGTGACGGCACGAGCGCAGAGCAGCTTTACGCCAATGCGGATATGGCGCTTTATCGCGCCAAGCATGCGGGCCGTGGCCATGCCTGCTTCTTCGATGCGGAAATGGACAAGGCCGTGCGCACGCGCCGTCAGCTAGAGAACGATCTGCGCCAGGCCATTCTCCGCCGGCAGCTCTTTCTGGAATATCAGCCGATCTACGACGTCGGCAGCGACAGCGTCAGCGGCTATGAGGCGCTATTGCGCTGGGCGCATCCGGATCGCGGCGTGATCGACCCGGAGACGTTTATTCCCATTGCCGAGGAAAGCGGATCGATTGTGGCGATCGGCGAATGGGTGCTGCAGCAGGCATGCCAGGAGGCGACGCGCTGGAGCGAGCCCGCGAATGTCGCGGTCAATCTCTCACCGCTGCAATTCATGGTCCCGACCCTTTACGACCAGATCGAACGGATCCTGCGCAAAACCGGCCTCGATCCGCAGCGCCTCGAACTGGAGATCACAGAGGCTGCCCTGATGCGCGAGCGCACGGCTGTCATCGCGACCCTGCAGCGGCTGCATCGCCTCGGTGTGCGCGTGGTCATGGATGATTTCGGCACCGGCTTTTCCTCGCTCAGCAATCTGCGCGCCTTCCCCTTCGACAAGATCAAGGTCGACCGCAGCTTCACCGGCGCCCTCGAACACGATCCGGCAGCACGCTCGATCGTCCGCGCCATCATCGGCCTCGGCCACAGCCTGAACATGCCTGTCGTTACGGAAGGTGTGGAAACGGAAACCCAGCGTCGCATCGTCATCGAGGAAGGCTGCGCTCAGCTTCAGGGAATATTCTTCGGCAGGCCGGATGTCGGACCCAGCCAACATCAAGCTGCGCTGGATAAGGTGGTCGGACGGGGCTAGGGCTTTTTGCCGCTTTGACGCGTGCAGCCATTTCATGCAATCCTAGGCGGAAAACCGTTAAGTCCTTCCATGGAATGCCCTAGAGCTGCTTGGCATTCTCTAGCACACGCCGGATATATTCCAGCAGCAGTTCGCGCTCGAATTGACGAAAGTCCTTGAGGAGATCCGTGTCCGCGGCCATGGCGGCTTCGATCGCTTCCGCCTGCATGGCTGCGGCCTTGTTCGTCAGGAAGACCAGTTGCGCCCGCTTGTCCGAAGGATGCGGGCGGCGCTCCACCAATCCGTCCCGTTCCATGCGCGACAGCGTATTGGCCATTGTCGCCTGTTCGATGTCGACCCTATCGAGCAGCTGTTTCTGCGTGAGCCCATCCTCGGACCACAGTTCCAGCAGGATTGGAAACTGACCGGGGGAAAAGCCGAGCTTCGCCGCGCGTTGTTGTAGCGAGCGAGCGAATCCCTTTGCCATCTGACTGGCAAGGTAGGCGGCGGAGTCCATCCGATTAAATCCCATGATTGCAAATATGCCGACAATTCAAGGTCAAGACAATCGGCAATTATTCAGGTAGAGACCCCTGAAATCAGCAACTTCAGTCGATTTTTTCACGTTCACTGGTTGTATTTTTTGCATGAAAAAGCCGCCATGGCCTGGAGGGGACGCCATGGCGGCTTTCGAAAGGGGGACAAAGGCCCGGAGAGGGGATAGGCCTTTGTCCAAGTCTGACATGGCGGGGGACAGGCCGGTTGCCAGACCCGCGGCGTATCAATCGCCGGTGAGTATGATTTGAGGTTTCGAATGTGGTTTTTCAAGGGAATGCGCAGATTAGATTGATTAAAAGTTAGTAACGTTTCGGTGAGAGATTTGGCCTTCCCACCAAAGTAATTCCAGGAAAAGTGTATCGCGGTTTTCCGTCCGGAATTGCGTAAAAACAAAAGATAAAGCGTTTGCGCGATTTGAAGAAAAGCGGAAGCGCTCTAGCCTGCAAAACTGAAGTTTATATGGACGTTGGAGGTACGTCACGCTATCCATGCTTCCATGAAAAAAGGTGATCATCTCTTCCTCGTCGACGGCTCCGGTTTCATATTCCGGGCCTTTCACGCCCTGCCGCCGCTGACGCGCAAGTCGGACGGATTGCCCGTCGGCGCCGTCTCGGGTTTCTGCAACATGCTGTGGAAGCTTTTGACTTCGGCGCGCGATACCTCCGTCGGGGTGACGCCGACCCATTTCGCCGTCATCTTCGACTATTCGTCGAAGACCTTCCGCAAGGACATCTTCCCGGAATACAAGGCCAATCGCTCGGCGCCGCCGGAAGAGCTGATCCCGCAATTCGGCCTCATCCGTGAGGCGACCCGCGCCTTCAATCTGCCCTGCATCGAGACTGACGGCTTCGAGGCCGACGACATCATCGCCACCTATGCCCGTCAGGCGGAGGCAGCCGGCGCCGACGTGACGATCATCTCGTCCGACAAGGATCTGATGCAGCTCGTCACACCCATGGTCCACATGTATGACAGCATGAAGGACAAGCAGATCGGCATTCCCGATGTCATCGAAAAATGGGGCGTGCCACCCGACAAGATGATCGACCTGCAGGCCATGACCGGCGACTCCGTCGACAATGTCCCCGGCATCCCCGGCATCGGCCCGAAGACGGCGGCGCAGCTTCTGGAAGAATTCGGCGATCTCGATTCCCTGCTCGCCCGCGCCGGCGAGATCAAGCAGCAGAAGCGCCGCGAAAACATCATCGCCAATGCTGAACTCGCGCGCATTTCGCGGCAGCTGGTGACGCTGAGGACCGACGTGCCGCTGGAACTTGCGCTCGATGCGCTGGTGCTCGATCCGCAGGACGGCCCGAAGCTGATCGGTTTCCTGAAGGCAATGGAATTCACGACCCTGACGCGGCGCGTGGCGGAGGCCTGCGACTGCGATGCGGCGGCAATCGAGCCCTCCATCGTCAAGATCGAATGGGGCGAGGGCGCTCATGGGCCCGATCTCGATGTCGGCGAGAATGTCGATCTCGTCGCCGGCAGCGTTGTCGAAGCCGAAGGGGCATCGGTCCCGGCGCCATCGGCCAAGGCGCGTCTGGCTTTGGATGGCACCACTGCGCCGGAGGATCTCGCCAAGGCGCGCGCCGCAAGTTTCGCGAGCGCGCCGATCGATCATTCGAAATATGTGACCATCCGCGATCTCGCCACGCTCGACCGATGGATCGCGGATGCGCGCGAAACCGGCATCGTCGCCTTCGATACGGAAACGATGTCGCTCGATGCGATGCAGGCCGAAATCGTCGGCTTCTCGCTGGCGATCGCCGATAATCGCGATGATCCGACTGGCGCTTCCATCCGCGCCGCCTATGTTCCGCTCGGTCACAAGACCGGTGTCGGCGATCTGCTCGGCGGCGGCCTGGCGGAAAACCAGATTCCGCTTCGCGATGCACTGCCGCGCCTGAAGGATCTGCTGGAGGATGCCTCCATCCTGAAGATCGCGCAGAACCTGAAATACGACTATCTTCTGATGAAGCGTTACGGCATCGAGATGAAATCGTTCGATGACACGATGCTGCTCTCCTATGTGCTCGACGGCGGCGCCAACGCCACGCATGGCATGGACAGCCTTTCCGAGCGCTGGCTCGGCCACAAGCCGATTGCCTACAAGGATGTGGCCGGCAGCGGCAAGTCCAATGTCACCTTCGACCTCGTCGATATCGACCGCGCCACAGCCTATGCCGCTGAGGATGCCGATGTGACGCTGCGTCTCTGGCTGGTCTTGAAACCACGACTGGCGGCAGAAAAACTCTCAGTCGTCTACGAGCGGTTGGAGCGGCCTCTGGTGCCGGTGCTTGCCCACATGGAAGAGCGCGGCATCACCATCGACCGGCAGATACTCTCGCGCCTTTCCGGCGAGCTGGCGCAGGGTGCTGCCGCTCTCGAGGAGGAGATCTACAATCTTGCTGGCGAGCGCTTCAATATCGGCTCCCCGAAGCAGCTCGGCGATATCCTTTTCGGCAAGATGGGATTGGCTGGCGGCAGCAAGACCAAGACCGGGCAATGGTCCACCTCGGCGCAGGTGCTGGAAGATCTGGCCGCGGCCGGTTTCGAGCTGCCGCGCAAGATCGTCGACTGGCGTCAGCTCACCAAGCTCAAGTCCACCTATACGGATGCGCTGCCGAGCTACGTCCATCCCGAGACGAAGCGCGTTCACACCTCCTATTCGCTGGCCTCCACCACGACAGGGCGCCTGTCGTCCTCCGAGCCGAACCTGCAGAATATTCCGGTGCGCACGGCAGAAGGCCGCAAGATCCGCACAGCCTTCATTTCGACGCCGGGCCATAAGCTCGTCTCCGCCGACTACAGCCAGATCGAACTGCGCGTCCTGGCGCATGTCGCCAACATCCCGCAGCTCAAGCAGGCCTTTGAGGACGGCATCGATATTCACGCCATGACGGCCTCTGAAATGTTCGGCGTGCCTGTGGATGGCATGCCGAGCGAGGTGCGCCGCCGCGCCAAGGCGATCAACTTCGGCATCATCTACGGCATCTCCGCCTTCGGTCTCGCCAACCAGCTGTCGATCGAGCGCTCGGAAGCCGGTGACTACATCAAGAGGTATTTCGAGCGCTTCCCCGGCATCCGCGATTACATGGAAGGCACCAAGCAGGCCGCTCGCGACAAGGGCTATGTCGAGACGATTTTCGGCCGCCGCATCCATTTCCCGGAAATTCGCTCCTCCAACCCCTCCGTCCGCGCCTTTAACGAACGCGCCTCGATCAACGCGCCGATCCAGGGTTCGGCGGCTGATGTCATCCGCCGCGCCATGATCAAGATGGAGCCGGCGCTAGCTTCGGCCGGCTTGGGCGATCGCGTCCGCATGCTCTTGCAGGTGCACGACGAACTGATCTTCGAAGTCGAGGATGCCGATGTCGAGCGCACCACGCCGATCATTGTCTCGGTCATGGAAAACGCTGCCATGCCGGCGGTTGATATGGCCGTGCCGCTGAAGGTCGATGCGCGCGCCGCCCACAATTGGGATGAGGCGCACTGAGCGGAAGCGATCTGGAACCGGTCAAACCGGAATCCGAGCCGGAAGACATGGTGGCCGTCGCCTTATCGACGATAGGCCGCATGCCGATTATGGCGTGCGGCAGGCCATGCCGAAGGGCGGAACCGTCAGCTGGTTCTTCTATTGCGGTGAATATTCCGACGCCGAAGACTTTTACCAGCCTGTTCACACAGCCCACCTAAGCGAGCTGTTGCCTGGCGTAGTCAAATACCTCCGGCTTCCGGTCGGAACGCGGTTCATCATCGACGATCAGGGTTATGAGGATGTGTGGCGGGTCGAATGATCTTCGATTGTCGCCATCAGACTATTTGCGGACCAGCGTTTCCAGGACGGAAATAATGGCGCGTTCGGCCTCTTCGAGCGTGCCGCTATTGTCGATATCGGCGACGTCGTAGCTGCCCTGAACGGTCAGTGCGCTTCTCTCCAGACGCTTCAGCACATCTTCGCGGCTCTCGCGTCCGCGCGCCATCAGTCGTTCGGCCAGCACTTCGCGGGACGCCGTGATGTTGATGACCTTCAGCCGCGGAAATGCGGCCTGGAAGCGGTGAAGCGCCGAGCGCGAGCCATTGGCGATGACCAGATTGCCGCGAGCGAGTTCATCGGTGACTTCAGCCGGAATGCCGTATTTCAGCCCATGCGCCTCCCAGGAAACGGCAAAGGCGCCGGCTTGCTCCATTCCATCGAAGTCAGCTTCGGAAACGCTTCTGTGGTCTTCATTGCCGGCATCGCCGTCCCGCGTGATGACGCGGCGGACGAAATGCACGTCAGACCGGCCGGCAAAATGCCGGGCGGCCAGATTCATCAGTGTATCCTTGCCGGCGCCGCTCGGCCCGACAACGACGGCCAGCGTGCCTGCTGTCGCATCCGTCAGGCCGAGGTTAGCCGGCTTGATCTTGGTTTCCGGGCTCATGCGACCCGCCGCCCTTCTCGCCAGACGGAGCGCGTGACCGGCACGCCGTGATCGCGGCGAACGCGCACGAGATCCGCCCGCAGCCCTTCGGCAATGCGGCCGCGGTCATTGAGACTGACCGTCTTTGCCGGCGTCGCCGTCACCATGGCAATCGCCTGCGGCAGCGAAATGCCCTCAACCTCATCAGCCAAGATGAAGGGTGCATGCAGCAGGCTGAGTGGCACATAGTCGGAAGACAGCACGTCAAGGACGCCGAGTTCGGCCAGATCGCGGGCGGCGATATTGCCCGAATGCGACTTGCCGCGGACGATGTTCGGCGCGCCCATCAGCACGCTCATGCCGGCGCCGTGCGAAGCCTTGGCGGCATCGATACTGGTCGGGAATTCGGCGAGGCGAACGCCGTAGTTGATGGCTTCGTCGACATGGGCAAGCGTCGCGTCGTCATGGCTGGCAACGGTGATGCCGCGATCGGCGCAGACCTTGGAGATCGCGTCGCGATGCGGCGTAGCATACTTGGCCGATTCCTCCTGGCGCTTGGCGACGAACTTGGCAAAGGCCTCGTCGCTGAGCCCGCGCTTCTTCTGATAGTAGAAGATATACTGATCCATGGTCTGGAACTGGCGCTGACCCGGTGCATGGTCCATCAGCGAGACCAGACGCACGTAAGGGTCCTTCTCGAAATCCTGGAAGTGGTCGAGCACGTTGTCGGAGGAGACTTCGCAGCGCAGATGGATCAGGTGATCGGCGCGCAGGCGATCTTCGCTTTGGGCGGCCTGGATGGCATCGGCCATATCACGCATCTCGCCCTTTTCGAAACCGCCGTCCTCGTCCGAGCCCATGCGTAGGCAGTCGAACACGGTCGTGATGCCCGAGGTGACGATCTGGGCATCATGCGCCTGGATCGCCGCCGTCTTATTCCACCGCACGCCCGGGCGCGGAGAATAGTGCGCCTCGAGATGGTCGGTATGCAGCTCGACCAGACCAGGGATCAGAAAATCGCCCTCGAAATCTTCGCCGATATCGGACTTGCCCTCGGAAATGGCGGCAATGCGACCGTCGCGAATCAGCACGGAACCTTCGACGATCTTGTCTTCGAGGACGATGCGGGCGTTGGAAAGGACGGTTTCTTTGGTCATATCGGCTCTTTCATATTAGGCGCCGGCAAGCGGCAG
Source organism: Rhizobium sp. ERR 942 (assembly GCF_007828395.1). Classification (NCBI taxonomy): domain Bacteria; kingdom Pseudomonadati; phylum Pseudomonadota; class Alphaproteobacteria; order Hyphomicrobiales; family Rhizobiaceae; genus Rhizobium; species Rhizobium sp. ERR 942. The sequence continues at coordinate 40,853 of NZ_VIUA01000010.1, forward strand.
CCAGGAACGGACGGTAAAGGGAGCACTACGCTCTTCTTCGACGAAGACGGCGAGGCCGGAGATATCGAGCGGCTTGCCGGTATGTTCGGCGAAGCGCTCGGCGAGGATTGCCTGCAATTCGGGCTGACGCTCGGAAGGTACGCGTCCCGTCAGCGTCATGTGGAAGCGGAATTCGTCGTTGACGTAAGGATAGCCCCAGCGCAGCAGATTGGCGCGCTGCGGCTCGGTCAGGCCTTCCGGCTTGCGTCGCGCGATATCGTGATCCGACAGCGGCGCGCGGAATGGCTCGAAGGTCTTGACGACGCGCGAGGCGAAATCCTGCAGCGGCTGGTAAACGGAACCGGGAACGAGCGCAAAGAAATGGCCGAGCTGGCCAAGCACCAGCTCCGGAATGGTGAAAGCCTTGGTTTGCGAGGCGAATTCGGCGGCGACTTCGAGGAGATCGCGCTCGGTCACAGAAGCGGCTAGCTCGAACGGCGCCTTCAGCGTGGCATGGAAGCCGTAGCGGCGCGGATCGGCCGTCAGCTCGGCATGACCTTCCGGCAGCGGCGCCATGGCCTTGTCTGAAAAAATCTCATTCGAAAATGCATCGCGGCCCAGCCAGCGGGCAGCGAGAGATGTCAACGGATCGTCTTTGGGCGGCGTGAAATAGAGAGCATAGCGCAAGGCTGCATTCCTTGGAAAAATCGGCTGCGCGAGACACTGTTGGGTGATTTGCGACAAACCGCAAGAGCAGCAAGGCAGCAACGGTTCGAATCCGGCTAAAGCCAGCTTGGCCGCTGCGGTCTTGCCGGCCTGCGCTATCGGATTCCCGTGACAGAATGATGATGCGGAACGATTTTTTCCCGTTCTTTTTTATTTCGTTCGCGTGCCCATCAGCCGAGAGCGCAGGGCGTTGGATGCGGCGTCGAACAGGAAGACAACGATGAGGATCAGCAGCACCATATAGGCGACGTTTTCCCAGTTGGCATTGGTGCGCATTGCTTCCCAAAGTTTGAGGCCGATGCCGCCCGCGCCGACGGCGCCGATGATGGTCGCGCCGCGCACGTTCGATTCCCACTGGTAGAGCGTCTGGCTGACGATGACGGGCACGATCTGCGGCATGATCCCGTAGCGATGCACGAGAATGGTCGGCGAACCGGTGGATTTCACGCCTTCGCGCGGCTTGTTGTCGATGTTCTCGAGGCCCTCGGAATAGAGCTTGCCAAGCGTGCCCGTCTCGGTGAGGAAGATCGCGCCGCTGCCCGCGAGCGGGCCGGGGCCGAAGGCGCGCGTCAGGAACAGCGCCCAGATCAGCATGTCGACCGAACGCAGGAAATCGAAGAAGCGCTTGAGGATCTGGTTGACGAGTCGGCTCGGCGTGATGTTGCGAGCCGCCAGGAAGGCGAGTGGGAAGGCCGCGAGCGAGCCCAGCAGCGTGCCGAGGAAGGCCATGACGATGGTCTGGAACAGCTTGGTCCAGACGTCGCCATGCTGCCATGCGCCATTGTTCCAGATATTGTCGAAGGCCAGCGAGAGATTGGACTGAGCAGGATCGAGCCGCGGCCCCGAAACGATCAGGCTGATGACTTCGCTCGCCGGCTTGTCGAAGAAGGGCGAATGCGTATCGAAGACGAAGTTGGCCCAGCCGATGAACCGCTTGCGGATCTTCACGCGGTCGGTGGAAATGCTGGCGTCGCCTGCAAAGCCGAGATTGACGAGAATATTGTCGTCATAGACGGTCATCCAGCTTGGAACGGGCTCGGAACCGACGATTTTCGGCACATCGCCGGCAATATCGATCGGAATCGTGATGCCATGCGCGGTCACGATGGCCTGCGTCTTGGTGACGGTTACCGTGCGGCTTGTGCCGCTGACAGAAACGGTCATGCTGCCATCGGGATTGGTCTTCACCCAGTCCGGGTTTGGATTATCGCCCAGGGGCGAAAAGCGCGGATATTTGATGCTGATCTTGTCTCCGGAGATGCGGAATTCCGGCTGCACGTCATAGCTCACCCATTCGCTGAGATAGATGCCGACGCGCTCCCAATGCGCTTCCGAAATGACCTTCGGCAGGTCGAAGAACCACACGGCATAGATGCCGTAGAGGATGACGCCGATGAAGATCATCAGCGCGCCGAAGCGCTGGCGGAAGGACCGGTGAAGAACTTCCGGGTAACGCGCTTCGATTTCCTGCATGCGGCCGGCGTCGATGACGGACATGGATAACCTCAATGCTGCAAAAGGAAGGCATGCTCGCCGACGAGGCGGCGGCGGAGCCATGCGGAAAACTGGTCGACGGCGATGATCGTCAGGAAGAGAAGCAGCACCAGCGCCAATGTCTTGGCGCCGAAACCGCGTGAAATCGCAAGTTTGAGCTCCTCGCCGATGCCGCCGCCGCCGACGGCGCCGATGATGGTTGAGGCGCGAACGTTGATCTCCAGACGCAGCAACGCGTAGGACATGAAGTTCGGCAGCACTTGCGGCAGGGCGGCAAAGCGCACGCGCTCGCTCCAGCTCGCGCCGACGGCACGCATGCCTTCGTCAGGCTTCATGTCGATATTCTCGACCACTTCGTAGAAGAGCTTGCCAAGCGCGCCGATCGTATGCAGGCCGACGGCGATGATCGCGGCGATCGGGCCGATCGACAAGATCGCCGAAAACAGGCCGGCGATGACGATTTCCGGAAAGGCGCGCAGAAGTTCCATGATGCGCTTCGTCACCAGCCGGATCGGATGGGACGGCGACATGTTGCGGGCGGCAAAGAAGCTCAAGGGTACGGCAAAGACGAAGCCGATGATGGTCGATACCAGTGCCACGTTGATCGTGATGATCATCAGCTCGAAATATTCGGGGATATAGAAATCGCCCCAGACATAGACGCGACCGAGCGGGAAATTGAATTCCTCGCCGCCGGCGCCATTGGCCCCGTTCGGGCTCGGCAGGTCGAAGAGCGCGCGGTAGACGTCGGCCCAGTCCTTCGGAATGAGCCAGCTCAGGAAATCGAAGAGATGCGGCAGGCGGTCAAAGAAATGCCCGGCGTTGTTTTCGTCGGCGAAGCGCACCGAGCTGACGAAGGCGACGAGCAGGATCACGAGACCGATGCCGGTGTAGAAGCGGCGCTTGGCCACCATCTTGCTCCAGGCGTCGCCGATCTCCTTGGCGCTCTGTGGCGCGCTTTGCATGTTCGGGTGCGTATCGGCGATCGTCATGAAATCCTGCCCTTGTGAATAGCAAAGGGTGTGAATAGCAAAAGGGCGGCCGTTGCCGGCCGCCCAATTATAGGAATGCGGATCAGCCGCCGATGGCAGCCTTACGAACGTCGATGACGGCGTTGTAGAAGTCCGGAGTAACCTTGACGTAGCCCTTGAAGTCGCCGCCTTCGATGGCGTTGAAGCACTTGGCGTCAGCCGTCGGGAGCTTCATGAAGAAGTCCGTCAGCTTCGTCTGCCATTCGGTGCCGAGAGCGTTGCGAACGACGAGCGGGCCGTTCGGGATCAGCGGCGAACGCCAGACTTCGACGAGCTTGTTCGGATCTACGGCGCCCTTGTCGACTTCCTTGCGGAAGGTACCGGAGGTGAAGCCGTCCTTGAAATCGCCAACACCCGAGGAGTCGTCGACAGCAACATCGACCTTGCCGTCGTAAGCGGCGAGCAGGTTGTTCTCATGGCCGCCATTAAACTGGGTCGAGCCGAAGAACTTGTCGTTCGGCACGCCGGTGGTCTTCGGAATCTGCGTCAGCGGAACAAGGTAGCCCGAGGTGGAGTCCGGGTCGGCGTAGCCGAGCTTCTTACCCTTGGCGTCCATGATCGTCTTGATGCCGGAAGACTTGAGGGCGAGGCCGATCGAGTAGTAGCCGGTTGAACCGTCGGTCTGCTGCGTCGTCAGGATCGGGGTAACGGCCTTCGGGTCCTTGATGGCGACGGCTGCGTAGCCGGACGCGCCGAGTTCGGCGAAGTCGAGCGTGCCGCCGAGCAGGCCCTGGATAACGCCGTTATAGTCGGCGGCCGGGAACAGCGAAACCTTCTCGAAACCGAATTCCTTCTTCAGGTGGTCGGAAAGGCAGGCGTAATTGCGCAGGCGATCGGCTTCGTTTTCGCCGCCGAGAATGCCGATGCGCAATTCCTTGAGGTCTGCTGCGTTGGCAGCAGCGCCGACTGCGAGCGCAACAAGCGCCGTAGCGGCAAAGAGTGCTTTCTTCAACATGGGTTCGTCTCCTGATTAACCGGTGTCCCCGGATGTCTTCGGTCTGATAGAAGAAATGCGCCCTTGACGCGGGCCTTCGATCCCGGCCGTCCCTCTCAGAGACCGGCCAGTGCCAGCGGTTGCGGGCCGGCAGATTCAGTCGCCGCGGCTTGCACGGCTGGATCGGCAATGTTGATCGATGTCGACGTCATGGTCTCGTCGATGCCGGCGCCGTCCTTGTCGGTGCCGTAGATTTCCTTGACGGCGGCTGCCGTCAGATCGGCCGGCTTGCCGTCGAAGACGACTTTGCCGGCCGCCATGCCGACGATGCGTTCGCAGTAGTTGCGCGCCGTATCCAGCGTATGCAGATTGGTGATGACGGTGATGCCTTCGCGCTCATTGATATCGCGCAGCGCATCCATGACGATCTTGGCGTTCAGCGGATCGAGCGAGGCGATCGGCTCGTCGGCCAGCATCATCTTCGGCTGCTGCATCAGGGCACGGGCGATGGCAACGCGTTGCTGCTGGCCGCCGGAAAGCGTGCCGGCCATCTGCAGTGCCGTCTGCTCGATGCCGAGGCGCTCCAGCGCCGCAATCGCCTCGATGCGCTCCTCGCGGGTGAAGACCGAAAGGAGACTCAGCATCGTCGAACGATGGTTGAGGCGGCCGAGCATGACGTTGGTGAGCACGTCGAGGCGCGGCACCAGATTGAACTGCTGGAAGATCATGGCGCAATCGCGCTGCCAGCTGCGCAGTGCACGACCGGTCAGCTTGGAGACTTCGGTGCCGGAGAAATGAATGGAGCCGGAACTCGGATCGGCCAGACGGTTGATCATGCGCAGCAGCGTCGACTTGCCGGCGCCGGAACGGCCGATGACGCCGACCATCTGTCCCTGCGGTATGTCCAAAGTCACGGAATCGACGGCGAGCTTGTTACCAAACCGGCGTGAGACATTCCTGAGTTCGAACATAGTGCTTCCCTTTCGCGGCTCCCGGGCTGCAGAAATTTCAGCGGTACCGGTGCTAAGAACGGGCGCGTGCCCCTGTCTCGAAAGGAGTTTCGAGGGGGCTGGCGCCAACCACAAGGCAACCGATTAGTCCCGCTTCATGAAGCTCCAATGTCAGTTTTGTGTAACTGCTGTTACAATTCCCGGCGATTTTGCAAGATTAGCCGGCTGAGAGCTTTCCTTTAAGTTTAGCCGTCAAACATGCCGGTCGGCAGACCGTCTATGCTGAAGCTGTTCTTCTCGCGCCGGTATTCCTCAATGCCGTCGGGACCCTTGGCTTTCGCCCATTGGTCCAGGCTCGGCCGTTCGCCTTCATAGGTGAAAAGCGGCACGCCGAAACCGCAGGACGTTTGTACGAGATCGAAGTCCAGCCACACAATCTGCCGTGCGCCGAGCGGCTCCTGATCCGCATAATGATCGTGTAGCAGTTCCCGATATTCGGGTGTCGATCGATGGATGATCCGCCCGCGGCCATAGAGGCGGAGGATCATCGGCGGCCCTTCGACGGCGCAGAACATGACGGTCAGCCGTCCGTCCGCCTTCATATGCGCTGATGTTTCGTTGCCGCTGCCGGTGCGGTCGAGATAGATGACGGTGTTCGGAGAGATGATGCGCAGGCACAGTGTCTCGCGGGGCGAAACATTGACACGGGAATCCGATGTTGCGGATGCCGTGAAGAAGATGTGTTGCCGCGCGATGAAATCGCGCAGCCGATCGTCGATGCTGGAAAACTGCTTTGCCATGAAAACTCCTCTCGATCCCGCATTGAAAGGACCGGCTAAGCTGGATCGCTTGTCAGCGCCTTGCAAGTCCGATGAGGGTGGAAACCGTTCTCAGGCTTCGTAGCGATCCAGAAATTCCTCCGCCGAAAGGGCGCGGAAATCCGCAAGCGCTGTGCGTAGGCGATCGTGATCCCAATCCCACCATGAAAGCTTGTCCATTCGCGCGCCGACCTCGGACGTGAAACGCTCGCGGATCAGCTTGGCCGGCACACCGCCGACGATGGTGTAGGGCGCAACGTCCTTGGAAACGACGGCGCCGGCTCCGATGACGGCACCATTGCCGACTGTCACGCCGGGCAGCACGGTCGCGCCATGCCCGATCCAGACGTCATGGCCGATCACAACCCGGTTGTCGCGCCGCCAGGTGAAGAACTCCGTCTCCATATCGGCATCCGGCCAGTAGTCGGCGGCGCGATAGGTGAAGTGGTGCAGCGTCGCGCGCCATGTCGGATGGTTGGTGGCATTGATGCGCACGGCGGCGGCGATGTTGACGAACTTGCCGATCGTCGCGCACCAGACCGCACCATCCTGCATGATGTAGGAATAGTCGCCCATCTCGACTTCATCGATGCGGCAGCGGTCGGAGACTTCGGTATAGCGGCCGAGCGTCGAATTGTTGACGCTGGCCGACGGGCTGATGAAGGGCGTCTCGCCCAATTTGCGGCTCATGCGGCGGCCTTCCGCGGCGAGAACTGCGAGACGTCGAGAATGCGGCTGCCGACGGCTTCGCGCACTTCCTCGTCATGGAAGATGCCGAGCAGCGCGACGCCGGCTTCCTTCTTCTGCTCGATCATGTCGACGACGACGGCCCGGTTACGGGCGTCGAGCGACGCGGTGGGCTCGTCGAGCAGCAGGATGGCGTGATCGGTGATGAAGCCGCGGGCGATGTTGACGCGTTGCTGCTCGCCGCCGGAAAAGGTGGCGGGCGGCAGCTGCCAGAGTTCCCTGGGCAGGTTCAGCCGTGCAAGCAGTTCTGCTGCCCTGTCGCGGGCATCGGTCACGCTCACACCGCGGGCGAGCAGCGGCTCGGCGACGACATCGATAGCGGCAACGCGCGGCACCGTGCGCAGGAACTGGCTGACATACCCCATGGTCTGGCGGCGGACGTCGAGCACGGTACGCGGATCGGCTGTCGCAAGATCGACGATCCTGCCCTTGTGCGTGACAAGGATCTGGCCGCTGTCGACGGCATAATTGCCATAGATCATTTTCAAGAGCGAGCTCTTGCCGATACCCGACGGGCCGCCGAGCACGACGCATTCGCCCGAAGCGACGGAAAAGGAGACATCGGCGACAACAGGCAGGCGAATGCCGTCGCGCAGATGCATGGTGAAGCTTTTGAAGACTTCGGAAACGACGAGTGGGGTTGCCATGTTTCTTCCTCAGACCTGCAGGATCGAAGAGACCAGCAGTTGCGTATAGGGTTCGCGCGGATCATCGAGCACGCGGTCGGTGAGACCGTGCTCGATCACCTGGCCGTCCTTCATCACCATCATGCGATGCGACAGGAGACGGGCGACCGCGAGATCGTGGGTTACGATGATGGCGGAGAGGCCGAGATCGTTGACGAGGCCGCGCACCAGATCGAGCAGGCGGGCCTGCACCGAGACGTCAAGACCGCCGGTCGGCTCGTCCATGAAGACGAGGCGCGGGCCGGTCACAAGGTTGCGGGCGATCTGCAGGCGCTGGCGCATGCCGCCGGAGAAGGCGCGGGGCTGGTCGTCGATGCGGTCGGCGTCGATCTCGACCCGCTCGAGCCAGTCGATGGCGGTATTGCGGATGTTGCCATAGTGGCGGTTGCCGATCGCCATCAGCCGCTCGCCGACATTGGCGCCGGCGGACACCGTCATACGCAGGCCATCGGCCGGGTTCTGATGCACGAAGCCCCAGTCGGTGCGCATCAGGAAGCGGCGCTCGGCCTCGTTCATGCGGAAAAGATCGCGATAGGTCTCGTCGCGCATGTGGTATTCGACACTGCCCGTCGTCGGCAGCAGCCGGGTCGAGATGCAGTTGAGCAGCGTCGTCTTGCCGGAGCCGGATTCGCCGACGATAGCCAACACTTCGCCGGGCCAGAGTTCGAAGGACACATCGCGGCAACCGATGCGGCTGCCGTAGAATTTCGAGACGTCCTTGACCTTGAGAAGGGGTGAGTCACTCATTCGGCAGCCTCCTTGGATGCGAGCCCATTTGACGCCAGCATAGGCCCGGCATGGCCGTGGGCGCGGCGATCCTCGCAGAAATCGGTATCGGAGCAGACGAACATGCGGCCGCCCTTGTCGTCGAGGATCACCTCGTCAAGATAGACCTGCTCGGCGCCGCAAAGCGCGCAGGGCTTGTCGAAGCGCTGCACTTCGAAGGGGTGATCCTCGAAATCCAGGCTGACGACTTCGGTGTAGGGCGGCACGGCATAGATGCGTTTTTCGCGGCCGGCGCCGAAGAGCTGCAGCGCATCCGACAGATGCATTTTCGGATTGTCGAACTTCGGCGTCGGCGATGGGTCCATCACGTAGCGGCCGGCGACCTTGACCGGATAGGCGTAGGTCGTGGCTATGCGGCCGTTGCGGGCGATATCCTCATAGAGCTTCACATGCATGAGGCCATATTCCTCAAGCGCATGCATCTTGCGCGTCTCGGTCTCGCGAGGCTCCAGGAAGCGCAACGGCTCCGGGATCGGCACCTGATAGACGAGCACCTGGTTCGGCCCGAGTTTGGCTTCCGGAATGCGGTGGCGCGTCTGGATGATGGTCGCCTCGTCCGTGCGGGTGGTGACGGCGACATTGGCGACCTTCTGGAAGAAGGCGCGGATGGAGACGGCATTGGTCGTGTCGTCGGCACCCTGGTCGATGACCTTCAGCACGTCCTGCGGGCCGATGATCGCCGCCGTCAGCTGCACGCCGCCGGTGCCCCAGCCGTAAGGCATCGGCATTTCGCGGGAGGCGAAAGGTACCTGATAGCCGGGAATGGCGATCGCCTTCAGGATGGCACGGCGGATCATCCGCTTGGTCTGCTCATCGAGATAGGCGAAGTTGTAGGTGGCGAGTTCGGTCATTCGGCTGCCTCCGTCATGGGTTCCATGCCGCGATCGCGAGCGGCCTCGAAGTCGCGGCGCATGCGCCGCACCAGGTCGAGCTCGGCCTGGAAGTCGACATAATGCGGCAGCTTCAGATGTTCGACGAAGCCGGTCGCCTGCACATTGTCGGAGTGGGAAATGACGAATTCCTCGTCCTGAGCTGGCGCAACGATGTCTTCGCCGAGTTCCTCTGCCCGCAGCGCCCGGTCCACCAGCGACATCGCCATCGCCTTGCGCTCGCTTTGGCCAAAGACGAGGCCGTAGCCGCGGGTGAACTGCGGCGGTGCCTTGGCCGAACCTTTAAACTGGTTGACCATCTGGCATTCCGTTACCTGGATGCGGCCGAGCGAAACGGCAAAGCCGAGTTCCGGCACCTCAAATTCGACCTCTACTTCGCCGATGCGGATTTCGCCGGTGAAGGGGTGGGTGCGGCCATAGCCGCGCTGGGTCGAATAGCCGAGTGCCAGCAGGAAGCCTTCGTCGCCGCGGGCGAGCGCCTGCAGGCGAAGGTCCCGGGTCATCGGGAATTCCAACGGCTCGCGCGTCAGGTCGCCGATCTCATGATCGACAGGCATGGTGCCATCGTCTTCGATCAGTCCTTCCTGGCCGAGAATTTCCGAGACGCGCATCACGCGGCCGTCCTCGGCCGGCCGCTGCATCGGCTCATCCACCGGCTCATCTGTCAAAAGGCCGGGGTCGAGCAGGCGGTGCGTGTAGTCGAAGGTTGGGCCGAGAAGCTGACCGCCCGGCAAATCCTTGTAGGTCGCGGAAATGCGGCGCTCGATCTTCATCGCTGAAGTGTCAAGCGGCTGGGAATAACCGAAGCGCGGCAGCGTGGTGCGGTAGGCTCTGAGCAGGAAGATCGCTTCGATCATGTCGCCGCGCGCCTGGCGAACGGCAAGTGCGGCCAGCGTCCGGTCATAAAGCGAGGCTTCGGCCATGACGCGATCGACGGCGAGTGCCAGTTGCGCCACGATCTGGTCGATGCCGACGGCCGGCAGCGAACGGTCGCCGCGGCGACGGTCGGCCAGCAGCCGGTGAGCATTGGCGATGGCGGCTTCGCCGCCCTTAACGGCAACATACATATGTCACAACTCCGTCGCGGTGATCTTGGTGGTGCGCGGCAGGCAGATGAATTGCCGGCCCGCCGTCAGGATGAGATCGACGCCGCGCGGGAAGAGCGCGCGATTGTCGTTCCAGATACGCAGCAGCGCATCCGGCAGCCCGATCGGGGCGATCATGGTCACATCCTTGATGCCAGGGCCTGAAAGCGCCAGTTGTTTGCCGCCCACCAGGCTTTCGATTTCCAGAACGATCGTGGTCGACCGATCGGGATATTCCTGGGTGCCGATGCCGAACTGGCTGAAGGAGGAAAGCGCCATGCCGGCTTCGATGAAGGCGAACTGCGCCTCCAGCCGTTCTGAAATGACGGGCGCTCCGGTGTGGAAGGCCAGCCATTCCGCCAGGCTTGATCTTGCCAGGCTGTTGGAGAGCCAGACAGGCGTGTCGTGATCGCAAAGGGTGAGGCCGATGGCGCCTGCGGCAACACCGAGTGGAGCGGGCGGCGCGACGTCAGCCTCAACGGTCTGCAGGGTGCCTGGACGTGCCATGGCATCCATCGTCATCTTGAAGACGCTTTGCGCGTCGAAGACCGGATCGGTGAAACCGCCGGTCAGGGCCTCGTTGCCGAAGGTCGGAGTGCTGGAAAGGCTCATCAATCTTCTCCGCGAACCATGGTGAAGAAATCGACGCGGGTTGCCGCCGTCTCTTCGGCGCGCTTGCGGTCATATTCGGCGATACGCTCGGTAACCGGCTGCAGAAGAGCCTTTTCGACGAAATCCTTCGTGGCCGATTGCTGCCAGAGTGCATCGAAAATGGCCGAAAGCCGGGCCTTTTCCCGATCCGTGCCGAGCGCGTGCGCGTGGCCGATCGTGTTGGATGCCAACCGGACGGTAGCGCGCGTCACCGTGACTTCGCCGAGGTTGAAGGGGGAGCCGCCGCCGCCGATGCGGCCGCGCACCATGACGAGCCCTGTCTCTGGTCCGCGCACCGGCTGTACCGTCGGCTTGCTCGGCAATGCCTCCCAGGCAGCCTCTAGCTCGTCGCGTTCTGCCTGCGCCAAGAGATCGGCGACGCGCTTCCGTTCCCGACGCTCCTGTGCCGCCGCTTCCTGCCTCTGTGCTGAATTCATCGCGCCTTCCTCTAAATGTCTATTGATATAGACAACCATACAAGATAGTTTTATATTTATTAGTGAGTCGTGACAAGCGTGTGACAGGGCGAGTGGGCGAGATGGCAGGGCAGAAGATACAGAGGCAGACGGGCGTGGCGCTCTGGCGGCAGATTGCCGACCGGATCCGGACCTCGATCAACCACGGCGACTTCGACGAGACGGGCATGGTGCCGCCGGAAACGGTGCTGGCGCTGCAGTTCGGCGTCAACAGGCACACGATCAGGAGTGCGCTCGCAGCACTGGCGCAGGAGGGGATCGTCCGCGCCGTGCAGGGGCGCGGCACGCTGATCGAGCGCAAGGAGCGACTGAGTTTCCCGATTTCAAGGCGCACGCGATTTTCGCAAGGGATCGGCGACCAGGTACGTGAGACCCGCAGCGTGCTGCTTGCATCGGGCGAAGAAGCTGCCAGCGCCGAATTGGCCAAACAGCTCAAGCTCAAGGCAGGTACGCCGTTGATCCGGCTGGAAACGCTGGGCCAGGCGGATCATCGTCCGGTATCGCGCGCAACAAGCTGGTTCCCGGCGGATCGTTTCGGCGATATCGCCGAGATCTATCGGACGACCGGATCGATCACCAAGGCATTCAAGGAGCTTGGTGTGCCCGATTACGTCCGCGTCGTCACCGAGATCACCGCGACGCATGCCGACGAAGGCGACCTCACCGATCTGCAATTATCCCCGGGCGCCATCGTTCTCATCGCCCAGGCGCTCAATGCGGATCTCGATAATGTCCCTGTGCAATATTCGATTTCCCGCTTCGCCGCCGATAGAGTGCGCTTCACCGTTGAGATTTGATGCCGCACTAGGGAATCGGCTGAAAATCGTTTGGCGGCCATTGCTGTGCGGCATGCAGGATGCGGATTATGCGCACCGTCTCGCCTGCGAGATCGTAAATCAGCAAATAGTTTCGATGTACGACAAGCTCTCGTGTCCCGGACACGCGGCCGGGCCGGCCCGTCATTGGATGGGTAATCAGCTGTTTCGGCCGTTTTGCAAAAAGTTCGTCCAGCGCGATTGCCGCGGAGGCGTTCTCGGCCTCGATGTCGGTATATATGGCGCGTCAATCAGCTCTTGCTTCGGGAGTCCACGCAAGTTTCACGAAGAACGCCCGCTGAGTTTGCGGCGTGTTTCTTCTCGCAAGGCGGCAAATTCAGCATCTATATTGTCGTCAGGAATCAGATTGCCGGCGTTGGCGGAAGCAAGACCGGCCTGAACCTGCTGGTGAAACCATATGTCATATTCGGCGGCATCTTGTTGGCGCCGCACATAATCGCGCATGAAAGCCCGGAGCAACTGCGCACCGATTTGATCATGCGCTTTCGCAGCCTCGCTGAAAGCCGCCTTCAACTCTTCTTCAACTCTGAAGGTAAATTTCGCGTCTGCCACTCTCGATCCGTGTGTTGCATGCGCAGTGCAATGTAACACATCGGGGTGGATTCTCCACCCCCGAGCCCATTCTGGCCAGGGGTGGTTTATCTTTTAGCCGCTCAATGCGCGCCGGACATGTCGCCGAGGACTTCCTTCGAGGCGACAGTGGAATCGGCCTTCAGCTTGTAGACCATCGGCACGCCGGTCGCGAGGTTGAGCTCGAGGATCTGCGCCTTGCTCAGGCGATCGAGAACCATGACGAGCGAGCGCAGCGAGTTGCCGTGCGCCGCGACCAGCACATTCTGGCCGGCAAGCACGCGCGGCAGGATTTCCGTGAGATAATAGGGCCAGACGCGGGCGCCGGTGTCGCGCAGGCTTTCGCCGCCGGGCGGCGGAACGTCGTAGGAGCGGCGCCAGATGTGAACCTGCTCCTCGCCCCACTTGGCGCGGGCGTCATCCTTGTTGAGGCCGGAGAGATCGCCGTAGTCGCGCTCGTTCAGCGCCTGATCCTTGATCGTTTCAAGGCCGGGCTGGCCGATTTCATCGAGAATGATCTTCAGCGTGTGCTGCGCGCGCGTCAGCGCCGAGGTGAAGGCGATATCGTACTTGATACCGTAATCGGCCAGAGCCTTGCCACCGGTCTTGGCCTCTTCCATGCCGAGCGCCGTCAGATCGGGATCCTTCCAGCCGGTAAAGAGATTTTTCAAATTCCAGTCGCTCTGCCCGTGGCGAACGAGAACGAGAGTGCCGCTCATAAATTTCTCCTTAATGAAGCAATTCCAGGAAAAGTGTGTAGCGGTTTTCCGTCCGGAATTGCGAGACAACAAAAGGCTGGAGCGGATCGGCAGTTCCAGGCCGATCCGCTCCAGGATCGGATCAACGTGTGGAAAGCCCGAGAACATCGAGCATGGAATAGAAGCCGGGTTTCTTGTCGCGCGCCCAGAGTGCTGCCTGCAGCGCGCCGCGCGCAAACAGCGACCGGTCGCCGGCATTGTGCGACAGCGTCAGCCGTTCGCTTTCGCTGGCGAAGATCACCGAATGATCGCCGACCACGCCGCCGCCGCGCAGGGTCGCAAAGCCGATCGTGCCCGTCGCGCGCGGACCGGTATGCCCGTCGCGCACGCGCACGGAATTGTCATTGAGATCGATGCCGCGGCCCTTCGCCGCCGCCTGGCCAAGCAGGAGTGCCGTGCCCGAGGGCGCATCGACCTTGTGCCGATGATGCATCTCCAGCACCTCGATGTCCCAGTCGTTCGAAGGCAGTGCCCGCGCCGCCTGTTCGACGAGCACGCTCAAAAGATTGATGCCAAGGCCCATATTGCCCGATTTGACGACACGGGCATGGCGTGCGGCAGCCTTGAACTTCGCCTCGTCCTCGTCCGAACATCCGGTCGTGCCGATGATATGGACGATGCGCGCCTGGGCGGCGAGACCGGCGAAGGTGACGCTGGTTGCCGGCGTCGTAAAATCGATGACGCCTTCGGCATGCAGGAAAGCGGCAAGCGGATCGTCGGTGACGGGAACGCCGATCGGCCCCAGTCCGGCGATCTCGCCGGCATCCTTGCCGATGAAGGCGGAGCCGGGGCGGGCGACGGCTGCATGCAGGGTTACGCCGTCGGTGGCGTGAATGATGCGGATGAGAGCCTGTCCCATGCGGCCCGCCGCGCCCACCACCACCAGCTTCATCGCATCGTCGCTCATGTCGTCTCTATCGTCTATTTGCGGGAATTGCTTGAAATCGCCGGTAGCTGCAGGTTGTTGAGCCGAGCGTAGAGGCCATTGTCCGATGTCGCAAGCGTCTCGTGGTTGCCTTCTTCGACAACGCGGCCGTTCTGCATGACGACGATCTTCTCGGCACGGACAACCGTCGACAGGCGATGGGCGATGACGACGACCGTGCGGCCGCTCATCGCTTCTTCCAGCGCCTTCTGCACGGCCGCTTCGGATTCCGTGTCGAGCGCCGAGGTCGCTTCGTCCAGAAGCAGGATCGGCGCATTGCGCACCAGCGCGCGGGCGATCGACAGGCGCTGGCGCTGGCCGCCGGACAGCGTTACGCCGTTTTCGCCGACGGGCGTCTCGTAGCCCATCGGCTGCGCTTCGATGAAATCATGGGCATAGGCAAGGCGCGCCGCATCCTCGATCTCGGCATCCGTCGCGTTCGGACGGCCGTAGCGGATATTGTCGCGGATCGTGCCTTCAAAGAGATAGGGCTGCTGCGAAACATAGGCGAGCTGTTCCCGCAGCGACTGTTTCGTCACATGCGCGATGTCCTGCCCGTCGATGAAGATGCTGCCAGCCTTGGGATCATAGAAGCGCGGGATGAGATTGATGACAGTGGACTTGCCGGCGCCGGAAGGGCCGACGAGTGCGGTGGTCTGGCCACCCTCGGCCGTGAAGTTGACACCGCACAGGACGGCCTCGTCGCCATAGGCGAAATGAACGTCGCGAAATTCGATGCGAGCGTCGGTTACGACGAGCGGTTTGGCATCGGGGAGGTCGCGCTGGCGCGGCTCCATGTCGAGCAGCTCATAGATCATCCGCGCGTTGACGACCGCGCGCTCCAGCTGCACCTGCAGCTTGGCAAGGCGGCGGGCCGGATCATAAGCGAGCAGCAGCGAGGTGGCGAAGGAGAAGAACACGCCCGGCGAGACATTGTCGTAGATCGAGCGGTAGGCGGCATAGGCGAAAAGGCTGGCGATCGCAAAACCGGCGACCGTTTCGATCAGCGGTCCGTTGCGCTCCGAAAGACGGGCGATGCGGTTCTGCCGGTGCTCTGCAGCGGTGATCAGCTTGTTGATCTTGCGTTCGAGCTCCTCTTCCATCGTGAAGGCCTTGACGATGGAAACGCCTTGAATGGTCTCCTGCATCGCGCCGAGCACATGGCTGTTCAGGACCACTGCGTCGCGCGTGGCAGCGCGCAGGCGCTTGGAAATATAGCGTAGCGTGAGGAAAAGCGGCGGCGCGATGACGACGAATGCAATGCTGAGCACCGGGTCCTGGAAGACCATGACGCAGAGCAAGGAGATGAAGGTCAGGAGGTCGCGCGCCGTCGACGTGATCGTCAGGTTCATGACATCGCGGATACCAGAGACGTTCTGGCTGATGCGGGCGGCGAGCTGGGCGGAGCGCGCTTCGTTGAAGAAGCCGACCGACAGTGTCATCAGGTGCGAATAGAGGCGGCGCTGGTAGCGGGCGATGATGTTGTTGCCGATCTTCGACAGGATGACCGACTGGAAATATCCGGCAAAACCGCGCACCACGAAAACGAGGAAGATGCTGAAGCAGATTTTCCAGGCATCGACGATATCGCGGGCGATGAAGGCGCTGTCGATGACAGATTTGACGATGTAGCCGATGTAAGCAGTCGAAAGCGCAACGAGGATCAGGCAGGTAATCGCGATGGCGTAGCCGCGAATATGATCGCGGCCGTTCTCGGCGATAATGCGCTTCAGCATGCCGGTGATGGCTTCGCTGTCGACGTTTTTGCTTTTCGGGTCAGGCAATTTCAATAATCGGCTTCCTGTCTTGAACCAAGCGAGCCGCATCTGGCACGTGCTTTCGCGGTTCTATTAAAGACTTAGCACGGCTTTGGCTAGACGTGGCCTGCCGGGCTGGTTAAGGCCGATCGCGGAGCCGCGCCCATTATAGAGGATGCCGGCCCCTTCAAAAAGTATGGTGCGCCGGGTTTCAGCGCACCATGAGCTGTTTGGCAAGCAATCAACGCCGCCAGCGACGGCCGTCCGTGGCAAGGCCAAAGCTTGTCGGTTTGCGGGCATAGATCGCAAGGCCGGAAAGTGCTGCCAGCGGATTGACGACCACATGGGTCGGAATCGTCTTCATCAGCTCCGTGTGCGGTGCCTTGTCCTCGAAGGCGGCGCGGAATTCCGGCTTCTGCAGCGCCGGCAGGATCTTCTGCGGAATGCCACCCGAGAGATAGACGCCGCCGCGCGCCATGAAGATCATGGCGATATCGCCGGCGACGCGGCCAAGATAGGTGACGAACAGCGTCAGCGTCTCCTCGGCCTGCCTGTTGGTGCCGGCAAGCGCGTGGTTGGTGATGTCAGCTGGCTCCTTCAGGCTCGGTTCGATGCCGTCAGCCGCGCAGATCGCATGATAGAGGTTCTGCAGGCCGCGACCGCAGATCACCTGCTCGGCCGAGATGCGGCCTTCGATGGGTTCCAGATGCGGCCAGATCTGCAGGTCGCGTTCCGTGCGTGGCCCGAGATCGATATGCCCGCCTTCGCCCGGTACTGGCACCCACTGATGCTGGGTATGGACCAGGGCTCCGACGCCAAGACCGGTGCCCGGCCCGAGCACGGCGCGCGATGCAACCATGTTACCGGAAGCTTTGCCGATGGTCTGGCGATGCTCATCGGAAATCTCGGCGATCGCGAGCGCCTGCGCCTCGAAGTCGTTGATGACGAGCACGTCCTCGATGCCGAGATTGGCGATCATCGTCTTCGGACGGATCACCCAATCGCAATTGGTCAACGGAATCTCGTCACCCTGCACGGGACCTGCCATGGCAAGAATTGCCGAGCGGGGCCGAACCTTGCTGTTTTCGAGGGCGAGCTTGATCGCATCGTCGATCGTGGCGAAATTCGCCGTCTGCACGACCGGGAAGTGCTCCTGTTCGGAGTCCGCATCGACGAGGATGGAGAAACGCGCATTGGTGCCGCCGATATCGCCGATCAGGATTGGGAAAGGCAGGGGGGCATCGCTGTGATTGAGCTCGGGCATGGCCAGGTCCGTGGTCTGCCGCCGGCAAGGCGGATTAATGGTTCAGGGTTTTGATCAGCCGCTCGGCAGTGGATTCGTTGAGCGCCATCGGAATGTCGTAGAGAACGGCAAGCCGCGTCAATGCCTTCACGTCGACGTCGTGCGGCATGGGGGTGAGGGGATCGATGAAGAAGACGAGCATATCGATCTCGCCGGTGGCGATGAGCGCGCCGATCTGCTGGTCGCCACCGAGCGGGCCGCTTTTCAGCCGGGTGACCTTGAGGTCCGGGCAGGCATCCAGCACGCGGCCGCCTGTCGTGCCCGTGGCGACGATGTTCCAATCGGCAAGGGCGGCTTCGTTACGCCGCGCAAATTCTGCCATCGCATCTTTTTTCTGATCATGCGCGATCAATGCGATGCATTTGCTGCCGGCCATGAAATCCTTGCTCCGCTCGATGTTTTCAATCGATTTACGCGCCTTCTATACCAAGGGGGCGCGTTTTGAAAGACGCCTCCGGCAAGGACGGTGCAGGACTTACTGCTGCGGAATCTGACCGGGCGGCGTATCGCCCGAAACCGGCATTGTGTCCGTCTCCACTGAAGCGTCGGCAGCTTTCGCGCCGGAGGCGGTGGAGCGTGCGGAAGCAATCGCAGGCGCCGCCAATACGGCCTGGCAGGCCTTGGGCAGATCGGCAACCATGACTTCGCGCGGCTTTTGGGGCGGCTTGTCGCTGGGCTTCGGCTTGGCCCAGGGCTCAGGCCCGAACCACCAGGCGAGCGACTTGTCGCAGCCATCACCGGCGGCGACCGGCGCCTGCCCTGTGCAGCCGATGGAGCCGGCGGGGCAGCGGAGGCGAATATGGAAATGCGAGTCGTGCCCGTATTCCGGGCGCAGCTTGCCGAGGTTGGTGCGATCACCTGTCCATGTCTCGCACATCTTCTTCTTGATCGCCGGGTTGACGAAGATGCGCTCGACCTCCGGATAGCTCGCTGCGCGCATCAAGAGGCGGGCATGCGCCGGGGTCCAGACCTTGTCGTTGATCGTCAGGAACTTGTCCTTGGCGAGCATCGTGGTGAAAGGCAGGGCTTCGCGCTCTTCCGCCGTCATCTTCCGTCGCGGCATCGGCGTCAGCCAGACGTCGGCGTCGAGGCCGATCTGATGCGAGGCATGGCCGTTGATCATCGGGCCGCCGCGCGGCTGCGAGATATCGCCGACAAGCAAACCCGGCCAGCCGTCATTCTTCGCAGCATCGCGCGAGAGGCGCTCGAGCAGGCCGATCATCTCCGGTCGTCCCCAGCGACGATTGCGCGACAGGCGCATCGCCTGCCATGTCGGGCCGTCCGCGGGCAGGGCGACTGCGCCCGCAAGGCAGCCCTTGGCATAGAAGCCGATCGATTGCGGCGGTCCCTGCGTCGGCAGCGTCACGGCGCCGAAAACAGCCTTGGCGCTGCCGGGGGAAGGGGTGGCCTGCTGTGCCAGCGCATCGCCGGCGACAAGGCCCATCCCGATCAAGGTGGCGAGAGAGAATTTGCCGATCGTTCGAAAGGCGCGAGCCAGAAGTGAAGCCATGCATATCCTTGAAAGGCGGTCGGCATTAGCCGAAGTGATTTGCCGTGAGACTATCCTGAAACAGGATGGAAGTGAATCCGCGCCAATCACGGATGGCCACCGGTCGGCCGCCTTTGCTTGCATAGACCTTTGCTTCGGATGGATCAGTTCGCCAGGATTTCCGCCGTCTTGCGGATACGCGACAGCCGCGGCAAGACCTTCGTGCAGGCGAAATCCTGCATGTCCTGCGAGAAGGTCGTGACCGCATCTTCGGCAACAATGACGGCGTAGTTTGCCGCGAAGGCATCGCGTACGGTTGCTTCGACACCGAAATTGGTGGCGACTCCGGTCAGGATCAGCGTCCTGACGCCGCGACGGCGAAGCTGCAGGTCCAGTTCCGTGCCGTAAAAGGCACTCCACTGGCGCTTGACGATGGCGACATCGGGCGTCAGCGCTGCCATCTCGGCCGGAGCCTCGAGTGCGGCCGGCGGCAAACCTCCTGGGGGAAGCGCAAAGCTTTCGTCTGTCGGCTGATTGACAGCATCGGCATAGTCTGTGGAAAATCCAACCGTCACGAAAACGGTCGTTCCGCCATCGGCCTTCAGTCTGTTTGCGATGGCGACCGTATTGGTGACGATCTGCTGGGCGGAGTAGGGCGCGAGCGGCCGGCTGAGGACGAGGCCTTGCAGGTCGATAGAAACGAGAGCGGTAGTTTTGGGGTCGTAAAGTGACATCGGGCGGTAGCTCCATAAAATATGAGGATATCCTCACAATGGAAATATGAGGATGGCCTCACAAAAATCAAGTGAAGAATTGAAGACGCGCACGCCGAAGCGGCAGCGCGGCCATGATCGGGTCGTCATACTGCTGGAGGCGGCCGCAAAGGTTTTCGCGCGCAAGGGCTATGAGGCGGCAACGATGACGGAGATTGCGGCCGAGGCAAATTCCTCTATCGGCTCGCTCTATCAGTTCTTCCCGACCAAGCCCCTGCTTGCCGAAGCACTGCATATAGAACGCCTGGAGCGATTGAAGGCCGGGCTTCGAGGTATGGCCGAGCGGAGCACCGGCCTTTCCGCAGCCGATAGCGGCGAGGCGATCTTCCATGCACTCGGTGCTTTCATGGAGGAATATCCGGAGTTTTCGGTACTGGCCGGTCGCCGTGATATTCCCAAGGAGCGCAAGGCGCGCTCACGGGCAGAGCTGAAGGAGCTGATCGCCAGCGTCCTGCGGCAGGCGCAGCCGCCGATATCGGACGATATCGTGCTGATGTCGGGTATCGTGCTCGAACTGCTTCGCATCGTCGTCGCCGTCGCCGCCGAGCCCGATGCTGCCGAGGATCGCCGCGTCGCCGGCGAATTGCGGCTGATGTTGCGCAAACGTCTTGAAGAAGCTGCGGCAAAGGGTTGATTCCCGGAAACAGTCTTCGGCCTCTTTACGAAGAGGCGCATTATTGCGTCCTGTTTTTTGCCCTCATTTGCCTTATGCTGATTCTCCAGAAATCATCGGGAGATCATGAATGGCGTTGTCGCGGTTGAAAGCAGGCTTGGCCGTTTCTCTTTTTTGCCTGCTGGCAATGCCTCTAGCCACGAAAGCCGAAGAGCCGCAATTCCGCATCGGCACGGCCATTCTCGGCGACTTGAAATATCAGCCCGGCTTCAAGCATTTCGATTATGTCAATCCGGATGCGCCAAAGGGCGGGGAGCTTAAGCTTTCGGACGAGGGCACGTTCGACACGCTCAATCCGGTGCTGTTTAAGGGCAACCCCGTCAGCGGATTGTCAATGGTTTTCGATACGCTGATGAAATCGTCCAATGACGAGGTTGCCACCTCCTATGGCTTGCTTGCCGAGGGCGTCTCCTATCCAGATGACATATCGAGCGCGACCTTCCGCTTGCGCGCCGAGGCGAAATGGGCCGACGGCACACCAGTAACCCCTGATGATGTGGTTTTTAGCTTCGATCGCACCAAGGAGCTCAATCCTCTCGCGACCAGTATCTATTCTCACGTGACGCGAGCTGAAAAGACGGGCGACAGGGACGTCACCTTCTACTTCAATGAAAAGAACAATCGGGAACTTCCTTTTATTGCCGGCCAGCTGCTGATCGTGCCGAAACATTGGTGGGAGAGCGCCGGCGCCGATGGAAAGCCACGCGATATCTCCCGCACAACACTCGAGCCGGTCATGGGATCCGGACCGTATAAGATCGTCTCCGTGCAGCCGGGATCGTCAATCCGATATGAACTGCGAGATGACTATTGGGGCAAGAACCTGCCGGTCAATATCGGCCAGAATAACTTCGGGACGGTTTCCTACACCTACTACGCCGATAAGGATGTGGAATTCGAAGCCTTTCGCGGCGGGAATACGGATTTCTGGCGGGACCAGTCGGCAAGCCACTGGGTGACCGCATACGACTTTCCCGCCGCCAAGGACGGCCGCATCAAGCGCGATGAACTGCCCAACTCGCTGCGTTCGGTCGGCATCATGCAGGCAATGGTGCTCAATCTCCGGCGGGATCAGTTCAAGGATCAGCGTGTACGTGAGGCGCTGAACTACGCCTATGACTTCGAAGAGATGAACAGGGCGCTTGCCTTCGGCCAGCTGAGCCGCGTCAACTCCTTCTTTTTCGGCACCGAGCTTGCCTCTTCGGGGCTGCCCGCGGGCGAGGAGTTGAATATCCTCAACAGCGTCAAGGATAAGGTGCCGCCCGAAGTCTTCACCACGCCCTATACCAATCCGGTCGGCGGCGATCCACAGAAGGCGCGCGACAATCTGCGCAAGGCGATCGCGCTTTTCAAGGAAGCCGGTTATGTGTTGAAGGGCAATCGCATGGTCAACGAAAAGACCGGCAAGCCGTTCACGATGGAAATTCTGCTCGGCAGTCCTTCGCTGGAAAGATCAAACCTGCCCTACGTTCAGAACCTGCGCCGCATTGGCATTGATGCGACCCTCAGAACGGTCGATTCATCGCAATACATAAATCGCATTCGCAGCTTCGACTATGATGCGACCTGGAACGTGTGGGGCACGGCGCTGCCGCCCGGCAGTGAACAAATCGATTACTGGGGCTCGGCTTCCGCAAACCGCCAAGGCTCTCGCAACTACGCCGGCATTTCCGATCCGGGTGTCGATATATTGATCGGTAAGCTTGTCTCTGCCGCGACCCTCGAAGAAAAGACTGCTGCCGCCAAGGCGCTTGATCGCGTACTGCTCGCCCACCACTACGTCGTCCCGCTGTTTTATGGGACGACGAACAAGATCGCCTATTGGGACAAATTCGAGCATCTGCCCGAGCTGCCCTATTACTCGATCGGCTTTCCCGATGTCTGGTGGTCGAAAAGCGCCGGAAAGTGAGCCTCTCTTGCAATGAGGGGCTCGCTGGCTCCAAATGCTCGAGGCTGATTCGGATGGTTTCCAGCTGAAATGATTGCGCCGGTCTCGATCCGGCGGAAGGGACTATGATTTGATCGACGGACGGATTGAGGCGAGGCGGAACATACCCCTGCTTGCGGGAGCGGCGGACTGATGGGCGCCTATATTCTGCGACGCCTCCTGCTGATGATCCCGACCATCGTCGGCATCATGGCGATTTCCTTCACCATCGTGCAGTTTGCGCCGGGCGGTCCCGTCGAGCAGGTCATCGCGCAGCTGACCGGTCAGGGCGACAATGCCAATGGCCGCCTGTCGGGTGGCGGTACGGACCTGGCTGCACAGCAATCCTTCGATGACAGCAGCTCGAAATATCGCGGCGCACAGGGTCTCGATCCCGAGCTGATCGCCAAGCTCGACAAGCAGTTCGGCTTCGACAAGCCGCCGCTGGAGCGCTTCGGTCAGATGATGTGGAATTATATCCGCTTCGATTTCGGCGAGAGCTTTTTCCGCAATACCACCGTCATCGATCTCATCGGCCAGAAGCTGCCGGTGTCGATCTCGCTCGGCATCTGGATCCTGATCTTCTCCTATGCCATTTCCATTCCGCTCGGCATCCGCAAGGCGGTGCAGGACGGATCGACCTTCGATGTCTGGACGTCGGGCATCATCATCGTCGGCTATGCCGTCCCGAGCTTCCTGTTCGGCATCATGCTGATCGTGCTCTTTGCCGGCGGCTCCTTCTTCGACTGGTTTCCGCTGCGCGGCCTCGTTTCGGATAATTTCGCCGATCTCAGCTGGTGGCAGAAGATCCTCGATTATCTCTGGCATCTGGTGCTGCCGCTGATTTCGCTGTCGCTCGCCGCTTTCGCCACCACGACGCTGCTGACCAAGAACTCCTTCATCGAGGAAATCAAGAAGCAATATGTCATCACCGCCCGCGCCAAGGGCCTTTCCGAACGGCGCGTGCTCTATGGCCATGTCTTCCGCAACGCCATGCTCATCGTCATTGCCGGCTTTCCCGGCGCCTTTATCTCCGCCTTCTTCACCGGCTCGCTGCTGATCGAAAATATCTTCTCGCTCGATGGCTTGGGGCGCCTGAGCTATCTCTCTGTCGTCCAGCGCGACTATCCGGTGGTCTTTGCCACTCTCTTCATCTTCTCGCTGCTCGGCCTCGTCGTCAGCCTCGTCTCAGATCTAATCTACACCTGGATTGATCCGCGCATCGATTTCGAGCGGAGGGACGTGTGATGGACGCAGCCAATCAGCAGACGCTTCCGACGACGGTGAAGCCGCCCCGCAAAGGCCTTTTCTCGCCCACCAACATTCGCCGCTGGGAGAATTTCAAGGCAAACCGCCGTGGCTACTGGTCGCTCTGGATTTTCCTGGTCCTGTTCGTCCTCAGCCTCGGGGCCGAATTCATCGTCAACGACCGGCCGATCCTCGTCTCTTACAAGGGAGAGATCCTAGCGCCGGTCTTCGTGGATTACCCCGAGGAGAAGTTCGGCGGTTTCCTGGCGCAGACGGATTATCGCGCCCCGGATATTCAGGATGAGATCAATGCCCATGGCTGGATGATCTGGCCGCCGATCCATTATTCCTATCAGACCGCCAATTCCAACCTTCCCACAGGAATGTCGGCGCCGACGCCGCCTTTCTGGGCAATGAGCAAGGAGACGCGCTGCTCGGGCTATCCCGGCGGCGTTGCCGATCCGAACTGCAACTGGAGCAATTTCAATTGGCTCGGCACCGACGATCAGGCCCGCGATGTACTCGCCCGCCTGATCTACGGTTTCCGCATCTCGGTGCTATTCGGCCTGGCGCTCACCATCTGTTCGGCAGTCGTCGGCGTCTGCGCCGGTGCGATACAGGGCTATTTCGGTGGCTGGACCGATCTCCTGATGCAGCGTTTCATCGAAATCTGGTCGTCCATGCCGGTGCTCTATATCCTGCTGATCATCGCCTCGGTGCTGCCGCCGGGCTTCTTCATCCTGCTCGGCATATTGCTGCTGTTTTCCTGGGTAGGGCTCGTCGGCGTCGTGCGCGCCGAATTCCTGCGGGCGCGCAATTTCGAATATGTGCGCGCCGCCCGCGCGCTCGGCGTCAACAACCGCACCATCATGTATCGCCACCTGCTGCCGAACGCGATGGTGGCGACGCTGACCTTCGTTCCCTTCATCCTGTCGGGCTCGATCACCACCCTGACCTCGCTGGATTTCCTGGGCTTCGGCATGCCGCCCGGCTCGCCGTCGCTGGGTGAAATGATCGCCCAGGGCAAATCCAATCTGCAGGCTCCCTGGCTGGGGCTCTCGGCCTTCTTCACCATGTCGATCATGCTGTCGCTGCTGATTTTCATCGGCGAAGCCGTGCGCGACGCCTTCGATCCGAGGAAGACGTTCCGATGAGGAGTGCTCGCAATTGGTCAGCGCACAAGATAAACTGCAGTCGGCGACGACAGGCAATGGATGGATGCGATGAATAAGGTGGTACTGGAACATTATCCGGCGTCTAGGTTGCCGGACGATATTCGCGGCAATCTGCCCAAGGAAGCATTGGTGCGCGTTGTGGTGGAGGCGGAAGAGAAGTCTTCCACCGACAGCCGTTCGCCATTTGCTTCGCTCTCTCCGAAAAGTGCACAGTCCGCGAATCTCAAGGCTCTCTTACGGGATCGCAGGGCGCACCCCGATAGATACGCCGGAACTGCCACGACTGAAGAGATCGTTGCCCGTATTCGTGAACTGCGCGATGAGTGGGATGATAGATGACCGCACCACGGGGCATCTATTGGGACACGAATGTCGTTGTCGCGTTGATGGAGCAAAGCGGCATCGTTCACGATCTTCTCTGGGCCATCTTAGAGGTGATCGAGAAGAAACCCGTCTACGTCTCCACCAGCGCGCTGACCTTTGCCGAATTGAAGGTCAAACCGTTACAGCAGCAGAATTTCGAGCTTTTGAGAACCTATGAAGAATGGTCGTCGTCGCGTTCCTGGCTGGACATCTGGTCCATCACGCCGCCGATCCTTGATGGTGCGGCCTTGCTGCGGGCAACGCGTGGCGGTTTGAAATTGCCGGATGCGATCCACCTCGCTACCGCGCTTCATAGCCGTTGCACTCACTTCCTGACTGCGGACAAGGGGATCGGCGATATCACAGACCTTGTCCATCCTTTCTCGGGGCCGTTGGATGTCACCCCTTTGACGATCCTTCGCCCCGATGAGCCCACTCTGACATCCCTCCTAAAAAGCATGGCCGAATGACCGAATCGCTGCTGTCAGTCCGCAATCTCTCCGTCGCCTTTCATCAGGGCGGGCAGACGTCGATCGCCGTCGATGGCGTCTCCTTTGATATCCGCAAGGGCGAGGTCGTGGCGCTGGTCGGCGAATCCGGCTCAGGCAAATCGGTCTCGGCCAATTCGATCTTGAAGCTCTTGCCCTATCCGGCTGCAAGCCACCCTTCCGGCGAGATCCTGTTCAAAGGCAGGGACCTGCTGAAGGCATCGGACAACGAGCTGCGCGCCGTGCGCGGCAACGACATCACCATGATCTTTCAGGAGCCGATGACCTCACTCAATCCGCTCCACACCATCGAGCGGCAGATCAGCGAGATCCTGGCGCTGCATCAGGGCATGGTGGGCGAGCCGGCCCGCAGCCGCACGCTGGAGCTCTTGAACCAGGTCGGCATCCGCGAACCGGAAAAGCGCCTAAAGGCCTATCCGCATGAGCTGTCGGGCGGCCAGCGCCAGCGCGTAATGATCGCCATGGCGCTTGCCAATCGTCCCGAACTCCTGATCGCCGACGAGCCGACGACGGCGCTCGACGTCACCGTGCAGGCACAGATCCTCGAACTGCTGCGCGAGCTCAAGGGTCAGCATGGCATGTCGATGTTGTTCATCACCCACGATCTCGGCATCGTCCGCAAGTTCGCCGACCGCGTCTGCGTGATGACCAAGGGCAAGATCGTTGAGACCGGCACGGTGGAGGATGTCTTCACGCGGCCGCAGCATGATTATACCCGCCATCTCCTCGCCGCTGAACCACGCGGTGAACCGCCCGCAAGCGATACGAACAAGCCCGTGGTCATGGAAGGCAACGATATTCGCGTCTGGTTCCCGATCAAAGCGGGCTTCATGCGCAAGGTTGTCGATCATGTGAAGGCGGTCGATGGCATCGATCTGAAGCTCCGCGCCGGCCAGACGCTCGGCGTCGTCGGCGAATCCGGCTCAGGCAAGACCACGCTCGGCCTCGCGCTCGCCCGGCTTATTTCCTCCAAGGGCCGTATCGCCTTCGTCGGCAAGGATATAGCCGGCTATTCGTTCCGCGAAATGCGGCCGCTGCGCAACCAGCTGCAGGTGGTCTTCCAGGATCCTTATGGATCGCTCAGCCCGCGCATGTCGGTCGGCGAGATCATTGCCGAGGGGCTCAAGGTGCATGAGCGGTCGCTTTCGGCCGATGAGCGCGACAAGCGCGTCTGCTGGGCACTGGAGGAGGTCGGCCTCGATCCGTCCACCCGCTGGCGTTTTCCGCACGAGTTCTCCGGCGGTCAGCGTCAGCGCATCGCCATCGCCCGGGCCATGGTGTTGAAGCCACGCTTCGTCATGCTCGACGAGCCCACCTCGGCGCTCGACATGAGCGTGCAGGCGCAGGTGGTCGATCTGTTGCGTGACCTGCAGCAGAAGCACGATCTCGCCTATCTCTTCATCAGCCACGACCTGAAGGTGGTGAAGGCGCTCGCCAACGAGCTGATCGTCATGCGCTTCGGCAAGGTCGTCGAGCAGGGCGCATCCGCCGATATTTTCCGGGCGCCGAAAGAGGATTACACCAGGGCGCTTCTCGCTGCCGCCTTTAACATCGAGGCGGTGCCGACCGCCGCCATCCAGCAATAGAGACCATCATCATGCCGGCCAAAAGCCCCGTTCTCGTCGACCTCAAATTCAACCCCGAGACCGTCGCCAGGGCACTCGAAACCGCTTTTGCCGATCGCGGCAGCATCAATCTCGCTGACCCCGCCAGCAAGGGGCTGGATCTGAGGCATGTCGACTATGCGCTGCTGTGGAAGCCGGATGCCGATCTTTTCGAGCGCGCGCCCAATCTCAAGGTCATCTTCTCGGGCGGCGCCGGTGTCGATTCCATGATGTCGATTGCTGGTCTGCCTGACATCCCGATGGTCCGTTTCGTGGATCGCAGTCTCACGACGCGGATGAGCGAATGGGTAGTCATGCAATGCCTGATGCATCTGCGCGATGTGCAGGGGCATTTCAGGAATCAGCGACAGCATGTCTGGGCGCCGCAGCATGGTCCGGAAGCCGCTGACGTTACTGTCGGCGTCATGGGCCTCGGTGTTCTCGGCTGCGATGCAGCCGCGAAATTGAAAGTTATGGGCTTCAACGTCATCGGCTGGTCCCGCAGCAAGAAAGAGATCGACGGTATGGAAACCTTCGATGCCGCCGGGCTGGATGCGTTTCTGGCACGTACCGACATTCTCGTCGGCCTGCTGCCGCTGACGGCAGAGACGACGGGAATTTACAACGCTTCGCTCTTTTCAAAGCTGCATCGCAACGGCCCGCTCGGCAAGCCGGTCTTCATCAATGCCGGCCGCGGCAAGAGCCAGGTTGCGGCCGATATCGCTTCGGCTGTTCGCACCGGCATCCTCGGCGGCGCCTCCCTCGATGTCTTCGCCGTCGAGCCTCTGGCTGCGGACGATCCGCTTTGGGACCTGGAAAATGTCATCATTACGCCGCATGATTCCGCTGTGTCTGACGAAAAGGCACTGATGCGCTACGTCGAGGAGCAGATCGCCCGCTTCGAACGCGGCGAACCGCTGCAGCATCTGGTAGATCGCGGTCGGGGTTACTAAGTCTATGGCGGTGGTCGGGGCCTTATGTCTCGGCTGGCGCCGGCAAAATGCGACGCATTTGCCCTGGTATCAATTTTCTTTCAGCGACTGGACTTTCGCTCAACATTTTTTGATAACAGGGCGCTACAACCGCATGCCGGCACGCCGCTGGCGAAAAGCATGACGTCCGCAGGGCAGGAGACGGGGCAGGAACGACATGACCAAGACGGATATCGCCACCCGCGTCTATAACCATACCTGGAAGCTTGATCCGATCATCCGCAGCCTGATCGACACGGATTTCTACAAGCTCCTCATGCTGCAAATGATCTGGAAGCTCTATCCAGATGTCGATGCCACCTTCTCGCTTATCAATCGCACCAAGAGCGTTCGCCTCGCAGAAGTGATCGACGAAAAAGAATTGCGTGAGCAGCTCGACCATGCCCGCACGCTCCGCCTCTCCAAGAAGGAGATGATCTGGCTGGCGGGTAACAGTTTCTACGGCCGCGCCCAGATCTTCGAACCGGAATTCCTCGCCTGGCTGTCGAATTTCCAGCTGCCGGAATACGAGCTCTCGAAGCGCGACGGCCAGTATATTCTCGATTTCCACGGCTCGTGGAAGGAAACGACGATGTGGGAAATCCCCGCGCTCGCCATCATCAACGAGCTTCGTTCGCGCTCGGCTCTAAAGGCGCTCGGCCCCTTCACGCTCGATGTGCTCTATGCCCGCGCCAAGGCCAAGATGTGGGAAAAGGTGGAGCGGCTGCGCGAGCTGCCCGGTTTGCGCATCTCCGATTTCGGGACGCGCCGCCGTCACAGCTTCCTCTGGCAGCGCTGGTGCGTCGAGGCATTGAAGGAAGGCGTGCCGCACGCATTCACCGGCACGAGCAACGTGCTATTGGCCATGGATTCCGATCTCGAAGCCGTCGGCACCAATGCCCATGAGTTGCCGATGGTCGCCGCAGCACTTGCGAAAAATGATGAAGAGCTCGGAAAGGCACCCTACAAGGTGCTGCGTGACTGGAACCGCCTCTATGGCGGCAATCTGCTCGTCGTCCTGCCCGATGCCTTCGGTACGGCTTCCTTCCTGCGCAATGCGCCGGAATGGGTGGCCGACTGGACCGGCTTCCGCCCCGACAGCGCCCCGCCGATCGAAGGCGGCGAGAAGATCATCGAATGGTGGAAGAAGATGGGCCGCGATCCCCGCCAGAAGCTGTTGATCTTCTCTGACGGCCTCGATGTCGATGCCATCATCGACACCTACAAGCATTTCGACGGTCGCGTCCGCATGAGTTTTGGTTGGGGCACCAACCTTACCAACGATTTCGCCGGCTGCGCGCCCACCGAACTCAAGGGCCTCAATCCTATTTCGATCGTCTGCAAGGTCATCGAGGCAAATGGCCGCCCGGCCGTGAAGCTCTCGGACAATCCCCAGAAGGCGACGGGCGAGCCTGCGGAAGTCGAGCGTTATCTGAAGTTCTTCGGTGCAGAGGATCGCGTCGATCAGGAAGTGCTGGTTTAAGGCGTTTTCCGTCCGCAATGCGTAAAAGGTCTAGTGGCGGATCGCCGCTTCCATCCGGGCGACACGGCGAAATAGCGTCCAGCGGCCATTTTCCCAGCGATATTGATCCGGCGAAATAACGTAGGGCACGTCGCTGAGATCGGCGCTGATCAGCTCCAGAAGCTGCAGGCCCTCGATATCGTTCTCATGCGTGAAGAACACCTTGTCGCGCGACAGGAAGGCGGCGATCGGCGCGGCGCCGCCGGATTGCTCCTGCACCTGCGCCCAGAAATTCGGCAGGAACGCAATGCTGGACTCGAACTGGCCGTCCACCTC
Source organism: Rhizobium sp. ERR 942 (assembly GCF_007828395.1). Classification (NCBI taxonomy): domain Bacteria; kingdom Pseudomonadati; phylum Pseudomonadota; class Alphaproteobacteria; order Hyphomicrobiales; family Rhizobiaceae; genus Rhizobium; species Rhizobium sp. ERR 942. The sequence continues at coordinate 70,785 of NZ_VIUA01000010.1, forward strand.
GACATATTGGAACCGGCTGCGTTTGGCGATCTGAACGCCGGTCTTGGCAAGGAATTTCTGCAGGTTGGCCTGTGCCGTTTCGGCGAGTTCTCGGACATCGATGCCCCAGTCGTCGAGTGCTTCGGCCATCACGTAGTTGACCGTCGTCTCGCCGTTGACGACGAAGAGCTTGATCAGGTTTTCGGCCTCGTCAAGGTAGACGAATTGTGGTGGATTGGGCTCGTCCTTGGCGGCCTGCATCATCTGCTGCCGCGCAACCTCGACGAAATCGCGCGCTTTCAGGACCGGCAGGACCTTGGCGAGCTCGCCGCTGTCGACCATGGCTTCCGTCATGTTGAGATAGTTGAGGAGCGCCTGCGCGCGTGCCGGCCCGCGCTTTTCGCGCAGCGCCAGCAGCGCATTGCTCAGGAATTTCGTCATCGTATCGCCGTTGCGGCTGTGCAGCGTCAGACTGCCGGCGGCAGCATCGTAATCCACGCGGATCAGATCGCCGAAGAACGGCAGGCGTTCCTGCAGATAGGCGGCAAAGGCTGCTTCATCCTGCAAAGCTTCGTCGGGAATGTTGAGATCGAGGGTTTTGGCAACGGCCGCGCTCTCTGGCTCCTGCATCGGATAGGGTTGGCCGGGGCGCATTTCCGCGCGCTTGCCTCTGCCGAAGAGCCTTTTCAGGAAATTGAACACGCGCATCCCCGAGTACCGAACGGTATTGCTGTAGAACCTAGCGCGGCAGCCGTTGCGGGGCAATGGCGGCATGATGGGGGTGGGGGTCGTAAGTGCCTGCTTGCCCGTACAAAAAACGCGTATAGTCTGCAGGAGCGGGCCGAATGGTCAGATTGCGGGAAGGGCAGCGTAAATGAGAAATGTCGGGGGCGGCAGGTGGACGATCGGAGGCCTGTTTTTTTGTCTTTTTGCATTGGCTGCACCTGTGACTGCGTTCGCGCAGAATGCCGCTGCCCCACAGCCGGCCGCCCCGCCGCCCGACAAGGTTCGCGAGCTGATCCAGCTGATGAACGAGCCGGATGTCAGGCAATGGCTTACTGCGCAGCTCAATAGTCAACCGACACCCGCCAGCGATAAACCCGCAACCATCAGCGATCCGACGCCGACCGACGGCAATCAGATGTCGGTTCTATCAGGCATGCTCGGCCATACGCGGCATCACCTTGAGCTAGTCTCCGGCGCTGCGATGACGTTGCCCTACGAGGTCATGACCGCATCGGAAAAGCTGGAAGGCGAAGGCAAGTCGGTCGGCCTCGTGCGCATCATCATTCAGATTGTCCTGCTCTTCTTCCTGGGGTTGGCGGCCGAACTCGCCGTTGCACGCTTCATCAACACCAGGCATATGCAGCGCACCGAGAGGGCTGCCGGTACCGAGACGGAACTGCAGGCAGCGCGCTTCCAGTTTCTGGGCGGCGTCGTGCCCGCCATCATCCATGGCCTGGTGACGCTCGTTCCGCTTCTTGCCTTCGATTGGCCGCCAGCCATTGAAAATTTTGCCATCGCTTGCGTCATTGCGATGGTGTCGATCAGGCTGGCCATCTCCATCGGCAAGCTTGTCATGGAATTGATAGCGATGCGTCGCGCCAACGACGTTCTGGATGAGGACGGCGGTGCCGCCCGCATCGCCGAACGGCGGCGCGTCGCCTCCTATTGGTATCGACGCTGCACGCTGTTTGCCATCTATTTTGCCTGCGGCTGGGCGATCATACAGGCCGTCACGTCGCTGGACTTTTCTGTCGGGGCGCGCGACCTCATCGGCTACACCCTGGGCATCGGTCTGTTTCTGATCGCCACGGCTGCCGTGTGGTCGAGGCCGCTTCCGCCGGAAAAGCGTGGAGCGAAGACGATTTCCTGGCTGCTGACGATTTTCTTCGCGGCGCTATGGTGTCTCTGGGTGGCCGGTTTCGATGGCCTTTTGTGGCTCGGCATCTATGCGATATTGCTGCCGCGCGTCCTCTCGGTATCGACGAAGGCGATCGAAGCCTTGCATGATGCCGCCGACGGCATCTTCGGTACCGGCAAGATCGCGGCCGTGTTGCTCGACCGCGGCTTGCGCGCGCTGATCATTACCTTTGCGGCTTTATGGCTCGGCCACATGCTGGGGGTCGAGGCGCATGCGATGATGAGTGGCAGCGAATCGAATGTCGGCCGCATCGCTCGCGGCATTCTGGGCGGCATCATCATCCTCCTGGTTGCCGATCTCGTCTGGCAGCTGGCAAAAACCTATATCGACGGCAAAGTCATGCAATCCCTGCCGGCCGCCGGCGAATCGGATGAGATGAGGGCGAGCCGCGCCCGGCTGCAGACGCTGCTTCCGATCTTCCGCAACATTCTTGCCGTCGTCATCGGCATCATTGCGGTCATGATGGTGCTGTCGGGCCTCGGCGTTCAGATCGGGCCGCTGATCGCCGGCGCCGGCGTTGTCGGCGTCGCGGTCGGCTTCGGCGCACAGACCATAGTCAAGGATGTCATCAGCGGTATCTTCTACCTCTGGGACGATGCTTTCCGCATCGGCGAATATATCGAAAGCGGCCATTACAAGGGCGTGGTGGAATCCTTCAGCCTGCGTTCGGTCAAGCTGCGTCACCAGCGCGGCCCGCTGGCGACGATACCCTTCGGCTCGCTCGGTGCGGTTAACAACATGAACCGCGACTGGGCAATCGATAAGATCATCGTCAAGGTGACCTACGATACGGATCTCGTGAAACTGAAGCGCATCATCAAGGACATCGGCCAGCGCCTGCTCGACGACGAGGAGCTGAAACCGAGCATCATCCAGACGCTGAAGATGAAGGGTGTCGAGCAGTTCGGCGATTTCGCGATCGAGATCAGGCTGGCCATCACCGCCAAGCCCGACGAGCTCTCCGTCATCCGCCGCAGCGCGCTGGCCTTGATCAAGCAGTCCTTCGACGAGAACGGCATCCAGTTCGCCTTCCCCACCGTGCAGGTGGCAAGCGACAAGGACGCCGCTGCCGCCGCTGCCCGGCAGCTCATCGAAATGCGGGCTGCAAACGTGGATGGCGCGCAGCAGGCGAGCTAGAGAAATTCCAGCAAAAGTGCGAAGCGGTTTTGCGTCCGGAATTGCGTGAAAACAAAGAGATAGAGCGGTTCAGAGATTCCGTGAAAAACTGAACCGCTCTAGATCCGGTCGTGTCTCGGAGCCGCCGTGCTGCCGCGCACGATCAGCGTGACGCCGATCATCTCGCGCTCAGCCGGTACGGCATCGTGAAGAACGGCCTGCACCGCGCGTTCCGCGATCTCGGCAAAGGGCTGGGCCATCGTCGTCAGGCCCGGCTCCACCATGCCGCCTTCCGGCACGCCATCGAAGCCGATGACGGAGACGTCCTGCGGCACCGAAAGGCCCCGTGCCCGCAGCCAGTTGATCGCCAGAAGCGCGATGTTATCGGACATGGCAAGGATCGCCGTCGGCGGTTCCCTCGCAGAAAACAGGTGGTCAAGCCCGGCTTCGACGCTTGGCTTGTCGTTGAGCGTCTCAAAGATCGGCACGTTTTCGCGCCCAATTCCGAAGGCTTCGAGTGCCTGCCAATAGCCGAGCGCGCGATCGCGCGAGGTGGAATACATCGCCCGCCCGATCCCGGCGATGCTGACCGGCCCGACATGATCGTCCGAAAGTTCGGTCGCGAGCACGCCGAAACGTCTGTGGCCGAGTTCCGCCAGATGCCGGGCCGCAACGGCTGCACCACCCAGATTGTCGACGCTGATCGAGGGGATCGAGGCATCTTCGTCATTCAGAGCGAGAGCGACGAAGGGCAATTGCCGCTCGCGCGTCAACTGAACCAGCTTTTCGCCGCCTTCCACGCAGAGCAGAATGAAGCCGTCCACCAATGCACTCTTGATATTCCAGTCCACCGTCTGCCGGTCTTTGGCCGAAACCAGAGCGAGGCCCGTACCGCTGGCATCGCAGACCTGGGACACGGCAGCCAGGAGCGCCCTGGCCCAGGGATCGTTGAAGAAATAGGAAAGCGGCTCGACGGCGGCTACACCGATGGCATTGACCTTTCCGGCCCGCAGCAGCCGGCCTGTCAGGCTCGGCCCGGCATAGCCAAGCCGCTTGGCCGTCTCGAGCACATGCTCGCGCATTTCTTCGCGCACCACTTCGGGCCGGCTGAAAACATTGGAGGCGGTTCCCTGCGATACGCCTGCTGCCTTGGCGACGTCCGCGAGCCTGATGGTGCCTTTGGCCAATGAAATCCTCCAATTGTTTCCGGCGGATACTAGCAATGAAGTTGTATCGGTTCAATTCTTCTTGACAGCGGATTTTTGAAGCGTAGGATTGAACCGATTCAAGAAAGCCGCGTAACCTGGAATTGAATCGATTCAAAATAAGGACAAACCAGTGCTGACCAATTATCTCTTCAAGGATCTCTATGATGAACGATGGGGTGATCCCTGCAATCCGAATGCCGTCGATCCGCCTTCAGAACGTGGAGGCGGGGCTGACAAACAGAGCGTGCTGAGCCGGCTGGCGCAGTTCTTCCGCGGCCGGAAGCGACCATCGGCGTGGTCCTTCACGATTCCGAGCGAGATATCGGCCGCGGAGAGCGAAGCAGAGATCCAGCATCGCACCGGGTTAGAAGACCCGAAATTCCTGGCCATCGCTAAAGCCCTGTCGCGGAATTGCTAGAGCAACGCCATGAGTTGCTCCGACGGCGGCCTCAGAAGTTTTCCTTGTAAGGACGCAGATCGAGTTCCTGTGTCCAGGCAGAAGGATGCTGCCGGTGAATATGCCAGTAGCTCTCGGCAATGGCATCGATGTTCAGCAGCCCATCGGCATCCGCATCCGGCCGGCGCGAACGTAGCCGCTCGCCGTCTATGCCGCCATCGATGATGGTGTGGGCGACATGAAGGCCGAGCGGTCCGAATTCCCGCGCCATGCTCTGGCTGATCATTCGAAGACCGGCTTTGGCAGCGGCGAACTGGGCGAAACCCGCCTTGCCGCGCAGGCTCGCGGAGGCGCCGGTGAAGATCACGGTGCCGCGGCCGAGCGGCGCCAGATGCCGCGCGGCCTCACGGCCGACGAGGAAGCCGCCAAAGCAGCAGACACGCCAGAATTCCTCGAACTGAGCGGCCGTCAGATTACGAAAACCGATCTGGCGATTGATGCCGGCGTTGAAGACGACGAAGTCAGGCGCGGCAATATCGTCTCGAGCGGTAAAGGCATGATCGAACAGCCGGATGACCGCAGCTTCATCCGTGGCGTCCGTTTCGATCGCCTCGGCACTGCCGCCGGACGCCTGGATGGCAGCCGCCACCTGATCGATCTTTGCCGCCGTCCGGCCGGCAATGACGACATGATAGCCCTTGTCCGCGAGAAGCCGGCAGAGCGCCGCCCCCAGCCCCTGTTCGGCTCCTACTCCGACGATGATAGCGCTCGGCGTGCTCATTCGGCGGCCTCCCTGGCATCCAGCCTCGGATAATCGGTGTAACCCTCGGCGCCGCCGCCGTAGAAGGTCGGGCGATGATAAGGATTGAGCGGGGCACCGAGGCGAATGCGCTCCGGCAGGTCGGGATTGGCGATGAAGAGACGACCGAAGGCGATGGCATCGGCATGGCCGGCGGCAAGTGCTGCCTCGGCAGTATCCGGCCGGAAATTGCCCGCGGCGATCAGCTTGCCGGACCAGGCGGGTCGAAAGAGTTCCGCAGCCGAGGGCACATTCTTGTGGTCTACTTCGGCTTGGCCGGCACCACTGGCGCGCGGCTCAATCAGATGCAGATAGGCGAGGTTGAGGCGGTCCAGTTCGCGAATGACATGGCCGTAGAGGCGCAATGGATCGTCCTCGCCGCTGTCATTGGCGATGCCGAAGGGCGAAAGGCGCACACCGACGCGATCCGAACCCCAAACTTCGGACACCGCCTCGACCACCTCAAGCAGCAGCCGCGTACGATTCTCGATCGAGCCGCCATATTGGTCAGTGCGCTGGTTGGTGCGGGCCTGCAGGAACTGTTCGATCAGATAGCCATTGGCGCCATGAATCTCGACGCCATCAAAGCCCGCCTGCTTGGCATTGGCGGCAGCCTGGGCGTAGACGTCGATCAAAAGCGGCATCAGGTCGATATCGATCGCCTGCGGCGTCTCGAAGGGAACGCGCTCGAAGGAAGCGGTAAACGCATCACCCTTGGCGGCAATGGCTGAAGGAGCGATCGGCGCCGCTCCGCCCGGCTGGTGTGAGGAATGGGAGATGCGGCCGACATGCCAGAGCTGCAGGAAGATCTTGCCGCCCTTGCAATGAACCGCATCCGTCACGGCCCTCCAGCCGGCGATTTGTTCGGCCGTGTGGATGCCCGGCGTTGCCGGCATGCCCTGACCTGTTCGGGAAATCTGCGACCCTTCGGAAATGATGAGCCCGCCCTCGCTGGCGCGCTGGGCGTAATATTCGGCATTCAATGCCGAAGGCACATTGCCCGGCTGGCTCGCCCGCATGCGGGTCAGCGGCGCCATGACGACGCGATGCGCAAATTCATAAGGGCCAATGGAAAGAGGCGAAAACAAAGTGGCTGTCATAAAATTCTCCTGCCTGGAGCCAAAATTGCTCCCCGGGGCGGAAGGGCCTGTCAGCGGCGATTCGGTCTCGGGAGTTCGAATAAGATGATGATCATCATTTATCCGAACGATCGGACGTGCGCAACTGAATCTGCCGTCAGGCTGAAATCGTTGCAAGAAAGCCGAGCAGGGCGGCGTTGAACTGCGCCGGACGCTGCAAGGGGGCAAAATGGCTGACGCCGGGCAGAAGGATCAGCTTCGCGCCTGGAATGTGCCGCACGAGATAATCGGCATGCTCCCGCTTAATGAACTCGTCATGCTCGCTTTGCACGATGGCGACAGGCACATTGATCTCCGTGAGATCTTTGACCGTGTAGTTCGGCTCGGTCCGCTGCATCAGGCCAACCGCTTCGACGAAAGCATCGAACTCGCTGGGTGTGGCGGAGAGGGCGGCATAATCCTTCGTATGGCGGGAGAAGCAGCGCTCAATGATCGGCGTCGCCACGAATTCCTTGGTACCGCTCGGGTCCATGTTGCAGGCAAAGAAGAAGACACCGGAAACGCGTTCCGGATGGGTTTTTCCAAGCACCATGCCGATACAGGCGCCGTCGCTCCATCCGGCGATTGCCGCCTTGTCGATCTTCAGCCTGTCCATGACGGCGAGAACGTCTGTGGCCATGAGCTCGTAGGTATAAGGCCGCTCGTCGCGTGTGCTGCGGCCATGGCCGCGGCTGTCGATGACGATAGGCTGATGGCCAGCGTCGAAGAGCGCGGGTACTTGGTAGCCCCAATTGCCGCTGTTTCCGAGCCCGCCATGCAGGAGGATCACCGGAGCGCCGCTGCCGTAGGACGCATACCAGATACGCGCGCCATCATGATCGACATGGCCTTCCACCTCGGTATGCGGCAAGGGAGCGGCCCCTTCGGCTTCGAAGCGGTGAAGCTCGTCGTCGTGAAATTCCATACCGACCTCCCATTGCGCCGTCTCTCCCCGACAGCCACGTGGCGAGACTAGTCGATCCCAACGCGTCTTTTCAACAGGCTACGGTCATATCGTTGCCAGATGCTCGAAAAGATCGCGGGCCGGCGACGGAAGCTCTTCGAGGGAGCGTGCGCAGAGTGAAAGCCGGCGCGTTGCCCATGGGTCGGTGAGGCGGAGGGCTGCAATTTTCGCGGATCGGCTGCAGCGACGCGCCGCCGTTTCGGGCACGATGCCGAGGCCGATGCCCTGGCCGGCCATGTGGCAGATGGCTTCAAATGTCCGCATCCGCACCCGCATTTTCAACCGCCTGCCGAGTCGGGCCGCCTGCGCGTCGATGTGATCCTGCAGCGCTCCGCCGGCAAGTCCGACGAAATGCTCATGCAGGATCTCCGTGAAAGCGATCTGCTTTGCCGCTGCCAGCGCATGATCGCTAGATATCACCACCACCAGCCGGTCGATCGCGAAGGGTCGCAATGTCAGGCCGGAGGTATCGGCCGCGTCCGACAGGATACCTATCTCGGCCAGCCCGGCCGAAACGGCCCGGGCGATCTCGATGCTCTGGCGCTCCTTGAGATCGATGTCCGTTCGCGGGTTTCTGGCCATCCATTCGGCAAGGCGCGGCGGCAGGTATTCGACAATCGCCGCGGTGTTGGCGAGAAGCCGGACGGTTGCGCGCAGGCCGCTTGCGTGCTCGCCAAGCTCGCCGCGCATTTGCGTGAGCTGCCGCTGGATCAACCGGGCATGATGGGCCAATGCCTCACCGGCGGGCGTCGGACTCACGCCGCGTCGCCCGCGCTCCAGAAGCCGTACGCCGCCATTTGCCTCCATGTCACGCAGCCGCTCGCTGGCGGCCGGCAACGAAAGCCCGATATCGGCGGCTCCATGCGTGATGCTGCCGGCATCGACGACGGCGAGGAAAAGGCGAAGGTCGGTCAGATCGAAGCGCATGACGTGCAGATTACCGCATGTCCAGTCTTCGGAATAGCCGAAGGCTGGCTTCGCATCATCCGCATTGTGCCAGTCTTTGTCTCTGCTACTGAAAGGGAATGATGGATCATTCGATATGGCTTCTCGCGGCGATCTTCGCGACCTTCTTCATCGCCGGCATGGTCAAGGGCGTCACCGGCATGGGGCTACCGACCGTGGCGATGGGCGTGCTGGGCACACTCATCTCGCCGCTAACGGCAGCGAGCCTCCTGATCGTGCCCTCCTTCGTCACCAATGTCTGGCAGCTTCTAGCCGGTCCGAGCTTCGGTGTGCTTGCGCGTCGTTTCTCTCCGCTGGTGAGCACCATCATCGTCGGAACCTTCGCCGGCTCATATCTGCTCGCCGCTGGCGATACGCATATGACCTCGGCAGCACTGGGAGCGGCCCTCCTTCTTTATGCTGGTTACGCCTTGCTTGCCCGCCAGCTTCGCGTGCCGCAGACACTGGAACCGCTGCTATCGCCGGTCATCGGCATGGTCACAGGCCTCTTGACGGGCGCGACCGGCGTTTTCGTCGTGCCAGCCGTGCCCTACCTGCAGGCGCTCGGGCTGGAGAAGGAAGTTCTGGTCCAGGCGCTCGGCCTCTCCTTCACTGTCTCCACCGTGGCATTGGCCGCCGCGCTTGCCTGGCACGGCGCATTCCATGTCGACAATCTCGCACTCTCCACCCTGGCGATCGCCCCGGCGCTTGCCGGTATGTGGGCCGGCCAGGTCATCCGCAATCGCGTCAGCCCGGCCACTTTCCGCCGCGGGTTTCTGGTCTGCCTTCTGCTGCTTGGCGCCGAGATGATTGTCAAAGCCGCTTTTTGAGGCGGTCTCATATTGCTGGGTTGCCCTGCAGGTACCCATATGCTTCCGAGTTTGTTTCAAGGTAAGGCCTGACCGATCGATGGAAAGAGAGCAGCAAGAGATTTCCGATGACCGTCCGCCGGCCGATGCCCTGCTTGTTGTCGACGTGCAGAATGCTTTCGTGGAGGGACCGAGTGCGGTTCCCGGCCATGCCACCTTGAGAGCGATGGTCGAACTCCTGCTGGATAAGGCGCGGTCGGCATGGGCGCCGGTGATTTTCCTGCAGAACGATGGTCCGCCCGGTGCACTGGATGAGCCGTTTCAACCGGGGTGGAAACTCCATTTTCCGCCGCTATCTGGCGAGGTGGTCATCAGGAAAACGGAGGATGATGGCTTCGACGGCACCGATCTTGACGCTATTCTGACCGCTTTCGGCGCGAAGCATCTGGTGATCTGCGGCGCGCTCTCGGACATGTGCGTTGCCGCAACGGCGCGGGCGGCGCTTGAGCGCGGTTATGGTGTGCTGCTGCCGCATGATGCGCACGCCACTTATGATGTTCCCGCCGGGCCTGGCTCGCAGGGCGTGCCTGCAGCCATGGCGGCAAGGGCAGCCGAATGGTCGCTCGGCGACGAGATTAGGATTTGCGCTTCGGCACGCGAGGTTCGTTTCAAACAGCGGGCTTAGCCGCAGCCCTGCTTCATCACAACAGGCCACCCTTGAATGTCGGATCGAATCGTAATAATTGAAGTTACATGAAACGCGATAGCCGACTTTCTTCCGTTCTCCACGCCCTGCTCCACATGGCCGAGCAGGATGGACCATTGACCTCCGAAGCCCTGGCGCAATGCATGCACACCAATCCTGTCGTCGTGCGTCGTACCATGGGGCTATTGCGCGAGGTGGGCATTGTCCATTCCGCCAAGGGGCACACTGGCGGCTGGACGATTGCGGCCGATCTCAAAAGCGTCACGCTGCGCCAGTTGCATGAGGCACTCGGCGAACCGGCCGTCTTTGCCATCGGCAATCGCAACGAAACGCCGGAGTGCCTGGTCGAGCAATCGGTCAATTCCGTCCTCGATGATGCTTTTGCCGAAGCCGAGGTCTTGCTCCTCCAGCGCTTTGAAAACGTCACACTTGCCGATCTCGCCGCCGAATTTGCGCGGCGTCACACGCAATGGCGCTCAGAAAGGGCTTTATCATGACCTATGACGTCATCGTCATTGGGGGCAGCTACGCGGGAATGGCGGCCGCCCTCCAGCTTCTTCGTGCCCGCCGCAAGGTGCTTGTCATCGATGCAGGCAAGCGCCGCAATCGTTTTGCCCGGGAATCCCACGGATTTCTCGGCCAGGATGGCGTCGACCCCGCCGAGATCGCCCGCAAGGCGCGTGAGCAGCTTTCCGCCTATCCGACGCTGACCTGGATCGAAGGCACGGCCGAAAAGGCTGAGGGCGAGAAAGATGCCTTTGTCGTCACCACCGCTGACGGTGCACGCCATGACGGCCGGCGCCTTCTCTTCGCAACCGGCGTCTCCGATGCCTTGCCCGAGATCGAGGGACTGGGCGAACGTTGGGGCAAAAGCATCTTCCATTGCCCCTATTGCCATGGCTACGAGCTCGATCAAGGCCGCATCGGTTGCATCGCCACCGGCTCGATGTCGCTACATCAGGCGCAGTTGCTGCCGGAATGGGGAGACGTGACGTTCTTCCTCAACGGCAGCTTTGTCCCCGATGAGGTGCAGCGCGCCGATCTCGCCGCTCGTGGCGTGACGATCGAGGAAACCCCGGTCGCAAGGCTGGAAGGAGAGGCCGACGTGCGGCTCAGCGATGGACGCCTGCTGCCGTTTGCCGGGCTCTTCACTGCGTCGCGTGTGTCGCCCTCAAGCCCGATTGCGGAGCGGCTTGGCTGCGCGTTGGAGGAAACGCCTTTCGGGATCCAGATCCAGACAGACGCCATGAAGGAAACGACCGTGCCGGGCGCCTTTGCCTGCGGCGATGCCGCTCGCTTCCCGCATTCGGTGTCGCTTGCCGTCGGCGACGGCGCCTGGGCAGGTGCGCAATTACACCGGTCGCTGGTGTTTTAAGCTTCGGTTCGAAGGACTATTCGTCTGCCGAACACCGGCGTTCTTGTCCTATTCCGCTTCCGGCACCTTCAAGATAATTGTTTCGTCCGGGCCGATGGATCTGCCGTCCTGCGCCCGTATGTCGAGCTGCACCGGCTGACCCGTCGCCCGGTCCACCAGCAGTGAATGCTCTTCCGCCGGCGCGAAGAGATGGCGCTCGCCGAACTTCCGCAATGCCACCATGACCGGGAAGAGATCCTTTCCCATCGCCGTCAGCCGATATTCCATGCGCGAGCCGCCTTCGCTTGTTGGTACAAGCTCCAGGATGCCGCTCGCGACAAGCGTGCGCAGGCGCTCGGTGAGAATATTCTTGGCGATCCCCAGGCTCTTCTGAAACTCGCCGAAGCGGGTCAGCCCATCGAAGGCGTCGCGCACGATCAGGAGCGACCACCAGTCGCCGATCACGTCGAGCGAACGCGCGCTTGGGCAATAGTCACCCTTCAGGCTTTTCCGCGCGACCATCGGCTCAGCCTTTCCGGTCTTTTGTTCGCAAGAATGGTTGCATGATTAAACCAATAATGTTACTCGATCGTTGGTTTCATTATTAAACCGAAGAATCGGGAGTTTTGCAATGACGATCGATCAGGACGCGCCGCCGGCCGGCAGCGCGGAGGACATTCTGCGCCCTCACTCCTCACGAAAGGGTTGGTTTAAGGGCGCCGAATACTCCGGAGAGGCCAATTCGCCTTTGACGCGAGCGACGATTTTCCTGTTTGCCGTCGCGAGCGGCCTCGCTGTCGCCAATGCCTATTTTGCCCATCCGCTTCTCGATGTCATGGCTGATGATCTGAAGCTGTCGCGCACGGCTGCCGGCCTCATCGTCGGCGCAACACAGCTCGGCTATGGGCTCGGCCTGATCCTGCTGGTGCCGCTCGGCGACCTTGTCGACCGGCGCAAGCTCATCATCGTGCAATCGCTGTTGAGCGTGGCGGCCCTCATCAGCGTCGGCTTCTCGTCCAGTGCGGCGATGCTGCTCGCCTCCATGGCCGCCGTCGGCTTTCTGGCCGTCGTGACACAGGCGCTGGTCGCCTATGCGGCGAGCCTCGCGCACCCTACCGAGCGCGGCCATATCGTCGGCATGGTCACAAGCGGCATCGTCCTCGGCATCCTGTTGGCGCGCAGCGTTGCCGGCACGCTGACCGATTTCTCCGGCTGGCGGACCGTCTACATCGTCTCCGCCGTGCTAACATTGGTAATCACGCTTCTCCTCTGGCGCGTGCTGCCGAGGCAAGAGAAGCCGAGGCGCGGACTTTCCTATGTCGGCCTCATCCGCTCGTTGGGCACTCTGCTGATTGAAGAACCGGTCCTGCGCATCCGCGCCGTGATCGCCATGCTGATCTTCGCCAATATCACCACGCTGCTCGCCCCTCTGGTGCTGCCGCTGACCGAGCCGCCTTACTCGCTGTCTCACACCGAGGTCGGCCTGTTCGGCCTGGCCGGAGCGGCGGGCGCGCTCGGCGCCGTCAGGGCAGGGCGCTGGGCCGACCGCGGCCATGGTCAACGCACGACAGGCATTGCACTGGCGCTGATGCTCGTTGCCTGGCTACCGATTTCAATGCTGGATCGTTCGATCCTCTGGCTCATTCTCGGTGTCCTCGTCATCGATTTCGGCCTGCAGGCGGTGCACGTCACCAATCAGGGCATGATCTATCGTGTCAGGCCGGACGCGCAGAACAGGTTGACCGCCGCCTATATGATCTTCTACTCCATCGGCAGCGCAGTGGGATCATCGACAGCGACGATCATCTATGCTCATGCCGGCTGGCCGGGCGTCTGCATCTCGGGTGCTGCCATCAGCCTGACAACGCTGCTCTTCTGGGCGCTGACCTTGCGGGCAACGCCAAAAGTGGCGACCCAGGGCGTCGGCTAGCTTTCCAGCGCTCAGGCTTGCTTGATCAGAATCCCCGGCAACTGTTCTTCCAGCAAGGAGAGAACCGCCAGAATCCGCGGCGGAATCGGTCTTATCGCCGGATAGAGCGCATTGAGATCGAAGCCCGGCACTGTAAAGCCGGGCAGCAGACAGATCAGTCTGCCATCGGCAAGATCCTCGGTGCAGACCGGCTCCTGCAGCACGCCGATACCGGCGCCATCGAGCAGCAGGCGGTGCAGCGGCCGCCAATGGCTGGTGCTCAAGGCGATATCGACGGCGGCAAGTTCGGACTGTCCGTCCGGGTCGATCAATGGAATCCGGCCGTTGTTGAACAGGCCGGAGACCCGCAGGAAGGCGTGGTCGGCAAGTTCGTCGGGCATCGTGGGCGTCCCATGCTCATCGAGATAGGCAGGCGATGCCACCAGCACGCGGCCGACATGGCCGAGCTTGCGGGCAATGAAGCTGCCCTCGTCGAGATCCCCCAGGCGCAGCGAGATGTCGACGCCCTCCGTCACGGGATCGACGATCCTGTCGTTGAGGATCAGGTCGATTTTGAGCAGCGGATGATGCTTGCGCATCTGCAGCAGGATCGGCGGAAGGATGATCTCGCCGACGCCATGCGGCGCGGCGATCTTGAGCGTGCCACGCAGTGACTGATCGCCATCCACGACTGTCAGCGCATCGTCGGCACTTTCGAGCACCTGCTTGCTGCGCTCATAAAAGGTGGCACCGACATCCGTGACGGAAAGCTTGCGGGTGTTTCTAAGCAGCAGCCGCGCGCCGAGATATTGCTCCAGCCGATCAATCCGCTCGCTGACGGCAGGCTGCCCCATGCCGAGATCGCGGGCGGCGGCCGACATGCTGCCTCTTTCCACCACCCTGACATAGACGCGCATCGCCACCAATAGATCCATGTGCGCCAATATATCGGATCAGCCGATAAATGTAAGTGGATGGTGCCGCCTAGTGGCAGAGCCTTCGATCACCGAAAACGACGCGTGTTTCCGCACCCAATCGCAAATCACAGGTCAGGCTTATGAGCGACATCAGGCTTTGTATGTTTCAATCGGGCACGCAGCGCTGCAAGGCCCACGACATCAGGATGAATCAGGGTGGCGGCGCCGATTACGAAATCCCGGTTCCCTGGTTTCTGCTGACGCATCCGAAGGGCAATGTCATCATCGATGGAGGGCTGGCGGGCGAGGGTTTAGGCGATCCGCGTGGCTATTGGGGCGATGCGGTCGACGGCTACCAACCCTTCATGACCGAGGAGCAGGGATGCGTTGCGCAGCTGGCGAAGCTCGGCATATCCGGTGAAGATATCCGCTTCGTCGTGCTTTCTCATCTGCATTCCGACCATAGCGGCGCGATCGGCCGCTTCCCCAACGCGACCCACATCGTCCAGCGCCTCGAATATGAATATGCCTTCGCGCCGGACTGGTTCGCCGCCAGTGCCTATGTTCGCCGGGATTTCGATCGTCCCGGCTTGAAATGGCACTTTCTGGAGGGTGCCGCCACCGATGGCTACGATCTCTATGGTGACGGCGTGCTGCGGATGATCTTCACGCCGGGCCATAGCGTCGGCCACCAATCCTTCCTGGTACGGCTCCCGAAGACGGGGGCAATATTACTGACCGTCGATGCCGCCTACACGCTCGATCACTGGAACGAAAAGGCTCTTCCTGGCTTCCTGGCTTCCGCCGTCGACACGGTGCGATCCGTCGGCAAGCTTCGCACGCTTGCCGAACAGACCGATGCGATGGTGGTGACGG
Source organism: Rhizobium sp. ERR 942 (assembly GCF_007828395.1). Lineage (NCBI taxonomy): Bacteria > Pseudomonadati > Pseudomonadota > Alphaproteobacteria > Hyphomicrobiales > Rhizobiaceae > Rhizobium > Rhizobium sp. ERR 942. The sequence goes on from NZ_VIUA01000010.1 coordinate 85,806, forward strand.
GGCATGATCCCGAAGCATGGCCTCGGTTCAAGCATGCCCCGGCCTATTACGATTGAAGGCGTATCCTGTCGATCAGCCCTGGCCGCCTGATGGCGCTTGTTTCGTATCGAAGAACTGTGCCCGATGTTGGCGAACCCATTCCTCGATGCCTGTCGGCTTGAAATCCTCAAGGCCGGCTTGCGGCTTGAACGGCACGGCCAGCATCGCATCCGCCTCTCCCCGATGCGATGCGAAGAAGCGGAATTTCGAGGCGACGCGGCGCCCCGTTCCCGGCCCCATCGCAGCGTCGACATCCCGCTCGAACTCGTCGAGCGGCTGTTGGCGATAGGCGATGAGGCGACCGAGTCCAGCACCGATCCGCGAGACGAGTTCGTTTCCATCAACGCTTTCCGGCCCGGCAATGCGATGATCGCCAGAGGTGATGCCACGTTCCAGAAGGGTAATGGCGGCCCGGGCGCAATCATCGACCGAGGTCCAGGCGATACGCTGGGCTTCGGCAATCGGCGGCGCGAAGATCCCTTCGCCAACAATGTCTTTGCGCGCTGATGGCTTCAGGAGATTATCGAGATACATGGTCGGGCGGACGATTGCGAAGGGCAGGCCTGACGCGCGGACCACATCTTCGAGCATTGCGTTGGCAACAAAGCTTGGCTCCTGGCAAGGTGCCGGGCGGCTGGCGCTGGCGAGCTTGAGAATGAGGGATTTCAGGCCTTGGTCGAGAGAAGCGGATATCGCATTATCCGCCTGGATGCGCATGTCGCCTTGTGATCCGATCGGAATCTGCAGCACGGCGTGGGTGATGCCGGTGCTGGCGGCGCGAAGCGAAGCCGCATCGCGAAGATCCCCCTCGACCAGCTCGACGCCGAGCGCCGAGAGTGCGGAGGCGCGTCTTCGGTCTCGCATAAGTGCGCGGACCTTGAAGCCGCGCCGAAGTGCTGCGTGAACGACTGCGCTGCCTTGGACCCCCGCGGCGAGATAGACAAGGATGGGCTGGGACTGATCGATAGTGGACATGGTACGGCTCCTTCGAACATGGTCTGCTGAGGGAGCATCGGCAAATGGCTACCGTGCAGACCCGAAACGCGCACGAGGCGCAGGGACTGTCGGGGTATCCGCGCAAGCGCGGAACAGAGCTTCTCCATGAGGGAGAAGGGCCTGGGCCTACCGAGACCAAGCCAGCCATTTTCGACGACGGGAATTTAGGACGCCTTCCTCGCCGCCGTCAATCGAAAGATGAGCGAGTGACGGTTGGTTGCGCCAAGCATATCCTTATGGCCGGGGCAGCAGCGATCTGATCCGCTCGGCATCGTCAGGCGTTGCCGGATTGTAGACGATCATGCTGAGATCCGTCCGGCCGTCGACCGAAAAGGCCGAATACTCGAATGCCAGCGGGCCGAGGATGGGATGGCGTATATGTTTGACGGCTTCGGTATGGGTGCCGGGAACGTCGTTTTCGCGCCACATGGCCCTGAATTCCGGGCTGATGCGGCAAAGTTCCGCCACGAAAGGCTCGATTTCACTCGATGCGCCTGCGCGCGCGGCATCGACACGGAATGCGCCCAGCGCGAAACGGGCGACGCTTTCCCAATCATATTGCACGGCGCGCGCACGCGGATCGAGAAAGATATAGCGCAAAATGTTGCGTTCTTCCGGCGGCAGCGATCCGTAATCGATCAGCATCACCGGTGCTGCCCGGTTCCAGGCGATGACGTCCCAGGTGGCGGTCCGGATAATGGCGGGGCTCGGCTCCAGTGCATCGAGCACGCGCTGCAGCCGCGGCGTAACGCCATCATTTTTGCGGTAACGCGCTTCTGGCGGACGCCCAAGGCCGAGCAGGAACAGGTGCTCGCGCTCCACTTCCGTCAGCATCAGCGCGCGGGCGATCCGGTCCAGCACGTCGGCGGAAGGCGCGCCGCCACGGCCCTGCTCCAGCCATGTGTACCAGGTCGGGCTGATATTGGCGCGCTGCGCCACTTCCTCGCGCCGAAGTCCGGGCGTGCGCCGCCGTTCGCCGGCAAATCCCAGGGCGGATGGGTCGAGTTTCGCGCGGCGGTCCCTCAGATAGGTCCCGAGCACGTTTTCGGTTTCGATGAGATCGGTCATCCTGTTAGTGTCTTTACTATGATAAGGTCACTACTTTACCAGAATAAACGATAGGCACAGATTTGTCTCCGACGAAATAAGGAGACAGTGCATATGCGTATATTCGTTACCGGTGCGACCGGAAATGTCGGCTCGCATGTCGTCAAGGAATTGATCGGTGCGGGCCATCAGGTGCTCGGCCTTTCGCGTTCGAAGGAAAAGGCGGTCGCGCTCGCCGCTGCCGGCGCCGAAGTCCTTCACGGCACGATCGAGAATGCGGAAATCCTGAAAAGCGGCGCCTCGCAATCCGACGGCGTTATCCACCTTGCCTTCAACCATGACTTCACGAGATTCGTCCAGAATTGCGAGGATGACCGCCGGGTCATCGCAACGCTGGCCTCGGCACTTGCCGGTTCCGCCCGCCCGCTGGTCATTACGTCGGGCACGCCGATCGCCAACACGGTGCCGGGCGAGCCGGCCAGAGAGGATAACCCGATTGCCGGTTCCGACATGCATCCGCGGGCAGCCTCCGAAGAAGCGGGAATCCTGGCAAGCGAGATCGGGGTCAATGTCTCGGTCGTGCGGTTGCCTCAGGTGCATGATCCGGTCAGCCAAGGGCTTATTACGCCCTTGATCCAGATATTCCGGGAAAAGGGTGTCTGCGCCTATGTGGGAGACGGGCTCAGCCGCTGGCCGGCGGCGCATTTTACCGATGTCGGCCGTCTTTACCGCCTCGTCGTCGAGCGCGCCGAACCGAATGCCAAATATCACGCGGCCGCCGAGGAAGGCGTGCCCATGCGCGATATCGTCGAGACGATCGGGCGGCGCCTGAACCTCCCGGTCAAATCCATCGCCAGGGAAGAGGCGCAGGATTATTTCGGCTGGCTCGCCATGTTCGCCGGCCGCGACATGCCGGCCTCCAGCGCCAAGACCCGGCAGAAGCTGGGTTGGGAACCCAGCGGCCCGACGCTGCTTCAGGATCTTGCAGAGCTGCAGGTCTCCGCCGCGTGATGCCGGCGCCATCGGCCACGATCCGCGGGATGGTCGATGGTCCGACGGACCATGTATTCGAAGACCCGGCCGACTCTTCGGCCGGGTTTCGTCTTTCAGGCTGCGATCCAGAAAGCTTCAAAGTCAGACATACGGCGTCCCGGCAAGAGCGGCGTCGACACCGGCAAAGCCCCGCTCCATGACACCAAGCAGAGCGGCTTGAGGATCTCCTTTTTCCCGAAAGACGCGCAGCGCCTCGCCATAGGCGGTCACCAGCGTCGCCATCAGCATTGCGCCTGCAAGATGTGCATCCGCATCGGAGCGCGGCCGGCCCGCCGCGTCGGAGAGCATTCTCGAGAGATCGTCAGCAAGCGTCACCTGCAGCCCGCGTGCATATGCCGTCAGCGTCGGGCTCTCCGCCACCATGCGCCAGAATTGGATGGGGCGTTCCGTAATCCTAAACAGAGGATGCTGCGTTTCCTCTAGGTCCCGCATCAGCGCCTGGAACGCGCGGACTGGTGGCTCTCGGCCGCGATCGGCGAGCGCTTGCCGGACCAACTCCCGTATTTCGTCTTCACGATCGAAGACCAGATCCTCCTTGCGGCGGAAGTAGTTGAACACCGTCTTCCTGGCGACATCAGCCTCGTAGGCGATATCGGCGACGGAGACTTTGTCGAAGCCATGTTCGACAAACAGGCGTGTCGCGACGTTGGAGATCGCTTGGCGCGTCATCTCCTTCTTGCGGTCCCGGAGTTTGATTTGGTTTGACATGACGATATTTTATACCATAAGTAAATTTATACCGAGTGTAAAAATTGCATTGCAATCACGAAATCGGTGAAATTGGCACCGGTTTTATGACTGTTCCCGTGACTGGAAACGTCGCCACCCGAATGGGGTGGACGTTTTTCAGCGACTCGCGCCGGCTCAGATGGGCCGAAGCCGGAATGTCTGACGCCCTTGCGGCGCTGTTCGCCTGAGGAGTTCTGCCTTGATTCATGATGTTCTGATTGCCGGCGGCGGACCCGTCGGTTTGTTTCTCGCCTGCGAGCTGCGTCTCGCCGGTCTCTCCGTATCGGTGCTGGAGCAGGCTGAGGATCGGCGCTCGCCCTTGAAGCGCCTTCCCTTCGGCATGCGCGGCCTTTCCTCGCCAACCATCGAAGCCTTCTATCGTCGCGGTCTGCTGGATGATATTGCCGCGCCCAAACCTGCCAAAGACGGCTCGGGCGATCGCGCTTCACTGGCCGCACACTGGATGCACCAGTCGCGCCGCCCAGGCGGCCATTTTGCCGGCATCCAGTTCTTTTACGACAATATCGACACGTCCAAGTGGCTCTATCGTCTGCCAAGCCCGGCCGGCACCAGCTTGATGGTCGAGATGGAAAGCTTCGAAGCTGTCCTTGCGGCGGGTGCGGAGGCCATGGGCGCCGAGATCAGGCGCGGCTTCGGTGTCGAGAGCTTCGAGCAGTCGGATGAAGCTGTTGTCGTTCGCGCCGGAGACGAGACCTTTCGCGGGCGCTGGCTCGTTGGCTGTGACGGCGGCCGCAGCATCGTCCGCAAGACCGGCGGCTTCGAGTTCGTCGGCACCGATCCCGAATTCACCGGCTATTCCGCCGAAATCGAGATGGCGGAGCCGGACAAGCTTCGTCCTGGCCGCCATTACACCGCGACGGGCATGTACACCTATGCGCCTCCCGGGACGATCACGATGGTCGACTTCGATGGCGGCGCTTTCCACCGGACCCAGCCGATCACGCTCGACCATGTGCAGGCGGTGCTGCGGCGCATCTCCGTCACCGACGTCACTCTAACGGCGCTGAAGCTTGCTACCACATGGACGGACCGCGCCTATCAGGCGACCAGCTATCGCAGGGGACGCATTCTGCTTGTCGGCGACGCCGCGCACATCCATTCCCCCTTGGGCGGCCAAGGGCTCAACCTTGGACTTGGCGATGCGATGAATCTTGCATGGAAGCTTGCCGCCACGATCCGCGGTGATGCGCCTGACGGATTGCTTGATACCTATTCCAGCGAACGGCATCCTATTGGTGCGCAGGTGCTTGATTGGTCACGCGCGCAAGTCGCACTCATGCGGCCAAGCCCGAGCTCGCGTGCCCTCGAAGCCATTATCCGCGATCTGATCGAGACGCGCGACGGCGCCACCTATTTCGCCGAGCGCGTCTGGGGCGTTTCTCTCCGCTATGAACTTGGCGGGAGCCATCCGCTCATCGGCCGCAGCGCTCCCGATTTTGAGCTCGCCGATGGGACAAAGCTCGGCAATCTCCTCAGGACGGGCAAGGGCCTGCTTCTGGATTTCGATGCTCGTGCTTCCCTTGAAGCGCTTGCAAGCCGCTGGAGCGACCGGATTACCTATATCGCCAGCGACGCCAGGGATCGGCTTGGCTTGAGCGCCTTGCTCGTGCGGCCCGATGGCGTCGTTGCCTGGGTTTGCGAGGCAGAGCTTGACATGGATGCCGCTGCCGAAGCGGCGTTGCGATGGTTCGGCGAACCGGGACGCATCGGCGGCTCTCAGCGAAACCTTGCATCAGCCATCCTTGACAGCGCTAGCAAGCCATAATTATACAATGTATAAATATGGAGGTGCGAAATGATCACTGGTCACGTTTTTATTGCAGCCAGCCTGGACGGGTTCATCGCTCGCGATGACGGCGGCATCGAGTGGTTGCTCGAGTATGACGCGTCCGGCGAAGACCATGGCTACAATGATTTCATCAGGGACATCGACGCCATCATCATGGGCCGCGGCACCTTCGAGGCGGTCCGCGACATGAAGCCGTGGTTCTATACGCGCCCGGTGCTCGTCCTTTCGGCCGATTTGGCGGAGCAGCCGGTTCCGGCTGAGTTGGCCGGCAAAGTCCGTTTCACGCGGAAGTCGCCGCAGCAGGCTATGGCCATGCTCGAAGCGGAAGGCTGCCGCCATGTCTATGTGGACGGCGGACGGATCATCCAGTCTTTCCTTCGGGAAGGCTTGATCAGCGATCTGGTGATCACCCGCGTTCCCATACTGCTCGGCAGCGGCCGCCCGCTGTTCGGCCCGGTCTCGCGCGACATCAATCTCACGCACGTAAGTACCCGCCCGTTTCCCTCCGGGCTGGTACAATCGACCTACACAATTGCACCATGACCAAGCGAAGCCGAGGCAGGCCACGTGCCGACGAGAACAGCGTGTCGCCGGCAAGGATCCTTTCAGAGGCCTTGGCTCTGCTTGATGACGAGGGTTTTGAAAATCTGACGATGCGCGCAGTCGCTATGCGTGCGAACGTCAACCCGATGACGATCTATCATCATTTCCAGGATCGGGACGGATTGATCAAGGCATTGGCGGAGAGCGTCTATGCCGATGTTGCCATGCCTCCGGAAGGAACGGTTCGGTCGCGGATAGAGGGCCTGCTGGGAGCGTACCGGGCAAAGGTGCTGCGCCATCCCGGTCTGACGCTTGCCATCTTCAACCGGCCCGCCGTGTTCCCTGACCATGCAAGAAGGATCACGGACAGCCTGACGGATCTGCTGAAAGAACTTGGCCTTTCGCCGTCGCGTGCTCTGCTATGGGTGCATATTCTGGTCGATTACACCCATGGTGCAGCCCTTGCCGTCGCCATAGAAAGTGAGGGCGACGGTTTCCAGTCGACACCAGCCGACGTGGAGCAGGCGAACTATCAACGAGCGATCTCTGAGCTGTTGGATTGCCTGGAGGCGTAATGCAAGCGGGAGAGAGTGGATGAAAATGGCGGACAGGGAGGGATTCGAACCCTCGGTACGCTTTCACGTACACACGCGTTCCAGGCGTGCGCCTTAAACCACTCGGCCACCTGTCCTTTGGCGTTTCGCACCCGGTCAGGAAGCAAATCGTCGGAACGGCCGCGATATATACCGATGAATTCCTGGCAATCAACCCGAATCTGACAGATTTTTGACTTGTTGGCGCAAAACTCTGCATCTCCTCCCCATTGCGCTTATTTTGCACGCAACTTATCTAATGAAATAGATGAGGCGGCATAAGACCGGTCGGCCCGCGAAGGCTGAACATAGTGAGTATCGGGAGGAGTTTATGCGTTTCCTGTTGCGTTTTGCCAGCCTTGTCGCGCTGGTGGTGGCTGTGATCGCCGGCACCATCGATTCCATTCAGTCCGTTGCGGCTTCCGCCGTGGTCATGACCCCGATGGGCGATGCGTGGAACGATGTCAGCCCGTCGTCGCTCGCAAGCCTCCGCTCGATGATTGCCTATTATGTTCATCCCCGTTTCTATGACATGGCGATGCAATGGCTGCTGTTTCAGCCGGCCTTCGCCGTCTTCCTGGTGATTTCCCTGTTGCTGTGGATGGTCGCCTACAAGCGCCAGCCTGCAGCCGGCCGCTTCAGCGCGTGAGGGGTTCGGCGCGTGACTTTCGGTCTGTGCCATTCAGGGAATTGAATGGCGTCGGAAGGAATTGGCGGCGGCTCCGTCGCAATGCGGCGAGCTGCAGAACTGGCGGTTGCGGAGAGCTGAGCGGCAGCTGTTCTGACCAATAAAATTGCAGTTTTGGCCCGAAATTGTTTAAAAAACGGGTCGTTTGGATGGGTTTTCACCAATTCCCACAAATCTTTACCAACTGAAAAATTTCTCGTGAATTTTTCGTGCAGCCATGCAAGGATGCGCGCCAGCTTGGCCTCGGGGGAGGCCGGCAGTTCCGCAGACTTGCCCGATCAACGGGCTTGCGGGAGGACCCAACAAGATAGAAACAATAGGGCTGCACCACATGAAAAAATCCCTTTTGACCCTTTTCGCCCTGGCTGCCATGTCGGCAACGGCGCTTGCGGCCGATATCAAGCCGGCAATCGTCTACGGAACCGGCGGCAAGTTCGACAAGTCCTTCAACGAAGCTGCCTATAACGGCGCTGAAAAGTTCAAGAAGGAAACCGGCATCGCTTACCGCGACTTCGAGCCGACGGGCGACACCCAGGGCGAACAGGCACTGCGCAACTTCGCCAGCAAGGGTTTCAATCCGGTTATCGCCGTTTCTTTCGCCTGGACCTCCGCGCTGCAGAAGGTTGCTGCCGAATATCCGAAGACCGAATTCGTTCTGATCGACGATAGCCTCGATCTGCCGAACGTCCGCTCGGTCAAGTTCAAGGAAAACGAAGGCTCCTATCTCGCCGGTGTCATGGCCGCCATGGCTTCGAAGACCGGCAAGGTCGGCTTCGTCGGCGGCATGGACATTCCGCTGATCCGCAAGTTCGAATGCGGTTACGAGCTTGGCGCACGCGCCACCAATCCGAAGATCGAAGTCTTCCAGAACATGACCGGCACGACCGGTGCCGCCTGGAACGATCCGGTTCGCGGCGGCGAGCTCACCAAGAACCAGATCGACCAGGGCGCCGATGTTGTTTACGCGGCTGCCGGTGCCACTGGCCTCGGCGTGCTGCAGACGGCTGCTGACAACAAGAAGCTGTCGATCGGCGTTGACTCGAACCAGAACTACCTGCATCCGGGTTCCGTTCTCACGTCCGTCGTCAAGCGCGTCGACCTCGCAGTCTACAATGCCTTCAGCGATGCCAAGAACGGCAAGTTCACGGCCGGCACCCAGGAACTGGGCCTGAAGGAAGATGGCGTCACCGTCGCCATGGACGACAACAACAAGCCGCTCGTCACTCCGGAAATGCAGACTGCGGTCGACAAGGCGCGGACCGATATCGTCGCTGGCACCATCAAGGTCCACGACTATCTGACCGACAACGCCTGCCCGAAGAACTGATATGAATTAAGGGCGTATGACGGAGCAAAACGTCATACGCCCTTTTCTTATCCGGAAACCGGTTTCTGGAGCCCCTATAGTGAACCAAATCTCCGCCATCGAGCTCGTGGGCATCGACAAGAAGTTCGGTGCTGTCCACGCCAATAAAGATATCAACCTGACCGTCGCCAAGGGCTCGATCCACGGGATCATCGGCGAAAACGGTGCCGGGAAATCGACTCTGATGTCGATCATCTACGGCTTCTATCATGCTGATAGCGGCGAGATCCGCATCAACGGCAACCCGATCGCCATCCGCGACAGCCAGACGGCGATAGCAGCCGGTATCGGCATGGTGCACCAGCATTTCATGCTGGTCGACAATTTTACCGTCCTCGAAAACGTCATGCTGGGCGCCGAAGGCGGCGCACTTCTCGCCAAGGGCGTTGCGGCCGCGCGCGCCGAGCTCAACCGGCTGGAGAAGGATTACGGCCTGGAAGTCGATCCGGACGCCTTGATCGAGGAGCTTCCCGTCGGTCAGCAGCAGCGCGTCGAAATCCTGAAGGCGATGTATCGCGGCGCCGAGATCCTCATTCTCGACGAACCCACCGGCGTTCTGACTCCGGCCGAAGCCGACAATCTCTTCCGCATCCTCCGCGTGCTTCGCGATCAGGGCAAGACGATCATTCTCATCACCCACAAGCTGCGCGAAATCATGGCGATCACCGATACGGTATCAGTCATGCGCCGCGGCGAGATGGTTGCCACCCGTAAGACGGCGGAAACCACTGTCGAGGAGCTGGCCGAACTGATGGTCGGACGCCGCGTGCTGTTGCGTGTCGAGAAGGGCGCTCCCAATCCGGGCGAAATCCTGCTCTCGGTGCGCAATCTCACCGTCAAGGATGGCCGTGGCGTCACCATGGTCGACAATGTCTCCTTCGATGTCCGCGCCGGCGAGATCGTCGGCATCGCCGGCGTCGCCGGCAACGGCCAGTCGGAATTGCTTGAGGCCATCGCCGGTATCCGCAAGCCGGCTTCGGGCGAGATCCTTCTGCACGGCAAGCCGATCGGCAACGCCGATCCTGCAGCTCTTCGCGATCTCGGCCTTGCCCATATTCCCGAAGACCGCCATCACATGGGCCTCGTCCTCAAGTTCGAGGAATATGAGAATTCCATGCTCGGCTATCACCGCGACCGCAAATACGGGCGCGGCGGCATGCTCGATCTCGACGCCATGCGCAAGGATGCGATCGAGAAGATCGAGAAATACGATATCCGCCCGCCGAACGCGCGGCTGAAGACCGCCAATTTCTCCGGCGGCAACCAGCAGAAGATCGTCGTCGCCCGCGAGATCGAGCGCGACCCGAAGGCGCTGCTGATCGGCCAGCCGACGCGCGGCGTCGATATCGGTGCCATTGAATTCATCCATCGCCGCATCATCGAGATGCGCGACGCCGGCAAGGCGATCCTGCTGGTGTCGGTGGAGCTGGATGAGATCCGTGCGCTTTCGGACCGTATCCTCGTCATGTTCGCCGGCCACATCGTCGGTGAAAAGTCGGCTGAGGCCGGTGAACAAACACTCGGCCTAATGATGGCCGGCATTGCCGCGTGAGGCGTATATGAGCACGGCTTCCGTTCCGCTCCCGAACTGGATCACCTACGGCCTGATCCCTCTTCTCAACCTGATTGTTGCCTTCCTGATTTCCGGCCTCGTCGTCTGGTTCATCGGCGAGAGCCCGCTCGATGCGCTCGTGCTGCTGCTGCAGGGCGCGCTTGGCAGCGGCGAAGGCATCGGCTTCACGCTGTATTATGCGACGAGCTTCATCTTCACCGGCCTTTCGGTCGCTGTCGCCATCCATGCCGGTCTGTTCAATATCGGCTCGGAAGGTCAGGCCTATCTCGGCGGTCTTGGTTGTGCCCTTGTGGCGCTGACACTTGACCGCTACGTGCCCTGGTATGTGACGATGCCCTTTGCTGTGATCGGCGCGGCGATCTTCGGGGCGCTCTGGGCCTTCATCCCGGCCTGGCTTCAGGCCAAGCGCGGCAGCCACGTCGTCATCACAACGATCATGTTCAACTTCATCGCTTCGGCGATGATGAACTTCCTGCTGGTGCATGTGCTGATTGTGCCCGGCAAGATGGCTCCCGAGACCCGCACCTTTCTGGAGGGCGGCCAGCTGCCGAAGCTCGGCTGGTTGATGGATCTGTTCGGCTCGACCATCGGTGCTGCGCCGCTCAATGTCTCCTTCCTGATCGCGCTCGTCATGTGCTTCCTCGTCTGGGTGCTCATCTGGCGCACCAAGCTCGGCTATGAAATGCGCACGCTGGGTCTTAGCCCCACCGCTGCGGTCTATGCCGGCATTCCCTATGCCCGCACGGTCATCATCGCCATGCTGCTTTCCGGCGGCCTTGCCGGCATGATGGCGCTCAATCCGGTCATGGGCGCTTCCGCGCGTCTGCAGGTGGAGTTCGTGCTCGGTGCAGGTTTCGTTGGCATTGCCGTGTCGCTGATGGGTCGCAATCATCCACTGGGCATCATCGTGGCGGCGATCCTGTTCGGCATTCTCTATCAGGGTGGCGATGCGCTCTCTTTCGACATGCCGAACATCACGCGCGACATGATCGTGGTGATCCAGGGTCTCGTCATCCTGTTTGCCGGTGCGCTCGAATATATGTTCCGACCTGCGCTTGTGCGCATCTACCAGACATTCGCCAGGACGTGAGGATCGGACGATGGATTATTATGATCTTCTCATCAGCATATTGGGCTCGACCATCCGCCTGTCGATTCCGTTGATTTTCACAGCGCTGGCAGGCCTGTTTTCCGAGCGTGCCGGCATCTTCGATATCGGGCTTGAAGGCAAGATGCTGGCTTCGGCCTTCGCTGCGGCCTGCGTCGCCTCGATCAGCGGCTCGCCGTGGGCCGGTCTTGGCGCCGGTGTTCTCGTCTCCGTCCTCGTCGGTCTGCTGCATGGCTTCGCCTCGATCACCAATCGCGGCAACCAGATCGTCTCGGGCGTCGCGATCAACTTCCTGATGGCCGGCCTGACCATCGTTCTCGGTCAAGCCTGGTTCGGTCAGGGTGGCCGCACGCCGACTTTGCCTGCTACCGCCCGCTTTTCCGGCATCACCCTGCCGGGCGCCGATGCCCTTCGTGACGTTCCGTTCATCGGGCCGCTCTATGCGAATGTCATCTCGGGCAACAATATCCTGACCTATCTGGCTTTCCTCACAGTGCCGATCTCCTGGTGGATCCTCTATCGCACCCGCTTTGGTCTGCGGCTGCGTGCGGTCGGTGAAAATCCGGGCGCGGTCGATACCGCCGGCATCTCGGTCGAATGGCTGCGCTATCGCTCCCTGATCGTTGCCGGCATTCTCTGCGGCTTCTCCGGCACCTATCTCGCCATCGCCCAGTCGGCCGCCTTCATCAACAACATGTCGGCGGGCAAGGGCTATATCGCTCTCGCCGCACTGATCTTCGCCAAATGGAAGCCGGTGCCAGTCATGTTCACCTGCCTCCTGTTTGGCTTCCTCGATGCCTTCGCCAATTTCATGCAGGGCAAGGCGGTTCCAGGCATTGGCGAGGTGCCGGTACAGATTTTCCAGGCGCTGCCCTATATCCTCACCTGCATCCTGCTTGCAGGCTTTATCGGCGTCGCCAAGCCTCCGAAGGCCGGTGGCGTGCCCTATACCAAGGAGCGCTAAACCCATGTCGCATGATCTGTTCGAGGCCGCGCGTGGCGCGATGGCGTTCGCACATGCTCCCTATTCGAGATTCCCGGTCGGCGCGGCGATCCGCGCCGAGGACGGCAAGATCTATACCGGCGCCAATATCGAAAACCTCTCCTTCCCGCAGGGCTGGTGCGCCGAACCGACAGCGATCGGCCAGATGATCATGGGCGGCGCCAAGAAGATCGTCGAGATTGCGGTCATCGCCGAGAAACTGCCGCTCTGCCCGCCTTGCGGCGGCTGCCGGCAGAAGATCGCCGAATTTGCCAGCAAGGAGACGCGCATCTATCTTTGCGACGAAACCGGCGTGAGGAAGACCATGACCATGGACGAGATGCTGCCCTTCAGCTTCGAAACGGAGGTGCTCGGATGAGCGCGGCCGTCGATATCCTCACCGAGAAGCTCGGCGAATTGAAGCCGCGCTATGGCATCATCCTGGGCTCCGGCCTCGGCTCTCTCGTGGATGAGGTCAAGGACGCGCTGCGCATTCCCTATGCCGACCTGCCCGGCTTCCCGGTCAGCGCCGTATCAGGCCATGCCGGTACGCTGGTCGCAGGCAAGCTCGGCGATGTCCCGGTCATCATGCTCTCCGGTCGTGTGCATTATTATGAAAAGGGCGACGCCAATGCCATGCGCGCGCCGATCGAAACCCTGAAAGCGCTTGGCGTCGACACGCTGATCCTGACGAACTCGGCCGGATCGCTGCGGGAAGAGATGCCGCCGGGATCGGTGATGCAAATCACCGATCACATCAACTATTCCGGCATGAACCCGCTGATCGGCGAGGAAAGCGACAGGCGCTTCGTCGGCATGACGAGCGCCTATGATACCGACCTCATCATGCGCATGCGCAAGGCGGCGGAAAAGGCCGAGATCAAGCTTTCGCACGGCGTCTATATGTGGTTTTCCGGCCCGAGCTTCGAAACGCCGGCAGAGATCCGCATGGCGCGCATCCTTGGCGCCGATGCCGTCGGCATGTCGACGGTGCCGGAAGTCATCTTGGCGCGTCTTTTCGGTCTAAGGGTTGCCGCTGCCTCCGTCATCACTAACTATGGTGCTGGCATGACCGGCGGAGAACTCTCGCATGAAGAGACGAAAGACATGGCTCCGGTCGGCGGCGCACGCCTTGCCGCCATCCTGAAAGAAATGATCGCGGATGAAGGAGACTCAGAATGACGGGCCATTCCCTGAGAGAAACGGCAGCCGTTGCGCTTTCCCTTCTCGACCTGACCAATCTCAAGGATGACTGCACGCCGGCGCAGATCGAGGCGCTGTGCGCCCGCGCGCAATCCCCCTATGGCAATACGGCCGCCATCTGCATCTGGCCGCGCTTCGTCGCGCAGGCGCGCGGCATTCTCGGCACCGATCATGCCGTGAAGATCGCGACCGTGGTGAATTTCCCCGGCGGCGATATGGAGGTGGCCGATGTGGCCGCCGAAGCGCGCGAAGCGATTGCCGATGGCGCCGACGAGATCGATCTGGTCATTCCTTATCGTGCCTTCCTGGCCGGCAATGAACAGGCCGTCACCGATATGGTCGCCGCCGTGCGGGCAGAATGCAAAGGCCCGGTGCTTTTGAAGACCATCCTCGAAACCGGCGAAATCAAGGATACCGCGCTGATCCGGCGCGCGTCGGAACTTGCGATCGACGCCGGCTCCGATTTCATCAAGACGTCCACCGGCAAGGTTGCTGTCAACGCGACGCTCGAGGCTGCCGACATCATGCTGCGGGCCATCCGCGCCAGCGGTCGCAAGGTCGGCTTCAAGCCTGCCGGCGGCATCGGCTCCGTTTCCGATGCGGCGCTTTATCTGAGCCTTGCCGAGACCATCATGGCACCAGATTGGGCCATGCCTTCGACCTTCCGTTTCGGTGCATCGAGCCTGCTCGACGATATTCTGAACGTGCTGGCTGGCGGCGAGTCCAAGACGGCCTCGTCAGGCTACTGATCCATGATCCCGCAGGAGATCATCCGCCGGAAGCGTAACGGCGCCACCCTCTCGGCCGCCGATATCGATGCGTTTATCGGCGCATTGGGGCGTGGCGAACTGGCCGAAAGCCAGATCGGCGCCTTTGCCATGGCCGTCTGGTTTCGCGGCATGACGCGCGAGGAGACGGTGGCGCTGACGCTCGCCATGGCCCGCTCCGGCGATACGCTCTCCTGGGATGGCATCGGCAGGCCGATTGCCGACAAGCATTCGACCGGCGGTGTCGGCGACAATGTCTCGCTGATGCTCGCACCCATTGCCGCCGCCTGCGGTCTTGCCGTGCCGATGATTTCCGGCCGTGGTCTCGGTCATACTGGCGGCACGCTCGACAAGCTGGAATCCATCCCCGGCTACGGGATCACGCCGGATGCGGCCCGTTTCCGCAAGGTGGTCGAAGAAATCGGCTGTGCCATCATCGGCCAGACCGGCGCGCTGGCTCCCGCTGACGGCAAGCTCTATGCGGTGCGCGATGTGACCGCGACCGTCGATTCTGTACCGTTGATTACAGCGTCCATTCTGTCGAAGAAGCTGGCGGCCGGGCTGGAAACGCTGGTGCTCGACGTCAAGATCGGCAGCGGCGCCTTCATGACTTCGCTTGAGGAGGCGGAGACGCTGGCGCGCTCGCTGGTGGAGGTGGCGAATGGCGGCGGGGTTAAGACTTCGGCTTTGATCACCGACATGAACCAGCCTTTGGCCGATGCGGCCGGCAACGTGGTCGAGCTTCGTAACTGTCTGGATTTCCTGAAGGGCAACAAGGCAGGCATGCGGCTCGAAACGGTCGTGCTAGCCTTCGCATCCGAAATGCTCGTTCAGGCCGGCATTGCTGCGAACGCTGCCGAGGCGGAGGGCAGGGCGCGCGAGGCTTTGGCATCCGGCAAGGCGGCAGAGATATTCGGCCGCATGGTGCATGGCCTTGGCGGTCCGGTCGATCTGCTTGAGCGTCCGGAGCGCTATCTGGTGAGCGCACCGGTGCAGAAGCCGGTTCTGGCTGCTGCCGATGGCTGGCTTGGTGCCTGCGATGCGCGCGGGATCGGCATGAGCGTCATCGATCTCGGCGGCGGTCGCCGTCGTCCGCAGGACAGGATCGATCATCGCGTCGGCTTTAGCGACATCCTGCCGCTCGGCACGAAGGTGAGCAAAGGTGACCGCATCGCCACCGTACACGCGGCGGACGAGGCAAGCGCGGAGAAGGCAGTGGCCGATCTTTCGGCCAACTATCGCCTTATGGAGGCGGCGCCGGCTTTGTCGCCCGTCATCCTCGGCAGGATCTGACGGACGCAGCCAGATAGGCGTAAGCGGCGCCCGTGAGGTGGATTGTCTTACTGCTTCAGCACCAAATTGCCGTTCTGAACCCCGAAAGAGTTCAGCTTCTTCATGAAGCTCATACCGATCAGCGTCGTACCGAGCGCACTGTCCTTCGCCACCACGGCATCGACATTGCGAACGCGGATCGTCCCGATTTCCAGACGATCGAGTTTGATGTAGGCGACTTTGGAAGCGCCATTCGCGGTCTGGGCCGTGTAGCGATAGTCGAGATCGACGCCGCTGAAGCCGAGGCTGCGCGCCGTGCTCTCGTTCATTGCCACATAGGTCGCGCCGGTATCGATCATCCCGTGCACGGCGCGGCCGTTGATGGTGAAATCGCCTTCATAGTGACCGCCCGCATTGGCGCGCAGCTGAACGCTGCCATAGGAAACGGGAGCTTCCGCCTTCGGTGGAGCAAGCGAAACCGCTTCGACCGGTGCGGGTTTCGCGGCATGTTCGCTATAGCTGCTTACCAGCATCGGCACCTGGGTCGCCGCAACGGCGATGACACCGGCAAAGGCAAGAACACGAACGAGCATCGGCAAGGCCCCTCCTGCGGGCCATGCCATCTATAGGCCAAGTGTGCTGAAAGGACGCTAATGCAATCAATAAAAAGCCCGACAGTTGAATAACTGCCGGGCTTCCTAAAAAGTATTAGAGCGGATTTACTTCGTGCCGTACATACGGTCGCCGGCATCGCCGAGACCGGGCACGATATAGCCCTTCTCGTTGAGATGGCTGTCGATGGCGGCGGTGAAGACCGGCACATCCGGATGTGCCTTGCGGAAATTGGCGATGCCTTCGGGAGCCGCCAGCAGGCACAGGAAGCGGATATTGTGCGCGCCTCGCTCCTTCAGCTTCTCGATCGCGGCAATAGAGGAATTGCCTGTTGCCAGCATCGGATCGACGACGATGATCAGACGCTCGGAGATGTCCTCGGGCGCCTTGAAGTAATATTCGACCGGCTGCAGCGTTTCGTGATCGCGATAGACGCCGATATGCGAGACGCGCGCCGAGGGCACGAGATCGAGCATGCCTTCGAGCAGGCCGTTGCCGGCGCGCAGGATCGAGGCGAAGACCAGCTTCTTGCCCTCTAGGATCGGCGCATCCATCGGCTGCAGCGGCGTCTCGATGGTCTCGATCGTCAGTTCGAGGTCGCGCGTCACTTCGTAACAGAGCAGCGTCGAAATCTCGCGCAGCAGTCGGCGGAAGCTGCCCGTCGACGTGTCCTTCTTGCGCATGATTGTGAGCTTGTGCTGCACAAGCGGGTGATCGATGACAGTGACGCCGTCCATGGTTTCAGCCTTCCAGTAATTCCGTGATATGAGATGGTTCTTCCACGGAAATCGCCTCTGGTGCAAGAAAATAGGCCACTTTTGGAGATTTCATCCCCAATATGGGGCCTTAACTGTGCATTTGGAGCTTCGCCAGCAGCGTCGTCCGCGTCGCCTCGTCCACGAACGCCGCTTCGATCGCCGTGCGGGTCATGGCATCGATCTCGTCGTCGCTAAAACCGAAGGCTGACGACGCCAGCTCGTATTCGCGCTTCAGAGATGTGTGGAAGAAGGGCGGATCATCGGAGCTGATCGTCACCTTCACGCCGGCGTCACGCAGCCTGCGCAGCGGGTGCGACTGGAAATCCGGGAAAACGTTGAGTGCAACGTTGGAGCCGGGGCAGACTTCCAGCACGGTGCCGAGATCGGCAAGGCGCTTGACGAGATCCATATCCTCAATGGCGCGCACGCCATGGCCGATACGCTGCGGGCGCACCAGATCCACCGCGTCGGCGACGCTGAATGCGCCGCAGACCTCGCCGGCATGGATGGTAATGCCAAGACCGGCCTCGCGGGCGATGTCGAAGGCGCGGGCGTAATCGGCGACTCGGCCCATGCGCTCCTCGCCGGCCATGTTGAAACCTGTTATCAGCGGATTGTCGCTCTTGACGGCATATTCCGCCGCCTTCATGACGCGCTCAGGCCCAAAGTGGCGTTCGCCGGTTACGATCAGCCGAGCCTCGATGCCGGTCTTTGCCTTGGCGGCACGGATGCCGGCGGAAACGCCTGCCATATAGGCGTCGGCGCCGAGGCCGATACGATCGCCATGATCGGGCGAAACGATGAGCTCGCTATAGATCGTGCCAATGCCGGCCAGCTCTTCCAGATAGGTTTCCGTCAGCAGCGCATAGTCTTCCTCGGTGCGATAGACTTCTGAAACCTTGTCGTAGCAGAGGAGGAATTCGGCAAAATCCTTCCAGAGGTAAACACCGTCCTTAAGGAAGGCGCTGGTGTCGACCCCGTATTTCTCTGCTTGTGCGAGCGTCAATGCCGGTGGAGCTGCGCCTTCCAGATGGCAATGCAGTTCCACTTTCTTCAAATGCGATGTCAAAGGAAGCTCCTCCCGTGCGGCCCTGCCGCAATTCCCAGATGTTTCGCAACCGTTTCGCCGATATCGGCATAGGTCTGACGGACGCCGATGGAACGGGATCGAATGCCTGGCCCGTAAGCCATGACGGGCACGCGCTCGCGTGTGTGATCGGTCCCGCGCCACGTCGGATCGCAGCCGTGATCGGCGGTCAGGATAACGAGATCGCCCGCTTTCAGCTTCTTGTGCACTTCAGGCAGCCGCGCGTCGAACGCCTCGAGTGCTGCGGCATATCCCGGCACGTCGCGGCGGTGACCATAGACCATGTCGAAATCGACGAAATTGGTGAAAACCAGATCACCATCCTCGGCTTCGTCCATGGCCTTCAGCGTGGCATCCATCAGCGCCATGTTGCCATTAGCCTTGATGACCCTGGAAATGCCCTGATGGGCGAAGATATCGCCGATCTTGCCGACGGCATGCACCGTGCGCTCTGCCTTGACGAGACGATCGAGCAGCGTCGGCTCTGGCGGCAGCACGGAGAAATCGCGGCGGTTTCCGGTCCGCTCGAAGGTCGCTGCGGTCTCGCCGACGAAGGGGCGGGCAATGACGCGGCCGATATTGTGAGAATCGAGCAGGGTGCGCACGATCTTGCAGAGGCCGATCAGCCGATCGAGCCCGAAATGCTGTTCGTGTGCTGCAATCTGGAAGACGGAGTCCGACGAGGTGTAGCAGATCGGCTTGCCGCTACGGATGTGCTCTTCGCCAAGCTTGGCGATGATATCCGTGCCGGATGCATGGCAATTGCCGAGAATCCCTGGCAGATCGGCGGCTTCGCAGATGGCCTTCACCAGCTCCGGCGGAAAGGCATCGCCCTCTGCCGGAAAGTAACCCCAGTCGAACATGACGGGCGTACCGGCGATCTCCCAATGACCCGATGGTGTATCCTTGCCGCGGGAGGTTTCATTGGCGCAGCCATAAAGGCCGTAGAGTTTTTCCGGCATAGGCATGCCGGCGGGATAATTGCCCGTCGCCGCCTTGGCGATCTCCAGCAGGCCGAGACCGGACATGATCGGCAATGTCAACGGACCCTGACGCAGGCCCTCGCGATCGGCCGCGCCAGCGGCGCAGAACTCGGCGATATGGCCAAGCGTATCGGCGCCCTCGTCACCATAGCTTGCCGCATCCGGGCCGCCGCCTACACCGAAAGAATCCAGAACGAAGAGAAAGGCGCGCGCCATAGATCACCCGATAGAATGCCGTCACCCGGCAGGTCTTCCGGGCTATTGGACGTCACCCATATAACGGAGGCATCGACTTGGCAATTTTCCGTTTGGAAGCGGCACTTCGGGTGCGGTTTTGCGGTCGGGCTTTCAGCAGTCGCTGCAGCTGATCGAATTGCCGACGCGCTGCCGGTAGTAATATTGCCGGCTGATGGTGATCCGGTTTGTGCCGCTTGGCAGGAAATTGGCACCGAAGCTGAGGAGCTGATAGGGCAGGGCGAGCTCGCTACGGACAAGGAATGTGCTCGCCTGGTTCATGTTGGCCGGCACCGTGACCGTGGAGCCTGGTGTATACGGTCTGGTTCCGTCCTGCGCCCAGGACCAGGCGACGGTCGCCTTGCCGGCCGTGTCGATCGCAATGCCGGTGATCTTCAGCGTCAGGCCCGTCGTGCTATAGGGCGCGAAGATCGCGCCGGCAACGGAAGGCATGCCCGCAAGCACGGACTTGGTGACCGACGGCTGCTGCGAGACGATGTCCGCGATGGAACCTGCAGAACGGCTGGCACGTTTCGAGGCATTGAGGCCGACGGTAAGCTCGAATGCACCGAGATAAAGCATCAGCAATACGGGAAAAAGAATGGCGAATTCGATCGCGCCGACGCCATCTTTGTCGCGAGCGAAGCGTCTTAGTATGCCAAGGCGCGTACTTTCTTTCCCGATCATGCTCTTGAGGCCGCTCACGGATAATTCTCGTTCTGAAAGGCTGCGGTTGCGACGATGAGATAGACCAACGCCGAGCCGTCGGTTGGATGCACGTTGGTAAGATAGGGGCGCAGCAGATCCGTTATGATCTGCCAGCGATAATAGGCGCGCACCATGTTCAGTGATTTGGCGCCGCCGGGTGTAAATGTGAATCCGGTGGTGCTGAGATCGGAATAAGGATCTGTCGACGACTTGCGGGGGATCGTCGTCGGCATGGACGCAAAACTCGAATAGCTCTCCACATCGAGATAGAGGTTCGCCGGCGTCTGTACTTCGGTGGAGGAGCAGGTAATGAGCACGGAAATCTGATTGCAGAATGCCTGCCGGAACTGCTGCGAAGTTGTATTGGCTGCCGTAATCTGTCCGGTCCGGATCTGGCGCGACAGAGTATCGACGGCGTTTGAGACGACTTGCTCCGCGGTAAAGGCGACGAAGGTTTCGATAATGGCAAAGACGATCAGAAAATAGGGGATCGCAAGCAAGGCAAATTCGATCGCTGCTGTCCCGTCCCGAGAACGCACCAATTCACGCAAGCTGCTTCGGGCACTGCGACGTGCGCGGCCTGTATTGGCGTGAGGGATATTATCTGGCGTCATGGGAAGTCCGCGGCGATTTACACGCGGACGACACTAGAATTGCTTTCTTGATAATCCGTTTCTCTTCTCTCTTCATATTTAGAGGAAACAAGGATTATCGTTTGCTGCTCAATTCTTTGAAAGTACTTTCGAATATTTGAGTTATCGAATGTTTCTATTGTCCGGCTGCAGCCGTTGGGGTCGTCGTCGTATTGTTCTGCTGGGCATGCTGTTCGCAATTGGGCGTGCACGACAGCACGGCGCGATCCGTCTGGCGGAAGACACGGACCGTATTGCCTTCGTCGATCGATACCAGGATCTGCTCGTCCACGATGGCATTGCCGTCGGTATCGAGCAGGATGATATTCGTCGTCCCGAAGCTGCGGCCGGTCAGTACGATGGTTTTCGGATCGGCCACCGTTGCATCGGCGACTTGCGAATTGCCGACGATGACCTTGCTGACAGGGCGATCCAGCTTCAATACGCGCGCGTGATCCATATAGACGCGCAGCATGCTTTCTCCGGCAGCGTGGGAAAGCTGCGGCATCATGCCGGCCATGGCAACAATGCCGGCAAGGAATGCTGTTCTGCCGCCGATTGGCATGGCTTGGCCTCTTGGAAAGCTATGGCGAAAAGAATTTCCCGATAGAATGAGAAAGAATGGTGAATGAACGATTAAGCTGACCCGGCGTCGTTCGATTATGGCTCGGATGTGTCATTCGCGCGTCCTATCATCCCATCATTGCGAAAGTCGTGTACTGTTTTAAGACAAATTGCATATCGCGCTAATATTCACCTATCTAATAATTTCTATTTGGCTGAAAAACTTCTTTAAAACGGAAAGAAGAACATAAAACTTGCATTAACTATTCTATTTTCGCTTTTGTATTTACTGTGTATTAACCTAATTCTTTAAAGCGATAGAAACGGCGCGGGGCTACCGTGCAGTTCATCCGATCAACGGCAACAGTTGGCGGACGTGCTGTCAACAAAGTGGAGTTAAACTTATGTCCAAGCTTTTTTCGCGTTTCCTGAAGGATGAATCCGGCGCGACCGCAATTGAATACGGCCTGATCGCTGCCCTGATCTCCGTCGCCATCATCACCGGCGCGACGACCCTCGGTAGTACGCTGAGCACGACTTTTTCAAATATTGCTAAGCAGATGAACACCTCTGGCGCCGGTATTGGTACCAAGTAATACGGTAGCTGCTAAGGCTTAATACTTCTCGGAAGCCGTTCTAAGGGACGGTTTCCGAATAGCAAGTACATGCCGAGCATGACGCGTTGAGGATGCGTTATGGTTAACATCCTGCCATACGTGTAGATTGTAGATAGCGTAGAGCCGACTTCTGCTAGCAATAACCGGTTAATGCGGATTGTGATTTCAACACAGTGGAGTTAAACGCATGTCTAAGCTTACCAAGCGCTTCGTAGAAGATCAGTCAGGTGCGACAGCAATCGAATACGGCCTTATCGCCGCCTTGATCTCGGTCGCAATCATCGCAGGTGCAACGACCCTTGGTGGAACACTCAACAGCATGTTCCAGAATATCGCTAACCAAATGAATAAGTCGGGCACAGGTGTCGGCACACAGTAATAATAAAGTTCATTAATTACAACGTTTGGTAATGACCGCCGGTTCAAACGGTATGGGTTTGAAAATTGCAGCCAACATAGGGGATGACATGTTCGAGACGACGGTTTTACTCATGTTTCCGCTCTGCATGTCGATAGCAGCTATTTCCGATCTGCTGACCATGACGATCCCAAACCGTATTTCTTTGATTCTCGCAATCGGATTCTTGACGCTGGCCCCTGCATTTGGTTTATCATTCGCGGAAATCGGTATGCATGTTGCTGGTGCCAGCACCGTTTTCCTCGCTTGCTTCGCATTATTTGCATTGAATGTCATGGGCGGCGGTGATGCAAAGCTTTTGGCCGCAGCGGCACTCTGGTTCGGCTTTGATTCCTCCCTTTTAGAATTCCTCGTCTACATTGCGTTTATCGGTGGCGTGGTAACGGTTTTGATCGTGCTGCTTCGTGCGCAATCCAGTACCATTATGGCAATCGGTCTTCCCGTGCCAGGCTCATTGCTGGTTGCCAAGAAAATCCCATACGGGATTGCGATTGCCATCGGCGGCATCCTTGCTTTCCCTTCTTCGCCACTTTTGATTGCCGCTACTCGCGTCACCCTTTGAGCTTAAAACCAGTGAGTATAGGCCAGGGTGGAATATAGGTAATTTCTAATATACAACAAGTAATCATGGTTAAATAACAATAAATGTAACCAGCCATTAACCATAATTACACCAATTGCCGGTCATTCTGCAGGGCGAAGAATCCTGTTCCTCAAGGAATGACCATGAAACCCGCTCGCATAATGATACTCGCAGTGGCAGCCGTCGCGGCCGGGATGGCCGGTCTGCTCGCGATGCGCCTGGCTGGTTCGCGCGATATCGTTCCCCAGCAGATTGCGGCGGTGGTGGAGAAGGAGGCGACGATCAATGTCCTCGTTGCCGGTGCCAATCTGCCCGTCGGTTCGCGTCTGAACGAGCAATCGATCCATTGGATGCCCTGGCCGGAAAGCGGCATCGTCAAAGGTCTCATCACTGAACGCGAGCGCCCTAATGCGTTGAAAGATCTGACCGGCGCGGTTGTTCGCCTGCCGATCTTCGAGGGCGAGCCGATCCGCGAGGAAAAGATCGCCGATTCCAACAGCCGTATCCTTTCTTCGTTGCTACCGGCGGGCAAGCGCGCCGTCGCCACCGAGATTTCCGTCGCCACCGGCGCAGGCGGTTTCATCCTTCCGAATGACCGCGTCGATGTCATCATGGTGCGCAAGGGTTCGCAGCAGCAGCTCGTCACCGAAACCGTGCTCAGCAACGTTCGCGTTCTGGCGGTCGATCAGCAGATCGAGGAAAAGCAGGACGGAAGCAAGGCTGTCGTTGGGGCAACCGCGACGCTGGAGCTGACGCCGGACCAGACGAAGGTCCTGGCGGTCGCGCATCAGATGGCCGATCGCCTGACGCTGGCACTGCGCTCCGTTGCCGACGCGCAGCAACCCGATACGACGGCGGCCGATTATCTGCTGGCCGGGGACAATGGTGGCAGCATGATCCAGGTCATCAAATCGGGAGCGATCGTGACTGATGGCCCAACCGGGCCGAAACCGCAATGAGAAGGGGCGAGACGATGTTAAAGACAAGCAAGAAAGCCAGCCTGCCTCTCGCCTTTGGCCTCTCCTTCTCCGTTGCCTTTGCCGGGCTGCCTCTGGGGCCGGCCTTTCTGCGTATGCCTGCGGTCCTCGCGGGCGGTTCCGACAGTATCGTGACGATCGCCGGCCTCGGCACCAAGCGCACTTTGAAGCTTGGTCTCAACAAGGCGCTTGTCGTCGATCTGCCCGCCGACGCCCATGACATCCTTGTCTCCGATCCCAAGATGGCCGATGCGGTGACGCGAACCTCGCGCCGTATCTATCTTTTCGGCAAGACGGTCGGCCAGACCAACATCTTCATCTTCGGCGCCGACGGCAAGGAGATCGTCAGCCTCGATCTCCAGATCGAGCGCGATATTGCTGGTCTGCAGGATAATATCAAGCGCTTCATCCCGGACTCCGATATCAACGTCGAGATCATCTCCGACAACATCGTCCTCACTGGCATCGTGCGCACGCCGCAGGATTCGATCCGAGCACAGCAGCTCGCCCAAGCCTTCCTCAAGGGAGGCGAAGCGACGACACGAAACCAGACTGCCTCCGGCAGCGGCGACAACAACGCAGTCGCCATTTTCGCCGAAGGGCGGCAGACCTCGCAGATCGTCAACATGCTGCAGATCGAAGGCGAGGATCAGGTGACGCTCAAGGTGACCGTCGCCGAAATCAAGCGCAGCGTCCTGAAGCAGATTGGTTTCGACAACCTGGTCAGCAATTCCTCCGGCCTGGGCGTCGCTCAACTCGGCAATATCGGAAACAGCGGAACCACGAACTTCCTGGGAGTAAACGGCGATCCCACAAACGCTACCGGCGCGGGTGGTATCTCGACACTCTTCAAATACGCGCTCGGCAAATACAATATCAGCACCTATCTGAATGCTCTCGAGCAGGCAGGTGCCGTGCGCACCTTGGCGGAGCCGACATTGACCGCCATTTCTGGACAGGCTGCTACCTTCAATTCCGGTGGTCAGACGCTCTATTCCACGACCGACAAGGACGGCAACACGACGATTACGCCCTATACCTATGGTATCACGCTGGCCTTCACGCCTGTGGTCCTGGCCGGTGGCCGCATCAGCCTGCATGTGCAGACCCAGGTCTCGGAACCGGTCGCATCGTCATCCACCCCGACCTACAACCAGCGTGCCGCCAATACTTCGGTCGAGCTGCCATCCGGGGGATCGATCGCGCTTGCCGGCTTGCTGAGCGATAACGTGCAGCAGACGACCTCGGGAACGCCGGGTGCATCGAAGATTCCGATCCTGGGTGCCCTGTTCCGTCAGAAGAGCTTCCAGCGGGATGAGAGCGAGCTTGTGATTATCGCGACACCCTATCTCGTGCGCCCCGTAGCGCGCGACAAGCTTGCTCGCCCAGACGACAATTTTTCTCCGACGAACGATGCCGGTGTCTTCTTCATGAACCGTGTCAACAAGATCTACGGCCGCAAGGATGGTCCGCCGGTCGCCGATGCCGATTTCCACGGCACAGTCGGTTTCATCTACAAGTGAGGAGCGGGACCATGACGCCAGCCTTTTCAACGAGGTCAACGAAAGAGCAAGAGATGGCCAGCCTCGAACGCAATACACTCGGCGGTGCCCGGCCTCGTTTTTCAAGATCGATGCTGATCCTCCCGACATTGGCGCTGATATCGGCCGTCAGCAGTTGCGCGGGCTCCCCAGATGGCATGACGACGAGCGCCATCAGGGATGACTATCGCCAACGGCATCCCATCGTGCTCACCGAAAAGGAGCATAGCGTTGATATACCGGTCGCGGCCAGTGACCGGCACCTGACAACAGGCATGCGCGATACGGTTCGCGGTTTCGTTCAGGATTATCGCGCCCATGCAAGCGGCACGGTGGAAATCCTGTCGCCGCGGCAATCGCCAAATGCCTTCGCCGCATCGGCGCTCAACTCACAAATCCGTCGGGAGCTGGTCACGAACGGTATTCCGTCGGCGCGAATCGTCAACAGCTATTACCCGACGGGCGGCCCGGGCGATGCTGCGCCGATCCGCCTGCGCTTTACCGCAACGACGGCGGCCACCAATGCGTGCGGCCAGTGGCCGGACGATCTTTCCGACAACGCATTCGACAATCAGAACTATTATAATTTCGGCTGTGCGACCCAGCACAATCTGGCAGCGCAGGTCGCCAATCCGACCGATCTGATTTCGCCGCGCGCGATGACGCCGATCGATGCCGATCAGCGCAGCAAGGTCATCAGCGATTATCGCAGCGGCTCAACCCCGACCAGCACGGCGACGGTCGGCGGCTTCGGTAGCGGAAATTGAACGCAAGAGGCTGGCGCAACGGGATAAAATCATGAACGCCATCGAATACGATATCGGCTCGACTGCCCCGGAAGCGGAGGAAGCTTCGCGCTCGGGCAATCTCGACAATTTACGGCCGCTGCCGCGTATTTCCATACATGCCTTCTGCGAAAGCGAGCAGCTGCAGCAGGTGATGGATCAGTGCGCCAACGATCGGCGCATGTCCAAGGTCAGCCTGCGGATCACCAGCGGCGGTGTGGCGGCTGCGGCGAACATGTTCGCCTCAGCGCCGACCCCAAACCTGATCATTCTGGAGACGCGCGCCAACCCACGCGGCCTCCTGGCGGAACTCGAACCGCTCGCTGCCGTCTGCGATCCGAGCACCAAGGTCATCATCGTCGGCTATCACAACGATATCGGTCTTTACCGCGAACTCATCCGCAACGGTATCTCAGAATATATCGTACAGCCGACCGATATGATCGATCTGATGACGGCGGTGGCATCGATCTTCATCGACCCCGATGCCGAACCGCTCGGCCGCAGCATTGCCTTCATCGGTGCCAAGGGTGGGGTGGGCGCATCCACCATCGCCCATAATTGCGCCTTCGGCATCTCCAGCCTCTTCTCGACCGAAACCATTCTCGCCGATCTCGATCTGCCCTACGGCACCGCCAATATCGATTTTGACCAGGACCCGGCTCAGGGGATAGCCGAGGCCGTCTATGCCCCGGAACGCCTCGACGAGGTCTTTCTCGACCGGCTCCTGACCAAATGCTCGCAGCATCTGTCGCTGCTCGCCGCGCCCTCGATGCTGGACCGCGCCTATGATTTCGAAGGGCAGGCATTCCTGCCGGTGCTCGACGTTCTCCAGCGCAGCGCGCCGGTGGCGGTTCTCGATGTGCCGCATGTCTGGACGGAATGGACGCGTTCGGTGCTTGGTGCGGTAGACGAGGTCGTCATCTGTGCCGCGCCTGATCTTGCCAATCTGCGCAACGCCAAGAACCTGATCGACGCTCTGCGCAAGCTGCGGCCGAACGATAAGGCACCGCACCTCATTCTCAATCAGGTCGGCATGCCGAAGCGCCCGGAGATCAATCCTTCGGAATTCTGCGCGCCGCTGGAGACCGACCCGATCGCCATCATACCCTTTGACATCAACCTGTTCGGTAATGCCGCCAACAGCGGGCAGATGATCTCCGAGACTGATCCCAAGTCGCCGATTGCGGAAACTTTCTCGCAGATATCGCACATCGTTACCGGGCGTGTTGCTTTGAAGAAGGCAAGAAAGGGCGGTTTGCTTGGCCTTTTAAAGCGGAAGTAACCCTATGATTTCGCATGGATTCCGAAAACCAATCTTTCGTGAAAGCCATGCAGCAGCAGTAGAATTGGATCGAAGACATGTTTGGCAAGCGCGGAAGTGAAGGTCCTGCAAAGAGCGGCGGCGCAATGCCTCCGCCGGCACCGGCGCGTGCACCCGCTCCCGCTGGCGGGCCAACGGCGCCGGCTGTGCTGATAGAGCCGTCCCGTGATGCCGCGCAGCCACGTCAGCAGGTCGCTCCGCCGCCGATGCAGACGCCTAGCCGGCGTCGCGTGGCGCGCACCGAAGAATATTACGATACGAAATCGCAGGTCTTCTCCGCGCTGATCGATACGATCGATCTCTCGCAGCTCTCCAAGCTCGGCAACGAGGCGGCGCGTGAGGAAATCCGCGATATCGTCAACGATATCATCACGATCAAGAATTTCGCGATGTCGATCTCCGAGCAGGAGGAATTGCTCGAGGACATCTGCAACGATGTACTCGGCTATGGCCCGCTGGAGCCGCTGCTCGCCCGCGACGACATCGCCGACATCATGGTCAACGGTGCCGGCCAGACTTTCATCGAAGTTGGCGGCAAGACCGTCGAATCCGAAATCCGCTTCCGCGACAATTCCCAGCTTCTATCCATTTGCCAGCGCATCGTCAGCCAGGTCGGCCGCCGCGTCGATGAATCGAGCCCCATCTGCGATGCGCGCCTGCCCGATGGTTCGCGCGTCAACGTCATCGCCCCACCGCTGGCGATCGACGGTCCTGCACTCACCATTCGTAAGTTCAAGAAGGACAAGCTGACGCTCGAGCAGCTCGTCCGCTTCGGCGCCATCACGCCGGAGGGCGCGACGCTTTTGCAGATCATCGGCCGCGTGCGCTGCAACGTCGTCATTTCAGGCGGTACGGGCTCGGGCAAGACGACGCTTCTGAATTGCCTGACCAACTATATCGATCGAGACGAACGCGTCATCACCTGCGAAGACACCGCCGAACTGCAATTGCAGCAGCCGCACGTGGTGCGCCTCGAAACCCGTCCGCCCAACATCGAGGGCGAGGGTGAGATCACCATGCGCGATCTCGTCAAGAACTGCCTGCGTATGCGCCCCGAACGCATCATCGTCGGCGAAGTGCGCGGACCCGAGGTCTTCGACCTGCTGCAGGCGATGAACACGGGTCACGACGGCTCCATGGGCACGATCCACGCCAATACGCCGCGCGAATGCCTGAGCCGCATGGAATCGATGATCGCCATGGGTGGTTTCAGCCTGCCGGCCAAGACCGTCCGTGAGATCATATCCAGCTCCGTCGACGTCGTCATCCAGGCTGCCCGCCTGCGTGACGGTTCGCGCCGCATCACCCAGATCACCGAGGTGATCGGCATGGAAGGCGATGTGATCATTACCCAGGATCTGATGCGCTACGAGATCGAGGGCGAAGATGCGAACGGCCGGATCATCGGGCGGCACGTCTCCACCGGCATCGGCAAACCGCATTTCTGGGATCGTGCTCGTTACTATAACGAGGAGCGGCGCCTGGCAGCCGCCCTCGATGAGATGGAACAAAAGGCGCAATAGGGCTCGCGATGTTTGGTATCGATCCGATAGTGCTGCTGATTGTCCTGCTGACGGCGGTCTCCGCCGCGGCGGTCTGCTACGGCGTTCTCTATTCACGGATCGAGACACAGAAAAAGGCCGATAGCCGGGTCAACCGGGTCAAGCAGGCCGAGACCGATCGCGCCAAGGTCAAGGCCGCGCGCGATCGCGTCCAGGAAATGTCCAAGCGGCGCAAGTCGGTGCAGGACACGCTTAAGGACCTTGAGCGGCGACAAAGCGAAAACACGAAGAAGAAGCAGTCGCTCAAGGCACGTCTGGCGCAGGCCGGCCTGTCGCTGACGCCGCCGCGCTTCTACATCTTCAGCGTGCTCTTCGGTCTTTTCATCATGCTGGTCTTTTTCATCGCCGGCGCGCCGCCCCTCGTCATTTTGGGAATGTTCTTTGCGTCTGCATTCGGCCTGCCGCGCTGGGTCATCGGCTTCCTCATCAAGCGCCGGCAAAGCAAGTTCCTGGAAGAATTTCCGAACTCGCTTGACCTCATCACGCGCTCGCTTCGCTCGGGCCTGCCGCTCAACGATGCAGTGCGGCTGGTGGCTGGCGAGGCGCGAGAGCCTGTCAAGACGGAGTTTCGGCGGGTGGTCGAGGCGCAGCAGGTCGGTCTTAGCATGTCGGACGCCTGCGCGCGCATCACAAACCATATGCCGCTGCAGGAAGTAAATTTCTTCTCGATCGTCATCGCCATTCAGGCCCAGGCGGGCGGCAACCTGTCGGAAGCCCTGGGCAACCTCTCGAAGGTGCTGCGCGAACGCAAGAAAATGAAGGCGAAGGTCAAGGCATTGTCGATGGAGGCCAAGGCATCCGCCGTCATCATCGGCGCTCTGCCCTTCATCGTGATGCTGCTCGTCTATCTGACGTCGCCGCAATACATGATGATCCTGTTCGCCGACCCGCGCGGCCATCTGATCTTGCTTGGAGCCGGCATCTGGATGTCGCTCGGCATCTTCATCATGCGCAACATGGTCAATTTCGAGATCTGAGCGGAAGGAGCCGCGTCGCCCATGTCCGATCTGGCAGCCAATTTGACCGATCCTGGCACCCTTCTTGCCGTTGTGGTTGCCATCGCCGTCTTCGCGACCTTCTACACGATCGCCATACCGCTGCTGGAGCGTGGCGATCTCAGCAAGCGCATGAAGGCCGTGTCAACAGAGCGCGAACAGATTCGCGCCCGTGAACGTGCACGGCTGAGCGCAGAGGGCGGCAAGGCGTCGCTGCGCAGCCACAATAATCGAAATGTCAGACAGATCGTCGAGCGGTTCAACCTGCGCAATGCGCTTGTCGATGCCAATACCGTCAATCGCTTGCGGTCTGCCGGCCTGCGTTCTGAAAATGCGCTCAACATGTTCCTGGTGGCGCGATTCCTGCTGCCCTTCCTTTTTCTGGCAATTGCGATCGTCATCGTCTTCGTTCTCGGCTGGTTTGCCGCAAAGCCCCTGCCGATCCGGCTGCTTGGCGTCATTGGCTTCGCCTATCTGGGCTTCTACGCGCCGAACATCTATATCTCCAATCTGGTGACCAAGCGCCAGAAATCGATCAAGCGCGCTTGGCCGGATGCGCTCGACCTGATGCTGATCTGTGTAGAGTCGGGCATTTCAATCGAAGCCGGCATGCATCGCGTGTCCGAAGAAATGGCCGAGCAGTCCCCGGCGCTCGCCGAGGAAATGGTGCTGACCACAGCCGAGCTTTCCTTCCTCCAGGATCGCCGCACCGCCTTCGACAATCTCGCCGCCCGCACCCAGATCGAACTCGTCAAATCGGTCACGCAGGCGCTCATCCAGGCGGAACGCTATGGTACGCCGCTCTCGCAGGCCTTGCGTGTCATGGCGCAGGAAGGCCGCGACGAGCGCATGAACGAGGCGGAAAAGAAAGCGGCCGCACTGCCGCCGAAGCTCACTGTACCGATGATCGTCTTCTTCCTGCCGGTCTTGATGGCGGTCATTCTCGGCCCGGCGATCATTCAGGCAATGGACAAATTCTGAGCCGCCGACTTGCTCGCGGCATGCGGGCATGGTTATCTTCCATGCAATGTCGCCCATATTGGGAGGTCTCGCATGTCATCCTTGGCAATATTTTTCAGCGTCGTCGCGGCAGTCTTCATCGGAGCGGTGAGCCCCGGCCCAAGCTTCGTGCTCGTTTCGCGCATCGCTGTTTCCCGCTCACGCAAGGCAGGTCTTGCCGCGGCCTTCGGCATGGGAACGGGCAGCGTCATTTTCGCGACCTTGGCCCTCTTCGGCTTGAGCGCATTGCTGATGAAAGTCGAATGGCTATATCTGGCGCTAAAAGTCGCCGGTGGCCTCTATCTGATTTATGTCGGCATCCGCATCTGGCGCAGCGCCGCGGACGATCTTCCCATCGATGCACCAACGACGCCGGCGGCAGGCGGTGTGATGCGCAATTTCCTCTTTGCGCTCGGCACGCAGCTCAGCAATCCGAAGACAGCCATTTTCTACGGCAGTATCTTTGCCGCACTTCTGCCGGCGGCTCCGGCTCCCTGGCTGCTGTTTACGGTTCCGCCCGCAGTCTTCCTGGTCGAAGTAGGCTGGTACACGGTGGTAACGCTGGCCTTTTCTTCGAACCGGCCGCGCGCCATCTATCTCGGGGCGAAGTTATGGATAGATCGGGTGGCCGGCGTTGTGATGGGCGCCCTCGGCGCGCGGCTTGTCGCCGAGGGGTTGCCGCGCCACATCTGGCGTTAAGGCCTACGGCTGCCGGGCGTGCGCCTCAACTGCTCCGCTAACGAGTGCCGTTTTCGAAAGTTGGGTAGGGAAGCTGTTGCGGCTCTCCCGCTCTATTGCTGGGCTACTTTCCTGTTATCGCCACTGGCAGCAAGCTTCTGCCAGGAGTTCTGCTGTGCCAGCATGCCGCGCAGATAGGCGACATTGGCGTTTGCCTGTTGCGGCGTCAGTTCCTGGCGAGCGATTTGCTCGGCTTCCGCAAAGCGGCCCTGCAGGCCGACGACGAGCGCCAGGTTCTGCCGCACGCGACTATCGGCGCCTGGCTGCGCGACGGCCGTGCGGAGATAGTTTTCCGCATTCTTGAGATCGCCGGTCAGCACGTAGGACATACCAAGATTGGAAAGGACCGTCGGCTCGTTGGGGGCGAGCACCAGCGCGTCCCGATATTTGGCCCGTGCATCGCTGGAACGTCCGAGCTGATCGAGAATGGCGCCCTGCGCTGAAACCAGCCGCCAGTCCGGCCGGTCCGGCAGCTGTGCGCGGTCAATGGTCGAGAGCGCTTCGTCGAGCTGCCCTGCCGCCGCCTGTGCCTTGCCGTAGGCGGCCAGCACGCCGCGGTCGGTCGGATTGGCGATTGCCACCTGCTGCATGACCGCAAGCGCCTGGTCGTTGCGGCCGCTCATGCGCAAGGCGTTGGCGTAGTTGACGCCTGCATCGCGATCTTTGGGATTGGCGTCGTAGGCCTTGCCGAACGTCGCGGTCGCCTGCGCGAGATCGGTGCTGTTCATCGTATCGAGGGGCTGCGACGTCTTCGGAATCGAGCCCGTCGTCATCCGGTCTTTTCCGGTCGTCGAGCAGCTTGCGAGCGCGAGCGCCAGAAGCGCTGCCGAAGCTCCGCGGAAAAGAAAGGTTCTGAATGAAGACGTAGCTGAGACGGCGGGCATGTCGCGTATCCCTGAATTCCTTATACTTGCGCCCGGCCTAGAATCGGAACAGGGAAAGGTTCGGCGCAATGTTCGCTCCAGCAATAATCTGTTAACCCTAACAGACAGTTAACTCTTGATTCTTCTCAGTCACCGCCAAAGGATAGTCATGGCCCCCTTTCAATTCATCGAGCGCGCGACGCCTTTCAATTCGAAGGGTGGCGCGACCCTGCCGATCTTTGCCGTTACCCCGGCGCATATCGAGACCGGCACCATCGATCCCATCGCGCTCGATTGGGCACGCAAGGCTGGTTACAAGGCAGAGAGCGGTTCGTTGCTGCTGATCCCGACCGCTGAAGGGCATCTGGGCGGCGCTCTCTTCGGCCTCGGCTCCAACCCGTCCGAACAACCCTTCCTCACGGGCAAGCTGGCGCGCAGCCTGCCGGCCGGCGACTGGCATATCGAGACGGCGCCGCTGACGGCGAACCGGCTCTCGCTTGGTTTCGGCCTCGGCAGCTATCGCTTCGACCGCTACAAGTCGGAAAAAGCCGCGATGCCGACGCTGATGATCCCGCGCGATGCCGATGCCGCCGATATCAAGCGCCAGCTCGCCGGTGTCTTCCTTGCCCGCGATCTCATCAACACGCCGACCAACGACATGGGTCCGGAACAGCTCGAAGCCGCCTTCCGGGCGCTTGCCGAGCACTACAAGGCAGACATGTCCGTCATCATCGGCGATGATCTCCTGAAGGAGAATTTCCCTCTCGTGCACACGGTCGGTCGCGCCAGCGCCGATGCACCACGCCTTCTGGAACTGCGCTGGGGCAAGAAGGGTCATCGCCGTATCACCCTGGTCGGCAAGGGCGTGTGCTTCGACACCGGTGGCCTCGATATCAAGCCGGCATCCTCCATGCTACTGATGAAGAAGGACATGGGCGGTGCCGCCAACGTCATGGGCCTGGCGCTGATGATCATGGACGCCAAGCTCAAGGTCGATCTTCGCGTCATCATTCCGGTCGTCGAGAACTCGATTTCATCCAACGCCTTCCGTCCTGGCGATATTTACAGGAGCCGCAAGGGCCTGACCGTGCAGATCGACAATACGGATGCCGAGGGCCGGCTGATCCTCGCCGATGCGCTGGCTTATGCCGACGAAGACGCGCCCGACCTGATGATCGATATGGCGACGCTGACAGGTGCAGCCCGCGTTGCGCTCGGCCCCGACCTGCCGCCTTTCTTTACCGACGATAGCGAACTTGCCAGCGATCTGACCGAGGCGAGCCTGGAGACGGATGACCCGCTGTGGCGGATGCCGCTCTATATGGGCTACGACAAGGATATCCGGACCAAATTCGCCGATATCACCAATGCTCCATCAGGCGGCATGGCCGGCTCCATTACGGCTGCCCTGTTCCTCAAGCGCTTCGTGACAAAGACGCCGAGCTGGGTGCATTTCGATATTTTCGGCTGGGCGCCGAGCGAACGCCCGCATTCCCCCGGCGGCGGCGAGGCCCAGGCAATCCGGGCTCTGTATCATCATATCAGGCAGAGCGTACGGTAGGTCATTGTTATTCCCTCTCCCCGCATTGCGGGGAGAGGGTTAGGGTGAGGGGCCAGGCACGTAAGCGCAACAAAGTCGGGCTCACCTGGCCAGCAGCTTAGGAAGGCAAGCGGGCTTTTAAGCCTGCCGCACGTTTGATACCCCCCTCTGTCACTTCGTGACATCTCCCCCACAAGGGGGGAGATCGTTGGGAGTCTGCTGCTTGTCGTTCGTAAAACAACGAACTGCAATTTCAACAGGCGCGATGTCAACTTGTGGCAGGTGTATGCAGCGAGTTACCAATCTCCCCCCTTGTGGGGGAGATGTCACGAAGTGACAGAGGGGGGTGCGCACCCTCCTTGAATTCTACGACTACTATTGGCGATGGTTCATCTTCGAAGGAGCTGGAACC
This sequence comes from Rhizobium sp. ERR 942, assembly GCF_007828395.1. NCBI lineage: Bacteria > Pseudomonadati > Pseudomonadota > Alphaproteobacteria > Hyphomicrobiales > Rhizobiaceae > Rhizobium > Rhizobium sp. ERR 942. The sequence goes on from NZ_VIUA01000010.1 coordinate 120,507, forward strand.
AAAACACCCCTTGAAACCGCCATGATCTTGGCCGAGACTGGAACGGCAGCGTAACGAATTCCGGGGTTGCCCTTGCCGCTTGAACTCACCGCCTCACAGGCTCTCGGCCTCTGGCATGGCGTGACGCTCGCTCAGGTGCGCCGCGAGGATCATGACTTGACGCTGCGGCAGACGGCGATTCTGCTGCAGATCTATCTTGTGCCGCCTCCTCATACCGTGCGCGGTCTGGCCGCGACCCTCGGTGTTACCAAGCCGGTCATCACCCGGGCGCTTGATACCATGGGCGTGATGGGATTGGTCGACCGCGTGCGCGACGATCGCGATCGCCGCAACGTCATCATTAAGCGAACGGTCACCGGTGCACTCTATCTTGAAAAACTCGGCGATCTCATCATCGAGCATGGCCGAAAATTGTAACCGCAGGAATTCACCATGATGCTCGACCGCCGTCTCAATGCTTTCAGACCCGATCTCGCCGAGGCGTCTCTCAAGGGCAAGGTCGAGGCCGAGCGCTTCGTCGATGGTACTAGCGCGCGTATCGCCGTCCCGGTCGTTGCGCTTCGGCCGAAGCCGGATCTCGCCTCGGGCATCGATACCGAGCTACTGATGGGCGAAGAGGTGACTATATTCGAGCGCCGCGACGGCTGGTGCTGGATCAAGGCTCTGTCCGATGGTTACGTCGGCTATCTCCCGGAAACGGCGATCAAGGAGGGTGCGGCACCCCCGACCCACATCGTCGTCCCGCAGCGCACCTTCCTCTATCCGGAGCCGGAGCTGCGCAAGCCGCACGTGGCAATTCTCTCCATGGCTAGCCTCGTGCATGTGGCCGGCACGGCGGAGGCGCGCGGCAATCATTATGTCGTCCTGGAGGATGGCACTGCCATTTTCGCAAAGCATGTCGAGCCGATCGGCTACAATAAGGGCGGCGACTTCGTCGATGTCGCCGTACGCTTTCTGGAGACGCCCTATCTGTGGGGTGGCCGCTCAGGTCTCGGCATTGATTGCTCTGGCCTCGTCCAGCTGGCACTGTCGATGACGGGCCGCGCCGCGCCGCGCGATACCGACATGCAGGCTGCCAGCCTCGGCCAGCCGATCGAGCGCGAGGAGTTGAAGCGCGGCGATTTCGTCTTCTGGAAAGGTCATGTCGCGATCATGGAAGATCCGGACACCATCGTCCATGCCAACGGCCATACCATGACCGTCGCCCGCGAGAATTTTGCCGCAGCTATTGAGCGCATCGGCTGGCTTTATGAGCGGCCGACAGGTTACCGCCGTTTCATCGATTGATTGCGCTCCGGAACCGTCCTTTTTCTCACCCGTTATCTTCTTGATCGAGATATCCTATCGAGAGGAGAAAACTCATGCCCATTACGGCCATGGAAAAGACGGTGCGGGATATTCTGTTCGACAATCATCTGCGCAAGAGTGGCAAGATCGACAGGCTTCGCGAGCTGCGCAGTGAGGCTCGGGCTATCCAGCGCGCCGGCAGCGAAAGCTCGATGAGCGCCGACGACGGCCTCCAGGATGATTTGCGCGTAATTGAAAAGGCGCTGCACGATCTGGATGCCGATGTCTCGCACAAGGGTGCAGCGACCTTGTAGTGGCGACTTTCTGCACTCCCGATAGCGATAGTCTACGGAGTGCGAGGGCGCGCGATCCAGATGCCGGCGACGATGACTATGCCGCCGAGCGCCTGCAGCAGGGTGACGTTTTCGCCAAACAGGAACCAGGCGAAAAGGGCAGCCGCGATCGATTCCAGGAAAATGACGAGCGAGGAGAAAACGGTTGGCAATCGTCCGAGCGCCACCGAAAGCAGTCCCTGTCCGCCGGCGTGGCTGATGAGGCCGAGCGCGAGAAGCACGCACCATCCCGAGATCGACTGCGGCAGGATGCGCGGCTCGAAGAAGAAGGCGATCACGAACAGGATCGCCGAGGTTATGATACTTAATTCGAAGGTGACGCGCGCGGCATTGGTCCCCGGGCGTGCCGCGCCGACGGCCAGGAAATAAAGGCCGAAGAAGGCGCCAGTGATGATGGCGAGGGCATCGCCGACGGCCCGGTCCGGATTGAATGCCAGGCTTTGGACGACGAGCGCCGTGCCGCCGGCAAGGCAGACGAGAAGGCCGAGAAGCGTGGCGCGGCTGACGCGCTGTCTCAAAAGAAGCCAACCGAAGATGACGACCCACAGCGGCGCCATCGTCGCGAAGAAGGTGGCGTTGGCGATCGTCGTCCGCATGATGGAGAGATGCCAGAAGAACAGGTCGCCCGTGAAGGCAATGCCGGCAAGGATTGTCGGTATGGTAAAGCTGGCGCGAGGCGCATTGGGCTCCGCGACCTCCGCGTACCGCATCCATATCCAAAGGATCGGCAGCGCCAGAAAGACACGCCAGAAGGCGCTGGCGAAAGGCCCGACATCGGCAAGGCGTACGAGGCTTGGCGAGATACTCATGGCCAGCGCCGCAAGGATCATCGCGACAACGCCAAGAAGAAAGCCTTTCGTATCTTCGCTTTCCCCGAGGCTCGCGCTGCGCATATCGTATTCGGTGTCCGGCTGTGACATTCTCGTGCCTTTGCAAGTCAGGTGATTTGTGGCGCAAAGCTAGTACATAGGGGAAGAGGATTTGGCTCCATTTTGACGGCTTTCATGCAATTTTGTTTCCTCTCTGCGGTAAGGATGTATTGAAATGCGCAAACCCGCCGATCTCGATGAGTTCGATCTGGCAATTCTCGAGATTCTCCAAAAGGACAGTACGGTTCCGCAACGCGAGATCGGTGAACGGATCAACCTGTCGGCGCCGGCTGTGCAGAGGCGCATCAAGCGCATGCAGGAAAGCGGCGTCATCCAGGCCAATATCGCGGTCGTCGATCCGGCGGCAATAGGCCTGCCGATCACTATCGTCGTCGAGGTCCATATCGCCAACGAGCGGTACGACCTCATCAACGCGATCAAGCGCAGCTTCCTCGAAGCGCCGGAGGTGCAGCAATGCTACGGTGTCACCGGCGAGGCCGATTTCGTGCTCATCATCGTGGTCCCCAGCATGTCCGCCTATGAGGAGGTGGCCCGGCGTCTGTTCTACGACAATCCGAATGTCACGAAGTTCAAGTCGCTCGTGACCATGGACCGGGTCAAGGTCGGTCTTTCCCTGCCATTGTCGCTGGACTAGCTGGCTGTCTGAAAGTTCTGTTCACGCCGGTCGCTTCGGCCACTCTGTCACGCCGCCGGTCCAGTCCTCGAAGGCCTTCGAGAGACGAAGTACCAGCATGTCGTCGAAGCGCGGGCCGATGATCTGCATGCCGATCGGCATGCCGGAGCGGGAGAAGCCGCAATTGATCGATGCCGCCGGCTGCTCCGACATGTTCCACGGAACGGTGAAGGCGATGTGCTCGAACGGCCGCACAGGGTCGTTGGTGGGCGAAGCCCATTCGGCGGGATAGGAGACGATCGGATTGGTTGGCGAAAGCACGGCATCCACCTCCGCGAAGAGCTTGGCGCAGCTCCTGCGCATCTCGTAGGTCTGGTTGAAGCCGCGAACGGCATCTACGCCGCTGATACCGGCGCCGCCCTTCGCCCAGCTATAGATATAGGGCAGGATGCTGTTGCGGCGTTCCTCGCTCAAAGCCGTCATATCGCCCCAGAAGCGTGCACGCCAGAAAGCATCGAGTCCGTCAAGCATCTGCCTGGTCAGCACCGGCGAGACGTCGATGATGATGGCGCCTGCTTCCTCGAAGCGCTTGGCGGCAGCAGCGACCGCATCGCGTATCTCGTCCTCGACCGGCAGGCCGCAGCCAGCATCGAGCATCAGGCCGATCTTCATGCCTCGGATGTCGATGTCGAGATTCATCCAGTCGATCTCATTCGGCGGCAGGCTCGTGCTGTCGCGCCAGTCGGGTCGTGAGAGCGTAGCCATGGAAAAGGCCGCATCCTCGACCGTGCGGGTCATCGGTCCGGCGCATCGCCCGAGATAATAGGGATCGATCGGAATACGGCCATTGCTCGGCTTGAAGCCGAAAATGCCGGTCCATCCTGCCGGCAGGCGTATCGAGCCGCCGATATCGGTACCGATATGCAGCCGTCCATAACCGGCAGCGGCAGCGGCAGACGCACCGGCGCTGGAGCCGCCCGGATTTTGGCTGGGGTCCCAGGGATTGCGGCTGAGCTTGTGAAAGCTCGATAGGCCTGATGAGAGCATGCCGTAATCGGGGCAGGTGGTTTTCGCGAAAATCACCGCGCCATCCTCGCGCATCCGGGCGGCGATGGGCGCGTCTTCGGCAGCGGGAACGAGCTCGACCGCCGCCGTGCCGAGCGGCACCGGCTGACCTTTGGTGGCGATTAGCTCCTTCAACGTTACCGGAATGCCGTCCAGGGTTCCAAGCGGCGTACCCTTCGCCCAGCGCTCCGTGGAGGCCGCGGCTTGCCGGCGAGCATCCTCCGGATCATAGGCGTAAAGAGCGGCGATTGTCGGCTCCCATGCCTCGATATGCGTCTCGAGTGCCAGCCAGTATTCGCTGGGAGATAGGCTCTTGTTGGCAAATTGGCGCCGGAGGTCTCGGATGGAAAGATCGGTAGGTTCGGTCATGATCTATACTCTTCATGTCTCAATCAGCGCGTCGCCTCGCGGGGGTCGAGGAGATCACGCAGCCCGTCGCCGAGCAGGTTGAAGCCGAGCACGGAGAGCGCAATGGCAAGCCCCGGCAGCAGGGCGAGCCACGGCGCTACGTGGAAATAGGTCTGCGCATCGGCCAGCATCCGACCCCAGGTCGGCGCGGGCGGCGGTACGCTCAAACCCAGGAAAGCGAGCCCAGCCTCAGTCAGGATCGCAAGGCCGAGCTGGATGGTCGCCTGGACGATGATACTGCCCATGATGTTGGGCAGGACATGGCGCAGCGTGATGGAAAGCTGCGTATTGCCGATGGCGTGCGCCGCCAGCACATAGTCGCGGCTCCACGCCTGCAAGGCAGAGCCGAGCGCGACGCGGGCGAAGACCGGCACCATGAAAACCGCAATGGCGATGATTGCCGTGGAGCGCCCGGTCCCAAGAAATGCACCAAGGATCATGGCCGAAAGGATCGGTGGCAGGGCGAAGATCACGTCGCAGGCGCGCATAACCAGCGCCTCGAACAGGCCGCGTTGGGCGGCGGCGGAAACGCCGATGATCGTTCCGAGCGTCCCGCCGATCGCAACCGCCGATACGGAGATTGACAGCGAATTCCAGCAGCCCGCCATCAGCATCGACAGGACATCACGGCCGATCTGATCGGTGCCGAGAAGTCCGAAGCCGAAGGGTGGCTGCAGCTTGTGGAGGATCTGCATCTTCGCCGGCGGCACCGGTGTCCAGAACAAGGAGACGATGGCGACGCCGATAAGAGCGAGGATAATGAGGGCGCCGACGATCAGATTCATCCGCCGCAGCGCCCGAAAACGACGGCGGGAAGACGTCGCGGCGATTTTGGCCTCGACAGCAGTCATCGCGCACCTCCCGCTCGCAATCGCGGATCGATGACGAGATAGGAGAGATCGACCAGAAAATTCACGACGATGACGAGGCCGGCAAAGAACAGCACGACATCCTGCAGAACGATGACGTCGCGCTGGCTGAGTGCCTGATAGGCGAGGCGGCCAAGGCCGGGCAGGGTGAAGACATTTTCGATCAACACGGCGCCGGCGACGAGAAAGGTGAATTGCAGCCCGAGAATGGTCAGCACCGGTACCAGGGCGTTCGGCACCACATGTCCCCACAGCACGCGGCTGCGTGACAGGCCCTTGGCGATCGCCGTGCGGGCAAAATCCTCATGCAGCGTGTCGAGCACGGCCGAGCGCGTCACGCGGGTCAGCACTGCCGCCTGCGGCAGCGCAAGTGCGATCGCGGGTAACACCAAAGATTTCAGGGAGGGCCAGAATCCGCTTTCCCAACCGGGAAAACCGCCGGCCGGCATCCAGCCGAGCGAGGTGGCGAACAGAAGAACCAGCAACAGGCCGACCCAGAAGCCCGGCACGGCGATGCCCATCTGCGAAAACAGCGTGGCGATGATATCGAAGACGCCGCCGCGTCTTGCCGCTGCCGCAACGCCGAGCGGTACGGCGACAAGAACCGACAACAGGATGGCAAGCAGCGCAAGCGGCAGAGTAACGGCAAGCCGCTCGGCAATCAGGCCTGCGACCGGAACGCCATAGGTATAGGACGTGCCGAGATCCCCCGCCAGCGCGCCGGCGAGCCATTGGCCGTAGCGGACAATCAGCGGCTGATCGAGACCCATCTCATGCCGGAGCGCGGCGAGCGTTTCCGGCGCCGCCGATGTGCCGAGCGTGATCGCGGCCGGGTCGCCCGGCAGCAGTGCCATGACGGCAAAGACCAGCAGCGAGACGGCAATCAGCGTCAGCACAAGTCCGAAAATCCGGCGGGTGAGCAGTACGATCATAACAAGTCCATGGCCAGGCTAATTCGGCTAAGAATACGGAGTTGGTGTGGCCTCTGACTCCTCCTTCTCCCCATCGGGGAGAAGGTGCCCGATAGGGCGGTTGAGGTGGACGAGGGATGAAATCCCGAGTGCCTTGAGCGCAAGCAAAAGGCAGTTTTCGGCGTCGCAGCCCCCTCATCCGACCCTTTGGGCCACCTTCTCCCCGCTGGGGAGACGGAGTTGGTCGTCGTGCGCGAAAGAAATACCAAGATCATGCCCAATCAAACTGTTGGAGCGGTCAATCTTCCCAGGAGACGTTGGTCAGCACGTTGGACGGGATCGGTTCGTTCTCCCAAAGCCCCTTCAGCTTCTTGTCCCAGACGCCGAGCTTCGGCATGACGAAAAGAAAGAGCGCCGGCACGTCCTCGGCAAGAATGCTCTGCGCCTCGCCATAGAGCTTATTCTGCTCGGATACATCGGACGTGAGCTGGATCTTCTTCATCAGCTCGTTGAAGGCGGAATTCTTGTAGTTGAAGTAATAGGGGTCGCGCGAGTAGATATCGATATCCAGCGGCTCGGCATGGGCGACGATGGTCATGTCGTAGTTGCGGCCGGTGAAGACGTCCTGCACCCATTTCGCCGGGAATTCCGTCGGCTCGATGTTCATCGTCACGCCGATATCGGCAAACATCGCCTGCATCACCTGGGCGCTGCGCGGCGCATAAGCCATCTGCGGCGTCTTGATGGTAAAGGTGAAACCGTTCGGATAGCCGGCCTCTGCAAGCAGCGCCTTGGCCTTGGCGGTGTCGTAGGGCAGCGTGCCGGTCAGGTCCTTATAGCCGGGATCGTTCGGCGTGTAGTGACTGCCGATCGCGGTGCCTAAACCGGACCACGCGCCTTCGATGATCGTCTTCCGGTCGAGCGCCATCATCAGCGCCTGGCGCACGCGCTTGTCGTCGAAGGGCTTGCGGGTGTTGTTCATGCCGGCCACGACCTTGAGTTCGGTATTGCCGACCTTGGTCGTCAGCCTGGCGTCGCCCTCGAAGGAACTCATGAGCTCCGGCGCGGCAAATTCCGGAAAGGCATCGAGATCGCCGGCCTTCAACGCCGCCGCCTCCGCCTGCGGATCGGAAATGAAGCGGAAGGTTACCTTCTCGAGCTTCACGTCGACCGACTTGTTCCAGTAGTCCGGGTTCTTGACGAGGTCGACATGATCGCCCTTCGCCCAGGAGGAGAACTTGAACGGGCCGGTGCCGATGGGCGTCGTCTTGTCGTTGGCCGAGGATTTCGGCCCAACCATGACGGAGCTCGGCCAGCCTAGCCAATAGAGAAGGCTGCCGGTTGGCGAGGACAGATGCAGGACGAGCGTTTCCGCATCCGGCGTATCGATCGAGGCGATGGTCGAAAAGAAGCGCTTCTGCGGGTTGACGGAGTCGGCGCCACGAGCGCGATCGAGCGTGAACTTGGCGGCAGCCGAATCGAAGGCTTCGCCGTCATGGAATTTCACGTCGGTCTGCAGCTTGAATGTATAGGTGAGGCCGTCAGGCGAAATCTCCCAGCTCTTGGCGAGCTGCGGTACGATCTTGCCGTTCTGGTCGATCGCAACCAGGCCTTCGAAAATGTTTTGCCAGGTGACCTGGCCGATCGCGACAGGCGCGGCGATCGTCGGATCTAGACCTGTTGGCTCGACGCTCATGCCGAGATTGAGTGTCGTCTTCGCGGCTTCAGCCTGTGTCAGGCCCATCATCAGCAGGCCGGCAGAAACTGCGGCGCCATAGGCAAGCCGGCGCGCGACGTCGCCCAGGCTCGGGCGTGAAAACTTGGTCATGTCGGTTCCCTTGCTTTTGCCCGCATGTCCGGCTTCCCTTCCGGACTGCGGTCTTTTTCAGGATAGTGTCATCTCATCGGCGCACACACAATTCCGAAAATGTGTGCTCGGTGTAGCCGAAACCGCTACACTCTTTTCGTGGTTACAGCGTTTCGTTCAATCATGCCTCCTCCTGGTGGAAAGTTGGTGGCGCATGAAGCGCTCGATGAAATCGAGCAGCTTGCCGGCGGCGAAGGAGAGCTGGCGATCGGGCGCGACGCAGAGATCGACCGGCGTCCGCACCCCCATGCCGCCCGCAACGGGCCGTGCGACGAGCTGCCCCGCCTCGATCTCCCTTTGAACGGTGAGTGCCGGCAGCATGGTAATCGCCGCGCCGCGCAGCACCAGCTCCTTCTGCATTTCCAGTGAGCCGGTCTCAAAGACTGGATCGAGCCTCAGCCCCTCCTGCTCAAACAGTGCGTCGAAGGCCTGTCTTGCGCCGAAGGAGCGATCGGGGACGGCAAGCGCGTGGGCCGAGATTTCCGCAAGTGTGATCTCGCTGGCGGCAGCAAGCGGATGAGAGGCGGCAGCGATCACGTCATAGACGAGCTCGGAGCGCAGGCGCACCTTTGTGCCGGAAAGCGGCGGGGCAAACAGCGTCACCGCAATATCGGCCTCGGCATTGTTGACGGCTTCGATGGCGCCGCGAGCGCTGGTAATGGTCACTTCGAAGCGTAGGCCGGGATAGCGCAGACTGAATTCGGCCAGCGCCGGAGCAAGGATATTGGCGACGGACGCGCCATTGGCAAAGATACTGACGGTCCCGCGCTGCAGGCCTTTCAGGTCTTCGATCAACTGGTGAACATGGTCGAGCTCGCGCAGCGTCCGGCCGGCGCGTTCCGCCAGCAATTCGCCGGCAGCCGTCAATTTGATGCCGCGGGCACTGCGTTCGACCAGTTGCGTGCCGAAATGATATTCGAGATTCTCGATTTGGCGGCTGATGGCCGTCGGCGCCACGTTCAGGTTTTCAGCCGCCTGGCGCATCGAATTGGTGCGCACCAGCTCGTCGAAATAGATCAGCGCGCGGATCTGCATGCGGGGACCTCCGGCTTCAAGCGGTAGGCTTGGCGAAGCGATCGCGCCACGCCACTTGCCCGCCTTCGACCGGCAGCGCCGTCGCTTCGTAGACGCCGCGGGCGATGGCGCGCGCCATGATAATGGTGGCGAGGTGGCAGAGCTCCATGAAACCAGGCATATCGTCGCGCGCATGCCTGCCGGTGGAAGCGGCAAATACGGTATCACCGTCGAGCGGCAGATGCGTCGGTAAAAGCGCACGCGCAAAGCCGTCGTGAGCGCAGATGGAGAGGCGATGCGCCTCAGTCTTAGTCAGCTGAGCGTCGGTGACGACGACGCCGATGGTCGTGGCGGTGATGTTGGTGCCCTTCAGCCGCAGGCGTGAATCGACCACCTGCGGCATGCCGAGACCGCCAAATTCGCCATTCTGCTCGAAGGGAGCCGCCCAGAAATGCGGGCCGTCGCCGATGGTGGCGGAACCGAGCGCATTGACGGCGACGATGGCGGCGATTCTGTATCCCCTGCTGCTGACGACGCTTGCCGAGCCGAGGCCGCCCTTGACCGTTGCCGTCGTGGCACCGGTGCCGGCGCCGACGCTTCCAAGCGCAAACGGCCCTTTATTTGCAGCCTTGAAGGCGGCATATCCCATGTCGCGATAGGGCGAGTGCAGCCCCCAATCCTTGTTGCCGCCGTTGATGAGATCAAACAGGATCGCCTGCGGCACGATTGGCACCAGTGCACTTCCGACTGTCAGGCCCCGGCCGATCTCCCGCAAGCCTGCTTGCACCCCACCTGCCGCATCGAGCCCGAAGGCCGAGCCGCCTGAGAGCACGAGACCATCCACAGCACCGACCGTCATTGCAGGATCCAGCAATGCGGTATCCCGCCCACCCGGCGCGCCGCCGAGAATGGTGCAGGAGGCGATAGCCGGCTCATCGAAGACGATGGCAGTGACGCCGGAGCCGAGCGTAAGGTCGGTGGAGTGACCGACAGCGACGCCTTCGACATCGGTCAGGAGATTGAGGAGGTCAGCCAATGAAAAATCCTTCGCCGTTTACAACGCGAGGTCGCCATGGCGATAGGATCGTAAAGACGGGGAAAAGACAAGATGGGTTTGTTCAACCCGAGCGGTCCGGGACCGGAGGCTTTGGAGCTTCGGCGTTTCACGGGAGAGCCGGCGCAAGCTTCCTTCGCAGGAAGCGACACGATGGCCTCAAATAAAAAAGCCCCCACCCTGATTCTATCAAAGGGTGAGGGCTGGGGATGGGAATGAGTAAAAGCGCAGGTGATCCGACCCATCAAACATGGATCGGTTTTGCCTGCTGGCGGGAAAGAAGGTCGCGGATCGCAAGCTTCACTTCGTCCGCATTTCTGAAATGCTGCTCGTCCAGATCATGGACATGATATTTTACAGCGATGAACTTGAGCCGATCCTGATCGGGAACGACGATGCCGACGGGGACGCCGGCGTATTCGATGACTTGCTTCTTCATAAATAGACTCCCTCTGCGCACGCACGGCGCAGACATGGCGAATTGACTGTTTGATTCCGGGAAGGAGGACGAACGTCACATTCGACAGCACGGGCGGGAGAGCGCGCCCGAACGGTCATTGCCAAGCACGGGCCGCCCAAGGAACGAAGCAATGACTTTTCTATTCAGCATGTCACTTCCTCAATTGGCGTTGTACTTGTTAGGGGCCCCGTTAGGGGGCACCGCGATCGATGTACTATTATCTACTACATTAGTAGATAATAGCGATTGCATCCTCAGAAACATATTCCGAAAGATGTCAAAATGTCGACGATCGGGAAAATAAAATTCCGAGTCCTGCGGGTTGCAGGGAAGGTTGTCTTAAAACCTTCGGATTGCTACCCGTGTCGGTACGGCTCGCCGATCACCGAGCAACAGATAGGAACTGGCGCGAGATTCGACAATGCCCCGGCAGCATTAAAATTCACGCGCCGCTAAAACACCTCAATGGTTAATGGCGTGACGAGAACGTCAAAATCTATCCTCAAGCACCTTTTCCAGGGCCTTCACGAAGAAATCGGCGCTCTCGGCTGCGAGGCATAGCGGCGGCTTGATCTTCAACACATTCAAGTGATCGCCGGTCGGCTGCATGATGACCCCGAGATCGAGCAGGTGTTCGCAGATCGCAGCCGTTTCTTCGGTCGCCGGCGTCAGGCTTTCGCGGTCGCGCACGAATTCCACGCCAAGATAAAGCCCAGTGCCATGCACGGCGCCAATCAACGGGAATCGATCCATGAGAGCGATCAGCCCCGCCTTCAGCCTGTCACCGATGACGCGGGCATTTTCCTGCAGATTTTCATCCTTGAGGATATCGAGAACGGTGAGACCGGCGACGCAGCTGACAGGGCTGCCGCCGGCGGAGGAGAAGAAATAGCCTTCCTTTTCCAGCGATTCGGCGATCTCGCGGCGGGTGATGACGGCGCCGAGCGGATGGCCGTTCCCCATGCCCTTGGCGATGGTGATGATGTCGGGCGTAACGCCCTGCGTTTCGAAGCCCCAGAAATGCTCGCCGAGACGGCCGTAGCCCACCTGCACTTCATCGGCGATGCAAAGGCCGCCGCGTTGGCGCACTGCGTCGTAAACGCCTGCGAGATAGCCATGCGGCAGCGCGATGCCGCCGGCATTGCCATAGACCGGTTCGGCGATGAAGCCGGCAAGGCCGTCGCCCTTTTCGTCGATCGCCCGCAGTTTCGCCATGACGTCGCCGAGATAATGCGGAGCAGAATCCGGGCCGCGGAACGGCCCGCGATAGGTATTCGGTGAGAGGACGGGGTGCACCCAATCCGGCCGTGTCGTCAGCGCCTGCGGATTGTCGGCAATCGAGGTGGAGACGGCGTCACTCGCAACCGTCCAGCCGTGATAGGCCTCCAGCAGGCAGAGCATGTTTCTCTTGGCCGTGTGCGTCCAGGCAAGGCGGATCGCCAGATCGTTGGCTTCCGAGCCGCTATTGACGAGGAAGACGCTGTCCAGTCCCTCAGGTGCCAGCGTCGCCAGCCGCTCGGAGAATTCGGCAACGGCGGCATAATGGAAGCGGGAGTTGGTATTGAGGCGAGACCATTGCTGGGCGATCGCTGCCGTCAGGCGCGGATGGGCGTGGCCGAGCGTCGTGACGTTGTTGACCATATCGAGGTAGCAGCGCCCTTGCGTGTCGAACAGGAATTCGCGCCAGCCGCGCTCGATCTGTGGCGGGAATTCGTAATAGTGCTTCTGCGGCTTGGCGAAACGGGCATTGCGCAGTGACAGCAGCGCGGAAGCGTCCGGCCGCGGCGCCTCACAGGCCGGGTTCAAAAGAGCGGCGGGCGAGGGGGAGACGGCCGACCACCCCTCTGCCTGATCCGCCGTCGCAAAAAGCGGCGGCACAAGGCCGGGCACGCGGCAAAGCTGAATGCGCAATCCTCCAATTGCCGAACCCTCGCTGCCGATCGTTCCAATTGTCGCGCCTTGCTCGATAGCCGCTCCGTCCTCGAGAGCACTTTCGATACCGTCGAGATGCAGGCTGATTTCTTCACCGACCAGCACGAAATGCTGGCCCTGCCGTTGCAGAAGGCCAGGGAAGGGAGCCGCAACCGTCGCGCCAGCCGGCAGGCAGATATCGCAATGCAGGGCGAAATTCTGTGGCTGCCTCATGTTAAGCGGCGCAGCAAGGGAGAGGCGGAATTCGCCGTAGCGGGTCGCCGCAGCCCCGGAAGCGATTGCCGTCTGGGCAAGCAGCCGCCAGTCCATATCAGGCTTCTGCCAGTTGCCGTCCGTGAAGTCAGGCCCGGTGGCGGAAAGATCGATGGCGGCAATCTGCGAGGAGTCGATGTCGGGCAGCAGCGGCGACCAGCCGTCAGTCACGACCGGGGCGACATCAAAACCGATCGTCCGCAGGATCGCCGCTTCCATCACATCCGGCTGCGCCTCGGTTGCGACATCGAAGATTTCGCGCTCGAAATCGAGATTGCCGCGCACATAGTCGTTGTCGGGGTCGATAGCGAGCTGCTGTTCGGTGCTGGCGGTGAGGATGACGGCCCGCGCGACGATCAGCGGCCACAGGGCTTTGGCTTCGACTTCCTCCAGTGGATAGATCGCATGATAGGCACTGATTGCCGGAAGGATGTGGAAGGGGTTGCCGCCTGCATGATGTAGCAGCGACGCGCAGGTGACAGCAAGATCGCCGACCAGCCAGCCCTGGATGATATCGCCGAAGTCGATGACGCCATCGGGCACGAGCTGTCCGCGCGCATCGGGATGGCTGACGACATTGTCGTCGGTGACATCATGATGCACCGGCTGAACACGCAATTGGCTCGCGAGCGGCTGGATGCGCTTGACGGCGGCGACCATTGCCTTGGCGATGCGGTCGCGCGCCTCGTGATCGGTTATGGCCGACAGCAGCTGCACGGCAACGGGTCCTGCCCGTCGCAGGTCCCATTGCAGGCTGCGGTGCAGGCCGGGATGATCGAAATCGGCAAGATCGCGTGCAAGCCTAGCCGAAAGCGCGCCGAGCCCGGCCACGGAGGTCTGCGGCAGGTAGTTGCGCCGCGTCAGTGTCTGGCCGGGGAGAAAGCGGAGCAGCCGGACGAGGTAATCCTGCTCGCGGAGAGTGATGGCGAGGATATCGCGGCCATTCAGTGAGGGTATGACCTCGGGTACGCGCGGCGCATCCGGCTTGGCGTGCAGATGGCGGATCGCGGCATTCTGCGCCTCGAGCTCGACCAGCTCGTATTCGGCCCGGCAGATCTTCAGCACATAGGCGTTCTCGCCGGCATCGATGCGATAGTTGCGGTCCTGCTGGCTGCCAAGCTCGGTCAGTGTTCCACTCAGACCGTAATGCGTCTGCAGGATCTCGGCCGCCTCCTCCGGTGTAACGTCCGGTCTCGGCAGTTGCATACGGTTCACGAGCGTGGCGTCGGCCATGGCATCCCCCGGATGGTTCATTCGCATCGACACTAAACCATTCCATCCTAAAGAAAATTACCCAAAACAGATAGGGTAGTCGAGCAGCGAGGAGGAAGATAGGCCGAAGAATGCAGCCGGCTAGGCATAACAGCCTATTCGACCTCGATGGAATAGCTGCAACCGGCTAGCGTCTTGCCCGGATGGGTGTCGACAGTGGAGACGTTCAGCGAGATGCGCGTTTCCAGTACGGTGTCCGAATTTTCCTACTGGTCCTTGCGCGACAGGACGACCTTCTCGCCGAGAAACTTGTTCGGCTGGTCGACGGAAGCTGTGACGCCAAGCTGCTTGGCGAGCGGATGCGGATCCGCCTCGTCAAGCACGGCAAGCGGCCCGGTGGAGGCAAAGGCGATCCTGTTTGTCTGCCGCCCGAAAACGGTCATAGGCATCGAAAGCTGGAATTCGCGCAACAACGGATTATCCGACGGCAGCTCGCTGATGCCGAACTGTTTCATGGCCGTGGCGCGTTCCGGCCCGGTCAGCCATAGAGCGAAATTGTTGTAGCTCGGCACGTCATAGGTCGTGCATTCAATCAGCTTGGCAAGATCGATCTTGGAAGGGTCCTGTTCTGCCGTTTGGGCATGGGATGCCGGCGCAGACAGCAGGAGCGCCGCCAGCAGCAGCGCGCCGTTGCGGTAGAATGACATGTCCTCTCCTCGATCTCCGGGCGATTCGATACCGGTGATATCAAATCGCGTGTCGGAGCGAAAAGGGAAAGAAGCCAGCCGAAATCCCGCGCTTGCGCCTCACCCCATGCGCTCGGAGGCGTAGGAGCCCGGGCTTGCCGGGAAGACGACGGTGCGGTTGCCGTTCAAGAAGGTGCGATAGTGGATATGGGCATGGATGGCGCGCGCCAGCACCTGGCTTTCCACATCGCGGCCGATCGAGACATAATCCTCGGCCGACTGCGCATGCGTGATGCGCGCCGTGTCCTGCTCGATGATCGGACCTTCGTCGAGATCGGCCGTCACATAATGCGCCGTCGCTCCGATCAGCTTCACGCCGCGCTCATAGGCCTGCTTGTAGGGGTTCGCCCCCTTGAAGGACGGCAGGAAGGAATGGTGGATGTTGATGATGCGGCCCGACATCTTCCGGCAGAGCGCATCCGAGAGAACCTGCATGTAGCGGGCCAGCACCACCAGCTCGGTGCCGGTCTGCTCGACGATCTCGAGGAGCTGGGCTTCGGCCTGCGGCTTGTTGTCCTTCGTCACCTTGATGTGGTGGAAGGGGATGTCATGATTGACGACCACCTTCTGGTAATCGAAATGGTTGGAGACGACGCCGACGATGTCGATGGGCAATGCGCCGATCTTCCAGCGATAGAGCAGGTCGTTCAGGCAATGGCCGAAGCGCGAGACCATCAACAGCACCTTCATGCGCTTCTTCTCGTCATGGATCTCGGCATCCATGGCGAACTTTTCGGCGATCGGCTTGAAGCCTTCGACGAGCGCTGCCTGGCCCACCCCTTCTTCCGAGATGAAGGAGACGCGCATGAAGAACTTGCCGGTATCGAGATCGTCGAACTGGCTGGAATCGACGATGTTGCAGCCCTGCCCGGCCAGATAGTTCGAGATCGCCGCAACGATCCCACGCGTCGATTGGCACGTCACTGTCAATACATAGCTCGTCATGTCTTTATCTCTTCTATCCCGAGGATGTCCGCCTGCTTAGATGAAATCGGAGGTCTGGGAAATACCTCCCCCCAGCCATGTTTCGACGGATATTTAGGCAGGATGGCGGGCAAAAAGCCGTTCCCGTTGCGTCTTCGAACGGCGTATCCCCGCCTCAGCTGCTGGTTGCCAGCGAAAGCTCTTGCGGTGGTTTCGCCAGACTTCCCTCGTTGAATTTCAGGAATCCCACAAGAAGCCAGACCAGTCCGGCCGTCTTCATGGAGAAGATGGCTGTGGAGCCGATCATCAGATTGAGGAACAGGAAGAGGGAAAGCGCATGGCCGAGGCGTCGCTGATTGACCGTTTCGCCGCCCGGATAGAGCGAGGCGTAGAGCCAGAACAGGATCAGGCCGAAGATAGTGGCGCCGTAGATGATGTAGACATATCCGCTGTCGAAAAAGATGCCGACCTGATCGAGCTGCAGCCCGATCGTGCTCTGCAGGTCCATGCCGAGGAAGGCTTTGACCGTGCCATTGATGCGCCCGACGAAATTATCGCCCGTCACGCTCGGCTCGAGCGCGTGAATGACGAAGCCGACTACGATGATCCCGGGCATCGTCAGCAGGTCGAGCGTCTTCGGGAGCCAGGGATAGATGAAATAGCCCGCAACGCAGATGAGGCTGAAGATCAGCATCGTGCGTGTGTCGTTCGTCAGCAGGATCAGCACGACCGTCGAGAAAAACAGCAGCCGGTCCAGCAAACCGAGACGATTGGAGAAGCTGATCAGATACAGCACCATCACGCCGCAGAAATTGGCAAGCGAGACCTGCTCCAGGAAGATGGAGGACGATCGGTGGTCGATCAGGCCGAAAGAGAACCGGCCCTCGAATCCAAGCGCGCCGCGAAACAGGCCGATATCGCTATAGGTCGCCGGCGGCACGCCGCGCGTATTCTGAAAATATTCGGCCGGATGAAACAGCGCGACATATTCCTTGACCGACACGATTTCCAGGACAAGCACGGCAAGCACGATGAAGCATGAAATCTTGAAGGCAAGCTTGACGGTGCGCTCGTTGGCAAGCCGCCCCATGATCGAAAAAGCGAAGATGATCATCACGTTGCGGAGATGATCGATATAGGCCTGCTTGTTGATGGCGATGACGAAAACCGTCAGCACGATGGTCAGCAGCAGATAAAGGAGCGGCGCTATGTCCTCCTCATATATGCCTTTCGTCAGCAGGTAGGTGAAGGCGGCGACCTGCAACAGCACTTCGGACAGCACGACGGAGCTCGGCGTCAGCGGTGTGATATTGTGATTGATGAAGGCAAGGATGCAGTTATAGCAGACCGCCAGCAGCGAAATCGTGAGAATGACGAAATTGATCGGCTGCTTTTCGCCTGAACGTTGCATCAGATATCCGGAGTGGTGACGTCTTCACTGGCGGCGGCAGCATATCAGGCCGATGATTCGCGACAAAGAGCCGGCTGCCCGTCACTGATCATTTCGCCGGCTTGACCAACGCGCATGAGGCTGCCAGCGACACTTTTCGATTGAGCCCCTCGGTAAGAACCTTCATCTGCGGCTTGTCGCGGCCGTTGTGTGGCTGGACGTTGAGCGGCTCCTCCGGCGGCCACCAGTCGCCGGCGGCCCAATAGGTCCAGCCGAGCCACACGTCGCTGTTGGCGTTCATGATGTCGAGAACCTGTTTGAGACCGTCGAGGCAACCATCATTGGCGGCGACGCCGAATTCACCGAGGAATCCGCGCTTCCCGTTCTTGCGCAGCCAGTCGGTAACGTCGTTCATGCCCTTCACGGCTTTGTCGGTGCCGTCGCAGACCGGGTGCGTGCCCGAACTGTCCGAATCCAGATATTGGTGGAATTCGAAGGCGTAGAAATCGATCGGGTCCTTGACGCCGAGCATGACCGTGCCATTGGCGCCGCCGCCCAGAACGTCGGCCGACCAGCTATGCGCCCCCGTCCAGTTCGTTCCGGGTACGAGAATGAGATTGCGCGCGCCGATGGTTCGGATGCTGCGGATGGCGGTGTTGGCAAGTTCGAGCCAATCGGGAGCCTTGATATCGTGGGGCTCGTTCATCAGGCCGAAGGCGACGCCCTTTCGATTGGAGAACTCCACCGCAAGCCGCGCCCAGAAATCGCCGAAAGCAAGATCGGTCGCGGGAGCCTGCTTGAGCTGCGTCTTGTCGTAATAGGCGTAATTGTGGGGATCGAGAACGACTGTCATTCCATGCTTCTGGATGAGATCGACGGCATCCTTCAGCCGCTGCAGTTCGTCATCATCGAGAGGTGCTCCGAGCACGGGCTGCAGCCGTTCCCATCGGAAGGGAAGGCGGATTGTATTCATGCCTTTTTCCGCGAAATAGCGCACGGTCTGTTCGGACGGATATGTGTAATTTACATTCACGACCCCGCCGCGCTCGCCATATTCCGCACCGGACAGATTGACGCCGCGATAGCATAGTTGCTGCGCCGCAAGGGGGCTCTCCGCCTGCGCCGTGAAAGCGAGCATGATCGTGGCGGCCAGCAGGCGTCGCAGAGTTTTCGTCATCGATGCGGTCATTGCATGGCCCTGCCTTCCGTGCGCGTGTGGCTTTTCATAGGGATAATGGTGTTGAGCAATGATGAAGGGATGGATCATGCGCGCGCGTGCCACGCGATTTCCTGAGAGCGTCCTTAATGTTCCGTTAGCCAAACGTTTCTAAACTTCCGGCACCTGCTGCGTGGAATGCGTCTGCGGAGCATTGAAAGTCTGCCATGAGCTCAATGGAACGAAGCAAGAGATCGGACCGACTTGCGGGTTGGCGCGATACCGAGCCGTCTGACATACGGCGCGACGGTATGCGCTTGCGCAGTCCTGTCTTGCGCCCTCGGGATTTCGTCGCCGCTGCTGAGCCCATGGCACATTCCGAAGAGCTTGAGGCGCCCATTCCGGATGCCGCCGTTCCGCAAAGTCCGCCGAAGCGATCCGATGTTGAGGAGCCGGTGGCCCCCCGCTCCGTTTCCGAGCCGGTTGTCACCGCTGCGGTGCCTACTGTCGAGCAGGTTGCTGTTGTACCGGCATCTGTCGCTGCTCCGACGGCATCGATACCGGCGGCAAAATTGCCTTTGTTTGATCTTCGATCGGCCATCGCTTCGATCTGGGCGAAGAAGTTCGTTGTTCTTGCCCTGGCAGGCGCCGGCGCCGTTCTGGGCGGAGCGGTCATTCCCCTTATTCCGCAGAAATTCACCGCCGAGACCAGCCTCTATTTCGACCCTCGGCCGGTCGGAGGCTCCGATTCCGCCCAGCAGGCGCCGACGCCACCGGAATTGATCACGACGATGATCGACAGCCAGACGCAGATCCTGTCTTCCGGCAAGGTGCTAGGGCGCGTCGTCGATGCGCTGAAACTCGATCAGGATCCGAAATTCAATGGTGGCGCCACTGGCGAGGCGGCAAAATATGTGGCCACCGCCGCCTTGGCGAAAGCCGTGCAGATCGCCCGCGAATCCAGCACCTACGTCGTCAATGCCAAGGTGACGACGAGCGATCCTCAAAAATCGGCCGAGATCGCCAACCAGCTTGTGACCTCCTTCATGGAGGAAGAGAGCAAGGCGGCTGCGAGCACCTACAAGAACAGCAATACGGCGCTCGATTCCCGCCTGGAGGATCTGCGCCAGCAGGTACTGTCAGCCGAAAAGGCCGTCGAAACCTATCGCGCCGACAACGACATGGTGGCCGTCGAGGGCAATCTGATCTCCGACAAACGTCTGACCGCTCTGAACGACCTATTGGTAACGGCCCAGCAGAAAACGATCGAGGCAAGAGCCCGCGCGGACGCTGCCGGCAAGCTCAGCTTTGAAGATGTGGTCTCCAACAATCCGTCCGCAGGGGTGACATCGACGGCTTTGAGCAGCCTGCGGCAGCAATATGCGACGATGGCCGCCAATGTCGGCAGCCTTCAAAGCCAGCTCGGCGCCCGCCATCCGCGCCTGCTCGCCGCGAAATCGTCACTGGATAGCCTCGCCGCCGAAATCCGCGCGGAGCTGCAGCGGCAGATGACCTCGGCTCGCGCCGATTATGAGCAGGCACAGAAGGCCGAGCAGGATATCGCCAAGGAACTGGCAGTACAGAAGGCCTCGCAGGTCAACACCTCAGGCAAGCTTGTCGGTCTGAACGAGCTGCAGCGCAAGGCGACCGCGGCTCGCAATCTCTATGAATCACTGCTGAAACGGTCCGGTCAGGCGAGCGATGCCCAGGACCTCTCGCAAAGCAATATCCGCGTGATCTCGGAGGCGGAACCGCCACTGAAGGCGGATGGGCCGAGCCGCAAGGTGATGATGGTGGCCGGGCTGATCGCCGGCGCAATCTTTGGTGCCGGTCTTGGCATGGCGTTTGCCGTTCTCCTCGGCCTGTTTCGGCATCCCGTCATCCGCAGCTATTTCGGCAAGTGACCATCGTCTTACCCTTTCGCATCGACTGCCTTTTTCAGCATTGAGGATGCAATTGCGCGTCGACTGTTCTAAATGTAAATCGGCGCTGGGGATGATTGGGTCTTGCTAATGGAAGCGCGATACGGTCATTAAGCGTTGTGCGATACTTTGTGAGACAATCTATGCGAGAAAAGCGGTGCGTTGCTCCGATGACTGGCGCCAGGGAAAGCTGATCGATGGTGCCCGCGGATAAACTCGTTCTGCCGTTTCTGGCGTTGCCGCGCTCCACCAAGCGCGCGCTTGCGCTGCTGGTCGATGCCAGCTTGTGCGTGCTGACGGTCTGGTTTGCCTATTGTCTTCGCCTTGACGATTGGGTCATCCTCGAAGGCGTCGAGTGGCTGCCGGCGATCGTCTCCCTTCTGCTCGCCATTCCGATCTTCATCGTCCTCGGCCTTTACCGCGCCATCTTCCGCTATGCCGGCCTTTCGGCGTTCGTGACGGTCGTCAAGGCGGTGGCGATCTATGCGCTCGCCTTCATGACGATCTTTACCGCCATCAGCGTGCCGGGCGTGCCGCGCACCGTCGGCATATTGCAGCCCCTGCTGCTGCTGATCGCGATCGGCCTGTCGCGCATGTGGACACGCTACTGGCTTGGCAACGCCTATCAGCGTCTTCTCAATCGCAATCAGCTTGCCAAGGTGCTGGTCTACGGCGCCGGTGCTTCAGGGCGTCAGCTTGCGGGCGCGCTTGCCAACAGCGCGGAGCTGAACGTCGTCGGCTATCTCGACGACGATCGCAACCTGCATGGCAGCATTATGGGCGGGCTGCCGATCTACGATCCGGCCGATCTGCCGGCGCTCGTAGTCTCAGGCGAGATCAAGGGCGTCTTGCTCGCCCTGCCGAATGCCACGCGACAGCGGCGCAACGAAATCCTCGAAGACATGCGCAAAGCTCGCGTCACCGTACGGACCATGCCAGATCTGACGGCGCTCGCGCAGGGCCGCGTCGCGGTTTCGGATCTGCGCGAGCTTGATATCGAGGATCTGCTCGGCCGCAACGTGATCGCTCCCGATCGCGGTCTGATCGAGAAGAACATTCGCGGCAAGGTCGTCATGGTCACCGGTGCCGGCGGCTCGATCGGCAGCGAACTCTGCCGCCAGATCCTGAAGAACGGTCCGTCCTCTCTGTTGCTGATCGAACAGAGCGAGTTCGCCCTTTATGCCATTCATGGCGAACTGGAGAAGGCGGCCGCCTCCGCCGGCCACGCCGCCGATGTGCGCATCATTCCCTTCCTGGCTTCCGTCCGCGATGGTCAGCGGATCAGACAGATCATGCAGGCCTGGCGGCCGAAGACCGTCTATCATGCCGCTGCGTACAAGCATGTGCCGCTCGTCGAATACAATCCCGTCGAAGGCATTCGCAACAATGTGCAGGGAACGCGGATAGCGGCTGAAGCCGCGCGCGATCATGGTGTCGAAAATTTCGTCCTCATCAGCACCGACAAGGCTGTGCGTCCGACCAACATCATGGGCGCCAGCAAGCGGTTGGCGGAAATGGTGCTGCAGGCGATGGATGCAGATCGCAAGCCCGGCACCGACAGTACCAATTTCGCGATGGTGCGTTTCGGCAACGTGCTCGGCTCATCCGGTTCAGTCGTGCCGCTTTTTCGCCAGCAGATCCGCGACGGCGGCCCGATCACGCTGACGCATCCCGATATCACCCGCTATTTCATGACCATTCCCGAGGCGTCGCAGCTTGTGATCCAGGCGGGCGCGATGTCGGGCGGCGGCGATGTCTTCCTGCTCGACATGGGCGAACCGGTACGCATTGCCGATCTCGCGCGGCGAATGGTGGAATTGTCCGGTCTGACCGTGCGGGACCAGGACGAGCCGGATGGCGATATCGAGCTTGAAATCACCGGCCTTCGACCGGGCGAGAAGCTTTTTGAGGAACTGTTGATCGGCGACAACCCGCAGCCGACCAGCCATCCGCGCATCATGCAGGCCAAGGAGGATTTCCTGCCCTGGCCGGAGCTGTCGAGGCGGCTCGCCGCACTCGAGGCGGCACTGGATGAAAACGACATTCCCTTGGCGAAAGCCCTGCTGCAAAAGCTCGTTTCCGGCTATGCGCCGAGCAGCGAAGTGGTTGATCTGGTCTATCGCGAGCGCGAGACGGATCTGACGGTCGATCAGCCGAACCTTGATAACGTTGCACAGCTATAGGCGCGTGTCCTGTCACGACACCGGCGTCTTTTAATGCTTTCGGGCTTGGCCTCGCAGCTTTGCCGCAGCTACTGCTTCATCGCGACGGCGTAGTACCAGCGGCGCACTTGATCGCAGGTGCGGAACCAATGTGCCGTGAGCCGCAACAGCGGATGCCGCTTTACCGCGCGGTAATGCACGCGTTTGCCGATCGTGGTGTGGGCGCGGTGCGGGCTGAAATCGACCAGGTTTTCAAAGGTCGTGAATGTCTCGACGCCGGTTGACCAGCCGCGTTCCAAGGCGACGTCGTAGGGAAGAAGCATGGGCTTCAGCGTCGTCAGCAGCTTCTTGGCCGCCTTGCGGTTGACGATATAACAGGCAGCCGATCCCTGCGGACCATGCATGCAGCGGCCGACGACATCGTTTTCGCTGGTTTCGCAGATCGGCTTGAAGCCGACAAGGCGATGGTTGACGAGCTTGACGAGACGCGCCCCCTGGACGCTTTCCATCGCTGCGATTGCACGCGGGATAAGCTTCTCGTTGAGCTCGACGTCGTCTTCCATGATGATCGCCATCTTGTCGCCGCTTGCGACGAATTGCTCCAGCGCGATCAGATGGCTGCGGTAGCATCCGTACTCTCCCGGCAGGAGCTTGCGGCCGTTGTGATAGATGAACGAATGCGGATGAAAATCGACGCGGTCTGCCTCCGCGACGACACGTCCGTCGACGGCAGGAACGCGCGTGATATGCAGATCATATTCGACGGCCTGGTGGCACAGTCGTTCCCAGCGATCACGCGAGCGATCAAGATTGATGACATAAATGGAAACCTGCTGAGCAGCATCGTCAGCAATCTCCGGGTCAGCAAGGGGCGGGATACGATTAATCTGTTCGAGAATGACTGTTACTCCTTCAAACAGAAATCGCGCCGACAACAACCAGGATAACAATTTTCATACTATATAACATGCTTATGACTTGTCGCAAATCGCTTGCACACGCCTGCATTGTATTTGCGGATAAAAGCATTTTTTTTGGTGTAACGTAGCGTGAATGACCCGCGTCGGCGATGCGGAAACCATCCCTTGCGCATGATTTTGATCGGGGAACCCGTTGGCGCATGACCTCAGCCCCATTATATCTGTGATATGCGGTGTGTGGTCGTTGCGCTCGCATTTGTAAAGGAGCGTAGCAGTATATGTGGATCAAGTCGAAAATCGCCATTGCTGCTCTGTCCCTTGCGGTCTTGATGCCGGCGGCCGCACTTGCCGACAATCCGCTCCTCCCCAAGCCATATGTAGCTCCCGTCTATCCTTACAAGGACCTTCCGGGAGTTACTGCGCCGAAAATGGCTGATGACGAGAAGTTTCAATGTCGCACCGCCACCGTGTACGCCGATTATTTTCACGAAGGTCCGTTCTACCGCGGCTTGCCGCGCCTCGGTTACGTTTGCGATCAGAATGGCGTCATTTCCAGCAGCACCAGAAAGCCGAACTACCAATATTGGCAATATAACGGGCCGGATAGATAAGTCGTAGGCATTCTGCCGAATTAAGCAGCAGCGCAATCAAAGCGAGCGTGGCTTCATGTTCGCGTCGGTAGGTTTTGTTGGTGGTCTGAAAATAAATTTCATGTTTTTGGTTAAATGCGCGAACGTCGTTGACGAATGCGAAAATTTGCCCCAAGGTTACGAAAATAAATTACGTAATGGGAACATAAAAGCATGCGCGTTGGAATCATTGGGCTGGGATTCCGCCTAGGCTATCTGGGCTATGTCTTCAAGGCGATCGACGAGAGCTTCGAGATTGCAGGATATGTCGATCCGGAACCCGCGGGCCTGCCCGGTTTGCTCGAACGGGGCATCTCAGCCGGAAAGGCCTACGCGACACCCCAGGATCTGATCGCCAACGAAAAGATCGACCTCTTGATGATCGGTTCGCCGAACCACATGCATCTCGATCATATCCGCATCGGCCTCGAGGCCGGCCTCAAGATCTTCTGCGAAAAGCCGATCGTCACAACCATCAAGGACAGTATCGAACTTGCCCGCCTGATGGCGAAATTCGGTCATGAGCGCCTGAATGTCGGCCTCGTGCTGCGCTATTCGCCGATGTATCGCGATCTCCTGGCCGCCCAGGCCGAGGGGAAGCTCGGCCATGTCGTTTCCATCGAGGCTGCCGAGCATATCGAACCCTATCACGGCGCCTTCTTCATGCGCGACTGGCGCCGTTACGAACATTATTCCGGCAGCTTCATGCTGGAAAAATGCTGCCACGACCTCGATCTCTATAATGGCGTGGTTGGCGCGCGGCCGGAGCGGGTCGCAAGCTTTGGCGGCCGCAAGAGCTTCATTCCGGAAAACGATCCCGCGCGGGAAGGCATCAACGATCTCGAGCTCTTCCATCGCAAGCCGAGCGGTTGGATGGGGTCGGACAAGGTCTTCGACAGTGACGGCGACATCATAGACTATCAGGTCGCGATCATTGAGTATGCCAATGGTGTCGGCATGAACTTCCACACCAATCTCAACGTGCCTGACCAGTTCCGCCGTTTCGCCATCATGGGCTCGCGCGGCATGGCCGAGGGCGACTTCATCCGCGGTTATTTCAATGTCCATGAGATGCTGACCGGCAGGAAGGTGATCGAGAAGACCTACGCGGCCACCACGCTTTCGCAGCACTATGGCGCCGACGAACAGATGGCCGCCGATATTATCGCGCACGTCAAGACGGGCCTGCATCTGCCGGTGTCGACCCAGAATGCGCTGGAAGCCGGCATTCTCGCGCTCTCGATGGACGAGGCCCGCATGAAGAAGACCGTCGTCGATCTCCGGCCGATCTGGGACGAGTTCGACGAAGCGCTTCATTCAAGAGCCGCCTAGGGAGGGGCGCAGGATGGGTGTTCAACGCGGCACGGTCATCTTCGCCTGGCTCCTTCTTTTTCCGGCTCTCCTTTACGTCACCGTCATCGTCGCCTATCCACTGGTCGACACCATAATCCTGTCCTTCACCGATGCATCGTTGAAGAAGGTGACGAATTGGGTGGGTTTCGAGAACTACGCGAAGATCTTCAACGACACTTTCGCAGGCGTCATCGTCCGGACTTTCATCTGGACGTTCTTCTCCGTGTCGATCAAGATGATCATCGGCACGCTGGGCGCGGCGCTGTTGAATTCCGCCGTTCCGGGCCGCGCGCTTTTCCGCGTCTTGACCATGCCGCCCTGGGTTGTGCCGATGGCGATCGGCATCTTCATGTGGGGCTGGATGTACAATGGCCAGTTCGGCATGATTTCGGGCATGCTGCAGCGTTTCGGCATCGTCGACAGCCCGGTGGCGTTCCTCGCCTATGGCAGCACGGCCTTCTGGGCGACGATCATTACCGACGTCTGGATCGGCGTCCCGATGGTCACTCTTTATATGCTGGCGGCCATGCAGGCGATCCCGCATGATCTCTACGAAGCTGCCTGGACGGATGGCGCCGGCCGCTTCTATCGCTTCCGCCGCATCACTCTGCCGCTGCTGGTGCCGTCGCTGGTCACCATGTCGATGTTGTCGCTGATCGCCACTTTCAATTCCTTCGATATCATCTGGATCCTGACGCGCGGCGGCCCGAACGGCGAGACGACAACGATGATCATCGACACCTATCGCACTGCGATCGGATCTTACAAATATGGTGAAGGCGCCGCACGCGCGGTGCTGATCTGCATCTTCCTGTCGATCTTCTGCCTTGCCTATTTCCGCCTGACCAGCCGCTTTTCCACGGGAGCAAAGCAGCGATGAGCCAGCCCGCCATGATCAATCGCTACAAGTGGTACGAACTCATCAGCATCTATGCCGGGATCCTCCTGTTCCTGACCTTCGTGCTGGCGCCCTTCGTCGAGGGGTTCCTGGTCTCGCTGAAGCCGCTCAGCCAGCTTTTCTCGTCGCCCTATCGGTTCATTCCCGAAAATGGTTCCTTTGCAGCCTATCGCACGATGTGGACCAGCGTGCCCGGTTTCGGCTGGTATATCTTCAATTCCTTCCTGATTTCCGGTGTGAGCACTGTCATCGTGCTGATTCTCGTCGTGCCGGCCGCCTATGCCTTCGCTCGTTTCGAGTTCCGAGGTTCTGGCCTGCTGCTCGGCGCCTTCCTGGCAGTCAACATGTTTTCCGGTGCCGTACTGCTGATCCCGCTATTCCGGCTCATGCGCTCTTTCGGCTTTTTGAACACCTATCTTGCCATGATCGTACCGGGTGTCGCTTTCCTCATTCCCTCTGGGATTTGGTTGCTGCGCACCTATATGATGCGCATTCCGAAGGAACTCGACGAAGCGGCCTTTGTCGATGGAGCAAGCCATTTCTATACGCTGCGCCGCGTCATCCTGCCGATCGCCATGCCGGGCATCACCGTCGTCGCCATTACCACTTTCATCGGTTCCTACGCGCAGCAGTTCATCTATGCGCTCACCTTCAATTCGAAGACGGAATACATGCCGCTGCCAGTTGGGCTTTTTGCCTATTTTGGCCGGCAGGAGGTCGTCTGGAACGAACTCATGGCCGCAAGTTTCGTCGGCATCGCGCCGGCTCTGGTCGTGATCTTCTTCCTGCAACGGTATCTCGTCAGCGGTTTGACCGCTGGCGCGGTGAAGCAATAAAATCAATCAACCACCAGAGAGAACGGGAGCTTAAACGTGACATTCCATTTCAAGACGGGGCTTCTCGCCCTTGCTTTGCTCGGCTCCACCGTGCTTGGCGCCGTAAACGCCCAGGCCGCCGACAAGGAAATCAGCTGGATCTATTGCGGCGACAGCATCGATCCGATCCATGTGAAGTACATCAAGCAGTGGGAAGACAAGAATCCGGGCTGGGCCGTCAAGCCTGAGGTCGTCGGTTGGGAGCAGTGCCAGGACAAGGCAACCACGCTCGCCGCAGCCGGCACGCCGGTTGCCATGGCTTATGTCGGCTCGCGCACGCTGAAGCAGTTCGCTGACAACGACCTGATCGTTCCGATCCCGATGACGGACGAAGAGAAGAAGGCTTATTATCCGGGCATCGTTGGGACGGTTACCTTCGATGGGCAGCAGTGGGGCACACCGATCGCCTTCTCGACAAAGGCGCTCTACTGGAACAAGGATCTCTTCAAGAAGGCAGGTCTTGATCCGGAAAAGCCGCCGACCACCTGGGCTGAAGAAATCGCCGACGCCAAGGCGATCAAGGAAAAGACCGGCATTCCGGGCTATGGCCTCTCGGCCAAGACCTTCGATAACACCATGCACCAGTTCCTGCATTGGGTTTACACCAACAACGGCAAGGTCATCGACGGCGATAAGATCGTTCTCGATAGCCCCGAGGTTCTGGCAGCTCTCCAGGCCTACAAGGACATCACGCCCTACTCGGTCGAAGGGCCGACCGCTTACGAACAGAACGAAATGCGCGCCATCTTCCTCGATGGCAAGGTCGGCATGATCCAGGCCGGCTCCGGTGCCGCCGCTCGTCTGAAGGAAACAAAGATCAATTGGGGCGTGGCACCGCTGCCGCTCGGTCCTTCGGCCAAGGGTCAGGGCACGCTGCTCATCACCGACAGCCTTGCCGTCTTCAAGGGCAGCGGCGTTGAGGACAAGGCGATCGAATTCGCCAAGTTCATCACGTCTCCCGGCCCGCAGGGAGAATACGAACTCCAGGGCGGCGCAGGCCTCACACCACTGCGCCCGTCTCCGATGGTTGACGAGTTCGTCAAGAAGGATGCTTCCTGGAAGCCGTTCATCGACGGCATCGCCTATGGTGGTCCCGAGCCGCTCTTCAAGGACTACAAGGGCTTCCAGAACGTGATGATCTCCATGGTCCAGTCGGTCGTCACCGGTCAGGCTCAGCCGGCAGATGCGCTGAAGAAGGCCGCTGCCGATCTCGAGCAGTACAAGTAAGCCTGCAAGTCACCGGGCCGCGCGCAATGCGCGCGGCCTTTGGAGCCCTGCCCGCCCCATGGCGGCGCCGCGCGGAGACAGAGTTTGGGAAAGCTGCACCTTCATCAGGTCAAAAAATCTTACGGTCATTTTGAGGTCATCAAGGGCGTCGAGCTCGACGTTAATGACGGTGAATTCATCGTCTTTGTCGGTCCGTCCGGCTGTGGCAAATCGACCTTGCTGCGCATGATCGCCGGCCTCGACGATGTGACCGGCGGCGACATCAAGATCGATGGCGCCCGCGTCAATGATCTGCCGCCCGTCAAGCGCGGCATCGCCATGGTCTTCCAGTCCTATGCTCTCTATCCGCATATGTCGGTGTTCGAAAACATCGCCTTCCCGTTGCGGGTGGAGAAGATGGCGGAGGACAAGCTCAAGGCCAAGGTCGAGAATGCTGCGCGTATCCTGCACCTCGATAAACGCCTTCAGGAAAAGCCGGGTCAGCTGTCCGGCGGTCAGCGCCAGCGTGTCGCTATCGGCCGTGCGATCGTACGCGAACCGAAGATCTTCCTCTTTGACGAGCCGCTGTCCAACCTCGATGCTGCGTTGCGTGCCGATATGCGCATTGAGCTCGCCAAGCTGCATCGCCAGCTGCAGGCGACCATGATCTATGTGACGCATGATCAGGTTGAGGCTATGACCATGGCCGACCGCATCGTTGTGCTGAACGCCGGCGAGATATCGCAGGTCGGTGCGCCGCTGGAGCTTTATCACAAGCCGGCAAATACCTTCGTTGCCCGCTTCATCGGCAATCCGAAGATGAATTTTCTGCCCGTCATTTGCACAGGCGTCAGCGATGCGGGTGTGGAGGTGGAGTATAAGGGGCAGAAAGTGCTGCTGCCCGTAACGCCGCGTCCCGGCTTTGCCGGCAAGCCGCTGACGCTCGGCATCCGCCCGGAGCATGTCCAACTCGGAGACGGCGATCTGACGTTAACAATCGTGCCGACGGTCGTGGAGCGGCTCGGCGCCCAAACGGTCGCCTATGCCACGGCTGATGGCATCGACGAGAATTTCTGTGCGACACTGCCCGGCAGCGCCGCCATCCGCATGGACGCACCCCTGAAGACTGGTATCCGCCTCGGCGATTGCCATCTCTTCGATGAAAACGGCCAGGCTTTCGAGCGGCGGGTGGAACTGACTGAAATCGACATGGACTTGCTGAACCAGGCCGCTTCCTGACGGAGAGGTGGTTGCTGGCTATCCTCGCCCTTCGACCAGTTCAGGGTGAGGATGGGGTAAACCTGGTCCTCGATACGGTTTACCGTTCTTGGGCTACAGCGCGGAGAGTCTGCCCTCTTGGTGAGGAGGCCCAAAGGGCCGTCTCGAACTACGAAGGCGGGTGAGGGATCGCCCTACCAGACCAGACCGCGAGCTGCTACCTCTTCGACGCGGGTCACAATGCCATCGCGATGGAACACCATCTGGTCGAAGAGATTGGAAACGACGCAGGTGTGGTTCGGTATGATGCGGATCTTGTCGCCGATCTCAGGACGAGGGCCGGTGCAGTTCGACAGGTCGATGACGCCGTGTTCCTCCGAAAGACCCTTGATGACGGCGTCCGGGTAGCCGACCAACTGGCCGTAGTCGGCAAAGCCAAGAAGGTCTGAGGTCAGTGCCTTCGAGCCGGCATCGATGACGGCGCGATCCTCGGTCGGGCGAGAAACGACGGTGGCGAGGATGTGCATGGCGCAATCCTCTTCCCGGCAATGGCCCGCACGCACCATCGAGCGGTCATTATAGATATAGGTTCCGGCGCGATGCTCGGTGGCGGCCGTCACGAGGTGGGCCTCGAAAAGGCTTGGGGTACCGCCATTGCTGACGATCGGGCATTCGATGCCATCATTCTTCAGCAGCGCTATGGCTTCGACGAGGAAAGCCTGCGTCGCGGCGGCGTTGTTCGGCTTCGGATAGCTCATCAAGCCACCGAAGACGAGACCGGGCTTGTTGGCGATATGCTTGCCGAGAGCGGCCGCCTGCTCTGGCGATTGCACGCCGCAGCGCGCGCCGCCGGTATCGCATTCGACCAGCACGGTCAGCGGCTTGCGGGCGGCGAACCAGCCGGAAAGTCCATCAACCGTCACGGTGCTGTCCGCCACGACCTTGAGGCCGGATATACGGTCGTTCAAAGCCGAAAGCCGTGCGAGCTTCTCAGCCCCGATAATATTGAAGGTGATCAGGATATCCTCGAAGCCCGCATCCGCGAAGACTTCAGCCTCGGTGATCTTCTGACAGTTGATGCCCTTGGCACCGGCGGCGACCTGTGCGCGTGCGAGGGCCGGAATCTTGTGCGTCTTGATGTGCGGGCGAAAATTCAGACCATGCTCGCCCATGTAGGACTGCACGCGGGCAATGTTCGCAGCCAGCCGGTCTTCGTCGATGATCGGGCGCGGCGTGGAGAGGCTGTCGATCGTGTCGCCCGGCTTGGGGCTGATTTCCACAGCGATGTCGTGAGCGATACTCGGAGCCATGTCAGGCGTCTTTCCGTTCTTCTGCAAAGGGGTCTGCCACCATCGGCCAGATATCCTTTCGCGCGCGGCGGTAGGGCGTGCGCGCCGGATTGTTGGGATAAGGCGTTCCTGCGGAGCAGTAAAGGATCTGCGATGCGATCTTCGAGAAAGACGCATAGAAATGATTGGTCGATTTGATGACCAGGATTTTCTTCGTTGTCGGGTCGATGCCCATGACGGAAAACAGGCTCGGATCGAAGCTCTGGGCACGCGTCGAATTCAGGATGATGTCGATGCCATCGAGCTGAATATGCGCAGCATCGCCGAAGGGCGCGAAGCTCTCGCCGAAGCGCATCTCGGCATTGGGGACAAGGCGGATGATCTTGACGAGGCCGTCGATCGGATTGCCCGTGCCCGGTGCCGATTTGGCGCCAAAACGCAGGGGGATTTTCGCGCCTTCGCCGGCCGCCATGCAGATTTGTACGGCCATCGGGTCCCAGATCGTGCCGATCGCCGTGTCGGTAGCACCGCGATCGAGCAATTCCTGTAGGATGACCGTTGCGTCGCCTGCCGTGCCGCCGCCGGGATTGTCCCAGAGATCGGCTATGACGACCGGACCTGAAGCTGCGGCCATGGCCTCGCTTACCGCCTGCTTCTCGTCGATCTGCGGCATGATGAAGGTGCCGCGCCTGGAGAAGAGTTCCAGGCCGAGATCGCAGGCGATTGCGGAACCTTTATCCGGCTTATTATCTGTGACGACGAGCAGCTTCGTACCCATCTCCGGCACGTCGCCGGCCATGAAACCATGAATGACCGAAATCGAAAGAATATCGGCGTCAGTTTTTTCCATCGCCATGATCTTGTCGACGAAAGAGCGCATGGGGTCGCGCGAGGTCGGAAAAACATCGATCATGCGGCAGTCGAAGACCGACATGACCGGCTTCACGCGGCCTTCTAGCGTATCGATGGCGATGCGCCACAGGTCCTCGGCGCGATCGACGAAATCCGTATGCGGGAATTCCTTGAAATAGACGAAGAAATCGGCGGCCGCGAGGCGCTTTGTCGTCAGATGGCTGTGCGGATCGAGTTCGGCGCAGACCAGGATATCCGGCCCGACGATCCCGCGCACGCGCGATAGGAAATCACCTTCCGTATCCTCGTAACCATCCGCAACCATGGCGCCGTGCAGTCCGAGAACGACGGCATCGACAGGCATTGCCGCGCGCAATTGCTCAAGAATTTCGTCGCGCAGTTCCTCATAGGTACGGCGATTGACCAGACCGGCCGGATCGGCCCAGGTGGCGGTGCCCTCGATCACCTCCCAGCCCTTTTCCACCGCGATACGGCGTCCCACAGTGATCGGTGCGGAACATAGCGTCGGCGTTTCCGGATGTGTGCCCGGCGGCGCATAGAGAGAGGCTTCGAAGGCGCGCCGGTCGACGCAGATAGGGGAGAAGGTATTCGTCTCGGTCGCAAGGGCCGCCGTGAAAATGCGCAATGCTGTCGCCTCTATTCCATGGGGTTCGGCAGATAGCCGGTGAAGCCGCAGATCTTCCAGCGTCCTTCATGCAGGCGGCAGTAATAAAGTGTCTGCCACTTCATCACGTCGATGCCGCCATCCGACTTCTTCAGGCTGCCGTCGAACTTCTTGCGCACCAGTGCCATATCGCCTTCGATCTCGATGTCTTCGAGGGTCGTTGTCGTGAAGATGGCCGTGCGCGGATCTTCGGCGAAGGATTGCGTGGCGAAGTCGCGTGCCTGGCGCAGCCACTCGTCGCGATAGGCGGACAGCGTCGGGAAGGCGAGGCGCCATTTGTCCGGGCTGACCGCGCGCTTGCCATCGATGCCGATAAAGCCCTCTTCGACGAAATCGCCCGCGACCATCGACCAGTCGGCGGCAAGAAAAGCATCGATATCGCGCGGGACGAGCATCTCCCAGATCGAATGCCTGGCGGTATCGCTGGCAGGGAAGGGATTCTTGAAAGGATCACGCATAGCATCCGCCGTCATTTAAATTCTTTTCATAATTTGCGATTTTCACTGGCCAAATTCCGCTTTCTATGGTCATTTGTCAACGTATCAAGAAAATAATTTGCAGGAACCGCATGGTGGCCATCGCATGTCACGGTTCCGGCGAAACGGGAACGAATGACGAGCCGCTTCTGCGCACACGCCTGTCCACAGGCGCCGGCGGGATCGGGAAGATTGAGATGGATCGTGTCGCTGACTACGTGTCAAACGTGGGTGAAGCAGCGACGAAGGGGGGCTGATGGATATCTTCACGACCATGCAGGAAGAGAGAGGCCGGCTTTCGCAATCGGAAATCCGTATCGCCGACATCGTCCTCAATGATTTCGAATTCGCCGTCAATGCTTCCATTATCGAGCTTGCGGGCAAGGCGGATGTCTCGCCGCCGACGGTGACGCGTTTCTGCCGACGTCTGGGCTGCGAAAGCTTTTCCGATTTCAAGGTGCAGCTTGCGCGGACAGCCTATGTCGGCATGCGCTATCTGAAGCCCGAGCCGAAGAGCATCGCACCGGCCGACGTTGCCCAGGATATTATTACCAAGGCGCAGAACGCACTCTTCCTGCTGCATCGCGGGCTGGATGTTGCCGCCATCGAGCGGGCGGCGAACCGCCTCGCCAGTGCGGAGATGATCTATGCCTTCGGCTCCGGTGGCAATTCCTCTATGATCGCGACCGAGCTGCAGAACCGCCTGTTCCGGCTCGGCCTTCGCATTACCGCGAGCTCCGACCACAGCATGCAGCTGATGATGGCTGCCGCCGCCAAGCCGACGGACGTGCTGATCGGCTCTTCCTTCTCCGGCCGCAACGCCGAGCTGGTGCGCGCTTTTGCGCTGGTACGCGAAGCCAAGGTGCCGACCATCGCCCTGACGCAGAGTGAAAGCCCGGTGGCCCGCGCCGCCGAGATTACGGTGCCCGTCGACCTGCCGGAAGGAGACAATATCTATCGGCCGACATCGACCCGCATCGCCTATCTGGCCGTGGTGGACATTCTCGCTAGCCTGGTCGCCTATCGCATTCAGCCGCAGGCAACGGTGACGCTGCGCCGTATCAAGCAGCAGCTCGTCACCCATCGCGATGGCGACGACCGTCAGCTTCTTGGAGATTAGAGCAGTTTCGCGAAGTCGGCGACGCTCATCACATTGGGCTCCGCCGAAACAACAACATAGGGTGGCGGATCAAGCCGCTCGGGGAATCGATCGAAGGAATATGATATGAGCAAATCCGTCGCCATCGTCACGGGGGCTGCCGGCGATATCGGCCGTGCCATTGCAAAACGCCTGGCGGATGACCACGACATCATCCTGCTCGTCGATATCGACGAGGCGGCCATGCAGAAGGCTGTTGGAGAACTCGGCCCGGCGGAGCGTTTCGTCACGTTCAAGGCGGATATCACCAGCGATGCCGATGTTGCCGCCATGGCAAAGGCCGCATCGGATCTCGGCGGGGTGAAGACGCTCGTCAACAATGCCGGTGCCGCTCGCGCCGTCAGTCTTCATGATACCACGCCGGCCATCTGGCGTGCCGACAATGCCCTCAATCTCGAAGCGGCTTTTCTCTGCTTCCGCGCCGTCGAGGACATGCTGAAGGCGTCGAAGGGGTCGGTGATCAATATCGCCTCCGTCAACGGTATGGCCGTCTTCGGCCATCCGGCCTACAGCGCGGCCAAGGCCGGGCTTCTGCATTTCACCCGGCTGGTCGCGGTAGAATATGGCAAGTTCGGCATCCGCTCGAATGCAGTCGCGCCCGGCACGGTGCGCACGCAAGCCTGGGAAGTCCGCGCCGCTGCCAATCCCAACGTCTTTGAGGAGGCGAAGCGCTGGTATGCGCTACAACGCGTCGTCGATCCCGTCGACGTCGCCAATGCGGTCTCCTTCCTCGCAAGCCCGCTTGCTTCCGCGATAACAGGCGTTTGCCTGCCTGTCGATTGCGGCCTGACGGCGGGGCAGGCGGAGCTCGCCCATACTTTCTCCCAGTCCGAGCATTACTGACGGGCTACGCCGAAGGGGAATGGAACACAGCCGTCCCCTCTCATCCCCAAAACACCTGGTCTCGCGAGCACGGGAGTATGGTCGGCTGACATGGGTGCTTTGGAGCGCCGGCTGGACATTTATTCATGCTTCAGGCTGTCGAAATAGGTTTTCGGCGCCTTTTTCGTGCCTGACTGTTATCGAGCAAAGGTAGGCAGGATTGCATGGTTGTGGCGCCGGAGCGCGCTAACCGGCGCGCAGCGTCGCCATGTCGGTCGGGAAGAAACCCGCCCAGGCCATCACGGTCACCACGGTGATAACGAGCAGATACCACATGGCGACGTAATCACCGACGAGCCGCCGGTTCAACGCGGCAAAGAGAAGAGCGACACTGAAGGCGAGCCAGAGCAGGTTGCAGACGTGGTCCATTTTATTGTTCCCCTTATTCGTCTTTTTCCTCCCTTCGGCAAAAGTTAACGAGATAACGTTGCGCGAGGTAGCGCCATAACGGGATGGAGGTTTGCACACAGCGGGAAGCGCGGATCTCGGTCTCCATACAGAGCGTCTCGCCTCCGGTCACATCCGATGAGGCGCCGCAAGAAAATCTTAGCGCCCTGCGCAGAGCCCAGGAACATCTCGCCGCTGCTCCCCGTTATGAGCTTGTAGCGTAAAGGCGAGGAGGGCTGCCATGGAATATGGTGATTGGAACAATCCCGTCATAGTCGATCTCGACGGCATCGGCCATTTCGCGATCATCACCAACGCGCTGGACGCGGCAAACTGCATGAGCGGAGTGGCCGGTCAATGGCGGCCCGGCAATGGATGAGGCCGTGCTGGTCTGCCTCGATGCCGTTCTTGGCAAGGTTTCCGCCGAGCGGTCGCGAAAGGCTTTTCTGGAGGCGGTGCGTGAGGCCGGACTTAGCGTCAGGCCGGATTCGGGAAGCCTTCACTAGTCGACATAAGACAGTGGCGACGGCCTCCCTCGGCGAGAGGCGCTTAGATTGCCCAGAAGATAAGGCTGAGGATTATGATGACGGCGAGGATGAACCCTATCATCCTCCCTAGTCCTTCGTTGACATTGCCGTTGCCAACAATCAGGTCGTACCAGTCGCTCTTGTGGTCCATCAAACGTCCCTCAGGGTTTGCCCCATTAGGTCGATCTCTTCTTCGATAGTCAATGATTTAAAGACACTGGGCGGCAGCTGTTGACCAGGCATTCATCGCCTGCCAGCGGCGGGCATCAGGGATCCGTTCAAAGGACGATTATTCAGGGATGCCGAAAGGCCGGCTTTCATCCGGATAGCCGATTTCAAGACAAGTTCTTATGAACTCCCGGCGAACCGGAATTGTAAAAGCTCGCTAAATCTTGAAATCTTTGAGAAATCCATGTTTCTCAAGAAAGGAAATGGTGCCCAGAAGAGGACTCGAACCTCCACGCCTCGCGGCACAGGTACCTGAAACCTGCGCGTCTACCAATTCCGCCATCTGGGCGACGGACACGCATGTAAGGGGGTGGCCGTCCGGTGTCAACAGGGTTTTTGAAGTTTTCGTGGCAATCGTGAAAAAAGCGGGTGGAGCCCGGGTCAAACCCGGGCTGCGGCCCATGCGCTGATCAGGCCAAGTCCCTGTTCCAGCAGGGCCTTTGCCTCGCTTTCGCTCGATGCTTCCACGTAGCAGCGCATTTCCGGCGCGTTGCCGGAAGGGCGGAAATGGATGATTCGGCTATCCACAAGTGTCACCCGCAGGCCGTCGATATCGCTCTTGGAAGCGACCGTCGCGATCGGCTTCAGGAAATCCGAAAGATTGGCGTCGGAGGCGCGCAGATAGGCCATCAGCGCGGCACTGGTTTCCACGGGAAAATTCTCCAGACGGTCGGCGGCGGCAAAGGGCAGGCGGTAGCTGCTGGCAACCGCCGAAAGCGGTTTGCGTGCCTTGGCGGCGGCATAGAGCGTCGCGAGAATCGGCAGAAAGCTGTCGCGCGTCGGCAGCGGCTCGAAAGGTTCTCCCTCGACGGTGAAGCGGCTGGCAGTCAACGTGCCACCATTGGCCTCGAAGCCCATGACTTTGGCCTTGCCGGCCGCGATGGCCTCGTCCATGCCGGCGATCACATAGGGCGAGCCGACGCGGGTGCGGGTGACGGCATAGGAACCGGCAGCCTCGATGCCGGAATTGGAGGTAACCGGCGTCACCACAACATCGGCGCCGAGGAAATTTGCCGCGATGAGGCCAAGCAGATCGCCGCGCAGGGGCTCGCCGGTTTCGTCCGCGACCAGCGGCCGGTCACCGTCGCCATCGGCCGAGACAATGGCATCCAGGCCGTGCTCGGGCGCCCAAGCCTTCATGAGGCGGATGGTTTCGGCGGAGACCGCTTCGGTATCGACCGGAATGAAGCTGTCGGAGCGGCCGAGCGGCACGACGCGGGCGCCGTAATGGGTAAGCACCTGACCGAAGAGATCACGTGCCACCGTGCTGTGCTGATAGACGCCGATGGTGAGGCCGGCGAGGCTGCCTGGAGGCAGCAGGCCCTTGTTGCGCTCCAGGAACAGCGCCTCCGTCTCCGCCGTGCGGTTTTCCGCTTCGGCAGGGGTTTCGTCGAGCACTGAATCGCCAATCGCAAACGCCTCTTCGCTGATCGCCACTTCGTCGCGCTTGTCGATTTCGCCATCAGGGCGATAGAATTTGATGCCGTTGCGGTCGGCGGGGATATGCGAGCCGGTGATCATCAGCGAGGCGGCCTTCAGCTGCAGGCCGTAAAGCGCCAGCGCCGGCGTCGGCAATGTGCCGCAGTCGATCGGCTTCAGGCCGGCCCGCTTCAGCGCGCCGATGCAGGTGGCCGAGATCGCCGGGCTCGATTCGCGGAAATCGCGGCCGACGAGGATGAGGTCGCCCGGTTTGGCATGGCCGTTTTTCAGCAGATGACGGGCAAAGGCCGTCGCGTAGAGCGCCGATGCCCGTCCGGTAAGGTCTGCGGATAGGCCGCGAAGGCCGCTGGTGCCGAATTTCAAGCTGCTCACAGGCAATCTCCCTTGCAATGGTCGGGCTGTTATGGCGCAAGCGGTGGCGGCGATCAACTCATCGTGGATCGATAGGTTCCGGTTGCGGCAGCACTGGTTTTGCCGTCGTCATGACCCCAACTAAGATAAGAGGTGCGGCGGCCCGCCATAAGTTCGCAGCGTCCGGAACAGGAGTATGTCATGGCTGTTTTTCATAGGATCGCGTTTGGCTGCGTTCTCGCGCTTGCCTCGCTGTCGCAGGTGGATTTCGCGACAGCCGCCTCGGACTCCCGGAAGCTCATCACTCCGCCGCGCACCAATACAGTCATTTGCGATTCCCGCGGCTGCTTCGGTTTCGGCGAGCGGCAGTTCTACACCCGCCCAGGTCAGCCGCTTCCGATCACGCCGCCCTATAACGGGGGCCTCAATCGCTTTGGCAGCCCGCGAGTTCAGGTTCCTCCGCGCGAAACCTTTACGCCACCGCCGAGAACAGTCTATCCCTCGCCGGCCCAGCAGCTCAAGCGACATCAGACCTGGTGCGCCGAGCGCTACCGTACCTATAATCCCGGCACCGACAGCTATACGACGATCAACAACGGCACCAGGCCCTGCCGTTCGCCTTTCGACTGATGCCCCGCGCAGCGGGGCCTAGCTCTCCAGCGATGCCCGGTCGGTATGGCCGAGATCGCGTTCGGGGTCGATGACATCCCGCACCCGCTGCTTCAGCTCCTTCGGCCCGGGAAAGCCGCCATCCCGCTTGCGTTCCCAAAGCAGCTCGCCGTCGATGCGGATTTCGAAGACCCCGCCGGTGCCGGGGATCAGCGCCACTTCGCCAAGACTGTCGGTAAAGGTCTGCAGCAGCTCCTGCGCCATCCAGCCGGAGCGAAGCAGCCAGTTGCATTGCGTGCAGTAGAGAATGGTGATCCGCGGCTTGTCGCTCATTGTCCTGATCCTTCGTTGTTTGCTGAGATCTAGGCTCAACTTTAGTCCGCTGCAAGCCAAAGCAATTCCAGGAAAAGTGCCAGGCGGTTTCCGTCCGGAATTGCGCAAGGACGGCCGGAGTGGTTCGACATTTCCGTTGACTGTCGAAACGCTCTGGCCACTTGCCTCTCCCGCCGCCTCATGCTCATCTCCGGTGGTCACATTGCTCGGGAATCAACGGTATGCGCGTCGCCATCATCGAGAATATGAAGAACACCCCGCTTGGCGCTCTCGGTATCGCGCTGGAGGAGGCCGGAGCCGAACTTGACTGGTTTCGCCCCTGGAGCGGCGAGGCTTTGCCGAAGGACGCCTCATCCTGGGATGCGCTGGCCGTGCTCGGTGGCGAGCAGAGCGCCCGCGACGACAACACCCATCCCTATCTGCCGGAGCTGGCGCGGCTCATGCGCCGCTTCGAAAGCGAGGATAAGGCCGTGCTCGGCATCTGCCTCGGCAGCCAGATCCTGGCGCGCGCCTATGAGGCCGAAAATCTGCTCGGCACCGCCCATGAATTCGGCTGGAAGACGGTCGGCCTGACCGACGAGGGAAAGAAGGACCCGCTGCTCGCCGATCTCGGCGACGAATTCACCATCTTCGAATGGCATGGCGACACCTTTACCTTGCCTGCTGGCGCCACGCGCCTGGCCGCCAACGGCGTCACGCCGAACCAAGCCTTCCGCATCGGCCGCGCCACCTATGGCACGCAGTTTCACTTCGAAGCCAATGCCGCCGTGGTCGAGCGCTGGCGCGGCGAATTCAAGGAAACGATCGAACGTAAGGAGCCGGGATGGCTCGAGCGGTATCCGGAACTTGTGGCCAAGCATGCGGCAGCTGCCGAGACGGCCGGCCTTGCGATCGCCAGAGCCTGGGTGAGAACCATAAGAGTGCAGGTGGAGCGTCCTGAGGCGGCCGAGGCTTGAGGGTCGCTGATGATCGGACACGTCCGATCAATCCGATGGCGACATGCCGTACACCGACGATTTTGAAATAGGAGTAAATGACATCATGAGCACGCTGGAATTACCGAGCGAAGGCAGCTGCCGTTGCGGGCAGGTGCGGTTGAAGATCAGCGCCAAGCCACTGCTCACCATGGCCTGCCATTGCACCGGCTGCCAGCGCATGACGGCGGGCCCCTATTCGCTGAGCGCCGCCATCCCCACGCAGGGTTTCGAGGTAACGCAGGGCGAGCCTGTCATCGGCGGTCTGCACGGCGATGTCATCCATCACTATTTTTGCCCGCATTGCATGAGCTGGATGTTCACGAAGCTCGAAGGCGTCGATTGGTTCGTCAACGTGCGTGCCACCATGCTCGACGACACCAGCTGGTTCACGCCCTTCATCGAGACCTGGACGAGCGAAAAGCTGCCATGGGTGACGACGCCGGCCAGGCACAGCTATGCCGCTCTGCCGGCGATGGAGGAGTATGAGGGCCTGACGAAAGCATATATGGGGCAGGGGTGAGGCTGACGTGGTGAGACCCGCTGTCAGAACTGACGGTATTGTGCGAAAGGCAGACCATGTCTTTCGACATAGGCATTTGCCTTTACAATCGCTTCTGCATTTTCACTTAGCCAGAGACGCTCGCGCTCCATCTTACTGACGCGAGCGGCCTTATCTTCAATGGGAGGTGAGGTACTGTTCTTCGAGTCGCTCACTCATCCCCCATCTTCAGCGCGGCAATGAACGCTTCCTGCGGGATTTCGACCTTGCCGAACTGCCGCATGCGCTTCTTGCCTTCCTTCTGCTTGTCGAGCAGCTTGCGCTTGCGGGTGGCGTCGCCGCCGTAGCACTTGGCGGTCACGTCCTTGCGCAGCGCCTTCACCGTTTCGCGCGCAATGATGCGTCCGCCGATGGCGGCCTGGATCGGGATCTGGAACATGTGCTGCGGGATCAGGTCTTTCAGCTTCTCGCACATGACGCGGCCGCGCTTTTCAGCCGCCGAGCGGTGCACGAGCATGGAGAGCGCATCCACCGGCTCGGCATTGACGAGGATCGACATTTTGACGAGATCGCTCTCGCGATAGTCCGTCAGGCTGTAGTCGAAGGAGGCATAGCCCTTCGAAATCGACTTCAGGCGATCATAGAAGTCGAAGACGACTTCGTTAAGCGGCAGGTCGTAGGTGATCATGGCGCGGTTGCCGACATAGGTCAGCTCGGTCTGGATGCCGCGGCGGTCCTGGCAGAGCTTCAGGATCGAGCCGAGATAATCGTCCGGCGTCAGGATCGTCGCCTTGATCCACGGCTCACGGAATTCGGAAATCTTGACGACATCTGGCATATCGGCCGGGTTGTGCAGCTCGATCTCGGTGCCGTCGGTCATGGTGAGCTGATAGACGACCGAGGGAGCCGTCGCAATCAGGTCGAGATTGAATTCGCGCTCCAGGCGTTCCTGGATGATTTCCAGGTGCAGCAGGCCGAGGAAGCCGCAGCGGAAGCCGAAGCCGAGAGCGGCAGAAGATTCCATTTCAAAGGAGAAGCTGGCGTCGTTGAGGCGCAGCTTGCCCATGGCCGAGCGCAGATCTTCGAAATCGGCGGCATCGACCGGGAAGAGGCCGCAGAACACGACAGGCTGCGCCGGCTTGAAGCCCGGCAGCGGCTCGGCGGTCGGGCGCTTGTCTTCGGTGATGGTATCGCCGACGCGGGTATCGGCCACTTCCTTGATCGAAGCCGTGATGAAGCCGATCTCGCCGGGACCGAGGCTGTCGACGGCGACCATCTTCGGCGTGAGAACACCGACACGCTCGATCTGGTACTTCGCGTCCGTGCCCATCATGCGGATGGTCTGGCCCTTGGTCAGCGTGCCGTCGATGATGCGCACGAGAACCATGACGCCGAGATAGGTGTCGTACCAGCTGTCGACCAGCAGCGCCTTCAGCGGCGCCTTCTCGCCGCCCGCGCTCTTCGGCGCCGGCAGCTTGTGAACGATGGCTTCCAGCACGTCGGGAATGCCAAGGCCGGTCTTGGCCGAAATCAGCACGGCGTCGGAGGCGTCGATGCCGATCACTTCCTCGATCTGTTCCTTGATGCGGTCGGGTTCGGCGGCCGGCAGGTCGATCTTGTTGAGGACGGTGACGAGCTCGTGATTGTTGTCGATCGCCTGATAGACGTTGGCGAGTGTCTGCGCTTCCACACCCTGAGAGGCGTCGACGACAAGCAACGATCCCTCGCAGGCCGACAGCGAGCGCGAGACTTCATAGGCGAAGTCGACATGTCCGGGCGTGTCGATCAGGTTGAGGATATAGGTTTCGCCGTTCTTAGCCTTGTAGTGCAGGCGCACGGTCTGGGCCTTGATGGTGATGCCGCGCTCGCGCTCGATCTCCATATTATCAAGCACCTGCTCCGACATCTCGCGCTCGGCAAGGCCGCCCGTCGTCTGGATCAGGCGGTCGGCCAGCGTCGATTTGCCGTGGTCGATATGGGCCACGATCGAGAAGTTGCGGATATGCGAAAGCGGAGTGGTGGAATTGGTGCTCATGCGCGCCATATAGCAGCGCCGCCCCGCGCCGCAAAGCGGAAAAGCGGAGCTTTGGCTGGTATCTTCACGTTATGTTAGCCTTTTCTGGCTCGCCGCTGCCGAGTGTCACAATGCTCTTGATTCCATCATGCGATCATGTATTTCTCATATAGTAGAATCACGAAGCGTGAGACATGAGTCATGGCGGATGATGATCTGGAACTGGCGATCGGTGCGCGCATCAAGGAGCTGCGCATCACCCGCGGCCTGACGCTGGATGAGCTTGCCAATGCCTCGGCCGTCAGCCGTGCCATGATCTCGCGCATCGAGCGGGCCGAGGCGAGCCCGACGGCCTCGCTGCTGTCGCGGCTTTGCGCAGCGCTTGGACTTTCGCTTTCGGCCTTTTTTGCCGAGGAGGATAAGGAGGTGTCGCCGCTTGCCCGCCGCGATCAGCAGGCGATCTGGCGCGACCCGGGAACCGGCTATGTCAGACGCGCCGTCTCGCCGCCGGGAACCGACTCGAAGGTCGATGTCGTCGAAGTCATCTTCCCCGCCGGCGCGCGCGTCATCTTCCCGCCGAATTCGGCAAGTGCCGGCATGACCCAGCATGTCTGGCTGTTCGAGGGCGAAATGGAGGTGACGCACCGCGACATCGTGCACCGCCTCATGCCTGGCGATTGCCTCTTCA
Source organism: Rhizobium sp. ERR 942 (assembly GCF_007828395.1). Lineage (NCBI taxonomy): Bacteria > Pseudomonadati > Pseudomonadota > Alphaproteobacteria > Hyphomicrobiales > Rhizobiaceae > Rhizobium > Rhizobium sp. ERR 942. Next base: position 163,489 of record NZ_VIUA01000010.1, read on the forward strand.
TGGGCGTCGGCGATGGCCACGCCTTCCACAATCCCGGCGAGGTGCCGGCGCGCTACAGCGTCATCCTCGATCGCGGCCGTTCATAACACCCAAGGACCTTCTCATGCCTGATATTCGTCTTATCTCCGCCGCCGAGGCTCGCACTGTCCTGCGGGATCTCTGCGATGTGCTTGCCGATTGCGTCAATGGCGGCGCTTCCGTCGGCTTCATGCAGCCTTATATGCCTGCCGACGCATTGCCTTATTGGCAGAGCGTCGCTGACAGCATCGAAAGCGGCGGGACATTGCTTTTTGTCGCCGTGATCGAGGGCAGGGTCGTAGGCACGGTGCAGGTGGGCGTAGCTCAGATGCCGAACCAGCCGCATCGCGGCGATCTCAAGAAGTTGCTGGTGCACCGATCCGCGCGGGGTAAGGGACTTGCCCGCCTCTTGATGGAGGCGGCTGAGCGCGAGGCAGCCCGTATCGGCAAGACCCTGCTTGTGCTCGATACGGCAACCGGCAGCGATGCCGAGGCGATCTATCCGCGCCTCGGCTGGCAGCGCGTCGGCGTCGTGCCGGATTATGCGATGTGGCCGGAGGGCGGCCTTTGCGACACGACCATTTTCTATAAGCGCATTGCAGCCTGAGAAGGCTATTCAGGCTGAGAAGGCGGCAGTGGCGTCCTGCAATGTCGATCCCGCTGTCCATTGCATCGCCTTCCAGCCGAAGTGCCGCGCGGCCTCGATATTGGCCTCCACGTCATCAATGAAGCCGATCTCGCTTGCGGATATCCCGACACGTTCGGTTGCCAGCCGGAAGAATTCGGCTGCTGGCTTCTGATAGCCAAGGGCGGCGGAATAGAAGATGCCGTCGAAGCGGGAGGAGAGCCCGAGTTCGCCCATCAGATAGGCGGCGCGCATATGCTCCTGATTGGTCGCAAGGAACATCCTCGTTCCCCCGGCCCGCAGGGCGGCGAGATCGTCGAGCAGGACGTGGTCCAGGCGGGAATCATTCTCGAACCAGTAGTCGATCAGCGTTCGGGCACTGAGATGAGGAGCGATCCTGCCGAGAACTTCTGCAAGCTTCGGCTCCAGCGCATCGCGGCCGGTGACGATATCGACCCAGCAGGTTTTGAAGAACGCCTGTTGAAGCACATCCAGCCGCAAGCCTAGATCGCGCTCTAGATAGGTGAACAGCGGCAATCCGTCGCTTGGCCGGCCGTGCACCAACACGCCGTCGACATCGACCATCAGGAGTTTCATGCGGCCGCCTCCAATTCCTCAAACGCAGGCGGAAGGTGCAGTTGTTTGCAGTAGCATTCAAGATTGCATGTCATCCTTTTTTCTCGGACGCGATACATGTAAGCCTTCGTGTCATCAGCAGAACAAAGTGGGCGATGGGGAGGCGAACATGCGGGTCATCTATTCGGAGGATCACAAGCTCAGAGACGCGAAGACCGAGCTGCATGATGGCCAGCTCGTCACACCCTTCGAGGCGCCCTTCCGCGCCGAATGGATCCTTGCCGCCGTGAAGGAAGCCGGCTTTGCCGATGTGATTGCACCTCATGCCCACGGGCTGGAAACTGCGCGAAAGGTGCATGATCCGGCCTATCTCGATTTTCTCGGCGCGGTCTGGGAGCGCTGGGTCGCCGCCGGCCATAAGGGTGAGGCGATCGCCAATTCCTTTCCCGTCAGGCGCACCAGCCAGCGCGTGCCTGACAATATCGTCGGCATGATCGGCCATTATGCCAACGCGGCCGATACCTCGATCACGAAAGGGTCCTATGAGGCGGCGCTCGCTTCCATGCGCTGCGCTCTGACAGGCGCCGACTGGCTCAACGCCGGCAACCGCTTCGCCTTCGCGCTCTGCCGCCCGCCCGGCCATCATGCCGGCATCGATCTCTTCGGCGGTTATTGCTTCATCAACAATGCCGGCGTCGCGGCGCAGCGGCTGCGTGATCACGGCGCGGCCAAGGTGGCGGTGCTCGATGTCGATTTCCATCACGGCAACGGCACGCAGGACCTTTTCTACCGACGCGGCGATGTTTTCACAGCGTCGTTGCATGGTGATCCCATCCACGCCTTTCCCTATTTCCTTGGCCATGCTGATGAGGAAGGCGAGGGTGATGGCTTGGGCGCTAACCGCAATTACCCCATGCCGCGCGGCACGCTTTGGGAGGTCTGGTCGGCGGCGCTCGATGATGCGCTTGCCCGCATCAAGGCCTTCGGCGCGGAAGCGATTGTGCTCTCGCTCGGTGTCGATACGTTCGAGCGCGATCCGATCTCCTTCTTCAGGCTGACATCGCAGGACTTCATCCGCATGGGCGAGCGGGTTGCTGCTGCAGGCCTGCCCGTCCTCGTCTGCATGGAGGGTGGCTATGGCGTGCCCGAGATCGGGCTGAACGTCGCCAATGTGCTGAAGGGTCTCGAAGCCTGAGGCGCCTTGCATCAAAGTGCCTGATCGCAGGATGAAAAGTTTGAATTTGCCACTGCATGGCCACGCCTCTAAAACGCCGCCTAGTTGGGGGTGTTTATGGAACAGAAGCTTGTCGACAGTGGATCGGATGGCGGCGCGGGGCTGATGCCGCATCCGGATGTCGCGCCATCGACCGGCGGCATTGTCGCCGGCGTGCTGATGTGTGTGATGTCGATGTCGTCAATCCAGTTCGGCTCGGCCCTGTCGGCTCCGATCATCAACGCCTATGGGCCGGCGGGCGCAACGTGGCTGCGGCTCGTCTTCGCCTCCATCGCGTTGGCGATCATCGTCCGGCCTAAGATCACGAGCTACAGCCGCTCGCAATGGCTCGGCGTGCTGGCGCTCGGCACAGTCTCGGCGCTGATGACGACTTCTTTCTTTTCGGCAATCGCGCGCATTCCCCTAGGGCTTGCCGTCGCCATCGAATTTCTCGGGCCGCTGCTGGTTGCGACCCTCGGCTTCGGACTCAGCCGCCAACTTCTCTGGCCAATCCTTGCGGCAATCGGCGTTCTGCTCCTGGCCTATGATGGCGAAGAATGGGTCGGCAATCTCCCCGGCATTCTCTTTGCCATCGGCGCAGGCGCGGGCTGGGCCTGCTACATTCTTTTGACGAAGAAGGTCGGCAATGCCTTTCAGGGCCTCGAGGGGCTTTCCATGTCGCTGCTGGTTGCAGCGGTCGTTTCCACCCCCTTCGGCTTTGCCTCGGCCGTCCCGCATCTGACGGCCTTCGGCCTGCTCGAAATAGCCGGGCTTGCGCTGCTCGTTCCGCTGATGCCCTATGTGCTGGAAATGGTGGCGCTGCGGCGCATGCCCACCTCGTCCTTCGGCATCCTCATGAGCCTCGAGCCTGCCATCGGCGCCTTTGCCGGCTTCGTCATCCTGTCGCAGCCGATGACGCCGTCTCAGATGTTCGGCACCGCGCTTGTTGTTGCAGCCAGTATCGGGGCGACGATCTTCGCTGCGAAAGGCTAAGACTGGCGGGGGGTAAGCCGTCGTTGCTTTGAGTTTGGCCCGGCAACTCTCCGTCAATCCGCGGCTTGAAGCCTGGCGATCTGGGGTGCAACGATTGCGATGAACAGTTCTGGATCGCCGAAAGCTCTCGCCGAGAGCATTGCTCCATGAACCGAGGCCATCAGGATTTGCGCCTCTTCCTCGGGCCGTTTGTTCAGCCGGAAGAGGCCATTCTCGGTTCCCGCCTGCAGCACTGACGTAAGCCATCCGGCGAGGCTATGAAAATGGCCTCGCACCTGGGATGCGACCTCCTCCGGCAGCATCTGCATCTCGCTGGCGAGCATCGCACAGACGCAGAAGGGCAGCGAGGCGTCCCGAATGCATGAGTGCCAGTAGCTCACATAGGCCTGCAGCTGTTCCGCGGGGCTCGAGATGCCTTCGCGCAAAGACTTCAAACCCGCTTCCGTCTGCTGCCTGTAACGGTTCACCAGCACCGAAACCAGTTCGGCCTTTGTCGGAAAGTGATGGTGGATGCTTGCCTTCCGGATGCCGATCGCAGCGGAGATGTCGGCATAGCTGAAGCCGTTGTAGCCTCCGGCCACGATAAGAGCCTGTGCGATGTCGAGAATTTTTTCTGAAGTGGAAGTTATTGATTTCATATCGCTGCCTACCTTTTGGTAGGCTGGTTGTCAAGATCGCCGCACCACTTCTGGCTCTCACGAAACGGTGTTCGGGCCTGTGTTGACTCAGTGAGTGTGTCTTCCTACTAGTAGGTAGGCAAATACAAGGAGCCTCCCGATGCAAAGTCGCATTTCATCCCAGCCCAACTGGCTGCAGTCCTACTATTTTACACGTGCCCTGTTCTCGATCGTCTGGATTGCAGCCGCGATCTTCCTCAGCGCAAAACCCCCATCCGCCGCGTTTCTGCTGGTGATCTATCCTGTCTGGGATGCCCTCGCCAATCTGGTCGACGCCCGGGTTAACGGCGGCCTGAAGGTCAATCCGTCCCAGGCGTTGAATGTTGTCGTCAGCATCGCCACGGCGCTCGCCGTTGTCGTGGCCGCCTACAATAGCACCTATGCCGTCCTGGCCGTGTTTGGGGCTTGGGCGATCCTTTCGGGCTTGCTGCAACTCTACACCGGCGTAAGGCGCTGGCGTATCTATGGCGCTCAATGGGTAATGATCCTGAGCGGCGCGCAGTCGGCACTTGCCGGCGGTTTCATGCTCAGCCGATCCCTCGGCACGGTCGAGCCGACCATTCTGGATATCGTCCCCTACGCGGCGTTCGGAGCCTTCTATTTCCTGCTTTCCGCAATCTGGCTTGCGGTCGCGGCCTATCGCAAAGCACATGCATAGGCGCTACCCGATCTTGCGGCGGCGAGTTTGAAGTGACTTGCCGCCGTATTTTCGCGCGGCCTGCCTTAAGCCGTCGTTCTCGCGGGATCGTCCAGCGCTGGATTATAGAAGAGTGAGAGCGTCAGGCTCTTGGCGATGCGCTCGGCCGTCGCCATGAACCAGTCTCTTGCCTCTTTGGAAGGCGCGATATCGGCAAGGGTTTCGGAGAAAAGCGCCAGCCATTCTGGAAAGAGGTCGGCGGCCATGCCCTCGACGCCGAGATGCGCCTGGACCGGTTTGCCGCCATAGGCGCCGTTCTTGAAGGCAACGGAGGACCAGAAGCGCTTCATCTTTTCCATGTGGTCGGGCCAGCGCCCGGCAAGGCGCCCGTCGAAGACCGGTCCGAGCCGGGGATGCGCCTGAACGCGCCCATAGAACGTGTCGACCAGCCTGTCGATGAAGGCGGGATCGATGCCCATCCGCGCCATCTCCGCCTCGGCCCTTTCGCGGATGCCGGTAAGATGGGCGGCGCGAGCCTGTATCTCGTTTTCCATAATATTCTCCGAGTGCCGGCGCGTGGAGAACCGCTGCTCCGACGTCTTTCAGGTCCCTATGTATGCAATTTCTCAGCGCGACCAAGACGTCATGGAGATGTTGCGGCAATCTGTCAAAGTCGCGTTGCTATTTTCCGCAGCCTCGTTCGGCGGGTGACAAATTTTCCGGCACGATTTTCCCTCCGCAATGACGTCTCAGTGCTTGACCAGCGCAATTGTCGACTTTAGAATTAGAATAATTCTAAAGTTATGAGGTTGCCCCGATGCTGCTAGGCTTATTCCGCCCGTCGAAACGTCCCTTCACCTCTCTTTCTGAACAGGAGATTCTGGCGATTGCCATTGCGGCAGAGGAAGACGATTCACGCATTTATCTCGCCTATGCCGATACGCTCCGCCCGCATTATCCCGAGTCCGCCAAGGTTTTCGAGGACATGGCCGAGGTCGAGGATACGCATCGCAAGACATTGATCGACATGCACCGCCGCCGCTTCGGCGAGCGAATTCCGCTGATCAGGCGCGAGCATGTGCGCGGCTTTTACGAGCGCAAACCCGATTGGCTGCGCAAGAACCTCTCCCTCGATGCCATGCGCGACGAGGCCGAGGCGATGGAGCAGCAGGCCTATAATTTCTATGTCGAAGCGGCCAAGCAGGTATCCGATGCCTCGACGCGCCAGCTTCTCGGCGATCTTGCACTTGCCGAGCAGGGTCATGAAGATGTGGCCCGCCTGCTTGGCGAGAAGCATACGCCGGAAGAGGTCAAGCACGAGGAAGATGCGCAGGCGCGCCGCCAGTTCGTGCTGACCTATGTGCAGCCGGGTCTCGCCGGGCTGATGGATGGCTCCGTCTCCACGCTCGCGCCGATCTTTGCCGCCGCCTTCGCCACGCAGCAGACATGGCAGACCTTTCTCGTCGGCCTTTCGGCTTCGGTCGGCGCCGGCATCTCCATGGGTTTTACCGAGGCAGCCCATGACGACGGCAAGATCTCCGGTCGCGGTTCGCCGATCAAGCGCGGCCTAGCCTGCGGCATCATGACCGCGCTCGGCGGCCTTGGCCATGCGCTGCCCTACCTCATCCCGCATTTCTGGACCGCGACGATCACCGCCGCAATCGTCGTCTTCTTCGAGCTTTGGGCCATCGCCTTCATCCAGAACAAATATATGGAGACGCCGTTCCTGCGGGCTGCCTTCCAGGTTGTCCTCGGCGGCTCGCTGGTGCTGGGTGCCGGCATTCTGATCGGAAATGGGTGAGACGCGTTCGGCGTAGCCGACGAAACGATCCGGTGAATCGTTTCGCGCCGAACGCCCCTTCGGCAGGCTCAGGATGCCCAAGCGAAGGGCCGGCGGTGAGGGATGGGCAATGTTTTGTCGCATCCGGAAGGGCAAAGACACTACGAGATCACGAAATGTTAAATTTCGGAACGCCTTCTGCCCCCACCGGTTAGCAAAACGAGGCCGCTCTTGGCCTCGTCTGCAAACCAAAGGAGATGATCCAATGGCAAACCAAGGTGGAACCCACGAGCAGCATGTGAAGGCTGGCCAGCAAAGCCACAAGCGCATGGACAATGACAACACCAGGAATGCTTCGTCCACCGGCTCCCGTGAGCAGCACTCTGCCAGCTCACGCGGCGGCACCCACGAGCAGCACGTCAAGGCCGGCCAGCAGAGCCATAAGAACTCTTGACGCTCGTGGTGGTAGCAAATTCGTCCGCACCCAAGAGTGAGGACGGGTCTTATTACAAGACGAAAAAGCGAAAGGCCGGTCCGATGGGCCGGCCTTCTTGTGTAACGAGAAATTAGCTCGCGCTTACTTGACGGCACCAACCAGGACGTCGTTGCCGTTCTCGATGGTGACCCAGCGGCCGGCATTGAAGCTCGCCTGACGCTTCAGATAGGAATAGGGAGTTTTGGTCCAGACCTTGATCTCGTCCTCAAGGTTGTCGAGGATAAAATCGCCCTGCTTGGTGCGCAGCGTCAGCACCGCATGTCCTTCGCCATCAGGCTTGCGAACGACCGTCATCAACAGGTTGGAGGCGGAAATGCCGCTCTGGATGAGGAGTTTGCGCTTCAGCAGGGCAAAATCCTCGCAGTCGCCAGCGGTCTTCGGATATTCCCAATATTCCTCCTGGCCGTAGACTTCCATGTCGGTCGCTGGGCGGATCGTCTTGTTGACGCGCAGGTTGATCTGGTTGACGAGAGCCCAGGCGGCCGCGTTCATGTCGACGGGACCGACATTACGGGTCGGACCGCATTCGTCTGTATGTCTCTGACAGAAGTCGTAGTGTCCGATCGGCTGGGAGGTCACGTTGCCGACGGTCATCGAAACGCCCTGCTGAGGTGCCGGCATCGCCGCCGACGACATCGCAACTATAGCAGCGAAGGCAATCAACAAGCCCTTAATACGCACGCCCACTATCCTTGTATCGTCCCTGCATTTGTTAACAAATTGTTAATGTAGGGGGGTGCGCGAAGTCAATCGTTACTTAAGTGTTAACACCGGAACCGGCTCCTATGGTTAATTTCGGCACAATCAAGGAGATAGTTGCCATAATTTCCTGCTGCCTGCGATTACGCAAGCGCGCCCCCGAGGCGGTCGCAAAAGGAGCCAGCGCGCCGAGCATTTCGCAGATATCTATTTGTTTTTATGGCGCTTTATGTAGCGCCAACGTCTCGGCCACAGCGAGCATGCGCTCGATGTCCTGCGGCCGCGACAGGCGATGATCGCCGTCGCGCACAAGCGTTAACACGACATCGTCCGCCGGCAGATGCTCGACCAGCTTTAACGAATGCGAGAAAGGCACGTCTGCATCCTGCATACCCTGCAATATATGTACCGGGCAGCCAGTCTCGATGATGCCGGTCAGCACGCGATTGGCGCGGCCGTCCTCGATGAGGGCGCGCGTGAAGATGTTCGGCTCGGGGCTGTATTCCGAAGGCTCCTCGAAATAGCCGCGTTCCGCCAGCGAGCGCCGCTCGACATCGGAAAGGTTCGGCTCGATGAGATCGATGGTGAAATCGGGAGCAGGCGCGATAAGCACGAGGCCGGCGATGGCGGCTGTCTTTTTGCGTTTGCGCAGTTCCTGGATGACCCTGAGCGCGATCCAGCCGCCCATCGACGAGCCGACGAGAACGATCTTCTTCGGCTTTGTATGATCGATGACGGCAAGTGCCTCTTCCAGCCAGCGCGAAATCGTGCCGTTGGTGAACTTGCCGCCAGACTGCCCGTGGCCGGAATAGTCGAAGCGAATACAGCCGATACCAAGCCGCTCCGCCAGCGCATCCAGCTCCACGGCCTTGGTGCCGCTCATGTCGGATCGATAGCCGGACAACCAGACGAAGCTGACATTCCTGGCACCCTTGCCGGCGGTGCGCTCGATGATGGCGATCTGGCGCTCGCTCTCGCCCGTGCCAACGGGAAGGAAGGTCGGTTGGATGGATGTGGCGGTCTCGGACATGGAAAACTCCCGGATTTTCTGCCCTATAGAACAGATTCGCGTCCGCGTGACCTGAAAAATCCTCGATCTTTTCGCTGTAGTTTCTATATAAAGGGAGAAGGATACTGTGTCCTTCGCGCATCTCGCGCTTCCAGGACACTCCATTGACACGCGGGAGGTGCTTTTTTCCTGCTGTCATGCTATTGACTTCAACACAGCTTTTACGACATTTCCGTCAGTTGCGCCGACGGGGAGCGAGAGGCTGCAGCTATCCGAAACAATTCGTGGAGAATACGACCATTCGCAGACCTTTTAAAGCCGACGCGCCCGTAAAGGACGGGCCGCGTTCCAACAGGGAAATTCGCATTCCCAAAGTTCAGCTCATTACGGCTGACGGCCAGAATATGGGCATCGTCCCGACCGACCAGGCATTGAGAATGGCAGAGGAGGCCGGTCTCGATCTGGTAGAGATTTCCCCCAATGCTGAACCGCCTGTGTGCAAGATCCTCGATCTGGGCAAGCTGAAATACGCCAACCAGAAGAAGGCCGCCGAGGCGCGCAAGAAGCAGAAGATCGTCGAAGTCAAAGAAATCAAGATGCGTCCCAACATCGACACCCATGACTATGAGGTGAAGATGAAGGCCATCGGTCGTTTCTTTGAAGAAGGCGACAAGGTGAAGGTGACCTTGAAGTTCCGCGGCCGCGAAATGGCCCACCAGGAACTTGGCATGAAGCTGCTTCAGCAGGTCAAGGAAGATACGATCGAGATTGCCAAGGTGGAGGCCGAGCCCAAGCTCGAAGGCCGCCAGATGATGATGGTGCTTGCGCCGAAGTGAGGCGCAAGTCGGAGTAGAGAGGCCGGAGCCGTCCCTTGGACGGCTTTTTCCTTTTCTGCGGCATGGGTCGATGCCTGTCATCGATCTGCAAAGATTCCCGCATTCGCACCGTTGCACTTCGGGGCAAGTGCGGTTATAAGCGCGCGTCCGAACTGACCGGCAGGGCATGCCGTGGCAGTTCAGAATGCTGGTGGAGCGGTTCGTCACCGTATCCGCCGTTCAACAACAAACGCTCCGGCACCTTGTTGCAGCCCGGCCAGTCCGGATCTGTGGGAAGGGCTTTAAGCAAAGCGCGCCAGGAAGCATCGAAGGAGTAGCAAAATGCCCAAGATGAAGACGAAGTCCTCTGCCAAGAAGCGGTTCAAGATCACCGCATCCGGCAAGGTCAAGGCAGCCGCTGCTGGCAAGCGCCACGGCATGATCAAGCGTAGCAACAAGTTCATTCGCGATGCCCGCGGCACCATGGTTCTCGCAGAACCGGATGGCCGTAAGGTTGTCAAGAACTACTTGCCGAACGGTCTCTAAGACTATTCGTAACGCTATAGACTAAGGAGATCATGAAATGGCACGCGTAAAAAGAGGCGTTACCGCCCACGCCAAGCACAAGAAGGTTCTGAAGGCAGCCAAGGGCTTCTACGGCCGCCGCAAGAACACCATCCGTACCGCCAAGGCCGCCGTCGACCGTTCCAAGCAGTACGCTTACCGCGACCGCAAGGTCAACAAGCGCAACTTCCGCGCCCTCTGGATCCAGCGCATCAACGCTGCCGTCCGCGAATTCGGCCTGACCTACGGCCGCTTTATCGACGGTCTGAACAAGGCTGGCATCGAAGTCGACCGCAAGGTTCTCTCCGACATGGCAATCCATGAGCCGGAAGCTTTCGGCGCCCTCGTCGCTGCCTCCAAGAAGGCGCTTGAGTACCTCAAGGACGCTGGCACGAAGAACGAGTTCGAAGCCGCTGTTGGCTAAGAGCGTCTACTAGACAGTTTTTGTCATATTTATGAAACCCGCGCTTGTGTAACCAGCGCGGGTTTTGTATTTTTTGCAATACAATCAATTTGCGATAGTCACCTTGAGGATTCCCGGTATCGGGAATGGGTGAAATTGTTGAATGGCAAGACTGCGGAACTGAACTTCATACCCAATCTGAAGGGTAAGGACATAGAGGCCTTGCTGACGGTGCTGGTGAACGGTTCCAGCCGTGTCGAGCGAGTTGCCCTTTCTGCCTGTCAGGTCTGGATCAAGCGATACGGCACGAAGAAACCCTCTACCTGGCGTCATCTGCAGAGGATCTTTTCACGCATTGTCCCGCTCGCCTTCCTGCGCCCCTGCGCCTATCTGTCTGCGCGGCAGATGGCCGAGCGGGAGATGCAGCGCATCGGCTTGTTCAGGCAGCGGGGTGTAGCCGTTCCGGAGGTTCTCTACGCTTCGAATGGCGCGCTTGTTCTTGCGGACGCCGGAATCACGGTTCAGCGCCGCCTTGCGCAGCTGAAGGAGAGCGATCCCGCTGCTCACGATGAACTCATGGTCGCTTGCGCTGCCGAGCTCGGCCGGCTGCATGCCAAGGGGCTTTGTCATGGCAGGCCCTATCCGCGCGACATGTTCTTTGCCGGCGATCGGCTTGGCTTCATGGATTTCGAGGAGGACCCGCAGACAGTCATGCCGCTTGCGGTGGCGCAGGCCCGTGATATTTGGCTGCTCTTCCTGCAGATCGCAACCGGCGCTCGCCTCGGGCTTGCGACGCAGAACAGAGCCTATGAAGCCTGGTCGGAGCAGGCACCAGCGGCTGCGCGCGCCGAGCTTCAGCGCATGATTCGCTTTCTAGGCGGTTTTTTGTTCCTTGCCCGGTTGATTGGCCGCGTGCACATGGGTAGTGATCTCCAGCGCTTCATCGTTGCGACAAGCTTTCTGATGCATGCGTTCACCACTTATTCCGTGGACTGAGAGCCCGATGGCCCCTGGTCCGCAAGGCAGGACCAGATGACGGAACTCGTAACACTTGAAACCCAACTCATGGCCGAGGTGGCCGCGGCGAACGACGAGCAGGCGATCGAGGCGGTCAGGGTTGCTGCGCTCGGCAAGAAGGGCTCGGTTTCTGAACTGCTGAAGACGCTGGGCTCGATGTCGCCGGAAGAACGGCAGACACGCGGCGCGGCCATCAATGCTCTCAAGAATTCCGTCACCGATGCCATTAACGCCCGCAAGGGCGAGTTGCGCGATGCGGCGATCGAGGCGAAGCTGAAGGCGGAGACCGTCGATGTCAGCCTGCCGGTTCGCTCCTCGCCGGCCGAACGCGGCCGCATTCACCCGATCAGCCAGATCGTCGACGAAATCACCGCCATCTTCGGCGACATGGGCTTCTCGATCGCCGAAGGTCCCGATGTCGAGACCGATTATTATAACTTCACGGCGCTGAACTTCCCGGAAGGACATCCGGCTCGCGAAATGCACGACACTTTCTTCTTCCAGCCGGATGAAAAGGGTGAACGCAAGGTGCTGCGCACGCACACCTCGCCGGTGCAGGTGCGCACCATGGAAGCGCAGAGGCCGCCGATCCGCATCATCATCCCGGGAAAAACCTACCGCCAGGATTCGGACGCCACGCATTCACCGATGTTCCATCAGGTCGAAGGCCTCGTCATCGACAAGACGGCGAATGTCGCCAACATCCGCTGGGTGCTCGAAGAGTTCTGCAAGACCTTCTTCGAGGTCGACAATGTGACGATGCGCTTCCGCCCGTCCTTCTTCCCCTTCACGGAGCCGTCCTTCGAAGTGGATATCCAGTGCGACCGCTCCGGCCCGATCGTCAAGTTCGGCGAAGGCACCGATTGGATGGAAATCCTCGGCTGCGGCATGGTGCACCCGAACGTGCTGCGCTATGGCGGCCTCGATCCGGACGAATATCAGGGCTTTGCCTGGGGCATGGGCCTCGATCGCATTGCCATGCTGAAATACGGCATGCCCGACCTGCGCGACTTCTTCAACGCCGATGTCCGCTGGATGAACCACTATGGCTTCCGCCCGCTCGACATGCCGACGCTGTTCGGCGGCCTGAGCGCGTAAGGAAGGGATAAAGCACATGAAATTCACACTCTCCTGGCTGAAAGAGCATCTGGAAACCGACGCCACGCTCGACGAGATCTGCGCCCGCCTGACGATGATCGGGCTGGAAGTGGAAGAGGTCGACGACAAGGCGGCGTTCAAGCCCTTCGTCATCGCCAAGGTTCTCTCGGCCGAAAAGCATCCCCAGGCCGATCGCCTGAAGGTGCTGATGGTCGATACCGGCAGCGGTGCGCCCGTTCAGGTCGTCTGCGGCGCACCGAATGCGCGCGCCGGCCTCGTCGGTGCCTTCGCTGCCCCCGGCACCTATGTTCCTGGTATCGATGTGACGCTCGCCATTGGCAACATCCGCGGTGTCGAAAGCCGCGGCATGATGTGCTCGGAAAAGGAGCTGGAAATTTCGGACAGCCATGACGGCATTATCGACCTTCCGGAAGATGCGCCTGTTGGCACGAGCTTTGCCGCCTATGCCGGTCTTGACGATCCGGTCATCGAGATCAACCTGACGCCGAACCGTCCGGATTGTACCGGTGTCTATGGCATCGCCCGCGATCTTGCCGCCTCCGGCCTTGGCACCCTGAAGCCTCGCCTCACGCCAACCTTTCCTGTCCAGGGCGAAACGCCGACCGAGCTGAAGATCGAGCTGGATGATGCGCGCCTGTGCCCCGGCTTTTCGCTGCGCCTCGTGCGCGGCGTCAAGAACGGTCCGAGCCCGAAGTGGATGCAGCAGCGCCTGCTCGCCATCGGTCTCCGTCCGATCAGCGCGCTGGTCGATATCACCAACTACATGACCTTCGATCAGGGCCGGCCGATGCATGTCTTCGACGCCGCCAAGGTCAAGGGCAATCTGGTCGTGCGCCGCGCCAGGGACGGCGAAACCGTGCTGGCGCTCGATGAGCGCGAATACAAGCTCAACCCCAGTAACGTCGTCATCGCCGATGACAACGGCGTCGAATCGATCGGCGGCATCATGGGCGGCGAGCATTCCGGCTGTGACGAGAACACCACGGACGTGCTGATCGAATCGGCGCTCTGGGACCCGATGAACATCGCCAAGAGCGGCCGCAGCCTCGGCATCATCACCGATGCGCGCTATCGTTTCGAGCGCGGTGTCGATCCGGAATATATGGTGCCCGGCCTTGAGCGCACGACGGAACTGGTGCTTGCCTGCTGTGGTGGCACGGCTGCCAAGGCGCGTGTCGAGGGCTACAAGGGCTATGAGGCCAAGGTCGTCGATTTCCCGCTGTCGGAAGTCAAGCGCCTGACCGGCCTCGAAGTCTCGGCCGATGAGAGCAAGTCCATTCTGACCAAGCTTGGCTTCTCTGTTTCCGGTTCGGGCGAGCGCATCTCGGTCGCCGTTCCCTCCTGGCGTCCGGATGTCGACGGCAAGGCCGACCTCGTCGAGGAAATCATGCGCATCCATGGCGTCGACAATATCAAGCCGCAGCCGCTTAGCAGCCATGCCGCCGTCAACGGCAAGATCCTGACGACGCTGCAGATCCGTACACGTATCGCCAAACGGGCGCTCGCCTCCCGCGGCATGCTGGAAGCCGTCACTTGGTCCTTCATCTCGGAAGATCAGGCCAAGCTCTTCGGCGGCGGCTCCAACGCGCTGAAGCTTGCGAACCCGATCGCCGCTGATATGTCCGACATGCGACCCTCGCTGCTGCCAGGCTTGCTTTCGGCCGCGCAGCGCAATGCCGACAAAGGCTATGGCGACGTCGCGATCTTCGAAGTCTCTGGCACCTATGAGAACGATACGCCCGAAGGCCAGCGTCGCGTTGCCGGCGGCATCCGACGCGGCACGGCGACGCTTGCCGGCGCCGGCCGCATGTGGTCGAACGCCACCAAGGGCGGCGGCAAGCCGGTCGATGTCTTCGATGCCAAGGCCGATGCTCTCGCGGTGATCGAGGCTTGCGGCCTGCCGATGGGCAATATCCAGATCGAGCAGGGCGGCCCCGCCTGGTATCATCCCGGCCGCTCCGGCACCATCAAGATGGGTCCGAAGGTCGTGCTCGGCTATTTCGGTGAGTTCCATCCGAAGACGCTGGAAGCGCTCGACGTGTCGGGCGCTCTCGCCGGCTTCGAAGTCTATATCGATGCCATGCCCGAAGCGAAGAGGAAGGCGACCCGCACCAAGCCGGCGCTGGAGCTTTCCCCCTTCCAGGCCGTCAAGCGTGACTTCGCCTTCGTGGTCGACAAGTCGGTGGAAGCCGGAGCGATCATCCGCGCTGCGACCGGCGCCGACCGCAAACTGGTCACCGGTGTAAACGTCTTTGACATTTTCGAGGGCGCATCGCTTGGCGAGGGCAAGAAGTCCATCGCCATCGAGGTGCAGATCCAGCCGGCAGAGCGTACGCTGACTGATGAGGATTTCGAGGCACTGACCCAGAAGATCGTGGCGAACGTCACGAAGTCGACGGGTGGGGTGTTGAGAGGGTAATCGGCTGCTGCAGAGTTCGCGGAGGGTGAGTTACCCCCCTCTGTCGCTGTCGCGACATCTCCCCCACAAGGGGGGAGATTGGTAACTCGCGGCGCTCGCCTGCCTCAAGCTGACACCGCATCTGCTGAAATTGAAGTTGCTACTTCAACGAAGGTGAGCGGCAAACTCCCAACAATCTCCCCCCTTGTGGGGGAGATGTCACGAAGTGACAGAGGGGGGTATCAGACGCTCGGCATAGAAGGCGCACGGCTCGGAACGCCCACCTACCGATGCAGATGATAAACCTTGTTCACCACACTCCACCGCCCATCGATCTTCACCAGCGATAGATAATCCGAAAACCGCATGCCGGCGAATTCGTCGACGACCTTGACGGTTGCCGCATCGCCTTCGATGTCGATCAACTCGATCTCCATCAGCGGTATGGTGCCGGGCGGCGCGCTGCCTTCCTCGACGATCGCCGCGATAAATTCATCCCGCGTCATCCATTCCACCGCGCCCTGGTAATTGCCGATGATCGCTGCTCGCGGATGGAAGGCCTTGCGCAGTGCCGGCTCATTCGCGAATGCCATGCCATCGACATAGAGATGAACGACCGCACGGATTGCCTGCTCTTCCGACATCTCGTCATTCCTCGTTTGAGTTATGCCTAAGATATCATAGACGCCGGCAGCTGACAAAAATGCGAGGTCGTGAGCGCAATGATTTGACTTATATTATTCGACAAAAACCCGCACGCTTGCTGCGCGCCCTGCCGCATCGATGACCGTCAGCGTCGAATAGCCGGCGCCATCGGGCGTCCATTGGTTGGTGCGGCGGCGCGACATGTCGGGTAGCGGCTTGCCGTTGGCGAGCCAGCGGAACGGCGCCCTGCCACCCTGCAGCTTCAGCGCCAGCGGCATGATCTGGTCGTTGCCGCTGCTGGCGCCGAGATCGACGCGCGCGCCTTCCGGCGGATAGACGATCTGCGGGGCGGGTTCGCGGCTGAAGGCGGCCAGCAGCCCGGCGGCGGTCACGGAAAAGCGTCGCTGACTGATCGGCAGCTCGGTCGGCGCGATGCGCACGGCGCCCATAGGGGCGGCAGGGAAGGGGGTAATGGCGACGCCGGATTTCGCAAAGGCTTCGAACAGGATGGGCGCGGCGGAAACATAGCCCGCCAGCCCGGGCACGGCGCCATTGTCCGGACGGCCGACCCAGACGCCGAGTACATGCGCGCCGTCATAGCCGATCGACCACGCGTCGCGGTTGCCGTAGCTGGTGCCAGTCTTGTAGGCGATGCCGAGCTGCTTGCTGCCGCGCGGCGCGATGATGTCGGAGAGAATATCGGTGATGTTCCAGACCGCGATCGGCTCCATCAGCGGCTCACCCTCGATCGGTCCCGGCTCGTCCTGAACGCCGTCGCCGATCCGCATCGCCTTGCCGCGATTGGCAAGCCCGGCATAGAGCTGCACGAGGTCCTTCAGCGTCACGCCGACGCCGCCAAGGCCGATGGCAAGCCCGGGCGCTTCGTTCGGTGGCAGCTTCGGCTTCACCTCGGCCCGGCGGAAGCGCACCAGCAGCCGCGTGGGACCTACGGCATCGAGCAGCCGAACGGCCGGCACATTGAGCGACAATTGCAGCGCTTGGCGCACGCTGACGTCCCCCTGATAGCTCATGTCGAAATTGCGGGGACGATAGCCATAGAAATCGGCGGGGCGATCCTCGATGATCGTTTCCTGGGCCACATAGCCCTGCTCGAAGGCAAGGCCGTAGATGAAGGGCTTCAGCGTCGAGCCGGGCGAGCGCAGCACGCGGGTCATGTCGACCCAGCCGGCGCGGGAGGAATCGAAATAGTTGGCGGAGCCGACCTCGCCGATGATCTCGCCGGTCTTGGCATCGGCCATGATCATCGCGACGGATACTTTCGGTCCAAGCCGCTTTGCCGCCGCATCGGCAACGGCTTCGAGGCCCTGCTGCACATCGCGCCGCAGCGTCGTCTTGTGCTTGATAATGCCGGGCTGTTTGCGCAGTGCCAATTCGGCGACGTGCGCGGCATAGGCTGGGAGCTGCCGACGCTGAGCCGGAATGGGGGAGAGCGAGGCGCGCTCCGCTTCGCCTTCGCCGATAACAGTTGCCACCGCCGCGCGCTCGAGCACGCGATGGCGGGCAGCCTGCGCTGCGGCAAGATTGCGGTCCGGCCGGCGCTTTTCCGGCAGTTGCGGAAGCGCCACAAGCAAGCCTGCCTGTGCGACTGTCAGGTGTCGCGGCTCCTTGCCGAAATAGGCAAGGCTCGCCGCGCGCACGCCTTCCAGATTGCCGCCATAGGGAGCGTGCGTCAGATAGAGATCGAGGATCTGTTCCTTGGTCAGCCGCCGCTCGATCTGGATGGCACGAGCGACCTGCAGGAGCTTTGCCGTCATCGAGCGCTCGCTGCGCGGCTCGATCAGACGGGCGACCTGCATGGAGAGCGTCGAGCCGCCGGAGACGATGCGGCCATGGGTGAGGAGCTGCAGGAAGGCACGTCCGATCGCCATCGGGTCGACGCCGTGGTGGTCGTAGAATCGCCGGTCCTCATAGGCGACCAGCATGCGCAGATATTGCGGATCGACATCGGCAACGCCGGTCTTCAGCCGCCAGCGGCCCTCGGGAGTGGCAAAGGCGCGCAGGAGATCGCCATTGGCGTCGAGCACCTCGGCCGAAACCACGCGGGCATTGTCCAGCGGCGGCGGATAGGCACGGTCCGCAGCCTCCAGGCCGAAGACCAGAGCCGCCACTGTTGCGGCAGTGGCTCCAAAGCCTATCGCAATTTTCCACTGCGCCTTCATGTCTACTTCTTACTGCTGGGCGCCCCGCCCAGCACCTCCATGCGGCCCATCGCCGTGCGGGCCGAAAACTGCGGACGATACATGTCCTCGACGCTTGCGGCCGGATGATCGTAAACGCCCGGGGTTACGGCGCGCACGACATAGGCGAAGGTCATGTCACGGTCCGCGCCCGAACCCTGGTCGAAGGCGGCGACAAAGCGGTCGTTGCGGAATTCGACATGGGCCGGCTGAACTTCGCTAAGCCAGTCGAAGTTCGACAACTGGGCGCTGTTAACGATGCTCGGATTATCGATCTCGAAGCCTGCCGGCAGGAGATCGGTCACGAGGATGCGTTGCGGCCAGTCATTGTCCTCGGTCACGTGCAGCACGACCACGTAGCGTTCGTTCTGCTGTGCCTGGCTGACATTCGCCTCTTCGCCGTCGAGCGTATAGTACTTGCGCTCGATCTTGAAGCCGTTGCCGCCGGCCGGCAGCTGCGCGACGGGCGCGGCAACGGTGGTCACAGCAGCCGACAGCGGCTGGCGCGTCGTGTTGGTGACGGTCAGCGGATGGCCCATCAGCGCATCGCCCGACATTTGCGCCATATAGGTGCCGCTATGGGCGGCGCCATTGACATCGAGCGTCAGGCCGTCATCGCCGTTCTGCAGGGCGCGGGCGGCGAGCAGCATCCAGGTCTGTTCCTGGGTGCTGGTATATTTCCGGCTCTGCCAATCCTTGGCGACGACGCTGGCGAGTTCCGGAATGATCGGCGGCACCGGGCGGCTTTCGGCAGCCAACGCCAGCACGGCCGCACCGTCGCGCAGCGACGAGCCGTAATCCGAGCGGACGAAACTGACCTTTGTGACTGCCGCCTTCTGCGACATCTGCAGCGAGTCCACGAAAATGTTGCGAGAGCGCTGAGCATCCCCATAGAGCGCGAGAGCCGCAGCCAGATGCGCCTTGGAGAGCGGCGTCGGAAAGTCGTTCAGCATCGTGTCCGCATAATATCGCAGATCGCTGATCGAGGCCTTCTTGTTGCGCGCGAGCACATAGAGCGCATAGGCGATTTCGTTTCCGTTGTCCTTGACGTTGGTGTTGGCGCTCAGCGCATTCTGGAGGTTTTCGAGGCCCTGCACCATCGCCTGGTCCGGCACGTTGTACTTCTGCTCGCGGGCGCGGGTCAGGAAGTCCATGACGTAGGCATCAAGCCAGAGATCGCCCGAGCCCGGTCCCCAGAGACCAAAGCTGCCGGTCGAAGACTGGTAGGACAGTTCGCGATAGATCGAATCCTGCACGCGCTTCTGGATCTCGGCGTCATCGGCAAGGCCATTCTTGATGGCCATGTCGCTGAAGTAGAGCAGGGGCATGGCGCTGCTCGCCGTCTGTTCCGCGCAGCCATAGGGATAGCGGCTAAGGCTCATCAGCAGCGCCGGCACATCGAAGGCGCTGGAGCGGCTGACATTCACGCTGACAGAGGCGCCGGGTAGCACGCTATCGGCAAGAAGATCGGCATTGACGGTGAGGCTCTTGCCGGGGGCCAGCGCGATGACGCGCCGTTCGGTGACCGGCAGCTGCGACGGACGAACCGGGATATCGACCGATTGATCGAGCGACATGCCCGAAGCATTCGACAGCTTGATCGAAACCGTGCCGTCGCCCGGCTGTCCGCCGGTCAGCGGCAAGGTGATCGCGTATTTGCCGCCGGTTTCGAGGTTGATCTTCTGTTGGGTAGCGTTTGCATCCACCGTCACGGCGCTATTGCCTGTTACCGCGAGCGTGTACTCGCCGGCAGGCGCATCGGTGTTGGCGACGTCGAGACGCAGGTTGGCCTTGTCTCCGGGCGCCAGGAACTTCGGCAGGCTGGCGGTGACGACGACAGGATCGCGGATGATGACGTCCTGCGTCGCGTGACCGACGCCGGCCTTCGACCAGGCAACCGCCATCAGCCGCGCCGTGCCGTTGAATTGCGGAATGTCGAAGCTGACATTGGCCTTGCCATTGGCATCAAGCTTTATGGGACCGGAGAAGAAGGCGATCAGCTTTTCCTTCGGCGGGCTTGCCTGCAGGGCGGCCTGTCCGCCGTCGCCGCCGGTGCGCAGCTTGCCGGTGGCGCCGAGCGAACCGTCGATGAGGCGACCGTAGATGTCGCGGATTTCGAGGCCGAGCTGACGCTGGCCGTAATACCAGTCATCCGGTGCCGGCGGCTGATAACGCGTGAGATTGAGGATGCCGACATCGACGGCGGCGATCGTGACATAGGCGTCCTCGTTGGCGCCGGCGCCGGCGACCTGCAGGCCGATGTTCAGCGGCTGGCGCGGCAGTGTCTTTTGCGGCGCGTCGATCTTGATCTGCAGCTTGCGTTCGCCGGGATCCACGGGAGCCCATTTGATGCCGATGGCGCGCATCGGCATCCGGCTTTCCTGGGCTTCGCCCGGGCGGAACAGCGTGGCCGTCAAGTATGTACCCGCGCCCCAGTCGGCGGTCACGGGAACGTCCACTTCGCCGCCGTTGGCGCCGATATCGGCATTGGTGACCGAGATCAGCGTTTCCGAACCGGCCGTCACCATCAGCTGGCCAGCATAGCGCGAGGTGACCTTCAGCTTGGCCGTATCACCGACATGGTAGCTTTCCTTGTCGAGCGCGATTTCGAGCGCGTCAGGCGTTTCCGTCGAGGTGGAGGCGACATACCAGCCGGCATTGAACTCGACGCT
The DNA here is from genome assembly GCF_007828395.1 of Rhizobium sp. ERR 942. Taxonomy (NCBI): domain Bacteria; kingdom Pseudomonadati; phylum Pseudomonadota; class Alphaproteobacteria; order Hyphomicrobiales; family Rhizobiaceae; genus Rhizobium; species Rhizobium sp. ERR 942. Next base: position 184,043 of record NZ_VIUA01000010.1, read on the forward strand.
CGATTCCGGGCCGTTCGCGTCGGCGGTAGAGACTTCGAGCCGGTAGCGGCCCCAGGTAACGGGCATGGAAATGGCCGCGCCGTCCGTCGTAGCATTGACCGTGCCGACTGCCACCTGCTTGGTGGACATGATCGGCTCGAACTTCCAGCTGCTGCCGTCGCGGTACCATTGATAATTGCGCTCGACGCTGAGCAGCTTCCAGGTCAGGCCCTGCATGGCCTGTTTCTGGCCATTGGCGTCGACAACGATGACATGGAAGTTGCCGACGGAGTTTTCCCCGAGATCGCCATCGAATTCCGGCTTGATGCCGATGCGCGGACCGTCCGCCTTGACGGGCAGCGTCAGCGAGCGCTCGACGGCGCGGCCGCCGGCTTCCTGCATGCGCACCGTGATATTGGCGTTCAGGAGCTGCGTGGTCGAAGGCGTATCGTTGATCGTGACGTTGAAGGTGGTCTTGCCGTTTTCATCCAGCGCTTGCAGGTCTTCGAGCGGCACCTGCGTGCTTTCCGCCTTGCTGTCGCCGCTGCTGCTGTCGTCGTCGTCATTGTTTGCGTCTGCCTTGCCGGCACCCTCGTCGGCGAGGCCGAACTGATAGCCCTTGTAGGCATCGCTCTGGCGCGTCGGCTTCAGCGTCACTTCGCCTTCCAGATTGAGGCCGGCGGCCGGCGCACCATAGAGGTAGCGTCCGTCGACGTTGACCGGTGTCGGCTGGCCGACTTCGATCTCCTTGGCGTCGCTCTTCATGTCGAATTCGATGCGATCCGGCACGAAATCGTCGACGAGGAAGGTCTGGGAGCCGATGGAGGAGCCCTTCGGATCGGTGTAGATGTTCATCGTCCAGGTGCCGCGCATCGAGGTCTGCTGCAGCGGCAGGTCGACATTGTAGCCGCCGAGCTTGCCGCCATCGGTGACGATGCGGCGATCCTCGACGCCATCCGGGCGGAGGAAGACGAAGGTGAGCGGCAGGTTTTCGACCGCCGTCGAGCTGACGTCGCGGGCAAGGGCGGAGGCATGCACCGTCTCGCCGGCACGGTAGATGCCGCGTTCCGTCCAGGTCAAAAGGTCGATCGCACCAGGCGCGGTTCGACCGGCAACGCCACGGTCGGAAAGATCGAAGCCGGCGCGCGTCATGTCGAGGAAGACATAATCCTGATCGCCGTTTTGGGCGGTAATCACGGCCGGCGTCATGCCCGCCGTGCCGCGCATCAGGCCGGCGCTGAAGACGGCGCGGCCGTTGTCGTCGGTCTTGGCCGTACCGAGGATTTCATTGTTCTTGGCGAGCAGCTGCAGCTGGATGCCGGCCAGCGGCTTGGCGCTGCCGAGCGAGCGGGCAAAGACATTCAACCCGTCGGTGCCGGCATAGGTGGTGATGCCGATGTCGGAAACGACGAACCACTGCGTCGCCTGCGGGTCCCATTCATGGCCGCCGCTCTCGGGCGCAACCGCCGTCAACACATAGACGCCGGGCTTGCGCTTCGGCAGTGCCTCGTCCACAGGGAAGCTGGTCGCGACTTCCTTGTTGAGTTCCTGCTTGATCTCGATGGAGCCCTGCCAGACCAGTTCGCCATTGGTATCCTGTATGGTCTGGGCGCTGTAGCTGTCCACCTGCGTCAGGAACTGCGAGTTATTCAGAAGCTGCGCGATATTGCGATCGCCGATGCGATAGAGCTTGAGATTGGCCGTGTTGGCGTTGACCGAAACGATCGGGATGCCGCGGCGAGCAGTCGACGGCAGGACGAAATTGTCGCCGGTGAAGCGTAGCGAAGCGGTGCGATCCTTGACGTAGATATCGACATTGACCTGCGAGGCGAGGTTTTCGTCCACCGAGGAGGGCAGGCCGGCGCGTAGCGAAATGCGGTAGTGCTGGCCGAATTCCAGACCTTCGACACAGATCTGGTTGTCCTTGGCGTCGACACCCTTCGGCGTGGCGCCGTTGAGGGTGACGAAAGGCGTGTAGTCGACGCCGCTCTTCACCAGCTTTTCGGAGAACTGCACGCAGGCGCGGGGCGAGGCATTGTCGTTGTCGAGCGTATTGCCCGTGACACGGAAGCCCTGGCGGGCCAGAAGATCGTTATAGGCTGCCTGGACGGCAGCGGAGCTGACGAGATTGAGGCTCGCCTTATAGGCATTGAGCGCCGGGCGGTAGTTCTGCGCATTCTTCAGCGCTTCGGCAAGCACTGCCAGCGCATCGGCGCGGCTGCTCGTCGTGCGGGTCAGCTGGTAGCCGTTGAGCGCGGCATAGGCGGCCCGCGTGGCGACAGATGTGTCGTTCGTGATCGTATTGGCGGCACGCGCCATCTCGACCCACAGATCGCCATTGTCGGGATTGATGGAAAGTGCGCCCTGGAAGGCATTCAGGGCATCGTTGACATTGCCCGAAGTTAGTTCGATGCGGCCGAGCGCGATCAGGCTTTCGACGCCCTGGCCCTTCAGCTCGTTGCCGAGCGTCAGCGTGTTCTTTGCATCGCGCGCGCTCTGGACGAAATTGTCGGAAAGGAAGGAAAGGGCAGGGGCAGCACCGATATCCGGCTCGCTGGTGGCGGCCGTCTCGACGATCTTGCCGGCGATCGCGCCGGGGAAACTGTTGAGCTGATTGAAGTCCGACTTCATGAAGCACCACTTCACCTTGGGATTGTAGGTGAAGGCCTTGCAGGACTTGTCGCCGATGCAGGAGGCGGAGCACTGATACAGCGTCACATTCTGCTCTGTGCGCAGATCGAAGCCGAAGTAGTCGCCATCCTTCGTGGTGACCACCTGGCGCTTGACGTCAGCGGCGACCGAAGGGGTCAGAGATGCGAAAGTGGCGAGAAGAAAAGCAGAGAAGCCGATAAACGCGCGCCTAGACATAAGTCCTCCCCACGCTGCCCGTTTTTGATGGCGGCAATCTTCAAATTTCGCACCCGTTTGTCAACCGAGCGTGGAGCTTTCGAACGAGCTTCGCGTCCATGACGATCAATCTAGGAATTTGAAAAAGCCTGCAATTCAGGCGATTCGCCTGTTCGGCCATCTTCTCTGCGATGCTTCACTTTTCTTTTCGCTCCCAAAAAGACACCGGCCTTTGCGGCCGATGTCTTTGTGTGGGCAGAAGGAGCAGCCCGTTTGTCATATATTCGTCATCGCCAGGGAGGCATCGGTGTATCGTTTGCCGGCGACCGTTTCGGGCGAGATGATGCCACCAAGTTCCTTCAACTCCTGCGGCGACAGCGCGATATCGGCAGCGGCGGCGTTCTGCTCGAGATGGTGCAGTTTGCGTGCGCCGGGGATCGGCACGATGTCGTCACCCTGATGCAGCACCCATGCGAGCGCCAGTTGTGCCGCCGTGACATTCTTTTCTTCGGCAAGAGCTTGAAGCCTTGCGACCAGGGCCGCGTTGGCATCGAAATTCTCGCTCTGGAAGCGTGGCAGCGAGCGGCGGAAATCGTCGTCGGCGAGATCCTCCGTCTTGTGGATCGCTCCGGTCAGGAAGCCGCGGCCAAGCGGGCTGTAGGGCACGAAGCCGATGCCGAGTTCGCGGCAGGTGGCGAGCACGTCTTCCTCGGGATCGCGGCTCCAGAGCGAGTATTCGCTCTGCACGGCAGCGATCGGATGTACCGCGTGAGCGCGACGGATGGTGGCAGAGCCGGCTTCGGATAGGCCGAGCGTGCGCACCTTGCCCTCTTTCACAAGCTCCGCCATGGCGCCGACCGTATCTTCGATCGGCACGTTCGGGTCGACGCGATGCTGGTAGAAGAGGTCGATGACATCCGTGCCAAGTCGCTTAAGGGAAGCTTCGGCGACTTCCTTGACATGCTCGGGCCGGCTGTCGACGCCGATCATCGCCGCCGGGCCACTTTTCGTGAGATCGAGCTTGAAACCGAATTTGGTGGCGATGACAACGCGGTCACGCACAGACTTCAGCGTGCGGCCGAGCAGCTCTTCATTGGTGAAGGGGCCGTAGACCTCGGCGGTGTCGAAAAAGGTGACGCCGAGATCGACGGCGCGATGGAGCGTCTTGACGGATTCGGTCTCGTCAGTGGCGCCATAGGCAAAGCTCATGCCCATGCAGCCCAGTCCAACGGCGGAAACGGTGAGATCCTTACCTAGCCTGCGGGTTTTCATGATGTATTCCTTCTTGAGACGTATGGGAGCGACAGGGGCTCGTGTCCGCTGCCTACGAGTTCAAGTTAGGGTTCCGGACAATGAATGAAAATCCATGCAAATTCTTACAGGTTGTTCTATAATTTAGATCAATGAACAGAACACAGCTCTCTCAGCTTGCGGTTTTTGCTGCCGTCGCCGCCCATCGCAGCTTTCGCGCTGCCGGCAAGGAATTGTCGATCGCGCCATCGGCAGTCAGCCACGCCGTCTCCAGCCTTGAGGAAAGCCTCGGCGTGCGGCTGCTTGCCCGCACCACACGCAGCGTGCTTCCGACCGAGGAGGGGCAGGCGCTTTTGCAACGGTTGGCGCCGGCTCTGGAGGAAATCGATATCGCGCTGGAGGATACGCTTGCGACCCGCGGCCGCCCGGCGGGGACACTGCGCATCACCGCGCCGCGTTTTGCCTCCGATCTGCTGATGGCGCCGCGCATCGGCGATTTCCTCAATACCTATCCCGATATCACCCTTGAAATCGCCAACGAGGACGGCTTCAGCAATATCGTCAAGGAAGGCTATGATGCTGGCATCCGGCTGGCGGAGAGCATCGAAGGCGACATGATCGCGGTGAAGATCTCTCCGGATATACGCACGGTCATCGCCGGGTCGCCTGCCTATTTCGAGAAGCATCCGAAGCCGCTGCATCCACGCGATCTCGTCCATCACCGCTGCATCAAGCGGCGATTTACCGATGGCTCGATCTATCGTTGGGAATTCGAGAAAGACGGCCGCGAGCTGGTCGTTGCCGTCGATGGCCCCCTGATCGTGATCGAGGATCGGCTCGGCGTTTTGGCCGCCCTCAATGGCGCCGGCCTCGCCTATCTTTTCGACATTCGCGTGCAGCAGGAATTGGCCGAGGGCAAGCTCATCCGCGTGCTCGAGGACTGGTGCCCGCCCTATCCCGGCTTCTGCATCTACTATCCGAGCCGCCGCCAGATGCGCCCGGCGCTCAGAGCCTTCATCGATTTCTTCAAATATACCGGACCCTGACATAGCTGCTGACAGAAATCGGGTGGCGGCAGTGCCATAACTCGTCTCGACTGATCGAATGGTTTCAGGAAGGGATTATAGCGATGAGGAAACCGGGATCGATGAAGGGGCTTGAGGAGCTCGGGCGCGTCAGGTTGTCGAAGAATTTCTTCTTTCGCGATTTCCTGCATTCGGAAATTGCGGATTTCTATCGCATTCCCAACATCCCGGAAGATCCCGATTTGGCGATCGAAACCGGCCGCCGGCTTTGCGAGGAATTGCTGGAACCGCTGGAGGCGACATTTGGCCGGCTACATATCCGTTCCGGCTATCGCTCACCCGAGGTCAATGCCTTCGGTAACAGGAATGGATTGAACTGCTCGACCAATCCCCATACCGCCGCGCACCACATCTGGGATATGCGCGATCTCGATGGCTGCATGGGCGCGGCCGTCTGCATCGTCGTGCCCTGGCTGATCGATCACCATAGTCACGAGGGCGATTGGCAGAGGCTCGCTTGGTGGATCCACGACCATCTGCCCTATGCCTCGCTCTGCTTTTTTCCGAAGCTATGGGCCTTCAACATCCAATGGCACGAGCGGCCCAGGCGGACCATTCAGAGCTTTGTCAGCCCGCGCGGCATGCTGACCAAACCGGGCATGGCCAACTGGGAGGGCGATCATTCCGCCCATTATGAGGGTTTTCCAAGACTTAGAAACTGATGCGATAGCGAATATGTCCGTCGCTCTTCACATAGGTGTCGTAGAGCTTGCGGGCGGTCGCATTGCTTTCCTCGGTGTGCCAGTAAAGCCTGGCCCAGCCATTCGTCTTGCAGAGCGCAACGAGATCATCCAGCAGCGCTCGGCCGACGCCGTGGCCTCTGGCACTTTCATCGACGAATAGATCTTCCAGATAGCAGTCGGGCGCGCGCACCCATGTGCCCTCATGCGTGAGACTAAGGCTAAAGCCCTTCACTTCGCCATCGACATCGGCCACGCGCATGAAGATCGCCGACGCCGGATCGAAGACCCGGCGCCATGTCGCATCGGTGATATCAGGCGCGACGGTGACGCCGTAGAAAGAGAGATAGCCGTCCCAAAGCGCGCGCCAACGGGCTTCGTCTTCGGGTCTGGCGTCGCGGATCGTCACGGTCATAGGCCTGCCTTTCCTATTCGCCGGCTGCGTCGAGCAGACGCATGGCGTCATCGGAAAGCGAGAGCTTCGCCGAATTGATGAGCGCGTCGAGCTGGCTGAGGCTGGTGGCGCTGGCGATCGGAGCGGTGACGCCGCGTTTGCGCAAGAGCCAGGCAAGCGCGATCTCGGCGGGCTTGGCGCCGGTTTCGGCTGAAACCTTGTCGAGGGCTGCGAGAATGCGCAGGCCCTTGTCGTCGAAATAGGCTGAAACCCGGTTCTCGCGCGCCCGTCCCTCGGTATCCGCCTTGGTGTGGTACTTACCGGTCAGGAAGCCGGCCGCGAGGCTGAAATAGGTAATGACGCCGATCTCTTCCTTGACGCAGAGATCCGCCAGCGGTCCTTCGAAGCTGTCGCGGGCGTAGAGGTTATATTCGGGCTGCAGCACGTCGTAGCGAGGCAGGCCGGCCTTGGCGGCGGCATCGAGCGAAGCCTGGAGCTGCGTCGCATCGAGGTTCGAGCAGCCGACATGGCGGATCTTGCCCTGTTCCTTCAGCTTGGCATAGGCGGCGAGCGATTCCTCATGCGGCGTCTCGGGGTCCGGCCAGTGCGAGAGATAGAGGTCGATGTGATCGGTCTGCAGCCGCTTCAGCGAGGCCTCGGCCGCCTCGATGATATAGCCGGCCTTGAGGCCTTTTTTGCCCGGCCCCATCTCCGATCCGACCTTGGTGATGATGATGGCCTTGTCGCGCGAAACGCGGCCCTGCTTCAGCCACTTGCCGATGATCTCCTCGGAATCGCCGCCCTTGTTGCCGGGGACCCAGCGGGAATAGACGTCGGCCGTGTCGATCGTGTTGAAGCCGGCGTCGAAGAAGGCGTCGAGCAGTGCGTAGGAGGTTTTCTCATCGGCCGTCCAGCCGAAGACGTTGCCGCCGAAAACGATGGGGGCGACAAACAGATCGGTTCGTCCAAGCTTGCGCGTGTCCATGCTATTTCTCCAGGTCATTTGAAAGGTAAACCGGCGAGCGGACGCCGGAGGAAGGGACAAGGCAGGCTATCGGCCTTTCGCGGCGAAAACCACACACAATTTCTTTATTCCGTCGTCGAGCGTCGATAGTGGCTGGGCGGCAGCGCGTTGTATTTCGACCAGACGCGCCGCATATGCCGCGGCGAGGCGAAGCCGGATTTTTCCGCCACGCGCTCCATATCCAGCCGCGAATTGGCAAGTACGTCGCGCGCCAGCGTCACGCGCATCAGATTGACATAGGCCGTCACCGACAGGCCAGCATGCTCCTGAAACAGCCGCGAAATATGCCGTGCGCTCATTGCGCCGATGCCGGCAAGCTCGGCAAGCGACCAGCCGTGGGCCGGATCGGCCATGATCGCATCCTGAACGCGATGGATGGCGGGGTGGATGTGGTTACGGCCGCTGAGCCATGGCGAGAGCTGCGGCTCGCTGCCGGTCCTGCGCATATAGACGACCATGTGCCGGGCAATGGTCAGAGCCGTCATCGGTGAAGTCAGCTTGGAGGCGAGATGCAGCATCAGATCGGTGCCTGTGGTGATGCCGGCGCTAGAATAGCGATCGCGGTCTTCGACGTAGAGCCGGTTGTCGAGAACCCTGGCCGTCGGAGCGAATTCCCTGACTTCGTCGAGACAGGCGGCATGTGTGGTGCAGGCATAGCCGTCCATCAGCCCGGCGCGGGCGGCGAGCACGGCTCCGGAGCAGATGGTGACGAGGGTAATGCCCGGACGGATCGCGCTTTTCAGCCACGCCGCGAGCGTGGCTAGCTCCGGCTCTATATCCTCGGCATCGTCGGGCGGCGTGACGCTGCCGGACAGGATGACATAGGCGCCATCAGGAATGTGATCCGGCAACGGCCTGAGATCGGCAAGTGTCAGCCCGACCGAAGTCGTCTGTGACGGCTGGGCAGCGATGAACTGATAGTCGAACAGGACGTCGTCCTGTTCGATATTGGCGCGGCGCAAAACCTCCACCGGCCCGGCCACGTCCATCAGCAGCGTATAGGGCGGCAGAAGCACGTAGACAGGAATGATCCGCCGATGGAGGCGCCGGTCGCTTTGGGTCATGCGGCATTCCGAATCGTTGCATCGGCGAGCGCCTCTTCGACCGTTGCGATACGGGCGAAACGGCCCGATAGCACCAGTTCGCTGCGCTTCTTGATATCGTCGACGCTGAAGACCGTGCCCGAGGCATGCGTCATCGGAAAGGTCAGCGTCGCCTCGGTGACATAGTCGACCTCATAGCCGAGATCGGAGGCGTGCCGGGTCGTCGTCTCGCAGCATTGCTCGGTGCGGATACCCGAGACGATCACCTTGCGGATGCCGTTTGCCACCAGCCAAACATCGAGACCGGAGCCGACGAGCGCCGAATGGCGGCGTTTGTGGAAGACGGCATCGGCCTCCAGCGAGATCTCATCGAGCTTGCGCACATAGCCGCTCTTCAGGCTGAAATGCGCGTCGCTGTCCTCGACATGAAAAATCTGGACGACGGGAATGCCTTTCGCCTTGGCGCCATTGATCAGCGCCTGCAGGCGGTCGGTAAAGACCGCCAGGTCGTCCGTTCTCCAGTAGGGACGCTGGCGAAAGGATTCCTGGACATCAATGACGAGCAGTGCGGTATCCGCATGGGACATTTTCGTATCTCCTGTGCTTGAAGGATAGCCGAGATTAGGTGTCGCTTGAAAGCTTCGAAAGCCATCTGGCAGACAGAAAAGGGACAAATACGGACATGGTGAGATGGTCCTTATGTCCTCGGGTTCGCGCCTGTGGGCCGTCTCGGGCGTTGCGCCTTCGGCAGGGGCCGAATAAGATTGGCGTCGATTTCGTTCAGAGCGGAATGCCCCGTTTCGCTTTACCCCACGTGTTCACAAAGGATCCCGCCGGAAAGCCCGTGTAGCGATCATCGCCATGCGGCCGTCTGCTTCGGGACAATGCTTCAGGAGAGAGATCATGCTGCGCTTCGGAATTCTGTCGACGGCCAAAATCGGCCGCGATCTGGTCGTGCCCGCCATTCAGGATGCGGAAAACTGCGTTGTGACGGCGATAGCCAGCCGTGATCTCGCCCGCGCCCGGCAGATGGCAGACCGCTTCTCCGTGCCGCATGCTTTCGGCTCCTATGAGGAGATGCTTGCCTCCGACACGATCGATGCCGTCTATATCCCGCTGCCGACCTCGCAGCATGTCGAATGGACGATCAAGGCTGCCGATGCCGGCAAACACGTGCTCTGCGAAAAGCCGATCGCCCTCAAGGCGGATGAGATCGACAGCCTGATCGCCGCGCGCGATCGCAACAAGGTGCTGGTGACGGAAGCCTATATGGTCACCTATGCGCCGGTCTGGCGGAAGGTTCGCTCGCTGCTGGTGGACGGTGCCATCGGCCGCCTGCGCCACATCCAGGGCGCCTTCACCTATTTCAACCGCGATGCCGGCAACATGCGCAACATTCCTGCGCTTGGCGGCGGTGGTCTGCCCGATATCGGGGTCTACCCGACGATCAGCACCCGCTTCGTCACGGGCCGCGAACCCCTGCGTATTCAGGCGGTGACGGAGCGCGACCCGGAATTCGGCACAGACATCTATTCCAGCGTCAAGGCAGATTTCGGCGATTTCGAACTGACCTTCTACATCTCGACGCAAATGGCCAATCGCCAGGTCATGGTCTTCCACGGCACGGAAGGCTTCATCGAGGTGAAGTCGCCTTTCAATGCCGACCGTTACGGCGCGGAAGAGCTGGAACTAACCAATCGCGGCCATTCGGAATCGCAGATTTTCCGTTTCCCAGACAGCCGCCAGTACAGGCGCGAGGCTGAGGCCTTCGCCTCTGCTGCGCTTGGTCAAGGCGCAGAGGTCGTGTCGCTGGAAAGTTCGAAACTCAACCAGAAGGTCATCGACGCCATCTACCGCGCCAGCGAGAAGGATGGCTGGGAGCCGGTCTGAGGGCGTTCCTTATTGTCTGACGCAATTCCCGGAAAACCGCTGCGCACTTTTCCGGGAATTGCTTCAGGAATTTTGTCGGTGGCGGAAGACGAAGCGTGAATAGCCGAAGAAGCTGAACGCCGTTGCCGCCGCTGATGCCAGCGTCAGCGCAATGATCGGTCTTAATGACGGCTCCGTCATCAGCAACGAGCTGAAAAGGGCGTAGTTCAGCAGGGCCGAGGTCAACCCGACCGAACCGTAGCGGAAGCCCTCCGCCGCAAGCGAGCGGTCGGACCGGCCGAAGGTGAAGTTGCGATTGAGCACCCAGGTGGCAAGCAGCGCGCTCGGGATAGATATGGCGCGGCCGACGAAGGGGCCGAAAGGCGTGAACCAAAGCAACAAATGCAGCACGCCCGCATCGACGATGAAGCCGACACCGCCGGCGATCAGGAAGCGAAAGAGCTTCTTCATGCAGCCTTGGCCCTTTTCTTCCGGCTTGCCGGCTTTTCGATCTCAGCCATGTAAACCGTCCTGTCATTGCCGCTTTCGCGCGAGGAAGGCTTCGGCAGGCTCATATAGTGGATGCGCAACTGTTCGGCGCGGGCGCGGGCGACCGAATCGAGGATCAGACCGGCCGTGAATAGCATGAAGGCGATCATTGTCAGTGCCAGGGAGAGCATCCAACTCGGCATGCGCAATACCTGTCCGGTTTCGAAATACTCGATGAAGACCGGGATGGAGAAGCCGATGCTGAGTTCCATCGCAATGGCGCTCAGGATGCCAAAGAAGGCAAAAGGCCGCGTTTCCTTCATCAGCATCGCGAACATCCAGAGGATCTTGCCACCGTCGCGGAAAGTGGAAAGCTTCGAATGCGAACCTTCCGGCCGCCGTCCGTAATCGAGTTCCAGCTCGCTCACAGGCAGCTTCAGCCTGGAGGCATGCACCGACATCTCGGTCTCGATTTCAAAGCCGCCCGAAACGGCCGGAAAACTTTTGACGAAGCGGCGCGAGAAGGCGCGGTAGCCGGAAAAGATATCCGTGAAATCGGCACCGAATATGGTGCGATAGAGCCAGTTGAAAATGCGGTTGCCGAAGGCGTGTCCCTGCCTGCCTGCATCATTATGCACGTTGCGCCGCGTACCGACCACCATATCCGATCCCTCGGTCAGCAGCGTGCGGATCAGCTCTTCTCCGTCCTCGGGCGCATAGGTTCCGTCGCCGTCGGCCATCAGATAGATGTCGGCTTCGATATCGGCGAACATGCGGCGCACCACATGTCCCTTGCCCTGCCGACGCTCGCGCACGACGGTTGCGCCGGCGAGCATGGCATGCAGCGCGGTGCCGTCGGTTGAATTATTGTCGTAGACATAGATCGCGGCCTGCGGCAGTGCCTTGCGGAAGCCGCGCACGACCTCGCCGATCGTTGCGGCTTCGTTGTAGCAGGGCAGGAGGACAGCGATGTTCAGCTTCTCATTCGACATGGTCTTGGCCGGTTGCTGCGTGTGAAGTCAAGTCGAGGCCCGATTGACGATCCGGACGAGAGCTTATCCCGCTGGCTGTTAATAAGACCCTATGGCTGCGAAATAAAAAAGGCGGGGTACCGGCGTTGTGAAAAACATTCTCGTGATGAAAGCGGCTGAAGGTAGCAGCTTTACTTTTTTTTGATCGGCAACCGTTAGCGTATCGCCCCGACTATCCTTTCAACATGGGGTTCACCGAGATGGAGCAAACGCTGGCAATGCCGCCCGAGGCAGCCGGAACGGCGGAGAAGAAGGCGCCCATGCGCTGGTCTCATCCTGCTTTCGCTGCGCTCGTCTATGCCGCCATTGTCATCGTCGCGCAGCTCATCATTCATCGCAACCTCACGGACTATGTCGGGCCGGATAATGACGACGCCATGCGCCTTGTCGAAGTGCGCGATTTTCTCGCCGGCCAGGGCTGGTTCGACATGATGCAGTACCGTCTCGGCCTTGCGGGCGGGACGCTGATGCACTGGTCGCGCTTCATCGATCTGCCGATCGCAAGCCTCATCCTCTTCTTCCGAATGTTCCTTTCACCGGAAAGCGCCGAGGCGGCGGCACTGACCGTCTGGCCGCTGATGCTCGTCCTGCCGCTGATGTTCTTCATGGGTCTTGCGGGCAGGCGCATCGCCGGTCTGCAGGGCATGCACTTCTCGCTGATCCTGACGGCACTCTTCGTCCTGCTCTCGCCGCGCTTCGTGCCGGGCTCCATCGATCACGATAATGTCCAGCTCGGCCTCGTCGCGCTCACTGTCGCAATGCTGGTCGACGAAAGTTACAGGCCTCGCAACTTTGCAATCGCTGCCATCGCCCTCGCCGCCCAGCTCGGTATCGGCGCAGAGACGACGCCCTTTGTCGCCATCGCCTGCATGTCTGTTGCCTGTTTGTGGGCTTGGAAAGGTGAGATATTCGCACCCGCTGCAAAAGCTTTTGCGCTGACGTTGACGGTTGCCGTCAGCGCCGCCTTCTTTTCGCTGGTGCCGCCGCGCCTTTATTCGATGGTCACATGCGACAATCTCTCGCTCGGCTTTTATGGCATTACCAGCGCCGGCTGCGTCGGGCTTCTCCTGTCGTCCCTTTTTACCAGCCATCTCTCCCGCCCCTGGCGCATTGCAATTCTCGCGGCCAACGGCGCATTCGTGTTGGCTACGACAGTAGCCCTCGCGCCGCAATGCCTGCGCAATCCACTTTCCGATCTGGATCCCATGCTGGTGGATTTCTGGCTCAGCAGGGTGACCGAGGCGCAGTCGATCTTTTCCGTCGCTCACAGGCAGCCCGATACGCTCGGCGCCTTCTATGCGACGGGTCTTCTGGCGATGCTCGTCTGCGGCTTTCGTATCCTGCGGGGCAACCGCGCGAGCCTCCATGCAATGCTGATGGCACTGATCGCGATCAATTGGGTGATCACGCTGGTGCAGGTGCGTGGCGCCGAATTTGCCAATCTCCTGGCCATTCCGCCATTGGCGTTGTTGGTTGCCGAATTGCGAAAAGACTACATGGCCGATCCCAGAAATCTGCGTTCGATCCTGCTCTATGCAGGGACGCTATTGGCCTCTGTCCCAGCCGTTTGGGCCGTCGGCGGCGCGCTTGCAAGCAAGGGGGTCGTCAATGGTTTTATGGTCGCAGCGCCGGTCAAGGCGGAGGAGACTGCCAATTGTGCCTCCAGGCAGGCCCTGGCACCGATTGCGGGTCTCGAGCCGGGCGTCGTCGCGGCGGCCTCCAATATGGGAGCGCCGCTTCTGCGCTTCACGCCGCACCGCACCCTTTCCGGTCCTTATCATCGCGATCCCGACGGAATGCTGGCCGAGCTGCATATCGGTCTTGCAGAGCCGCAACGGGCGGAAGCGCTTCTGCATGAGGCAAAGGTGACGATTGTCGCCTTCTGTAAGGGGGATCCGCAGGTGGAGTTAGTGAGTGAGCGGGCGCCGAAGGGGCTTTATGCGCAGCTGACTGCCGGGCATATCCCGGTCTATCTGGAGCCGATTGCGGCGCCGGCGGAATCGGATGTGCAGTTCTTCCGCGTCAAGCCGCAGGATTGATTTGGAGCGTTTCAGCTCCTCCTGGATTCTTTGAATCACTCCGCGACACTTAAATTGGCGAAATCGCCAGACACTTCCTGACATTGCTTTTAAGCGCGGCGATGCTCCACCATGTCGATGGTGACGAGGTAACCGATGAAGCCGAGATTGTAGCCGCCGAGCGCGATGAACAGCGTCGTCAGCGGCGGCGGAACGATCGATGTGGCGACGGCGGCCATGAAAGCGATGCTCACGAGTGCCACGCCGAGCAGCGCGCCGATCGTCGAGCGCTGCAGGCCGGCGGCAATTCCGATGATCGTGGCGGTCGCGAATATCATCGCTCCATATCCTCTTTACCAAGAATTAGTTTGCACAGGTTTACGCGCAGATGGCTAAGAAAGCCTTTGTCAGTAGGGTTAACGCTTGATGAAGCAATAGGCTCCACGCCCTTTGTGAGACATGCAAGGAGGCGGAAGCATCTCAAGTATGCGCACAATCCCGTCTTTCGATCGATTCAGACTTAAGCGGTATGAAGCAGGCTCCGCATTTACCGCGACATCGGGTAGAAGGGGGACATGAGCAGCTTTTTTGAGAATGATTCGCCTTCGAACCTGACGGAATACTCCGTCTCGGAACTATCCGGATCGATCAAGCGCACGGTCGAGAATGCGTTCGACCAGGTGCGTGTGCGCGGAGAAATCTCCGGCTATCGTGGACCGCATTCCTCGGGGCATGCCTACTTCTCGCTGAAGGATGATCGCGCGCGTATCGATGCGGTGATCTGGAAAGGCACATTCTCCAAGCTGAAATTCCGCCCTGAAGAGGGAATGGAGGTCATTGCAACAGGCAAGGTGACGACCTTCCCGGGCTCGTCGAAATATCAGATCGTCATCGAGACCCTGGAGCCCGCCGGCGCCGGTGCCCTGATGGCGCTTTTGGAGGAACGCAAGCGCAAGCTTGCTGCCGAAGGTCTGTTCGATCCCGAGCGCAAGCGTCGGCTGCCTTTCATGCCCAAGGTGATTGGGGTGGTCACCTCGCCGACCGGCGCGGTCATCCGCGACATCCTGCATCGCATTTCCGATCGCTTCCCCGTACATGTGCTGGTCTGGCCGGTGAAGGTACAGGGAGAGGGCTCCGGCGACGAAGTGGCGAACGCCATACGCGGCTTCAACGAATTTGCGCCCGGTGGCCCCATCCCGCGCCCCGATGTGCTGATCGTCGCGCGCGGCGGCGGCAGCCTCGAGGATCTCTGGAGTTTTAACGATGAGGCTGTGGTGCGCGCTGCTGCCGCAAGCGAGATTCCATTGATCTCGGCCGTCGGCCATGAGACAGACTGGACCTTGATCGACTACGCCGCCGACGTGCGCGCTCCGACGCCGACGGGTGCGGCGGAAATGGCCGTTCCGGTCAAAGCGGAACTTGAGGCGCAGCTTGCAAGCCTAGCAGCCCGGTTGCAGGGGGGAATGACGAGGCAGATGGATCAACGCCGGCAGGCTTTGCGTGCGCTGTTACGCGCTTTGCCTTCTCTCGACCAGATTCTGGCTCTGCCGCGCCGCCGCTTCGATGAAGCCGCCGCCGGCCTTGGCCGCGGATTGGAGCTGAACACGCTGAACAAGCGCCGCTCCTTCGAGCGTACGGCCTCGCACCTCCGCCCCGATATCCTGTCGAACAGGATCGCCGAGCGCCGCCAGCAATTGGGCGAACGGATGACCCGCGCGGAGCGGACCATTGAGCGCATGCTCGACCGGTCCCGCGCTCGCATCGAACGCGCCGATGCCGTCTTCGCTACGTTGCCATCGCGCCTTGAGGCACAGACGGGGAGGGCTCGCGATCGCCTCGGCAATCTCGTCCGTCATGCCGATACGGCTATCCGCCATCAGCTGACCCGAGCGCGCAGCGAACTCACGGCGCAGGAGCGTATTCTGCAGTCGCTTTCCTACAAGAATGTCTTGAAGCGCGGATACGCTGTCGTGCGCGATGAGGACGACCGCCCGGTTTCGCTGGCGGCAGCCCTTTCGACGGGTGCCGCGATTTCGATCGAGTTTGCGGACGGCCGCATCGGGGCAGTCACCGGCGATGATGTCCCCCCACCGTCTTCATCCACGCCGCCATCAGGCACTGCGCCTTCGAAGAAACGCGCTACCAAACCGGCCGAGCCTGCCGCGCCACCGAAGCAGGGAAGCCTCTTCTGATGCGCATCCTGCTGGTGCTGGCCCATCCGCTGGAGGATAGTTTTGCTGCCGCGGTGGCAAAGCTTGCGCAAGAGACGCTCGTTGCTCGCGGCCATCAGGTCGATCTGCTCGATCTTTACCGTGAAGGCTTCGACCCACGTCTTTCAGAGGCCGAGCGGCGCGGCTATTTCGACCAGCCTTACGATGCCTCAGGTGTCAGCGATATCGTCGCGCGACTGCGAGCGGCGGAGGGACTGATCCTCGTCTTTCCGCAATGGTGGTTCAATTTCCCGGCGATCCTCAAGGGTTTCTTCGATCGCGCCTTTGCGCCCGGCGTTGCCTTCACCCATGATCCCGCCGGCGGACGTATCGTGCCTGAACTGACCAATATCCGCCTGTTCTGGGCGCTGACGACGACAGGCTCGCCGTGGTGGATCGTGCATCTCTACATGGGCAATCCGGTGCGGCGCCTGCTAAAGCGCGGCATCGCCGCCTTCTGTGCCAAGCGGCTCAATTTCCGCATGCTGGCGCTGCATGACATGGACCGCGTGACCGAAACCGGGCGCAAGGCGCATCTCGAACGCGTCAGGAAAGCGCTGGCGACGATCTGATCTCACGATTTCCGAAAAATATGCCGCGATGGAGATACCGCGGCATGATCGCATTCGAACGTCTGAGCTTTGGTTATGCCCATTCGCCCTTGCGCATGATGGGTACGCGCGAGCCATCGGCATTGATGCCGTCGATATCGACCTTGTCGGAACCGATCATCCAGTCGATGTGGATCAGGCTGGAATTGCCGCCCTGAGCCTTGATCTGTTCCTGGCTGAGCTTGGCGCCGTCGATGAAGCACTTGGAATAGCACTGGCCGAGCGCGATGTGGCAGGAGGCGTTTTCGTCGAAGAGCGTGTTGTAGAACAGGATGCCGCTCGCCGAAATCGGCGAGGAATGCGGCACCAGCGCGACTTCGCCGAGCCGGCGCGCGCCTTCGTCGGTGTCGAGCACCTTGTTCAGCACTTCCTCACCACGCGTCGCCTTGGCCTCGATGATGCGGCCGCCCTCGAAACGCACCTGGATATTGTCGATCAGCGTGCCCTGATGCGACAGCGGCTTCGTCGACGAGACATGGCCTTCGACACGCAACGCATGCGGCGTGGTGAAGACCTCTTCGGTCGGGATGTTCGGATTGCAGGTGATGCCGTTCTTGGCGGTAGACGCGCCGCCATGCCATTCATGGCCATCCGCCAGACCGACGGTCAGGTCGGTGCCGGGTCCCTGGAAATGCAGGGCGGAAAAACGCTGGCCGTTCATCCAGGCCGAGCGCTTGTGCAGATTGGCATTGTGCTCCGTCCAAGCCGCGATCGGATCTTCGACATCGACGCGCGAGGCAGAGAAGATCGCCTTGGCAAGTTTTGCGACCGCGATCGCCTCCGGATCATTCGGGAAGACCAGCTTCGCCCAGGAGGGATTCGGGTAGGAGACGATGTTCCAGTTGGTATCGAAATTCGAGATCTTTTCCAGCGCCGGCTTATAGGCGGCCGAATTGGCGCGGTTGGCACGCGCCACCTTGTTCGGGTCCTGATTGGACAGCAGCATTGGGTTGTCGCCGGCAATGGCGAGGCGTGCCGTGTTGTTGGAGAAGGCCTTGGCCATGCCTTCGTAAAGCCATGTGGCGGCGCGGTCAAAGCTCGCATCCTGGCCGTATTCGTAGCGGGCGAGCGTCGTCTCTTCGTCGGAATAGAAGGTGGAGACGAGGCCTGCGCCGGCCTTGTAGGCTTCGCGCGTGATCAGCCGAACCAGCGGCATCGCCGCGACTGGCGCCGTTATCAGCAGATCCTGGCCTGCCTGCAGCTGCAACCCGACCCTTACGGCTACTTCCGCAAGCTTTTCCAGCTTGGCGTGATCGACGGGATGATGGTTGGGAATGGCTGATGTCATGGCAAAACCTGCGTGCTTGCTATCGAAAGATGGTCCAAAGACTTAGACCGGTTTGCGGCGAAATTGAAGGCGCTATGTCCGATCTTGAAGATCGTTAGGCAATCAGGGGTGCAGCCTTGGCTTTAAGAGCGCTCAAGGCATCCTGCGGACTGAGGCGCACCTGCAGCCCGCGCTGGCCGCCGTTGATATAGACGTAGGCTTCGGTCATCGCCTGCGCCTCGATTGCCGTCGGCACGATCTTCTTCTGGCCGAAGGGGCTGATGCCGCCGACATGATAGCCCGTCAGACGCTCGGCATCGGTGGGCTTCATCATGGCAGCCGATTTGCCGCCGAAGGCTGCGGCGAGCTTCTTCATGCTGACTTCGTGATCCGAGGGCACGACAGCGCAGACAGGCTTGCCATCCACCTCCGCCATTAGAGTCTTCAGCACGCGGTGCGGCTCTTCGCCCAGCGCCTCTGCCGCCTGCAGACCGACACGCTCCGCATTCGGATCGTAGTCATAGGCATGCACGGTAAAGACGACTTTCGCCTGGGTCAGGACTTGCGTGGCGCGGGTGGTTTTTGACATTGCTCGCCTCTAGGCCGCCTTGCCGAATGCAGCCGCATAAATATCCGGCTTGAAGCCGATGAGCAATTTGCCGTCCGCTTCCAGCACCGGACGCTTGATCATCGAGGGCTGTGCCAACATCAGCTGAATGGCCTTGTCCTTCGAAAGATCGGCGCGGTCCGTTTCCGGCAAGGCCTTGAAGGTGGTGCCGGCCCGGTTGAGCACGACTTCCCATCCCGCTTCCTTCGTCCAGCGCTCCAGATGTTCCCTGTCGATGCCGACGGCCTTGTAGTCGTGGAAGTCATAGGCAATGCCGTGGCTTTCGAGCCAGGTCCGGGCCTTCTTCATCGTGTCGCAGTTCTTGATGCCGTAAATGGTGATCGTCATGGCGAATCCGTCTTTTGCTGTCCGATAGCGCATAGCATGCGGATAAAGGCGGATGAAAGCCGCTCGGATGGGGAGGCGGTTCTCTCACCCGTTGCAGTTGCCAACGATATTCGCATAAATATGCAGCATGCATATTTATGGTGCGGGTTGAAAGCATGGCGACGAACAAGGAAATATTGCGGCTGGAAAACCTCTTTGGCGCCATGAGCCTTGCTCTGGTGGACAAGATGGAGAAGGCTTTCGCCGATGAAACCGGCCTTGGCCCGAGCGCCATTGCCGCACTCGTTCAAATCGGCACCGAGCCGGGCCTGACGATCGAGAGCCTGCGGCGGATGATCGCGCTCTCTCATTCCGCCACGGTGCGCCTGGTCGATCAGCTGGTGGCGTCCGGCCTCGTGCTGCGGGGCGGCGGCGTCGAGGGAGACAAGCGAGCCCGCGCGCTGCAGCTGACAGAAAAAGGCCACTTGCTCTTTGATAGAAGCCTTTCCGCCCGCCGGGCCGTCATCCATCGGGCTTTCGGCGTTCTCAGCCCGGAGGAGACGGCCGAGTTCGGCTGCTTGGTCGAAAAGCTGCTGCCCGCCTTGGTCGATCTCGGCGATGACCAGGATGTGGTCTGCCGCGTGTGCGACCAAGGCGTTTGCGATCAGGATCGCTGCCCGATTGCCTTCATGACATAAGCCCGGAACAGCGTCTTGACATTTTCATTATATATATGCACACTGCATACATATATTCGAAAGGCGATGAATTGTCGCCTTCGATGACCTGAACATTGCCTGCATCACCTCGATCGGAGG
Organism: Rhizobium sp. ERR 942; assembly: GCF_007828395.1. NCBI lineage: Bacteria > Pseudomonadati > Pseudomonadota > Alphaproteobacteria > Hyphomicrobiales > Rhizobiaceae > Rhizobium > Rhizobium sp. ERR 942. Next base: position 203,593 of record NZ_VIUA01000010.1, read on the forward strand.
CATGATCGCGATGGAAAATCGTTCAATTCTTGCCCGGCTAAGGGGCAAAGCGCGTGCCGCGCTTGCCGGAATGCAGCATCATGTCAATCGTTTCGGTGTGCTTCTCCGCGAGGCAGCGGCGATCGCTTTCATCATGCGCTGCAAGGTGATCGATCGCCGCTAAAGGAAATCAATCCTCAAGTGTCCCCGGTTTGCGGGCGACGGAGCTTGGTCTGTCCGAACCGATCTTCATCAGATCGCCGCGTCGGCGCACCAGCCGGTCCGAAACACGGGTGACAATCAGACCTGCCTGCGGCGCGCGGATATCGATGGCGCCGTCCGGCATACCCGGCGCGGTGATGATCGTCGCCAGCAGATCACCTTCTTCAACGCGCTCGCCGATATTGCGATGGAAGAGCACCGTGCCGGCCTGTGGTGCGCGGATCATCTCGACATTATCGAGCGGCACGGCCGGTCCGCTAAAGGAGGTGCCGGGCGCGACGCTGTCGTCCTGTACCGCGCCGCGCGCGGCCAGGAAGCGCCAGAGCCCTTCGGCATCGTTCTTTGCCATTTCGGGATAGACATCGCGGGTGCCGCGCAATTCCACCGTGACTGAAAGCTTGCCCGGCAGCCTTGCCTTCTTCTCCCCCGGCACTTCGTATTTCCAGGCGAAGCTGACGGCCTCCTCGAAGGCCGAGCTTTCACCGTCCGACAGCAGCACCGCATCCATCTTGAGCGCCGCGGCAAGATCGGCGGCTTCAGGCCAGAATGCCTCGTCAATATAGGCATATTGCAGGGATTCGTCATCGCAATGAAGGTCGATCACCAGATCGGCACCAAGCGCCATATGGATCAGCTGACGTTTCAGCCGATCGACGGCGGGGTAGCGTTCCAGATTTTCGATCAGGAGATCGCGGTCGCGAAGCGAGATCAGCGGAAAGTCGCGGTTGAAGTTGGTGCGCGAGCCCAAGTCGAAGCGCCCTTGCATCTCGCCGAAATGCGATTGCGCCGCGCCGATCGGATTGGCATGCGGCACCACGATGATATCGCTTAGAATGGCGCCTTCGGCTTCCGCTTTCCGAAGCCGCTCGCAGAGGAAATGCACCAAGGCCGTGCCCGGCAGCTCGCCTGCATGCAACGCGGCCTGAATATAGATCTTCGGTGCGTCTGCCTTGCTGCCGGCAAAATGCAGGACCGGCAGCCGCCAGGCGATCCCCGGAGTATCGCCTTCGATGACGATTTCGGTGACGTTCATGGGCGGGCCTCCTGCTGATGATGATCAGAGACCCATATCAAGCCTTAAAGGGAGCCTGCAACCGTTTGTCGCCACATGCCAAAATCAGGACCGGGGACAAACAGCGCCAAAACAGCTTTCAGCGGCTGCCATTCCTGCGCAGGCAGAAGCTCAGGATCAGGCTGAGCAGCACCGCGCCGACACCGAAGGAGAACGGTGCAGCATAACCGAGATGATCCGCGAACAGGCCGGCGATAGGGCCGGTGCTCCCAAGCGACACGTCGAGGAAGATCGAATAGAGCCCGAGCGCGACGCCACGGTTCTGCGGTGGGATACGTTCCATGGCCTCATTGCCGAGCGCCGGGAAGACGGGCGCAAAGCCGGCGCCGGCGAGAGCCGCACCGATGATGGCGACTATCGGCGATGGCGCAAAGGCAAGCGCCGCCAGGCCGATGATCTCGATGACAAGCGAGATGCGCACCAGCGGCAGACCGCCGAAGCGGGCGACAGCTTGCGCAAGACCCAGGCGCACGCCCATGAAGGCAAGGCCAAAGGCGCTGAGTGCAAAGGAGGCGCCGTCCCAGCTGCGGCTATGGAAGAACAGCGCGACGAAGGCCATGACGACGCCGAAGCCGCTCGAGGCAAGCGCAAGCGCGACGCCGTACGGTGCGACGCGGCTCAGCACCTGGCCGGTGCCGATGCCCTTTTCCTTTACGCCCGGAACCGGCGGCCGCGTTTGCGCGAGCATAAAGCCGGCAACCGCAAGGATGATGGTGACGACGCCGATGGCGAAGAAGCCGTATTGGCCTTGCAGCCAGGCGCCGATCGGGGCGGCGAGCGCAATGCCGCCGTAAGTGGCGATGCCGTTCCAAGAGATGATGCGCACAGTTTCCCGCGATCCCATCAGGCCGATCGCCCAGGTGATCGCCGCCGTGCTCACCCAGCTCTCGCCAATGCCGAGCGCCAGCCGCCCCGCAAGCAGAAGGGCAAGACTTGCTGCCGGGACTTGGATCGTAAAGGTGGAAGCGATGGTGAGTGCACCCGACAGACCGTAGGCAAGGAAGCCTAGAAAGACCGAGCGGCGGGGTCCATATTGATCGCAGAGCCGGCCGACATGGGCGCGGCTGACGATGGTTGCGACATATTGCGTGCTGACGGCGATGCCGGCCCATACGACGCCGAAGCCGAGGCTGCTGTCGACATAGGTCGGCAACACCGCAAGCGGCAACCCGATGGCAAGGTAGCCGAAGAATGTCAGCGCGACGATCGATATGAGGGACAGGGTCGAAGTGTACCGGATGGTCTGGGAAGCAGTGTTCACGGGATATCGCCTGTGGGCACCGGCAGCGGTGTCCATGCTGTTTGCCACGAAGGATCGGGTTCGTATCGGATAGCGATGACGGCGGTGGCCTGAGAGCCGTGCGTCGCCATATGCAACCGGTATCAGGCAGGAGCAGGCATGGTCAACGAATTGCTGCCTTGCAGCAAAAACCATTGACGGGATGAATGGATTGTGCGTCGAAGCTAAAACACCCCATCGCCCCGCCGCCCCATCGCAATGAGCGGAGCCTGCCAGGAGGCTCCGCCGGGCGTCACATCGTCAGCACGACGCTGGCCGTCGTTCGGCCCGCTTCGAGGTCGGCATGAGCTTGGGCGGCATCCTTCAGCTTGTATTCGGCGCCGATCGGGTTGACGAGCCCGTCCTGCAGCGCCGCCATCAGCGCCGTTGTGCCCTGGCGGTAGAGATCCGGATCGCTGGCATAGGTCAATACGCTCGGGCGCGACAGGCCGATGGCGCGAGGCGCGGTCAGCTCTTCTATCTGGATCGGCGGAATGGGGCCGGCCGGCTGGCCGAGGCTTGCGACCATGCCGAAGGGGCGGACGACCGCAAGCGTTTGCGAGAGCATGGTGCCGCCGATCCCGTCGACGGCAAGATGTACGCCGCGGCGATCGGCAATGCGGCGTGTTTCCTGCCCCCAATCCTCGGATGTATGGAGGAGAACCACGTCGGCTCCGGCCTCACGGGCAAAGCCGGTCTTGGCTTCGGAGCCGACCGTGGCGATGACGTTTGCCCCGATCCGCTTGGCAAGGCGGATGACGAGCTGGCCGAGGCCGCCGGCGCCGGCATGCACCAGCACCCATTCGCCTGCTTTCACGGGATAGACCTTCTGCAGCACCATTTGCGCCGTCAGCCCGCGCAGCATCGTGCTGCCGGCAGCACGCTCGCTGACGCCGTCTGGCAATTTCACCAGCCGAGCGGCGGAAAGAGTGCGCACCTCGGCATAGCTGCCGAGGGGATGGCCGATATAGGCGACGCGGTCGCCGACCTTGAGCCCTTCGACTTCCGGGCCGATCGCCTCGACGACGCCGGCGCCTTCGAAGCCGAGCACGCTCTGGCCCGGCGGCAGTGGATAGAGCCCGGAACGGACATAGATATCGACGAAGTTGACGCCGGAGATGCTCTGGCGGATCCGCGCCTGGCCGGGGCCGGGTTCAGTGACTGGTAGATCGACGGCTTTCATGGCTTCGGGTCCGCCGGGACCGGTAATGGCAATCGCTAGGGGCATAGGCAAGTCTCCTTTCGGGAGATCTTTGATCATAAGCGTCGACCTGAATAAATTCGGTATGAACTCACCATATCTGTGCAATAATGCACCGATGATTGATTGGCAGGACCTTCACCATTTCGCCGCTCTCGCTCGAACCGGCTCCCTCTCTGCGGCGGCGCGCGAGTTGGGTGTCGACCATGCAACGGTCGGCAGGCGCATTGCGGCGCTGGAACGTGCGCTCGACCTGCGCCTCATCGACCGGCGGCCACGCACCTCGCCCTTGACGGTCGATGGCCGCGCCATCGCCGAACTGGTGGCGGGTATGGAGGAAAATGTCGAGGCGATCAGACGTTATTCGAAGAGCGCCGTCGCCGGCCTTTCCGCCGCGGTCAAGGTCAGTGCGCCGCCATCGATCGCTGCCCACCTTCTCGCTCCGAAGGCGACGCTTTTTCGTGAAGAGCACCCGGATATCACGCTGACCATTGCCGGTGTCACCCGTCGCGCCGCGCTGAATTACGGTGAAGCCGATATTGCCGTGCGCATGACGCGGCCGGAGGAAAGCGATTTGCTGGTGCGCCGCATCGGCGTCATGCGCTTCGGCCTCTACGCCATACCGAGCGTGGCGCAGATGCCGGAGAAGGATTGGGTGTTCATCGGTTACGATGCGGCGATGGAGCATCTGACGCAGCAGATCTGGCTGCGCAGCCTATTGGAAGGCCGCCCGATCGTGTTCCGCGCCACCGATGTCTTCGGCCAGCTGGAGGCTGCCCGAACCGGCCTCGGCGTCGTGGCGCTTCCCGCCTTTCTCGGCGATGGCGAGCCGGCATTGGTACGCCTGCCGGTGGCGGTGCCGTCGCCTGCGCGCGACCTCTGGCTCGTGACATATCCGGATCTGCGCCGCTCTCCGGCGATCCGCGCCGTCATGGATTTCGTAGCCGATACCATCGGGCGAAGCTGTCCGTTGCGCAACGGCAGCGATGCCGCAGCGTGACACACTGGTTTTGCTTATCATTTTCCTGTTGCAGACCAGACGCGAATCTCTATCCATAAACGGATGCGCCATCCCTATGGTCGGTGATTGATGACGAAGCTGAGCAGCTGGTTCGTGGTGGACAGGGCGGATCTGGTCGCGGGCATATCGGTTGCCGGACTGATGCTGCCGGAAGCGGTCGCTTACGCAGGCATTGCCGGCCTGCCGCCACATCGTGCAATCCTCGCCGGCATCGCCGGATGTCTCGTCTATGCCATATTCGGCCGCAGCCGCTTTGCCATCGTCTCTCCCACATCCTCGTCCGCAGCCATTCTCGCAGCCACCTTGGCGGTGGTGCCGGGCGATGCCACGATCAAGGCGGGGCTTGCCACGATCGCCGTGGCGCTCGCCGGCATTCTCTTCGTCATCGCCGGTGCCTTGCGCCTGGGCGGCATCACCGGTTTCATCTCGCGGCCGGTCCTGCGGGGCTTCGCGCTCGGGCTGGCGATCACCATCATCCTGCACCAACTGCCAATTCTGGTGGGCGCGCCCGTGCAGGGCTCGAATATCCTGACCTACGCGGCGGCACTCTTCGGCGCTATTCTGCAGTGGAATCCGATCAGTGTCATAGTCGGCATCGTCGCGTTGGCGGCATTGCTGCTCTTGAAGCGATTGCCGGGCATTCCCGGCGCTTTCCTCGTGCTTGTCGCCGGCATCTTCGCCTCCTATCTGTTCGGCTTGGAAGGCCATGGCGTCAAGCTGGTCGGCCCCATCGAGATCCTGCCGCAATGGCCGTCGCTGCCGGACGCCAACTGGACCGCCTATTCGCGGCTGGTGCAGTTCACCGTGCCCCTTGTCCTCATCCTCTTTGCTGAATCTTGGGGCACGATGCGTGCACTCGCCCTGCGTTACGGCGAGACGCTGGAGGTCAATCGCGAGCTTGGTGCGTTGGGTGCTGCCAATATCGCTAGCACCGTCGTTCAGGGCATGCCAGTCGGCGCCGGTTTTTCCGCTGGTTTTGCCAGTGAGGCGGCTGGCGCGAAGACGCGGGCGACGACCGTTTTCGCTGCAATCGGCCTGGCGATCCTGATTGCCTGTGCGGGACAGCTGGTGGCGCTTCTGCCGGAACCGGTGCTCGCCGCCGTCGTGATCGCGGCTCTGACCCATGCGCTCGATCCCAGCCCCATTCTGCGCCTGCGCCGTCTGCATCGCGATTTCTACGTGGCAGTGGGTGCCGCTGTCGGCGTGCTCGCCTTCGGCGTTCTCAATGGCATGCTGCTGGCGATCGCGCTCTCGCTTGCCGCCATGATGCATCGTCTGGCCTCGCCGCATGTCGCCCGTTTGGGGCGGCTCAACAACGGCCATGACTTCGTCGATGTCAGCAGGCATGACGATGCGTCCGAGATACCGGGCATTGCCATCTGGCGCCCCGGCGAAACCCTGTTTTTCGGCAATGCCGATACGATCTTCGGCGAGATATTGTCCGGCAGCCGCAACGAAGCCGGGTTGCAGGCAGCTATTCTCAGCCTGGAAGAAAGCTCCGATATCGACAGTACGGCGATGGACGCCTTGATGGAGTTCGACAGCGCGATGCAGCGAGCCGGCCTCCGCGTCCAGTTCGCCCGTGTGCATGACCGCGTTCGCGATCTCATGACGGTCGCGGGCATGGTCGACGTCGACAAGCGCTGCAGCTTCAGCGTCGATGATGCCGTGGCCGCGGTGATGGCGGCAGTTGAACCTGTTCCGAAACCGTAAGCGCCAGATTCAGAGCAATGGCCAGTGCCAGACATGGCCATGCTCGCCGTCGCCCTGAAAGCTGTTGACCAGCGTGAACGTTTTGACTGTCCAAGCAATCGGCTCTTCCAAAATCACTTCGGGAAGAATGTGGTTGCAATAAAACAGCGTCATGTGGGGTTGGAACGAAGTGGATATGCCGCTTTCAAAGCCCATACTTTGCATTGCAGTATCCAATTCCCGACGGAGTGTCGTTAGCCCCTCGTTTCCCTCCCTACACCAGAGTACATATTGACGGTTGTTGCCGTTGCCGAATGTGCCTGCCCGATCGAATGTCAGGGGAAACGATTTTAAGCAGATGGTTGACCCGGCCTCTAACGCAGCGAAGGTGGCTTCCTCCTGGGAGCGAGAGACAATGTCGATGGGATAGATGGTGGCATGGTAGAGATCATGCTTTCTGGCTGTGCGCATCAATCCATTTCGCCGACTTTGGTCGACGGTCATTTCTGCAGCCAATTTAGCGATTTCCGGGTCCGGCAACGCCGCAAAGTAGAGAGCTTGCCGACGTTTTGGCGGGCTTTTGCCCTTGCGATTAATTGGCGGTTTGCCGAGATCAAATGATAATTGATCGATGTGCTGCATGGCTTCATTCAAAACCGGCTTGGCTTTGCCTCCTTTTTCCCTGATCTCTAAAGCATATGACTCAACAACAAGGATTTCAAGAACAAAACGAGAACAAATGGCAGATTCATAAATCAGAATACCGACATCCTCGTTTCAAAAATGCGATCGAATAAAAGTCCTGTCTGATCTGTTCATTCCAAGCGAGGCTTGCTCTCCATTCTCTCCAACAAGGAATGACCGTCTATGTTTACCAGGGCCATCTTTTCAGCCGTATTTCTCGTCCTCATCGGGCTCAGCATTTCCGCTTGCTCTACGTCGGGAGATCACAATTCCGGCGGCGGCATGACGCTGAACGCGCCTCCGACTGGCGGCGGATATTGATCCGGTTCTGTCAATCGCCCTGAATCCGTTCGGCGGCCGTCAAAACGGTGGCAATTCCCGATCTTTGCAAGAATCGGGTTGAATTCGAGGCTCCCGAGGACGATTTTCATGACAAGTGGAAACACGGGAGCTTTCGTCATGAACGAGACAAGGCAAAATTATCTGATCTTCGAAACCGCTGGCGGCTTCTGCGGCATCGCCTGGAACGAGGTCGGCGTGCTGCGCTTTCAATTGCCGACGAAGGATGCGGGCGCGACCGAACGCCTGCTTCTGCGGCGTTTGCCGAACGCGCAGCCCGGCGCGCCGAGCACGGAAATTGCGGGAGTGGTCGCCAAGGTGAAACGCTATTTTGCCGGTGAGGAGATCGACTTTTCCGACGTCACGCTCGATCTCGGCGAGCAGGACGCCTTCTTCAGACAGATCTACGATGCCGCCCGTCAGGTCGCTTGGGGCCATACGACGACCTACGGCACATTGGCCAAGCAGCTTGGCGCAGGGCCGGAAGCCGCGCGCGATGTCGGGCAGGCCATGGCGAAGAACCCGGTGGCGCTGATCATTCCTTGCCATCGCGTTCTGGCGGCTGGCGGCAAGATCGGCGGCTTTTCCGCGCCGGGCGGCTCCAACTCCAAGGCTCGCATGCTGGAGCTGGAAGGCGTTCAGCTGGCGCCGCCGAAGCCGGTGCAGCAGTCGCTGGCGTTTTGAGCCAGTCGATCCGGGTGTGCGGCTAAAGCTGCCCGCCCCCTATTCCTTCGGCTGACGGGCGCGGGAGAACAACAGTGTCTGCTTGTCATTGAGGCGCATTGGCTTCGGATCGCCATAGCCGGCTTTTTCGGCAACACGGATCGAGGCCGCATTGTCGGGCGAGATCAGGCAGACGCTGCGATCAAATCGCGGCTGCTGGTCGAGCCAGGCGACGGCGGCCGCCAGGGCTTCCGTCGCAAAGCCTTTGCCATGCGCCCACGCGGCCAGTGCCCAGCCGGCCTCCGGAATACCCCTGATTGGCGGTTCCATCACCCTGTGAAAGTCGGCAAAGCCGAGATCGCCGACGTAGCGGCCGGAGGATTTTTCGCGGATTGCCCAATAGCCATGCCCGAGCAGCGGCCACAGACCATGATAGGACAGCATCCGCATCCACGACTCCCTGGAAGTGGAGACCACATTGCCGAAAATATGCCTCACGACCAGAGGATCGCTCCACATGCCTGCAAGCGGCTCGAAATCATCGAGCGTATGTCCCGTCAGGATAAGCCGTTCGGTTTCCAGTCGCGGCGGAGAAAGCGTTACTTCCATAAAGGCAGACCTTTGATTTAGATCCCATGAGGAGTGAACAGCGGCCGCCGCTCTGGCAGAGTGAGGTTGCATCAAAACACTCGCTCAGGAGGAGCAGTTTATGGAACCTGC
>NZ_VIUA01000011.1:0-146208 GCF_007828395.1 Rhizobium sp. ERR 942
TGGAATCGACGATGTTGCAGCCCTGCCCGGCCAGATAGTTCGAGATCGCCGCAACGATCCCACGCGTCGATTGGCACGTCACTGTCAATACATAGGTTTTCATTCGAGATAGCCCAATTCGATGTGTAAATGCTTCACCCGAAGCCTAAGGTGCGATTAAAGAGTTTGCTCGGCGATCATATGCAGGAACGCCTCGAGCTCTTGCCTGTCGACTGCGACCTGATGTCCCTTCTCCGGATAGGCGCCGGAACGAACGTCATCGGCAAATTCGGCAAAGGCGGCAATACGCTCATTCTGCAGCCGATCGAACTCCGCCGCGAAATCGCGGTAGACCTTCGCATGGCGGGGGCGATGGCCGCGATTGCTGCCAAGGACATCATCGGCAAACAGATATTGCGCGTCACATCCTGTTCCCGCACCCATTGAAATCATCAGCATCGATGTCCTTTGGCTGATGGCGGCCGCAACGTCACCAGGCACAACCTCGATTTCGACGGCAAAGGCGCCAGCCTCTTCCAGCGCCTTGGTCTGGCGCCAAATTTCAAAAGCGCTGATCGACGTTTTTCCGACGGCGCGAAAACCGCCCGTCCATGTCGCCTTCGAAGGAATGAGGCCAACGTGGCTGCAGACGGGAATTCCCTCATCCCGCATTCGTCGAATGATCGCGAGGCTTGCAGCGCAATAAACGGCATCGCCTCCGGCTTTCAGTGCCTTGAATGCCTCCCGCATATATTCTTCTGCCGAGACATAGTCGCCATATTCCAGGCCCGGTACTGCAAAGGGGCTTGGCGCGGCTTCACGGAAAGAGGGGCCCAAAAGCGCTGGTGGGACAGAAAGCATATCGATGCCGGCTCTCTCGGCGGCTTCCGCTTCCTCAAGTGACGTGACGCGCAGCATTGTCAATTGTCGCTTTCCTTTGAGCGACAGGAGATCGGCAACCGTCGGACGATTGTGCTTTTGCATTGGATGTTCCTCGATATGGATAGTTACGCCGCAAGCAGCGACTTCAGCTTGACCGTGCTCGCCGCCAAAGCAGCTTGATCCGGATGCGCCCGGGCGGCGATCAGCATCTCAGCAAGGCGGATATCGCGCGCTATGGCATTGCCGCGTCCGATACCGCTGGCGGCGAGCAGTCTTCCGTCCGCGCCGAGATGGAAGAGGATGAACGCCCCGTCATCGAGGTCGCGCCGTACATGGGCGACCGCTTCATCCGCAAGGCCGGCAATCTGCAATGTCAGGTCATACTGATCGGACCAGAACCACGGCACCGCGGATATCTCCGCACCTTCTCCCAGCATGTTGGCGGCTGCGAGATTGGCCTGCTCCTGCGCATTGCGCCAGGATTCGAGGCGAACACGCCTTCCGCCATAGAGCGCCAGCGGAAAGGAGCAGCAATCGCCCGCCGCATGAATATCGGCCATCGAGGTCTCCAATCGCTCGTTGACGGCAATGCCGTTGTCGATCGCAAGGCCCGCGTCGGCGGCAAGCGCGACATTCGGGAGGGCACCGATACCGACAAGCAGCAGATCGGCAGAGATCACGTCCCCGGTCGCCATGCGAACGACCACCTTGTCGGCGTTCTCCTGCACTGCTTCGATGATCTGATCGCAGCGTATATCGACACCTTCCTGACGATGCCGTTCGGTAATTGCCTCGGCGATCTCCTCCGGCACGCCGCGTTTCAACACCCGCGGAAGCCCCTCGATTACAGTGACGTCGGCGCCGCGCTTGCGTGCCGTCGCTGCCAGTTCCAGACCGATAAAGCCGCCGCCAATGATGGCAATGTGCCGTCCGGGATTGAGCACGGCATGCAAAGCCACCGCATCCGCATGGGTCCGCAGCATGCGGATGCGATGAGAGGTGCCATCGGTGCCGGGAAGCTTGCGTGCCGAAGCACCAGTTGCGAGCAGCAGTTTGTCGTAACTTAGCGTTTCCCCACCCGCGAGCCTGATGGTCTTTGTGGAGGGAGCGATCGTTGTCACCGTCGTATCGAGCCTCAGGTCGATCGATTGCTCCTGGTAACGCTCCAATGCTGCGACGAATTTTGGCTCGAGCGCCTCATCCGATCCGCCCTTCGAAAGCGGCGGGCGTTCGTATGGGGCCAGCGGCTCGGCGCCGATGAGGGTGATGTCGCCCTCAAATCCCTTTTCACGAAGTGCGAAGGCAGCGCGTGCGCCGCATTCCCCGGCTCCGACAATGACGAAATGCGCCACGATAGCCCCCTCAGAGCCCGATGAAGACGGTGCCATTCTCGACCTTGACCGGATAGGTCTGCAGATTGACGCAGACCGGAGCGCCCTTGGCTTCGCCGGTGCGGTAGTCGAAGCGGCCATTGTGCTTGGGACATTCGATGATGGTGTCCATGACAAGACCATCGGCGAGATGAATCTTTTCATGCGTGCACAGGCCGTCGGTCGCGAAATAATCATCCTCGGGGCTGCGATAGATAGCGAAAGTCCGCCCGTCATGATCGAAACGGATGACATCCTCCTCGTCGATTGCATCAGCGGCGCAGACTTCGATCCAGTTGGTCATGTTTTCCTCCCTCGCAATGTCGATGTTATTGTGCGGCGGCAGCCGGCAGGTCGCCGTGGAACTCTTCACGATAGGGCCGCGCCGTTGGCGGCAGCTCGCGCTTCAGGAAATAGTCCTCGTTACGCAATTGCCGCAGGAATGCCGGGATCATCTCGCGATAGCCGGACCAGATGGATGGATTGGCGGCCGGCAGATCATGCTTGATCATCGCATGCAGCTTTGGCAGCGCATGATAGGGCACCATCGGAAACATGTGATGTTCGACATGGTAGTTCATGTTCCAGTAGATGAAGCGGCTGACCGGGTTCATCATGACGGTGCGGCTGTTCAGGCGATGATCGATGACATTGTCGGCGAGGCCGCCATGTTGCAGCAGGCCGGTCAAAACGTGATGCCACGCGCCATAGAGCCGGGGAAGGCCGATCAGCATCAATGGCAGGATCGAGCCCATGGCGATCGCTGATGCGATGGTGACGATATAGATCGCAAGCCAGATACGGGCGATGCGGATCGCTTTCGGCTGCTCCATCTCGGGAATGAAGGTCTTTTCCGCGGCGCTGACAAAGCCGGCAGCATTGCGCAGCATGTCGACCATGGCGTACCAGGCATCGAGGATGCCGAAGAAATTCAGGGCGAGGCGCAGGAGATCCGGCGGCCGCATGACGGCAATTTCCGGGTCCCGGCCGACGATGACGGTATCGGTGTGATGGCGCGCGTGGCTCCAGCGCCAGGTCACCGGATTGCGCATGATCATGAAGCAGGCGATCTGATAGACCGCGTCATTCATCCATCGCGTCTTGAACGCCGTACCATGGCCGCATTCATGCCAGCGGCTATCCGAGGCAGAGCCGTAGAGCACACCATAGGCCAGGAAGAAGGGGACACAGATCCATGATCCCCAGAAGTAGACGGCCAGTACAGCGAAAACCGCCATGCTGCCGAGCCAGATGATGGTGTCGCGGATCGCAGGCGCATCCGAGCGCTGCATCAACGCCTTCATATCCTTGCGCGCAACATCCGTGTGATACCATTCGGCGGCAGCCAGCCCCGTTTCCACCGCCAGCTTGCCGCTTGCGCCGAGCAGATCATAGTCACGCTTGATTATCGTCGTCATCCCTGCCTCCCGCGATGCGCGATAGCGCCTCGCTCTCAATGCTGGAAACGATAGATCGACTTTTTGCTTGCCTCAATGGAGGAATGATGGAATCTATCAAAACCTATCATTAAGATAACGCAGGAATGATAAATTCCATCAGGAGCCGCCATGCGTCGCCCCACCATATCGGATCTCGCCAAGGCGTCCGGCGTCAGTGTCGCCACCATCGACCGCGTGCTGAACGGACGCCTTCCGGTTCGCGAACAGACGGCACGGCGCGTCTATGAAGCGGCGCAGGAGATCGGCTATCACGCTGTCGGCCTCCTGCGTCAGCGCGTCTTCGAAGACGTGCCGCGCTATCAACTCGCATTCCTATTGCAGAAGCCCACGCAGTCATTTTATCAAGCCTTTGCCAAAGAGATCGAAGCGGCTGCGGCGGCGATGACGGCAGCGAAGCTGCAGGTTCAAATCGACTATCCGGCTGTCTCGACACCGAGCGTGATCGCGGAGAAAATGCGAGCGCTGGCAGCGCGTAATCAGGCCGTGGCCGTCGTCGCCCCTGATTATCCGGCTGTCGAAGCGATCGTCGACGAACTCAAGGAAAAGGGGATTCCGGTCTTTTCCGTACTTTCCGACTTTGCCGCGGGCGTTCGGGAAGGATATCTCGGCCTCGACAACAGAAAGGTCGGTAGATCTGCTGCCTGGACGATCGCGCGCACGGCTCGCAAGCCGGGCAAAGTGGCGTGTTTTGTAGGCAGCCACCGCTTTCACGGCCACGAGTTGCGAGAGGTGGGTTTTCGCTCCTATTTCCGCGAGAATGCGCCGGAATTCGAAGTGCTGGAAACGCTCATCAATTTCGACGCCGTCGACGTCACGCATGAGGCGACGCTCGATCTTCTGCAGAAGCATCCAGACCTTATCGGTCTTTATGTCGCCGGCGGCGGAATGGAGGGGGCGATCGCCGCACTTCGGGAAGAAAACCGCGCAGGCGATGTTACCCTCATCGTCAACGAGCTTGTCCCCGAGAGTAAGGGCGCACTGATGGATGGAACAGTTGCCATGGCCATTTGCACTCCACTGCCTCTTCTGTGCCGAGAGCTCATCGCGCAAATGGTGAGTTCAGTCGAAGGAAGCGCGCAAATGACCGCGCGCCAGACCTTTTTTCCGTTCGAGATCTATATCTCCGAGAATATTTGAATGAAGGAAGCCGGCGATGGCAGGGTCGCGTTGGCAGCGCCGCTGCTCACGCGAAAGGGCCAAAACAAGGACCTCGATCTTATCGACACGAGATCGGACCGAGCCGGCCGCAGCCAAGCTCGGCAGGCTCCTTCGCATCGCCTGTTCGGCGATCATCCGGCCTTTAGGGCCGATTCGATGAAATCAAACGAGGCTTGGATCGCTTCTCGTGGGTTGGCGAGGTCGTGCACCAGGGGAGAGAAGCATTCGTAGGAAATCGGTCCGACATATCCGGCAGCCTGAAGAGCCTTGATCTGACCGACATTGTCCAGTCGGTCCAATCCGTCGACAAGAACCCGGTGTTCGTCTTCCATCTGGTTCAGCTGCAACGTCGGATCGACGACAGCCGATATGTGGACGATCCCGGTGTGGCTGGCAAAAATCGGTCCGCCATCCGCCAGGGCGTGATGGAATGTGTCATGGACGAGTTTATAGCGGTGTGCTGCCCCAAGCGCGTTGATCGTGTCCACGAGCTCTGCCTTGTAACGCAGTGAGGAACGTTGAAACCCCAATGGCTCGACCAGTGCGACCAGGTCCGCCTCTTCAAGAAGAGGTAAGATGGCGGCAAGGGACGTTTCGAGATTGGCTTTGCGCTCCTGCGCCGCGGTACCGATCCCCTCGTTTCGAGGGATCAGGCTGATGGTTTCAGCGCCGGCTTCCCTGGCGATTGCAATCAGATCCCGAACCTTCCGCTCGATATCATCCGACCAGAAATTGAACGGATAGACCTGGGACAGGCCAACGAGCCGCAAACCTCGCTCCCGAACCATTTGACCTGCCTCGGCCGGCGAAAGGCCGTCAAATAGCTGGCGCTTGAGGTCGTTGCGAACCTCTACGCCCTGGCAGCCGAGAGCAACCGACAGGTCGAGGAAATCGGTGTAGCTAAGATTTGGTGCCGTAATCTGATTGAGTGCCCAGAACATGTTTCCTCCCAATATCCCGATATTGCTGCTCCGGCGGAGCGTCACGCGGCTCTAGGCAATGCCAAAAGGATCCGTCGCGCGCAATCAGGTGGAATTTGGATTAGCGCATCGGTGAGGTTTCTTGCGCCTTCCGCTTGAGGTGTTTCACCTCATTCTCAAATGGAAGGAGGTAAAAAAAGTTGCGGTTCTAGAAAATGCGCATCCGGCATTTGAACGCGACCCTGGAGCACGTTTTGTGCCATCAGTTCGACGGTGTCCCGGCAAAGCTGTGCCAAGGGCGTGCCGATGACCATTGTCGCATAGCCGTCGGAAAGGGCTGCGCGACTGACAGAGGTGAGCTCGTTGACGATGAGGGCGACCTCCCCGGGCGCGCGCATTTCCCGCAGCGCCGCTATTGCACCTTCCATGCCACCGCCTGCGACATAGATGCCTCTCAAGTCCGGATGACGCTCAAGCAAGGCGACGGAGGTTTCATGGGTGAGCTTTCTTGTCTCAAGATTGATGACCGGTTCCAGGATATCGAGATCCGTCCGCAACTGGCTTAGGTATGAACGGAATCCGGCTTCCTTCAATTCGTGTCCCTGCCAGCGATTACTGCCAAGAAAAATCGCGACTTTTCCGGGCTGGCGACTTGCCATGGCGATCATCCATGCCGCCAGGCGTCCGGCCTTGTGATTGTCGAGACCGATATAGGTTTGACGCGCGCCGTGGCCGAAATCATTCAGCAGGGCGAAGACGGGAACTCCGTTCTGCCGCAGGCTCCGGGCGGCTTCATTGACGATGCTATGGTTGACCACAGTGCAAGCTATCGCATCAGTATGCGTGGCAAGTTCCCGCATGATTGCCGCAAAGTCTGCCGGCGACTGAGACGGTGAATATCGAATGGTCACTTCACCGCGAAAATCCTGACGGTCTGCCACCGCCCGGGTCAGCTCTTTGCTGAAAGACTGATAAAACTCCTGTCTTTCTTTTATGAGCAGAAAGCCAAATCTCACTCTTGCAAGCGGTGCGGTCAGTTGCCGATCGATCAGACCACTCGCATAATAGGCCAGTTTATGCGCTGCTTCTGCAACCTTGCGGACCGTTTCCTCGCGGACGAAGCCTCTCTTGTGAATGACACGATCTACAGTCGCTTTGCTTACCTTCGCCTCTTTGGCGATATCCTCAATTCTTGTCCGCTTCATATAAATCCTGATCAGGTCCCCGGGGGGTGACCTCGCCTTATTCGCCAGATCCAACAGGCTTCGCCATTGGCCGGCAATCTAAGTCAAAGTGAAAGGTGCTCCAAGAGGGGGCGGTTGTGCCTCGATCTATCAAAATGTCGATAGTTTGCTTCAGCCGCTGTCGCCTGGCATGGCCGCAATGGTCGAGGTTGCCGCCTTGCGCGGGTTGATTTCGTTTCCCCACCGCCGTCCAATCCGTCATGGGGAAGGGATGTTTTCGAAGCCCTGAAGATCGTTTCGCTTATGCATGCTCAGTATGCGAGAGGCAAATCTGCATCTCGGAATTTATTTACATGGACATCAAATAAGGATATTCTTTATCCTTGATAGATACATGCCAGCCGCGGGCTTTGGAACGATTTTATGATTTTGAAAAGCCAAGTCGAATGGGCTCTCCATTGTTGTGCCATTCTTGCGGGTTTGCCTGAGGGCCGCTATCTCTCCACCAAAGCGCTCGCCGAATTCCATGGGCTTCCCAAGGAATATCTTTCCAAGGCTCTCCAGAGCCTGTCTCAGGCTGGACTTGTCGACACGACACTCGGCCCCTCCGGCGGTTATCGATTGGCGAGACCGCCCGCGGATCTCACTTTTCTGGAGATCGTTGAGGCCGTCGAGGGGCGGCAGCGAACCTTCGTATGCACCAATATTCGCGCCAACAACCCCTGCCGCCCGAAGGACTATTGCGAGAGCAGCCCTTGTGCGGTGGCGCGCATCATGTGGGAGGCCGACGAGGCGTGGCGCGAGAAACTGCGCGGCGTCAAATTGTCAGACCTCGTCGGGATCCTGTCGAAGGAGATCCCGCCGGAACTCTGGAAAAGCTCTTTCGAATGGGTGCTAGAGCGCGCCGGATGATATCGCCCTGAGATTGGCCTGTTCCTTCTGTTCGCCTATCGGGGGGCAGACGAGGCTTTGGGCCGGCATCGCCAATGATATTCCGTTCGCCCTGCAATGTTCGTAGATGAGATCGATGATCTCGTTCTGTGCCGACATGCGGCCTGCCGCGCTCGCGACGCGGAAGAACAGCTCGACCTCGATGGCGATTGCGTCGATCGTCTTGAGCGCGACGACCGGCGGCGGGTTCATGACGATCCTTTCGCAGCCCTGCAGGACGGCAAGCATGACCTCTTCGACGAGCCGCGGCTTGTGTATGGCGGATATTCGTATCGTCAGCGAGATCTGGTGCGACTCATCAGGGCGGCTGCGATTGGTGACGCCCTGTTTCGCCAGAACGCTGTTCGGCAGGACGACGACGTTATATCCGCCCGAAAGCAGGTTGGTGGAGCGCCAGTTGGTTTCAACGACGCGCCCTTCGGTGCCGTCGGCGAGCTGGATCCAGTCGCCGATGACGTAGGCGCGACCGAGAGCCAGCGCGATTCCGGAAAAGACATCGGCAAGCGTGTTCTGCAGCGCAAGGCCGATGATGACGACGACGATGCCTGAGGTGGCGATTAGCGGTCCAACGGGCGCACCGAAGACGAAGCCGATGACGGACAGAGCGACGCCGAGATAGACGATGCCGACGATCAGATCCTGAAGAAGATGCGCCTCCTGCGGCCGGCGGTTGAGGGTGAGATAGATATGAAGGAAGCCGATCATCGTCCAGGCGAGATGCAGCCACCAGAGGATCCTTGCGGATTTGGCAAGCAGGATGCCGCCATCCTGAAGCTCATCGTAGTCAAAGTGATAAGGCGAAATTCCGGCAAGCCAGAGCACAAGGCTCATGCAGCAAAAGAACAGGATCTGCACGACGAGGCGCGCAGTCGGACGACGGCGCCCCTGGATGTGCCAGATGAGAATGCCGGCCAGCCCGAGCAGATTGATCAGGACGAGCGGCAGAAAATGATGTTCGCCAAACATGATAGGGCTCACCGACGATGATTTCCTGAAACCGGGAAGGGACAGGCGCCTCAGGCACCCGTCCAGCCTCCGGTTATTTCTTGATCGGGAAGGTCAGTTCCTTCTGGCTGCTGTCGACAACGAAGACAGCCAACAGCTTCGCCGGCTTGGTCTTGCTGGCATTCTCGCTGACGCCATGGCGATCGCCCGGCATCTCGGAGAAGTTTTCGCCGGCCTTGAAGACTTTGACCGGACCGTCATTGACCTGGCTTCGGATCGCCCCTTCCAGGACCGTTGCATAAATGAACGCCGAGTTCGGATGGGTGTGGGCCGAGGAAAAGCCGCCCGGACCATATTCCACGAGGACGCCCTTGATGCTCTTGCCAGGAACGTTCGGCAGTTCGTGTTGGTAGACAAGTGTGACCTTGGCATCCTTCTCGCCTTCAGCGTGTGCGACGGCGGTGGTGGACAGCAGGGCGGTGAGGGCGAGGCCGAGAATTGACTTGATCATCTCGAATTCCTTTCTGAAGAGTTGGACGGTCATTTGCGGGCGGAGGTTGCGAACCATTGCTCGAAGGTGATGCGGCCGAGGCGCGGATTGCCATCGGACACGAGCGAGCCGTCTTCCAGCCTTGCGCCGAAATAGCGGGCTTCCGGATCCGCCACGACCTTGCGGGCATCGCCCATGGCCTTCAGATAGCGGGCCACGAGCTCATTCAGCCGGACACGTTCCGGACCGGAGATCTCGACGATGCCGTTGATTGCAGCGGAGTTCGCCACGACGGTCATGTTGTCGGCGACGTCGTCGGAAGCGATCGGCTGCACATAGGCCGGCGACAGGCGCACCGTATCGCCGACCGTGCCGGACTGGGCGATGCCGCTTAGGAATTCCATGAACTGCGTCGAATGGACGATGGTATAGGGAATGCCGGATTCGCGGATGATCTTTTCCTGGGCGACCTTGGCGCGCATGTAGCCGCTTTCGGGCAGGCGATCGACGCCGATGATGGAAAGGGCGATATGATGCTTCACGCCGGCCGTCTTTTCCGCCGCCGCCAGATTGCGGCCTGACGTCTCGAAGAATTCGAGCACGGCTTTGTCCTCGAAGGAGGGCGAGTTTGCGAGGTCCATGACGATGGAGGCGCCCGCCAATGCTTCGGCGAGCCCTTCGCCGGTAATCGTATTGACGCCGGTGTTCGGTGCGGCGGCAACGACTTCATGGCCCTGCCTACGAAGGCGGTCGGCCGTCTTCGAACCGATCAGGCCGGTTCCGCCGATGATGACGATTTTCATGAGCTTCTCCATTTGCGGTCGCTTCGCGCACCGCATTGTTCGTTCATTCTGTGTGATTGTGTTGCAAGGACGGGCCGGCTCAGATCATGCCTTGCATCCGCTCAGCCGAGCCAGGTGCTCCCTAACAGCTGCACGCCGGCCCGGCGCTTGCTCACCAGGGAGTTAGTAGTCCCAGAACACCGGTACCCAACGGAAGACATCGCCGTCGGTTGCCACATGGCCGACCGAAGGGAACGGCATATGGGTGGCAACCAGAAGCCCTCCGGTCTCGGCCAGCTCCCGCAAAAGACGGACGCGCACGCGCGCAGCTTCTTCCGGATCGTGTTCGAAGCCGTTGTGCCAATCGGGATGTTCGAACCCGACGGCGAACACGGCATCGCCGGCAAACATCAGCCGGTCCTTGCCGGAGGCGACGCGGACCACGCTATGCCCGGGTGTGTGGCCGCCGGTTCGAGAGACGACCACGCCCGGTGCCACCTGGAATTCATCATCGAACAGTTGCAGCTGGTTTTCATACTCTTTTTTGAACTGTTTCGCGGCCGCCCGAAGCGCATCCGGGAAGCCGGGCGGCATTGACACATGGGAGAAGTCGGGCGCTTCCCAGAATTTGACCTCTGCCGCTGCCACATGGATACTGAGGTCCGGACGCAGCCGCTCCTTCACTCCATCGACGAGCAGCCCGCCAACATGATCCATATGCATGTGGGTCAGCACCACGTCAGTCACGGAACCAAGGTCGATGCCGGCAGCTTCCAGCCGCTTGATCAATTGTCCGGCGCGCGGCAGGTTCAATTCCGGGTCCAGCCCCAGGCCGGCGTCGATGAGGATGGTCTGCTTGCCGCTGCGAACGACGACCGCGTTCAGCGCCCAGTCGAAAGCGTCCTGCGGCAGGAACATATCATTCAGCCAGGCCGCGCGATCGGCAGCGTCGGCATTGTATCCCAGCATCTTGGTCGGCAGCGGCAACACGCCGTCGCTGATCACCAGTACCTCGATATCGCCGATCTGTACCGCATAGCGCGACGGAACCAGCTCGTCGGGGTTTGATTTAACGGGATGAGAAGTGTCCAGGTCCATGTTTGTCTCCTGTTGATCGAGATCTTGGAACCGATCTGGCCGGCTCCACGGTTGAAATGATTGTCATGAGCGTTTTGGTCGCGGCCGCCGGAACGGCCACCCATCGTTTGCCGAAGCCTTTTCTGAGAGGCTCAGTTGAGGCCGGCCCTGTCGAGGCCGTAGGCCTTGTCGGCCGAGCCCGGCACGGTCTTGAAGGCGATGCTGGCGCGGTTCCAGGCATTGATGACCATGATTACGAAGGTGAGATCGGAGATTTCCTTCTCGGAAAGCTGGCCGCGCACGCGCTCGTAGAGCTCGTCGGGAATGCCGCCTTCATGCAGTTTCGTCACCGCTTCCGTCCAGGCGAGCGCGGCGCGCTCCCGGGGAATGAAGAGATTGGATTCCCGCCAGACGGCTATGTGGTGGAGCCGGAGTTCGCTCTCGCCATGGATCTTGGCTTCCTTGACATGCATGTCGAGGCAGAAAGCGCAGCCGTTAATCTGCGATGCGCGGATGTGAACGAGATCCTGGATCTTCTGTTCGATGGCGCTGTCCTTCAGAGCCATGCTGAGTTCCGAAAGTTTCCTGAAGAGTTCCGGTGATTGCTGGGCATAATTCAAACGCTGGGTCATGGTCGCCTCCGTTATTAAGGATATTAAGTATCCTTGTGGATAAAAGATATCCTTAATAGCTGGACAGTAAAGTCCTTCCGGGCTAAGGTTCGAACATAAAGCCTATGCCGAAAAGTATGGGGTGGGGATGGATATCGTATGCGCATTGCAAACATTCATGCGGGTGGTGGAGACTGGCTCCTTTTCCGCCGCAGCGATTGATCTCAGGCTGACGCAGCCTGCTGTTTCACGCCAGGTTTCGGCGCTGGAAGCGCATCTCAACACACGTCTGCTGCATCGCACGACCACCGCGCTGGCGCTGACGGCGGAGGGGGAGCAGATCATCCCGATGGCACTCAAGGTCATCGAAGCGGTCGAGGCGCTTAGTGAAACCACATGTCGTGATGGCGGGCGCATAGCCGGCAAGGTGCGGCTGGCTTTGCCGACACCGCTCGGGCTTTACGTCAGCGACCGGCTCGGGATGCTGCTCGAACGCCATCGGGGACTTTCCGTCGACTTGCTCTTTCGCGAGGAACCGTCCGACCTGGTCGAAGAGGGGATCGATCTTGAGGTACGGCTGGGAACGGTCGCAGACTGCAGTCTGATGTGCCGCAGAATTGGGTGGACGACGGCCTTTCTCGTTGCCGCGCCTTCCTATCTACAAGAGCGGGCAGCACCCAAAACGCCCGACGATGTCAGCGCTCATGATTGCATCTGTTACAATCGCGCCGGAAACGGCCGGGCATGGTCGTTCTCAAATGGCGCCGAGGACGTTACCGTGAGGATCGCGCCGCGCCTCGTCGCCAGCAACGCGGTTGCCGTCCACCGCGCGGTGTTGGCTGGCAATGGGATTGCCGTACTTTCCCACATTCTTGTCGGTTCCGACATCGAGGAAGGCAGGCTGGTGAACGTCATGCCAGACTTTCCGCCGAGCCGAGTCGCTATCAGCGTCGTCTACCCATCGCGTCGGAACCTGCCGTTGCGCATCAGGACGGTCCTCGACTTCCTGATTGAGATAGTCGGCAAGGATCCGCTGATGGCGCCTGCGTCTTCTCATGGATGGCTTGGATGGCGCTCGGGTTGTCGAACGTCACCCGCATAAAAAGTGGGATTCACGCTCGCTTGAGATATCGCCACGCCGCCACGCTGCCGAAGAGCTGAAGACCGCCGCCGCAAAACATAGCCACAATGAACCCGAAAGTGGGCTCCCGGAAGAACGCGTAGACCGATCCGAGTGCGGCCACGCCGATGGTTGCGCCAACCATGCGTGCGACGTTGATCAGTGCGCTCGCAGTTCCAGCGCGCTCACGGACGACGCTCGAAACCGCGACTGCCGTAAGAGGCCCGGTCGCCATGCCCATCCCGATACCGGTCAACAGCAGGCCGAATTCCTCGGCGGTGAACAGGTTACCGTCAAAAGCAATGCCGAGCAGAAGGTTCCCCAGTCCTATCGTCGCCAACCCGATGCCGATGGTGTGCCGTTTTCCCAGATGTTCAGAAAAGAAACCGGAGAAGGGTGAGATTGCCACAAAGCTCAGCGCCATGGGCAATAGTGCCAGCCCGACAGCGATCGGAGGCAGTCGATCGAGGCTGAGGGAGGCGAGGGGAAACAGAAAGAGCGTCCCGTACATGCCGAACGTCATTGCGGCCGTTCCTGCCATTGCCCCGCTGAACCGCTCAGTGGAAAACATCGAAAGCGGCACGAGAGCCCGCTGATCGAGGCGCCGTTCCACCAGGATGAAAAGCGTCAGCAGACCGAAGCCGCAAAGTGCCAGCAGGATCGTCCAGACTATCGGAAAATGCGAGGACTCGATTGCCGCCAGGGTGATGGCGGCGAGCGACAATATGCCCAATAGCTGACCCAGCATGTCGAACGATCGTCCCTTTTTATCCGCACTTTCCAAGATCCAAGGCAATGCTCCGGCAGCCGCCGCCACGCCGATGGGAACCACGACGAGGAAAACAGCCCGCCAACCGAAATTATGGATCAGATAGCCACCAAGGCTTGGCCCAATGGCAAGCGACATGCCGTTGCAGCCGGCCCAGATACCGAGCGCCCGACCGCGAATCTGCTCGTCTGGGTAGATCACTCGAATGAGCGAAAGAGAGGCCGGTATCAGAAGGGCCGATCCGAGGCCGGTTATCGCTCTGGCGCCGATTAGGATCGTGATCGTCGGAGCCAAGGCGCATCCAAGGCTTGCGATTGAGAAGATGACGCAGCCGACGATGAAAATCAGACGACGTCCGTAAAGATCCGCAAGCAGACCGCCACTGATCAGAAGCGCAGCGTAGACGAGATTGTAGGCATCGACGACCCACTGCAACTGGGTTACGGAAGCCTGGAGGCTCTTGCCGATTGGTTGGACAGCCAGATTGACAACCGACGTGTCGACCTGCGCAACGATCACGCCCAGGCAGAGAATGGTCAGAGAAGCAGGATGTAGTTTCGAAGGCCGGTCGTCGCGCTGCTCGATTGAATGCATGACATTTCCTCATGGAAACAAACGTAGAGCAACTTGTTTGGTTTCACTTTGAAGGCATCGAAGTATCGAAAGACAAGGATGGTCATGCGAACCGAAAGGCACCCGTGCCTGGAACAAGCCTGTTCCGCGCAAGTTCGGGAGTTTTCCACGGGAGAACGGACCAATGTCTTCCTACAAAGACCGCCCTGTCATCAGCGATTTTCAACATCCCGGCCAGGCGCCGACTGGTGATCCCTTCATGGGAACGATCAACAACGAACTCGCCGACAAGGGTTTTCTCGTCACGAGCACGGACGAGTTTGTCAGTTGGGCGCGCACCGGATCGCTGATGTGGATGACGTTCGGGCTTGCCTGTTGCGCCATCGAGATGATGCAGATGTCGATGCCGCGCTATGACGTGGAACGCATTGGTGCCGCGCCGAGGGGTAGCCCCCGGCAGTCGGATCTGATGATTGTTGCCGGCACCGTATGCAACAAGATGGCGCCGGCGCTGCGCAAGGTTTATGACCAGATGCCCGAGCCGCGCTACGTGATCTCCATGGGATCATGCGCCAATGGCGGTGGCTATTATCACTATTCCTATTCGGTGGTGCGCGGATGCGATCGGATCATTCCGATCGATATTTATGTGCCTGGTTGCCCGCCGACCGCGGAGGCCTTGCTTTACGGAATTCTGCTTCTCCAGCGCAAGATTCGCCGCAATGGGACGATCGAACGATAACCGACACCCGTCGGCCTCGCTCTCCGTGGCGGCGTCGCGGCGCTTTGACGTTTATTTAGATTCTCATGGAACAAGCTCAAGATGCAGCCGTTCCCCTAGCAGATGCAAGGAACATCGAAGCCTTAAGATCGCAACGAAGCTCCCGAACGCATCGCAAACAGCAAGTCTGCTCAAATCAAGGTCAATGAAGGCATTATCCGAGGTCCACAGGGCACCGGTGCCGGTCTAGCGTATGGACGGCAGCTGAAACCACGCATTGCGCGGCAATGCTGGAACGGTCGTTATGCGCGTTCTTCAAGGAGAAAAATTGTGACCGATAGCCCCAGCACCCCCGATCTGCAAAACGAAATTGTAGAGCTTATTCCGGCCCTTCGTGCATTTGCACGCTCGTTTCATAGAAACGCCAGCGACGCCGACGATCTCGTGCAGGAAACCCTCGCGAAAGCGCTGGCCAATCTCAACCAATTCGATCGAGGAACCCGGCTGAAGTCGTGGCTGTTCACGATCATGCGCAATACGTTTTGCACGAAGTTCCGCATTGCCCGGCGCGAGGCTCCCGGAATCAAGAAATGCGTCTCCGGCACCGGGGTAGCCCCGCCATCGCAAGAATGGGCGATACGGGCCAAGGAAATGGAAGAGGCCTGCAATCTGCTGCCGGAACCTTACCGTGTCGTACTCGAATATGTTGTCATAGAGGGACGCTCCTATGATGCCGCTGCCGAGAAATTCGGATGTGCGATCGGTACCGTGAAAAGCCGGCTCAGTCGCGCCCGGCAGCAACTGGCAGCGCACCTTGACGAAGATAGGCATTAATGATGCCTGCACTTCTCAATGCATGGAGTGGTAATGCGTGGGGTTATGTATCTTTGCCGAACAGTGCCTTGGCAATATGATCGAGGGCGGCAGGCCTCTCGGATCGCACAAAACCCGCAAAGTTCATGTCTGCATCGATTAAGTCTCCGCCAAGAGCAAAGAGATAGGGAATCTTTTGCCTGTCGAGCCGTTCGACCAGGGGAAATACCTGTTCCGCCTCGAGATTCAGGGCGAGTATCGCCGCGTCCAGGTCATTCACCTCTGCTTTCGGTGAGCGTCACATGATTTGAGAGGAAATTCTTACCCTCAATCACGAACAACTGCCGCCGGAAAGGTTTCCGGATTTGATGCGATAGATCAGAGAAAACAGTCGAACAGGCTCGGCCTCGGGAACAAACGGCCACGTATATGGTTCGAGCACAGGGAGGGGCATCCACGACATGGGAGAGTTGGATGCACAATGTGATTGATGTGGAATTCAAGATGCTTTGGACCGCACCAGTCTACCTCGCGACCAGCAGTCGAGACGGCTGTCTGATTCAGGGGCCGGAAGATGCGATCCATTTCTTGTCGCGAAGATGGCCTTGCGAACGAAGCAGTTCCTACGCGCGTGCGACGGAAAAATGCGTTGCGGCGGTTTCGCACAAGATTCCCGTCGAGGCGTCGCGAGCAGCTTTCGTAATTGCCTGCCTTGACGCGCACTTGATGTCGGGAAGCAGGTCGCCATGAAGACTGGCGACGATGATGCGATTTCAGAAAATAACGCCTACGAGTTCGGCCGGAAAGCCTTTGCAAAGGGAGTGAGCAGCGACAACACGCTTTTCCGCAAGTGAGCAACACTGCGACCGAGGCCTATGGATTCATGGATGCGCCAAAGATCCGTAGCGGACAGCATAAGCCGGACTATCGGCTAAACTGATCATCCGTAATTGCCCCCATGCCGGACATAAGCAGATTACCCTTGTCTCGCGAGGCGTCCATCTCCCTCCCACATCAGCAGAAACTTCCGCGTTATCTGCGGCAGATGATCGTCAAGCCATTTGGCCATCGCCTGCTCTTCGGCCAAGCTCTCCCGCAGAGCATGTTTTGCCTCGTCGAAGTTTCCGGCGTCGGCGATCGTCAGTAGTGATTTATATGCCGCGATTTCATAGTTTTCGAATGCGAAATCGGTGAGGGCGTCTTTCAGTACTTCGTCGCTTACGCTTGCATGGCTCATGACAGTCGTCGGGCTGGTGAACGAAAGGATCATATCGTTGAGGTTGAGATAATCCTCGTCTAAATCCTCAAGGATACGTTCGAGCCGCCTGATTTGATCCTCCGTTTCGCCGATGTGCTGTTCAAGTTTTGCCGCCACTTCCGGATAATTTTCCAAGCGTGACGGTTGCGGTCTTGTCATCCCCAAAGCCTGGTTTTCCATCGCAAAGGCGTTTCGAAGGCCGATGACGAACATGTCGTGGATTTCTGTCTCTGCCATGATTGCATCCTCCATTAGCCGCTCGTTCTCAAACTAGGGCCAATTGGCGTTGTTCCCGCCGCTTCTGTTGTCCTGACGAATACCGGCGGATCGGCAGCATGCATTGCGTGCGGAATTTGATGGCATGGATGGTCGGGAACCATGCCCGCCAAAGACCGTTCCCCTTCCTGGTGGAGGAAAACCCATGGCGCCAAGATCATTCTGGAAAGGCTATCTCAAACTGTCGCTCGTGACATGTCCGGTCGCCATGGCTCCGGCGACCACCGTTAACGAGAAAGTTCGCTTCCACACGCTGAACAGAAAGACGGGCAACCGCATCGTCAGCCAATATGTCGATTCCGTCACGGGCAAGGCGGTCGACGAAGACGATGAGGTCAAGGGATATGAGCGCGGCGAGGATGACTATGTCATGCTCGAGGACGAAGAGCTCGATGCCGTGGCGTTGGAAAGTACCAGAACGATCGATATCGAGATGTTCGTACCGCGCGACAGCATCGAATGGATCTGGTTCGATACGCCGCATTATCTGACGCCGAACGATGCTGTCGGTGAGGAGGCTTACTGCGTCATTCGGGATGCGATGGCCGCGAGCCGCATGGTCGGCATATCCCGGCTCGTCATGTATCGCCGTGAGCGTGCCGTCATGCTGGAAGCGCGAGACAAAGGGATCGTCCTGTGGACGTTGCGATTTGGCGATGAGGTCCGGGATGAAGGGGATTACTTCGAAGACATCCCTGCAAAATCGGTCGACACCAAACTGCTGAAGCTCGTGGGAGAGCTGATAGATGAGCGAACGAAATCATGGGACCCAGGTATGGTCTCGGACCCCGTCCAGGACAAGCTTCTCGATATCATCGCTGCCAAGAAGAAGGGTCGCAAGCGCCCCGCAAGGGCAAAGCCCGAAGAGGCACCTGCCACGGGCAATGTCATCAGCATCATGGATGCACTTCGAAAGAGCCTCTCACAGGAAAAGGGTGCAAAGAAAAGATAATCCGCATCAAGGGGTTTCCGCCGGGAAGACGGAGCCTGTCATGAGCCGCGCTTGCGCTTCGCGTCGGGCAGATGCAATGGTTCTGCGGCTTTCCTGAACTCGGCCCAGGGATCCGAGCGAAGCGCGGCAAGCCGTGTCGGCACGTTGAGCACGGTGAAATAGTCGGGGCCGATGGCGGGGCTCAGTTCCTCCCAGGACAAGGGCATCGAGACGGCAGCTCCAGGACGAGCGCGGGTCGAATAGGGCGCAACAGCAGTCGAGCCGCGTTGGTTTCGCAAATAGTCGACCAGGATCTTGCCCCGGCGTTTCGATTTGGTGATGGTCGAAACATAGCGGCCGGGGCTATCAGCGGCCATCGCGTCGGCGATGTCCTTGGTAAAGGCTTTCACGGCAGGCCACTCGGCTTTGGCGACCAGCGGACAGACGATGTGCAGCCCTTTGCCGCCGGATGTCTTGACGAAGGGAACGAGACCCGCCCGTTTCAGCCGTTCGCCGGTCTCTTCCGCGGCGGCGATGACCTCTGTCCATGCGACATTCGGACCAGGATCGAGATCCATGATGATCATGTCAGGCTTTTCCCAATTGCCGACCATCGATCCCCAGGGATGGATCTCCAGGACAGCGGCCTGTACGAGGCCGATCAGGCCGCTCAGGTCGTTTATGCTCACATATGGCTCCTCGCCTTGCGGGTCCTTCGCCAATGCGATGTTCCGGTTCATGCCCTTCCAGGCGTGCTTCTGGAAGAAATGCTGGCCGCCGATCCCGTTCGGGCAGCGCACCAGCGCAAGCGGCCGGCCGACGACAAAGGGTCCCATGTAGCGCCAGACCTCGGTGTAGTAATCTGCAAGTCCGGCTTTTGTGACGCCCTCGTCCGGCCAATAGAGACGATCGCCGTGGGTCAGGGAGATGCTGGCTCGCGACGGCCTTTCAGTCGAGGTCTTGGCGGCTGATTTCGGTGCTTCGCGAACAATGTCGAGTGGGTTCTTGTCTTCTCTTAAGCCACGGAAGGACGCATGACGCAGATGGCCGTCGGCGGTCCACGCACGGAATTCGACTTCCGCGACCAGTTCGGGCCGTATAAAGCGGACACCGCGATGTTCTTCTGCCGTCAGCCTGGAAGCGAAAGGACTTTCCTCTGCCTTCAGGCGGGCAAGCCTTTTGAAGAGCTGCTCGGCGACTGTGTGTGTGTACCCGGTTCCGACGCGGCCGACATGCTGCAGCTTGCCATGCTCGTAGACGCCGAGAACCAGCGAGCCGATCGCGTTTCTCGATGTCGTCGACGGCACCCAGCCGCCGATGACGAATTCCTGTCGTGACGAACATTTCGATTTGACCCAGCTCTTGCCGCGGCCGGAGCGATAGGGATCGCTGGCGATCTTGGAGACGATCCCTTCCAGGCTCAACCGGCAGGCATGGTTCAACAGCAGATCGCCATTCTCGTCGAAATGGCTGCTGAAGCGGAGGATCCCGGTTTCGGACGAAATGATCTTCTGCAGCAAGTCCTTGCGGCTGACCAAGGGGCAGGCAGTTAGATCATAGCCATCGAGGTAGATGAGATCGAATGCGTAGAAGACGAAACGGTCGCTGCGCCCTTCGCTGAGGTCGGCCTGCAGGGCGGAGAAGTCTGAGGCGCCGGCAGCTGGCTCGACGACCAGTTCGCCATCGATGATGGCTGTGCCGACGGGGAGATCCTTGAAGGCGCTGATGATCTCCTTGCCGAATTTCTGAGTCCAGTCGAGGCCGCTGCGCGTCAGCAGCTTGACGCGGCCTGCCTCGATGCGAACCTCGAGCCGATAGCCGTCGAATTTGATCTCGTGAAGCCAGCGCTTGCCCGTGGGAGGCTTGGATACCAGTGTCGCCAGGGCGGGCTCGACAAACGCCGGCAGGGCAGCCTTCCTGGCGTCCTTTAAGGCGGATGGCTCAATGGGCTTCGCATCGGCTTCCCGCTCGGGCGCAGCTTGGCTCGGCTTCTTTTTATTCTTGCCCTTGTCGTTGAAGCTCTCATCCTTGGCTCGGGCTATCCTGCGATCAATCTTGCCCGTTTTGGACGACCAGCCCGGCTTTTCGCCTGCAACCTCATCGATGACCCGTCCCGTCTTTGCCGATTCCGGCTGCTCTTCGAGGATATCGGGCGCACCCTCCGGGCGGGCCGCATCGTCCTCGCCTTTGATCAACAGCCAGTTTTCCCGCTTCTCACGCGGCTTTCCGGCCATGCGGATCAGATGCCACCGGCCACCGAGTTTTTTTCCGTGAAGCTCGAATTCGAGATGTCCTTTTGCCAGTCCCTTGTGGGGGTCGCCAAGCGGCGTCCACGTACCTTTGTCCCAGACGATGACGGTGCCGCCGCCATATTCGCCCTTCGGAATCGTGCCTTCGAAACCGCCATATTCCAGGGGATGATCTTCGGTCTGTACCGCGAGCCGCTTCTCGCCGGCCACCAGACTTGGCCCCCTGGTCACCGCCCAGCTCTTCAGCACGCCGTCCAATTCGAGGCGAAAATCATAGTGGAGCCGGCGCGCATCGTGCTTCTGGATGACGAAGCTGCTGCCGGCTGATGCAGCCTTGTTCCTGCTCGCGCGGCCCTTTGGTTCCGATGTTCTGGTGAAATCGCGTTTGCGGTTATAGATCTCCAACGCCATGATCAGCTCGCCTTGCGTTGTGTCCGCGAGGAGGCGGCGGCACGCGATTTTGCTGCCTTGCCGGATGCCGCACGCGATTTCTTGGCGGGATGTTGGGCGCCTGTCTTGCCTTGGCCAGCCATGCCGGCGCTCTGGCGCAGAGCCTCCATAAGATCGGTAACCTTGGCGACTTTCGCCGGCTTGCGTTGCGGGATCTTTTTGCCTTCGATCTTGGCTTTTACCAATTCAGCGAGCGCGGCCTCATAGCGGTCGTCGAATTCACTGGCATCGAAACTGCCTTTCTTGGTGGCGATGATATGTCTGGCGAGATCGAGCATTTCGCCCTTGATCTTCATATCGGGTACGTCCTCGAAAGCTTCCTGTGCCGAGCGAACCTCATAATCGAAATTCAATGTCGTAGCGATCAGCCCCGCGCCATGGGCGCGGATCATCATTGTCCGAAGGCGGCGAAACAGAACGGTGCGGGCAATGGCGGCAACCTGCTTCTTGCGCATCCCTTCGCGGATCAGCGCGAACGCTTCTGCGCTCGCCGGAGCGGAAGGGGCCAGATAATAGGGCCGGTCGAAATAGACATCATCGATTTCATCGCATGCCAGAAAGGCTTGTACATGCAGGACCTTATCGCTTTCCGGCACCGCCGCGGCGACTTCCTCGGGCTCAAGGATGACGTAATCGTCCTTGTTGAGTTCGTAACCCTTGACCTGATCCTCGCGCGGCACCGGCTTTCCGCTCGCACTATCGATGAATTCGCGCCTGACCCGGTTGCCGGTCGCCCGGTTCAGCGTGTGAAAGGAAATCCGTTCCGAGGTGGAAACTGCCGTATAGAGCGCGACCGGGCAGCTGACCTCCCCGAATTTGAGATATCCTTTCCATTGCGCACGCGGGCTCATGGGGATGCTCCATTTTCACAATGATATTCAACGATGCCGAAACGGCATTGTTCCGCGATTTCGGATTTCGCCGCTGCGCTGACCGGCGTGCTTTTCCGATATTGGATTGACGTCATGCGCGACGTTGCGAGCCTGGCGCCTCGGGACCTATTTTCCCAATTGCTTGGCCATCTGCAGATGATGTTCGAGCGTAGGTGTCGTATTCGCGACCCATGCTTTCAAAGCAGCACCGTCTCCCTTTTCGCCATATCGTTTGAAAAGATCGACGGCTTTGGCGTGAGCTGAACGTTGGTCGGAATCGTAGCGCTGAATGAATTCTCTTCCTTGCAGCTTTTGGAGCCTGGTCAGCATCTTTTTCTGATTGGAGGTCATATCGCTGGGAAGCGCCGCCTTCGCCTTGCCGCTCCTTATCAGATCTTTCAACTGCATCCTCGTCTTCTGATGATCATCGACCATTTGCTGCGCAAAAGCCTTCGTCTGAACATCGCCCCGCTGCAGAGCAAGCTTACTGGCTTCGATTTCGAACATGTCGCAGCTCGCCGCTTCATTGACGAAATCCTGCGCCGCCGGTGCGGCGCATACGAGCGAATTGACTCCTGTCTTTTCGGCAGCCGACTGGGCGAAGGCGCTGGTGGCGTTCCCCTTCCTTCGCTCTTCGAACTTGGAAAGAGGCGAAACGTTCCTGGGCCATTTATCCTCATGGATACAGAGGACCAAAAATACGCGGCGAAGGCAAGCTTCCTGTCAGAGCATAAGACCGGCTTCCTGGCCTCAACGATCGTATCCTCCTTCGCCTTCCTCCTCAGCGTCTCATCACATTCATGATCAGCGACACCACGAAGAAGATGAGGAAGATAAAGAACAGGACCTGTGCGATGGACGCAGATGCGCCTGCTATGCCACCGAAGCCGAGCGCACCTGCAATCAAAGCTACGACGAGAAATATCAGTGCATAATAAAGCATTTCGCTCTCCATTGGTTGCTGCAAAGAGAACGAAATTGTGAGTGGTTTGTTCCTGAGGAGGTTGGAAGCATCACACTGCAGCGGTTGCCTGCCTCGACCAAGCCTGCTCGCCGCCGTTGCCGGGAGGCGGCGGCTCGGCGGCGTCCAGATACATCTTTGCCGGTGCTGTCAACACAAACCAAAGGCTGGCGCCGAGCAGGAATGAGCTTGCGGCCTCATCACCGGCGGAGACGCAGAAGGGGAAGATGACGGCGGTGAACAAAACGGTCAGGCGTACCGCCCATTCCGTTTCACGCTTGCGGGTGGCCGTCGCCGCGAGCGCCCGATAGGACCGCATATCGTAAATCCGTCCCACCCGTCCCAGGGCCAACAACCGCAGTGACGGAAGCGAAAGCATGAAGAGCGTGCCGAGCCCGAAAACATAGATAGGGCCGTTTAAAAACAGGCCGCATGCCGACAGAAGGGCAAGTATGACGATGAGGTTCCACAAAGGGAAGAGCTTCTGCGGAGAATGGCCTGTCTGTGTGTGCCATAGTTGCATGACCGCCGATCCGCCACGCAGCAGCGGTCGATCAATGTAATAATTGAGGAATTCCATGATGCGCCCTTCTAAACCTGGCGCAGACACATCAGAAAAATCCGGCGTCAGCATGGCAGAATCGCAAATCCGATAGGCCAATCGAGCTAACTCGATGTTTTTCTATTGCGGAGGGAGGAACTATCCGCGGTCAACGGGGTTCTCTGGCTGATTTGTCTTTCAGACGAGGCGGCGCCGATTATGTCGTCAATCGCGCGCCATCCAAACGCCTGCAAACATACGATTTCGCGATATATCCGCCAGCAAGCGATATCAACGACCCGGAAAGCTTTTACCGTGAAACATCTTGACCAAGCCATCCATATCGCGCTCGAGGCGCACGAAGGGCAGACGGACAAGACTGGACGGCCTTTCTTTGAGCATTGCCAACGCGTCGCACTGCTGGTTTCCGGTGACGAGGCCCGCACGGTCGCCTATCTTCATGATGTCGTCGAAAAGGGAAGAGGATGGACGCTCGATCGTCTGCAGGAAGAGGGCTTCCCGACAAGGATTCTATCTGCCGTCGATGCCTTGACGCGGCGGCCGGGCGAGCCGGACGAGCAATTCATCCATCGTGCGGCAGCGAATGTGCTGGCTTTGCCCGTCAAGCGGGCCGACCTTGAGGACAATCTTTGGCAAAGCGAGCAGATAGGCAAGGACGCCGCAAAATATCAGCGCGGCTTAGACACCCTGCTCGAAATGGCGAGCCGAAAGTAGGGGATGCCTCCTTCGATGCTTGAGGGGCGTGATCCAATCGAGGGGAGCGATCATGGTTCTGATGACTTTAGCTCTGAACCCAGCTCCTCAGGGATCGCGGCCAAAATCCTTGCGGAGTTCGGTTTTTGCCTTCTCCAGCGTTGCGCGCCGGGATTTCGAAAGCTGATCGCCCGCCCGATTGATATAGAAGTTCAACATCGACATGGCGGATCGAAACGGACTGGATTTGCGGCGGTCGCTGTTTTCGGCGGATTCTTTGAGTGAATCGGCAATTTTCTTGGCGCTGCGCTCGTTGAATACGCCTTTCTTCAGGTCCATGGCATCACTGGTCTCATTGACGCGCTGTGACCATTTCTTCGATTTACCTTTGGGCATTGCTGCATTCCTCGTTGAAATTCGCGGTGCCGCCAGCAGCCCTGAAAGGCTGAGCTTGCCGGCGCTGGAATCCGAACAAGCGAGCTGCCGTCATGTTCCCCGTCATGGGGGCGAACATCGGCATCAGGCTTGTAGATTTCCCCTGGGCAATCTTGAAGAGACAACAGGCAGTATTAGTTTTGTGGCCAGAACCTGTCGCGCCTGACCGAAACAATGGTTGCCGAGGGAGCTGCCGATTGAGCGAAACCGAACGCGAGCTTCGCTATGCGTCCTGGCATAAGGATGCTGTCATCTACCAACTCCATGTGAAGTCGTTCTTCGACGCCAATGGAGATGGATTTGGCGATTTCGCCGGATTGACGCGCAAACTGGATTACCTGGCATCGCTAGGTGTCAACACGATCTGGCTTTTGCCGTTTTATCCATCTCCCCGCCGTGACGACGGCTATGACGTGCTCGATTATGAAAGCATCAGCGCGGAATTCGGGACGCTCGACGATTT
This sequence comes from Rhizobium sp. ERR 942, assembly GCF_007828395.1. NCBI lineage: Bacteria > Pseudomonadati > Pseudomonadota > Alphaproteobacteria > Hyphomicrobiales > Rhizobiaceae > Rhizobium > Rhizobium sp. ERR 942. The sequence continues at coordinate 24,956 of NZ_VIUA01000011.1, forward strand.
CAGAAGGTTCGTGGAGGCGGCCCATGCCCACAACATGCATGTCATTACGGAGCTGGTTCTCAACCATACTTCCGATCAGCATCCCTGGTTTCAGCGTGCCCGAAACGCGCCGGCCGGGTCTCCGGAACGGGATTTCTACGTCTGGTCGGAAACGGACGACAAGTTTGCGGAAACACGCATCATTTTCGTCGATAGCGAGAGATCCAATTGGACCTGGGACCCGCTTGCCAACGCCTATTTCTGGCATCGCTTCTACTCCCATCAGCCGGATCTGAACTATCACAATCCTGCCGTCATCGAAGCGGTTTTGGATATCATGCGCTTCTGGCTCGATCTCGGCGTGGACGGCTTTCGCCTCGATGCTGTTCCGTATCTTGTTGAGCGAGAAAACACCAATAACGAGAATCTTCCTGAAACGCACAGGCTGCTCAAGCACATCAGAAAGACGCTCGAGGCAAGCTATCCCGGCGTCATACTCCTTGCAGAAGCAAATCAATGGCCGGATCAGGCACGGGACTATTTCGGAACAGGGGACGAATGCCACATGGCCTTCCATTTCCCGCTGATGCCGCGAATATTCACCGCGGTTGCAATGGGAAATTCCCAGCCGATCATCACCATGGTGCAGCAGACCGATGGCATCCCTGAGGAATGCCAGTGGGCCATTTTCCTCAGAAACCATGACGAGCTGACTTTGGAAATGGTCACCGAGGCCGAGCGCAATTTTCTTTGGGACACCTATGCTTCCGACGAACGCGCCCGATTGAATCTCGGCATCCGGCGTCGCTTGTCGCCGCTCATGGATCAGGATCGGCGTCGCGTCGAGCTTCTCCACATGTTGTTGTTCTCTTTACCCGGTAGCCCTGTACTTTACTATGGCGATGAGATCGGCATGGGCGACAATGTCGATTTGGGAGATAGAGATGGTGTTCGCACACCGATGCAATGGTCCAGCGGCAAAAATGCCGGATTTTCGGGCGGCGATCCAAAGACCCTCGCACTGCCGCTCATCGATAATCCCCGTTTCGGCTTCCAGGTAATCAATGTCGCCGCACAGGAGAAGGACCCGCATTCGCTTCTGAACTGGGTTCGTCGCATCCTGGCAATCCGATCGGCGCATCAAGCCTTCGCAAGGGGCGCGATTTGCTTTGTGAGCACGGAAAACCCGGCCGTCATCGCATATGTCAGAGAATATAAAGGCGAATGCGTTCTCTGCGTCGCGAATCTGTCAAACATCGCTCAGGCCGCCATGCTCGATTTACATCAATATTCGGGCAGTCGTCCCAGGGAGCTGTTTGGGAAGACGGCATTTCCGGCTGTGGGCAAGCATCGTTATCCGATCATGTTTCAGCCCTACGGTTATTTCTGGTTCCGGCTGAAGCCCTGAGGTGAGCCTTCCAGCCATCAAAACACGGTCGGCTCGCCCTTGTTTTCCTATTTGAGAAGGGCAGCTCTGGTTGCACGACGATCTTCGTGCCATTCGGCGGCAACAGGCTCAAAGCCTTACCGCAAGTTGTTGTGACCATTGGCCGGGTACGGATCAGGCGCGCCTGGCCGAGTTCAACGCGCCGTCTGTAACTACATAGGGCGGGAGCTCCAGATTCGAACGGAAATCGTCTCCGATATAATCGGTGTCGATGATCGACCGCCGCCGCAACTCGGGCAGCAGCCCGTTCACCAGCAGATCCTCCTGGTCCGGATTGCCGAAGCCGTGGAGCGAGAGAACATCGAGAATTCCGGCCCGAAAGCGTTCCTCGATCGCATCGGCAAGCTGCTCCGGCGTGCCGGCGACCGACCAGTGACCGGTTTCCTGCGCCTGAATGATGAGCTGCCGCAAGGTCAGTCCTTCACGCGCATAGCGGCGGAAGATTTCCACGCGGCCGCGCCGTCGGTTGATGCTGGTGACCTCAGGCAGCAGCGCCTCCGGCAAAGGCTTGTCGAGCGGCAGTTCGGAAAGATCGAGATCGCCGCCGAGCATGTCCGCCAGTTTCAGGCGACCTTGTTCGTAGTCGATCCGCTCATGCTTCTCCTTCAGGCGTCTTGCGACATCCGCATCGGAATCGCCGATCACCGAATGGAATGAGTTCATGATGAGGGGGAAGCCGGCTGCGCGCCCGAAGCTTGTCGCGCGACGCCGCAGTTCCGTGGCGAAAGCGATGGCATCCTCGAGCTTGGGCTGCGAGGTATAGACCACCTCGGCATATCGTGCGCCGACGGTGACACCGGCTTCCGACTGGCCCGCCTGGAACTGGACGGGGCGACCCTGCGGCAAAGGCGGCACGTTCAAGGGGCCGTCGACCTGGAAGTGCTTGCCGCGATAGTTGATCGGATGGAATTTTGCCGGATTGATACCGATCGCCCCGGACGCCTTGCGTTCGGCGGCATTGCGTTCATTGGCATCATAAAGCGCATTGACGATTTCGATGAATTCAGCAGCCCGCTCATAGCGCTCCTCCGGGCTTGGCAATGTCTCGCCGAAATTCTCCTCGCCGACAGAGGATGTCACGGCATTCCAGCCGGCGCGCCCGCCGCTTGCATGGTCGAGCGTGCCGATCTGGCGGGCCAGATTGTAGGGATAGTGAAAGGTGGTAGAGACGGTGGCGATCAGGCCAATGTGTGACGTCACCTGGCTCAAGGCGGCAAGCGCGATGATCGGCTCCTGGATGCCGGCGGTTCCGGCAAGTCCCGCCGGGTCGATATGGAGCAGGTCGGCCGTGAACAGCCCGGTGATCTTTTCCGCTTCCGCCTTGCGGGCGAGCTCGATGGCACGCTTGATGCCGGTGACGGGGCTTGTGTCGTTTCCGGCGGAAATGACGCTGCTTGCTCCGGTCAATGTCTTGAGGCGTCGGGGACGATTGTGGGTCATCGCGAATTTCCTTGATATCGTCGGCAATGTCAATTGTTATAATCTATATTTTTAATAGACTATTAGATCGAGCAATGATGTTTTAATCGTCGGCTGCACAATGAAAGATCGTGCCGTGCGACACCCTCCTGAAATTATACGTCCTGAGCCACCGAAGCATTGGGTGATCGAGAGATGGCAGGGTCGATCGGTGGGTTCCCGATGATCGGCAGTCTCTGGATAGGCTTCAGCTATCGGCAGGAGGCATTCCCTTGGCTGATATGTCGGCCATGGGAATTTTCGTCCTTCGGCAAGGACTGGGCATTGGATCTGGGGCTACGGAGGCGAGTGAGATGGATTTGCCTAAACATCTTGGCGATTATCGGAACCAAAAGCGCACGCCCGCGTAGATTTAGACGACGAGCCTTCGTTCGGTTCTGGCGAGGAGCGGAATGTCATGAACCGCTTCAATACCCACGAAGGGTAATTTGCTTTCCCTCCACGGCGACACGCAGCGTAACTTCGAAAGGAGGACCTGATGTCGAATTATACACCTCTGGTCCTGTTTTTCATCTCTGCAGGGCTGCTGATATGCATGATCGGTATCGGCTTGGCGTCTCTTATTCAGTAAAAACATCCCGATGACAGCTCTCGATGAGCAAAAGCCGATGGTCGCGACCGAAGAGGTTCGGGAGCAACTGAACGATTAAAGCCGGAATCCAGGATATGCCGGGCGCCACTTTTCAGGCCCGATCGGCGACATCGGATTTTCGTGGAAGTGTCGAAAGCATGTTATGGATATTTACGTCACTGGTTCTAAGCAGGGTGAGGAAGGCAATCGAATTTTTCCGTCAGATATCGGAGCCGCTTTGGAATCGTTGCTCTTCTATAGTTAGCGAGATGCTCTCCATAGAAGTTACAGACTCGGACGCGAAATATAGGACGACATGGGCATATCACGGCTAGGGAACGGCGGTTCGCGCAAAACCAGTCTCTATGAGGAGCTCTTCGGGCGGCTGAAGGCCGAGATTCTCGATGGGACGGTGCCCGAGGGCGCAGTGTTGACCGAGGCCGCTCTTGCGGGCTTGATAGACAGCAGCCGAGCGCCGGTACGTCGGGCACTCCAGCTCCTCTTCGAGGATGGATTGATCACACGGTTTGATGGCCGCGGTTTTATTGTCGGCAAGACAGGGACTCTTCCGAGGCGGATCAAACTTGCGGACTATCTCGGCAAAATGTTCGACGGGGATGACGACAGGCCGATATTCGCCTGGCAGGCGCTCTATGAAGATGTCGAGAGCATCGTCGTCTATCGCTCCTTTTTCGGCCGCTATCGCATCAATGAAAACGAGCTCGCACGGCATTTCGGCGTTGGGCGTGGGGTAGCACGCGACGTACTGCTGAAGCTCGAAACGCTCGGCATCACCGAAAAGGACGATAATTTCCGCTGGTCGATCGTACCGCTCGACAGCCAGCGCATTCGCGACCTCTACGAGGTGCGCGAGCAAATCGAGCCGGCGACCCTTGCAAGTGCCCTGGGCGGGCTTTCGAACGAACATGTCGACACAATGCTTTCAAGGCTGGCGCTGGCGCTTGCAGATTATCCCGATGTATCGGCCTCGACCATGTATGAGCTTGAGCTGGACCTTCATCTGCGCAGCCTGCAGGCTTGCCCGAACAAGGAGTTCCTGAGCATCCTGAAGCGGACTCACTGCATCCTGACCCTCAGCAAGCACATCGTCGGCAGCCGCATCAAGAGGCCGGAATACGAGCCCTTCCTCTCCGAGCATATCGGTGTCTTCAAGATGGTGCAAAAGCGCGATGAGGAAGGGCTGAAGAAAGCGATGCGTGATCACATCAGCAATTCTCAGCCCAACGTACAGGCGCGTGCCGCTTATATCCGCGAGCACTATCAACCGGACGAATACAGTTTCATCCTCTAATACGGAACGGCATCAGGTGATGGCGCCGACCTGCCAGGGAACGAATTCATTATCGCCATAGTCGAAGATCTCGCTCAGCGTCTTCTTTCCGGAGGCGACAGCGATGATTTCTTCGAAGATCCGTTCGCCGGCCGCCTCGATCGTATCGTCGCCGCTGACGATGTCGCCACAATTGATGTCCATATCCTCGCGCATATGGTTGTACATCTCGGTATTGGTGGCGATCTTGACGCAGGGCGCCGGCTTGAAGCCGGAGACGGAGCCTCGGCCCGTCGTGAAGCAGATTACATTGCAGCCGCCGGCAACCTGGCCGGTGACGGCGACGGGATCATAGCCGGGCGTGTCCATGAAGACGAAACCGGGTTCATCGACGATCTCCGAATATTCGTAGACGGCCTTCAGCGGCATCGAGCCGCCCTTGGCGACGGCTCCGAGCGACTTCTCGAGGATGGTCGTCAACCCGCCGAGCTTGTTTCCATAGGAAGGGTTGTTGTTGAGTTCCGCACCGTTGCGGCGGGTATATTCGCGCCACCAGTCGATCCGGGAGAGTAGCTTTTCTGCGACCGCAGGCGTAACCGCTCTGCGTGTCAGCAGATGTTCCGCACCGTAGATCTCCGGCGTTTCCGCCAGAACCGAGGTGCCGCCATTGCGCACGAGAAGATCGGAGGCATAGCCGAGCGCCGGGTTGGCCGATATTCCGGAATAGCCATCGGAGCCGCCACATTCCAGGGCCAATTTGATCCCCGAAAGCGGCTGGACGGTGCGCTTGGCTGAGTTCACCTCGGGCAACATGTCTTTGATCATTTCGGAAGCGGCCGCGATTGTCTTGCGGGTACCGCCGAGATCCTGGATCGTCATGGTGCGCAGGCGGTTTCCTTCCTCAAGCTTGTAATGCTCCAGGATGGGTGCGATCTGATTGGTTTCGCAGCCAAGGCCGATCATCAGGATGCCGCCGAAATTCGGGTGCCGCGCATAGCCCTGGAGGGTGCGGGCCAGGTAGCGGTAGCCCTCCGATTGGGTGTTGATGGCGCAGCCGCCGCCGTGGGTCAGCGCCACGACACCATCGACATTGTCGAAGCCCTCAAGCCCGCCGGTGCGATTGAAATGTTCGGCGATATATTTCGAGACGGTTGCCGAGCAATTGACCGTCGTGATGATGCCGATGAAATTGCGCGTGCCGACGCCGCCGGCGCCGCGGTCGAAGCCCATGAAGGTCCGACAGTCCTCTTGCGGCAACATGCCCATCTCTTCGATATCGACGCTGAACTGGTAGGGATGGTCGGATTCGATCACGGCCAGGTTCTGTAAATGGACGTGGCCGCCGGCCGGAATGAACTGTGTCGCGACGCCGATCGGCTGACCGAATTTGCGGATCTCCTGGCCGACCTGGATATCGCGGACTGCCACCTTGTGACCGCGCGGGATCTGGTCTGCCGCGATCAAGCCGTCGATGCCGGTCGGGCTGCCGGCGCGGATCATCGCGCGAGCGACCGCGACATCGTCGATGGGGTTGAGCAGGATGACAGGCGAAACGGCGGACATAGGAAGTTCCATATGGTTGGATTAATGTCTATTGCTAGCAATAGACAATTATTCGAGGGAAGACGTCAAGCACGATCGACGTTAGCGCAGGGCTTGCTTTCAGTTGCGTGGTTGGCGCGCCAGCCAGGCGGAAAGATCGACTTCTGCACGTTCGAGCGCGCTGTGGTTGAGAAGTTTTCTTAAGAAGGCGACGGCAACCGCGCGCGCTCTCAGATTGAAACGACCATCATCATCCTGACCGCCAAGCGGCTGATAGACGCCGAGTTTCACATAGAGCTGCTGCAATCGGTTCTGAACGCTGCGGACCGAAAGATTGCGCCGCTGGGCGATCGCGCGATCGGTCAATCCAAGGGCGATATCGATCAGGATCTCGTATTCGGCCTCGGTGAACCCGTTAACATTGCCGAGGCTCTTTTGCTGCATGCCGCGCACCTCACGGTCGATAACGCACTGGCTTTCGATGAAGATGCTGCGAAGCGCCAGCTTCAGGCGGTCGTCCGAGGCGGATTTCAGAACATATCCGTAGACGGCGCCGGCAGGCACGATGCGCGAAACGCCGCGAACATAGGCCTCGTCTGAATAGTTTGACCAGAAAAGGATGCGTGTCTCCGGTCGCTCCTTCCAGATCGTGCGGGCCGCTTCGATGCCGTTGCGCTGGCTCATCTGCAGATCCATGACGATATGAGACGACCTCAAATCCCGCGCCAGCCGTTCGCCCGTATTGCCATTTTCTGCCTCCAGCACGCCATCGCATTCGGGAAGTGCGGCGCGGATCGCTTCATTGAGATAGGAGCGATGGAGCGGATCGTCTTCGATGATCAGAACCTTCATGCGGCGGCTCCTCCGGCCGTCTGCGCCTTGGCAGGCAGGTTGACACTGACGATCGTTCCACCGGAGGCTGCTGCGGCCTTGATCGTGAAGCGTGCCGAAATCAGGCGCGCACGCGTCCGCATATTTTCGATACCGCCGCCCGATAGTCTGCGGGTATTTCCAAGTCCGACACCGTCATCCACGACATCAATGGTGACCGCACCCTCGGGTGCTTTCAGATGAACCGCAATGTTGCCGGCCTGGGCATGGCGAATGGCGTTGTTGATGGCCTCTTGCGCAATGCGGAATAGGGCAATGGACACCGACTGTTCAAGGCAGTCGATCGCGCCGCCGGTCTCGTCGTTCAGTGTCCAGATCAAAGTCGCGCCGCTCTCCTGGATCGACCGTTCGAGATGGTTCTCGATCGCCTGCGCGAAACCGAACAGTTGAAGGACGGAGGGCTTGGCCTCCTCGATGATCTGGCGAAGATCGTGCATGCTGTGTTGCAGCCCGCGAAAGAGCGGCTCAAGCGCTTCGCCGGTGACATCGGGCTGTCGCGCGAGCCGCTCCAGCCGTCTTGAGAGACGGGTCAGGTCGGCCAGAATCTGGTCGTGGAGGTCCATGCCGATGCGCTGCCGCTCGGCTTCCAGGGCCTCAGTCAATTTCAGGGCACCGAGGCGCAGACCCTCTTCGCGGGCACGAGCTTCGGCTTCCACGATTGCCGAGCGTTTCGCTTGGTCGGCGGCGCGGATTGCAAAGAAATGGGGTGCCAGCAGATCGGCAATGACGCGGGCACTTTCGATATCTCGCATGGTGTAGAAGCCGGTCTGGTGGCTCGAGCAGGAAAGCGCACCGATGACATGCCCCTGGACTTTCAGAGGCACGTGCAGACGGCTATGCAGCGATTGATGAAAGATCGGATGTGAAAACGCGCCCTGGAAATGGAATTGGGGATCATTCCAGGCGTCGTCGGTCAAGAGGTAGTCCGTCTCGCCCCATAGAAGCGTGCGGATGGGGCTATTGCTCACGGGGGCGGGAAAACGGCGACCCCAATCCGTTTCCAGTCCGCTTTCATAGGCGGTGTGAAATTGCTCGTCCATCAGGATGATACAGACATCCAGATGGTCATGCGGGATGACGTGGCTGATTTCGGCGGCGACCGCCTGGATGACTGAGTGAAAGTCGAGCTGACCGGCGAGAAGCCTCGATATATTGAGATAATGGTCGAAGACCGATTGCGGCGCCAGATCGCGCAAGATACGCCCTCCCAGGCAATGCGCCGACCTATGCTCCTCCGGTCGCTCGCAGCATGCAAATTTCCGGCACTATTAAGCGCCGATCCGAGAGATCCGTCTTGCGGATTTGCGCATCTTTTCTGCGGGATCCCGCAAGGTCCCGCCCTTTAAGCGCCTGTACAAGCGTCACAATCTCGGACATCCTGTTTCTACTGACAGGGCAACCTTCAGTGCAAATATTATTTTCGATCGTTCGTTGAGGAGCACGCTCGAAAATCTTGGCCTGGAAGATGAAGTACAGGCGCTTTGGGAGGAAAAAATGAATATTGCCAAGATGCTTATGGCGTCCGCCGTCATCGCTTGCGTTGCCGCGCCGGGGGCTGCCTTTGCCGATACGTCATCCAAGAAAATTGCATTATCGAACAATTATGCCGGCAATTCCTGGCGCCAGGCCATGTTGACGAGCTGGCAGAAGGTTACGGGTGAAGCGGTCAAGGCCGGTGTCGTCGCCGCGGCTGATCCGTTCACGACGGCTGAAAACCAGGCAACTGAGCAGGCCGCCCAGATCCAGAACATGATCCTGCAGGGTTATGATGCGATCGTCATCGATGCTGCCTCGCCGACGGCGCTGAACGGCGCGATCAAGGAAGCCTGCGATGCCAAGATCGTCGTCGTTTCCTTCGATGGCATCGTCACCGAACCCTGCGCCTGGCGCATCGCCGTCGACTTCAAGGGCATGGGTGCCAGCCAGATCGAATATCTCGCCAAGAAGATGCCGAAGGGCGGCAATGTGCTCGAAATCCGCGGGCTTGCAGGCGTTTCCGTCGATGATGAGATCTCGGCCGGCATCCATGAAGCTGCCGCCAAATACCCGCAGTTCAAGATCGTCGGTTCGGTTCACGGCGATTGGGCTCAGGATGTCGCCCAGCGTGCTGTTGCCGGCATTCTGCCCAGCCTTCCCGATATCGCCGCGGTCGTGACCCAGGGCGGCGACGGCTACGGTGCCGCTCAGGCCTTTGCCGCCGCCAAGCGTCCGATGCCAACCATCGTCATGGGCAACCGCCAGGACGAGCTTGCCTGGTGGAAGAAGGAGAAGGATGCCAGTGGCTACGAGACCATGTCGGTCTCGATCGCGCCAGGCGTCTCCACGCTGGCCTTCTGGGTTGCCCAGCAGATTCTCGACGGTCAAGAGGTGAAGAAGGATTTGGTCGTACCATTCCTGCGCATCGATCAGGACAATCTCGAAACCAACCTTGCCAACACGCAGGCGGGCGGTGTCGCGAACGTCGAGTATACGCTCGACGACGCCAAGAAAGTCATCGCGGCGGCGAAGTAACCGATATCTGCGAACCGTAGAGACGGGCGCCGCCGATAAAAGGTGGCGCCTGCTGATGCAACGCCCGATCCGGACGATCCATGATTGCAGCGAAAGACAGTGTTTTGAAGAGACAGGATGCCGGCCCGCAGGCCGTCGTCTCTGCCCATGGCATCAAGGTGCATTTCGGTGCTGTGAAGGCGCTCGATGGCGCCGACCTGACGGTTCATGCCGGCGAGTGCATCGGGCTCGTTGGTCATAATGGCGCTGGCAAGTCGACGATCGTCAACGTCATCAACGGCGGTCTCAGCCCACACGAGGGCAGTGTCACCTATGAGGGAGACGACAGCGTACACGGCATCAACGCAGCGCGCGCTCACGGAATACGTTGCGTTTTTCAGGAATTGTCACTTGCGCCCAATCTCACCGTCGTCGAGAACATGCGGGTGGTCCATCGCGGCCTTGCCGGCTGGAACTGGCGGCGGCAGGCGGCGGCAATCGTTCGCGCCAAGCTCGCCGAAATTTTCCCCGGCCACAGGATCGACGTCATGCGGACCGTCGGCGAACTCTCGATCGCCGAGCGGCAGATGGTGGAGATCGCGATCACCTTTTGCGCCGTCGGCGAGAAGCCGAAGCTGGTCATCCTCGATGAGCCGACGTCTTCACTTGATGCCGGACTTGCCGCTCAGCTGATGGCCTATGTGCGCAGTTTTGTGCAGGCCGGCGGAGCCGTCATGCTGATCTCGCATATTCTCGGTGAGATCCTTTCGACCGCAAGCCGAATTCTGGTCATGAAGGACGGTCGCGTCGTTGCCGATCGCATTGCTCAGGATTTCACCGTCCACAGCCTGGTCCAGGCGATGGGCAGTGTCGTCAAGGAACAGGATCGCAGGGGCAGGAGCGGAGGGAACATCGCATCGTCTCCTCTGCTTGCGCTGCCGGCGCGAGGGGGAAGGGGCCTTGGCTTCAACGCCCGCCGGGGCGAAGTGATAGGGCTTGCCGGGCTCGCCGGCCATGGCCAGACCGACATGTTGCTCGATCTCCATCGCTCGCTTTCTCACAACTGGCTGCCGGGCAGGCAAGACAATATCGCTTTTGTTGCCGGCGACCGCAGCTTGAACGGCACGTTTCCGCTTTGGAGCATACTGAAAAACCTCAGCATTGCCTCGCTCAGCGATTTTTCGCGTCTGTCGGTCGTTGATAGCGGCCGCGAGGATCGTCTCGGTGCTGACTGGAAGGGTCGCATCGAAATCCGGACGCCGACGATGGCAAACGGCATTTTGTCCTTGTCGGGCGGCAATCAGCAGAAGGTTCTGTTTGCCCGCGCTCTGGCCACGACCGCGCCGATCGTGCTGATGGACGATCCCATGCGCGGTGTCGATATTGGTACCAAGCAGGAGGTCTACAGGATCTTGAGCGACGAGGCTTCGTCCGGTCGGACGTTTATCTGGTATTCCACCGAGATGGACGAGATTCGCCTCTGCGACCGGGCCTACGTCTTTCGCGACGGCGCCATCGTGTCGGAGCTGATTGGAGAGGACATCACGGAGGAAAATGTGTTGGCGGCTTCCTTTGCCGGGGAGGGCGCATGAGCCGTCCGTCATCCGCTACCCTGCGCCTGCTCATTCCGGCGCTGTCGCTTGCCGTCCTGCTCGCTGCGGTCTTTTATCTGCAGCCACGCGCCATGAGCTATATCGGCCTCAATCTGCTCTTCAATCTCGCCGTGCCGATTGCGCTGGCCACGATCGCGCAGATGATGATCATGGCGGTCAACGATCTCGATTTGTCGATGGGCACCTTCGTCAGCTTCACGGCCTGCGTGGCGGCGACCTATCTGCAATCTGCCCCGCTCATCGGTATCCTCATTCTGGCGGCCGCAATTGCCGTCTATGCCGCGATCGGCGTCGTCATCTATATCAGGGATCTGCCATCGATCGTCGTGACGCTCGGCATGAGCTTCGTCTGGGGTGGCTTAGCGGTTCTGCTGTTGCCGGCACCGGGCGGCACCGCGCCCGATTGGGCGCGCTGGCTGATGACTTCGAAGCCGCCGTTAATCCCCATCGCGATCATAGCCAGCATCGTCATCGCGCTGTTTGCCCATCTGATCGTCATGCGCTCTTCCTTTGGAGTATTGATCCGCGGTGTGGGCGGTAATCAGCGGTCGCTGCAGCGGGCCGGCTGGTCCGTTGTCGGTCTGCGTGCTGCCGCCTATGCGCTGGCGGGCTTCTTCGCCGTATTGGCCGGCATTGCCCTTGTCGGCCTCACCACCTCGGCTGATGCGAATATCGCGTTGCGCTATACCTTGCTGTCGATCGCAGGCGTCATCCTCGGCGGCGGGGAGTTTACCGGCGGCCGCGTCTCGCCTATGGGCGCCGTCATCGGCGCCCTGACATTGACCCTGGCGGGCTCCTTCCTGTCGTTTCTGCGGATCTCGCCCGACTGGCAGATCGGTGCGCAGGGCGCGATCCTGATCATCGTGCTTGCCCTCAGGCTCTTGCTCAATCGCGTCGAAAAGCGGGAGAAACAATCATGATCGCGCTTGCCACGCTCGGCCGTAAACCCTGGATTTGGTCCTTCATCGCCGCAATCGCGGTGTGGATCATCACCGTTCTCTTCACCGGCGGCGCGAGTTCCATCGGCCTGTCGCAGGCGGCACTCACCTTTGCGGCATTCTCTGTCATCGTCGGCATCGGCCAGATGTTCGTCATCACGCTCGGGCCAGGAAACATCGATCTCTCCGTGCCGGCGACCATGACGCTTGCTGGCACCATCGCGCTGAAACTCATGAATGTCGAGGACAGTATGATCGTGCCGGGTTTGCTGGTGTCGGTCGTCATCGGCCTCGGCATCGGTCTCGGCAATTACGCCCTGATCAAGCTCTTGCGCATTCCGCCGATCATCGCGACGCTCTCCATGAGCTTCATCATTCAGTCGACCGCCATCTGGAGCAATCGCGGCCTTCGCATCAAGCCGCCCGAATATCTGGCCGAGTTCACGACGTCGGGGGTGTTCGGCATACCAAATGTCGCCATCGTCGCTTTGTTGCTCTCGGCGCTTGCCTGGATTCTTCTGGAAAAGACGATCTACGGCCGCTGGATCTCGGCGATCGGTCAAAGCATGTTTGCGGCGCGCATGGCAGGCATCCCTGTCGACGGAACGCGGCTTGCGACCTATGTGCTCTGCGCCATCCTCGCCTCGATCTGCGGCTATCTGCTCGCGAGCTTCTCCGGCGGCGCGGCCCTCAACATGGGCGCGGAATATCTGTTGATGTCGATCGCCGTCGTCATCATCGGCGGGACGGCGGTTGCCGGCGGCGATTCCAACGTGCCGGGCATCTGGGGCGCCTCGCTGTTCATGTTTCTGGTCGTCTCGATGCTGAACACCTACGGTTTCGGTGCAGGCCCAAGGCTCGTCCTCACCGGCCTGATCATTATTGCCGTCATTCTCGTGGCCGGCGGCCGTCCGATTGGCGGGCGCTGAACTCTCTCCCAAAAGACCCCAGGAAAACTGTGATGTCCAACGACGCTCCTTCCATTTACGAAATCTACGACACGCGCTTCCGCCATCTGATTGTCCCGAGCGCCGGCCTGGAGGAGCTTTATTCCGATTGCCGCTGGGCGGAGGGTCCGGTCTGGTTTGCCGATGCCGGATGCCTGATCTGGAGCGATATTCCCAACGAACGCATGCTGCGCTGGGTGCCGGGCGGCAATGTCTCGATCTTTCGCTCACCCTCGAATTTCGCCAATGGCAATACGCGCGATCGCCAAGGGCGGTTGATATCCTGCGAACATGGCGGCCGCCGTGTGACGCGCACGGAGATCGACGGCTCGATTACCGTGCTTGCCGACAGCTATAAGGGCAAGCGCCTGAACTCACCCAACGACGTGATCGTCCGCTCGGATGGAACGGTCTGGTTTACCGACCCGACCTACGGCATTCTCTCGAATTACGAGGGTTATAAGGCGGAGCCGGAGCAGCCGACCCGCAATGTCTACCGCCTCGATCCGTCGACAGGGGAGTTGGATGTCGTGGCGGATGATTTCCGCCAGCCGAATGGCTTGGCTTTTTCACCGGACGAGACGAAACTGTATGTTGCCGACTCCGCCGCAAGCCACGACATCAGCGCCCCCCGCCACATTCGTGTCTTCGATGTCGTGGACGGTAAGAGACTCGCAAACGGTCAAGTCTTCTGCAACATCGACACAGGTATTCCGGACGGATTCCGTGCCGACATCGACGGCAACATCTGGACCAGCGCTGGCGACGGCGTTCATTGTTTTGCAGCTGATGGGACTTTGATTGGCAAGATTAAGATACCACAGACAGTCGCTAATCTTACATTTGGTGGTCCGAAGCGGAACCAGCTTTTTGTTGCGGCAACGCGGTCGCTTTATCGGGTCTTTACTACTGCAACTGGGGCGCAGATGCCTTGAAACTCTAACTCCTGGTGCCTTGTGTTACGTCGAGGCCTTGCGCAGGGCGGAGGACTATTGTCATTGTTTGACGCTGCACAATGGATTGAGGGCAGGCAAAGATGTCCAAGGAACCGGCTCTCTCAGTGCACAATCAACGGTTCTTGACCATGTAGTGGGGGCGGCTTTAGATGCCTGGCTTGGCAGAAAGCGGTTGCTACTATTGGATACCAGGGGCGCGTCTTGCCGAAATAACTAAACTTCGGAACAGATCGCGCAGCTTAAGGTTCCGCTCACCTGTTTGCCTGTGCATATTCTGAAGCTTGAACGGTTCTATTAAAATAATTAATGATGGGCTGATTTCCGGCCAAGCAGATGGATAAAAGTATGTGGGCTTCTAAAACGGACTATGCCAAACTTTACTCGCCTGAGTACTTTGGAAAGTCCTCCGGGAGTGCCAGCTACAATGGCAGCGATTTTGAACGCGTTTTTTTCAATCTCTGCAAGGCCAATAATATTGATTCATTGGTCGATGTTGGCTCTGGAAGTGGAAAGCTTAAGCAGTCGGCCGTATCAGCGGGGATGACGGTCTTCTCATGTGATTTTGATCCCGTAGATAAAGATGCTTTTCATTTTGATCTCTCGCTTGAAGATGCAGAAGCCGCAGCCACACTATATGATCAAATAGGCGATCGGGTTGGTTCAGCAGAGTATATTACTACATGTCTCGACGTTTTAGAGCATATTGACATCGAGGATGTCAGTAACGCTCTCTGGAACCTGCACACGATAATAGGAAACCTGGCTGTCGTATCCGTGTCCACACGACCAAGCAGCCGCGGAAATAAGTATCACTCGACAGTTTTGCCTCTATCAACGTGGAAGTATTTGTTCGAGCTTTCAGGGTTTGAGATTGCCGATCCGCATTTTTGTTCCGAAGGTCGCAGAATTCTGCCGCCCACTAGCAATGATCCGCTGCTGGGACTTGTCTCTCATTGGGCCCAGGCTGATATTTTCAAGGATCGGCTTGATGGAGAGCCGACCTATCTTCTATTGCGGAAAGCAAAGCGACCAACCGACAAAGAAAGCCGCCTGATAAAAATAGACGCAGTGCTCGATATTGCCTATAGAAAGGAAAAACGACTTGCTTTTCATGAGCGACGTTTACAAGCTATTGCTTTAAATATCGGTCATTTTCAGGATTTTCTGACTCTTCGTCCTCTGTTAGACATTATTCCAAGGGGGCAGTGCTCCGCGCTAATTTGGCACGACGGGCTTCAATCCGACGAAATGTCAATGATCGTGGGCCACTTCGAGCGCAATGGGATTCCGATAATAATCTATCGGACAGTTGCCGAGATCGATTGGCGAGGACTGTCCGTCCGCACCCTTGTTTCCGGCTCCGAATCAACGGTGGCAGTCAGTCATGCATTAAACGCGCAGGTTATCGAAGCTGCAAAGTTGTGGGGCGTCAAAACGGTGTTGCTGCAGCATGGGATATGGATTGAACCCATGCAACATCGCGAAATCAATTTTGCCTCCGACACTATTTTAGCATGGGGCGCGGAACATGAGCGGTTTAGCAGCGGTAAGCATTCTGCAGCCGGGATTTCCAGATCTTATAGCGCGTTGAACAATGGTCGCTTTAAAGCGGCAGGCTCGCCGAAATTTCATGACTCGTTGCTGCAAACGAACTCGGATGTCCTCCGATGGCGGTTGGGTATCAATATATCGAACTACAGCGAACACGTTCTTCTAGGAATTAATTTGAAATGGCCTCAACATCAGGATGAGAGGTCGCATATTTTAGCGGGCATACGCCGGATGATTCAAAGCAATCCGGAAAAGTTATTCATCGTAAAACCTCATCCGTCTGAACGGCATTCTGAATATGCAGAATTGAGAGCAGATAATACACTTGTACTGGACGACATCCTACTGGGCTGTCTCGATTTATCGGTGTCGAGGCTGTTGGGCGGAATCGCAACAGTTGTGTCTTCTCTTTCGACCTTGTTGCTTGACGGTGCTGTGTTGGGCCGCCGTTGCATCCAGTACAATACCGGAAACAGGCTTCACTATGAATTATGCAAGCCGATTTCCGTTAACGATCTGCATCTTGCGATAAAGAATCCTCTCGCAGCTTCGTTGAGCAGCAAAGATTTTGCATCATACTATAACGATGCGGGCAACGATCATTTTTACGAAGTATTTGCTGAAGCTGCTGGCGACCAATCCTCCAGTAGCCACAGTTGAGGCGACGGCGGGCGCAAGCAGTGCTTGGGCGGGATAAATAATGTCTCTGCTTCCGATAGAGAGTTTACGGAAATACTATCGCATTTCCCTTGGCAAATTTAACACTGGTGCGAGCATCCTTGCTGCAAGATGTGTGGCGGCTTTGCTCGCTGCTGGTACCTCAATACTCTCCCCGCGGCGGATGTAGCGTAAGCTGGAGGTCGCGCAAGCCACGGCTGCCGTCGCGGCTGCCGGTTGCGGCGACTGCGGTGAAGATGCGTTCGGCGTCGTCGTACATTTTCAGATTGAGGTAGCAGTATCCGCGCAGCACCATCAGATCGACGCGCTCCTGCTGCAACTGCGCGCGTTGGTCGAGATAGAGCAATGTCTCGTGATAGCGCTTGCCCTCGAAGGCCGAGAGTGCGCGGTCGGCCAGTATGGCGACCTGCAATTCGGCGGCGCGCTGGTGGTTCATCGGCGCCTTGGTCGCAGCGACGGCGGCATTATTGGCGAGGCCGGCCCGCAGATAGGCAAGGCTCTGTCCGTAGGCTGCTTCTTCGCGCGATTTCGGATCCGTGTTGCTCAAGGCAACATCAAAGGCTTCTACCGCTTCCATTGGCCGATTGAGGTTCATCAGGCACCAGCCGCGAGAAAGAGCACTGGCAGGCGTCAGCAGCCGCGCATTGACGGTGGTATTGCATCCCGCCGCGTGCCGTGTCGAGCGGGTCGCCACCCGGGCACGCGTCTCCGGTTCGGCATAATTCGGGGACGGCGCACGGCGCAGAGGGGCTACTCGTTGCACCGGGGGCTCAGCGTTGACGTAGGGCTGCGTTACAGGAGGCTGGGGCGCGACCTGAGAGGCCATCGGTTGCAGGTTCTGCGGTTCGCCTTGCTGCATCGTTGTCTGGGGCAAGGTTTGTGGGGCAGGCTGCAGTGTCTGATTGGGAGACGGCAGCGGTTCTGACGTCGGCGTGCGCGGCGCCGGCTCGCCGAGTACGGCGATACGTTGGGAGCGACCGGCCCACAGTCTCTGGACTTCGGCGACGCCCACGCGGTCGTTCAACTGGTTGCGCGTAATCGCAAGGCCGTAGGCGGAAGGCTCATCGTCGGGTTTCCAGCGCAAAGCCGTCTCGAACCAGCGAGCAGCAGCCTGCGGCTGGTTCATCGAGCGAGCAAACCACCCGAACTGCTGAGCCGTCGGGACATATTTCTGCTTCACGACCTCCGCGGCGATACGGCCGAGAGCATCTTCGCTAAGGCTGGCCGGCGGTTGGAGCGCCATCAGATTGGCGGTTGCCGCAAGGTAGGTCGCCATCGCGTCCTTGGATTCATTGCGCCATTTATACATGGCGTCTTCGGCTTCCTGCGGTTTGCGGTCGGCAATCAGCACCAGAGCCAGCCCCTGCGAGATTGTGGCCGAATCTTCCTTCTCATGCGCGGCTTTGAACCATTGCTCGGCGTCGGGATAATTGCCGCGGCGCAAATAGTACCAGCCGAGAAGCGCATCATCGGATGCAAGGCCCTGACTGTGCGCGACACGCTCCACTTGAGACAGATAGTCTTGCGATACAGTCAGTTTGGGATCGTCATTGCCCTGGGCAACGAAGCGGCGAGCCAGATCGGTCCTTATGCTGTCGAATTCGCGCCCGCCATTGCCGTCTGGTTTTTCCAGAGACAGGAGATCCTGCATCGGCTGATAGGGCAGCAGGGCCGCCGCCTTCTGGATGGTCGCAAGTCTCTCCTGCGGATTGGTGCAGGTCTTCAGAATATATTTGTAGGCGTCCTGGCCGCGGGCTGCACGATCGGTGCGGATGAAAGCTTCGGCGACGCGCCAGAGAACGTCGATATCGCTGCAGGTCAGCAGGCTCGGCGTTCTGGCGCCGATGTCGATCACGGTCTGATATTGCTTCAGATCGGAGGCGTTGACGAGCCGGGTGCGGGCCTCCGCGATATCCAGACGCTCCAGCAGATCGGCGGGCGGTTGCCATCCAGCTTCGGCAGCCTGGCGATCGGCGACAGCCTTGCGCACCTCGGCATAACGGCCCTCTGAATAGAGCTGCCACATGGCTTCGAGCTGCTTGTCGCTGTTTTGCGGGATAGCCAGCGGATCGGCAGGAGGCTTCCAATTCGGATAGAGCGTCTGCAATCGGGATATTTCTGCCTGGAGCCGCGCCTTGTCGCCACGGCTTGCAAAATAGCGCAACGCGCTTTCGTCGACCTTCGGCTGATTATCCGCAGCTTGTGCAGGGTTGGTTTGCTGAGGCGATTGCTTTGATTGCGGCTGCGCCTGCTGTGGGGCGGCCTGGGCGATCGAATCGGCAGCGGTCGTATTTGCCGACGAGGCATTGTCGGGGAGAACAGCCGACGGCGCAGCCGCCTGTATATGGTCGGCAAGTACCTGCAAGTCGGCGGGTTGTCCGGAGCTGCCGGCCGAGCTGTTGTCGGCAGTAAGCATCGTCTGCGGCTCAAGGCGTGCCGACTTTGCCAGCTTGATCTTGTCTTCCGGCGAATCGTGATCCTTCGTCGCGAGCGTAAATCCCGCCACGGCGACGGCCAGGAAAGCCATGATCAAGGTGGACTTTATAAACACTCCGGATGTCTCTCCGTGACGAAAGCCAGGCTCAACAGCTGCAAGGTGGCTGGATAGTAAAGCGATGGGGTGAACTGCCGAACCGAAGCAGGCAGTTTCGCTCCGCTCACCACACACGCCACAACATCGTTAACAATTCTATAACCCGGATCTGGAAGCAGGTCCTTCGGCTTGCCGGTCGTCAGATCGATCGTTGCAGGTTCGTCCTCCTCGACGGTCATGCCCTGCTGCAGACGCGAAAGCAGCGCCTTGTCGCCGATGCCTGCGCGCGCCAGGTAAAGCGGGATCCTGACGCTATTATAACCGAATTCCGCCTCGAAGCCGTCTGCCGGTTCCGGCTTCGCCTTCAGGCTAACCCAATCGGCGGGAAGCTTGCGCGGACCAAATTGCAGGGCGCGCAGCAGGGCAAGGCCATCATCGCTGAGCTTCTGCCAGCGATCGGAAGGCACCAGAAGTGCCATGACGGGAATTGCCTCGAAGACCCAATAGGATGGGTTGATGACAGGTCCATCCTTGCGCCCGGGTGGCCGATAGCCCTCTACGCCGGGAATGAGCAGTGTCCGCCCTGCGGAACTGATGACGACATGGGACAGGATCGACTTGGCCATGCTCGCAGCCGCCTGCAGATAATCCCTATTATTCCATGCCGATCCTGCCAGTGCCAGAGCGTAGGCAATCAGCAGATCGCCATCGGATGCATTGTTCGTGTCCGTCACATGCGGGGTGACGGCCGGATCCCATTTCCAGACGGCAAGGCCATCGTCACGCAACAACAGTTCCGTGCGGGTAAAATACCAGATCTGTTCGAAATCGGCCGGATTATTGGCGAGGTAGGCAAGCAGCATACCATAGCCTTGCCCCTCGCTGTGGCTGATGCCGCCATTGCCGTTATCGATGATGCGTCCGTTCACATCGAGAAATTTCGCTTTGTAGGCAGTCCAGGTCTGCGGATCGATCGTCGCGCGTTGAGCAGCAGCCGCCTGCGCTGCCGCAAGGATGGCAGCACTGCAGATGGCAAGAACAAGGCGCCGGAGTTTCATTCGCGCCTGCCGATCTTGGAAAGAACGCTTGCCGTGCTCACCCCGAGCAGAAAGGAACCCACCACGAACAGGAAGGCGTAGGACAATATGTTGCTGGAAAGCCAATTTGCAGCGATCAGCCGATAATTCGTCAGCGACCAGGGCTGGGAGACGACAAAGGTGAACCGGCTGACGGGCACGGTATCGATCTTTCCCGTTTTGCCGGAATAGACGGTGATGCGGCCGCTGATCTGCGACCAGGTATGCTGCGCACTCATCGCCTCGGCGCCCGCTCGCAGGTCTCCGGCGCTGGGCGCGGTGACAACGGTCCAGGTCGCGTCATTGCTTGGATTGGCCTCTTGGGCGATCAGGAAGCTGTTGGCATTCGAGGGCGTGAATACCTGTTCGGAACTGGGAATGAAGCGCAGCGAGCTCAATGTGATGTCGAAATTGCGATGCATCCATTGCTGGAAGTTCTGCATCTGCCCCTGCAATATCCCGCCGTTGATGCGCGAGCGCCAATCGGCAATCGTCACGGAGGCTTCCGGGATATTACCCTGGCCAGGGGCGGGTGGACGCCAGGCCACCTGGCTGGCAGCTGAGATATTCATTTGCGAAAGGATTGTCGATGGCAGCTGCGAAACGGAACCTATGAACAGCGCACTACGAGTGCCGACGGCATTCGGCGAGGCGGTCGGTTCGAAAGGGATGGGGTGACCGGCGGTGAGAGCCATCTGGCCTAGGAGCGTTGCGGTCGCGGACAATGTGTCAACATCCGGGCGGTCGATGAAGAGTGCGGCGGGCTCGGTCTCGCGGCTGTAGGGGTAGCCTGTGCCGGCGAGAGCCGCGAGGTTCGGGCGCTGTGCGATCCTAGCGAAATCCGGTACGGTGAACTGGCTCGTGTCGAATAGTGCAAATCGCGGTGTCGTGCTCGATGTCGCGGCGGGCGCGCAGGCGGTATCCTCATCGGCGAGCAATATGGCTTCAAGCGTGATCGTGTTCAGGCCCGGCTTGAAATGGCGCATGGTGATACGGATAGGCAATTGCCGGAAAATGCCACCCCCGGTTGCCGTGATCGGCTTGGTCGTGGCGATGCTGCCATTGACATAAACATCGATATGGCTGCCAGGTCGCACATCCTTCGCATAGGCTGCATCCAGCAGGATGGTGGCCTCGCCATAGGCATTCGCATAGAAATCGGACGGGATCGCCACGTTGAAGCTGGTATGGAAACGCCGGCCGGAGAATTCTGTCGTCCTGACGCCCAACTGCTCGAAGGAAAGACTGGTGCCGGAATAGATCAGCGGCGCATCAGGTGCGGACCATCGTTGCGTTAACAGCAGATCGCGGCGGGTATTGGGGTCGCGGTCAGTCGGCGAAACAACCATGTCGATCGCGGATGCGATCGACTGCCAGGACGGGCCGCTGATAAGGAGAAGCTGCTGACCGCTGCGTGGGTCCGTCGCAAAGGTCGCCAAGGCCCCATTTTGGGCCGCGGCTGGAACGGCAAAGACGGGCTGCAGCTCCGCCGGCGTGCCGACGACGACGGCCATCTTGCCGGGGCCTGCTGGAGGTAGGGCATCCGTGCCGAACGAAAAGGCTTCGTTCGGCATTCCGCTCAAAAGCGCCAGTCCCTGTGCCAGACGCAGGATCGGCTTGGTCGTTCCCGGTTGAGCCAATGCCGGCACGACCAGATTGAACTGTGTCTTGCCGGTACCGTCGACACCGATCGCGCGGATGGCGTCGGTGGTGGTGAGTTTCTCCGCTTCGCGACTGGCGAAGCTGAGATAAGTTCTTGCGGGATCGATATCGGACCAGAGCTCGTACGTCGACGGAATGTCGCAGTCGACGCGGTGGCGCTGCGTCGCCTCGAAGGTCAACAGATTGGCGCCGGGCTGCAGCAGCCCGCGCGGGATATCGAAGCTGATATCCGACTCGTTGTCCGAGGAGCCGATCTGCTGCTGATGGACGGCGCGGTCATTCACGAGGACCGTAAGCTGCGATGCCTCCGGGGCGACGACCACCGCGTTCTGGTAGGCAAAGGTAAGTTTCGCGGGCGCCGCCGCCTGCTCCGGCGTCAGATAGATCGACCAGGATTTGCGGTCGGCTTCACCCTCCAATCGCAGCTTTGCGTAGGGAACGACATAGCGGCGGAATGCCGACGGGTCGGTGCTGGCGGTTGCCTGTTTCGCCTTTGGCGCCACTTGCGGTGTCGTCTGGGCGGGAGTGACAGGGGTTGTGACCTGCGGCGTTGCCGTCTGTGGAGTAACAGCCGGCGGCGTCATGACTAGGGGCGGAACAGCTTGAGGAGCTGCGGTCTGCGGTGCTACGGTCTGAGGAACCGTGACCGGAGGCACCGCTGCCTTCGGTGGCTCTGTCTGCGGCACGGCAGTTTGCGGAGTTATGATCTGAGGCACCGCCGGCGCTTCGCCTTTCGGCCGCTCGCCGGACATGTCGAAAGGCATCGTCTGGGCCTGCGCCGTAACGGCGCCAAGGATAAGCAAGAGGGCGGGGAGGGCGCGGTTCATCAGCTTCTGGCCTTCGCATCCTGCCGCTGCTGCTTGCGATCCGAGCCAACACCCCTGAACAGGTAGATCAGACCCCGGCTGGTCTGATAGAGCGACATGCTCAGAAACCAGAAGGTTCCGCGGATGATGCCCGGATTGCGCCGCCGCGCCTGCTGGAACTTCGTCCATTGATCGGAATTGGCAAAGACGAGGTCGGCAATCAGGCGATGGTCGGCAGCACCCCTCGGAACATATTGGCAGCCGATGGCGGTAATGTCGCCCATCTGCTCGATATTACGAACCACGACCGACAGGGTCACCATGTCGGCGCCACTATAGGGCTGGAAGCGGATGATGGCTTCCGAGCCGACCGCGACGGGTTCCAGATCCTTGTTGAAGACGTTCAACCTGGCGCCATGGACGGAGACGTCCTCGATAGAAGCGGAATTCCAGCGGCCGTCGATCCCGAACTCGCTGCGGCGGTCGACTCTGACGCGCCGCGAAGATGCACGCTCGCCGCGTTCGGAGACGACGCCGAGCGCGCAGCCGGAAAGGATGAGATTGATGATGTTCCAGCCCCCGACGACAAGCGTAACGTCGGCCTTATAGGGCTCCGCATAGACGCGGTAGATTGTGACCGCCAGTGCGATGATCTGAACGGCGAAAATAACGAAGAACGGGCGGCTGATTTCCGAAAGCCGGCTGACGGCGATCGATTCGTCCTTGGCCGTAACCTTGAAAGTCGGTTTGCGGGGATTGAGCATGACCGAGACGACGGCCGGCAACAGGTGCACCGTTTGTACATATTCATAGAGTTCGGAAATCCACGGCCAGCGGAACGACCCGTAGAGATAGTTCTGCATCATCAGGTTCACGAGCATATAGGCAAGGGTATAGGCGAGGAACTCGCTGCCCGATGCCGTGAAGATCTCGAGATCGAAGAAGAGGTAGAAGAGCGGCGCAAACAGGAAGATGACGCGCGGAAACGGAAACAGCCAGAACAGCGTCGACGACATGTAGCAGAGCCGTTGCGGCAGCGTCAGGCCGCGCTTCAGGAGCGGGAAGCGGAAACGCAGGATTTGCATCATGCCTTGCGCCCAGCGGCTACGCTGACCGATGAAGCTTGCGAAGGTCGCCGGCTGCAGGCCGGCAATCAGCGGTTTGTCGACATAGATGCTATTCCAGCCGGCGCCATGAAGCGCAAGCGCGGTTTCGCAGTCTTCCGTGATGCTGATGCCGCTAAAGCCATTTTGCGATTGCAGCGCCTTGCGGCTGAGCACGGCGGCCGAACCGCAGAAGAACGCGGCATTCCATTTATCGAGGCCGCGCTGGATGATGCCGTAGAACATCTCGTTCTCGCTCGGCATGCTGTCGAAGGTGCGCAGATTGCGCTCCAGCGGGTCCGGATTGATGAAGAAATGAGGGGTCTGAACGAGAAAAAGCTTCGGATCGTCCTCGAAGTAGCCGACGGTTTCGCGCAGGAAATCACGCGCAGGAGCATGGTCGGCATCGAAAACGGCGATCAGGTCGCCGTTCGAATGCTCCAGCCCGTTGTTGAGGTTGCCGGCTTTGGCATGTTCGTTGCGGTCGCGCGTCAGATATTCGACATCCAGATCGGCGCACAGCCGCTTGAGCTCGTCATGGCGCGCGATTGCGGCCTGCGATTCCAGGATTTTGGTCGAATTGCGCTTCTGCAATGTGCCGCCATCGTCGAGCAGCCACACTTTGAGCTTGTCGGCTGGATAATCCATCGCCTTGGCGGAGGCGAGCGTGTTGGCCAGAAGATTGGTATCTTCATTATAGGACGGAACGAAAACATCGACGCTCGGGAAATTCTTGGTTTCGGAAGCGCGCTTGGTTCGTGGCGGCAGCGGAGTAGCAACGATGAAGAGGCTGAGCATCAGCATCGCCACGTTGTACATTTCGGCGAGATAGAGCAGCAGCCCGGGAATGAAGTTTTCCAGCTGGTTTACGGGCGGTATCGTATAGGACGTGCGCCAATAGACATAGCGCAGAACGATGGCCGTGCCGAAAGCGAGCGCCACGAGCCGCCATGTTCCCTGACGCTTGAGGATCTTGATGATCGCCATCAGGGTGACAACCACGGTGCTGGCAATCAGCTGCGTTTGAAGGTTGACCGGCAACGTGATCAGCACGATTCCGCATAGTGCTATCACGGCCCATATCAAGATGCTGCGTGCAGTCTGCATCGGTGTCCCTTCAAAGGTATTGCCAGACGCCATCCTGGCGCCCCCAAGCAGCGCCGCCTGCTAGCGGCACCCCTGAGATATGCCAGTTGCCCCGTTACAGTCCGGTAAAGGCACGACGATATTGCTTGCAGTATTTGCAGGTGGCGGCGCCGCCATCGAACTTGCACCATTCGCGCCATTCGTCTGCGGTTGATCGTTCTGCCCATCCGGCAGCGGTACGCGCGGGCCGATCATCGGCGGCAGAGCCGGCGCCGCCTGCGGCTGGGGCTTCATCATGATCGGTTGGCGCACGACCGTAGGACGCGGTGCGGCGGGGCGGTTCTGGTAGCCGATGCTGATGGGTGCCGTGCGATAAGGGGTGGCGTCGGGATAGACCGGTTCGCCGGGCTTGCCCAGAACGGCATCCGCGCCGCGGGGCGCGCCGAAAGGGTTGAGTGCGGCGCCGGCAAAATGGCCTGCGATCGTATAACCATAGACCGTGCTCAACAGCTGGCCTTCGCTCGCATGGGCGTCGCAGAGCCGGATGCGCACCTGTACCATGCCGAAATTGCGTTGCTCCTGGGGCGGCGCAAAGCCGGCCTTCACCTGCTGCCAGGCATAAAGACAGGTATCGCCGGCGCGGCTCTGGCCGGAGGCGTAACCGAAGGGGCCATAGTTGTTTTGAACGAAGGTTGCTGAGCGGGCGAGCCGAACGCCGGGCACGGCAGCCGCCATCTCACGTGCAATCGCGCCGTCGCTGATCGTATTGTAAGGCCGGCTTCCGAGTCCCGGATTGGAGCCTGTCAGCCCAAGAAACTGAACCTTCAGGAAATTCTGGCCTGAGACGGAAGATGAGGTGGAAAGCGCGATCGTCTGCTCGACATCCTTGCCATGCCTGCGCTCGACCACGTTTATGATCGCCGGTCCGCCTGGCGGCGGAAATGCCAGTGCCCTGTCACTCGAGACCGTTTCCACGCCGATCGACTGACGAACCTGGCCGGTTGTGGTGCAACCAGCGCCGATGCAGGCCAGTATCATCAACGCTATCGTCTTTGAAAAATGCATCTCTTAGATCGCGGCAATCCTGTGTGATCACATTCATCGGCAAATTGCGCGACGGTCTTTGGAATCAAGTGCTTGTATTCACTATAGCAAATAAAGGTGATTATGGTTAACCAAGGGTTAATTTTAGCCGATTGGTGTACCGCAAGAGGCCTGAAATGCACGCCGAATACGCCCTCTTGCGCCGAATGCACGAAGAGCGATGCAGAGTCGGAGATTAAGCTGCAACTTTAGGCCGCAAGCCTATGAATTTCAGATCGATTTCTTTCTTTGAAATGCGATCTGGACGGCTCGGTTCAGCGCGACCGGGAGGACCGACATATGGTTCTCTCCCGCATATTCCTCAAAGGTTATCGTTCCTGTGGATGACGCCAGTTTGGCCCATCTCTCAGCCATGTCGCGGGCGAGTTCTATCGTGCGTGTTTCTCTTGCCCGTTCTTGTCGTTTTTGCTCCTCGGCGGTGCCTTTATGGAAGGGCGCCAAGGTCTCGCCTTCATATTGACCGGCGGAAAGATGCAGTTCCATATCGAGCGGCTCTTTGTGCCTGTCGAGGAATTCTCTCTCCATCGAAAGAATAGCGGCATCTTCCCAGTAGATCGCCGGGCTTGCGGAAATCCAGCGACTGAAGGCATCGGGTTTACAAAACAGCGCGTAGAGCGTGAACAGGCCGCCGAACGAATGGCCGAAAAGTGTCTGGCGTGAACGGTCGACCGGGACCTGCTGCTCTATCCAAGGCTTAAGCTCATCCTCGATGAGCGCCAGAAAACGTTCGCCGCCGCCGGTCTTCACATCCGGCGTATCGGGGAAGAATGGCGGATAGACGCGTCCGGGCGGTGGGCTCAAATCCCAGGAGCGGCGGAGCGGGTCATATGGCTCGTCCGTGGGATAGCCGATGGCAACAATGACGCCTTCCGCGACATTGGTTCCGTTCGGATAGCTCGCCTGTACTTTGAGTGCGTCGACAGCGGTCGCAAAACAGGCGTTCCCGTCGGTCAGGTATAGGATCGGCCAACCCTCCCACGGTGCCGGCTTGTCCGGGCGATAAAAAAAGATCCTGTGCGGATGATCGGCATTGTCGAACTTCAGGTCAATGAATGTGCAGCCGGGAAGGGTGACCGGCGTCAGAATGGCAGCGGCAGTATGTGACGAGGTATGGGACATGGCCTCTCCGGCTGACCGATCATGTAAGGCGCAGGAGCAACAGGCGCCGATGTTTGAAAGATGATGAAATTTCTCATATTATGAGTGGTGCGATCTGGCAAGCGGGCCAAATGCTTCGCTAAGCGTAATTTTCAGGTGTCTTCCGCAATCCGGTATTCGGCCGCCGGAGCCATTCTGCAACATGAGGGTGGAAACCAATAAAAAATATGACTCTTGCACTCATGTATTCTTGACGCCGGCGGTGCCTGCGAACTAATTTGCGCCATCTTTTTCAAAACGGGCAGGCGCAAAGGGCTTATGAGGCAGAAATCCCATAATTATATCAGTAATTTGGCACGTAAGAAATTCCAGCTTGCAAGCGGCGCCACCGCACTTGCAACAGTGGTTGCTTTAAGTGGAAATGCCTTTGCGCAGGAAGCTGCGGCCAATGCGAATGATGGAGGTGCCACCCAACTCGCGCCGATCGTCGTCAGCGGACAGTCGGGCGACGCAAGCGATAATACGACCGTAGCGGCAAAGAAGAGTAGGGGCGCCACTAAGATCAATACGCCCCTGGTCGAAACCCCTCGCTCCGTCTCGGTTATCACCAAGAAGGAAATGGAAGAGCGCGGCGCGCAGGACATCGTCGAGGCTGTGCGTTATTCTGCCGGCGTCCAGACCGGCTCCTATGGCTTCGATCCGCGCTTCGACCAGATCTATGTTCGCGGTAATGATATCACCACCGACGGCGACTATCGCGATGGGTTGCGTCAGCCCTATATGAACTACGCCATGTTCCGGACTGATCCCTATGCACTCGATCGCGTCGAGATCATCAAGGGGCCTGTTTCCGTTCTTTACGGTGCCGGTTCTCCGGGCGGCATCGTCAACAAGATATCGAAGCTGCCGACAGACGAGACGATCAGGGAGGTCGGTGTTCTCTACGGGACATCGGACCGTGCCCAGACGATGTTCGATTTCGGCGGCCGGGTCAATCAAGACGATGACAGCATGCTGTATCGCATCGTTGGCCTGGCGCGAAAGGGCGACACCAATTTCGATATCGCCGACGATCGTTATCTGATCCAGCCGTCCTTCACCTGGAAGCCGGACGACGCGACGAAAATCACCATCTATGGCTCGGCGCAATCCACTGAGACGGACGCAAATCCCGGCGCAATGATCGGCCCTGATGGCAATGTTCTCGATTATCGCGACAGCGACCCGGATTACGATTATCAGAGGACCAAGCAGCAGCAGGTCGGCTATCAGTTCGAACACGAGTTCGACGGCGGCTTCACCTTCCGACAGAACCTTCGCTTCTCGCATCTTGATCTGAAAGCACGCTATCTCAGCACCCTCGACTGGGTCGGAGACGTCGCGCAACGCTATGCGACCGCGATCGGCGACAGGATGAATGTCTTCCAGGTCGACAACCAGCTAGAATCCAAATTCGATACCGGCCCGGCAGCCCACACCATGCTGTTCGGTCTCGACTATACCCGTATGAGCGATTCATTCGCCTATGGGATGGATGCAACGACCAGCCCCGCCTATGACTTCGATATCGACAACCCGACCTACGGAGTATCGGGTCCGACGCCCGCCTATAATTTCAGTCGGGTTGATGGCCGCCTGCAGCAGTTCGGCGCCTATGCTATGGATCAGATCGAACTCGACAAGTGGCGCTTCACGCTTGGCGGCCGTCAGACCTGGGTGAAGCAGTCGACCGACACCACCATTGTTTCCACCGATACGACCACGAACGACAGCCTCAACAAGAATGCGTTTTCCTACCAGCTCGGTGCAGTCTATCTCTTCGACAATGGCATTGCGCCTTTCACCAGCTATTCGACCTCCTTCAATCCGGTCACTCAGCGGTCTGCTTCCGGCAGCATCCTCGATCCGACGAAGGGCGAGCAGTATGAGCTTGGCGTGAAATATCAGCCGCCGGGCACCGACATCCTGCTCTCAGCCGTTGCCTATCACCTCGTCGAGAAGAACAAGCCGGTCCTGGTCGACCCGCTGACGCTCGTCTATGAGTCGCTGGGTGAGGTCACCAACAAGGGGATTGAGCTGGAAGCCAGGGCTAATATCACCGATGGCTGGGACGTGATTGCCGCCTACTCTTACAACCATTCCGAAATTACGCGGGGCAACGATCAAGGCAACGCGCCTGCGGTGACGCCAAAGAACATCGTCAGCCTATGGTCGAACTATACCTTCCAGGAGGATTCGGCTGCCAAGGGTCTGACCGTCGGCGCCGGCATTCGCTATACTGGCGAGACCTACACCAGCACGGCCAATACCGCCAAGAACGACGCGAGCTTCTATCTCGACGCTGCGCTTTCTTACGACTTCGGCGCGATCGACCAGAAATACAAGGGCCTCATCGCTTCTGTTGACGTCCGCAACATTGCCAACCGCCGCCTGACGGTCTGCAACGAGGGCTATTGCTACCTCGGACAGGGCCGCAACGTCACGGCTTCATTGAAGTATCGCTGGTAAATTTATCGGGGCGCCGTATTCTGTGCGGCGCCCGCTCCGCCCTGATAGCCTCCTCGTCGGCCGAACTCGACCTTATTGTAAGTAAGGCTGCCTTGCCGCCTGAGCCTATCGCGTAAGATATCCGCATTCTTGCCGATGCGGCGATGAGGCTGTAGCCTGGCAGAAGATGTGCCCGACCATTCCAGGGGGGAGGTTCCGTATGGCCGAGGTCCTGTTGTTCCACCACGCACAGGGATTGACCCCGGGTGTGCGCGCGTTCGCTGATGTGTTGCGGGGCGCCGGTCACATCGTGCACACGCCTGACCTATTCGACGGGCGCACTTTCCAGAGCATCGAAGACGGGCTCGCTTATATCGAGGGAATTGGATTCGACCATATGCGGGAGCGCGGCGCCCGCGTCGCCGACGAGCTGCCTGCTGCACTTGTCTACGCCGGGTTCTCGTTCGGTGTGCTACCTGCCCAGAAGCTGGCCCAGACACGGCCCGGAGCCCGAGGAGCTCTCTTCTTCCATTCCTGCCTGCCGATCAGTGGCGAATGGGCCTTCGGACCTTGGCCGCATGGCGTCCCGGTCCAGATTCATGGGATGGAAAACGACCCAATCTTCGTAGGCGAAGGTGACATCGATGCCGCCCGAGAGATCGTGGCAAAGGTCGAGGACGCGAAGCTTTTCCTTTATCCCGGCAATCAACACTATTTCGCCGACAGTTCTCTCCCGTCGTATGATGAGGGTGCAACCGCACTGCTGACGAGCCGAGTGCTTGAGTTCCTCGATCGCGTCTGATCGAAGCCAGAGCAACACAAGCACACTGCCCGCCTTCAGCTAGCACAAGCATCCCGTTTGCATATATGCCGCGTTCGGTGAGCGTCTGCTACGTCAGACTATGCTGCTCTGCGCCGCTTCATCAGTAATATCAGCAGCAGCGGGGCGCCGACGAGGGCGGAAACCAGGCCGGCGGGCATCTGGTAGGGAAAGGCGATCATTCGGCCGAACCAGTCCGCGAGCACCATGAGGCCGCCGCCGGCGAGTGCCGCGCCGGTAAGCTGGGGTGCGGCGCGGCGCAGGCCGAGCTCGCGTGCCAGATGCGGCCCCATGAGGCCGATGAAGCTCAAAGGCCCGACGACGAGGGTGGCGGCTGCGGTCATGGCTGCGGCAAGAGCAAAGAGGCAGGCCCGGGCAAAGTTGACGCGAACGCCGATTGCCTGGGCCGCCTGGGTCCCAAGCGGCAGCAGATCGAGCCAGCGACGGGTCAGAAAGGCAAGCGCAACGCCTGTCGCTGCTGCTGTCGTCGCAGAGATTGCCTTCGTTGTATCAACGAGATAGGTTGATCCGCTCATCCATTGCATCACGATCATTGCACGCGGATCGCCGCTCGCGGCCAGCACGCTGATGAAGGCATCCAGCATAGCTCCGAGCGCGATGCCGGTCAGAAGTACCCGTTCCGGCGCGAAGCCGGACCGGATGCCGAACAGGAAGATGGCGATGAGGACGGCGAAGGCACCAATACCACCGAAGCCCAGTTGAGCGGCCATGCCGGGAGCGGGTAGAAGGAAAAGTGCGGCGGTGACGCCAAGGGTAGCGCCCGCCGAAATGCCTAGAACCTCCGGACTTGCCATCTCGTTGCCGGTGAGCCGTTGCAGGATGGCGCCGACGACGCCAAGCATCGTGCCCGCAGCAAAGGCACCGGCGACGCGTGGAAGGCGATAGGGCAGCACGTCGAGCCAATGGGGATAGGCAAGCAGCGTCCATGTTCCATCCGGTGCGCGCCCGAAGAAGACCGCGCCGGCCAGCAGAAGGACGAGCGCCGGAACTGATGCAAGCAAGAGTACGCGCGGTGCGTGTAAGGCGCGGTTGGCATTCTGAGAGGGAGACGGCGTGCTGCGTTGCACGGCCTTCAGGCGCGGCAGCATCAGGAGCAGCAATGGCGCGCCCAGCAAAGCGGTGATGGCACCCGTCGGCAGGAAGGTCGAAGAGGCCCCAGAAAGCAGCATCACGGCCTCATCGGTCAGCAGCAGCAATCCTGCGCCGATGAGGGGCGACCAGACGAGCTGGCTTTTCATCTGTCGGGCGCCGGCAAGCTGAGCGATGCGTGGCGCGATGAGACCGATGAAGCCGATGACGCCGACCGAGCTGGTGACGATCGCGGCAAGCGCAATCGCGATGCAAACGGCAGCAATGCGCGTGCGCTTGACCGACAGACCAAGCCCGCTCGCGCCGTTATCGCCTAACTCCATGAGTCCCAAAGGCCGCGCCATGAGCAAGGCCGCGGAAGACAGGATGAGGATTTTCGGAAGAAGGGAAAGCGGAATGGTCCAGCTTTGCTGCGCCAGCGATCCAGCCCCCCAGATGAAGAGGCCGGAGAGATAGCGATCGTTCATTAGGACGAGAATGGCGGCAAGCGCTCCGCTCCAGACGCCGACGATCAGGCCGGCAAGCACGAGTGCCAAGGGCGAGAAGCCCCGCCTTGCACCGATCAGGAAAACGACTGCCGCAGCGGCGGCGCTGCCGAACAGGGCAACGGCGTCGCGGCTGAGGCCCTGAAGGGCCGGAAAGGCGAGCATGACGGCAACGAGCGCAAGATTGGCGCCTGCGGAAATGCCAAGTGTGGAGGGCGAGGCGAGTGGATTGCGCAGCACCTGCTGCAGCAGGCTTCCAGAGAGCGAAAGTGCGGCGCCGGCCAGCAATGCGGTAACGATCCTCGGTAGGGTTGAATAGACGAGCAGCAAACGCTGCGGATCGTAACCTGCTTCCTGCTCGAACAAGCGTGAAAGGTCAGGCGCCAGTTGATGCCAGGCAAGCAGGCTGGCGAGCACGAACAGCGTCAGCGCCACGGTTGGAGCACCGAGGACGTTATTTGCTTCGGTGCGGATCATGCGACTGTTTCCAAATGGTCAAGCAATATGCGCGCGAAGCGCTCCGCTTCCTGCACCATGCCGAACATCAATGTGCCCGGCAGCACGGAGACGCGTCCGTCTCTAACGAAAGGGAGGCTGGTCCACAGCGGACTATCCTGCAGATTGTCGAGAACGTTCGGCGGTAGCAGTGGTTCGAATGCGATGAGGCGCAGGCTTTGATCGAGCGTCGCCAATTGCTCCAGCCCGATCGTCTCGAAGCCCCAGTAATCGCCCGGCCTGATCCAGGCGTTTTTGAGCCCGATCCTGGTCATGACGTTCTGGTAGAGGCCAGCGCCGCAATAGATGCGGGCATGGCGCGGGTCGACAAAATTGATGAGCGCCAATGGCGGAGGGTTGAGCTTTTTGACGCGGTTTGCGCAGTCGTCGAAGAATTGTTCCGACCGGGCAAGGAATTCTTCCGCCTGTTGCCGCCTGCCGATGGCGTCGGCCAACTGACGCGTCGCCTCGATGGAGCGTGGCAAAGCTTCGCCGCCTTCGGCATAGATCGTCAGTTCCAGGACCGGCGAAATTACCTCCAGTTGCGGCTTCAAAGGCGCAAGATAGGGCGTCGTCAAGATGAGGGCCGGCTTGACGCTTGCCAGGACCTCGAAATTGATCTCGCTGGTGGTGCCGAGATCGATGACACCTCCAGGCATTTTCGGTTCGACGACCCATGTGTCCCAATCGGCAAGCGAGGCGATGGCGGCGGGCGTGACGCCGAGCGCCAGCAGTGTCGACGCCAGGCCGTAATCGAGGGAAACGATCGGGCCGGATATGGTTTCGGCAGCCACATCCACTTGCGGAACGGCAAAAAGTGCCGCAGCAGCGAGCAGCGTGCGGCGGGAGAGCATCAGGTTCTCGAAGCTGCTTTCAAATGACATAGGCAAGCGGCGTTCCATGCACGGGATGGGCGGTGACGCCCATGTTGGTGCCGTAGATCGTATTGAGCGTTTCGGCCTTCATGAGGCTTGGCGACGGGCCTGCTGCAATGAGGCGCCCTTGCTTCAGCGCATGCAGATGATCGCAGAAATGTGCCGCGACATTGATATCGTGCAGGACGAGAATGACGCTCAGATCCTTCGTCCGGCAAAGCTCGCGCACGAGCCCGAGGATTTCCATCTGGTGGGCGATGTCGAGTGCCGATGTCGGCTCGTCGAGCAACAGGCAGCGGCTGTCCTGGGCAACCAGCATCGCGATCCAGACACGCTGGCGTTCGCCGCCGGAGAGCGTATCCACCATCCGGCCTGCCAGCGTATCGACATGCGTGAGCTTCATCGCGGTCTCGACTTTTTCCCGATCGATATCGGTGAACCGCCCGAGCGCGCCATGCCAGGGATAACGCCCGCAGGCGACAAGCTCCTCGACGGTCATGCCGGCGGCCGAACTGGTATCCTGCGGCAGATAGGCGACGGCGCGGGCGAAGGCACGCATGTCATAGGAGCTGGCGGCTACGCCATCGAACAGGATGCGCCCGCCGGTCGGCTGAATCTGTCGAGCCAGCAGTTTGATCAGCGTGGATTTGCCGGAGCCGTTATGGCCGATCAGACCGGAAATCTCGCCCGCCTTGAAGCTGATATCGAGCGGGTGCAGAATGGTCTTGCCGTCGACCTCGAAACGCAGGCCTTCCGTCGTGAAGACGGTTGCGTGATTCTGATCGTATCCGGTGATCGTTTTGTCGTTCATGGTCATTATCATTCCTGCTGAAGCGCGCTGGCTTCGTGAAATTCCGATGGCCGGCGGGTGGCCTGGTTAGTTTATTGAAGTCAATGGCTTGACGAAGAAGAGGCACGGATCGCTTTCACGCCAGAGGGTCGGGAATATCTCGGCGCGGATGAAGCCGTTTCTATCGTAGAAGGCGCGGGTCTTTTCATATTGCGGTTCGTCCCTGCCGCGCGGCGCGAGTGTCTTGACCGTCAGGAGCTTGCAATCGGAAGAGCGGGCGAAGGTCTCGGCTGCGGCCAGCAATCGCTTGCCGACGCCGCTGCGATGGTGCCGGCGCCTGGTTGCTATCACGAGAATCTCCATGGCGGCTGGCGGATGGGCGCGCAGCGCAACGAAGCCGGCAACGGTATCCGCCTCGACGCAGCCGAACATCGGCAGAGTCTCCACGGCACCCGCACAGGCTTCGATGACATCGGGGTCGGTAAACCAGTCGGTCAATTCCGACATGATGTCACGACAGATAGCGCCTTTGGATTTGGTTATCTCGATGGCTTCCTGCATCTGTTCTTCCCTTTCCTGGCGGTGGAGCGCGGTTCGCAGGCGATGGTGGCGAACCACCACTAGACCCGCATCTCGCGCACCCGTGTTGTTCGGTTTCGTTTGTGACTGCCGCCGGCAGCGCAAGCATGGTCGGCCTCAAGCGAAATGGCGGCGAGGCATCGCGAATGCGCCTCCCGCAGGAGGCCGCAAACAAGGGCGCACGATACGCCCGCCTCCTTGGCAATGATGTTTTGGGGGATATCGTCGAAATAGTGCTCTTCATAGAACTTCCGGGTTCTGGCGGGCATGGATTCGACCGTGCAGCGGAAGGCCTTGTAGGCCTCGGCCTCGTGAAGATGCTCCTCGGGGCTTCCATAGGCCGAGGTATTGCCGCCGACTTCCTCTTCGACGAACAGGCCGCGCTCATATTGCCGGCGCCGCATATGATCGGTTGCCAGATTGCGCACCATGCGCATCACATAGGGCGTGAGAGCCGCTATATCCTCCTTCAGTGGCTTGGAGACCAGTTGCAGGAGAACTTCCTGCACGACATCCTCGGCCAAGCTCATGCAGCCTGTGATCCTGCGTGCGACGGAGAGGAGCTTCGGATAGGCGTGAAGTGCTGTTTGGAGTTGCTCATTGGAAGTCGACTGCGAATGGTTGGCAATCATGTCGGGCTCTCGCTGAAATCCAAAGTTGCATTTCTGTGTGCCCCTCTTTTTGAGAGGGAACCTATAAAACATGACAATGATAGTCAAGATAGCGGAGGCGAAAAGCGAAGCATCTCCTAAATCAAGGTTTATCCACCTGATTTTATTTTAATTTTTTTAGCGATCTAGAAGAAAATCCCGCTTTTGTGATGCTGCCATTCCGGTCTTGCTGTAGCCCTTGATGTCGCGATAGCCCATTGAAAATCCCCGCTTTCTCCATTGCTGATCCTGCCGGAACGGATGAAAATCGCTTCGTCCGATATCCGGCTTTTGCTTTCAAAGGTTGTATTTCCCGGCATCAGCATCACGCCTTGCGGGTCGGCCAGAAAACCGTGGCCAAAACACTTCAGTGCAGCTTCCTTCTGAACCCAACAGGCGAGAAAAACATCGTGCCGCTGTCGCCTCTCCAATTGCTGGACTTGGTTGAGCTCTTGTTCGGAAAGGATCATCGGCATGATCTCGGAGGCTTCCTTCTCCGAAAATGCGTCGAGGCGCTCGATATCGATACCGATGCGGCCGCCGCGACAGATCGCGAGCGCTATGTGGTCTTTCGTGTGAGAGAGATTGAAGTCGATGTCGGGGTAATCACGCAGGTGGGGCCTGCCGGATGGGGTAATCGCGAGACAAAGTGCTTGCGGGGCGCAGCCAAGCAGATTGGCGATAATGCTTCGGCACAGCACCCGTCCGGCAACGAAAAGGCGCCGCGCCGAGCATGATCTGAATGCTGCGGCACGGCTTTTTTCTGCCTCGCTCAAAATCGAGTTCGGTACGGGAAGCTCGTCAGAAAGGTACAGGCTATGAAGCTCTACCTGCGCTGTCTCTTCCCCCGGTTGGGCCGTCTTCACCTATTCCGCTGCCTGTCCCATGTGAGAGGGAAGGTTCGACGGCTGCCCGTGCGTTTCCCACTGTACGATGGGATCGAGCTGATCGAGATCGAAATGTGGGCGACCGAGCAATGCATTGGCAATCACGGCGCTGCGCCATGCGGCGAGGCTGAGCTGCGGTTCGGCGATGCCGTGGCTATGGCGCCCGGCATTGAGAACGAAGATGCGGTTCTCACGCGGCCCGTCCCAGGCCAGCGAGAAGTCGCTTTCCAGCACCGGTTCACCGATGGAGTTGAGTTCGATGCGATTTTCAAGCGAATGCAGGAATTGCGGAAGGACAAAGCGATAGCCGGTTGCAAAGACGACCATGTCGACAACAAGCGTTTCGACGCTGTCATCGAAACCGTTGCGCATGGTCAGCGTGATTTCGGGACCATCCTGCTCGGCTGCGATGACGTTGCGGAAGGGGCGTAGCGATATGCCGTGATCGGGACGGCCGCCTGCATCGAGTTTTCGTTCGTAGAGGCGGCGATAGAGCTTTTTCAAGGTGGATGCGGAAACGCCGTCGCTCGCCAGCACCTGCCGGCTCGTGTGCGTAAGCCGCAGCTCCTCGGGAAGCCCATGGAAGCGTTCCATATAGCTTGGCGTGAAGAGCTCGTTGGTGAATGGCGTAGCATCGAGCGGCTCGAAATTCGGCCGGCGGCTGATCCAATGGATGGATGAAACCCTGTTCAGATCCATAAGCGCATCGACGATCTCCGCCCCGCTTTGGCCGCCGCCGATGACGGCAACACGGGGCGCTTTGACATCACCGATACGCTGCGTCGCTTCGCTGCTGTGGAAGGTCATGGATTTGGGCAGCTGTTCGGCCCAGGCCGGACGAGATGCAATCTTGCCGACGCCGACGGAGAGATTGCGGGCGCTGATCGCGCCATCCTCGGTGGCAATGGAGAAGAAGCCGTCGTTGGCGTGGACCTCCCGGACGCTGGCGCCGAAGCGCAGCGACGTCAGGCCGCGCGCGACCCATCCGAGATAGTCGGCGAATTCTTTACGCGGAACGGCTTCATATTCCGCATTGAGAAATTGATAAAAGCGTTTATGCGCAACAAGATAGGAGAGGAAGCTCCACGGACTTGTCGGGTTGGTGGCGGTTACCAGATCTTTTAGAATGGAGGTCTGCATTTCCGCGCCCGGCAGCATCATTCCCGGATGCCATGCGAAGGATGGGCGCCGCTCGAAGAAGCGGACGGAAAGTTGCGGTATGGAATCGAGCTGAGCGGCAAGGCTGAGGTTGAAGGGACCGATACCGGCCCCGGCGAGGTCGAGCACGTGCGATGTCATGATGCAGCTCCAGAATGATGTCGAAGAGGGGTTACTTGACGGTGTCTTTGGACAGCGGCGCCGGCGCAAAGGCATGATCGAGCCGCCGGGCGAAACGCTGGTGGAAGGGCGTCTTGCCGATGATCGTCAGATGGTTGGTGCCGGTGACGATCTCCGATGCCGTGGCGTTAGGGGAATAGCGCCGCCAGTCGATGACGTTGAGGGCGCGCGTCAGAGAATCCTCGGCCGCAAAGGCATGGATGCGGAAATCGGATTGCTCCAGGCGGTAGTTGCGGAAGATCATCGCATTATCGATGAGGATCCAGAACGTATGTTCTTCCGAGCCGATATCGGGACCATCCGTTGGCAGTTTGACGTTATGCTTGACGACATGGTGGAGGAATTGTTCGTAAACCTCCTCGTTCATGGCGGCGAACAGTCTCTTCCAGTCCTCGCGCATCGGCGTGGTCGCAAGCCAGCTCTGCACGGCAGCATGGGTGCGATCACGGATGCCGTCTTCGAAGCGCGGCATGATGCCGACGGTGAACTCCTCGTCCATGTCGCAGACATCGACCATGCCGATCATGCGCAGATCGATGTCATCGCCGAGCTGACGCGCGGCCTCATAGGCGAGCAGCCCGCCCCACGACCAGCCGAGGAAGGCGCACGGCCGGCCTTTGGCTTGTCTGCGCACGGCTTCCGCATAGCGCGCCGTGATATCTTCGACTCGGGTGCTGAGCGTCTTGGTCTCGGTCAGCGAATAGCAGATGAACCCGGTCGCCGGCTGTTCCGGCCCGAGATAGTCGACAAGCCGCATATATTCGCGTGTGCTTACAAGCAGGCCTGGGAAGCAATAGAGCACCGGCCGGTCGCCGCTGCGGCGAAGATAGACGACATCGACGCCGGTTTCGTCGCGGTTGCCGTCAATCGCCAGTGCCAGGTCGCGAACCGTCGGATGGTTGAACATGTCGGCGATCGTCAGCGGCCATTCGGGATGGCGCATCTTCAGGCGCGAGACGATGCGCACGGCCATCAGAGACTGTCCGCCGATATCGAAGAAATTCTCCGTGACGCCGATATCGCCGATGTCGAGGATGTCTTTCCAGACCTCCAGGATTGCTTTTTCCTTGTCATTGGCGGGCGCCGCCATTTCCCGTTCGATACG
Organism: Rhizobium sp. ERR 942; assembly: GCF_007828395.1. Lineage (NCBI taxonomy): Bacteria > Pseudomonadati > Pseudomonadota > Alphaproteobacteria > Hyphomicrobiales > Rhizobiaceae > Rhizobium > Rhizobium sp. ERR 942. Next base: position 63,418 of record NZ_VIUA01000011.1, read on the forward strand.
CGGTACCGGCAGGGCGGCGCGGTCCAGTTTGCTGTTCGGCCCCATCGGCAGCCTGTCGATCAGCATGATCGTTTGCGGCACCATGTAATCGGGCAAGGCGGTCATGGCGGTGCGGCGCAATTCTGTCACGCTCAAGCTTTCGCCCTCGCGCGGCACCACATAGGCGACCAGAGAACTACGTCCGCCGTCATTGTGCAGCAGGATGACAGCCTCGGCGACACGTTGGTCCGAGCGCAGCACAGCTTCGATTTCGCCTGGCTCGATGCGGAAGCCGCGCAATTTGATCTGGTGATCGACGCGGCCGGCGAATTCGACGATGCCGTCCTCGCGCCAGCGGCCGAGATCGCCTGACTTGTACAGTCGTCCGCCCGGTGTGAAGGGATCCGGAATGAAGCGATCAGCCGTCAGCTCCGGCTGGCCGAGATAGCCGCGGGCCAGGCCGCTGCCGCCGATATAGATTTCGCCGATTACACCGACCGGGACGGGCGCGAGGTCGGCATCGAGCACATAGATGCGTCGATCGCCAACGCCGCGGCCGATCGGCGCGACGGTCCCTTCGAAGCGAGTTCCCGCCGGGATCTTCCAGATCATCGGCGTCATGATCGTTTCGGTCGGACCATAGCCGTTGATCAGCAGCTGCGCCTTCAGGTTCTCGGTGATCATGTCAAACACCGCCTGCGACAGCGCCTCGCCGCCGAAGGAATAGAGCCGCAGCCGCGGGATTTCGTTGTTCTCGCCCGCATATTCGGCAAGGCCGCGCACATAGCTTGTGGGCAGGCTGGCATTGTTGACGCCGTGACGCTTCATGGCTGCAAAGGCATCTTCGGGCGTGGCAAGCTTGTCCTGCGTCAGCACCACACCGCCGCCTGCCATCAGCGGCACCATCCAGCGCTCATGGCCGCCGTCCGAGGTGAAGGGCAGTACCGGATATTCGCAGGACTCCTCGCTCATTTCGTAGATGCGCAGGGTCGCCTTGCAATGGTGGGCGAGCGGGCCGTGCTCGACGGCGACGCCTTTCGGCACGCCCGTCGAGCCTGACGTGTAGATCACATAGGCAAGTTGCTGCGGGGCAATGATCGTTGCCGGTGCGTCGACGCTCTCCGCGGACAGGTCGATGGCATCGAGATTAAGATAGGGTGTTGCGATATCGCTCGGCAGGTTGGCGATATGCTTTGCCCGGGAGATGACGAGCGAGAGGCCCGGAGCGGTCAGGATGTGACGATTGCGGGCCTCAGGATGATCCGGCTCCACCGGCGTGAATGCGCCGCCGGCCTTCAATACAGCAAGAATGGCGATGATCGCGTCGATCGATTTTTCAAGGGCGATAGCCACGCGTTTTTCCGGGCCGATCCCCATCGCGATCAGCCGATGGGCCAGCCGGTTGGCGGCAGCTTCGAGTTCGCCATGTGTCACGGATTTCTCGCCCTGTGCGACGGCAAAGGCGTTCGGCCGCCTTTTCGCCTGCGCGGAGATGACCTCGTGGATCGGTGTGCCGTCGTCCGCTTCCGGTGCGTCGGGATAGGGTGCGGAAAGCCTCTCCAATTCCTCTGGCGACACGAAGGGGATGTGTTTGACCTGTGCGCCGGGATTGGCATTCAACTGCGCAAGCGCAATGGCAAGATCATCGGCGAAGCGGATGATCTGCTTTCGATCATGCTTCTGCGGGTCGAAGCCGATGCTGATACGCAGTTTGCCTGCGGATGCCGGGGAAACGGTAACGACCAGATCGGCATCGCGGCGCGCCTGCGGTTCGACGGGGCTGCGCAACGCGACGTCGCTCGATGTTGCTTCCAGGAGACGCAGGGGCGGACGCACATCGAGGAGCGTCTTGACGAGGCCGGTAGTGTCGAAGGATTCGTCCCGTCTTATCAATGCATCGGCAAGGGCCTCGAAGGGCAGGAATTGTCGGGTTACGGTCTCGATTTCCTTGACGAATGCATTGCGAACGTCCGTGAGCGTCATGGCGCCGTCGAGTTCCGACATCAGGATCAACACGTCCTCGTTGCGGGCGGCAACTCTTTGCCTTTCCGGACGCGTGACCAGGCCGATCCTCTGAGTGCCGTATCCGGTATGGCGCCGCAGGGCGATCCCGAGGGAGGCAAGCATGTCCTCGGAGATGTCAGCGGACGATTGTATCGGCACGTCAAGCATATGCTCGAACCATGCCTCGTCGGCCGTGTTCTTTCCCGCCGATGTTTGCGGCAGGAGCGACGCAATATTCTCCTGAGCCGTCAGCCGCTGGAACCAGAAGTCGATTAGCTCCGGTGCCGCAAGGCGTGGTGCACCATTGGCAATCATCCACGAAGCGGCGTCGGGCAACGCCGTCTCTACGATATCCGCTGGGGCGTGACCGTCGATGTTGCGAAGGAAATCCGTTGCAAGCAGGTCGAGCGCCGCAGCGTCGGCAAGAATTGCGTGGAGGGAAAATAGTGCACCCACCGCCCGCCCTTCTTGCGCCAGGAGAATGAAACGGGCCGGATTGCCATCGGTAAGGTCGATCGGGCGGGCCTGTTCCGCCGTAGCAGCCGCGGTCAACGCCTCGTCCGGTTTTTCGCCTGCAGTCAACGTCGTCTCGATGATCTCGACGAAACGATCGTTCTTCAGGATCTGCTGGACGGCGCCGCCCGCCCGCGCCTCGAATTCCGAGGTGATGAGGGGATGTTGCCGAGAAAGTTTTGATAGGCCCTCGCGCGCGAGGTCAAGAGAGATCGAAGGGAAGACGATCCCGAGTATTTGTCGCCCGTAGACGACTTCGTTACCCGTCTCCGATAGGAGCCAGATACGGGACTGTGCTGGCGATAGCGAGCATTTGGCGAGGTAATCCTTATCGTTTGCTGCCTTGGCGTTCCGATCGTGGACAGTCATTTCTTCGCCATTCTCCCTGGGTGTACTGAAATACATATCTAATCAACCGAAATACAATAGCGTATAGATCTCAATATCTATTGTAGATATTAAGTTTAATCGATTGATATCTCTGACTTCTGGCGTCGATAAACTCGGTTACTCCGAAAATTACATCGATGCAGCTGCATGACGAATGGAGTTTTGGAAAATTCAGGAGATTTTCAAAAAATATTTTCGGAAAATATTTTGAATTTTTGTCGACGTCGTTCGTCACCGCAGAATTAGCGCTGTGCTTGGCCTGCCGATCTCAGCCGGCGTGTTTCTGAAGATATGGAGATGAAATATGGATGCTTCCCTGGCGATCAGGAGCGATAGGGCGGCGGAGAGATCCTTTGATCTGCGACTGCCGGCTTCGGGCTTTGAGAGCAGTGCGCTTGTCTGCGGCCAGCCGCTCATCATATCGACAGGGCCAGCACCAGGGAGTTTCCGCGTCGAACATCACGAAGTGAAGGTGGCCTCAGGTCATCTATCGGGGCCGGCCACCAATCTTCTGGTCTTCGATACAATCTCGACGGCGATTCCGCCGCTTTCTGGCGAGGATATCGTCAACGCCGTGTCAGAAGCCATTCTGGCATGCAATCCGCATCTGATTTGCTTCGAGATCGCGCTTGCGGATGATGATCTTGCAAGGCGACTGCTGGAGACCGGCGCGATTGAACGTAGCGGCGAGCGCCTCATCGTGCGGCCCGAATCCTTTTTCCAGCAGGCGGGATCCTGGCTCGGAAGTGCGCCCAAGGCCTATCCGGAATTGCCGATACTGACGAATGGCGCCCTTCATCCGCAGCGGCCTCCGAAGCCCACCGGCCGCGTCTACAGCCGCTTCATCCCCTGGCTGAATACGCAGCTTGGCTTCCATGTCGCCGATATCGAGGCCGATCTTGCGCATTTCCATCGCTGGATGAACGATCCGAGGGTTGCCGCTATATGGGAAGACAGCGGTGATCTTTCCTATCATCGTGATTTCATCGCAGGCCGCCTTGCCGATCCGCGCACTCTGCCGCTGATCGGAACCTTTGGCGATGTGCCCTTTGGTTACTTCGAACTCTATTGGGCAAAAGAAGATAGGATCGGCCCGCATTACGACGCCGACGGCTACGACCGCGGCTGGCATGTGGCGATCGGTGAGGATGATTTCCGCGGAAAAGCCTTCGTCAGCGCCTGGCTGCCATCGCTGATGCACTACATGTTCCTGGCTGATCCGCGCACCCGCCGTATCGTCGGCGAGCCGATCCATCATCACGCCCAGCAAATCCGCAATCTCGATCGTTCCGGCTTCGCCAAGGTCAAGCATATTCAGTTCCCGCACAAAAAGGCGCTGCTGGTCATGCTTCTGCGCGAGCGCTTCTTCATGGACCGGCTGCTGCTGCCGGATCTCACCGGCTTACCCACAGAAGATGGGCGGCCTGTACTTGGCTCGCTGGCGCGAGGCGCCTGATGAAAACAGCCGTCGATATGAACGATCCGCGCGTCAAGCGGCTCGTTCTGGCGGTCGCGCTTCCGGCCGTGGCAGGATTGGCCGCCAGTGCCGGCCACCATGCGATCAACGCGATCTTCCTGGGAACGCTCGGTCCGGACGTGCTGGCGGGCATCAGTCTGGTCATGCCGCTATTTCTGCTTGTCGCGGCCGCTGGTCAGGGGCTGGGTATCGGGCTTGCGACACTGCTTGCGCGCTACCTTGGCGAAGGGGATATCAAAGCCGCAGCGTCGGTCGCCACGACAGCGCTCGCGGCGACGATCCCGCTCGGCATCCTCTTGTCAATCCTGATCTATCTCGGCCTGCCGGATTTTGTCGGCGCTCTTGGCGCCAGCGACAATCTCCTTGCCCCAGGGCTCGATTATGGGCGGCTGCTTGCTTTCGGGGTGACGCTCGGGCTTTTGCAGGCTATCTGCGATTTTATCGCGATCGCCGAAGGCAATTCACGTTTCTCGATGATCGTGCTGATCGCGAGCTTCGCATTGAACGCGGTTCTCGACCCTGTCTTCATCTTTCTCTTCAAGCTCGGTGCGTCCGGCGCGGCACTGGCGACCATTGTGTCGTCCCTTGCAGCCCTTGCATGCTATGCCGTCTACTTCCAGCGCCGATGGGGAACAGTGAGCGTGACCGGCGGGGTGATTTGCTGGCAACTGCTTTGGCCGATCGCGCGGATCGGCCTTCCCGCTGCCGCAACAAGCATTGTCACGGGTCTCGGCTTTCTGGTCCTGATGCGGGAGGCCGCTGTCCATGGCGGCGATACCGGCGTCGCCGCAACGGCGATTGCCATCCGGCTGATGACTTTGGGACAGCTTCCGTTGTTTGGTTTTTGCCTCGGCGCCCAGAGCGTCGTCAGTCATGCCTTCGGCGCTGGCGATGCCGAGCGTCTGAAAGCCGTGATCCGCTTCATGCTCGCTGTGACGATACCGGTCGCATTGCTCTATTCCATCTTGCTGTTCTTGGCTGCCGAGCCGATCGCACGCCTGTTCACGGATAACCAGGACGTCGTGGATGAGGCAGTCGCCTGGTTGCGGCACCTCTTTCCGATCTTTCCGCTTGCAGCTTTTCAATCCGTCCTGCTTGTCATGCTGCAATCGCGGGGCCGGGCCGGCCTGTCCGCGCTCGTGGGGCTTGCACCGCAGGGATATCTGCTGATCCCGCTTCTGCTCCTGCTGCCGCTTTGGATGGGCTTTGCCGGCATCTCTGCCGCCGCCGCTGCCGCAGCCATTCTCGCTGCCGTCCTCGGCGGCTTTGTCGGATGGAGGGAATGGCTCGCCATTCTGCCGACCGATGCACCGGGCCGCCTTGTTGGCCAATCGACACTTCACTCCTGACCCAAGAGGAACGCCATGAACGAGACGCCGAGATTCGATGCCTACCGCCACGCTATTCCAGACGCGCTGATGCCGCCGCGCGACGATCCGTTCGACGCGGCCGTGCCGCCGATCTACCAGACATCGCTCTTCCTGTTCGATAGCTACAAGGAACTGGAGGACGTGTTCGCCGGCCGGTCGAAGAAGCCGATCTATTCGCGCGGCGACAACCCGACCGTGCGGCTTCTGGAGCGCAAGATCGCCGAAATGGAAGGCGCGGAAGAGGCACGTGCCTTTTCGAGCGGCATGGGCGCGATTGCTGCTGCAGTTCTCGCCTTCGTCGGACCCGGCGATCGTATCGTCACCGTCCGGCACGTCTATAGCGATGCCTTCCGCTTCTTTGAAAAAGTGCTGAAGCGCTTCGGTGTGGTCGTTGACTATATCGACGGCACCGATACGCAAGCCATGCTTGCTGCACTTCCGGGTGCCAAGCTTGCCTATCTCGAAAACCCGACCTCGATGGTTTTCGAGCTGCAGGACCTGACTGCGATCGCCGAGGCAGCTCGCCGCCATGGCGTCGTAACGATGGTCGACAATTCCTGGGCAACGCCGCTCTTTCAGAAGCCGCTCTCCGCCGGTATCGATATCGTCATTCACGCCGCCTCGAAATATCTTGGTGGACAGAGCGACACGGTGGCGGGACTTGTTACCGGCTCGAAGGCGTATATCGACCGGATCAACAGCGAAATCTACCCCTATACGGGTGCAAAGCTCGCGCCGTTCGAGGCATGGCTCGTGCTGCGTAATCTCGAGACACTGCCATTCCGCATGCGGCATCATCACGAAGCCGGGCTTGAAGTGGCGTCCTGGCTTGATGCCCATGCGGATGTGACCAACGTCATGCATCCCGCACTTGGCGACCATGCCGGAAAGAGCACTTTCAGCGGCTTTGGCGGGCTGTTTTCCTTCGAGGTTTCGGACCGCATCGATGTGGCCGATTTCGTCGATGCATTGCGCCTCATTCGCATCGGAGTGAGCTGGGGAGGGCCGGAAAGCCTGGTGGTGCCGGCAAAGGCAGCACTCAGCATTTCGCCGGAGACCAACGTCTTCGCGCGCTTTGGTGTCAGTGACCGCACGATCCGCCTGAACGTCGGGCTGCACGCTGCCAAGGAGATCATTGCCGATCTCGAGCAGGCACTTGCCGCCGCCAGGCGCTAACCGGCTGCAGCACTCTTGTATCCACAAAGGGGCGGAGTGACACGGTCGCTCCGCCCATATTATTATTCATTGTTGATCCATTCCCGCCCTGACCCGATCGAGACAAGATGACCATCCCTTCCAATGAAACGTTGAGCGCGCTTGCCGCCGAATATGGAACGCCGCTCTGGATCTATGATGTCGCTGCGATCCGCCGCCGCATCGCGCAACTCTCCGCCTTCGACGTCATTCGCTATGCGCAGAAGGCCTCATCGAACATTCATATTCTGAAAGAGATGCGCAAAGCGGGCGTGCGGGTCGATGCCGTCTCGCTCGGCGAGATCGAGCGGGCGATGCGGGCAGGTTTTTCCGCTGGGAATCCGTCGGGAGCTGCGGAGATCGTGTTCACTGCCGACGTCTTCGACCGGCCGACATTGGAACGTGTCATTGCCGACAAGATCGAGGTGAATATCGGTTCCATCGATATGCTGCATCAATTGGGTGAGCGCTCGCCGGGTCATCGGGTCTGGCTGCGCATCAATCCCGGTTTCGGGCATGGCCATAGCAAAAAGACCAATACCGGCGGCGAGACCAGCAAGCATGGCATCTGGTTCGAGCAGTTACAGGAGGCCGTAGCGCTGACGCGTCAATATTCTTTGAAGCTCGTAGGACTGCACATGCATATCGGCTCCGGCGTCGATTATGGGCATCTGCAGCGCGTCTGCGGAGCGATGATCGGATTCTGCCGCGCGCTGGATGTCGATATCGAGGCCATCTCGGCTGGGGGTGGTCTTTCCGTGCCCTATAGGGAGGGTGAAGAAGAGATCGACCCCGCCCATTACTTTTCGCTCTGGAACAAGGCGCGGCGCGAGATCGAGGCGCATTTTGGCCATCCGATCCGGCTGGAGATCGAACCGGGCCGCTTCCTGACCGCCGATTCCGGTGTATTGCTTGCTGAAGTCAGAGCCGTCAAGATGATGGGCCGCAACCGCTTCGTGCTCGTCGATGCCGGCTTCAGCGATCTTGCCAGACCGGCTATGTACGGCAGTTATCACCATATCTCAGTCATTCCAGGCACAGCGCCTCGCGATACCGCCGGAACAACCTTCCCGTCAGTCGTGGCAGGCCCCCTCTGCGAATCGGGCGATGTTTTCACGCAGACGGACAATGGCACCGTAGAAACGCGCGATTTGCCCGAAACCCATGTCGGCGACTATCTCGTGTTTCATGGCGCCGGCGCTTACGGGGCAACCATGTCGTCGAATTATAACAGCCGTCTTTATGCACCGGAGGTCCTGATCGACGGTGAAACCCATCGCTTGATCCGCAGGCGCCAGACTTTGGATGAGCTGCTTATGCTGGAGGCGCTTTAGGCACGGTCGATCGCAAGGCGAAAGAAGAGCCTCTACTTTGGCCAAGTGAGGGCTTTTCTGCGGTTGCGAAATGAATATAGTGACCACGACCGTGCGTCGTGGCGCTCGGCCGTTCTCACATCGTTACCGGCCGCAAGGCGCGAAAGTTCTGCACCGCTATGCTGGCCTGGCTCGATCAGAAAACCGAAATCGTCGAACACGCCGATCAATCCGCGCAATATTTCGAGCCGGCCCACGCCGCCTATTATGGCGGCAAGCCCGGCCAGCCGCTGAAGCTTATGCTGCAGGCGCGCAGCGACTTTCTGTCGATCTGGCGTCGCGCGGATTATCGCGAGCATGTGGCGGAGTTCAAGCTTCTGGGCCGGCAGCTCGTCATCGTCAATTCGCCCGAGGCTATCCGCTATGTGGTTGCCAAGCGCCATGAGAACTTCGAGCGCAAGACGCCGCAGATGCGACGCGCGCTGGAATATCTGCTGGGTGACGGCTTGTTCATTTCCGACAAAGAGACCTGGAAGCAGCGCCGGCCGCTGGTCTCCGATATCGTGCATAAAAACCGCGTGCCGGCTTTCGGTTCGATCATGCAGAGCACGGCAAGTGAGCTTGCCGACCGCTGGCAAAGCTTGGGCGAGGGCGCTGAGGTCAATGCCTTGTTCGAGATGGCCGGGCTGACGGCGGAGATCATCTCCCGCAGCGTCTTCGGCAATGATCTCGGCGAGGAGAGCGCCAATGCGGTCACCGAAGGCTTTGCGAGCTACCAGTCGCTGGTCGATTCCATCAATTTCGGCTATTTTCTCGGCTTCGATGAGGGGCTGCCGATCATCAGGACGCCGAGCTTGAACCGGTCGGTGAAACGCATTCACCGCATCATCGATCAGGTGATCGAAGATCATCTGGCCGGCAAGGGGGACAACAGCTCGATGGTCGAACTGCTGATCCGCCGGCAGCAGCGCAATCCCGAGCTGAAACTCGATGTCGTGGCGCTTCGCAACGAGGCCGCCACCATCTTCATGGCAGGCCACGAAACCACGGCGGCAACCCTGACCTGGGCCTGGTATCTGCTCGCAGGGGCACCCTGGGTGGAGGAGGCGGTTCATGCGGAAATCGAGGCTGTCTGTGGCGATCGGGTTCCCTCGATCGATGATGTTGCAAAGCTCGACTGGTGCCGCGCGGTTATCGAAGAGACGTTGCGCCTCTATCCCCCGGTGCCGATCCTGGCACGCCAGGCGGCTGAGCCGGACCAGATCGGCGACGTGAAGATACGCAAGGCGGCACTTGTGCTGATCGTGCCATGGATCCTGCATCGCACGGATTCTCTCTTTCCCGAGCCGCATCGCTTTTATCCGGAGCGTTTCCTCGGCGAGGCGCGGCCGACGCCTTACAGCTATATTCCCTTCGCGGCCGGCCCGCGTGTATGTCCGGGCCTGCAATTCGGCCTCACCGAGGCGATCCTCTGCCTAGCGATCCTGGCTCAGCGTTTTCGCGTTCGGGTCAGAGATGGACATAAGGTTCAGCCACAATGCCGCCTGACATTGCGTCCGCGTGACGGCATGCCCGTGACACTGCATAGGCGCCGGGGATGATGGCTCCGGGTGACGGCGACGAAAGGGTTCTCGCCTCAAAGCGCAAGGCCTGGACCTATGAGCCGCCGAAAGCTCCACGCCTTGCCGATTTCGTCGCTGGCGGCGACCGGCGCAAGGCATTTCTGCGCTATTGGCTTTATGAGAATATCGACAACGCCATAGATCTCTTCCTCTATTTTGCCTTCACGCTATTGCCGGCGAGCGTCTGCTCCGACCTTGGCGGTTGGCTCGGGCGGGTTCTGGCTCCGCGATTCCATAAGGGCGCCTATGCGCGCGCCGCAGCCAATCTCAAGATGATCAGGCCCGAGCTTGGCGATGCAGAGCTCGATAAGCTTCTCAGCGCTTATGCCGATTCTCAAGGGCGGCAGATGGCGGAATATTCAGTCGTGCCGAGACTGGCACGACGGCACGTTCGCATGATTGGCACCGAAGGACTGGTCGAGCACTGCAGCAAAAGGCCGGTGATCTTCATCGCGCCCCATATCAGCAATTGGGAGGTACTCTGGCATTGCCTTCTCGACATGGGACTCGACGTCACCATGAATTACGACCCGCCCAAACGCCGCTCACGCCACTATATCGTCAACCGCTTGCGCAAGAGGGCGGGACTTGGAATCTTGAAACCCGGCCGCAGCTTCGTGCGCCCGGCCCTGAGAATCCTGGAGAACGGCGGCAATCTGCTGATGTTCTGTGACGAGGGCTTCAACGGGCATATCCGAGCGCCGTTCTTCGGAAGGCCTGTGCATCTTGAGGGCAATTATGCGCTCATCGCGCGAATGGCTCGAAGGACGAATGCCTTAATCTATCCGATTTATATCGTCCGGGAGACGGGGGTGCGATTTGCGCTGACGGCCCTGAAGCCTTTCGTGCTCCCTGAAGGATCAGACGTTAGGAAATATCTTGTTCATGATGTCGCACATTTGAATACGGTAGTAGAACCCATAGTGCGCTCGCACATGGAGCAATGGTATTTTGTCGATAATCGGCTGTAACTGAGAGTAGTGAATCAATCTCCATATTTCGCAGATAGCCTACTCGCTGGTGGATCGGGAACGCGCCTCCACCCGCTGACACTTTAGTGAACTCCGAACTTTTGGCTGAGCAATTGAATTGGAAAGCGGCCCAGATCAGGCCTGCGCTGCCTTAAGGGCCGATGGAAGGCGTAACTTGTCCAACCCTATTACCACTTCACCCCCAGATCTTCGTTTAGGCTCAAGCAGACCTCTCATCGGCGCACTCAAGAATAGCGCGCCGCGATCTGTCGCAGCTCGGGCATTCCCGATTTACTGCCAGCATTATCCGCCCAATCCAGAAAAGCATGGATGCGGCGGGCGACCTTTTCGGGGTGGTGATGGCTGATGTCGGCGATGCGATGGTCTAGAAAAGGATTGAGGAAGCGGTCGAGTGTCGTGGCGACATAGGCCTTCGCCTCGTCGCCCATGCCGTTTGCGGCAAAGCCGGGCAGCACTTCGCTTTCGTAGAGAGTATCGAGCCTCGCCCTTACGCCCTTGTCGGCTAGTATGGCGCGCACGGTTTCGTCCGCCGGACGACTTTCGCGCTGCCAGATTTCGGCAAGGAAGGTGTGGCCGAGATTGAGGATATGCAGTTTCAGGCGCTCATAAGGGGCGAGATCGTCGGTCAGTACGATGCTTGGATGCTGACATGGCGCGCGGACACCGGGCGCGCGTTTGATCGCCCACAGGGCATAGGGTTCGGCAACAGCGCCGATCGGCTCGATCGGCTCGGAAACGATGCGATCGACCAGCGTGTCGGCGAAGGCAGCGTGGCCGTCGAGCCAGGTATAGAATTCAGCCGGCACATCGTTGAGCCGGGCGCAATCGATGACCGTCTGTTTCAGAACGCGGCCGTTGCCCGTCATCAGTTCGCAAGGAAGGATGACCAGGGGGCGACCGGAGGCCTGCCAGCGTCTGACGAGGAGCGCAGCAAGCTTGGCGGGGAAAGATCGCGGAACCTGGCCGTTTGTGCCGAAGCGGTCTTCCTCCGGCCATGTCTGGTAGCCGGTTTCGCCGGTGTTGGAGATGACGAATTCCGCATCCTCGGCAAAGAGCCTTGACAGCTCCCCCCAGTGTTCGACTGCAGAGAGGCCGCGATCGACGCTCATGACCTGGACGCTGCGATCGACGGGTTGCCCATCCGACATGCCGCGTATGATGACGGGATAGCCAGCCGGATTGCCGAAGGCAGCGACGCGCCCGCTGCGGCTGCTGGCGCCTGAAACCTGAACGACAGCAATGGGACCAGCATCCTGGCCGGATTGTCGTGCCTCGTGCACGAAGAATGCCGCATGCGCCTGCAAGAACCGGCTGGTGCCAAGCTGGATAATCCGCGAGCTCACGCCACTTTCCTCCCATATTCGATGTTGATGAATAGGACCGTCCGGCTGAGGCAACATGCAACTTTCATACAGTCCGGCCGGCTTCTGTTTTTTATCTATAGAAAACAGCGAAACCATGAGCAGTCAATGTTTTTATGGAAGTGAATGCAGGTTGGGCTGCCGCAGCAGCTCGAGGAGCACGGACTCGATCGCATATTCTTCGATTGTTTATTCAGTGACCCGTCATGCCTCGCCGTTGCCGGCAAATGACGATCAATAATGGAGCCGCGGCGCGATCGGATCTCTCCCGCAGCTACAGTAACCTCTATTCCCCACATTCGAGACTGATCTCCTTGTGAAAATCGAAGAAAATCTCATAAAAACTGTGATTTTGTCATATTTTGCTGTTATGTTTGTGCTTGAGGATACCTTGCTGTCTGCATGCCCTGTTTGCCGGATTTTAGCGTAGTCACATACTGACGGCGCACATCTCCATAACGAGGTCGGGCAAACAGCAACATCCACGCGATCTTAGCCGCCCATCATGACCCAGGGGAGAGTTGAATGGCACGTATCACCTTAAGGCAATTGCTCGATCACGCCGCTGAAAACGGCTACGGCGTTCCAGCTTTCAATATCAACAATATGGAACAGGCGCTCGCCATCATGGAAGCGGCCGATGCGGTCAACGCGCCCGTGATCATGCAGGCGTCGAGGGGGGCCAGGGCTTATGCCAACGACATCATGCTGAAACACATGATGGACGCAGTCGTGGAAATCTACCCGCATATTCCCGTCTGCGTGCATCTGGATCATGGTAACGATCCCTCGAGCTGCATGACAGCGATCCAGGCCGGCTTCACCTCGGTCATGATGGATGGATCTCTGAAAGCGGATGCCAAGACGCCGGCAGATTGGGACTACAATGTCGGCGTGACCAAGACGGTGACCGACATGGCGCATCTCGGCGGCATTTCCGTCGAGGGTGAGCTTGGCGTGCTCGGCTCGCTGGAAACCGGCATGGGCGAAGCTGAGGATGGTCATGGGGCGGAAGGCAAGCTGTCTCATGATCAGTTGCTCACCAATCCGGACGAGGCGGTGAAATTCGTGCGCGAGACCAAGGTCGACGCTCTGGCGATTGCCATGGGCACCTCGCATGGCGCCTATAAGTTCACGCGCAAACCGGATGGTTCGGTGCTGGCGATGAGCGTGATCGAAGAGATCCATCGCAAGCTGCCCAACACCCACCTTGTCATGCACGGCTCCTCCTCGGTGCCCGAGGAGTTGCAGGAGATCATCAACAAATATGGCGGCCGGATGAAGCCGACCTGGGGCGTGCCGGTCGAAGAGATCCAGCGCGGCATCAAGAATGGCGTGCGCAAGATCAACATCGATACCGATGGCCGCATGGCGATGACGGGCCAGATCCGCCGCGTGCTGCAGGAGGATCCGAGCGAGTTCGATCCTCGTAAATATATGAAGCCCGCTATGGCTGCACTGACGAAGCTCTGCAAGGAGCGCTTCGAACAGTTCGGCACGGCCGGCCACGCTTCGCGTCTCCAGCCGCTTTCCGTTGCCGAAATGGCCAGGCGTTACAAATCCGGTTCGCTCGACCCGGTTTTCTCCTGAGCCAGATGATCAGCGTGCCGCCGGGCCTGCCGCCTGGCGCACGCTTTCTTCGCTCAGCGTCTGGCCGTGAAATTTCGACAGCGATACAACGACATCGTCGATCTCCTTGGCCAGTCGCTGTGCGTCCCATTGCAGGGCTGCTGCAGCGATTGCACCGATTTCGCGTAATCCCTGGATCGTCAGCAGGCCCTCGATCGCCATGGTCGTACGCCGGAAGACGATGTCGGAGAGATGTACGACCATCTCCTGCCGCGCGATCCAATCGATCTCGAGCGCGCTGTGGCGGGGTGCGCCGCTGATGCATTGGCCGTCTTTATAGTCCGAAGGGCGAGTGAGAATAGCTGCGGCAGTCGTACCGTATCGGCTGAGCAGCTCGTCCGCTCTGCTGGCTTCGACGCCGGCCTTTGCCGCCACTGACTTGCTCCAGCTCGCCCGCTCATCGAAATTGACCGGGAAATCCCGGCCGCCGCCGATCGCAAGCCGCTCCGTGGACGTCTTGCGGCTGCGTTGAAGACGCGCCAGCACGGTATCGGCAACCTCTTCGGCAAAGCCGCGGAACGTGGTCCATTTGCCGCCGACCAGAGAAATGATCGGAAAGGGACGTCCGACCTGCGGCTCGAAGACGGGTGCGGAGTGATCGCGGCTGATCAGGCCCGGTGACGAGGCGTCCGAGGCGGGCAGGGGGCGGATGCCGCTATAGCTGTAGGTCACCTGATCGCGGTCGAAGCGCAGGCTCGGAAGGAGCGACCTGACGCTGTCGAGAAAATAGTCGATCTCCGGCTCTTCGCAGCGAACATTGTCTGGATCGTCGCAAGGGATATCGGTCGATCCTACAAGCGCCTGGCCGAGATAGCCGTAGACCAGGCAGATGCGCCCGTCATCGGCTTCGAAATAGATCATGTGGCCGTTGAGGCTGCGCACCAGTTCGGGATGATCGAGCAAGATATGCGATCCCTTGGTGCCGCCGATGAGATGGGCGGGTGCTCCAAGAGCCGCGTTGACATGATCGATCCATGGACCGGCGGCATTGATCACGAGCTTCGGCTTGGCCGAAAAGGCATAGCCGTCCGCGCGCTGGAAGGTCAGCAGGCCGTCGGCTGACGAAACAAGCCTTGTCGCATTTGCGGCAAGCGAGCCCTTGTTCGCCTCTAGCCCGTCATTGACGAGCTCGTAGACCAGTCGCTCCGGCCGGCTGATCTTGGCATCGTAATAGATACCGCCGGCGACGATCTCAGGCGTGACATGCGGCATTTCCTTCAGCGCCCGGCGCTTCAAAAGGAACCGGTGGCGCGGCATGACACGGTTTCGCGAACCGAAGAAGTCATAGAGCGCAAGCCCGATCTTGATAAGCAAGGCGCCACGGCTGCGCGGGGCGGTGGTCGAGCCCGTCAGCGTGCGAAGGGCTGCCCAGATGCCGCGTGTCCATGAGAAGATCGGCACAAAGGTCGGCAGCGCTTCGACGCAATGCGGCGCGTTCCTGAGCAGAAGGTTTCGCTCAAGCGCCGATTGCGCGACCAGGCCGAATTCGCCTGTTTCCAGATATTTTAGGCCACCATGGATCAGCCTGGATGGCGCAGCACTCGTTCCCGAGCCGAAATCTGATTTATCGACGATCAGGCAGTTGATGCCCTGCAGCGACAGATCGCGAAACAGCCCCGCGCCATTGACGCCTGCGCCGAGGATGACAACATCGACATCTCCGTCTTGAAGCTGCGAGAAGCGTTGTTTCAGATCGGCGGTCCTATCGGTCATAACATCATTGTCCTGGTGAACTGCCGCGACAGAGTCTTCTCGCGCGGCGCAATTTTGGTTTAGCCTTGGGAGTGCTGGGTCGCGAGATTGCCGATCCGCGGCCAGAGCGGCGTCATTGCTTCAGCGATGTCGCGGAAGAGGTCGTAGCGGACGCGATAATCGGCGCTGCGGGCGGAATCCGGATGATAGGTTCTGGCGATCTTGCCGACATCGCGCGGATCGCTTTGCGGGCTGGCATAGACACCGATCCCGGCACCGGCGCAAAGCGCGGCCCCCCAGGCCGCGGCTTCGTCGGTTTCGGTAACGGTGACCGGCATGCCGAGCACGTCGGCAAACATCTGCACGACGATCGGACTGCGCGAGACGCCGCCTGCCAGCCTTGCCTGATCGAAGGAAAAACCATCGCTTAGGGCATCGACGTGAATCTTATGGTTGAAGGCGATGCCTTCGAGGACGGCGCGCAGCATATCGCCGCGATCATGCCAGCCGCCAAGCCCGAAAAAGCTGGCGCTTGCCTCAGCGTCATAGGGGGAGCCGAACAGATAGGGGTGGAAGAGCGCGCTCGATGGCCGGTTGAACGCCGCCTCGATCTCGGGGCCGAGCACGGCATGGATCGACTTGCCCGCTGCTTCCGCGCTTGCAATTTCTCTGGCGCAGAGCTTGTCGAGGAACCATTCGTAGTTCGCCGACGACGCCGGCGAGATTGACATGTTGTTCCATTGGCCCGGTGCAATGGCATTGCGGCAGAACCAGCGGCCGTCGACGCGCGGTTCCGAGGAGAGCGTCTCGTTGATCGAATAGGTGCCGGCAATAACGGCGACGACACCGGACGCATAGCCGCCGGCTCCGAGGGCTGAGGCGGTCACGTCGTGCAGGCCGGCAACGACGGGCGTATCTTCGGCAAGGCCGGTTCGCTTCGCGACGGCTTCTGTCACGTATCCTACGATTTCGTCGGATCGCGAGACAGGTGGCAAGGCACCCGTCACCTCGGCAATGCCGAAAAGCTCCAGGGCATCTGCAGAATAATCCTGCGTCGAAACATTGGTGAAGGAGGTGCTTGCTTCGGTACGGTCGGTACCGGCAACGCCAGTCAGGCAGAACCGCAGCCAGTCCTTGCAGCTCAAAATGTGGCCGATTTCAGCAAAGCGCTCGGGCTCATTGACCTCGATCCAGGCAAGGAGCGCCGATGGGGCCGAGACATGCGGCAATTGACCGGTCAGCTTCAAAGACGCTTGGGCAATAGGAGTCTTCAACCATTGTTCGACAATCGATCCGGCGCGGCTGTCGAGCGAAAGAATGGCGCGTCCGAGCGGCTTCTTTGCCTTGTCGAGCAGATAGATGCCGTCGCCGTGCGCGGTTGCGGCAATTGCCTGGATGTCGCTTGCCGGGCGGTTGCTGAGCTTGATCGCCTCGGCAATGGCGTCGGCCGTCTGGTTCCAGAGTTCGTCCATGTTCCGCTCGACATGGCGTGCCTTCGGCATGAACTGGGTCACCCGACGGCGCGCAACGGCAAGCGGCGTTCCGTCAATGTCGAAGATGACGGCTTTGGTGACGGTCAAACCGCTGTCAATTCCGAGCAGACTCGGCATTCCCGTGACTCCTGATCATGAACGAAAAGAGGTGGCCGTTGCGGGCTTCAGCCTCATGATCGCTCCTTGTCGCCTTTGGCGACGACCACGTTGATATTCTTGTTGCGCATACGCTCCAGATGGGCGGCGGGTGTCTTCTCGTCGACGATGACGACATCGAATTCGCTCAGATGCGCGAAACTATGCAGCGCCCGCCGTTCGAACTTCGTATGATCCATCAGCAAGATGCGCTTGGCGGCACTATCGAACATCGCGCGCTTGATATCGACGATCTCGGGTGACTGATGGAAAACGACGTCGTCGATGATGGCCGACATCGAGATGAAGGTGACATCGGCCCGTAAGCGATTGATTTCGTTGATCGTCATCCGCCCCATGAAGGCATTGCACCAGTTATAGTATTGCCCGCCGAGCGCCAGGAGCGTCACGTCATGCATGTCCTTCAGCGCATTCATCAGCGTCAGCGAATTGGTGATCGCCGTCAGAGGAACCTTGGCCGGCAGCTGCGAAGCCATCTGCAGGACGGTGGTGGAATCGTCGAGGAAAATTGCCTGGCCAGGCTCGATGAACTGCATGGCAGCCGCGGCGATCATCTTCTTTTCGCTTGCCTGCCGGTTGGCGCGATAGACGTCGCTCGATTCGATCAGGCTGGTCGCTGCGGCCGATACGATGCCGCGCGTCTTGCGGAACAGGCCTCGGCTGACCAGTTCGTCGACATCGCGATGGGCCGTCATCAGGCTGATGCCGAAGCGCTCGGTCAGATCCTCGATGCGCATCGAGCCTTCCGCCATGACGGCTTCGGCGATCATCTGGCGCCTGGCAATCTGGCGCGAATGCCGGCTGTCGCTCGGCAGCTCGTCTTGCAGGAATGATACGGGGCTTGTCTTGTCTGTCACTTTGGCCTCTGACGCTGAACCTTGCGGAGATTAACTTGCTGCAGCGAACATCACGCTATAGAAAAAGATATAAAGAACAGTTCGCTATCAGAGTTTCTGCAAGTTCTGTCTAATGTTGAGCCAGGGTGCCGCCCGCCGCGGTCTAGGGATAGGGGCGCCGAGTTCCGGCGCCCCCGATATCATTACTCGGACAGAACGAAAGGTGCCGTGTACTTGTCGACATTATCCTTTGTGATCAGGATGCAATCGAAAAGTTGCTTTTCGCTCTTGGCACCGGTCTTGCCAGTCTTGATGAAGCTGTCGGCCTGCTTGACGGCTTCTTCGGAGAAGACGGCAACCGGCTGCAGGACGGTGTACTGAAGCTCACCGGCCTTGATGGCGGCAACAGCGTCCGGCGAACCGTCGAAGCCGCCGACCTTGACGTTGGCGAGCTTGCCGGCTTCCTTGAGAGCGGCAATCGCGCCAAGGGCCATTTCGTCATTGCCGGAGATCACGCCGGTGATGTCCGGATGCGCCTGCAGAATCGACTGCATCTTGTTGTGGCCCTGGGTGCGGTCCCAGTTGGCAACCTCCTTGGCAACCTTCTTCAGGTCGGGATATTGCGTCAGCACGGTTTCGTAGCCGTTCGAGCGGGTAGCGGCATTGTTATCGGAAGGCGAGCCGAAGAGTTCGGCATAATTGCCCTTGTCGCCAACGGCTTCGACCCACTGCTGAGCGCCGATCGCCGCACCCTGGGCGTTGTTGGAAACGAGCTGAGCCTTGGCAAGGCCTTCCTGGTTGATTTCAGCGTTGACGAGGAAAACCGGGATTCCGGCTGCAACGGCTTTCTTGACTGCACCGACCGAGCCGTCAGCATTGGCCGGATCGAGGATGATGGCGACCGACTTGTTGGTGATCGCCGTATCGATCAGGTTACTTTCGGTGTTGGTATCGCCCTTATGCGCACCGACCGTGGCCGTATAGCCGAGCTTCTCGGCGGTTGCCTTGGCGATATTGCCTTCCGTCAGCCAATAGGGGTTGGACGGATCGTTGACAATGACGGTGATCTGACCGGCGGCCCAGGCGGCCCCCGTTAGAAGCGGTGCCACAGCAACTGCTGCCATGACGATGCGCAAACCTTTTTTGAACATTAGTCTCTCTCCCTTTGATGAGCTCTGGTAATGCCGGCGAACCGGCGGTCCTTTCTCCGATCGGCATCTCACCGACCGGGGACAAGTCTTGATGCAGTGTCAGCCGGATTTGGTCCGGCGCCCGTACTGGATGCTGTTCATGAGCACGGCGAGCACGATGACCGCGCCGGTAAAAACCGTCTGCCAATAGGCCGAGACACCGATGATGACGAGGCCGTCCGCCAGGAAGCCGATGACGAAGGCGCCCAGCATGGTGCCACGCACCGTACCGCGGCCGCCCGTCAATGCGGCGCCGCCAATGACGACGGCGGCAATTGCGGTCAGCTCATAGCTGGTGCCGGCATTCGGACCGGCCGAGGTCAGCTGCGAGGACAGGACGAGGCCGGCAATGGCAGCGCAAATACCTGAAAGCACGTAGACAGCGATCTTGACCTGCTTGACCGGAACGCCGGAAAGATCGGCAGCGCGCTCGTTGCCGCCCGAGGCGTAGAGCCAGCGGCCGAAGGCGGTGCGGCTGAGAACGATACCGCAGATGATCGCAAGCACCGCAAGGACGATGACGCCGATCGGGACGCCGGCGAGGCGGTTGAAGCCCAGCCAGTTGAAGCCGGTATTGCCGAGTTCGGGGCGGCCACCGAGATTGTTGTAGGTAAGCCCGTTCGTCATCAGCAAGGCGATACCCCGGGCAACATAGAGCACGCCCAGGGAAGCGACGAAGGCCGGAACGCGCAGGTAGGCGATGAGCACGCCGTTGACCGCACCGACGATGCCACCGAGGATGCAGGTCAGCACGACGACAGCCCAGACCGGCGGATAGAGGATGACGCCGAAACTCGACAGCGTGACGCCCTGCATCAGGAAGCCGGCGATACAGCCGGCAAGGCCAAGCGTCGAGCCGACCGACAGGTCAATGCCGCCATTTAAGATGACGAGCAACATGCCGATGGCGAGGATGCCGAAGATCGCAACATGCGAGGCCATAGTCAGGAAGTTGCTGAGCGAGAAGTAGTAGGGCGACAGGAAGGAGAAGACCGCGATGATGACGATCAGCGCAAAGAAGGCGCGTCCTTCCAGGATCAGCCGCACGAGACTGAAATTCCGCCGCTGTCCGTTGGATACTGGTTTCTTATCTGTAATGTTCGTGACTGACATAATCAGTGCTCCATGAATGCGGCTAGTGCGCGACCACTGCTTCGCCCGAGGCGGCCATGATCTTTTCCTTGGTGACATCAGGACCGAATTCGGCAGAAATCTTGCCGCGGTGCATGACGATGATGCGATGGGCGATGCTCAGGCATTCGGCGACTTCCGAGGTCGAATAGATCACCGCCAGACCCTCTTTGGCGCGCTCGGCGAGCAGCTTGAAGACTTCAGCCTTCGCGCCGATGTCGATACCGCGGCTCGGTTCGTCGAGCAGGATCACGCGAGGCGCCGTTGCCAGCATTTTGCCGATAACGACCTTCTGCTGATTGCCGCCGGACAGAGAGCCGATTGCGGCCTCGCCGCCATCGGTCTTGATGTGAACTTTGCGGATCGAGTCGCTCACCAACGACCGCTCACGGCCGCTCGATGTGAAAAGACCCTTGGTAAAGGCACCGATGCTCGCAAGCGACAGGTTCGAGCCGACGGTCATCGTCTGAACGAGACCGTCGCGCTGACGATCTTCCGGCACCAGCACCAGCCCCTGCGCGATCCGGCCGGCAATGGAAAGACCGCCGACATCGGTGTTGCCTAGGAGCACGCGGCCGCCGCTCGACCGAAGCCGCCCCGCCACACATTCGAGCAGCTCAGTACGACCGGCGCCCATCAGACCGTAGATGCAGACGATCTCGCCGGCGCGAACCGCAAGCGACAGGCGGTCGACCGCGTTATAGGCGGCGCCCGACGGGCCGGGGACGGTGAGATTATCGATCGTCAGCGCCACATCGCCCATTTTATGGCCTGCCGGCGGGCTGCCGAGGTCGAAATTGTCGCCGACCATGTTGCGCACGATCCATTCGAGATCGATGTCCTTGCGTTCGGCATAGGCGGTCATGTTGCCGTCGCGCAGAACGACGGCGTGATGGGTGATTTGCAGCGCCTCTTCCAGATGATGCGAGATATAGACGATCGACACGCCGCGGTACGTCAGATCGCGAATGACCTTGAAGAGAACTTCGACTTCGCTGGCGCTGAGCGCCGAAGTCGGCTCGTCCATGATCAGGATGCGGGAATTAACGGAAAGCGCGCGAGCGATCTCGACGATCTGCTGCTGGCCGAGGCGAAGATCCTCGACGGGTGTGAGCGGATCGATATTTTCCTCGAGCTCTTCCATCAGCGCACGGGTCTGGCGCTCTTCCTCGGCAAAATCGACTACGCCACCCTTCATGATCTCGCGACCCATGAAGATGTTGTCGCGGACGCTGAGATTCGGTGCCAGGCTCAATTCCTGGTGGATGATGGAAATGCCGCAGGCGCGCGCATGCGTGGAGGAGGCAAAGGAGATCGGGGCGCCATCGAGAATGATCTCACCCGATGTCGGCTGGATGACGCCGGAGAGGATCTTCATCAGCGTCGATTTGCCGGCGCCGTTCTCGCCGAAGAGGGTGGTGACTTCGCCGCGGCGAATATCGAAATTGACGCCCTTCAGTGCATGGACGCTGCCATAGGATTTGGCGACATTGCGGGCGGCGAGAACAACTTCGCCGGTGGTGGCGCCATTGTGCTGAACCTGGCTCATTTCACATCGACCTTTACCGGGGTGACGAGCCAGTTCTTCGGATTGATGAGCTTGAAAACGCCGACGACCGTCGCCGTCTTGCCAGTCAGTTTCTCCGGATCCAGGCTGCCAAGCGTCGCCTTCTTCATCTCATTGTTGATGGCGGAGCCGGCGTCCTGATATTCGATCTGGTTGGTGAACTGGCCGAATTCGATCTTGCCAGTCGCATCGCGAAGATCGGTACCGTTGATTGCCGGACCTGTTTGGACGCGGACGGTGATGCCTTCGGGCACGCCGTCGACCTTGAATTCGTTGAGGTTGGCCTTGCGCTCGCCGAACGTGCCCGTCAAAGAGACGGGGAGGACAGGACCGGTTGTGGTGGCGACGCCATATTTCTCGCCGGCCGCCTTCTTGTCGGCCAGAACCGCACTGGCGAGCGTTACGGCATCGACGGCGCGCTTTTCGACATCGGCTTGGACTTTCGGGAATTCGGTAGCGCCAAAGGTCTCCGGCTGGAAGCCCTGCTCGCGCACGTCGTGTTCCGAGCCGATCTTGACCACCTTGGTATCGGCAGCGATGGCGCCGATTACGATCACCACCGCGGCGATGCCGGCGACGATCTTGAGCTTGGAGCCAGTCGGCTTGGCAGTTGCATATTGAGCTTGCGTATTCATGTTCGAACGACCTTGGGCATGTCAGCCGGATTACCTGATGGAGAAAGGGAGAAAAGTCCGATGGTTCCGGCTTAACGGAAACACGGCTCGCGCGTTCGCACCGTGGAGCGCTCCGCTTGGCTTCGGGCGGCGCCGTCACCGGAAAGGAAATTCAACATCAGGAAGCCTCCTCAGCGTGCGGACGGCTGTCTCCTCCAGTCGCCCACCTTGGTTTCGCAATCGCCGCATCTATGCGACAATTGTGATATAAGTATGTTAACTTCTGCATTTCATATGTTATAAATCTTTGGGCGTGTCAACCGCGATTTAACAGGTCCTGTATCCGGTCGGTATCTTTGGATCTCAGTGCTTCCCGCCTTTTCACATTTGAAGCTTTGGCTTTGTCGGCCTTCTTTCGAGGTTGGCCGATCGGCATCGTTTTGGCTGACCTGATATCAAAACTTCTTGATAATGATTTGATATAACTCAAAATTATATGATGGTCGCCCGACGCTTTTCAGCGGCCTCCCTGATTTGATCCGAGAGATTCAGGTCGTTGATCCGTGTTCCTCCAAAGCGTTGCTGCAGTCTTTCCCTGCTGCGGCTTGCCTATCAACCACATCCATTTTATATGAAAAAAATTACAACGCCAGAAAAATATTACTGTAACAACGATATGATTATGTTATAAGGCCGCGAGCTGCTTGATGGGTTGCGGCTGTGCGTCGGATCCATTGCGTGGCTGGTATCGGGTGTGCGCTGGTGCTTCGTTCGCGATCCTCCCTTTGGAGTGGAGAGTACGATGGCGACGATAGATGCGACCTGGCGTAGATTATGCCCTTGGCCGTGTGGGGAGGAATGAAAATGTTTGTGATGGTTGCCGATGCTCTTGCCGGAGAGTGTCGCGTGGTGGAGCTGGCTTGCAATGTCTAAAAGCGACGGGATCATCATCGGGATCGATGCGGGTACCTCGGTTTTGAAGGCAGTTGCCTTCGAGCTATCCGGACGGCAGATCGCTTCGGCTTCAGCGCGCAATCGCTATGAGACGGGAGAGGATGGGTCGGTCACTCAATCGCTCGGCCAGACGTGGTCGGATTGCCTCAGTGCATTGCGCGGCCTTGGGGAGAGGGTGGGCAACCTTGCCGCCCGAACGGCGGCGATCGCGGTTACCGGACAAGGCGACGGCACCTGGCTTGTCGGCTCCGGCAATGCTCCGGTCGGTGATGCCTGGCTGTGGCTTGACGCCCGCGCGGCATCCACCGTCACGCGCCTGAGCGCCTCGGCCGACAACCGCGCCCGGTTCGAGGCGACGGGTACAGGGCTCAACACCTGCCAGCAGGGTGCTCAGCTCGCCCATATGGACCGCTTCATGCCCGAGATTCTCGATCGGGCAGAGACAGCGCTGCATTGCAAGGACTGGCTCTATCTGAACCTCACCGGCATACGGGCGACCGATCCATCGGAGGCGAGCTTCACCTTCGGCAATTTCCGCAACCGCCAATATGATCCGGTTGTCATCGATGCGCTTGGCCTTGCCCGCCGGCGCTCGCTTCTGCCCGAGATTGTCGACGGAACCGAGATCAGCCATCCCCTGACGGAGGCCGCCGCTAAGGCCGCCGGCTTACGTGCGGGAACGCCAGTCTGCCTGGGTTACGTCGATATGGTCATGACCGCGCTTGGCGCAGGCGTCCGCACTGGCGGTCGGAACGCCGCCTGCTCGACGATCGGATCGACGGGCGTGCATATGCGAGCCAAGGCCGTGCCTGATGTCCAGCTCAACGAAGAGGGGACGGGATATGTCATCGCACTGCCGATCCCCGGTATCGTCACGCAGGTCCAGACCAATATGGGCGCGACCATCAATATCGATTGGATTCTCAAGGTTGCGGTGGATTTGATGTCTGCTGGCGGGAGCGAGGTTTCCTATTCCGACCTTATTCCGCGCGTCGATGCGTGGTTTGCCGAAGCGCGTCCGACGAACCTTCTCTATCACCCCTATATTTCCGAGGCCGGCGAGCGCGGTCCCTTCGTCAACGCACATGCGCGTGCCGGCTTTACCGGACTTTCGACGCGGCATGGCTTTGCCGACATGCTGAGGGCCGTGGTCGAAGGGCTCGGCATGGCAACGCGGGATTGCTACGCGGCCATGGGCGACATGCCTTCGGAGCTGCGCATCACCGGAGGGGCGGCCCGTTCGCGCGCTCTACGAGGTTCGCTATCTGCTGCCGTCAA
The DNA here is from genome assembly GCF_007828395.1 of Rhizobium sp. ERR 942. Taxonomy (NCBI): domain Bacteria; kingdom Pseudomonadati; phylum Pseudomonadota; class Alphaproteobacteria; order Hyphomicrobiales; family Rhizobiaceae; genus Rhizobium; species Rhizobium sp. ERR 942. Next base: position 88,173 of record NZ_VIUA01000011.1, read on the forward strand.
GGCGCCGGTGCGGATTTCGGATCGCGAAGAGGCGGGGGCTGCCGGTGTCGCGATGATGGCTGCCGTCGCGATCGGCGCCTATCAGGACATGGACAGCTGCATTGCCGACTGGGTGACGCCCTTGCTTGGCGAGGCCGAGGCGCCCGATCCGGCAAATATCGAGCGTTATGATCGCCTGTTCGATGCCTACAAGGACGTGCGTCAGGCGATTGCGCCGGCTTGGGACAAATTGGCCCAGCACTAGCCAATGACGAAGCCGGCGAGGAGCTTGGCCTTAGAAGACTGAATTGATGATGCCACGGGCATCCTTAGGAGCATGACATGGTGGAACCGGAAATCTATGATCTTTTCGTGATCGGCGGAGGCATCAATGGTGCCGGCATTGCGCGCGATGCAGCCGGCCGCGGCCTTTCGGTTATCATGTGCGAGAAGGGCGATCTCGCGGAGGGTACGTCCTCGCGCTCCGGCAAGCTGGTGCATGGCGGCCTGCGCTATCTTGAATACTACGAGTTCCGCCTGGTACGTGAAGCCCTGATCGAGCGTGAAGTGCTGCTGAATTCGGCAAGCCACATCATCTGGCCGATGCGCTTCGTACTGCCGCACAGTCCGACCGATCGTCCCGCATGGTTGGTCCGTCTCGGCCTCTTCCTCTACGATCATCTCGGCGGCCGCAAGAAGCTGCCGGGCACGCGCTCGCTTGATCTTCATCGCGATCCGGAAGGGGCGCCGATCCTCGACCAATATTCGAAAGGTTTCGAATATTCCGACTGTTGGGTTGACGACGCCCGGCTCGTTGTCCTCAACGCTCTCGATGCTTCCGCCAAGGGCGCGCAGATCCTGACGCGCACGGCCTGTGTCAGCGCGCGCCGCGATCAGGGGAGCTGGGTTGTCCAGATGCGCAACGAGCGTTCCGGCGAGGTGCGGACCGTGCGCGCCCGCGTGCTGGTCAATGCCGCTGGCCCCTGGGTCAACGACATTATCGGCCGTGTCGTCGGCTCGAACAGCCAGCGCAGCGTCCGGCTCGTCAAAGGTAGCCATATCATCGTTCCGAAATTCTGGGCAGGCCAGCAGGCCTATCTCGTCCAGAACCACGACAAGCGCGTGATCTTCATCAACCCTTATGAAGGCGACAAGGCGCTGATCGGCACGACCGACATTCCCTACGAGGGCAAGCCGGAGGAGGTGAAGGCCGACGAGAAGGAAATCGATTATCTGATCACGGCGGTCAATCGCTACTTCAAGGAGAAGCTGCGCAGATCCGACGTGCTCGAGAGTTTCTCCGGTGTCCGCCCGCTGTTCGACGACGGCAAGGGCAACCCCTCGGCCGTCACGCGCGACTATGTCTTCGATCTCGACGAGACCGGTGGTGCGCCGCTCCTGAGCGTCTTCGGTGGCAAGATCACGACCTTCCGCAAGCTTTCCGAACACGCCATGCAGCGGCTCGCAAAATTCTTCCCGAAGATGGGCGGCGACTGGACGCGGGGCGCCACACTTCCGGGCGGCGAGATTCCGAATGCCGATTACGTTGCCTTTGCCGATACCCTGCGAGCGGCCTATCCCTGGATGCCGCGTGCGCTCGTCAATCACTACGGCCATCTCTATGGCGCCCGCACCAGACAGATCGTCGGCAATGCGATGTCGCTGGCTGAACTCGGCCGGCATTTCGGCGGCAATCTCTATGAGGCCGAGGTTCGCTATCTCGTGGCTTCCGAATGGGCACAGGCGGCCGAAGACGTGCTGATGCGACGCACCAAGGAGGGGCTGCGCATGACGGCTGAAGAGAAGGCGGATTTCGCGGCCTGGTTCGACACCGAGCTGGCGCTCGCCGCCTGAACCAACAGACCTTGCCGGGAGACCTAAAATGCCGTTGACGCTTTCACTCAACACCAATCCGCTTGTCAATCGCTTTGCCGAGCCGGCCGACCTGATCGAAACGGTGGCGCGCGATCTGCGTATCCGCGATCTGCAGCTGACGCACGAATTCATCAATCCGAGCTGGCAGGCGCCGGTCATTCGCCGCCTGACGCGCGACATGCAGGAGGCATTGAAGCGCACCGGCGTTCGCGTAACCTCGGGAATGACCGGTCCCTATGGCCGTCTCAACCATTTCGGACATCCCGACAAGGATGTCCGCCGCTATTACGTCGACTGGTTCAAGACCTTTGCCGATATCACCGCGGATCTCGGTGGTCATTCCGTAGGAACGCAGTTTGCGATCTTCACTTACAAGGACTATGACGATCCGGCCCGGCGCGAGGAATTGATTGAGATTGCGATCGATTGCTGGGGCGAGGTGGCCGAACATGCTCGGGCTGCCGGCCTCTCCTACATCTTCTGGGAGCCGATGAGCATCGGCCGCGAATTCGGCGAGACGATCGATGCCTGCCTTTCCCTGCAGGACAGACTGACGAAAGCACCCTTCGCCATTCCGATGTGGATGATGGCCGATATCGATCATGGCGATGTCACCTCGTCCAATCCCTACGATTATGATCCATATGCGTGGGCGCGTGCCGTGCCGAAGGTGTCTCCGATCATTCACATCAAGCAGAGCCTGATGGATAAGGGTGGGCATCGCCCCTTCACGGCGGAGTTCAATGCCAAGGGCCGTATCCAGCCCGAACCTTTGCTCAAGGCTTTTGCCGAAGGAGGCGCCAAGGACAACGAAATCTGCCTGGAACTGTCGTTCAAGGAGCGCGAACCGAACGATCGTGAGGTCATCGCGCAGATTGCCGAAAGCATCGCCTTCTGGGCGCCCCATATCGACACGGGCGCTGGCGACTTGCATATCTAGCCGGTGGGGCGGACGAGTCCCGATTCCCTGAACGCCAAATCCTTTCGAGAAGGTAGCCGGATCGGGACGTTATGGCCGGAGAGAACAGGCGAGGACGATGCAGAGCAAAATGAAAGGGAACGGACGATGACGGATGCAGATGCTTCGCTCGCCGTGCGGGCGGCCTGGTTGCACTATGCCGGCGGGTTTACGCAATCCGAAGTGGCAAAACGTCTCGGCGTTCCCTCGGTGAAGGCGCATCGCCTGATTGCGCGCGCGGTCGCCGAAGGCGTCGTCAAGGTGACGATCGACGGCGATATCGTCGAATGCGTCGAGCTTGAGATGCAGCTTTCGGCACGCTTCGGCCTGCAATATTGTGAGGTCGCGCCCGATCTCGGCGAAGACGGCTTCGAGTTTCGCGCGCTCGGCCAGGCGGGCGCGGGTTTCCTGAGGCGAGAAATCGAGAGCGGCAACAATAAGGTCATCGGTCTCGGCCACGGGCGAACGCTTTCTTCCGCCGTCCATCACCTGTCGCGCGTCAGCGCCAAGGATTTGCGCTTCGTCTCGCTGCTCGGTGGCCTGACGAGAAATTATGCTGCCAATCCCTATGACGTCATGCATCGCATTGCCGAAAAGACCGGCATGCAATCGCATGTGATGCCGGTGCCGTTCTTCGCCAATACGCGCGAAGATCGCGACGTGCTGCTTGCCCAGCGCGGCGTGAAGGAAGTCTTCGATCTTGCAAATGGCGCCGATCTCAAGCTGGTCGGTCTCGGCACGGTCGATACCGACGCGCAGCTTGTCTTGTCGGGGATGGTGGAGCCTAAAGAGATCAGGGAAATCACCGCGGCCGGTGGCGTCGGCGAAATTCTCGGCCATTTCTTTGATGCCGACGGCAATATCCTTGAGACCACGCTGACCTCTCGCACATTGTCTGCCTCCCTGCCGCGCATGAAGGGTGAGCGGCTGGTGGCACTGTCAGGCGGATTGCCGAAGGTCGAAGCCATCCGCGCGGTCCTCAAGAGCCGCTGTCTCTATGGGCTGATCACGGATGAGAAAACAGCGCAGGCACTGTTGAAGAGCTAGGAATGCTGCTGGCTGCGAAACACGAATTTATCTCAATGTAACAACAGAAATGTTGAATTGTGAGATTTTAGTGTTATATCTCTCAGAGTTCCATTTCAGGCCGATGGCCGGAGTAAAAGGTGAAACGGGAAGAGCGCCAGCAATCGATCATCAATCTGCTCATCGAGCATAAGATCGTCGATCTCGACGATCTGGCGGATCGTTTCGTTGTGTCCAAGATGACGATCCACCGCGATCTCGATGATCTCGAGCAGGCCGGCGTGCTGCGCAAGGTTCGCGGCGGCGCGACCATCGATGCCGGCACCCAGTTTGAAAGCGATTTTCGTTTCCGCGAGCGTCAGGGCCATGACGAGAAGCTGGCGATGGCGCGCGCAGCACTCGATCTGGTCGAGCCCGGCATGACCGTCATGATTAATGACGGATCCATGGCCGCCGTTTTAGGCGAGATGCTGCTGCAGAAGCGGCCGCTGACGCTGATCACCAACAATGCCGCAATCATAGACCGCATGAGGAACGAAAGCGGCATTACACTGATCGCGCTCGGTGGCGTCTATTCCGCCAAGTTCAACGCCTTTCTGGGCGTCGTTACCGAGGAAGCACTATCGCGCCTGCGGGCTGATATTGCCTTCCTGTCGACGCCGGCTGTTTCCGGCAGGCTCGCCTATCATATGGACGATAACGTCGTGCGCACGAAGCGGGCGATGATTGCGTCGGCGGCCAGGAGCTGCCTGCTCGTCAGCCATCAGCGCATCGGCCATACGGCTCTGCATGTGATGGCCGATCTTACCGATTTTGATGCCGTGATTACCGATCACGCGCCTGATGCCGCCATTGTCGAGCAATTTCGTCGCGACGGCATCGCCCTTACCATCGCCTCGAACCAGGATATAACATGACTGAAAAGCCTCGCTATTGGATCGGCACGAGCTGGAAGATGAACAAGACGCTCGCGGAGGCGCGCGCTTTCGCCGAGGCCCTGCGCGCCGCCGATACCCTGCGTGACGACCGTATTCAGCGGTTCATCATTCCGCCGTTCACGGCCGTGCGCGAGGTCAAGTCGATCCTGTCGGAAAGCTCCGTCAGGGTCGGTGCCCAGAACATGCATTGGGCCGACCAGGGTGCCTGGACAGGGGAAATCTCCCCGTTGATGCTGAAGGATTGCAATCTCGACATCGTCGAGCTTGGCCATTCGGAGCGTCGCGAACACTTTGGCGAGACCAACGAAACCGTCGGATTGAAGACCGAGGCAGCCGTCCGTCATGGCTTGATCCCGCTTATCTGCATCGGCGAAACGCTGCAAGATCGCGAGAGCGGCCGTGCAACCGAGATTCTGAGCGAGCAGGTCATCGGTGCGCTATCGAAGCTCTCCGACGCCCAGAAGCGGGCTGAAATCCTGCTGGCCTACGAGCCGGTCTGGGCGATCGGCGAAAAGGGGATTCCCGCCGAGCCCTCCTATGCCGATGCACGCCAGGCCGAGATCATTGCGGTCGCGCAAGACGTGCTCGGCCGAAAGATTCCGTGCCTCTACGGCGGATCGGTCAATCCGCAAAACTGTGAAGAACTCATATCCTGCCCGAACGTAGACGGGCTTTTCATTGGCCGCTCGGCCTGGAACGTCGAAGGCTATCTCGACATCCTCGCCAAGTGCGCCGCCAAACTCTGAGGAGCATACAATGAAGCTTGCTATTGCTGGAGACAGCGCCGGCGAAGGCCTCGCCAAGGTTCTTGCCGACCACCTGAAGGACCGTTTCGAGGTGAGCGAAGTCTCGCGCACTGATGAAGGCCCCGATGCGTTTTATGCCAATCTTGCGGACCGCGTGGCCTCCGGCGTCATCGACGGCACCTATGACAAGGCGATCCTTGTCTGCGGCACCGGTATCGGCGTCTGCATCTCGGCCAACAAGGTTCCGGGCATCCGTGCGGCACTGACGCATGACACCTATTCGGCGGAGCGCGCCGCTCTGTCGAACAACGCCCAGATCATCACCATGGGCGCTCGGGTCATCGGTACCGAACTCGCCAAGGCAATTGCAGACGCCTTCCTCGCCCAGACCTTCGACGAGAACGGCCGCTCGGCCGGCAACGTCAAGGCCATCAACGAGGTCGATGCGAAGTACAACGCCCGTTAAGAACAGCTTTGGTCTGAAGGCTGAAACCGAGTGGGTAGCGAGCGTTGGCTGCCTCGCGCCTCTTGGCAGCTAGCTGCCTCTCAAATGGTATCAGCCTCCAAAAAACGGGTGGGATCGCCTAAGGTGATTCCGCTCGATATCGTATCGTGGTCTTGCCGCTGGATCAGGGATCGACGACGAGCGCGCAGCCTTGCTCAGGCAACGGTTATTGTCGGGCCGATGCACATTTCGTCGACGCCTGTCCGTAAAGCTCGCTCAAGGACGTTACCTTCGAGGCTTCACCAATGTTTGGAAGCCATTGTGGATGGCGTTCCTGGCATAGAACCGACTCATGAGACCGGTCACAGATATTTCTGAAGAGACACAGTTTCTTATGTTTGCCTCACCCGGCCTGAAAATCGATCAATACTTCGCGCCACTGATCGTAAAGATCCTGATAGGGGGCTAAATCCTTGAACGGCGCACAGCGTTGAACTGCCTTGACGGCACTTGTTGCAAAGGGGGCGAAACGTGGATCGTCGGAAGAATTGATGACAACGGGATTCAACAGGAGCGAACCGTCGCGGCCGAGGACGAGTTTCAACCTCGGCTTTTCGGAGGGAACGGCGTCGGGCCGAATCCAGCAACTCGCGATATTGGCCATCAGATCTTTCCGGATGACGGTCTGGATGTCGGGTGAAGCAGGCGATCTTGGCTGTTTCTCAGCCTCCTTGGTACCCGTCATTGGCCCGAAAGCTAATTGATCGCTCTGCATGTTTCGCTCCGCGGGACCGATCTGGGATCTCGCGCCGATAGCCTGCAAGGCAAGTACAGCCAAAAAGATCATCGTGAACGTGATTGCAATGCGTAAAAATGGCCAGGTTGTCGCAGACTTGCTTGCCCAAAAGCCGGTGCAAAGTGCAGGTACAGCGACCGTAAAAAGCAGTCGGCCAAGTGCTTCACCCGCGTAAGGCCCGGCTAACCCGAAAACAGCCAGGAGGCCTGCCAAGAAGAGCGTGAATGCTATGCCGGCACAAACGAACGCCTGTGCGAAAGGACCCCGCATCGGTAATATCCAACCAGTGGAATGGGTACGAACGATCACAAGTGGCAGCTCTTAGCATCGCTTGGTAAAGCAGTCGATGGCCAAAATTATATGTCACGCGGCGATCATTACTGCCAGATCCTGTCATCCGAAGGAGCTTAAGTGGCTCATGACATCGTGGCCTTGTTGATTCATTACCGACTCAATGGTAGCCGCATGTGAATCGTTTTATATGCCAGACTTCCACCTTACGCATTTGGGCTTGCCGAAATATGGATACCGTCGACAAGGAGCGACCAGGCTTTAGGAAATTGAGTTGGTGGCAGTGGCTTCTACTGGCTCTCATGGCCATCGTCAGCACGGTGTTGCACAGCCTATCGGTTGTGGACGCCACGTCGCCGGAGCTCGCCGCGCAACAAGGCGGCGCTTTGCTAGGTACCCTTATTGGCGCGATCATAATCCCCTACGGCCTCGCCTATCTTGTGGGACGTTTGGCTCGGCGATCGCGAACTGCTTTCCTTTTGAGCTTGTGGGGGCTGGCCTTGCTTGTATTGGCAGCGCAAATCGGCCAATTGACGAAGACGTCTGCCGCTGCGAATTCGGAGGCAGCAAATGCCAGCAATATGCCTATTACCTGGCCAGCAGGATATAATGTCACCAATACCTCAATTCCCGTCGAGAATTTTGGCGGACCATTGCCGGGACTGTCACAAACCGCGATTAAATCGAACCCAGACGGCTCACCGCTCACCGCTATAGTTCTGACCAGCTTGCCGCATAGAGAGAGTGAAGAATTAAAGCTCGATGATCAGACACGCACTTTGCTTGCAACCGTGCGCAATTCATACGAAGCCCAAGGCATGAAAGCGGTCTGCGACACGCCTGTGGGGCAGATGCTTGGAGGGATTCCCGCACTGCAAACGACCTGTACAGGAGCCGTGAATGAAGTTCCTTCCGTCAAACAAGTTATTCTCGTCGCGATTGACAAGAGACAAGTTTATTCCCTGAGCTTCACTGCGCGGCCGGCAGATTTTGTCGAACATGAGGCTGAATTCACGATGGTACGCGATAGTCTACATTTCCAGTGAGCCGCCGCAGCCGCTGGCTTCAATTAAAGCGAAGCCCACAAGACAAGCCCATGGGTCGTTGTTCTTCACTGGTATCCCTAAAATGATGTCTTGCGGACGCAGCCCGGTCGCATGATGCGACCGGAAATACGTCAGGCGGCCGGTGCCAATGGTTGTGTAGCCTGATTACGCGCCCAGGCGATACCGTCTTCGAGAGAGGTCGCGCGGTAGGCGAGATCGGTGCCGCCGGAAAATGCCGCCATGAACCGACGTATCTTGCCGTAGCTATTGTCCAGCACGGCATGCGGTCGTCCAAGCAGGATCGAGCAGATGTGGACATGCAACCGGTCTGTGACGATCGCGCGGCCGCGGGAAATCTGGCGGATGCCGCGCCGCAACCGGTTATGCGCCGCCGCGTCGAGCTTGCGCAGCCGTATCTCGGCCGGCTTGAGGGCGAGCAAAGCCGTTGCTGCACCGAAGGCTTTGGAGATACGTACACGCTTGGCGGATTCAGTCGTCCAGTCTTCTTTCGGAATGTCGGGATAGGCAGAAAGGTTGGCGTCTCCGACCTTCTCGAGATCCGATCTCAACATGGCAAGGACGTCAAATTCCGGTTCATCCGGCCGGATCGTTCCGATGCTGAAGGCCATGTCCGGGCAAAGACGCACTTCGCAGTCGAAGTGCTTATGGGCGAACTCTTTCGATTCTTCGTCGCGCACGAGCAATACGAAATGCTTGTGGCGTCCGATGACGCGGGCGCTTTCCTCTATGCGTGCCTGCGACTTGTAATGGATGGATTGCGGGAACTGGATTACCTGCCGATTGGGAAATCGTTCCAGAATCCGTTCGCGAAAGTCCTGATGCGCATCCCAGATGTCGCCGAAATTGCCGCCGCCATGAATGAAGATTGGACCGGTCGGCATGGTGCGCTCGAGTTGCTCGGGCGAGAAGTCGTCGATCCGCGAGACATAGGTCGGCCGCTTGCCATATCGCCGGTTGAGATAGGCCATTTCGCCGAGCCAAATGGCGGAGTCGCCGCAATTGCGGATGTCAGGAAAATCGAGGATCGCCAGCGGCTCATCTTTGCTGATGTAATCCTTCAGGCAATCGTGGATCATGTTGTCCAGCTTCGCGATCAGCTGTTGATTTGATTGTAACGTCATTTCCCCATTCCCCCGTTTAGATGACAGGTCAGTCTCCGGCCGACATCGGCCGCGCGTTTTCAGGCAGGACGAAGTCTCGGGAGCACTTTGCCGAGTATGTTTCGTACCTCCGTTTCCGGGCCGGCCGGCCGCCTCATCAACGTCCACAGCAGGAACGTCGAACCGCAATAGAGCAGGCCGCCAAGCAGGATCAGGATGGCGAGATGCGTCACGAGCACGAGCTTGTCGTCCGTGTAGGCAAGATGGCTCGAGGCGAGCGAGACGCCTGCCGCCATGATGGCGACGCTCGCGAGTGCCCGAAGGTTCACCGACAATTGCCTGGCGACGCTGATGCCGGTGAAGCGCCGTACGAGCATCATGTTGACCGCGGTACTGAAGAGGCCCGTGAAGACGCGGCCGGCAATGACCCCCGGAAGACCATAGAGCAGCAGGCCGCCTATCATGATCGGCACGCGCAGGCAGAACATCTGCGTGTCTCGGACGAAGAGCACGCGCGTCTCGCCTTTGGCCATGCCGAGTGGCTGCACCAGCGAGCCCAGCGTCTGCAGCGCAAAAACAGACGCAAGCGACTGGATGATAAAGATGACGGGCGTCCATTTGTCGCCGAGCGCGAGCCTCACCAACGGATCGGCGGTCACGGCAACGCCGATGCCGGCTGGAAGAGCTACAGCGGCAACCAGTGCCTGAACACGCTGATAGGCGGCGGCGAGCCTGCCTGGATCGTTGTGAATGCCAGCGAAAGCCGGATAGATCGTCTGGGTGAGGGGGGCGGTCGCCTCCCGCGTCGGCATCATGGCGAGGTTACTGCCGACCGAATAATAGCCGAGCTGGATGCCGCCAAGCATCTTACCGACAAGCAGATAGTCGAAGCGCCAGTTCAGCGTGCTGACGATCTGGCCTGCGGTCAGCCAAGCGGAGAAGGAGAAGAACTCCCGCATGTGCTGGAAGGTGATCCTGGGCCGGAACGGCAGCACGAGATAGGAGACAATGACGTTCGTCGCCTGGCTGATCAGCGTGCCGACGACGAGTGCCCAATAGCTTTGATAGATGATCGCGATCGCAACCGAGACGACGAAGCCCGCGAATTTCTGCGAAACGGCGAGCACGAACTCCTGCCAGAAGATCAGATCGCGCTGCAGCATAATGCGCCGCGGATTCGTAAGGCCGCCCATCAGCATGCTGATGCCAAGAGCGAACATGACACCCGTCAGCCTCGGCTCATTGAACAGGGCGGCTGCCGGATAGGCAAAGATCGCAAACAGGATGCAGATCGCCAGCCCGCGTGCGGCATTCAGCGTCCAGGCAGCACTGAAATGGGATTCATCCGGTGCATCATGGCGGATCAGCGCCTCGGAAAGGGAAAGCTCGGTAACGGTCGTAACGATCATCAATATCGTCATGCCGAGGGCGACGACGCCGAAATCAGCCGGCGCTAGATAGCGGGCCAAGACGAAGGTGCTGAGTGTTGCAAGCCCGTTCACGATGGTTCGAGATAGGCTTAACCACATGCTTCCCTTGACGAGCCGTCCCGTGATGCTGCTCATGCGATACTGAAGTCCCACTGCGCTGTGATGCGACCTCTTAACCGCACAGATATCCCGTGCCGTACCAACGTCTTACGGCTGGAACGGCTGCGCAGAATTATGCAGATTCATATGGTCGCTGTGGATGGGGCGGACCCCGGCGTCTCAGCGGGAACTAGTTCAGTGAATCCTTAAGTCAACATTTCCAGTTCATTTTCGCGTCAGTTTTAATTCATCTCCGCATCATTTTTTTCGCGGGTGCAGCATTTGTCCCCATAGGGAGACGATCTCGACCGGCTCCGCTTATGGGAGGCAAGCCCTTTCGCAGGGAAAATATGTTTCGATGCGGATAACTGCCGCGCCAGGACGGAGAAGCCCGGACGATCGGAAGACCGCCCGGGCTTTTCTGTCTTGCCGTTGCCGAAGATCCTGTCAGTTGGCGCCTCTGTTCGCGAGCCACCGCTTGAATTCGACATTCGTGTCGGTCTGGATGGCACCGACGCCGGCGCCAACGAGTGCTCCCCAGACGCCTTCGGGGTCGCCGAGTGCGCGGCTGTCGTTGAAGTCGAGATTATGGGAGACGTCGAGTGTATTGATCCAGAGCCGGATATTTTGACGCTCCAGTTCCTCGCGCCCGGCGGCAAGATCGGCAATGTCGGTAAATTTCACCTCGATCATTGGCGCCTCGAGCGATTCGATCATCCTGAGATCCTCGGTGAATTTTCCAGGTCGGACGGGAAACATCGGCATATGCGGGATCGAGCCGAACCAATCGGCGTCCAGTACCGGAAAGCAGCCGCTTTGCGGCTCGACATCGGACTTGATGATGACGTGATCTTCGGCACCCAGCCGCCGCACTGCAGCAATGACCTGCGGCAGTTCGCGGGGGAATTTCGTGTCGATATTGACGAAGACGCGCCCGCGTGCCTCTTCCAGCGCTTCTTCGAGCGTGGGAACGCGTTCATCCGTCATTACAGCCAGCTCTCCGCCGGCACTGGCACGCAATCGTGCATCGCGGACTGTGGCGAAACTGCTCGCTCCGACGACACCCTTGGCGGAGGTGGTGCGGTCCAGCGTCTTGTCGTGAATGACGACGAGATGGCCGTCGGCGGTCGCCTGCGTGTCGATTTCGACGAATTCCACCCCAAGCTCGGCTGCCGCACGGATTGCCGCCAACGAATTTTCGGGAGCTACCGACCAAAGCCCGCGATGGGCGATCGTCAGAATGTTCGTATTGGCCCGGGAGAGGAGGTCGTAGATATCGGCATTGCGGGATGAGGGCGATGTGGCGGTCTGGCTATGCATGGGAAAAGCTTTCGTGAGCTGTCGGTTCTCAGGCGGAACGGGCGGATGCGAGGTTCGATGTCGAATGTGAGCACAAATGGGTGTGGCCGACGCGATGTATTGGCACCGATCGTTGCTATGGTTATTAATACACATAAAGTGTAATATTTATGACGAGAGCCGCGAATATGTGGTTCGGATTGTGCGCTGACAGGCACAGGCTAAGTCGGCATGACAGGAAGCAGGATTGCACTCATGGCAGCGCTTGAAAAATCCCCACTGGCAAGCGAGAACGAGCGCCTCATCCTCGATATTGTCCGCAGCCGCGAGCCAATCCCGCGCGCGACCATTACGGCCCACACCAATTTGACGCAGCAATCGGTGCATCGGCTCGTCGAGACACTGACAGCTCGCGGCTTGCTTCGCGCCGGTGCGCCATTCAAGGGTGCGCGCGGGCAGCCGAGCCCTACTATCGAACTGGAACGGAAGGCGGTTTATTCGGTTGGTATTTCCGTCAATACCGATGCCGTGACACTGTCGCTTGCTGATTTCGGCTGCGACATCGTCGATCAGGAGGTGCTCAGCGGCGTGCCCGCCGACCGCAAGGCAACGCTGGCAATCCTTGCCGAGAAACTGAGTTCGATCCTGACGCGCCACGAAATATCGCGCGCAAGTCTCATCGGACTTGGCTTTGCCATGTCGGGCTTTTTCGTCGGCGATGATCGTCGTTTCAATGCTCCGGAGCCGCTGCGCGAATGGTCTCTGGTCGATCTGCAGCCGGAACTTGAGCATGTCTTTGCATTGCCGGCCTGGTTGGAAAACAACGCAACAACGGGCGCAATCGGCGAGAGCTTGCGTGGTGTCGGGCGCTGGTGCAAGACCTTTGCATACTTGTCCTTCAACTATGGATTTGGCGGCGGCCTTGTTCTGGAAGGCAGGCCTTATCTGGGCTTTCATGGGAATGCCGGGGAGTTCAGCGTCATATACAATCCCGACGAAGTGCAGCGCCGGCCGGCTTTGCAATATCTCATCGCCACATTGCGAGAGAGCGGTGTCGACATAGGCTCCCTTGAGGAACTCAAGCAGAATTTCGACCCTTCCTGGCCTGGCGTCGAGAGCTGGCTCTCCGAGACCATGCCGATGCTCGACCGTCTGATCGCCACGCTTGCCGGGGTGATCGATCCGCAAGCCATCGTCTTCGGCGGCCAGCTGCCGCCCGAACTTGGGCGAATGATGATCGCGCGCGCCCGCCTGCCGTCGCAGCGTCCGCATCGCTATGGTGCCGCGCCGCCCGGGCCTCAGCTGGTTCTTAGCGAAACCGAAGGTGACGCCAGCGCGATCGGCGCGGCCCTGCTGCCGTTGAAGTTCCGGTATTTCTTGTGAGCGTGCCGACCGCCCGTTATGCAGGATTATCGGATGACGCCGCTTGACTAGCCGGTATCTGCCAGCTTTCCGGCAGGTCGGCGAAATAACCCCAAGAAGCCCAGGGGAGATCGCCGTTGTTGCTTGGTCGCGTCGCGAGCCGCCATTCCGGTGGATCGCGGAAGCCATGCCAAATCAGCCGCATCAAAAGCATATCCTCACCGTCACACGTCGCATGAAATTCGGCATCAAAACTGCGAAGGTCGCTTGCTTCCATGCCGAACAGCGACTGGTCGGCACCGAATATGGAAGCCCAGGCAATCGCCTTTGCAGCCCTGTTCTGAAATCCGGCGAATTGTAAGTCCGCCACCTTGTCGGGAGCATCCCACGGGTCAGCCTCCTACTCGTTCGACGTCGAGTTCATGCGATCGATTTGCTTCATAAACTCTCCATTCGATCCGCTTTTGGCATTGAGAGGCAACAATCTATAGCGACTTGGCGCGGTCTGCCAGCAAAGCCTCTTTCACTGCGGTTGCTCTGTGCAGATGCCGCTAATATGCTCGCCTGGTAGGCGGATCAAATTCGACCGGACGTGCTGGAACGGCCGGTCGAGGGGATTTCAGTTCTGCATCATCAATGTTTCAGTGTGCTGTCAGAACGGCTTGTTAATGCACGGCCCGTATTTTCTGGACGACCGCATTGGCGCGTAAGACTGCAATCATTGTCGGCAATGGAAAGCTGGAACGCGATATCGCCGGTATCGTAGACGAGGCGCAATTCGTCATGCGTTTCAACGAGCCGGTTCTTTCCGAAGGCATGAGCGGCGAGCGCACCGACATGATCATGCTGGCCGCATCAAGCAAGATCTTGTATCGGCGGCTTCTCGATCCGAGCTTCATGGATAATGCCGCGCTTAAGGCCGCAAAGGTCTTCATGCTGGCCTATCACCCCGATATCATTCGCAAATATCACCCCCGACCGAACATCTTCCAGCGTCTGCAGGGTCGAAAAGCTGACTGGACGATGCAGGCAATCGAGTTGCTGGGCAGGGCCGGCAAGGAGATCCGCATCATGCCGCCTCAGACCTACATTGACGGCTGCGGCGAGCTCGGTATTTCCGGGCGTCGCATGCACAAGGTCTTCCCCAGCACAGGCTTCCTCGGCATCTGTTATGCGCTTTCAAGGTTTCCCGCCTCGGAGTGGGACATCAAGCTGTGCGGCTTTGGCTGGGAGGGATGGAAGCGGCATGATTGGCAGAATGAAAGAGCCTGGGTCGAAAACAAGATTGCCAATGATCGCGTCAGCCTGATTGCCTGATCAAACCGGTGTTCTTCATGGATAAAGTTCTGGCGGCTTACTGGCTGTTGTCGCTGCCGAGCAGCCCATGAAGCTCCGGCAGTTTGTCATTCACCAGCCAGCCATAATAATTTTCTTCCGGCAGTTTCTTCCCGCCCGAAGCATCCGCTGCCTGACGCAAGGCAGCCGCGCGGCGGCGCGGCTGGCCGACATTGTAAAGCGTTGCCGTCAGGCCGGGATTGTCGGTGATGTCGAAACCCTCCGCGCGATAGGCGTCAATGGCATCCTTTACGATGGCGGCAATATAGATCACGCTGCGATCGGGATCCATGATGTCGCGGTAGATCGCCTGCGGATCGTCGACGGAAAGCTTCGGCAGGCCGCTGGTCGCATGCACGAGATCGGTGACTTCAAGGGCTGTCAAAGGGCTGATCTGGCCAAGACCGAAGGTCTGGCCCGCAAAGAAGGGCTGAAAGAACGCGCGCTGGAACGTCATGTTTTCATAAGTGACACCATCGATGACCTTGCCTCGAAAACTCTTGTCCCAGGTCTCGTCGCGGCATTCCCAAAGTTCGGCGCTGCCGGTGAAGGCGTTGCAATGGGCGAATTCCGGCTTCTTCAGGAAGGTTTGGACCGTCACGTCCTTATAGGCGAACTTGAAATCGGACTGCGAATAGGCGAGCGCCTTGACGTAGTAGGACTTCACCCTGTTGACGATCGTGATGTTGTAGGTGTGTTCGCCGACCAGGGCGCCAACAATGTGGATGGGGTCGATCCCATAGGCCTGCCCGGCCTTCCTGATCGAGGCCATCAGCTCCTTGTCGTCGCGAAGCACGCCGATGATCTTCTGGTATTTTTCGTCGTAGGTGGTGTTGAAGGCCTTGGCCCGCAGTACCGAAGTATTGGGGATGGGCGGCTGAACGCTGTTGCGATTGCCTGGCGGCACGTGCACGAGCTCACGCGCAGAAACCGCGTTCGTCAATGCAAGGATAAAAAGAAGACCGAGTGCCGGGAGTATCGACAGGCGTGTTCGCATTCGCAAAGTGGCTTTCCAAAAATATTCCCCGGCGCGGGGACCATCTTGATACGCGATCGCTATCCGAAGGCAAGAGCGTAAGCTTCTTCCGTCTCACGAATCACAATAAACTTCGATCAAAGCAGCTCTCGGCTGCACAGGCATAGGGGATATGGCCGTCCAGGGTTGCGTTCCCGTGGTCCGGGCTTTCGAAAGGATGTCGATGCAACATCTCGTGATCGCAGGGAGCATCTTGCTTGCAGCCGCCCCCGGCGAAGTTTTGCCGACGATGGCGGATGTTCCGGCGCTGGCCAAGGCGGCGGTCGCGCGGCGCATAGAGGTGCCGCCCTCAGCTATCCATATTCTGGAAGCCAAGCCGAGCGAACGAATGCCGGGCTTCGTCGTTTGCGGTCGTGTCGATACGGGAACTGCGAATGACGGCGCCGGTGCGGAAGGTGCAGAACGCTTCTTCGTCGTCATCCCCGGCAATTTTGCCATTCTGGACCAGGATGGGAAAGGCCTGGTCGACAGCTATTGGGCCGCCAATCACTGCGAGTGAGACGCCAGTGCCTTGCTGATCATGGCAAGCTCTTCGGGTGTGCGACCGGATTCCAGCCGAACCCAATTGTTCGGATTATCGGCCGTCTGGCGCTTGATGAAAGTGTAGCCCGTTCCGCTCCAGTTTTTCACCGTATCGGTGAGATTGTCGAGGATGAGATCGCCATTATTGGTGCGCGCCATCAAGACAAGATGTCCTTCGTTATGGGTATCGAGGACGACCGTCAGCAGCAGAGCAGATCGCGGCCAGCCTGCTTCCACGAGCAATTTCTTCTTTAAGAGAACATAGTCATTGCAGTTGCCGGCACCATCGTCGGGATAGGTCCACCAGTTGATGATGCCGAGCTTGTAGATGCCGTAATGATCGTTGTCGCCGACACCCTCGATCTCATGATTGACGAGGCTGTTGATCTGCTGCAGCTGCTCCCAGCGGTCATGATCGAGATCGGCGAACTCCACGCTCTTTTGGCCAGCCACGCATTCGGCTGGCTGCGCTTTGCAGAAGCTCGTCCAGCCGACGGGCACGCTCGCATCCGTCACCTCACGCGCAAACTGATGTGCGTGTGCCGCGGCGGTATTGGCCACGGGTTTTGCCGTTGTTGCCGTCGAAAACAGCAGGCCGGCGGCGAAGAGAAAGCTTGCAGCGACTAGAAGTGAACGCATACTCGGCTCCATGAGTTGGGCTCATGAAATCCGACGCGGTCAAATTTATTCGGAAAAAGATTATTCGCATTTTATCGAACCGGCGCTTTTGACCGGTACGGCAATCAGGGACGTCCATTCCTGTGCCGAACTTATGATTTCCGATCGGTTGCGAAGCGTGCTCCGTAGCGGCTGCGACCTGAATGTCGGCAAAAAAAGATATGGAATTTCATTCACATATCGCACTATCGGAAGAACATCTGGCGTGTTTATGATTTGTTGGTCTTAAATGCGAATCTCCATCGCGGATGGACGATGGAACAGCCAGCGAATTGCTCGGGAGGCCTTTATGATCGACGATATTCTCGACCGGATGACGCTTGAAGAGCAGGTTTCGCTGCTGTCCGGCGCCGATTTCTGGACCACGGTGCCGGTCGAGCGCCTTGGTGTTCCGAAGATCAAGGTTACGGATGGGCCGAACGGAGCCCGCGGTGCCGGCTCGCTGGTTGCCGGCGTCAATGCCGCCTGCTTTCCCGTCGCCATCGCCCTTGGCGCGACATGGAATCCGACCCTTGTCGAGCGCATGGGTGTGGCACTTGCCGGTCAGGCCAAAAGCAAGGGCGCCTCGGTGCTGTTGGCGCCGACGGTCAATATTCACCGCTCCGGTCTCAACGGCCGCAATTTCGAATGCTATTCTGAAGATCCGATGCTGACGGCCGCGCTTGCCATCGCCTATATCCAGGGCGTGCAAAGCCAGGGCATTGCGGCCACGATCAAGCATTTCGCCGGCAACGAATCCGAGATCGAGCGCCAGACGATGTCGTCGGATATCGATGAGCGCGCTCTTCGCGAAATCTATCTGCCGCCGTTCGAGCAGGCTGTGAAGAAAGCCGGCGTCATGGCCGTCATGTCCTCCTACAACCGGCTGAACGGCACCTATACGAGCGAGCATCCCTGGCTGCTGACCAAAGTTTTGCGACAGGAGTGGGGTTTCGACGGCATCGTCATGTCGGACTGGTTCGGTTCGCATTCGACGGCGGCGACCATCAATGCCGGGCTCGATCTCGAAATGCCCGGTCCGACGCGCGACCGTGGCGAAAAGCTGGTGGCGACGGTCCGCAATGGCGAGGTTGAGCCGAAGACGGTGCGCGAAGCCGCCCGCCGCATTCTGACATTGCTGGAGCGTGTCGGCGCCTTCGAGAAGGTGCCCGATTTGAGCGAACACGCGCTCGATCTGCCTGGGGATCGTGCTTTGATCCGCGAGCTCGGAGCCGAGGGTGCCGTGCTCTTGAAGAACGACGGCATTCTGCCGCTGCAGAAGGCAGGCCTTGGGCATGTGGCGGTTATCGGGCCGAATGCTGCCGAAGCGCGTGTCATGGGCGGCGGCAGCGCCCAAATTGCCGCCCACTACAGGGTCAGCCCATTGGAAGGCATCCGGCAGGCACTATCGAATGCCAACAGCATTCACCATGCCCCCGGCTGCCGCAACAATCGCCTCATCAATGTCTTCTCCGGTGAGATGCGGGTAGAGTATTTTAAGGGCCGCGATCTTGCAGGCCCGGTGATCGCCACCGAAACGGCAAGCAAGGGCGAATTCTTCTGGTTCGACCTGCCGTCCTCGGAACTCGATCCCAATGAGTTCTCCGCCCGCATGACGGCATCCTATGTGCCGACGGAGAGCGGCGAGCACGTATTCGGCATGACGAATGCAGGCCTTGCCAGGCTCTTTGTCGACGACAAGCTCGTCGTGAATGGCTATGACGGCTGGGCCCGAGGCGACAATTATTTCGGAACGGCCAATGTCGAGCAGCGGCAAGGCATCCATCTGGACGCCGGACAGAGCTACAAGGTGGTGGTGGAGTATTGCTCTTCCGCGACGACCGAGGAGGGGATCAATCTGACGGCGGTACGCTTCGGCGTGGAGAAGCCGCTCGGTGAAGAGGCCATGCTGGATGCCGTTGAGAAGGCAAGAAATGCGGATGTCGTTCTGCTCTTTGTCGGCCGCGACGGCGAATGGGATACGGAAGGACTCGATCTGCCTGACATGCGTCTGCCGGGCCGGCAAGAGGAATTGATCGACCGGGTGGCGGCCGCCAATGCCAATACGATTGTCGTGCTGCAGACCGGTGGTCCCATCGAGATGCCATGGCTCGACAAGGTTCGGGCCGTGCTGCAGATGTGGTATCCCGGCCAGGAACTCGGCCACGCCGTTGCCGATGTGCTCTTCGGCGATGTCGAGCCCGGCGGGCGCCTGCCACAGACCTTCCCGAAGCGTTTGTCGGATAACTCCGCCATGGTTGGTGATGCGTCGACCTATCCTGGCAAGGATGGGCATGTGCGCTATGCTGAGGGCGTTTTCGTCGGATATCGTCATCACGATACGCGCGATATCGAGCCCTTGTTCCCCTTCGGCTTCGGTCTTGGCTATACGCGATTTTCCTGGGGCGAGGCGCAAGCTTCGGCAACGACGATGGGCGCGGAGGGCATCACCATCATGGTCGATGTCACCAATATCGGCGACAGAACCGGTTCCGAACTCGTGCAGCTTTATGTGCGCGCGCCTGCTTCGGCAGTCGAGCGGCCGGACAAGGAGTTACGTGCCTTTGCCAAGCTTCGGCTGATGCCGGGTGAAAGGGGGACGGCTTCGCTTGTCGTGCGCCCACGCGATCTGAGCTATTTCGACGAGCAGACGGGAACATTTCGAGCTATCGCCGGTCGCTATGAGCTTCTCGTGGCCGCCAATGCTCTCGATATCCGCTCCACAGTTGCAATCGAGCTCACGAGCGAATGGATCGGCGAGGTTTCGGACCGCTCGATCTGATATTGCGAACGGAGCGGCTGACCAAATCGAAGAAGGAAAGGAGGCGCAGGTCCGCGCCCTGTAATTGCTGCGGATTTTGCATTGACGCGTGAGGAACGTCCTAGCGTCGACGCATGCGATAGGGCGGCAACCGGCCGGAAAATGCCGATGCCTCGTCGTCCTCTGCCGATGTCTCCACTTGAAAGATCTGCGCGACGGGCTTCGGCCGGCCAAGGAAGAAGCCTTGCGCCTCGTCGCAACCCTCGACACGGAGGATTTCGAGCTGATGGTTGGTCTCGACGCCTTCCGCGAGAACAGGGATATCCAGGCTCTTGCCGAGCGTGAGCACGGCGCGGACGATCGCTTTTGCCTGAATGCTGTGATCCACTTCGTTCATGAAGGAGCGATCGAGCTTGATCTTGTCGAAGGGGAAGGAGCGAAGCGTATCGAGCGACGAATATCCTGTTCCGAAATCGTCGATGGCAACGGTCACGCCAAGAGCCCGGATCTGTCGCAGGACATGTAAAGTACGAGTTTTGTCGGCAATGATTGTGGATTCGGTAATCTCAAGCTCCAGCCGCGACGGAGCAAGGCCGGTCTCGATAAGGATCGCATGAACGAGTTTTGCGAGATCGGCATGAGCAAATTGTACGGGTGATAGGTTGACGGCGATCTTGTAGGGCTGCTCCCATGACGCTGCCTCCTTGCAGGCCGTGCGTAAAACCCATTCGCCGATGATAAGGATCGTGCCGCTTTCTTCGGCGATCGGAATGAATTCCGAAGGCGGCACAGCACCATGCTCGGGGTGATGCCAGCGGACGAGGACCTCGTAGCCGCAGATCTGCCCTGTGCGAACCGAGGTCTGCACCTGATAGTGCAGGTCGAGCTGATCCAGTTCGACAGCGCGGCGCAGGTCCTGGGCCAGCGTATGACGGGCGCGGGCAGCTTCATCCATCTTGGATTCATAAAAGCAGACTGCACGGCCGATATCGGCCTTGGCGCGATACATTGCGAGATCGGCATTGCTGACGAGGCGCTCCTGGTCGACGCCATCGTCCGGATAGACGGCAACGCCGATGCTGGCCCCTGTCGCCGTCTCGAAATCGTCGATCCGGATGGGCTCGAACAGGACCTTCTCCAGTCGGGCAACGAAATCCAGCAGTTCGCTCTGCTCCCGGAAGCGCTTGGCCGCGGCAAACTCGTCACCACCGACGCGTGCGACGAACTCGCCGTCCCTGACGAGGCGGAGCAGCCGGCGTCCAATCGCCTTGAGTGCCTGGTCGCCAGCCTTGTGTCCTCGCAGGTCGTTGATTTCCTTGAAGCGATCGAGGTCGATGCCGATGACTGCAAGCTTTACGCCGTCTTCGCTGGCATGTCCCATCTCGCGTTGAAGATGGTCGGCAAAGCTGCTGCGATTGGGCAGGCCCGTCAGCAGGTCGTTGAGGGCCATATGCTGAAGTTTTTCGATGGATTCGCGCGAGGCTCGCTCGTCGATCATATAGCTTGCCACACCGGTGCCGATGATAAGCAATCCACCGCCCGCCACGGCAACGGCCATGGCCTTCAGTGCGTAGGCGTCAGCGATGGCTGCGCCGGTTACAAGGGGGGTAACTGATACGGCGGTCATTGCCGTAAAGTGAAGCGAAACCACGGCGATGACGAAAAGAGCGAGGCCGGCGATCGGGGAGAGCTGCCAAGGCCGGCGCACCGCCTGATTGAGCGCAAGCGCCGCAAAAATCACCGAAAGTGCGACGGAGGCAACAACATAGCCCTGGTTCCACTCAACGATCCCGTCGACGTGATAGGCCAGCATGCCTGTATAGTGCATGGTGGTGATGGCAAGGCCGACGACGGCTCCGCCGAATTCCGGTGCAACGCGCGGCACGCGCGACAAGGCGATCGCAAAACCGCCGGCACAGCCGATGGCAGCCAAAAGAAAGGAGGCCATCGTCAGGATCGGATCGAAGGTGACCGGCGCACCGACCTCGTAGGCCAGCATGGCAATGAAATGCGTGCACCAGATCGAAGATCCAGCTGCCACCGCCGTCAGAAAGATCCAGCCGCCACGCTGAAGTTCGAGCGTCCTTTCGGCTCGCTTGAGCAGATTGAGCGTGATCCAGCCGCCACTGACGCAGACGAACGCCGCGAGAAGAACGAGCCACAGATTGTGTTCCGTGAAGATGCAGGAAAGAACGCGCACGTAAAGATCCCAACCATAGCCATCAGGGCGAAGAAGACAGTTGCAACGACGGCTGCCGCACCTGAAATCGATGGCGATTGCTTTCGCGGGTAAACACTAAAAATCGGGTAAAGATACTTCGGGTAGATTTGCAATTTTTGCGTTATTTTTATGGTGCCTGTCTCGCGTATATATTGCGGATCATGCGTCTTTCTTTATGAAATGTTCGGTTTATGCCCGATTTAAGGCCGTCGGAGTGTGAGTACCGTATCGAACTTCATACAATTCGACCACGGGATCGACGAATATATCCTGTATTCTTGGTAAATTTCCTCTCAATTTTTGCAGTATAAATAAGAGGTTTGCTCTTATGAGAATCTAAATATTTTCGTTCGATAATATAAATAAGTATATTTGAAAGTAATAATACTTTCGATTCGCGAATGTTTTGAAAATACAACTTATGCTACAGAGAGCTTGCTCGTGAAGAGATTCAGGATCTATCCACAATCGTTTGTCGCATTGCGCAAACTATCAGGGATGCTGTTTGCGGACCGTTCGGGGAATTTCGCAATCACGACGGCGCTGGTTGCCGTTCCGTTGATCGCGGTGGGTGGTCTGGCGCTCGATGTTACCAATGCGATGCTCGTCAGAACGGAATTGCAAAATGCCGCCGACGCCGCTGCTGTGGGTGCAATCGCGGATTCATCTCCGGCGGTTGCGGCTGCCATGGCGATGACAAGCGACGGCACCGTCACGATCGGTCAAGGCGACGCCAACAAGCTCTTCTACGGCCAGGCGTCCAGCGATCTTCAGAATATACCGGTCAGCGTCAGCGCCGGGGTAACGCGCACGGGAAATATCGTCTCTTCCACGGTCAATTTTTCGGCGAACGTACCGACGACACTAAGCCAGGTCATCGGCAAGACGTCTATTCCCGTCAGCGGCTCGGCATCTGCGCAGTATCAGACGGCGAACTTCATGGATTTCTACATGCTGCTCGATAACACGCCTTCCATGGGGATCGGCGCTACCATGGCCGATATTGATAAAATGGTGGCAAACACGTCAGACAAATGTGCCTTTGCGTGCCATATTAAAGGTTCAACGAGCGACTATTACAATCTTGCGACGAATGTACTGAAGATCAATACGCGTATCGACGTCGTTCGCCAGGCGACACAGTCGCTGACCGATACCGCCGTGCACAACCGAGTAACACCCGATCAGTACAGAATGGCCGTCTATACATTCGGCAAAGACACGACGACAATTGGCTTGACCAACGTATCGCCGCTGTCATCCGATATGGCGCAGGTTAGCGGTGCCGTCAGCAAGAACAACGTGGATCTGATGGTTGTTCTAGGACAGAACGACAACAGCGATGAGGATACAAGTTTTGATACGGTGCTGACGCAACTCGGGCCGATCATTGGTACGGGCGGCAGCGGAAAGACCACTTCCGATCGTCAGAAGGTCCTCTTCCTTGTCACTGACGGCGTCGGTGACAGCAAAAAACCCAACACCTGCACCAAGCCGACGACGGGCGGGCGTTGCCAGGAGCCGCTCGACACCACCTTCTGTCAGCCCTTGAAGAACCAGAACATCAAGATCGCTATCCTCTATACGACCTATTTTCCCCTGCCGACAAACCCTTGGTACAACCAGTGGATCGCACCCTTTCAATCGCAGATCGGCACCAATTTGCAGACTTGCGCCTCACCCGGCCTCTATTTCGAGGTGAGTCCGACGCAAGGCATCTCGGACGCTATGAACGCCCTGTTCCTGAAGGTCATTCGTACGCCACGTATCACAAGCTGACGGCAAAGCATTGAATTGTCGGGGCAATGAAGGCTGAAGCGGTTTGGGGCTTCACGGAATCGTCAAACCGCTCCATCACTTTGTTTCGTAAATTCGGACGGAAAGCCGCTGCGCACTTATTCCGGAATTGCTTTAAGTCAACGCCAGCGACTTGAGCAGGCCGACGATCTTCTGTCGGGTCCTCACATCCTTGATCTTTGCAAAGGCTCGGTTGAGCTCAATACCTTCTTCGGACGAAATGAAACCGACGAGGTCGTTGCGGATCACTCTTGCTTCCTCGGTCGAAACAGGGTTGTCGAAGGCTGCGTTATCGAAGAAGTGCGAGATCGGGACGCCAAGACAGTCGGCAACATGTTGCAGGCGACTTGCGCCGACACGGTTGGCGCCTTTTTCGTATTTCTGAACCTGCTGAAAGGTCAGGCCCAGTTTTTCGGCAAGCGCCGATTGGCTCATACCCAGCAGGCGCCGTTGCGCGCGGATGCGTTTGCCGACTTCGATATCGATCGGGCTGGGCGGCTTTCTCTTCGAAATATCTTGCACGAGTTCCTCTTTCAGACCGGGAAGCTGCCAATCCGACCGACAGGAGGCGAGGGCGAATGCCCCGAACCCATGCATGCCCTCATTGGCGGAGCTTTCCAACTATGACTGCCGAGTGCCGTGAGAGACGGCAATCGCGATTCAGCTGAATTGCGATCCAGCGCTGCATTTCGTGCGTATTTCGTACAATGGCTGCGCGATTTGACCATTCGTTAGCATGTCGATGGGAAGCAAATGGCGCTTTTTGCCTGCCGAGGAGCGACTCAACGATTGATCTGTCGTACCGTGTCGATGAAAGCCCTGAGTTTCGGGGCCAGCTCGGCACGACGCGGAAAGTAGAGAAAAAGGCCTGCTTCCGTCACCGCATAGTCACCTAGAAGGTGAACAAGCCTGCCGGATGTGATCTCCGCCTTGACCAGCGGTTCGAAGACATAGGCCAATCCCACGCCTGCAACGGCCAGCTCTATGGCCGAATGTGCTTCGGTGACGATCGCCTGGCCATTCACCGTCACCGCGACATCCCGGCCATTCTCGACGAATTCCCATTGATAAAGGCCGCCGGAGCGGATCAGGCGGTAGCCGATACAATTATGGTTGGAGAGCTCCGCAAGCGTGTTTGGACGCCCGAAACGCCCGATATATCCAGGCGAAGCGACGACGATGGATCGGAAAGGAGGGGTGAGGCGAACGGCGACCATGTCCTGCGCGATCATTTCGCCGACGCGGATGCCGGCGTCGAAACCCTCGGAGACGATATCGGTCAGCCTTTCATCGGAGAAGATTTCCACTTCGATTTCGGGATAGCGTTCGGCCATCGCTGCGATCACGCGGGTGACTGCCAGCGGCAGGCTGATGCGGGATGCGTTGATGCGCAACAGTCCGCTTGGTCTGCCCTTGACGGCCCTGATACGCTCGATGCGGTCGTGAATGTCCTCCAGCGCCGGGGTGATGGTGGCGATCAGGCTCTTGCCGGCCTCGGTCAGCGCCACACTCCGCGTCGTGCGGGCAAAGAGGGGCTGGCCGAGCCGTTCTTCCACGAGCCGAACGGCATGGCTAACGGCCGATGCGCTCATGCCCAGTTCGCTGGCGGCGGCGGCAAACCCTCCGCGGCGGGCCACGGCGGCGACGATGGGCAGATGTGGCAGCAGATCGCGATCCATTGCTGCACCATATCGCATAATGCATGCAAATTAAATAATCTTATCGAATAGCCTGAAAACAGCGACTCTAGGTGCATTACGCATCGCCGGGTCGGTCGTCGATACGCCCGGTTAGCCAAAGAGGAGCAGAGCGATGAGCATGGAATTTTATACGCTGGGCAATAGCGGCTTGAAGGTAACACGGCTCGCCCTTGGCACCATGACCTTCGGCACGGAATGGGGTTGGGGGGCAGACAAGGAAACGGCACGGGCGATCTTCAATACTTATGTCGACGCCGGCGGCAATTTCTTCGACACTGCCGATGCCTATACGGGCGGTACGTCTGAGGCTTGGCTCGGTGAATTCATCGCCGAGCGCGGCTTGCGCGACGACGCCGTCATCGCAACCAAGTTCACCATGAACCTTACCGCACAAACGCCGAATGCGGCCGGCAATGGCCGCAAGAATATCCTGCGGGCCGTCGAAGGGTCGTTGAAACGGCTCAACACGGATTATATCGATCTCTATCTCATGCATTGCTGGGATCGCCTGACGCCGCCAGAGGAGGTGATGCGCACCTTCGATGACCTGGTCCGCTCCGGCAAGGTGCGGCATGTTGGTTTGTCCGATGTTCCGGCATGGTACGCCAGCAGAGCCCAGGCGGTGGCCGAACATCGCGGCTACGAGCCGATCTCCGCACTTCAGCTCGAATATTCGCTGGCCGAACGCAACATCGAAAATGAATTCGTGCCGTTTGGTACACGCTACGGGGCAGGTATCATGGCCTGGAGCCCGCTTGCGAGCGGTCTGCTGAGCGGCAAATATCGGCCGAGCAGTGAGGGGCAGACCGCCGGCCGGCTGGAAACCGTGCGTGGTACGACCAATCCAGGTTTCCAGAAATTCAACGAGCGCAATTGGGCTGTTGTTGCCGAGCTGGAGAAGGTGGCGGCCGAGCTCGGCCGCAGCATGGCGCAGGTCGCGGCCAACTGGGCAATGACCCAGCCTGGTATTGCCTCGATCATCATTGGCGCCACGAAACTGGAACAACTGAGGGACAATCTCGGCGCCCTTGAGTTCACGATACCGGACGAACTGCGGCGGCGCCTGGACGAGGTCAGCGCCCTACAGGCGACTTTCCCCTATTCCTTCTTCGGCTCGGAGATCCAGGGCAGCCTCACGGGCGGCCAAACGGTCGGCGGCAAGCCGGCAGGTTACTATCCCGATCTGAATATTTCGGGGAAATTTGCGGGTGTCAGCTGACGGCCTTACAAAAACGCAACGCGCCGGCAGGTGCCGGCGCGTTGCCATGAAATGTTGCGGAATGCCTTGTTTCCTCCCGGTTCTGCTGCTAGTGAGCTGGCCGTGGCTTTGAAGAGCCCATGAAATCCGGTCGCAGCCCACCCGGTCAAAACAAGGGATCCTGAATTATGAAGACTATCGTGATCTGCTCCGGCGGATTGGACTCCGTTTCGCTCGCCCATAAGGTCGCAGCCGAGTATCAGCTTATCGGCCTCGTCTCCTTCGATTACGGTCAAAGGCACCGCAAGGAGCTGGAATTCGCAAGCGCCTGCGCCAAGCGTCTCGGCGTGCCGCATGAGATCATCGACATCACCGCCATCGGCAAGCATTTGACCGGATCGGCTCTGACAGATGATGTCGCGGTGCCGGATGGGCACTATGCCGAGGAAACCATGAAGGCGACGGTCGTGCCGAACCGCAATGCGATCATGCTGGCGATCGCCTTCGGGCTTGCGGCTGCACAAAAAGCGGACGCTGTTGCCGTCGCGGTTCATGGCGGCGATCATTTCATCTATCCCGACTGTCGCCCGGGTTTCATAGACGCCTTCCAGCAGATGCAGCACCATGCGCTCGACGGCTATGCCAGCGTTTCGCTCTATGCGCCCTATGTGACGATTTCCAAGGCGGATATCGTTGCCGACGGTGCCCGGCACAAGACCCCCTTTGCCGAAACCTGGTCCTGCTACAAGGGCGGGAAACGTCATTGCGGCCGCTGCGGCACCTGCGTTGAGCGGCGCGAGGCCTTTCATCTCGCCGGCATTGAGGATCCGACCGAATATGAGGATGCCGATTTCTGGATTGCTGCGACGTCGGGCTTTTCGGCCGAAGAGGTGAAGTGATGTACCGCATCACCAAGGAATTCCACTTCTCCGCCTCGCATCAGCTTTCGCATCTGCCCGATGATCACCAGTGCGCGCGCATGCACGGGCACAATTACATCGTCGTGGTGGAGCTTTCAGCAACAGAACTCGATCAGAACGGCTTCGTGCGAGACTATCATGAGCTACAGCCGTTAAAGCGCTATATCGATGAAACCTTCGATCATCGTCATCTGAACGATGTCTTCGGACACGATCGCGTCACGTCCGAATATCTCGCCAAGCATTTCTACGACTGGTGCAAGGAACGATTGCCGGAAGCATCCGCTGTGCGGGTCAGCGAGACGCCGAAGACCTGGGCGGAATACCGGCCATGAGCGGCGCGCTCATCCGCGTCAGCGAGATCTTCGGGCCGACGATTCAGGGCGAGGGGATCCTGATCGGTCTTCCGACGATTTTCGTGCGCACCGGTGGCTGCGATTATCGCTGCTCCTGGTGCGATACGCTGCATGCCGTCGACAGCGACTATCGCGACCAATGGCGGCCGATGCCGGTCGATGAGATCTGGCAAGAGGTGAAGAGGCTTTCCGGCGGCAAGCCGCTGACGATCTCGCTTTCCGGCGGCAATCCCGCGATCCAGCCGCTCGGCCCGCTGATTGCACGCGGTCATGCGGAGGGATATCGCTTCGCGCTGGAGACTCAAGGGAGCCTGGCCAAGGAGTGGTTTGCCGAACTCGATGTGCTGGTGCTCAGCCCGAAGCCACCTTCGAGTGGCATGACGACGGACTGGATCGCCTTCGACGACTGTCTGCGCATGGCAGGCGACGGACCGCAAATCGCTTTGAAGATCGTCATATTCGACGATCTCGACTATGAATATGCGCGGGACGCGGCCGCTCGCTATCCCCAATTGTCCGTCTATCTGCAACCCGGCAATCACACGCCGCCGCCAGCCGATGCAGAAGATGCGCTTGTCGATATCGACGGCATCGTCGAAAGGATGCGCTGGCTCGTGGAAAAGGTCGGCGATGACCGATGGTTCGAAGCGAGGGTGCTGCCGCAATTGCATGTGATTATCTGGGGAAACAGGCGCGGCGTGTGAGCAATTGCGATTGGCCATAGCATGCCTGCGCGATCCATCGACATCCGAAATTCGCATTCGGTGGCCGATGGCGGCAAAGCCGCATCGGCTCTTTGTCATGGTTTTTTGTCGTGATCGTCATTGTCGCCGGTCTTCGGTCTCGCCGGTTTGAGTTCGGCGTCGAAAATCCCGGCAAGCGTCTTCAGGATCTGCAGGACGCCTGGATGATCGCAGGTATAATATCTGAACTGCGCCTGACGGCGCACTTTTACGATACCGGAATGATGCAGGCGGGTCAGGTGCTGGCTGAGCGCCGATTGCGATATGCCCAGCTTCTTGGCCAGGCTGTTCACATCTTCCTCATGGCCGGACAGATGAATACAGACCTCCAGGCGCTTGGGATTGGAGAGCTGGCTGAGAAGATCTGCATGATAGATGAGACGCTCGTCTTCTGTGGACTGATCTGAGTACATCGCGTGGCCGATCGTTGGTGTTACACTACAGAGCCGCAGCACCGCGAGACTATAGACGCAAAAGTTGCAAAATTATGGTCTAATTTATTGCAAAAACGTTGCGCGTTCGCGGAGCAAACGGCCCTCCCACTTAAGGCTGATCGCAATTGATCAACCCTTCCTTAGCCGACAACTAGGGTCCTATTGTATTTTGGGAATATGTCCGTTCATTCGATTTGCGATTAATCTGTAACAAAATTGAACGAACTGCCTTGTTTTTGTCCGGCTTTTGACATCGCAGTGCTAATTAAGCGGTCTATCTTCTGCGCTAACGAACAGGAGGTAACCATGACCCAAAGGGACTTGACGATCGCCGAAGTTCTTAAAGATCCGCTGATCCGCCAGGTCATGCGCGCAGATCGCATATCCATAACCCGGATGGCGGATCTGCTGCAGGATGCTGCACGCAGGCAAGAACGCGCCTTGTCCGCCAATCTCGCGTCGATTGCGCATGCGGCGGTACGTTCCGTATCGCAAGCCGACCTGCGCTGATATTCCGTCATCCGACAGCGACGATCGCCAGATGATCCCGGCGATTGTCGCTGCAGCATTTCCGTATTGAACGTCTCTACCGGTCTCCAAGCAATCCAGGATCGCTGGCTTTTCCGAAGCCTCGATAGGGCTGTCCTTGTTGCTGCGCCGCTTTACGGATCGTTTCGTAATGCGGTCCCAGCCCTGGTGTTAAAGTGCGCCGCTTCGGTTGAGCGAGATCGAATAAACGCTGGTCGTCGCTGTGATGAACAGCTTGTGCTTGCCGCGGCCGCCGAAGCAGAGGTTGGAGACCGTTTCCGGCACCAGGATCTTGCCCATGAGATGCCCGTCGGGGGCGATGCAATGCACACCGTCGGCGGCCGACGACCAGAGATTGCCATCGCTGTCGAGGCGCATGCCGTCGGCGCAGCCCGGTGAAATCGCATGGAATACTTCGCCGCCGGATAGCCGCCAGTTTTCACCGACATTGAAGACCCGGATATGCTGCGGATCGCTGCCATGCATGCGACCGGTATCGGCGACATAAAGCTTCTTCTCGTCAGGGCTGAAGGCGAGGCCGTTCGGGCAGTTGAAATCCGTCAGGACGGCCTGCATGGAGCCATCGGGATCGACGCGATAAACATTGCAGGGCAGCTCCTGCTCACTCCTGTATCCTTCGTAGTCCGTCGCGATGCCGTAGTGCGGATCGGTGAACCAGATGGCGCCGTCCGAGGCGACGATGACGTCGTTGGGCGAATTCAGCCGTTTGCCCTGATAGCGGTCGGCGATGACCGTGATGGAGCCGTCATATTCCGTTCGCGTGACACGCCTGCCGCCATGCTCGCAGCTGACGAGCCGGCCCTGCCGGTCACGCGTATGGCCGTTCGAAAAATTCGAGGGTTCGCGAAAGATGCTGGTGCCCAGCCCCGGTATCCAGCGCATGATGCGGTTATTCGGGATATCCGAGAAGAGCAGGCAGTTCAGATCTCCGAACCAGACAGGCCCTTCCACCCAGTCGAAACCGGTGGCGATCTGCTTGACGGGAGCATTGCCAAGAACAAATTTCCCGAAGGCCGGGTCCATGATCTCGAAGAACGACATTGTAACAATACCTCCCATAAGGTTACATCGAGAGATCGATGTGTTATCGATAACATATTCAATAGAGTCCGCAAGTCGGGAGGATAGTGCATGAGCCATGTTCTGGCGTCGAGTGTCTTGAGCGACGAAGGAGTGATGACGTTGTTGACCGCTGCGATCTCGGCTGCTTCGCAGATGGGGCAGCCGCAATGCATCGTCATCGTCGATCAATCCGGCGTGATGCTAGGGTCCTTCCGCATGCACGGTTCACGTTTTCAGTCGCTGAAAAGCGCCACTGCCAAGGCACAGACGGCTGCTTCCATCGGCGGGCCGAGCCATTCGCTGCCGGAGCATGCGCGAGTGCCGCTGGCGATCGCGACCCATGGCGGCATGACGGGTTTGCGCGGGGGCTTGCCCATCCGTGTCGGCGGCACGCTTGTCGGCGGTATCGGCGTTGGTTCCGGGTCAGGCGAGCAGGACGAGCAGGTTGCGCGCGCTGCACTCAAAGCGATCGGCGCCGATCTCGACTAGGCCGGACCTGAGCGCGAAATCCATTTTCGCTTTCGATCGGTGGATTTCGCGCCGTTTCGGTTCAGGTAAAGGCGATCTGCGCCTTCATCGCCTGGCTTCGATCCGAAGCGATCTCGAAGGCGCTGATCGCGTCGGCAAGCGGTACCGTATGGGTGATGAGCGGCCGCACATCGATGAGACGCTTGCGCATCAGATCGACGCCGACGGTAAACTCCTCATGAAAGCGGAAAGAGCCGCGTAGTTCCAGTTCCTTGGCCGTGATCGCCAGCATCGGCAAGCTCATGTCGCCTCCGATACCAAGCTGTACGATGATCCCTCGCGGCCTCAGTGCCGCAATACCGCCGACGAGGGCAGCGGCAGCGCCGGAGCATTCGTAGAGCACGTCGAAAGTGCCCTTATCTGCGGAATAGGCGGCAAGCGCTTCGGGCTCGTTCTTTGTATTGATGACCCTGTCGGCACCCGCTTGCCTGGCAAGCGATAAGGTGAAATCCGAAAGATCTGTTGCGACGATCTCGACGGCACCGGCACGGCGTGCGGCCAGGATCGAGAGAACACCGATCGGACCACAGCCGGTTACCAGAACGCGCTTGCCGAGCATCTCGCCCGCGCGACGCGTGGCATGCAAGGTCACGGCCAAAGGCTCCGCCATGGCCGCTTCACCCGGCGTCAGACCATCGGCTGGCACGCATTGGATGGCATCGGCCACCAGCGTCTCGCGGAACGCACCCTGGATGTGCGGGAAGGGCATGGCGCTGCCATAAAAGCGCATGTTGAGGCACTGATTGGGCAATCCCTGCAGACAGTAGCGGCAAGTCCGGCATGGGCGGGAGGGGGAGACGGCAACGAGCTGACCGATCTCGAGCCCTTGCACGCCCGGGCCGAGCGCGGTGACGGTCGCGCTGACCTCGTGCCCAAGGATCATCGGCTCCTTCAGGCGCACGGTGCCGAAGCCGCCGTGATGGTAGTAGTGCAGGTCGCTGCCGCAGACGCCGCCGGTTGCGAGCTTCAGCTTGACCTCTCCCGCACCCGGTTCTTCCGCCGGATAATCCTCGATACGCACATCCTTGGCGGCGTGGGCGATGATGGCCTTCATGTCTTTCTCCCTCAAAGAACGGGTGTCGGCAGCGCCTGGCCGGCGAAATGAGCGGCGAGATTGTCGCGCACGAGCTTACCCATGGCCTTGCGCGTCTCGACCGTGCCGGAGGCATGGTGAGGCTGCAGCAGCACATTGTTCAGCGCCAGGAAGCGCGGATTGAGTTTCGGCTCGCCTTCGAAGACGTCGAGCGCTGCCGATCCGAGCTTGCCGGCCTCCAGTGCGTCAAGGAGTGCCTCTTCGTCTATATTGGACGCGCGGGAGATGTTGATCAACATCCCTTCCGGGCCGAGCGCCTCGATCACCTTATGACCGACAATATGCCGCGTCGCCGCTGAAGCGGCGAGCGTGACGAACAGGAAATCCGATTGTGTCGCGAGCTCGACGGGATCGGCCACGAAGGTCATGTCGGAGGCGTAGGATTTCGCCTCGACGTCCGAATAGGCAATCTGCATGTCGAAGCCCTTCAGGCGTTTGGCGACTTCGAAGCCGATGCGGCCAAGACCGAGCACGCCGGCACGCCGCCCCCAGACGCGGCGCTTGAGGGGATAAAGCCCCTTTTGTGCCCAGCTGCCGTCACGCACCCATGTCTCCGCACCGATCATGCCGCGCGACAGGCAGAGCATCATCGCAATTCCCAAATCCGCGACATCGTTGGTCAGGACGTCGGGGGTGTTGGTGACGCGAATGCCACGCTCGCGGCAGGCCTGCAGGTCGACGGCATCGAAGCCAACGCCATAGACCGAAATGACTTCCAGTTTGGGACAGGCCTCGATCATGGCGCGGTTGGCACCGAGTTCGCCGCGTGTCGCAATACCCCTGATCGACGGTCCGACCTCGGCGAGCAACTTGTCCTTGTCGGCAACCTCGAAATAGCGATGAACCTGGAACGCTGCGTCGAGCGGCTCTTGATCCCATTGCGGGTAGGGGCCAATCTGCAGGATCGGTGGTTTGTTCATCTCACGCATCCTCCCTTGACATCAAATGTTATCGATAACATAAACAAGGGAGGCGACCAATGTCGAGATAAAAAACGGAGGAAACGATGTCTCTTGGTCTTTTCGATCTGAAAGGGCGTCGTGCCCTGGTGACGGGTTCTTCCCAAGGTATCGGGCTTGCGCTCGCCAAGGGCCTGGCGGCTGCTGGCGCCGACCCGGTGCTCAACGGCCGCGACAAGGAAAAGCTTGCCAAGGCGGCTGAAGACTTTGCAGGCAAGGTGCATGTGCTGCCATTCGATGCCACCGATCACGAGGCCGCGCGTCGAGCCGTGGATGCGTTCGAAGCCGAGACGGGGGCGATCGACATTCTCGTCAACAATGCCGGCATGCAGTTTCGCACGCCGCTGGAGGATTTTCCCGCCGACGCCTTCGAGCGGCTTCTGCGGACGAACATCTCGAGCGTCTTCAATGTTGGCCAGGCGGTCGCCCGTCATATGATCAAGCGCGGCGCCGGAAAGATTATCAACATCGCAAGCGTGCAGACGGCGCTGGCGCGGCCCTCGATTGCGCCATACACGGCAACCAAGGGCGCCGTCGGCAATCTGACGAAGGGTATGGCGACGGATTGGGCGAAGCATGGGCTGCAATGCAACGCCATCGCGCCGGGTTATTTCGATACGCCGTTGAACGCAGCTCTCGTTGCCGATGCCGATTTCTCCGCATGGCTCGAAAAGCGTACGCCGGCCGGCCGGTGGGGCCGCGTCGAAGAACTGGTTGGCGCCTGTATCTTCCTTGCTTCCGATGCCTCCTCTTTCGTCAACGGTCACGTGCTTTATGTCGACGGCGGCATCACGGCTTCGCTCTGATGGCGTTTTGCCGCGCCACTTCGTCATCATGGGCGTCAGCGGCTGCGGCAAGTCGTCGGTCGGCTCGGCACTCGCAGCGCGCGTTGGCGGCATTTATGTCGATGGCGATGATCTTCATCCCGCGGCCAACGTCGCCAAGATGAGCGCCGGCATTCCTCTGACGGATGCCGATCGATGGCCCTGGCTAGACAAGATCGGTCAGCGCCTGACCTTGGCGGATGAGATCGCGCTGATTGGGTGTTCGGCGCTGAAGCGCATTTATCGTGACCGGATCCGCGAGGTCGTCGGCGCGCCGGTCTCCTTCATTCATCTCGCCGGTACGAGGGAAACCATTCTGAAACGCATGCAGGCAAGGCGCGATCACTTCATGCCGCCGGCTTTGCTCGCCAGTCAATTTGCCGCGCTCGAGCCGCCGGGGGCCGACGAGCAGGCGATCACCGTCGATATCGATCAGCCGCTGGATCAAGTTGTGGCGGCCATCTTAATTGCATTGGAGGAGACGCAATCATGAGCAGCAAGGTGGCGCTGATCGGCGCCGGTGCAATGGGCGGAGCGATCGGCGCTCGCCTGGTGGAGACGGGCAACCAACTCACTGTCTTCGATCTCGACAAGGAGAAGGTCGCGGCACTGACTGCAAAAGGCGCCACGGCTGCCGCCAGTGCGGCGACCGCTGCTGCCGTTTCCGATTTCGTCATCCTCAGCCTCAATTCGCCGAAGATCGTCCATGCCGCCGTTTTCGGACCTGAAGGTGTTGCCGCAGGTGCTAAACCGGGCACGCTGATCATCGATATGTCGTCGATCGACCCCGACGCGACAAAGGCCCTAGCCGCAGAGGCTGCGGAAAAGAGGCTGCGCTGGGTGGATAGCCCGCTATCCGGTGGGGCGCCAAAGGCCCTGATTGGACAATTGACGCTGATGGCCGGCGGCAGCGAGCAGGATGTCACCGATGCACATAAGGTTCTGCGCCATGTGGCCTCGAACTACACGCATATGGGTCCCGTCGGTGCGGGCCAGACCACGAAGCTCATCAATCAGGTTCTTTGCGCATTGAATTTCCTCGCCGTCGCCGAAGCAACGCAACTGGCGCTCGATGCCGGCGTCGATGCTGCGAAAATCCCGCAGGCGCTGAAGGGCGGACGGGCCGACAGCGCCATCCTGCAGGAATATATGCCGCGCTACGTCAGCAAGGATTATCGCCGCACCGGCCGCATCGACAACATGGTCAAGGATCTGAACGGCGCTCAGGATCTCGCTCGCAGGACCAATACCGCCATGCCGCTGACGGCGGTCTGTGCCGAGATACACCGCATGCTGACGGCTTCCGGGCTTGGCGGTGAGGATCAGGCCGCGCTGATGGAATTCTTCAAAGGGCGGAACAAGGAGATCGCCGGATGATTACCCGATACGCATTATTCGAAGGCAAGGTCAAAGACGGAGAGGCAGAGGCGTTTCGAATGGCTGTCATGGAAACCATTCTGCCGAAGTGGAAGCAGTTTCCGGGTGCCCTCGACGTGCGGGTTACCTTTGCCGAGGCCCGAGATGAAGGTGCCCCGGAGTTCCCGATGATTTTGGCCGTGAACTATCCGGATATGGCCGCCGTGGAGAAGGCGCTTGCAAGCCCGGTACGCACCGAGGCACGTGCTGCGACGGAAGCGGTTCTCTCGCGCTTTTTCGAGGGGCGCATCCATCATCATGTGACGCTGGCGCATGAATTCCAGCTCTAGTGGGGCTGCGGCGACCCGTTTCCGACACGGACCCGCCCTGGCGATTTACTCGCTTTGCGGGATAGGTAAAAGCGCCTCTTGCCATTCTGGGAAGAGGCAGATTACTCTGATGGTAACGATAACATAGGCCATGGATGAGTAACGAACGCAAAACGCCAACGATGGCGGACATAGCCCGCGTCATGGGAGTTTCTCCCATGACCGTGTCGCGTGCCTTCAAGGCCGATAGCCTGGTCAGTCCGGAGACGCGCGAGGCGATCCTGCGAACGGCGGAAGAGCTGGGCTATGTCTTCGACAGCACAGCATCCAACCTGCGTTCGCAAAAGTCCGGCTTTGTCGCCGTTACCATTCCATCCATCAACAATGCCAACTTCGCGGATACGGTCGGCGGCCTCTCGGACACCTTATCCAAGCGGGACATGCAGATCCTACTTGGCTATACGAACTACGATGTCGAAGAGGAGGAGCGGCTGATTGAGCAGCTGCTCCGCCGCAGACCGCAGGCGATCGTCGTGACCGGCGGCACGCATACGCAGCGAGCGCGCAAACTTCTGCAGACAGTTGCAATCCCCGTGATCGAGACTTGGGATATCCCGACCGATCCGATCGGCCATTATGTCGGCTTCTCCAACCGAGCCGTCATGCGCGATATGGTCGATCATTTCGTCGCACTCGGCTGTCGCCGCATCGCCTTCATCGGTGGTGATGTCCAGCGCGATTCACGCGGTAGCGAACGCCGGCTTGGCTTCATCGCCGCGATGCAGGCGTATGGTCTCGATGCTTCCAGGCTGATTGCAGCCGGATCGCCGCCGATCTCGATGCGGGAGGGCGCCAATGCCATGGCGAAGCTGATCGAGCTCTATCCCGATACGGAAGCCGTCGTCTGCGTCTCGGATCTTGCCGCCTACGGTGCACTTACCGAATGTCGGCGGCTCGGGATTCCGGTGCCGGAACGCTTTTCCATCGGTGGTTTCGGCAATTACGAAATCGGCGAGGTCTGCGTGCCGACTTTGACGACGATCAATGCCTTCGCGCGTGAGATCGGCGAGCGGACTGCACAATTGATCCTGGATATTCTCGATGGCACGCAGTCGATTCCTGATGTCAGGATCTTGCCGCAACTGATTGCACGCGATAGCAGCCGCCAAGCTTAGTGTTGTTGTCGAATGATGTGGCCCGGCCATTAAGCCAGGCCACGTCCCGTTATTGGGATCATTTACCCCAGATCTTCTTATACTCGTCCTTGTAACCGTTGTCCGGATCGAAGGTGTTCTTCGGGCCGCCATCGGATTGGATATTGTCTGCCGTCACGACGTGTAGCGGTGAGAGATAGCCGGACCATTTTTCACCGGCGAAGGCACGATTGAGTTCATCGACCAATTGCCAGCCCTGGAGATTAAGGGGTTCGGCAACCGTGACCTTCTGGAATTGACCGGCGCGGATGCGCTCATAGGCCGATTGCGAACCATCGCCGGCAGCGACGTTGATCGGCGCATCGGTGCCGCTCTTGCCGGCGGAGGCGAGTGATGGACCCATGAAATCGAAATAGAGGTCGTTGATCGCAAGCGAATGCGTCCAGCTGTCACCGTATTTCTGAAGGAGGGATGTTGTGAGCTGCGGCATGCGCTGCGATGTCTCGGCAATCGGAGTATCGACATATTCGAGAACCTTGCCGCCCAGACGCTCGATCTCCTGCTTCATCTTGTCGGCCTTGGCGATCGCGATCGCATAGGCGGAGTCGGTGAAGATGATGACGCCCGGCTTGCCCTTGGCATCGACGAATGCCCAATCGGCGGCAGCCTTCGAGACTTCCATGGCGTCGGTGCTAACATTAGCGAAGAGCCCATTCTTGTCGTCGGGGCCGATCACCGGGCCGGCATGCCAGGCGACCAGAGGAATTTTGGCGGCTTTCGCCTGCTCCAGCGCCGGAGCCTGTTCGACGGCATCGAAGCCATCGATGACGATGCCGGCGGGCTGCAGTGCTATGGCCTGACCGAAGGCAGCCGTTCGCCCGCCGATAGAACCCGCACCGTCCAGAACCTTCACTTCCCAGCCGATCGCCTTCGCCGCTTCCTCGACACCGTTGCTGACGCCGAGAATGCCGCCATTTTTCAGATCGCCCGCGAGCACGACAATCGTCTTGCCTGTCTGCGCTTTCGGACCTGTCGTCGGGCCGTCCCATTTGGTGACCGGGGTTGCGTATTTATCGACGACAGCCTTCGCATCCGCCAACGGATCGGCATAGGCCTGGCCGGCGCATAGCACCAGGATCGCTGTCGTGGCCTGCAGGAATTGTCCACGGTTCATGTCTTCTCCTCCCTTTGGACATTCGAACTTCAGATGATCTTCATTTCTCCGCCGGCTTGGCGGAAAGTTGTGGTGCCTGGGCCGGCGCCATGCGTCCTGCATGGCTGCGGCGCCGCTGGGCGTAACCGGCAATGCCGATGGCAACGAGCAGGGTCACGCCGTTGAACAGGGGCTCGACATAGAAGGAGCCACCAAACTGCTGGATGCCGGCAATACCGACTGCCAGAATGATGACGCCGATCATCGTGCCCCAGACGTTGACGCGACCGGGCTTGATGGTGGTCGATCCGAGGAATGCGCCGACCAGAGCGGGCAAAAGATATTCGAGCCCGACGCTTGCCTGGCCAATGCGCAGCTTGGAGGCAAGGAGGACGCCGGCAATGGCGGCAAGCGTTCCCGAGGTAACGAAGGCGCCGATGACGAAGCGGCGAACGGGAATGCCGTTGAGGGCGGCAGCCTTTGGATTGGCGCCGATCGCATAGATATAGCGGCCGATCGGCAGATATTCGAGGACGATCCACATGACGAAGGCAAGCGCCAGGACATAGATGCCGGTGATCGGCAGGCCGAAGACCATCGTGCCGTTCAGCGCATAAAATCCCTGCGGCAGCATGCCCACGACCTGCCGGCCGCCGGTATGCCAGAGTGCGATTGCATAAAGAACAGTGCCCGTGCCGAGCGTTGCGATGAAGCTATCGATCTTGGCAATCTCCACCAGCAGGCCGTTCAGAAAGCCGGTCAGTGCGCCAAGCGCGATGACGATCAGGACGGCAACCGGCCAGGGCAGGCCGAACATCGTCTGAAGGCTGATCGCCAGCACATGCCAGAGCACGATGCCGTAGCCGATGGTCAAATCGATGCGCCCCGCCGCCATCGGAATCATCGCGGCCAGCGACAGGATGGCGATGATCGTCTTGTCCGAAATGATCGAACGCAGATTGAGCATCGTCGGGAATGTCTGCGGTAGCAGAATCGAGAAAAGCAGGATCAGGAAGACCGTCAGGATGACGAGGCCATAGACAGGCAGCAAGCGCTGGATCTTCTGGCCGAGGCTCATGGCTGAGAGGTCGGCGCGGGTCGGCTCAAGCGCGTTGGATTCGATCGATTGCATGGTGTTCTCCTCCGGTTCAGGCCGCTTCGGATGCAGACGCGGCAGCGATGACCGCCGGTGTTGTAAGGTCGGCACCGCTGAGTTCGCGCACGATCTTTCCGCGCGAAAACACCAGGGCACGATGGCAGATGTGGGCGATTTCCTCGAAATCGGTGGAGACGACGAGAACGGCAAGGCCGGCCTCGACGGCCTCGGCAATCAGCCGATAGATGTCTGCCTTGGCGCCGACATCGACGCCCGCGGTCGGATCCTCGGCGATCAGCAATTTGCGTCCCGTCGCCAGCCATCGTCCCACGACAACCTTCTGCTGATTGCCGCCGGACAGGGCTTCGATGGCAAGGCTCTGATCGTTAGGCCTAAGGCCGACACGGCTGCCAAGCGAATAGGCAGCTTCTGCTTCGCGGCGTGGAGACAGGAACGAAAACAGGCTTCGTCCGGAGGCGCCGGGATTGAGGAAGGTATTTTCACGCAGGCTGAGCGACATGGCGACGGATTCTTCCGTCCGATCCCTGGCGATCAGGCCGATGTCCGAAGCCATCGCGGCGACGGTGCTGGAAAGGTCGGGTGCGGCCCCATTCAAGCGAACGCTGCCCTGCGATGGCTCGCAACCGAACAGCGCCCGTCCGATCAATTCCTGACCGGCGCCGCGCAGGCCGACGAGACCGAGCAATTCGCCCTGTCGGATATCGAAGGACACAGGTCCTGCGCCGCGGCAGGTGAGCTCTTTTACGGAAACGATGGCAGGCCCGGCGCTTCTTTCCGCCTTAACGAAGAGCTGGTCCGCCTTGCGCCCGACGATCATGCGGATGAGCTCATCCGGCGTCGTCTCGGAGACTGGCTTTTGGCCCACCAGCTGACCATCGCGCAGCACGGCGACGCGGTCGGCGATACGGAAGATTTCGTCGAGCCGGTGCGAGACGTAGATCATGGCCACGCCGCGCTCTTTCAGCGGGCGGATGGCAGCAAAGAGCTTTTCGACCTCATCGGCGGGCAGGCTGGCTGTGGGCTCGTCAAGCACAAGCACGTCGGCTTCGACAGCGAGTGCGCGGGCGATTGCCACGAGCGACTTTTCCGTACGGGTCAGCTCCTGAACGCGGGTCGACGGATCGAAATCGCAGCCGACGAGTTTTAGCGCTTCCGCGGTGCGCCGCTCCGTCGCCCGCCAATCAATCAGCCGTCCGCGCAGGGAATAGCCCTGGGCGAGCCCGACATTCTCGCCCACCGTCATCCATTCGATCAGTCCGAGATCCTGATGGATAAAGGCGACCGGCTGGCGCTGATTGGGTTGCGGCGGGCGATGATGATAGGGCTTGCCGCGAAACAGGATCTGCCCGCCATCCGGCTTGTAGATGCCTGCCAAGGTCTTGATGAGCGTCGATTTGCCCGCGCCATTCTCTCCGAGAAGCGCGAGAATTTCGCCCCGCTGCAGGTCGACAGATACGTTCGACAGCGCGCGCGTTCCGCCAAATTCCTTGGTGATATCGGAAAATTCGAGCAGCTTTCCGTTGTCCATCCTGCTCCTCCCAAAGCTTCGATGGGAGGAGGCTATGTTATCGATAACATTCCGTCAAGTGGCTCAAAGGCATCCGAGGAATACTCAGGCACTTAGCGTCGGCGCACACGGAAGTCGGCGTATTAGCCGAGGTTTTGGTTTAGGTATAAAATATATTCCTGAAGGTCGGATCATATTATGAAATAATATAAGTATAATCAAAATGCATGCAGTGAGGAGATGCTGATATATCCATATGGTTGCAATTGTAATATTTATTGTTTATCGAATTGATTTTGTTTATCATCTAGATTTATCTCAAATGGAGATGTGAGTGAGGATTTACTTTCAGGGATATAATTGAAGCCTGAAAGATAATCCGCCGATGCGGCACAAGAGAGGATTATTTGACCTACGCGACGCTCTCGGTGTTCAAAGTCGATAAGGCCGATGCCGAGGAGATGACGGCGCATTATGCGAGAACCCTGTTTCCCGCCATTGTCGAGCCTCTCAATGGCCGCGGCACGATTTCGGTGGTGGATCGTCACTACACGATCGGTTCCTGCAGCATCTGGCGCGGCAAATGTCATTCCGGCATGAGCGTCAAATTGTCCGGCGGTCCCGATGCCTACGGCCTTTATCTGCCGACCGCTGGCAGGATGCTGATCGAGACGGAAGGGCGGCAGCTGGAGTCGCTGCCGGGCAGGGGCCAGCTGGCCGATATGTCATGTTTTGAACATCTGACATTGTTCGAACAGCGCGGTCATATGGGTATGGCATTCGAGAAGCCGGCTATGGTCCGGCAGCTGAGCGAGTTGCTGGACGCACCGGTTCGAGATGATCTGAAATTTACCGGTCCGGTCGATCTGATGTCCGGGCGAGGCATGCAGATCGCAACGCTTGCAAATCTCCTGTGGCAGGATCTCGCGACAGGCGGCGCAGAACGATCCTCGGCCGCATTCATCGAAAGGCTCCTGCAGGCGATGATGATCGCTTTGCTTGAAACCGTCCCGCACAACTACTCGGCGCAATTGCTGCGACCGGCGTCACCGGCCATCCCGAGGCAGTTGAAACGCGCGATGGAATATATGCACGCCAATGCCGGTGCAGACATCAGGATGGCCGATATCGCCCGGGAAGCCGGAACGAGCGTGCGGTCCTTGCAGGCGGCGTTTCAGCAGTTCAAGAACACAACGCCTCTTGGCTACTTACGGAACATACGACTGCAGGGTGCGCGCAAAACCCTTATGGATTCGGGCCAGTCGCGGTTGGTTGCCGACATTGCGCGCGATTGGGGATTTTCTCATATGGGCCGCTTCGCAGCACTTTACTATCAATCCTTCGGCGAGATGCCGTCCGAGACCGTCAGGCAACCTCGGCGCGGGAATGAATAGCGCTACGATCTGCTTGCGCGAGGAAGTTGCTTTGCCGACCCCCGGGTCTATTCTCAGACAGCGTTACAACAATGGGAGCGGATCGAGCATCCGGACATGTAGTTATTGCATCGACAAGCTTGAAAATCGGAACGACGAGAGCTGGCTAACCAATATCGAGCGGGCATTGGTGAGAACAATTTAGCAAGATCACATGTTAGTAGGCTCCTAATCGCTTAACCGCCGGCCTTATCCTCCACAAACGTATCCCGCATCGCCCGCAGAATAATCACCGCCGAAGCCGCCCCCGGGTCGATATGCCCGAGCGACCTTTCCCCCAGCCGCGCCGCGCGGCCGCGGGCGGCCACCATGGAGCTTGTGGAATTCGCTCCAGCTTCGGCAGCGTCGATTACGGCGCTCCACATGGCGGCAACATCGCGTGAACCTGCCTTTGCATCGATGGCGGCTTCGGCGGCGGGGATCCATGCGTCGAGCATGGTCTTGTCGCCGCGTTGGCCCTTGCCACGCTGCTGGATGCCGGCACGCATCTCGTCGATGATCATGGCCTGGCAGGCCGGAGAGAGGGATTCATCCGCCTTCAGCGCTTGCGAGGCCCGCCGGAAGGCGGTGGCATAGAGCGGGCCGGTCGAGGCGCCGACGGCATCCAGGAAGGCGGAGGCCGCGGTGGAGAAGATCTCCGAGGGCGATGCCTGCGCAAGATCGAGCTTTGCGAGCTCCGCATTCACGGCCATGAAGCCGAGAGACATGGTGATGCCGTGATCGGCGTCGCCGATTGCGCCATCCAGCTCGGAGAGGCGGTCTTTTTCGGCATTGATCGCGATCGATATGCGCTGAAACATGGTGCCCAGGCTGCGGGCGGCTTTTTCCGGCATCGTCTTCCTCCCGATCCCGGCCATGTCTGTTGTCGCCGGGCACATTTTTATAGCTTTATCCGACCTTCAGCGCGAAGGTGTCGCACGGATGGTTCAGCATTTCGGTCAATTCCTGATCGAGATGCAGGATGGATATGGATGCACCGACCATGTCCAGCGACGTGCAATAATGTCCCACCCAGTTTGCCTCGATCTTGATGTCCTTGGCGCTCAGCCTCTGTTCGACGCGGCGGAACAGGATGTAAAGTTCCATCAGCGGCGTCGCGCCGAAGGAGTTGATGAGCACGGCCACCCGATCGCCCGCAACCGGCTTCATTTCGGAGAATATCCGGTCCATCACCCGGTCGGTGATCTCGTCGGCGCTCATCATCTTCTCGCGGGTCACGCCGCGTTCGCCGTGAATGCCCATGCCGAATTCGATATCGTCAGGCCCGATTTCGAAGTTATGGCGTCGGGTCTGCGGCAGGGAACAGGGCTCGAGCGCAACGCCCATGGTGAACGTCCGGTCATTGGCCTTGCGTGTCACTGCTTCGCAAGCGTCGAGCGACAGGCCCTTGTCGCAGGCAGCGCCCGCGATCTTGAAGATGAAGAAATTGCCGGCAACGCCGCGTCGTCCCTCGCGATCCTCGATCGGAGAGGAGGAGATATCGTCTGTGGTCAGCACCGTGCGAACGTCGATCTGCTGCTCCTGCGCCATTTCGGCGGCCATCTCGAAGTTCATGACGTCGCCGGTATAATTGCCATAGACAAAGAGCACGCCTTCGCCGCCGGAGGAGGCCTTGGCGCATTCGAGGATCGGGGTTGGGGGCGGTGACGAAAAGATGTTGCCGATGGCGACGGCATCGGCAAGCCCTTTGCCGACATAGCCAAGAAAGCAAGGCTCGTGGCCGGTGCCGCCGCCGATCACCAGGCCGACCTTGCCCGGCCTCGGGCCGGTTCGCGCCATCAGCGCGCGGTTCGATCCCTTGATCGGCACGATATGCGAGGCATGTGCCTTGACGATGCCTTCGAGCATCTCGTCGACGACATCGTCGGGATTGTTAAGGAATTTCTTGATATGCGTTCGATAGCTGCTGGGCAGGGCAATGCTGTTGTCCGTTCTCGGACGCTGCTGGGCTTTCTGATCGAATTCGGTGACGCCATCGGCATTCAGAATGCCACGCCCGGTGGCTGCATCGGTAATCAGCACGTTGATATAACCGCCACGCAGGGCGGCGAGAATTGCGGGCACCTTGTCGAAGCCGCCGGCGACGGCGATGCGTAGCCCGATGGATTTCAGCATGTCGAGGGATATGCCGATGATACGCTCGTCGAGCGGCCCTGCAACCGGCAGGCCCTTGGCGTCGA
This sequence comes from Rhizobium sp. ERR 942, assembly GCF_007828395.1. Taxonomy (NCBI): domain Bacteria; kingdom Pseudomonadati; phylum Pseudomonadota; class Alphaproteobacteria; order Hyphomicrobiales; family Rhizobiaceae; genus Rhizobium; species Rhizobium sp. ERR 942. The sequence continues at coordinate 132,508 of NZ_VIUA01000011.1, forward strand.
TGAAACGGCCGGCAAGAACGCCGACGGCATTCTTGGCCAGATAATCCTGCAGGGAGACGGACTCGAAGAAACCGCTGCTGTGAACCGTCGAGTTCGGTCGCAGCGACGCCACGCCGAAGATGGCCTTGTTGGCTTTAGAAAGCGTGGCAAACTGATCCTCGACCAATGGTTCGCGCAACAAGATCTCCCGAACCTCAGGCGCCGAAACGATCGCAGGGGCCGTGATGTTGATCAGCCTGCCGCCTGTCACATCGGCAAAGGCACTGGCACAGAGTTCCGGCGTGTAGGCAAAGAGTGCACGGGTGCCACCGGTTGCCTGGACGATGGTGACATCCTGCAGGTTCGGTACATTCGCCTGTTCGGCAACGGCGAGAACCGTGCGGCCCCAGGCGACGGCAAGCGTGTCGCCGGATTTCAGTAGTCTGGCGATGGCCTGCGCGCCGGCTGTCCCGAGGCGGTCGATCAGCGGCCGCGAGCCGTCGTCGCTCGGCACGACAAGACAGTCGTGCAGGCCGAAATGGCGCTTGAGTTCTTGAGCGATGGAGAGCGAACTCAGGCGGGAGGGCTCGAGTGAGATATTGACGATGCCGCGGCTGCGGGCATCGGCGAGATAGCTGTTCACGGTCGCCCGCGAAATGCCCATGATCTCGGCGATGTCGCCCTGGGTTTTGCCATCTTCATAATAGAGCCAGCAGGCCCAAACGTAAGGGTCGTCGCCATAGCGCAGCGGCATGCTGTCGGTTGCGTCAGGCACGCCCGCCTTGCTTGCACTATTCTTGCCGACCGAAGATGCCTTGCCTGTCATGATGATTCACTGTTTCCCGTTTTCGCCTGAAGATGAAAGCAATGACGCATGTTTGCAAATGCTTCTTCTTGAGGAGGGGCGGCGCGCGACCCCGTGGTGGAGCACGGGGTCGCGCAGCCTTGGGAGAGCCCTGCTATTGCAGTCGTGCGCGAGCGCCGAGGGAAAGTTCCTTCAGGATGATGGCGCAGGAGGTCGCACCAGCGTCGAGAACGCCGAGCGAGCGCTCGCCCAGCCGGCTAGCGCGGCCGATCTTGGCCACAAGATTGAGCGTCGAATCTCGGCCAGTCTCGGCGGCGGCGACCAATGCCTCGAGCGCCTCGGCAAAGGACTTGCCAGCTACGTTCGCAGCATCGAAGGCCTCGATCGCCGGAACCAGCGTGTCCAGAAGCGTCTTGTCGCCGACCTTGGCCGAGCCGATCGACTGGATACCTTCGAGCCCGGCATGCAGTGCCTTGCCATAGGCTGCGCTATCGATCGCATCGATGCCGTCGAGCTTTTCGGCAATCTCGGTGAACATGACGCCGTAGAGCGGGCCCATGGAGCCGCCGATCTCGGTCATCAGAACCGTGCCCAGCGTATCGAGCGAGGCTGACAGCGACTGGCTCTTGCCCTTCAGGCGTTCCGCGGCCATGCCGAAGCCCTTGGCCATGTTGACGCCATGGTCGCCGTCGCCGATCTTGCCGTCGATCTCGCTGAGATAGGCGCGGTTCTCGACGATGCGGTCAGCCAGCGCCAAGACGATATCGCCCGATGTTGCATTGTTGAATGTCTGCATGCGTGCGTCCCCCCTCAGAGCAGCGTCGTGCACTTGACCTCGACGTCCAGGAGCTCTTTCAGCTCCTCGTCGAGTGCCATCACGGTCAGTGTCGCGCCGACCATTTCGAGCGACGTGAAGTAGTTGCCGATATAGGTCTTGTAGATCTTCAATCCCCGTTCGGAGATCTTCGTCTCGATAGTGTCATTGAGGATGTAGAGCTCGTTGACCGGTGTCGCGCCGAGGCCCGATACGAGGACGGCCACTTCCGTGCCGGCGGCCAGATTATGATCGTCGAGCACGATCTGGCACATGTCCTCGGCAATCTCGGCTGCAGTCTTCAGCGGCTCGACGCGAACGCCGGGTTCGCCGTGATGGCCAATGCCGACTTCCATCGTGCCGGGCTCGATCCGGAAATTCGGGTGACCAACGGCGGGCAGGGTGCAGGGACCAAGGCCGATACCGACGGAGCGGCAATTGTCGATCGCCCTTTGCGCGGTCACACGAACTTCCTCAAGGCTTGCACCCTTGGAAGCCTTGGCACCGCCGATCTTCCACATGAAGATTTCGCCGGCCACACCACGGCGCTTCTCGCGCTCCTCCGGTGGTGCCGAGCAGACATCGTCGTTGGCGACGACGGTCGCGACTTCGATGCCGTCCTTGGCGGCAAGCTTCGTCGCCATCTTCACGTTCATGTTGTCGCCGGCATAGTTGCCGTAAAGGCAGATAACACCACGGCCGCCGTTAGCTTCACGTATGGCGTCGTGGAAGCTCTTGGCCGTCGGCGACGAAAAGAGCTCGCCGACTGCGACCGCATCCAGCATGTTCTTGCCGGTATAGCCGATGAAGGCCGGCTCATGGCCGGAGCCACCGCCGGTGACCACGCCGACCTTGCCGGCATGCGGGGCATCCTTGGCGACGACGACGCGCGGATTGTCTGCCAGACGGACGATGTCCGAATGCGCCTTGATGAAGCCTTTTACAGTATCTTCAACGACTTCATCGGGATTGTTGATGAACCGCTGCATGGTCTCTCCTGTCGAAATTGTCGAGCGTTTGCGCTCAAAGAATGGTGTAGCCGCCGTCGATCAGCAGATCGGCGCCGTTGATCATGTCCGCGCCGGCCGACGAGAGGAAAACAGCGGCGGCTGCAATCTCCTGCGGGAAGGCGAAACGACCCGTCGGGATGCGCTTCTTGGCAGCCTCGCCTTTCTCGCCGGCCCAGGCCTTCTTGCCGAGCTCGGTCAGCACGATGGTGGGCGAGATGGTGTTGACGTTGATGCCGTGTTTGCCCCATTCGGCGGCAAAGGTCTTGGACATGCCGATCACGCCGAACTTGGAGGCGCAGTATGCGACATGCTCTTCAATGGCGACCGTGCCGGCCTGCGAGGCGAGGTTGACGATCTTGCCGCCCTTGCCGGCGGCGATCATCGCGCGACCGACAGCCTGTGTGACCAGGAAGGTGCCCTTGAGATTGATGTTGATCGTCTTGTCCCAATAATCGAGCGGCAGATCCTCGGCGGGAGCAAGGAAGACGACGCCGGCGCTGTTGACGGCGATATCGACGCTGCCGAAATGCGATACGACATCGCTGACGGCCTTGTTGACCGAGGCCGGATCGGACACGTCGCAGACGAATGCTTCAGCGCCGCCGCCGATTTCCGATGCCTTTGCCTTCGCCAAGTCGACATTGATATCGAGAACCGCGACCTTCGCGCCCTTGGCGGCGAATGCAGCAGCGACCGCGGCACCGATGCCGGAGCCGCCGCCTGTGACAAGCGCCGTCTTGCCTGAAAGCGGGAAGTTCAAATCAATGTCTGGGGATGTCTCGGTCATCTTTTTCAAGCCTCTGTTTTCGGGGTGTGGCGAGGCGATGGTTCGCCCCGCCACATTGGTCTTACTTGCGGGTTTCGAGCAGCTTGTCGACGTTCTCGGCCGTTACCGGGGTCCACGGAACATTGTAGTTCTTGTCCTTGCCATCGTTGAACAGCATGGCCGGATACTGTTCCCAGATCTTGGATTCCGGCTTGTAGTTGCCTTTCTTGGCGGCAAAGATTGCGAGATCGAGGGCGCCCTGGGCCTGCGCGCTGGCGTCCTGCAGGATCGAGGTCATCGTACCGGCCTTGACGGCATGGAGCGCATCGGTGATGCCGTCAATGCCGGCAATGGCGAAGTCCTTGACGTTAAGTTTGGCAGCCTTGATCGCTTCGATCGCGCCGAGCGCCATCTCGTCGTTCTGGCCGATGACGCCGTTGATCTGGCCGGGATGAGAGGTCAGCCAGTTTTCCATCAGGGTTTGGGCTTCGGCACGCGACCAGTTGGCGGTCTGGTCTTCCAGCACCTTCACATTCGGGCACTCGGCAAGCGCCTTCTTGTTGCCTTCGAGGCGCGAGATCTGAGCGGACTGACCGATCGGGCCTTCGAGGATGACGACGTTGCCCTTGCAGCCAATCTTGTCGAGGACGGTCTTGGCTTCCATGTAGCCGGAGATCGTGTCGTCGGAACCGACGTAGGCGGTCAGCAGGTCGGAGTTGACGCGGGTGTTCGAGCCGACGACGGGGATGCCGGCGTCATGGGCGGCCTGTACGGCGGTTGCTGCAGCTTCGATATCGATCGGCACGAAGATGATCGCGTCGAACTTCTGCGTGATCATCGTGTTGACCTGCTCCTGCTGCACGAGCGCGTCATAGCGGCCGTCGAAGATGGTCAGATCGACATCGCCATTCTTGACGGCGGGGTGTTCCTTCAGCGCTGCCGACCAGATCTGCATGAATTCGGCATTCAGGCCGTAGGGTGCCGCGCCAATTTTCAGCTTCTTGTCCTGGGCGAGGGCAGGTGACGCCAGAATTGCTGTCGCTGCAGCAAGAGCAATCAATAATTTCTTCATTATAAGTCTCCTCCGTTGAAAGTCCGGCCGTCGTCTTGACGTGCCGTTTGGTTTTCCGAGTGCGAACACTGGAATGTTCTTCGGGCTCAGCCGCCCAGGTTTCTCTTTTGGTCGAGCATCACGGCGCCGACGATGAGCGCGCCCTTGAGGACCTGCTGGTAGTAGGACTGGATGCCCATGAGATCGAGGCCGTTGTTCATGACGCCGATGATCAGCGCGCCGATCAGTGTGCCCGTGATGCGGCCGACGCCGCCGGAAAGGCTGGTGCCGCCAATGACGACGGCTGCAATCGCGTCCAACTCGTAGGCGATGCCGGCCTGTGGCAGGGCGGAGCCGGTGCGGGCGGCAAGGATCATGCCTGCCAGACCGGATAGGCCGCCGGAAATGACGTAAACGAGGAAGCGCAGTTTGCTGACGTTGATACCGGAGGTAACGGCGGCATGCGGATTGCCGCCGACAGCATAGATATAGCGGCCGAAGCGGGTACGGTTCAGGACCCACCAGGCGATGATGAAGACAATGGCAAGCAGGATAACCGGCATCGGGACCGAGAGCACGCTGCCGGTACCGATCCAGCGAAAATCAGGGGTGAGAGCCGGAACCGGCTTGCCGCCGCCATAGATCAGCGTCAGGCCACGGGCGGCAGAGAGCATGCCGAGCGTCGCGACGAAGGCGGGGACGGCAAAGCGCGAGACGATGAGGCCGACCATGGCACCGCAGGCGACACCGACGAGCAGGCCGACGGCGAGCGCCACATAGGGCGGGTAGGGCGCACCGACGATGCCGGCTGTCGCCGAGGTCGTTGCGAAGCTCGCGCTGACGATGCCGGTCAGTGCAACCACGGAGCCGACGGAGAGATCGATACCGCGGGTCAGGATGACAAATGTCATGCCGATCGCCAGCACGCCGTTGATCGAAGTCTGCAGCAGCACGTTGGAAATATTGCCGGCCGTCAGAAAATACTCATTCGAGAATGAGAGGACAGCAGCGAGCAGCAGGAAAGCGAGAAAGATCCCGTATTCCTGAATGATCAATCGGCGCCGGTCCGAGCCGAACCAGGAATTGGACGGATTGTTGTCAGTGGCGGACATTGCAAATACCTCTTGTTGCCGGACGCGTTCATTTGCGCTTCGTGGTCTGCCGCATTCAGGTCGACAGATGCACGAGCGATTGCGCGTCGGCCTCCTCCCTCTTGAGAATTCCGGCAGACCGTCCCTGCCGCATCACCAGGATGCGGTCGGACATGCCGAGAACCTCGTCTATTTCGGATGAGATCATGATCACCGTGCCGCCTTCGGCGGCGAAATCGCAGATGATGCGATAGATCTCCCGCTTGGCGCCGACATCGACGCCACGCGTCGGCTCATCGAGCAGCAGCACGTTCGGCTTGCGCAGGAACCACTTGCCGAGAACGACCTTCTGCTGATTGCCGCCGGAAAGGCCGGAGACGGGCATGCTGTCACGCGCTGCCTTGATGCCGAAGCGCTGGATCATGTCCCGGCTGGCACTGGCCTCGGCCCGGCGATCCATCGAAAAATGCGGGCTCATTTCGGGCAGGCTCGCAAGGCAGATGTTGTTGCGAACGCTATCGATCAGGTTGAGGCCGGTCAGCTTGCGATCTTCGGTGACGAAGGCGATGCCATGCTGCATGGCTTCGGCCGGTTTGCGTACGGTTATGGGCTCACCGGCAAGCTTGATCTGGCCGCTGCTGACGGCATCGACGCCGAAGATGCAGTTGAAGATCTCGGTCCGGCCGGATCCCATCAGGCCATAAATGCCGAAAATCTCCCCCTTGTGAGCGGTAAACGAGATGTCGCTGACTTTGCCTTCTGCGGTGAGGCCGGCGACTTCCAGCCCCGGCGTTGCCGTCGGCACGTTGGTCTTGATGTATTCCTCGCCAAGTTCGCGGCCGACGATCAGGCGGATGAGGCTCGGCCGGTCGATGTCGGCAAGCGCGCCGCTGCCGACATAGGACCCATCCCGAAAGGCCGTGTAGGAATCGGCGATCTGGAAGATTTCGGACAGGCGGTGCGAGACGTAGACAACGCCTTTGCCTTCAGCCTTCAGCCGCTCGATGGTCGCAAACAGCTGCTGCGCTTCCTTCTCGCCGATCGCCGAGGTGGGCTCGTCCATGAAGATCACTTCGGCATCGTGGCTGAGCGCCTTGGCGATCTCGACCAGCTGAACTTGCGCGACCGAGAGGTTCATCATGAATTGCGTGGCGCGGATATTGAACTGCAGCCGGTCGAGGAGCGCTTGCGCGTTACGATTCATTGTCTTGAAATTGATGCCGCCAAAGCGCGCCGATGGCTCGCGGCCGAGATAGATATTCTCCGCAACCGTCATGTGCGGGATGGGGCTGAGCTCCTGCTCGATGATGGCAATGCCAGCGGCCAGCGCTTCGGCAGGGCTTGCGTAGTCCACATCCTTACCGCGGCGGCGAATGGAGCCGGCATCGCGCTTGTGAATGCCCATCAGGATCTTGAGGAACGTCGACTTGCCCGCACCGTTGCCGCCGCACAAGGCGTGGACGGAGCCGGGACGCAGCTGAAAGCGCCCATCGCGCAATGCAGCGACGCCGCCAAAGGACTTCTTTAGCCCCTCTACTTCAAGCAGGAATTCCACTTTCCTCTCCCCATTCCGGATGCAGTAGCGAGTCACGACGTCACCGTCGGAGGTTGCTTGCCATCGTTTGACAATATTCGAAATGCTTTCGACAAATGTCAATATGGTTATGCGGAAATCATGCGATTGCGGATACGGTAGTTACCATCACGAGGAGAATTCACTTGAGGATGGCTCGGTACGTATTTGTAATAAAATGGATTATTTAGTGCGGATGCGGCAAATGGGTCGGCTTGATAAAATGCCGTTTTGACGGGATGCGGTGTAGGCGGCATCGATGGACTGCAGCGATTGCACAGAAAAAAATTCGTTGTGGACGGGGAGAATCCGCTTAATCCTAGGATACAGAGCGGTTTCACGTAGTGCCTCTGGCAGCGGAGCAGGCAGAGATGCATCCATCGAAAATCACCATTCTCTCCTGCAGCATGGATCCGGAAAGCCGGAGCCGCCGCATGGGCCGTGAGGCAGAAAATCTATTGCGGGAGAGAGGGGCTGAGGTTGAGTTTATCGATCTTCAGGATCTCGAGCTGCCTGTATTCGACAACTTGAACTGCTATCAGCATCCTTCCTACGACAGGCTGTATCGTGCAATTCGCGATGCGGATGGTGTGCTGCTTGCTGTGCCCATTTACAATTGGTCGGTCGGCAGCGCTGCCAAGAGCCTGATCGAGCTTACCGGTGCGACGGGCGAGGGCGGACGAAAATCGGCCTGGTTCGACCAGATCGTCACCTTCGTCTGTTCCGGTGGGCTCCCGCATAGCTATATGGCATATGGCAGTCTCGCCATGTCGCTGATGCTTGATTTCAAATGCGTGATCAATCCCTATGTCGTCTATGCCACGGAGAGGGATTGGATCGATGGCGCCACCCTTTCCGATGCGCTTGCGGCACGGCTGAAGAAAACGATCGAGGTCAAGCTGGAGTTGTCATCGGGCTTGAGAGCCAGAGCATATACCTCCGACTGGGAAATCTAGTTGCCTTGCCTGCCCCGATTGCATTCGATGCGTCCCATGTTAAGACTATTCGTATTATGACCTAACGCTGATTATATGAAGCGGCTGCGGATGAGCAGCCGGAATCGGGGATCGGGAATGACGACAAATGCCCGGGCAAGGCAAAGGCTGGCCCAAAGGGTCATCGATGAATTGCGCACGCAGATCGAGTCCGGCAAGCTTCAGGCAGGCGACCAGCTTCCGACGGAACCGCAGCTGGAAGCGGCCTTCGATGTCAGCCGTACCGTGGTGCGTGAGGCGATTGCCGATCTTCGTGCCGCAGGCCTCGTCAAGCCCGTTCAGGGCAAGGGGGTATTCGTTTCCGAAACGTCGGCGCGATCCGGCCTGCTACTGACGCCTGTCGAGGTCAAAAGCATCCCCGAGACGCTGGAATTGCTGGAATTCCGCATGGCTGCGGAAGGCGAGGCGGCGGCAATCGCCGCCTATCGCAGAACGGCTGAACAGGAGGCAGCAATTGCAGCCGCCAACCGCAAGATGGCACTGCTGATGGAGCAGGGGCTATCGACCGTCGAAGCGGATTATGAATTCCACATGGCGATAGCGGCTGCTACGAACAACCGCTTCTATGTCGATGTGCTCCGGCATTTCGGCGCCCGAACCATTCCGCGCGGACAGTTTCCGACATTGCCTGAAGCGAATGATCGCGCCTATTTGGAGAAGGTCCATGCCGAGCATGCGGAAATCCTAACAGCGATTGCCGATCAAGACCCGGAGCGAGCGCGTCAGGCGATGCGAGCACACATGCTGGCGAGCCAGCGGCGCTATCGTCTTTTGGCCGAACTGCAGGCGCAATAATGCTCGACGCATTGCCATGGTCATATTATGTCATATGATATTAAGCGATCATCGGCGGTTACGCTCGATGCTCGGGCGAGGTGATTAGTGGTTCAGACGTCTTCCAGTGTGTCTCGCACATTCGTCTATGTCTCGGCGGCAGTTGCCGGAACGATCGATGCGTACAGGATGGATGGGGCGACGGGCACGCTTACCCCAATATCCGGCATTGATGTCGGCCCGATGGCCATGCCGATGGCAGTCAGCCCGGACCGGCGGCATCTCTATGCCGTCATTCGCGAGCAGCCTTACCGGGTACTGACGCTGACGATTGACCCCGAAAGCGGCAGGCTAAGGCAGGAGGCCGTCGCCGCTCTGCCCGACAGCATGGCCTACATCTCCCTCGATCCGACAGGTGGGCTTCTATTCGCTGCTTCCTATGGCGGCAGCAAAATCGCCGTGCTGCTGATTGACAAGAACGGGCTGGTCACCGCCCAGGCACAGCAAGTAATCGCAACCGGGCGCAATGCCCATTCGATCGTCAGTGACCGGACAGGCAAATATGTCTTTGTCACCAATCTCGGCTCCGATGCTGTGCAGCAATTCACTCTCGACGCCGAGACCGGGATACTGAAGCCGAACGATCCGATGCAGGTTGAGACTGGCGCCGGCTTTGGTCCGCGGCACATCGCCATCTCCCCCGATAACAAGGCGGTGTACGTCCTGACCGAACTGACCGGCCATGTCATCCACTATGCGCTCGATACCAATACCGGCACCTTGAGCGAGATCGAAAATGTTGCTTCCGTTCCTGAGATTGCCGGACTGTCCCCGGGCATCGCGCCGCCTGGTCCGGCGATATCCGGTGCGCCTGCGCCGGCCGTCGCCGACAACGGCAAGCCGAAGGTCTGGGCCGCAGATATCGGCATCACCCCGAACGGCAAATTTCTTTATACAACGGAGAGAACCACCAGCCGGATCGCACTCTTCCGCGTCGACGCAGGCAATGGAAGACTGACCTACATCACAAACTATCCGACCGAGCAGCAGCCGCGCGGTATCCGCATCGATCCATCGGGCCGGTTTCTTGTCGCATCCGGCGAGAAGTCCGACAGGCTGTCGGTCTATGCCATCGACCAGGCCGATGGCGGTCTCGGCCTGGTGGGGCGATATCCGGTCAATGCCGGTGCGAATTGGATAGAGATCGTGACATTTCCTTGAGACGCCTCTGCATGCGGCAAGCATCAAGCCCCTCTCGGACGAATATCTACACTGCTTTCGCAGCGGTTCCGGCAATCAGGCTTTCGATTTCGGAGGAGGGAAGGGGCCGGGCGAACAGATAACCCTGAAGCAGTTCGCATCCGGCGCCTTCCAGAAAACGGGCCTGCTCCTCGGTCTCGACGCCTTCCGCTACGACTTCCAGATCGAGTGTTCTGCCAAGCGATACGATGGCGGAGGTAATGGCCATATCGCCGGACTTTTCCGGAATATCGGCGATGAACGATCTATCGATCTTCAACCGGGAAAGTGGAAAGCGCCTAAGGGTGCTCAGGCTTGAATATCCTGTGCCGAAATCGTCCATCGCGAGGCTGACTCCCAGCTTCTTTAGTTCTTGCATCCGCTCGATGGCTCCTTCGATGTCACGCATGATCAAGCTTTCCGTCAGTTCGAGCTCGAGCCATTGCGGATCGAGATGAGCGGATTGCAATGCCGATGCGACCTGGTTCGTCAGCGAACTTTCCAGGAACTGCCGGGCTGACACGTTGACGCCCATACGCAATGCGGGCAGGCCGCGATCCTGCCACAGCCGCGCTTGCTGACAGGCTCTGCGCAGAACGATTTCGCCGAGCGCAACGATAAGTCCCGTCTCCTCGGCGAGCGGAATGAAGGCGCCTGGAAGCAGCAAGCCTTCGGCAGGGTGCTGCCACCGGACGAGGGCCTCGACGCCAATGATCTTGCCGCTGCGTACTTCCTTTTGCGGCTGATAGTGGAGCACGAATTCGTCCCGCTCCACGGCGCGCCGCAATTCTTCGATACGGGTCAGCTTGTTGCGGGCTTCCTCCGCCATCGCTGGCGTGAACAGTCGAATGGCGTTGCGCCCCGCTTCCTTGGCACGATAGAGCGCCATATCGGCATTCGCGAATAGTTCCGAAGCCGTCTTGCCATGCTCCACGGCGCAAGCCACGCCAATGCTGCAGCCCACGCGGATTTCGACCCCTTGTACGGTCATCGGCTTGGATATGTCTGCCAGAACCGTCGCGAGCCTCTCGCATATCGGCTCAGAGTTCTCTTCGAGAACGATGATGAATTCATCGCCACCAATCCGAGAAACGATGCCGCGAGCGCCGACATGGGTCGATATGCGCTGCGCAACCACCGTCAGCAATTCGTCGCCGGCGGCGTGGCCAAGGGTGTCGTTCACCAGCTTGAAATTGTCCAGGTCGACAAAGGCAACGGCCAGAGACTTTCTTTTTCGTGACGCCGTTTCCAGCAGGGCGCTGAGCTTGCGGTCGAGCAACATGCGGTTGGGCAGGCCGGTGAGCGCATCATGTTCGGCCAGATAGGCGATGTGAGCGATGTCCCGATGGCGATCGATGGCTATTCCAACGGTCTGCGCTATGCCGGCGAAGAATTCCATAAGTCCAGCCTCGTCGCCATCGGTCTGCACCGTCACCAGGGCTCCATGCCGGCCACCATCCCGAGAGAAAATAGGAAACTCCAGGGTGTCGCCGGCAAGAGGCTTGGTCTGCTCGCCGTCGAGAACGAAACGGACCTGTCTGCCATTCAGCAAGCCCTCAAGAAGGGTCTGGGCGTCCTCGAGAAACACATCAAGATCAACGCCGCGCGCCACATCCTGCAGAAGTTTCGTCTGAGCGCTCATCAATTTTTCTGCCCGTTTTCGGGCGGAAATATCGCGGGATGCTCCGACGACGCCGATGATATTGCCGTTTCTATCGCGCAACGGCACCCGCGACATCATGAGCCAGCCTTCGCCCTTGAGGCGCCGCTCTTCGACGCCGAGATCGGCCTTGCCGCTCTCCATCACCTGCTGTTCGACTTCTTCGATCTTGTGGGCATCGGCCATCGGGTGAATTTCGGCGTCGGTAAGGCCGATCAGTTCGTCGACATGCGTGAAGCCGTTGTTGAGGACGATCGCCATGTTGGCAAAAAGAAACCGGCCGTTCCTGTCCTTGGCATAGATATAGTCCGGCACGTAGTTGATCATCGCCTCGAGCCATTCGTAACGCTCGGCGAGAGACAGATATCGAGCCTGAAGCAATTCAAACGGCTCGCGGACCTGCTCATCCTCAACATCTTGATCTCGGTGCGTAGGCTCTGACGATCCATCGGGCGGCTGCATCATGTATGTTCTCTCACCCGGCAAGCGGACTATATCGGCAGGTAATTCTGCAAGAATAAAAGCATATAGGCATATCGACCGTCCTCGCTGGCGAGTTTGGTTCACCTGTTCACGTAAACGTTATCATATAACCGAATTTATAAACATCCGCTCAAGTTTTACAGGAGAGCGCGCCCCAATGAGTGCGCAGATGCTGGATGTTCCGGGATGATCCGTCGGCGATGAATGTCATTGCGGGTAGGGGGCAAAACCGGCTAAAGCGCAGGTGGTGGAAACGCAGGATTCGCAAGGGTAAAATAGTATGCGCGTGGGCAAAGCCGTAACAAGCGGCAATCTTGTGCTTGCCGGCATGCTGATGATGCTTCTCGGCGACTTCCTGTTTTCGCTGAACGATGCCATGGGTAAATGGCTGGTTGCGAGCTTCTCCGTCGGCCAGATTCTGGTGATCCGCTCGTTCGGTTCGTTCATTATTCTGGCGCCGATGATCGCGCGGCAGGGCAGCGACGCGCTTTTTCGCCTCGAACGGCCGCCGCTGCAGCTTCTGCGTGTCGGCATGACAACGCTCGACGTTGCTCTCTTTTACGCCGCTGTCGCCTATCTGCCGCTGGCCGATGTCATGACCTTCTATATGGCTGGCCCCATTTATGTGGCGGCGATCTCGCATTTCTTTCTCAATGAAAAGATCGGCTGGCGGCGCTGGCTGGCGGTTTTCGTCGGCTTTATCGGCGTGTTGATCGCTTTGCGACCTTCTGCGGCAATGTTTTCCTGGCCATCACTTTTCGGCCTTGGCGGCAGCCTCGCATTCGCTTTGACGCTCGTGCTCGGGCGACGGCTGCGGCAGACGCGGGACGCGACCCTCGTCGCATGGCAGACGGTCGGTGCGCTCATTGCCGGATTGGTGCTCAGCATTGGCGACTGGCGTCCCGCATCCGCGCTCGATTTCGGCGCCATGCTTGCCCTCGGCATCGTCGCCGGCAGCGCCCATATGCTGATAACCCGATCCCTGAAGCTTGCTCCAGCTTCGCTGCTTGCTCCGCTCCAATACAGCCTGCTGGTCTGGGCAATCGTGCTGGGCTTCGTTTTCTTCGGCGATATTCCCGACACGCAGATTGTTATCGGTTCTGCGATTATCGTCGTTGCCGGGCTCTTCATCTTCCATCGAAAGAACTTGGTGGATACGGTCCCCAAAGACGACGTTGCTCGGGATGGACATTGAGGCAGTATGGCGGCGGCCGCGACGTGCGGACTGACCGACTCTTTGATCTGAACCTTGCGCTCGACTCGGGGGTGAAGGCGGCGGCGATCAGTGTCGCACTTGGGAATAGAATGTACCGCCACATCCGGGTTGTGGCGAAGGATTTGGAATGTCCGATGCAGCACAAAGTTAAAATGTCACCTTGAGCTGCCACACGGCACGATGGCCAGCCCCGATCTGACCGGCTGATCCGGTTGCAAGATCAGATCGGGGCGGGTGGAACATAC
>NZ_VIUA01000012.1:0-105136 GCF_007828395.1 Rhizobium sp. ERR 942
CCCGGCCTCGGACGGATGCTAAAGACGGATGGCGGCTACGCCTGGGTACCCGCCAACTGGCAGTTCTGACGGCTGAGGAAAAGGAGAGATCGCATGGACCAGTCGAAGATTAACAGACGCGGTTTTCTCGGCACGATGGGCGCGGCCGCTACAGGACTGGCGCTTGCCACTCAGGCTACAGCGCAGACCCAGGAAACGAATGCTGCATCTCGAACCCCAGAATCAAGCCAGAATATAGTAACTCGCACTTTGCCGCGCACCGGCGAGAAGGTCACAGCCCTGGGCCTCGGCACCTTCCTGACCTTTGACCTCAAGCCCGGGGATCGGCGCGACGCGCTCCGGCAGGTCTTCGAACGGTACGTCGCCGCAGGCGGTCGCGTCGTGGACACGTCGCCCCTCTACGGCTCGGCCGAAGTCAGTGTCGGCCAGTTCATGGGCGAGTTCGAAGGATCCTCCGAAATGTTCCTCGCCAACAAGGTCTGGTCGACGGGAGAATATCTCGGGGACGAAAGCCACGCCGTTGAAAGCTTTCGCCAGTCGCGCCTGCGGACATGGCGTGACACGATCAATCTGATGCAATGCCACAGCATCACCAATGCGCCGGTCGTCATTCCGCTGATGAAGGCATGGAAGAAGGAAGGTCTCATACGCCACGTCGGCGTGACCCACCACGAGTCGGCTGCGCAGGACCAGTTGCTGGCGATCGTTCAACGCGATGATGTCGATTTCATCCAGACGAACTACTCGATCTTCAACCGCGACGCCGAGCGCCGCCTGCTGCCCGCCGCCGCCGACAAGGGCGTCGGAGTCCTCATTAATCTGCCGCTGGAAAAGGCGCGGCTCATGAAGGTGGTCGAGGGGCAGCCGCTTCCCGGCTTCGCGCAGGAGTTCGGGGCCAACAGCTGGGCGCAGTTCTTCTTAAAATGGGTCATGGCACATCCGGCCGTCACGAGCGTGCTCTGCGGCACATCTAATCCTGATCACATGAGTGATAATGTGCAGGCGATGACAGGCCCGCTTCCGGACGAGCGCATGCGTGCGCGCATGGTTGTGCATATGGAAACCATCCCGGGTTTCGGCTCCATCGGCACGATGCCGTGGTATCCCGGCAAGGAGAATATGTATTCCGGCCTGATCCGAGAGGCACAGGCAAACGCCGCGCAGCGCCTGCAGTAACGGCGCGTCGATAACCCGCTATCACACTGGGAGACCGGCCTTGTCCTCTACCAGACGCTCGCTTCTGACGGCCTTTCTGACGCTGCCTCTCCTCGAGGCGGCGAGAACGAGAGCGTTTGCGCAGGCCGCTCCCGAACTGCCGCTCACCCCCGCATGTGACGATGGAGACGAACCGACCCTGGAACGGGAAGCCGGCCCCTTCTTCAAGCCGAACTCGCCGCTCAAACGCGATCTCTATCCAGATTCACCCCACGGCGAACGGATAACCGTCGCAGGGTTCGTACTCGACACGCGCTGCCGGCCACTCAGCGGTAGCCTCGTCGAGATCTGGCAAGCCGATGAGAACGGCGACTATGACAGCGTGGGGTTCCGCCTGCGCGGACACCAGTTCACCGACACGCAGGGACGCTGGTGGTTCAACACCATCGTGCCCGCACTTTATCCCGGTCGAACGCGCCATTTTCATTTCAGGGTCCAGCGTCCCGGGGGGCGCCTCCTGACCACCCAACTCTATTTTCCCGCTGAGGCCAGAAACGCCGGAGACAGGCTGTTCCACGAGACATTGCTCCTCGACATGAAGCAAACCGGCGACGGAGGGTTCGGACGATTTGATTTCGTGACGTAACGAACGAAGGCCGCCGGACAGGGTAGGGCTCCGTCGCGCTCCAATTTGAAATCCGGACGCCATGAAACACGACGTCCGGACGATGCGAGGCAAAAATTAGGCGTTAAAGCCTGCATCGACACTGAGAACTGCGCCCGTAATTAGATTCGCGCCCGGACCTGCCAGAAACGCGACGGCACTGGCCACTTCGCGGGGCTCGCCAAAACGACCGAGCGAGGTGAGGCTGCGCTGATAATCCGCATTCTCGCCATCGGCCGGATTCATTTCGGTGTCGGTCGATCCCGGGAGAACGAGATTGACGGTGATGCCTTGAGGGCCGAGTTCGCGTGAAAGGCCACGTGTAAATGACAGAAGTGCCGACTTCGACATGGCATAAGCCGTAACCCCGGGGAAGGGGACACGCTCCGCCAGGGAGGAGCCGAGAGAGATGATCCGGCCACCGGATGACAGATGCGGGATGGCAGCCTGCGCAAAAAGAACGGGAGCGCGAACGTTCACATCTAGCATGGCCTGCAGGTCGGCGAGGGCCAGATCCGCGGTCATGCCGGCGGTCCCAATACCTGCGCTGTTGACCAGGATATCAAGCCCTCCAAGCGCGTCGACCGTTTGGCTGACGGCGCGCCGAATGGCCTCGGGGTCGGCGCTGTCGGCCTGAATGGCAAGCCCGCGTCGGCCTTTTTCCTCGATAGTCTTGACCACCGATGCGGCCCTCTCTGCCGAACGCTGATAAGTGAAAGCTACGTCCGCCCCCTTCTCAGCAAGGGCGATCGCGATTGCTGCCCCTATTCCTCGCGAGCCGCCATTTATCAAGGCACGTTTTCCAGATAGTTCCATGACTTTCCCTTTATGCAGTGATCGATGCATAAATACGTAACGAGGTTGCAAACTTCGGTCAAGTGATTTATGCAGTGGTCGATGCACAATAAACTTTTGAGACCTCCACACAGTCCACCACCGCCTCGCGCTCCACGCGGACGGCCGCGGGAGTTCGATCGCCAGGCCGCGCTTGCCACCGCCACAAGACTGTTCTGGATCAAGGGATATGAGGCGACTTCGATCTCTGATCTGACGGAAGCGATGGGGATAGGTACGAAGAGCCTTTATGCTGCCTTTGGTTCGAAGGATGAGCTCTATGCCGAGGCGCTTAAATATTATTACACGACCTATGAAGGGTTGGTCTGGACGCGCTTCCGGAAGGCGTCAACCGCGAGAGAGGCGGCGTTGGCATTCCTCGAGGATTCCGCGATCGCCATGACTGGCGGAGATTGCGGCCTGCCGCACGGGTGCATGGCGACACTCGCGTCGGTGGGCAGCGAAGGACACGACGAACTAGCCGAACTCATGCGAGCGACTCGCGCAGGTGGTTTCGATCTCCTGAAGACGCGCTTCGACGCCGCGAAGAGCGACGGTGATCTTGAGCCCACGGTAGACACGACCAAACTGGCGAGGTTCGTGCAGATCGTCCAGAGTGGCATGGCGATCCGCGCCCGCGACGGAGCCGATCGCGCCGAACTGCATGCCGCGGCGGAATTTGCGCTTTCCGGCTGGGACAACATCACCGGTACCGTCGGTCAAGGCATGCAGCGCAAGGCTTGATCCCTTTGACGGTGATGGTCCCCTGCAAACTTTGAGGCTACTCCCTATTCAGAGCGAGACGAGCTTTCTGCGAAGCGGCTTGGTGAGCATCCGACGGAATGCGTGAAGGCGGTGCTGAACGCACTCGCCGACTTATAGCCGATCGAAAGGGCGATCTCCTCAATCTTTGCCGTACCAGATTTAAGTGCCTCCTTGGCAAGCGCCATGCGCCACCGCAACAGGTACGACATCGGGCCGATTCCGACGACGGCACGAAAGCGCGTGGCAAATGCGGATCGCGAGACACCGCAAAGCCTCGCCAGAGACTCGACCGTCCATTCCTGCCCGGCATTCTCGTGCATGGCACGAATGGCTTTAGAAGTAACGTGATCGCAAAGGCCGGCTAGCAGGCCCGAACTGGCGGCTCCAAGAGTATACTCCGGAAAATCCGCGGCCGGCATCCTGAGAATCTCGACGAGCGCCAACTCGACGAGACGGAGGATGATGAACTCGCTTGCTGGTCCGGGATCGCGGCCTTCGGTTTCCATTAGCGTGAGCAGGTTTTGGAGCCGATGAAGTCTAGGCGAACGAGAGGGGATATGAACGATAGGTGGGAGGAGCCCCGCCACGAGGTCCTCGTTGGCGGTGGAGAACAGAAATTTGCCCATTTGAAGCGAAATCGGTCTTTCCTGACCTGAGCCCAGCTTCAACCGCCCCTTCCGCTTGGCGGCCACGGCCGCAACGCTATCCAACGGCTCTTCTTCCTGACTTGAGGCCAGCGTAAAAGGCAGCGTTGTCCGCAGCAGCACGAAGTCGCCCTTTTTCAGCAACAGCGGAGCGCAGCCAGGTCGTATTAGCAGGCAATCGCCCTCTTCCAGCCAGAAAAACAAAAGATCTCCAAGCGCTGGAAAGCTCAGGCCCCAGTCGCCTGCGGCGTCCATGCCGCGACCGAGAAGAGCGGCACGCGGCCGCAGCAGTCGAATTAGATCAAGAAAGGGATCCATTTTTGGGCTTTACATAAAGTCTTCTGGGGTCTGCATTATGGAGCGTGCGGAAGCGATAGCATAGATTGCCGGAGGATTTCACGAGACCCCTATACCTCGGGGCCATTCACCGGAGATTGATGATGATCAAAGTCGCCCCTGCGGATACTGACGTTTTTCTGGCCGAAGATGATGGCCAGCCTGTCGTCATGCTGAACTTGCTTCGGTTCAAAGTTGATGGCGGAAGGCAGCGTTATCTCGACTACCTTGCCATGGCCGGTCCGATCGTTGCCCGCTATGGCGCGGAAATCCTTTTCGCCGGCGACGGGGCGACGGCACTTTGCGCCGAACCCGGCCAATCCTGGGATGCGGTGGCGCTGGTGCGCTACCCAAAACGGTCAACTTTCGTCGAGATGATCGCCGACCCGGCCTACGCCGTTGCCGATCCAATCCGGATGTCGGCCCTGGAAGAAGCGGTGCTGCAGCCGATTAGCGCGATGAAGCTTTGAGGCAAATGGCGCTCCGGCATCCGGAAGGCTCAGGATCGTGCCGCTAAGTCCTCCGACCATGAGGTAACAGATCCAGATGCGTCCGATCGCACGCCCTGTCGCGGTCTTCGTCGCGTGATGCGATAGACGGCCGCGGGCGGTA
Source organism: Rhizobium sp. ERR 942 (assembly GCF_007828395.1). Lineage (NCBI taxonomy): Bacteria > Pseudomonadati > Pseudomonadota > Alphaproteobacteria > Hyphomicrobiales > Rhizobiaceae > Rhizobium > Rhizobium sp. ERR 942. The sequence continues at coordinate 5,011 of NZ_VIUA01000012.1, forward strand.
TATTGGCTAGGGTGCAGCCGACATACGTTGCTTTCAGGCCCAGGCGGTCGAGCAAGGGTCTGGCGATCGGACATCGCGGTCCGTAGGTGAATTGGTAGAATGCTCCACCATGGCGAAGATGCGAGAATACTCCCTCCAGGATCGCAAGCACTTTGCGCAACGGCATCGATAGAAGAGGAAGGCCACTGACGACAGCGCCCACGGGCACTGAGGCGTGAAGCCGCAACTTGCGCAACTGAGAGGCATCCATCCGGACGGTTTTTGCGGCTGGAAAACGGTCGCTGAGCTGGTTCGCGAATTCCACACCGTATTCGACCAGCACGAGATTTTCTTCGGCGACACCCCGTTGCAGCAATGCCTCGGTAAAGACCCCGGTTCCAGGACCCAACTCGATAACCGCGCCTGTCTCCGCGGATATCTCAGCGGTCATAAGGGAAGACAACGCGCGCCCCGATGGAGTGATGGAGGCAACGCGAAGGGGAGCGGAAAGCCACGCCCGAAAAAACAAAAATGCATCTGCGGTTCGGTTCGTCATCGTTTGCTTGCTCCAAAAACTGGGGGCGTCCGAAATCGCCGCTGAAGCCGCCATACCAAGGCAATGATCAGTTCCGCGGAAACAAGCAGGACCAGTATTTTCAGCGCGAGTGCGGATGAATTAACGCCGGGGACGGCCAGCACGGCGAGGTAACCGGCGGCAATAAACAGCCCGTTCCACAGAACAATGCCGACCGATACGCCAGCGATAAATCGCAGCGTACTGGTACCTAAAAGTCCTGCCGCCACAGGCGAGATCAACCGCACGGTGGGAATGAGTTGCGACATGATCGTGAGCGCACGTTCCCGTTCACGCAGGGAGGACAGTGTCCAGTCGATACGCGGTCGTGGTAACCCTACCCAGCGGCCGACAGAGTATAGAAGGGATGTCGTCCGTTTTTTTCCGATTAAACGCACAAGAAGATAGAGACCGAGAGCTCCGATCGAGCTTCCAACCGTCGTGCCGATAACGGCAGTGTGGAGCGACCAGACCTCATCGTCGGCCGCAATCCCAATGGCGACGAGAACTCCGTAGGAGGGCAGGGCAGGCAGGAAACGCTCCGCAAGCCCGATCGCGAAGAGACCAAATATGCCGTATATCGCAATCCATTCGACAAGATGTCCGAGCGGGTCCATCTCTCACCCCTCTCGCGCGAGCGTTGCTTCGCCCGGGCCAGAGAGTTCAAATGTCGGAGCCCGCGCGGCGAACGACACCCCGGTCAGCTTTTCCGAGATTTCCCACAGCTTGTGCGCCACATGCTTCTCCATCGCTTGCTTCGGAACTTGTGCCTCGGTGGGGTGGCCACGGGTTTCCCCGAACCTATCAGGGCCGTAATAGCGTCCACCTTTGGCCTTTGGAGAGGTGGCCGCGAACAAGGTAGGCAGCGCGCCTTGTGCAACGGGCTGGAACAGGAACCACATCAGCGACCTGAGAAGGCCTTGGGCGCTGCGGCGACCAGGGCCGTTGTGAAGCAGCTCGGTGCGAGATATTCCGGGATGTGCCGCGATACTGGTGACACCCCATCCCGCTTCTTCGCTTCGTCGCTGCAGTTCGAAAGCAAACATTAGACATGCCAGTTTCGACTGCGTGTAGACCGGCATCGGTTTGTAATGCCGTTCCGCCTGCAGATCGTCGAAGTTAATTGCGGCGCTTGCGCTCCGAACAGCGATGCTGGATAGCGTCACGACGCGCGGATGTTGCGCTCGCATGAGCAGCGGCAGGAGTTGGCCCGTCAGCGCAAAGTGACCGAGGTAGTTGGTGCCGAACTGCAGTTCGAAACCGTCGCTCGTTGTCTGACGTGCCGGCGGCGTCATCACGCCGGCGTTGTTGATGAGAACATCGATGTGATCGCGCGTTTCGTTGAGCCTTTTTGCGAGAGCCTCGATCGAGGCGAGGTTGCCCAAATCAACAATCTCGAAAGCGACCGATGCGTGGGGTACCTTTTCCTTAATGCTCCGGATAGCCTCGGCGCCCTTCGTCGGATTGCGTCCTGCGACAATAACGTCGCCACCGGCTCTGGCCAGCGCAAGCGCGTCTTCGAAACCCAGGCCACCGGTTCCGGTGATTAAGATCGTCCGGTCCGTTTGGGACGGCATGTCGTCAAGTGTCCATGAATTTGGCATTGTCGGTTCCTTTTTTGGGGCAAGTTTGTCCGCCGAAGACGCAAAGTTCGGGGGCGCGTCTCCGGCGGACAGAAGGTCGCCGTGAGTAGAGCGACCTTTCACGGATCCGGCACGGGGCGGTTCCGGGTCCGAGCCAATTCAATGGCATCGACCGGCCCGCCGGGGGCGCCTGATCCAGGCCGGATGGCCGACGTCATCGCCACTGGACGCTGCGGCGGTCATCCATCAGGCGATGCCACCATTCGCGAAGACGTTTTGGCCATTGATCCACGCCCCGTCCTGCGAGCAGAGAAGGCCTATGACATTGGCGATATCTTCTGGTTGGCCCAACCGACGAAGCGGGGTCGCTTCCGGTATGCCGCGAAGTGCCTCTTTCCCATGCTGGCGCAGGAGTTGGGTATCGACGGCGCCGGGCGATATCGCGTTAACTGAGATGTTGCGACCGCCCAGCTCCTTGGCAAGGACGTTTGAGTAGATCTCCTGCGCAGCCTTGGTCGCGGCGTAGGCTGCCGTGGAGGGAGGGCTCATTTTGATGATACTTGAGCTGAGGCTGATGATCCGTCCGCCATCGCGGACCCGTCGTGACGCCTCGCGCAACACGTTGAAACTTCCTTTGACGTTGGTGGCTATCATCCGGTCAAACGCCTCGTCGGTCATCTGAGCGAAAGGACCAACGTTCATGATACCGGCATTGTTGACGACGATGTCGACGCCGCCGAAGGCTTCGTCATTGGCGTCGAAAAGAGCTTTCACCGCAGCAGGATCCGCAACGTCCCCTTGCCGAACAATGGCGCGACCGCCGGCCGCCTCAATGTCGCGAACGACGGCGTCGGCAAGATCTCGGTTTGTCAGATAGTTCACTGTCACAGCATACCCGTCCCGCGCCAGGCGTCGGGCTGTCGCGGCGCCAATGCCGCGCGAAGAGCCGGTGACCACCGCGCCACGCTTGTCATTTGGTTGCGCGATAGCGCTAGTATCGGACGATTGGGCCGATGCAACGCGCGTCATGGCGAGAGCTGAAGGAACAGCGGCGGCCATGGCCAGGAATGCGCGGCGAGAGTTATCGGTGTCGGACATCTTGGTATCTCCTTTGAGAAAGTTTCTAGGTGCTGCAGACGTCGCCCGCAGCCGCGCTTCGCGCTCAGCGCTGGCGAAGGAAATTCGCGATCTGCTGGTTTGCGATCAGGTAGACAATCCCCGCCACGACGCTCGCCAGGGGTACGATGAGTAAACCGAGCGCAAGGCCATTGGGAATGTCGGCTGCTGTGGCCGCATCGCTGACGATGCCGACGATCAGGGGGCCAAGTGCCGGACCGGCAAGACCGGAACCGATCATGACAAGGCTGGTAGCCTGTGCCTGGCGCCCAGGACCGGCAATAAGATGCGCGGCGCCGAAACCCCACGGCAACATGAACGAAAATGACAGCATCCCGGGCACAAAGAGTGCGATGGACATCCAGCCGGTCGGTGCAAACAGCGCCGCAGTCGTCGTCATACTCGCGATCAGGAACAAAATTGCCGGGGGGGCGAGCACCTTACCGGTGCCTGAGCGGACAGCGCGATCAAACCAGCGTCCGCCGCCCAATGTCCCGATAATCCCCATCAACCCTTGCAACATGCCGAACGAAACGCCGACCTCGGTCGCGGTAAAGCCATGGGTGCGGATCAGAAACGGAATCGAAAAAGCATAGAAAGGGGCTCCCGCAAACCCTAGGAAAACAGCGCCCGTGAACAGCCAGCGAAACGCCGGGGACGATAACAGGTCGAGACTGGTTCGCAGAAAAGGTTCGTCGCGAGAGGCTGTCGTCGGAGGAGAGGGCGTCGGACCGGCAACAAGAATGGTCAACAGACCGATCAAAACGCCGATGGCTCCAGCTCCGATCAAAACGACGCGCCAGCCGAAGACATCGGCAATCGCGCCGCCTCCGGCAAAGCCCACCATCGTGCCCAACGGAATGCCCATTGCAAAAAGGCCGATCGCAAGACCGCGCCGTTCAGGAATGACTTTTCGGACGATAAGAGCATGGCCGGCCGGAACCGCGCCGGCTTCCCCAAATGCCACGCCGAAACGTGTAAGGGCGAGGAACATGAAACTCGCGGCGAAACCACCGAGCGTCGTCATGGCACTCCAGATCAGGACGCACGAAACCAATACGAGCCGGGGCGATCCCCGATCTGCCGCACGGGCAAGCGGTAATGAGAGAAGTGTGTAGCAGACCGCAAAGGCAAGGCCGGTGAGCAGGCCCATCTCGGTGTCGGTCAGCCGCAGCTCTGCCTTAATCTTTTCCGCCAGGATGAACGGAAGTATCCGATCGATCTGCGAGAACGCGTTGATCAGCAAAAGTACAATGCATATGGCCGCCATTCGCAGACCTTTGACAAAGTCCGGGCTGGAGGCAGCAGGCGGTCCTTGTGTCTCCAAAGGGTCTATTGACCGAACGACAATTTCTGTCATCTTGAGGTCACTCCTCGCTTGGTTGCACCCTTAAGCTAGATGGAGTGACCAATGACCAGAATGCCCGAACCCTCAAGAAACTTGCCTATTCCTACAAGGGAGGCGATAGTGCCGGCGAGGAGCCACGTAGTGCCGTGGCCTCTGAAGCAACCGGAGCCCCGCTTGAACACCCCATTGCTCTCGGCCGTTACCGCCTACATCGAAGACCAGGGCGGTGGGCAAGGCCTGTTCCCGACGGCCATCGAAGGCTTCAATATCGTCCGCTCGTTTCAGTCGATGATGCCGATGCGAAACATCTATCGGCCCTCGCTATGCGTGGTGCTGGAGGGCGCCAAGGAGTTGCAGTTCGGCGACGAGCATCTCAACTATCGCAGCATGGAGTGCCTCGTTGTCAGCGTCGGCGTCCCGGCGACCGGAAGGATCGTTGAGGCCAGTGCTGAGACACCCTATGTCGGCGTCATGATCGACTTCGACGTAGCAACTGTGCGCGAAGTTCTCGAACAGCTGGACGCACCACCAGCGCAACCTGAAACGACGGGTCCTTGCGCTTTTGTCGCCAAAGTCGATCAACCGCTGGCCGACTGTATCCTCCGCCTGGTTCGGTTGCTGGAGACGCCAAAGGCAATCCCGATCCTGGCGCCTTCGATCGTGCGCGAGATTTGCTATTGGCTGTTGAGTGGCCCACATGGCGGAGAAATCTGCAAACTTGCCTGCCCGGAATCAAACATCGAGCGTGTTGTAAGAGCCGTAGCCCATTTGCACACCAACTTCGCTGATACTCTACGCGTTGAGCAGTTGGCCGATGTGGCGCGAATGAGCCCATCGTCGTTTCACCAGCATTTCAAGGCGTTGACCTCAATGACGCCGCTGCAGTTTCAGAAGCAACTCCGGCTTCTTGAGGCTCGACGCCTCATGGTGACGAAAGCTGCCAATGTTGCCGAAGCAGCTTACAAGGTTGGGTACGAGAGCGTGTCTCAGTTCAGCCGAGAGTATTCAAGGACCTTCGGCGTCGCGCCTAAACAGGATGCTTTGAACCAACAGCGCCTCCACAACGAATATGCGAGCCGCACTGTCAGATCCGCGTAATCTCTTCCGGAAGAGCTGCAGCTCGGCGCGCAAAGGTCTCAAGCATAGCAATGAGCCTGCTTTCCGGCTCCGATTGGTCATTCCAAATGGGCGAGGTTGATGTCCACTACGAAGGAAATTTCAATTGGATACTCTATGACAACTGGGCCGGTGGTTCGCATCCCTTCAAGAGCGAGAAAATTTACAAGTCTCTGTGCTTTCAGGTCCCGGAGTTCACTGGCAATCCACGTGCAGCGATCGCTAAGCCGCTTGGATATTGTCCCGGAGTATCGAAGGCTCACCGCGGGAAGAGCTTGTGCCGGAAAAGCGCGACAATGCTGAGGATGACCAGAAGCGCAATCGCAGCATTGACCAGGATGAAGATCGGCAGCGCGAGGCTTAAGACAATTCCCGTGTCGCCGCGATCCGCCATGCGAATGGTGGCTGTCGCCAGCGCCGTCAACCCGAAGGAATAGGCCCAGTAGGACGCCGTGAAAGGCTGCTTCAGCACCCAGGGCAGGGTGCGGACCATCAGCAGCAATTGGAGAAGCGCATAGCCCAGCATCGCGTGAGCCAGCATGTCGGGCAGACCCGTTGTCGCGCTGAGATAGGCCACCGAACCTACGGCCGGAGGTGCAAGCTGGATGCCGGTGGTGGGGCGCAGCGCTTCAACCAACGTCGGTGCTGTCAGCAGTCGGTTCAACAGTACGGATTCGATAGCAAGCCAGGAGAAGAAGCCGGCACCAAATGCAAGCTGGGCGATATCAGGATAGCCGAGCGGTGCGGCAACAATGGCGACCACATAGGAACCGGCAACCGTCGGCAGATAGAGAACCGCCGTCGTCGTGGCCGGCTCTCTCCCGCCGGCCCATAGGCCACCGGTGCGCCACACCGCAAAGGCCACCGTCCACAAGGCACCGAGCCAGAAGAGCAACTGTGCGGCCGTTGCGGAATAGGTCAGGCTCAGACCGCCGACCAGCATGGTCGAGACGCCGATGAGGCCCACGAAACAGCATTGAACTGGATGCTCGACCTCCTGCAGCGCCTTATCGCGCAGGTAGACCCACTTCGAGAGGTAGCCCACCAGCAGCAGAGCCCAGATGATGATCGCGAAGACGGAGATCGCTTGTCCGGCAATTGGCGAGACATGCCACAAGCGTTCCGCAGCCCGCCAGGCATTGGCCATTCCGCCGAGCCCGAGGACGATGCCGAAGGCAGCTGCCGGAATGACCGGCAGGGGTGATGCTGCAATCGGTTCCGGTGCTTTGGTATTGGAGGGGATTGCATTCATGGCGGCTCTCCAGTGTATTGCAGCCTTCGTAACAAAGCCTAACAAGACCCGATTGGACGATTGCGCCGCGTTCGAGCGCAGCGCCGGTTGCCCGCTGCAAAAGAGCGTATTCGACAATCCGGCAGGGGCGCTTCCAGTCCCTTCAAGAGCGTAAGCCTCTCAGGCTAACTCGCTCCTTTTCACCACATCGATGAACGCTCTGAGCGCGGGTGGGACGAGCCGGTGGCCCGGATAATAGAGGCACAGACCGTCGTATGATGAGGACCAGTCGTCTAACAGCGACACAAGGGCGCCGGTCTCGAGATGAGTTCGGCAAAGTCGCTCCGGAAGGCAGGAAACCCCCAAGCCGCGGATAGCAGCTCGGAGAGCAAGCTCCGATCGATTGACAGTGAATGGGCCCTTAGGCTCGACAGAAATCTTCTCGCCTCCCCTCTCGAATTCCCAACGATAGGGAACACCGGTCGCCGGCCTGGACCGAACACAGTCTAAAAGGTCCAATTCTCCCGGAGAGGCAGGAAGATGACGGCCTTTCAAGTATGCTGGCGATCCAACCACCTTCATGCGCGACGTCGCCCCGAACTTCAGAGCGATCATGTCCTTGGGAATATCATCGCCCAACCGAAAGGCCGCATCGAACCCCTCGGCAACGATGTCGACAAAAGCGGAGTTCGCAACCAGTTCAAGCTGTACGTGGGGATACTCGCTGAGAAATGTCGGTACAACGTCGTCCATCAGCAGGGTTGCCACAACGTCAGACGCCAGCACACGAAGAACGCCTCGCGGGCTGTTCCTTGAATTCGATGCCTCCACCAGCGCTTCATCCAGATCGTGGATCAGCGGGGACAGTCGGCTGGCAAGCGCTTCTCCGGCCGCGGTAAGCGAAACACTTCGTGTGCTTCTGTGAAGGAGACGTGTCTCAAGGCGGCCCTCAAGTCGCCGGATAAAATGGCTGAGGGTCGACGGCGCGATATCCAGTTCGTCGGCTGCTTTGCGAAAGTTCCGATGGCGCGCGACAGCGAGGAACGCGCCCAGTTCAGCGAAGGTCGGCTTCTCATTCATGGCCAGGTTGCTAACAGTCCATCCAACATTGTGCAATTCTCCTTCGTAAACTTACTCGCTATTTGAGGGGACGTTACAAATGTGAGGGCCTTTAATATGCATAAAGTCTGGTTCATAACTGGAATTGGTCGCGGGCTGGGACGCGAACTGGCCGAGCAACTCCTTGCGGCAGGGCACTTTGTTTTCGGTACTGCCCGCGACCCGTCGGATCTGCGGGGGCTGATTGCGAAATATTCTGATGCCCTTGCGATTGAGCCGCTGGACCTTGCCGATGATGCGCCGAGATTTGCCGCTGTCGTTGAAGCCGCCGCTAAGCGGTTCGGCGGGATTGACGTCCTCGTCAATAACGCAGGCTATGGCCTCTTTGGTGCGGCCGAGGGCATAGAGGAAGGGCAGTTGCGACGGCAACTCGAGGTCAATTTGATCGCCCCCATGCTCCTCACCAAGTATGCCCTCCCGCATATGCGCGCACGAGGGAAAGGGACCATCATTGCGATTTCGAGTTACGGTGGCCAGGCCACACATCCCGGGGCATCCGCGTATCATGCGAGTAAATGGGGCGTCGAAGGCTACTTTGAATCACTTTCGAAGGAGATCGGCTATTTTGGGCTCCGGGTATTGATCGTAGAACCTGGTGCGGCGCGAACATCCTTCCGTGGCGCGGCAGCCGAGCATCTGTCGAACACGCCTCCGGGATATGATCAAACTCCCATCGCCTCTCTCGGATCGGTGCTGCGAGATCCTGCTCGCAACCCAATCGGAGACCCAACAAAGATGGCCGCCGCTATCATCGAAGCAACCGACAATTCCACTGACGCGCTACGGCTGGTTCTGGGTAGCGATGCTTATACCAATATCACGACCGCGCTGTCCCAGAGGCTGAACCAGGTCGAGGACCAGCGGCTCTCGGCCGCGTGGACGGATTTTACGTAAATCCCCAGCGGATATGCGAGCTTTTGCGGTCTCTTCACTGATGGCGCCCCCACAGACATCTGCGGTGACGCCATCTCTGATCCTGTTTCACGTCGTTCCCGTCAGGTTTGTCTTCGTCTCCAGATTTCGTCGAGAGCCAAGGCAACGATTTCCATCGAGGCAGCCGCCGCACCGATCATCCAGACATTGCCAATCGCGATGATCCCGGCGCCGGTAGCGCTGCCGATGGAAAAGCCGAGATACATGGTGGATGTGTTGAGGGAGAGTGCGACCGAGGCGTGGCTCTGTCCTCCGGCACCAATCAGACGTGCCATTTGAGCGGGGAAGAAGGACCAGACGCTAAAGCCCCATCCGGCAACGGCGAGAAGTGCCACGACAACGGCAGCCGACCCCGATAGCGTCGTGGCAATCGCCAGCGCAGCGAATGACAGGGCGAGTGCGACAAGTGAGAAGCTCGCGACCTTGAGCGATCCGAACCGATCGTTCAGTGCGCCGCCGCTGAAGACGCCGAGCGCTGCGAATACGCCCCACAGCGTGACGGTTGCCGCAATGCCCCAGTCGGCAAATGCGAGCGTCCGCGATAGATAGGGTGCAATATAGGGATAGGCGGTATAGGCGCCCATCGACCAGAACAGCGTCACCGACAGCAGTTTCAACACGGGTGCCTGACGGATCACGTCGATACGCTCGCCAAGGCTCGCAATGGCCATATGAGCACCGGCGTTGCGTCCGACACCTGCCAGGATGCCGATGATCGCAGCAGCCCCCATCGCGGCGACCATCAGAAATGTCGAGCGCCAGCCAAATGCATGGCCGATAATCGAACCAAGCGGCAGGCCGAGTGCGATCGCGATCGTCATACCGCCGCTGACGATGGCAAGCGCGCGTCCCCGCTTTTGTGTTGGCACGATCATTCCGGCAAGCGCGTTGGCGTTCGGCGCATAGAGACCGGCGGCGACCGCCATCAAGATGCGGGCAAATATCAGCGTGCCGAACCCGGGAGCGAAGGCCGCGATCAGATTGCCACCCGTGAAGAGCGTCATGGCAAGTAGCAATGTGTCCCGACGACGCAGGCCGCCGGTGATGACCGTTGCGATCGGCGAACTGAGGGCCAGTACCAGGGTGAATACCACAACCAGCATGGCCGTCGCCGACAGGCTCATGCCGAGATCGGCTGAGATAGTCGGCAATAATGGGGCGATCATGAAACCTTCGGTGCCGATTGCGAAGGTCCCGAGGGCCAGGAACCAAGCCGGCAATATGGATGGCTCGGGCCGGCGCATTTCTGGGCCGCTTACAGGTATGGCGGACTTCAGGTCATGTTTCTGTAGCATGGTAACCTCCAGCCGAATGGCCCGGCTGCCTTTCGGGCAACCGGGTCTTAGGCCGTTGCGTCAGACGGGGATGGGGTTGGTGACCAGTGATTCGTTGAAGGCGTTGAAGAGCGCGTGCTCTCCGCTGCCGGGATTGTCGCGGATCGCCTTGATCTCCTCGACATAGATCTCCTCGGCGTCGGTACCGAGACCCTTCATCGTCTTCTCGATAAAGATGTCAAGCGGCATTGCGCGCGGATCTCCGCTCTTCTTGATCAGATCGGTATCGACCCACGGCGGCGCGATTTCCTGTACCCTGACATTGGTGCCTCGCAGCTGGAAACGCTGCGACAGTGCATAGGAATGCAGCGCCGCCTTTGTGGCGGAATAGACCGCGGTGGATGCGAGTGGCAGATAGGCCAGGACCGACGTATTGTGGATGATCGTAGCTTTCGGCTGAGCCTTGAGATGGTCGATCAGCGCCGACGTCAGACGGATCGGGCCAAGCAGATTGGTGTCGATGATCCGCCGCGATTGCGCGTCATCAATCTTTCCGCCAGCATCGTCGAAAGGCATGATGCCGGCATTGTTGACGAGGACATTGAGCGCGGGATAGTCGCGGATCAAACGGGCTGCGACGCGCTCGATATCTGCGGGATCGGCGATGTCGAGTTCGATGCCATCCATGCCCGGATTGCCAGCGGTCACCTCATCGAGTAGCGCCTTGCGGCGGCCGGCGATGATGACCTTGTTGCCGAGCCTGTAAAACGATTCCGCCAACGCCCGGCCAATGCCGGATGTGCCGCCCGTGATGAAGATCGTATTGTTCTGAAGCTGCATGAAAGCTCTCCTTGGATTGTGGGTTTGCGGAAGAAGCGGTGCTTCGATGGGATGATCATGCCTCAGCGCCTCGATGTCTAAAATGACAACTAAACGTCATTTCAGGACATCAGCTTCGCATGATCGGAATGGACCGGTGTCAAGTGGCGCGCTCAACCTTCGGAAAATCGAGGACTGTGCCGACTGTGTTGTTGACGCTGTTGGTGAGGACGTTGACCGCGACGTGAGCGATCGTCTCGAGGATTTCCGCGTCGGTCAGACCATAAGCTCGGGCTGCCTCAAGAGCTGTAGCCGCTCCCTGCCCGTGGGTCGCATTGATTGCGAGAGCGAGTTCGAGAATGGCCTGGATCTTTGGATCAGACGCGCGTCCCTTTTGAGCATTGGCCCGGTCTTCGGCACTGACCCCAGCTGCGCGTGCTCCGCCAGTATGTGCGGCGAGGCAATAGTCACACCCGTTTGCGGTTGCGATAGCGATAGCGATCTGCTCCTGCGCCGCGGGGGAAAGGACGCCATCGCGCAGAAATGCCCTACTTCCGGTATAGACGTCGAGTGCTGCCGGTGCATGGGCAAGAATGCGATAGAGGTTGGGGATTTTCCCCATGGCTGCCTTTGCCGAGGCAAAGACGTCTGCCACATGCGGTGTTACTTCGTTGTCTGAAAGTGTTGAAATTGCTGACACGGTTGATCTCCTTCAAGCGCTGCAATGATGCGCCGCAGGAGAGCGTCAAGCTTGTAACTTCGTGCTATCGATGGTCACGACAGATCGCTATTGGCAGTCTATGCCCATCGTATGATCGGATCGGACAATTCGAGGAACTTCAGGCGGCAAATTCCTCGGCACGTTCGCCTTCGATCAGCCGCAAGCTGCGCCGAAGGCTTTGCGGCGGCTGGCCGAAAGAGCGCAAGAACGCGCGGCGCATGCGGTTCCGATCCGCGAAACCTGTATCCCTTGCCACAATATCGATCGGGTGGCGACCGTCTTCCAGCATGGCCTTGGCTGCCTCCAGCCGCAGCCGCTCGACTGCCTTTGCCGGCGATTGCCCGGTTTCGTCACGAAACAGACGGCTGAACTGGCGCGGGCTGAGGCTTGCGGCTTCAGCGAGTTCCTCCACGGTCAGGGGATTGCGAAGGTTCTCCTTGGCATAGACAAGGGCCCGGCGGACCCGATCCGAACGCGGCTCAAGTTCGAGCAAGGCGGAAAACTGTGATTGGCCGCCGGGCCGGCGGTGGTAGACGACCATCTTGCGGGCGATAAGGCGGGAGAGTTCGGCACCGTGATCATCCTCGATCATGGCGAGCGTCAAGTCGATGGCAGCACTCATGCCGGCGGAGGTCCAGATATTATCGTCATGGACGAAGATCCTATCCTCGTCGACTGCGATTGCCGGATACCGCTCGCGCAACGTCCGGGCATGGGCCCAGTGTGTGGTCGCGGTACGACCATCCAATAAGCCGGCTTCGGCCAAAAGGAAGGCTCCGGTACAGACACCAGCGACGCGTCGCGACTGGATCGCGGCATCGCGGATATAGGCAAGCAGTTTTGCCGACGCAGGCTTGGGAACGAGCTCTCCAACCACCATCAGCGTATCGGGAAAATCGCCGAGCGGTTCGGTCTCGATACGGATGCCGAGTGACGAGCGGACCGTACCACCCTTTTCGGACATGACCGTCAGGCGGTACATCTCCTCGCCAAGTGCATCATTGGCGAATTCGAAGGCGGTGAGAGCGGCCATGCCCATGACCTGGAAGCCATCTTCCATAATGAAACCAACGCGTCGCATATCGACTTCCCCCTCGGGTCCGTAATTGACGGACACGCTAGATCATGGACTTCTCAGGCGTGGGCTTCGCCACGCTCCGCAACTTTCGCCTCTCGCGGATCAACGCCGCGCGGCTTGCCGTAGAGGCTAATATTGGCATCGCCCCAATATTTCAGTGCAAGCAGTATCGGCTCCATGCTGCGGCCGAGTTCCGAAAGGCTGTATTCGACCTTCGGTGGGACCTGCGCATAGACTTTCCGCTCGATCAGGCCATCATCCTCGAGCTCACGCAACTGATTGGTCAGCATGCGCGGAGTGACATTGGCGATATGCTTGCGGAGTTCGTTAAACCTCAACGTGCCCGACAGGAGATGGAAAAGGACCACCGACTTCCATTTTCCATCGATGAGACCGATCGCTGCCTCGACCGAGCAGCCGGGAGAACAATCGAAACGGGAGTGTCTGGCTTTTGCCATAACAGTATCCTTTTTGATACTACGTGCGCTCTTTGTGCGTATTGCGCTCCTGTGAATATAGACCATTTTGGATCCATATCAATCAGCAATCCCTCATTGATCAAAGGAGCAACACCATGAAAGCAATCGGTTACAAGGCAGCAGGCGCGATTGAACGGGACGACGCCTTGCAGGATATCGAACTTCCCCGACCGACACCGGCGGGTCGCGACATTCTCGTGGAGGTCAAGGCGATTTCGGTCAATCCGGTCGATACAAAGGTTCGCAAAAACGCCAATCCGGAAGCAGGTCAATGGAAGGTCCTCGGCTGGGATGCCGTCGGCAAAGTGGTCGAAGCCGGGTCTGACGTGAAAGGCTTCAAGGTAGGCGATGAGGTGTTTTATGCCGGCTCCCTGATCCGTCCCGGCGCCAACAGCCAGTTTCATCTGGTTGACGAGCGTATCGTTGGAAACAAACCGAAGACCCTCTCCAATGCGGAAGCTGCGGCCTTGCCGCTGACGGCGATTACCGCCTGGGAAATGCTGTTTGACCGGCTGGATATCCGCAAGCCCGTGCCAGGTGCGGCAAACGCGATCGTCATTATCGGCGGTGCGGGTGGCGTCGGCTCGATCGCAATTCAGCTCGTACGAGCGCTTACCAATGTAACGGTCATTGCCACGGCGTCGCGTCCGGAAACGCAAGAATGGGTCAAGAGCCTTGGCGCCCACCACGTCATCGACCATTCTAAGCCGCTTGCCGAACAGGTCGCCGCCCTTGGGATTGGCGCGCCGGCTTTTGTCTTCTCCACGACCGAGACCCATCGTCATCTGAAGGACATCATCGAGCTGATCGCGCCGCAGGGCCGCTTCGGGCTGATCGACGACCCGGAAAGCCTCGATGTCCTTGGCTTCAAGCGCAAGGCTGCATCGATCCACTGGGAGCTGATGTTCACGCGTTCGATCTTCGAGACCGCCGACATTGCCGAACAGGGCAAGCTGCTGAATGAAGTCGCCAGGCTGATCGACGAGGGGAAGATCTATACAACCGTGACTGAGACGATTTCTCCCATAAACGCCGCGAACTTGAAAAAAGCCCATGCCGCGATCGAAAGTGGAAAGACCAAAGGCAAGCTCGTGCTGGAAGGTTTCTGAGCCAATCGAAGACCCAGAGGGCGGAAGATTGATTATCTTGCCGCCCGATCTTCGGGTGATGGCCACTTAAAGAAGGACAGGACAATGGACGAGAATGCGTCGGAGGTTATTCACCTCGTTGCAAGGTTAAAGGCGAAGCCGGAGCAGCGGTCTGCGCTCTTTGATGCATTGAAGGCAATCGTGCCGGAGGTGCGAAAGGAGGATGGCTGCCTGCTCTACGATCTTACCGTGGACCGCGACGACCCTGATTCAGCTGTGATGCTGGAAAGCTGGCGCGATGGCTCCGCTCTCGAAGCTCATGCGCAGGCGGCCCCGTTCCGATCGCTGGAGGCTCGTCTCAATGAGCTTCTTGCGGAACCGTTGCACCTGCAACGTCTTCAGCAACTCCTCTGAAACCAGATATTGCCGAGCTCGCGACTGAGTGAGGCAGGAAGGGTAATATCATGACATCTCTAGCAAACAGCCGCGTTCTCGTTGTTGGCGGCAGTTCGGGCATCGGCTTGGCCGTGGGAGAAGCGGCCATCGCCGTCGGTGCTGCTGTCACGATCGCCTCGCGGTCACGTCCCAAGCTTGATGAGGCGTTGAAGTTGTTGGGACCTCAGGCTCGATCCGCAGTTCTCGATACAGCGGACGAAAACGCGCTCGAAGCGTTTTTCGGCGCAAACGATCCTTTCGACCATATCGTTGTGTCAGCGGCACAGACGCCCACGGGACCTGTGCGCAAGCTTGCGCTTGCCGAAGCGCAGCAGGCGATGGAGAGCAAATTCTGGGGCGCCTATCGCGTTGCTCGATTTGCCCGTTTCAGCGAACGTGGGAGTTTGACACTCATCTCGGGCTTTCTAAGTGAACGGCCGTCAGCCACCTCGGTGCTGCAGGGCGCCATCAATGCCGCGCTCGAGGGCTTGGCGCGGGGCCTTGCACTGGAACTTTCCCCCGTCCGGGTGAACACGGTGTCGCCAGGCCTGATCGATACGCCCCTCTGGTCGAAAATGGATCAGGACGCGAAAGACGCAATGTTCGCCAAGGTCACCGCCAACCTGCCGGCAAAGACGGTCGGGAAGTCGACTGACATCGCCAATGCGGTGCTTTTCCTCATGGCCACCCCCTTTGCGACCGGCTCCAATGTCCGCGTCGATGGCGGCGGCGCCATCGCATAAAACCTACCTCTTATTGAAAGCAAATTTTGCACCGGCCTTGTCCGTGCAACTGTCTCGAAACTTGCCCCTCTGGCTCAGCGGCTCTCCGCCCGGCCGGATCGATGGGCTGTGCTCTATGGAGATCTCAATGATAAAGAAAACGCTCTTGTTGCTGGCCACCACTGGCTTGATGCTGGCAGTACCCGTTGGCCGGTCTTTTGCTGAAGATAAAGCGCCGAAGCTTGAAACCGTCGCAACTTTCAACGACGCAATGCCGACCGGGGTTACCGTCGCGCGTGACGGCCGCATCTTCATCAACTACCCACGTTGGGGCGACGACGTTCCTTTCACTGTGGCGGAATTGATCAACGGCAAGGCGGTGGCCTATCCGGATGCAGAAATCAATAAAGCGGACCCGGCCAATCCGGCCAAGAGCCTGATCAGCGTCCAGAGCGTCGTCGTAGATCCGGCCAACCGTCTGTGGATCCTCGACACCGCGGCACCCGGTTTCAAGCCGCCGCTTAAAGGGGGTGCCAAGTTGGTTGCCGTCGATCTCGCGACCAACAAGGTAGTCAAGACGATCGTCTTTCCTGCGGATGTCATCCTCAACACGACTTATGTGAACGATATCCGTTTTGACCTGACCAAGGGTTCGGAGGGTGTCGCCTATGTGACCGACAGCTCTCTGACCGGTCCAGGAGGCATCATCGTTGTCGATCTTGCATCTGGAAAGGCCTTCCGTCGCCTGACGGGCGACCCAAGCACATCGGCTGACAAGGATTTCATCGCTGTCATCGACGGCCAGAAGTTCATGAACCGTCCGAAGGACGGAAAACCGTCCAAGATTCAGATCGCCAGCGATGGGATTGCCATCTCTCCGGACGGCGAGACGCTCTATTACTCGGCGGTATCTGGCCGGCATCTCTATTCGGTACCCACGGCGGCACTTCTCGATCAGAACGTCAGCGAAAAGCAGCTTGCCGCCAAGGTCAAGGATCTTGGCTTAAAAGGTGCTTCCGATGGGCTAGAAACGGATGACAAGGGCCGTGTCTATGGCGGTGACTACGAGCACGACAGTATCCGCGTCCTCGACAAGGGCAAGTGGTCGACGCTGATCCATTCCCGCGTGATCGAATGGCCGGATACCCTGTCAATCGCAGCCGACGGCTACCTTTATTTTACCGCCAACCAACTCGACAAGCAGGCTGGTTTTCACCAAGGCGCCGATATGCGCAAGAAGCCCTACAAGCTGCTTCGCATCAAGATCGATGCCGGCCCGGTTCTGTTGAACAAGTAAAAGGTCCGATTGGTTTCGGCATGCAATCAGCGGCGATGATGGCCTCCATCGCCGCTGAATTGGCGGGCAAGTCAACTATACGGCGGGTATGCTGGCGGCGCCATGGCTGGGCGTCGCTGCCTGAGGCAAGATCATCTCGAATATGGCACCGCCATCGGGATGGTTGCGAGCGGTCAGCGAGCCGCCGTGTGCGTCAACGATCGTCTTGCAGATCGAAAGGCCAACGCCCATGCCTTCGGATTTTGTTGTGAAGAATGGGTCGAACAGCTTCGCCAGATTGTCCGGTCGAATTCCGGTCCCGTTGTCGCGGACCGTCAGCCTTATGGTTTCGTCTGAAACTTGATCGGTAACCAACTTGACTTCCCGCCTCTCCAACGAGGTTTCGGTCATCGCGTGGATGGCGTTCGTGACGATATTTGCGACCACCTGCTGCATTTCTACCCGATTGGCAAGAACCACGTGGTCGAGCTCCGCAAAGACGGATTTGATGCGTGTCGCGGAGGAAACGACCTCTCGCTCCAGCAGTCCGATGACCTCCAGGACGAGCTCCTTGAGATCGACAAGCTCAGGGCTGGGCTGGTTTCCCTTGATCTGTTCGCGCGTGCGCTGAATGATTTGACTGGCACGCATGCTATGCTGTACCACCTTCTCGGCCGCGTTGTGCGCTGCCCGTATGTCCGGCGTTTCAGACTTCAGCCAACGGATACAAGCCTGCGCGAACATGACCGCGGCGCCAATCGGCTGATTGACCTCATGAGCGATGGTGGCGGAAACCGCTCCCACTGTTGCCACGCGACCAGCTCGAGCAAGCTGCACTTGGGCGGCGAGGAGAGCCTCCTTTGCTTGCTCACGCTCGGTGACATCGATCATTGCGCAAGCAACACGATCAAGGGCGTCTCGGTCCGGTGTCAGTGCTGCAATGAACAAAACCGTTACCGCTTTGCCGTCAAGGGTCAGCAGATGCAGCTCCTTCTCGTATCGTTCAGCGCCGTCCTCCATTGCCAGGATAAGCGAAAGAAACGTGTCCGCATTGCTTGGTAAAAAGCGGCGCACTGGCCCGAGGAGCACTTCCGGGGAGCGGCAAGCAAATAGCTTTACCGTTGCGTCGTTGACGTCAACAAAGTGTATGAGGTCCGCGCACTCGTCGGCGCAACCGGGATGATTTTCGAAGAAGTCTCGAACGTTGCCATTTGCAGCAGCTATTTCATCGAGTCTCTCGCGCAATCTTGAAAGGTCGAGTTCACAAAGGGAAACGTGGTTTTGCTCAAAAATAGCGCGGTAGCGTTTCTCGCTTTGCGTGAGCGCATACATGGTTCGGGCGCGGGCGCTCGCGTCGAATGCGACGAGGCTTAGTCCACCGGTGATCGCAAGATAGAAACCTACCGCGAGGAGGCCGCTGGTGGAAGCCAGTGTCTGAGCGATGACGGGAGAGAAGGCGCCACCCACAATGCCGCCAATGTTGAAAGCCAGCGACGTGCCGGAATATCGGACACGGGCGGGAAACAAGCTCGGTAGCCAGGCGCCGAGTGGTCCGTTGACGAAGCCCATGGCACAGAGAGAAAGAGCCAGATAGAGGAAGATCGCCGACAGTGATCCACTGCTCATCATAGGCGATATCGCGATGCCTGATAGGATTGTGCCGACGCAGCCCCAGATCAATACCCGCTCGTGGCTTAGCCGATCGGCAAGCCAGCTGGCGACGATAATCGAGCCGGCCATGAACAAGATAGCAATTAGCTGCACTCCGAGAAATTCAGCCCTTGTATAGCCGAGGCTTGTCGTGCCGTAGCCGAGCGCAAATGCGGTCACAACGTAATAAAGAGAAAAACATGCAACGACACCGAAGGCACCGATGACAAGCTGGGAGGAGTGATCTCGCACGACCTCAACAAGGGGAACGCGTGCGGGCTTCGTCTCCGCGACCGCCTCGGTGAATTCGGGAGTTTCGACGAGGTTGAAGCGCAGCCAGAGGCCAAAGCCCACAAGTGGAAGGCTGACGAGAAAGGGAATGCGCCATCCCCAACTGGCGAACTCCGCCGGGGTCAGCGAAACCGTTAGCAATAGAAATAATCCGTTGGCCAGGAGGAAGCCGATCGGCGCACCGAGCGGCGCGAACATCGCAAATCGGGCCCGCCATCCAGGAGGTGCATTTTCCAGCGCCAGCAGGACCGCCCCTGTCCACTCTCCACCGAGGGCCAAGCCTTGGCCGAAACGCAACAGACAGAGAAGGGCGGGGGCCAGCCAACCCGCGACCGCATAGCTTGGAAGGAGACCGATCGCAGCCGTTGAGAGGCCCATCAATAATAGCGACGCTACGAGGGTGGCCTTGCGACCCACCCGATCTCCAAAATGCCCGAAGACAACGCCTCCAATCGGCCTCGCCATGAATGCGATGCCGAAGCTTGCATAGGCTCCGATCAGCTCCAGCGACGAGACGGAAGCCGGAAAAAAGAGTGGCCCGAATATCAAGCTTGCGGCAGTGGCATAGATGTAGAAATCATAGAATTCGACGGACGTCCCGATGAGGCTCGACACGAGAATTCGAGAGGTTATCGCATTCGGTCTGATTGTTCCTCCACCCGTCAAACGGAAGGTGGAGGTCTCGGTCGGCAGGGCATCGGCCATGAAATGTGTCGCTGAAAGAATTGATCGGATTTGGTTGGTTTTCTGTTAGCACTTCGCCGACCCGTCTGCACCTCTACGCTGCAAATCTCGCGTGGAGTAGGTGTTGTTTCTATGGCGCAAAGGGCCGAAGCCCTGTAGGAAGACGTGACGACGACGTTTCATATATCCGCAAGCCGGGTTGCCTGGAGAGAACGCATGACCGACGCAACACCCCTTGTTACCATCGTTGATGACGACGAAGGGATGCGGGAAAGCGTCGGCGAAATCCTCCGATCCGTTGGGATAGATTCGGTTGGATTTGGCTCTACGGCCGAACTCTTGGCCGCAACTCTACCCGATCGACCGGGATGCTTAATCCTCGACGTGCGGCTCCCTGGGCTCAGCGGGTTGGAGCTACAAGCCAAACTCACGGCTGCCGGCAATCGAAAGCCGATCATTTTCATGACCGGATATGGGGACGTCCCGATGACTGTCCGAGCGATGAAAGCGGGAGCGCTTGATTTTCTGCAAAAGCCATTCCGGGATCAGGATATCATTGATGCCGTGACTGTTGCGATCGAGAAAGACCGCGAGCAACGTTCGCAATGGACCGCAACGGTGGAAATAGCCGAGCTTGCCGCCACACTCACGCCGCGCGAGACTCAGGTCATGAATGCCGTTGTGCGAGGTCTACTAAACAAACAAATCGCCCATGAGCTGCAACTGAGCGAAATCACCGTCAAAATCCACCGCGGCAACGTCATGCGCAAGATGAAGTCGGGCTCGGTCGCAGACCTGGTCCGTAAGGCGGAGCTGCTGAGAGCCGGCTGACGCAACCAAATCTCACCAGAGACATTCGTACCTTTAGCCTGCTGGTCGGGCCTGTTTATGATCGTTTCGGCATATGGCCATACGATTGTATAACTATCGCGAGGCCACCGACGGGCTATTTACAGCTATGACTGAACGTGTTGCGGAAAGGACGGCGCCGGTGTACCTCGGCAAAAAAACCATTGCTATCGTTGATGACGACGAGGCGCTGCTTGAGGCCACGTCCGGGTTCCTCGAGGCAATGGGTTACGATGTCCTTGCCTTTGGATCTGGAGAGGCGTTTTTGGAATCTCCCGACATGGAGCGCGTTGATGTCCTCTTAACCGACATCAATATGCCTGGCATGAGTGGTCTTGATCTGCAGAATGTTGTTCGCGCCCAGCATCCCCGAATTCCGGTCGTCATGATGACAGCATTACGGGACGATATGTTGCGGCAACGCGCTATAACGAGCGGAGCCAGGGAGCTCCTTCAAAAACCAATTCTCGCCGATGATCTCATTCGCTGCCTTGAGGGCGCCTGAGAGGCAGCGCGCCCCTAGCTCCAGTCCTTGGGTCGAGAACAAGTCCCTGTAGACCACGCCCATCTATAACAAAAAACCTGTAAGCGCCGGCATAGGCGATTACAGGTTTGTCGGTCGTTCAGCCGTGAGACCAAGCGTCGCCGCGGACACGCCGGCAGCGACGGCTGTCGATATGTTTCAGTGAAGGGTGTGGTTCGCTTCCGCCCGCTGAGGCTTTCGCCATGCGTTTGGCGTCGTCCCGAAGGTGCGGCGAAAAACCTTGCAAAGATGAGCTTGATCCGACATTCCGCAATCCAGGGCAATCTGGCTGAGGGAAGCGTCTGTCTGCGCCATTAATTGCTTAGCGAAAGCCATCCGGCGACCGAGAACATAGTCGTAAGGCGACTGGCCGGCCGTTGCCCGAAAAGCACGAGAAAAGTGACTGCAGCTCAAGCGGGCAAGACCCGCGAGTTCCTCGATCCGGATCGTTTCAGAAAGATTCTCTTCGATGAACTTCAACACCTTCTTGTACTGCCACGGGGCGAGCCCGCCACGAACAACTTCGGTGCTCGCATCTGGGAAGAAGGCGGGCATCTTGGCGATGTCGGCATCCACAGCCGATGGGTGAACACCGGTGGCGATGCTGGGGCGCACGGCGTCGGCATTGATTGTCCAAGATATGTTTGCGGCAGCGATCATCTCGTTAACTCCTTGGTTAAGCTCAATGATCTCACCTTGCCGAATGCACCTTGATTTGGCGATTGAACTCAGGTTGGCGCGACCCCAAACCTTTGGATGGGGTGCCGCTGCCAAGGATGTTAGTCACTATTTTCGATAGGTTGAATCAGCCCAATCGAACCGGGAGACCGCGAATTCTGAGGCAATGCAATATCTCCTTGGGCTGACAGGAATATCTCCGACCGAAGCAACTTTGACGACGACAACAATATGGCTCACGGGCGCCCGGATGATGCGGGTGTGCCTAAAAGTGGGAACCCTGCTTGACGATCAATTCGATGATTGTGCTCGCCAAGGCGGTCCATCTGCGCCTTACGAGCAATGAATGTATCGTCAAATATCAAGAACTGCGTCCGCTCTAGCTTTCCGGTGACATTTCTTATCGCCCCTGAAAGGAGTTTAAACATGAGCACTGAAAGCACGACCGCCATCATCACTGGCGCATCGTCTGGTATCGGCGCGACCTATGCGGAGCGGCTGGCGAGGCGTGGATACGACGTCATCCTAGTCGCGCGAAGCAAACAAAAGCTCGAGGCCGTCACCGAGCGTATCCGCAAGTCTCACGATGTAAGGGTAACTGTTTTGACCGCCGATCTTACCAAGGACGCTGATCTCGCTGCGCTCGAGGCGCGCTTCTCAGGCGACGAGAGCATTTCTGTTCTTGTCAACAATGCCGGTTTCGGTGGCGCCGGCACGCTTCTAGAAAGCGACATCGGCAAAATGGCCGAAATGATTGCCACTAACGTCACGGCCCCAACGCGGCTGACGTATGCAGTCGTGCCTGGCATGGTCAAGCGAGGTGGCGGCGTGATCATCAATATCGCATCCATTGTGGCGATCGCTCCGGAGCTCCTCAACGGCGTCTATGGCGGCACCAAGGCATATATGCTCGCCTTCACCCAGTCGCTGCAGCATGAGCTTTCCTCCAAGGGCATCCATGCTCAGGCGGTATTGCCGGGCGCCACATCGACCGAATTCTGGGATATTGCGGGCGTTGGCGTGGGCAACCTTCCGAGCGAGTGGCTGATGAGCACGACGGATCTGGTCGATTCCGCCCTTCTCGGCCTCGACCGGCAGGAAAAGGTGACCATTCCTTCGCTGCAGGACGGCGCGGAATGGGAGGCATATGAGGCCGCTCGTCAGGTCATGCTGCCGCATCTTTCAAACGTTCATCCGGCTCCGCGCTATGCCGGCGCATCCGAACTGGCCGCGTGAGGAGTTTGCCATGACAACGAAGGCAAGCGCCCGCTCGGCCCGTTTCGATCTCGCATCGATTATCGCGAAATTCCCGCAGACGGCCGATACGCTTCTGATAGACGAGTATCTGACCGACACAGCCGCGGCGAGTTCGCGCATATTTCGTGTCTACACGGGAACGCATCCGCATTTTCACCGCAGCTGTGACGAGTATCTCTACGTGCTCTCCGGCCAGGGAACTTTCTGGATGGAAGATCCTGCAACTGAGGCGGAATTCAAACCGGGAGATTTGCTCTTCTTCGAAAAAGGCACGGTTCATGCGTTGCCGAAGATCATTGAGGAGCCGGTCGTATTTCTGTCCGTTGACACGCCACGCCGCGACCCGAAGGATATCGTCTTCGTCAACAGCGAGGACGGAACACCCGAAACCTTCATTGCGCAACGGCAGCGCTCGGGGGTCTGAGGCCATGCCGCCCATTTGCATCTGCCTCGGTTGACGCTGGCTCAAATGCTGTCTGAAGACCCGCCTCGCTCGCCGCGCGGGTCCAAATCGGTCGACCCGCCAAGTGTTCAGGACATCAAGTCCCCCAACCGTGAGCAGTGACGACAGCGTCGGCAAACTGCTGTGGCGCTTCCCACGGCAAATTATGCCCGCACTCGACAACGCGATGCTCGTGGCGGCTTTTGAACATGGGGGCATGATCGGCCGTTCCGCCTGGTTTCAGCGGGTCCTGCGTCCCGTCAATGGTGATCGAAGGAACGGTGATGGGTGGTCTGCCGGCGAGTTGTGTTTCCTGATCAGCTAGCGCGGGATCTCAGGCGGTTTTCCCGACGTCGAAGCGATAAAAGTGAATGACGACATCAACGAAACCAGCATTGTCGAACGAGGTCGCGGCCCGGTCGAACGTATCATGGTCGAAAGCCCACGTCGGTGACCACGTTTTCATAGGATCTTTACTCAAATCGCGGCGGTGGTGAGGCAAGTATTCCCGGTCGCGCTAGCGCAGAGATAGATGTTGGTACCAGACAGCCTGTTCCAGGCTCGACTGATGGGCATGGCCGTCAGGCGATCTCGCCGGGCCAGGGCTGGCCGATCAGGACAACCCGGTCCGATCTGCCGACCGGTAGGAGGCGCATGGGCCTGCCTTTGTGGACATACACACGTTTCAGCCCGACGCGACTACCTTCCCGCGCGAAATCTTCACGTCAGATCGCAAATAAATGTATTTAGGTCTGCTAACCGCGCGGATCCTTACACTCTAGAATCTCGGCCAGCCCAGGCGGAAACGAACTCATAATCCCATTGGACTGCCGTCAAATGTTTCCGTTGCACGCCCAGTAAGGGCGCGCAACTGTAAAGTCAGCGCTTTATCACGCGGCCTCAATTTCATCAGCGAGCTGCGGGCGCGCCAGAAGGTCGTAGTTGGCAGCCGTTGTGACGTCAGCCTTAGGGTTATCGATTGCGCCTTCGAAGCGACCAACAACCTTGCCGCCACTGATAAGAGCCGGGGAGTCATGGCTAATAAGAAGGAAGCGAGTGCCGGACAGCGCACGCTTGATTGCTTTCTTCTCCTGCAACGTAGACATAGCGTGGTTGCCCGTGATTGTCGGCTCATGCGCTGCCTGATCTAGGATTGGGGTGATCAACTGGTCTCCCAGATGGTAGGCGATGTCACCTGCGATGTTCGCCAGACCCTCGTCAGTCTCGACGAGAATTGAGATGGAACCCGGCGTATGCCCACCCGAGAGGCGTACCGCGACGCCCGGAATGATTTCCTCTTCGAAGGTGCCATCGACGTCAAAGAGACGAAGCGCGCCGCGGGTATGCAGCCTATCGATAAGATGCTTCGTCTCGATCGCAGTGTACATGCCGGGACCCATCAGACCAGAAGCGGCGAACTCGAGTTCCCGCCGCGACATCATAACGGTCGTTGACATCGGGAAGAGGTAGTCCTGACCCGAATGATCGATATGCACGTGCGTGTGGATCACGTGACGAATGTCCTTCATCTTCAAACCGTGTTGGGCGAGATGATGTTCGATGGTCATCTGCTTAGTTCTTTCGTGAACCATGCCGAAGGCCGCATACTGCTCTGAGTTCCTCGATCCGGTATCGACGAGAAGTGGCTCCTCGCCGCCGGTGATCAAAAACCCTAAGGTGGGGATCGTCGTTAGAACTCCGGGGTTTCGAAACAGCACGAGACCGCTCGAGTCCATGGTGATGTTGCCGTAGTTGATTGGATGAATCTTGAGGGGCATAGCATTCTCCTTCGGTTGCGAGATATTTTGAACCAAATGGTTCAATATGGTCGTACGTTTCACGGAAAGCAGGATGAGGTTTTCCGATGGGACACGGCCTAAGGCCGTCACGTTCAGGCCCGTTGAGAGTTTAAGGACTTGATCTGGACAGCCGGGGTCCGAGGAAGTCTGACGACCAGGACGATGACAATCGCGCACAGTCCGACCATGACCGCGGCTCCGATTAGGGCGGCCACCGCCATGCTGAGCTCGGTGGCCACTTTGCCCAGCGCGACTGCCAGAAGTCCGGTAAACAGATAGGCGAACTGATAAAGGGCCGACATAACGCCACCTCGAACATTTTCCGGGGTCACCGGGTTGATGATGGCGAGACCGCCGTAGACCATCAAGGCGTAGCCCACGCCGGAAATGGACGTCGCGGGGATGAAGAAGACGAGCGTGTGTTGAGCAATCGCCGCCGAGAGAAACAACATCCCGACGATCGACGCCACCGAACCCCAGACCACAGCCTTGATTCCGGTCAGACGGCGAGCAAACAGACCTGCGATACCCAAAGAAATCGCAAAAAGTGCGAGAACGGATCCGTTGACGAATATATTCGACGACTGGACGAGTTCCTTGGCGATCTGGGCTCCAAGCGAGGTGATGATGACACCATGGGTATAAGCGGTCATGACGGCGAGGGAAGAAGCCATGAACGCGGTTCGGATTTCCGGCTGGATGCCCGGAATTTTGGGGTGCCAGCGGCCGGTGTTTGCGCGTCGGTTTTCCGGCAGAAACCAGCTAACCGCAAAAAGTGCGAGCAGTAGAACAAAAAGGACTATGAAAGTCAGGCGGCTCGGAAGCGGAGCATACTGCACCAGGAAGCCGCCCACGATGAGTGCACAGGAAAAGCCGATGGCCTGAGCAA
Source organism: Rhizobium sp. ERR 942 (assembly GCF_007828395.1). Classification (NCBI taxonomy): domain Bacteria; kingdom Pseudomonadati; phylum Pseudomonadota; class Alphaproteobacteria; order Hyphomicrobiales; family Rhizobiaceae; genus Rhizobium; species Rhizobium sp. ERR 942. The sequence continues at coordinate 30,964 of NZ_VIUA01000012.1, forward strand.
TGATTGTGGTCGAGCTAGCCCTTGTTACTCCACCGGAGCCCGCGAATTCCTGGAGAGCCGCAGTAGAAGGTCCAGCCGAAAGCCCAACGCCGATGCCCATGAAAACGCGGCCGATGAAGAGCGCCGCAACATTCGGTGCGATCACAAAGAGGAACACTCCGATGATGGACGACCCGAGACCGAGCAGCATCGTGGTCCGTCTTCCAATGAAATCGGACAGGTCGCCAAATAGGACCAGCATCGCGACGACCACTATAGGGTAGATTGCGAAGATCGCGGTCGTCACCGTAGGCGTGAGATTCCACTCATGAGCGTACAGTGGATAGACCATGGCAGGGGCCGCGCTCGTCCAAAGGGTGTGCGCGACAATGCCCGCGGAAACCCAAAAGCTCAAAGGTGTTGAAAGACTTCGCGGCATCTCACGCATTCCTGCCTCTTAACGGTCACCAGTTTTGAACCGAACAGTTCAAAACTAAGTTTCGCTACCTGCTCCGTCAAGGGGTTTTGAACCGTTTGGTTCTTTTTCTTCCGTGCTGAAGAGGTTTGGGTTCTGTGCTAGGCAATCTGGCTGGCTAAGCCAATTGGAGATTGTACAATGGAACCATGGCCTTCAGCTGCCCGCAACGCGTTAAGGGGGAAGCAGGCCCATAGACGGGCGAGAAGGCGAGACGCACAAAGTCTTTTGAGAAGGCAGGTTGGAAGTGCCGTGGAATGGCGGCACAAGGATCGACGGCCCGCCAATCAGGCCCGTGCAGGCGCGGTCCGTGGAGCGACGATTCTCGCAAGAAATCCGCGCTGTCAGGCCGCGGTGCGACTGCTGGAGGCGCTGCTTCGAAGAAGCCGCATAAACGCTTGGACACGATTGCGGTGAGCCCCGACGTCGGCGTTAAGGTTCGCGTCGATGCAGATTCCAGAAAAGAAGGTCCAGATCAGATCGCAGACGTCGTCCACTTGATCTTGGGGAAGCTCCGCTTCCACGTTGTTGCGGATAGCAGCCATACGCGTTTCGTTGAAATCTGAAATCAATCGAACCGCAGCATCCGGTAGCAAGGCAATATCGCGTGTTGAATTAACCGAAAGGCATCCGGCGTAGTTCCCAGAGAAGGACGGCGCCAACGAAAGAAATTGCTCGATGTTGCCCAGTCCAAGTGGCGTCTTCGCAAGGATGCGCAAAGCGGGCCCCGTCTCAAGATATCGCCTCAGGGCTTCAACGAACATGTCGTCCTTATTCTCGAACTCGGAATAGATGCCGGATTTGTTCACCCCAGTCGCAGCTTCTAGCTGCTGAACATTCGTTCCAGCGAGTCCATAACGCCAGAAAACGGGTATCGCTTTATCGAGAACTGTCTCCCGATTGAATTTTTTAGGTCTAGCCATGCTCGAAATATGGCATTATGAACCGAACAGTTCAATACCCATTTAGACCAGCGCGGTTGCTTGGCTCATAAACTTCAGTCGCTCTCGACTGGAACAGCCAGTCCACCGCCATTCTGCACCGCTCTTGATGTTTGGATACCATCTCCGGTGGCCGAGGGTTCAATATGGTTCAAGAGCAAGTAATGTCCGAAGTCCAGTGCCCCCGAGCTCAGCGTCTTCGTGTCACATGGAAGACTTTACCGCAATTTCCCAACGCCTGTTTAGCGAGAGGTTGAGGTTCCCTACGTGAAATTGTATTGCATCGACCTCATCTCACGCGAAGATAGCGGGATTGAAGGTGGCCGCTTTTTAGACGCATATGATAACGTGTTCAAGGCTTTCCTCGCGTAATTAAAGCATGATTACTTTCGACAGACGGATATAGATTATGAACGATAGTGCTTTTCTGATGTACGGCCGCTCTGCAATTGAACGTGCGCAAACGTATGACGAAATTTCTCGCTTCCTTTGCGAGCTTCGCGAGCGTTATCAAACTGCGAATATAATCTACAATACGTCGAGATCTATCCCATTCCCAGGCGGTTCCCCTCTTATGCTTGGAACCTGCGACCTTTTCTGGATAAGGCAATATAATGAGGAACGATTAGTCGAGATTGATCCGATCGTGCTCGCAGCTCGTTATTCCATGTTGCCGGTCGAATGGAAGGATGTCGACCAAACCGGTCGCGCCAATCGCTACTTCTTTTCACAGCTGCGTCGATTCAACGTCGGCCGCTATGGAGTTACAATTCCTCTTGAAGGCCATGGTGGGGAACGTGGATTCCTGGCAATGAGCCATGACGGGAATGAAGATGAATGGTACACTTGTTATCATCAGCACATTGCTGAGTTCACCTATCTTGGTCGGTACATCCATGACCGGATGCTTGCAATACGTGGGGGGGGCCAAAGGCAATGGGCGCCCAGGCTATCTAGGAAAAGCGCCATATGCCTTGAACTTTTAGCGCATGGAAGCGATCCCGCAGAAATCGCGCACATGCTGGGCTTGTCAATTCATACAGTCCGTAAGCACCTCGATCGAGCAGTGACCGCGCTTGACTGCAAAACAAAAATGGAAGCTGTGCTGAAAGCGGCAAGGCTCGGCTTCTTGCCAAATGCAGCCTATTTCCTCAGTACCATACTCGCGTCAAGCACTATGCTGGACGATCTCTTCATTGATCACATGATTATGTGGATTTAATTGAGCACTTACGATCCAATTACCAAAATACAACGCTAATAAATTTGCGATTTCAATAACTTATACGAAGAAATGGTCAATTTTAGTATCTTGCGCAAGTTGTAACAACGCGTATCCTACAGCACATGTTCCCCTAAGAGGTTGTGTTATAGATGTTGCCACAAGTGCCCAGCCTTAAGCCCCTCCCAATGAAGCTTGAAGTTGACTCGGTTAGATCCGATAAACTTGGAATATTTCGGAAGATGACTCTTAACATTGCTTGTTTCCGTCGCGCTTTGGCGCGGTAAACGGCGAGCTCTTCTTGCTACGATCTCGCGGATAAAGAAGCGTTGGATCAACGCCGATGGCTCCTGCATTTCAGGCCTATCGGCGAAAACAATCTACCAATCTGCTGGATGAGGGCCACGGAATTCTAGCCTTCATATTAGATGGCGTATCTTTGTATAAACTGCTGCGTCAAGAATAACATTGCTAACGCCATAGATATCGAATGTCGATACCAGAGAAGCGACGCAATTATATCTTAGAGAGGGTTTCCTTAAGGTGTGGTTATTTAAGAGATTTCTCTGGTTATTTACGTGGAATATGCTTACGGGTCGGGCATCATTTCTGTTTATGACATCAGTTGCTTTGGGGTTAACTGCAATTTCTTTGAGGTACTTCGGGCTTCCGGGTATCGTTACCTTGCCGTTGTTCATAGCGGCCTTCTACGCCTTTAGCGTACGACGGAGACTGAACGCACTAAAGGACCGTTTTGAGGGGAAAAATTATGACCTATAATCAGCTAATTACTCACTCACAAATTGATAAACTGATCCTTGGGATCGGAGAGAGCATTACCCCTTCGGTTAAGGGGTTGGTTGAAGCTGGAAAGTCGGTCGGTGAAAACCTGCAGACAGTGGGTGATGCATTACAAGCGGGTGGAAATTCTCGGGCTGCGGCTGTAGGCGAGGTCTTGTCGGCTGTTGGTCAGGCAATGGAGCATGGCTCTACCGCGTATCTGGATGGCATCTCTGCAAACACGCTTGCAAAGATCGCGACAGACGCCGCTGTGGGCGCCGCGACAAGTGCAGCACTCATCGCTGCCACGGGAGCAGTCGCTGTTATAGCTGCTGAGCTTCTAGGTATTCCTGCGTCGGCGACGCTTATGGCCGCATTAGTGGTGGCAACGCCAGTTGGACAGGTATTCCTCTTCGGCGCGGTGATGGCAGCACTTTTCTTCTACGACGATGCGGTTACAGGCCCACTGAGCGACTTTATTTTCGCGAATCTGGTTTCTCCACTCACAAATTGGATCTTTGATCCGCTTGTTTTAGACCTTGATGGCGATGGCATTGAACTCACGCCGCTGGCGGATTCAACGGTTCATTTCGACTATAACAACGACGGATTTGCAGAACGAACCGGATGGGTATCTCCTGAGGACGGTATTTTGGTTCGTGACATCAATCAAAATGGCGTCGCCGACGGAATCGGAGAACTTTTTGGATCATCAACTCAAGATGGATTTGCTGTCCTCGAGATGATGGATACCAACGGCGATGGAAAGATCGATCAGACAGACGAGAACTTTGGACAACTGTTGATCTGGCGCGACTTAAATCAAGACGGTGTCTCCACGGCTAATGAACTGCAGAATTTACAGACCGCGGGCATTACATCGATCTCATTAGCTCGCACGAATGTGTCGCAAACTAATCAAGGTCATACAATTGGATTTAGTGGCTCATTTCAAAGAGCGGACGGAACCACATCCACAGCACAGTCTATATATTTCCAGACGGACTTAAGAAATACCGTCGCAAATAACACCCCGGAATTCACGCCTGCCGTTGGTATCGACAAGTTACCGCTATTGCCAGGTTCCGGCCAGATCAATTCGATCGCTTGGAAGATGACACAGGATGTGAGTTTCAGAGCGGATTGGACCGCATTGACTGACGCCGCCGCAACGATGTCGCCTGGGCAATTGCGTGCTACGTTTGAGAATTTGTTGCTGCGCTGGGCTTCGGTGAATAGTGTCGAGCCAGCGTCTCGCGGACAATTTGTCGATGCCCAACATCTGGCTTTCGTCGAGAAGTTCTTCGGCGTTACCTATCAAGAGATTTACGCGGGTCAACAACTGACGACATCGCCGTCGACGGAACGGTTCGGTGCCAACATCGAGGTAAGCTTCGAGCAAATTGTTGATGCGATGCTGACCGTGTTCTTGGCTCAGACCGCAGGCAGCACGATCGCCAGGGACGGCGATCATCTCGCGGCTCTGGAAAGCCCATACTTCTTTTATTCGCTGCTCGATTTTCGCCATGAGTGGCCCACTGGCACCACACGACCGGAGACACCAGGCAATGTCGGCCTGGTGCTCAACATTATCAAGAGTATGATGCCCGAGAGCTTGGGTGCTTCCGCGACATATCTGGCTAAAGCGATCGCCGGCCTGGATGGAATCGTGTCAGTGGCCTTTGAGGGCAATCGCGCAGCTTATATAGCCACTGCCAGCGTTGTGCTTTCTACGATCGCCGATCACAATCTCCGCTTGCTAGCCACCGAGATCGCGGGTGGCACAGCCGCACTTGGTACTGATGGTGCCGATGGTATGGTGCGGGCCGAAGGGGACAACGTTTTCATCGGTGGCAAGGGCGACGACCTGTTGATTTCGGGCGCGGGTAGCGACCTATTCGTCTATGCGCGTGGCGATGGCTCTGACTACATTCGTGACTCCTCGATTTCGGTTGTTGAGGAGGATCGGTTGCTGCTCACCGATCTCTTGGTTGGTGATGTCGCGTTCGAGCGTGTGGGCAATAACCTGCGGATAAAGATCGCCGGCAACTCCGACGCTATCGTTTCGGAGGATTTTTTTCGCGAGTGGGGCAAGGAAAATCGAGGCATCGACTCGATCATCCTATCCGACGGATCTGTGCTCAGCCGCGAAGATATACGCAGCCGCACCACGACGATCGGCAGCCCCTCTGCCGAGATCAATGATACCGTGCAGAATGACATCATCCGGGGTACGAACGATCATGAGCAGATTAATATCAGCGGCGGCGACGACACTATCCTATATTCGGCTGGTGATGGCTTCGATGTCATCACGGACAAATCGGGTAACGTGGCCGAGCGCGACAAGCTGGTTCTAGGCGACCTGAAGCCTTCCGACGTGGAGCTTACAAGGTCGGGGAATGCGCTGATCATTAAAATATTGTCCTCGGGCGAGTATCTTACGGACCAGTCCTTCTTCTCCAATTCGTCCGATGCGTCGACGGCAGGCGGCTGGGGGATCGATCTTATTCAGTTTGCCAATGGCGTTACCTGGAACCGCGATGCGATCAAGGCTGCAGCACTCATTCGCGGCAGTGAATTTGGGAACAGCCTTCCAGCCTATAACACTAGTGACAGGTATGACGCCGGTAAAGGCAATGACCAGATTTCGGGAGGGGCAGGCTCCGATACCTATGTCTGGCGGAAGGGTGACGGAAGCGATACGATCATCGACAATGACAATAACGTTGTCTCTTCGGATCGGCTCGTTCTCGAAGATGTCGGCCCTGGCGATGTGAGATTTACCCGTTCCGGTTCGAATCTGCTGATCACAATTCGCTCCACCGGTGAAGTCATGACTGTTGCAAGCCAGTTTAATGGCATCGACAATATCGTTGATGACTGGAACACCACGAAATACGGGATCGAAACGATCCAGTTTTCGTCAGGTGTCGTTTGGGGCCGTCAGAAAATCATGTCGGCGATATCCAATCTGGGTTTGGACGTCAGGAATAAGGTTTACGTCGATCCGAAGACGGGGATTAAATATCCCTATTTCGAGGATGAGCTCGGCCACACCGGCACCGGGTACGATCGTGAGCTTGGTAGCCCAGGCCCGACCGCAATTGGCGTATTCGATACTATCCTTGGCACCAGTGGCGCCGATCAGATCGACGGCTCGATCGCGGCGAACTCACTCGACGGGTCGTCTGGCGGAAATTATTTCGACGGTCGTGGCGGCGACGACGTGATAGTGGGCGGCATAGGTAGCGACAGTCTGCGTGGGGGTGACGGAAATGACATCCTCTATGGAGACTTCCCCAATTTTGATCATGAGAACTATGGTCATGACAGCCTCGAGGGGAACAAAGGCAATGACATCCTGCATGGGGGCGCTGGAAACGACTATCTATCTGGGGGCGAAGGTGCCGATAGCCTCTACGGTGAAGCGGGTGCGGACTATTTGCTCGATGATGCAGGAGCCAGCGACGGCATAAGTGCGGACGACTATTTTGATGGAGGGCAGGGTGATGATACGATCGTGTCCGGCGCCGGCAGCGACACGTTTGTCTACCGCAGAAGTGACGGCAATGATGTCATTTCTGATGGCTCCGGATCCGCTACCGATCTGGACAAACTGATCCTTCACGATATTCGAAGCGATGAGGTCGAGCTCACGAGGGCGGGTAATGATCTTATCATCATGATCCGATCCACCAACAAGATGATCGTGGACACGGGGTTCTTTTGGAGTGCAGGGTCCGCAGGCCAGGGCCTTGAGCAGATCATCTTCGACGATGGCGCGATCTGGGACCGCGGTTACATCCGGGAGCATCTTGTTTTCAGGGGAACAGACTTACGCGAGGTTCTCCAGAGCAACGATGCCAATCCGAACACCTTCATCTCGCAGAAGGGCGACGACATCATTATTTCCGCACCGGTAAGAGGAGCGGCCAACGGCGGCGGGATGAATGGCAATGATCGGTTCATCTATAGCCGTGGCGATGGCAACGATCTTATTTTTGACGGATCGCATTCTCGAGCCGAGACAGATACGCTCATCCTTACTGATGTTAAATCGACGGAAGTTGCAGGCTATCGCTCGGGGCTGGACTTCGTTTTAAAGGACTTGGTAACTGGCTCGATCCTGATCAACGAAGGTTTTTTCTGGAACTGGGAAACGACGGGCCAGGGGATCGATGTCATACAGTTTGCTGACGGAATATCCTGGGATCGAACCCAAATGCGTGACAATGCCTGGTACCGCGGCAGCGTCACGAACGATTTGCTGCAGGGCTCTGAGGGAAACAACAATGTTTTCTTCGGCGATCTAGGCGATGACATCATCGTGTCCGCCACTACCCGAGGCGGTGCGAATGGCGGGGGTGCCAATGGCAACGATCTCTTTATCTATAATCTCGGTGACGGCAACGACCTGATATTTGACGGTTCACATTCCAAAACCGAGACGGACCGATTGCAACTGAACGGCATCAATGTTTCGGATGTGCTGCTGAGCATCAGCGGTCTGGATCTTGTCATCAAGATCACGACCAGCGGTCAACAGATCATTGATGAAGGCGCCTTTTGGAATCGCTCCACGACCGGTCAGGGCCTGGATGAAATCTTATTCCAAGACGGTACCGTCTGGAATCGTGAAGATATCCGCTATTGGGCTCAAGAGGGATCGATCTTTTACGGGGGCAATTCATCAAACGAGACATTGATCGGCTCTCATTTCAATCAAAGCTTGAGCGGCAATAGCGGAAACGACTATATCGACGGAAAGGGCGGCTCAGATTCGATCCATGGTGATCAGGGCAACGATACATTGGCGATGACTGTTGCCAACATCGGCGACCTCGACCAACTCGACGGTGGAGCTGGCACCGACACGGTAACTTTCGCCGGGTTTGGCGGCTCCGTCCATGTCGATCTCGTTGCAAATAACGGCGAGGCAAGGACGAGTGACGGTTCTGTTCGCGCGACAGCTACCGATCGCTTGATCGCCACCATTGTAAATACCGAAAACATAATCGGGAGCGGTTTCTCCGACGTGCTTCTTGGTGACGCTGGCAACAACACCCTCGATGGCGGCGACGGTGACGACGTCATGGACGGCCGATCAGGCAATGACAATCTGATTGGAGGCGCCGGGAATGATATTCTCGATGGCTATCTCGGGGACGATCAGCTCGATGGCGGAACTGGTTCAGACACGTTGCGCGGCGGCTTGGGCAACGACACCTATATTTATCGTGCAGGTTATGGTGCGGACACCATAATCGAGGCACCGAGTGAAGGCGCGACTGATACCTTGAAGTTGTTTGGCATTGCGCCCTCGGATGTCACCTTCGTCCGTGATGGCAGCAATCTCAAAATTGCGTTCAATGGACGTCCCGGCGACCAACTGACTTTCGTGAATGCGACGACTTCTCCCCTCGAGTTCGACCAATACGGAATCGAAAGGATCCAGTTTGAGGATGGAACGGTCTGGGATGCAAACATCCTCAGGCAAAAATCCATTTACGCCAAGGCCACTGACGGTAATGATGTGCTGACCGGAAGCGCTGGCTCGTCCGAGTTTGGCGGCGGTAAGGGTGATGACGTCCTGAATGCGGCCGGTGGTAACGACAGCTATGTCTACGCCCGCGGCGACGGCAACGATACGATCATTGAGGATACCTGGAGCGGTAGCAACGACACGCTGCGCTTCACCAACGTCAATCCGACAGACGTGAGGCTTGCTCGTGACGGCAACGACCTCACGGTTCTAATCGCTGAAAGCGCGCCCGGCGCTGGAGATGCTGGTTCGATCCTAATTAAGAACACAATCAATGAAAATTCCGAACAAGGTGTCGAAAAGATCACCTTCGCCGATGGTGCGGTGTGGACCATTACTCAAATCCGGGCGATGGTGATTGATCAGGCCGGCACGGCCGGCAACGATACGATCGCCGGCACCAATACTGCCGACCTCCTGACGGGCCGTGCCGGAGATGACACTCTGAACGGTGGCGGCAGAGACGACAGCTATGTCTACGCCCGCGGCGACGGCAACGACACGATCATCGAAGACGCCTGGAGCGGTGGCAATGACACGTTGCGCTTCACCAACGTCAATCCGACCGATGTGAAGTTTGTTCGTAACGGCAACGACCTGATGGTTGCTATTGCCGAGAGTGCGGCCGGCGCAGGCAATTCCGGTTCAATCCTGATCAAGAACACACTCAACGACAATTCCGAACAAGGTATTGAAAAGATCGTTTTTGCCGACGGCACGGCTTGGAGTAGGGCTGAATTCCGGGCGAAAATTATCGACGAAGCCGGCACGGCCGGCAATGATGCGATCGTCGGGACGAATGTCTCTGACGTGCTAACGGGCCGCGCCGGGGATGACACTCTGAATGGTGGTGGCCGAGACGATACCTATGTCTACGCCCGCGGCGACGGCAACGATACGATCGTTGAGGATACATGGAGCGGCGCCAACGATGCGCTCAACCTTTCGAATCTCAATCCGGCTGACGTCAAGCTTGTCCGCAATGGCAACGATCTGAGAGTTGATATTGCCGAGAGTGCGCCAGGTGCGGGCGACGCTGGTTCCGTTCTGCTCAAGAACACGCTGAATGACAATTCCGAACAGGGTGTCGAAAAGATCACCTTCGCCGATGGCACGATCTGGACCCGGGCCCAGTTCCGAGCAATGGTGATCGATCAGGCGGGCACGGCCGACAATGACACGATCGCCGGTACGAACGTTGCCGACATCCTGACGGGTCGCGGCGGAGACGACAGCCTGAATGCGGCTGGTGGAAACGACACCTATGTCTACGCTCGTGGCGACGGCAACGACACGATCGTCGAGGATACATGGAGCGGCACCGCCGATACGCTCAACCTTTCGAATCTCAAACCGGCCGACGTCAGACTTGTCCGTAATGGCAACGATATGAGAGTTGATATTGCCGAGAGTGCGCCAGGTGCTGGTGACGCCGGTTCCGTTCTACTCAAGAACACGCTGAACGACAATTCCGAACAGGGTGTCGAAAAGATCACCTTCGCCGATGGCACGATCTGGACCCGGGCCCAGTTCCGGGTGATGCTCCTGGAGCAGTCTGCGACCGTCGCCAATGACATGATCAACGGCTTCAATGTCGCCGACACGATCTCCGGCGGCCGAGGTGACGATACGTTGAACGGCGGAACTGGCAACGACACTTATGTCTATGCCCGAGGCGACGGCAACGACACGATCATCGAGGATGTGAGGAGTGGTGGTAACGACACTCTGCGCTTCTCCAACATCAATGCGGCGGACGTGAAGCTTGTTCGCAACGGGAATGACCTAACCGTCGTCGTTGCAGAGAGCGCGCCAGGCGCCGGCGACGGGGGGGCGATTCTGGTTAAGAACACGCTCAACGATTATGCAGAGCAGGGACTTGAGACGATCGTCTTCTCCGATGGCACGACGTGGAGCCGCGCTCAGATGAATGCCAACGTCCTGTACGTTGCCGGAACCTCTGGCAATGATACGATCGTCGGGAGCAACGGGGCAGATCTCATTTTTGCCGGTGCCGGCAACGATACACTGCAAGGGCTTCAGGGGAACGATACCTATATCTACGCTTTGGGTGACGGGAACGACATTATTGATGAACAGACGTCGGGTTCTGATGTCGACGTCCTGAGACTGACAGATTTCGTGCGCACGGATGTCCGGTTTGAGCGGCCGTCCAACGCAATCAACGACATCGTCGTTCGCGTACTGGCGACTGGGGAAACTATAACACTTAAAAACCAGCTCAATCCCGCGGGGGGTGTGGAGACAATCCTTTTCAAGGACGGTGCCTCGATAGGCGGTGCCGCAGGAGTGCTCGACACGCTCTTGAAGGCGGAAAGTGCAATTTATGGCACGAATGGCAATGAAACGATTTCTGGGACGGCTGAAAGCGATACGATTGTCGCTGGGCTTGGTGACGATCGTATCAATAGTGGCGGCGGTGGTGACGTCGTGATCTATGCCAAGGGTGACGGGAGCGACTATCTTGACGACGAATCCGGCTCGATGGTCGACGTCGACGTGCTGCGGTTCAGTGACCTGAATGCGAGCGATATCACCGTCAGCCGATCGGGCGCGCATGTCAAAATTCTTGTCAATGAAACTGGGCACACTCTAACACTTGATGAGCAGTTTTATTCGGCGACCGCCAATTGGGGCTTTGAACGCATTGAATTTGCGGACGGAACCGTTTGGGACCGCGCAGCAATTCAGTCGGCTGCCTGGATCAGGGGCACGGCTGGAAACGATACTCTCACGGGCTTCAACGGCGACGACATTTTCCAGGGTGGAGCAGGAAACGACCGTATCAACAGCGGTGCGGGCAGTGACACCTATGTTTACGCAAAAGGCGACGGCAACGACTATATCAATGACGACTCCGGCTCGACTTCCGAAACCGATACACTTCGCCTTACCAATCTGAATGCCTCTGATGTGTTTCTAACCCGGTCAGGCGCGCATTCAATTTTGACCGTAAAGGAAACCGGCGAGACGATTACGCTCGATGAGCAGTTTTACTCGGCGACGGCAAATTGGGGCATTGAGAAGATCCAGTTTGCAGACGGAACTGCATGGGATCGAGCAGCAATCCAATCGGCGTCCTGGATCAGAGGAACTGCCTCGAGCGACACGCTTTCGGGCACGACCGGCAACGACACTATCGATGGAGGGGGCGGCAACGACACGTTAAATGGTCTTGCTGGAGACGATGCCTTTGTCTTTAAGGCAAACTTCGGCCGCGATACTATTACCGATTTCACGGCCGGAGCGACTACTGTCGACGTCCTGCACTTTGAAGACAATCTGTTTGTCGATTTCCAATCGGCCATGGCAGCCGCAGCACAGGTCGGCAACGATACCGTCATCACCGTCGACAGTAACAACAGCGTTACGTTGAAAAATGTGAAACTGGCTACACTGCACGAGGATGATTTCCGGTTTATCGCAGCAGCATGAGCGGCATGAAGGCGTCTGACAGCACCACTAGACCGCCGCAAGTTTTCCTTGTGGCGGTTCTCTCTTCGTTGCGAAAGGCCTCCCTTGGCATCGGAACGACCAGCGCCACGATCAATCTCCTGGCATTGACCGGCTCGCTCTTCATGCTGCAGGTCTATGATCGTGTCATACCCGGACGCAGCCTGCCAACGCTTGTCGGCCTGGCGATCATCGCTGCGACGCTCTACGCTTTTCTTGGAATCCTCGAGTTCATCCGGTCGATGCTTCTCGCGCGCATCGGTATGTCGGTCGACGAGCGCTTCAGCAACACGGTTCATGAGTCACTCGTGTTGCTCCCGTCGCGTATGCAGATGCCAGGGGACGGCCTGCAGTCGGTTCGCGATCTCGATACTGTTCGGAGTTTCCTCTCAGGAACAGGGCCTACCGCACTCTTCGATCTGCCGTGGATGCCGTTCTATATCGGCCTGTGTTTCCTTTTCCATTTCTGGATAGGGGTAGCGGCGCTCGCCGGGGCGATCCTGTTGATAGGCCTGACAATTCTCACGGAATACAAGTCGCGAGCGCCGGCAAAGGAGGCTGCAAAGATAGCAGGTGAACGCACCGCATTGGCAGAGGCCACGCGCCGGAACTCCGAAGCGGTTTTAGCAATGGGCTTCGGACATTTTCTGAGTGATCGATGGAGTAACGTGAACCGGCAATATCTGACCAACCACCTGCACGCGACAAGAATGACGGGGGGCTTGGCGACCCTATCCAAAATCTTGCGAATGATGTTGCAGTCGGCTGTGCTGGCTGTGGGCGCCATATTGGTTATCCGCCAGGAGGCCACTGGCGGGATCATGATTGCAAGTTCCATTCTTGTCAGCCGCGCATTGGCACCGGTCGAACTGGCGATCGGTCATTGGAAGGGATTTCAGGCGGCCCGAGACAGTTGGTCCCGCCTGATAAAGCTGGTGGCGATCATGCCTGCCGTCCAACGCGAGGTTTCGCTTCCGAAACCGACGAGCTTGCTCAAGGTGGAGGCTTTGCATCTTGCGGCCCCAGGCTCGAAGTCGGTTTTTATTCGCGGCATTTCCTTTGATCTTCATGCTGGCGAGGCCGTCGGTGTCATCGGCTCAAGTGCCTCTGGGAAATCGTCGTTGGCGCGTGGCTTGGTCGGACTCTGGCCGCCAATCAGTGGCGCTGTTCGCCTAGACGGGGCATCGCTTTCGCAGTGGGAGCCAAGAGCACTCGGCAGGCATATTGGATATCTGCCACAGGATGTTTCGTTGATAGGCGGATCCATTGCGGAAAATATCGCGCGGTTCGACCCAGCAGCCTCGTCCGATAAGATCATCGCGGCTGCAAACGCTGCCGGTGTTTATGAGATGATCGTGCAATTCCCAGACGGTTTCGATACCAGGATTGGTGAGCAGGGTGCGTCTCTCTCGGGCGGTCAGCGTCAGCGAATAGCATTGGCGCGGGCTTTATATGATGATCCCTTCTTGGTGGTGCTGGACGAGCCAAATTCGAACCTGGACGCTGAGGGTGACGCAGCGCTGTCGAAGGCAATTCAGGGAATCCGCGCACGCGGTGGGGTTGCCGTCGTCATCGCACATCGGCCGAGCGCCCTAGCCGCGGTCGATAAAGTTCTGGTCCTCGCAAATGGTCAAATGCAGGCGTTCGGTTCAAAGGACGAAGTCCTTAGAAAGACCACACAGCCAATGCCGCCGACACCTCAGCCCATCAGACTGATGACCACTGATGGGGAGATGGCCTAATGGTAGCGAATCATGCCCCGAATGCAGAACGGGCGATCGGTCGGCTGACATTGCTCGCCCTTGCGACAATATTGCTCCTCGTTGGCGTTCTGGGAGGTCTTGCGGCGGCTATTCACCTGCAGGGGGCGGTCATCGCCGCCGGCACATTGGTGGTGGATAGCTACGTAAAGCCGGTTCAGCATCAGAAGGGTGGAACCGTTGCGCTCATCTTCGTCAAGAACGGCGATCGTGTCGAAGCAGGCCAATCTCTCGTGCGTCTTGATGCCACGCAGATCCAGGCCAATCTTGCGATCGTTTCAAAACGGCTGAAGGAGCTTGCAGCAAGAACCGCGCGCTTATCGGCTGAGCGAGACGGGCAAGAAACGATAAGCTTCCCCAAGAAACTTTTAGACGAGCGTGGTAACCCGGAAGTTGCGGCGATGATCGACGGCGAACAGCGACTTTTTGACGATAGACGCTCATCGCGGACTGGCCGGAAGGCGCAGTTGGCAGAACGCGCTCGCCAGTTGGCCAAGGAGACGGAAGGATTGACAGCCCAGCAGGATGGCAAGCGTCAGGCTCTCGCCATCCTCAATAAGGAATTGGTCAGCCTGCAATCGCTACTGGACCAAGGCATCATTCCCGCGACGAGGGTCTACGCCCTACAAAGAGATGCTGCCGATCTGACCGGTGCTCTTGGCAGCTTGATTGCCTCCGAGGCCGAAACAAACGGCAAGATTGCCGAGACAAAACTGCAAGCCATTCAGATCGATGACGACCATCGTGCGGAAGTGTCGGACCAACTGCGCCAGGCCGAAAGCGAGACTGGCGAATATGCGGAACGCTTGATTGCTGCGGAAGACGACCTGAAACGCATCGATATTCGTGCCCCTCAATCCGGTATCGTACATCAACTTTCCGTTCATTCTTCCGGCGCCGTCGTAACCGCTGGGACAGATATATTGCAGATCGTACCTAACGACGATGTCCTCATGCCTGAGCTCAAGCTATCTCCTCAGGACATTGATCAGGTGGTGATCGGCCAGGACGTCGCGCTTCGGTTTTCAGCATTCAGCCAACGCTCGACGCCCGAATTGTATGGTCGGATCAGCAAGATTGCCGCCGACCTGACCACAGATCAGCGAACGGGTCAGAGCTACTATAGTCTTCGCGTGTCCGTCCCAGAGGAAGAGTGGGCACGCTTGGAGGGATTAACGCCCATTGCCGGTATGCCGGTCGAAGCCTTTGTTCAAACGGGTGAGCGCACTGCGCTTGCCTATCTGACAAAGCCGCTGACAGACCAAATCGCGCGGGCATTCAGGGAAGAGTGATGTCCCGAGGTGGCTATACGTCGAACGTATTCGGTCGCTCACCCACCGCGTCTTCCATATGTGCCTGTTCCTAGAGGCAGAGCAGCGGCTCGGGTACGGTCACTCACTTGCTTGAAGATTGTCAGCACAATTGCGGTCCGTTCCGTTCGCCTAGTAACCGTCCGGGCTAGGCCGCAGACCTTATGAATTTGGCTCATCAGCGATAATGCGTTCGATCTTTTCCGGATCACATTGCTCGTCGATAAGGAACTGCCGAACACCTCCGTCCCAGGTGCGGACATCAGCGAGGAACTCCTGCAAGCTTTCGATTCCCCGGTCCGTTAAGGTCATGATGCCCTCTTCGCTGCCGTCGTGGGCATAAATGATCTCGCCGTAGTCGATGTTGTCCGAGTTGCCGGCGATCTTCCGGATGAGTTCGATGTTCTCGCCGATCAGTGTGGCGACGTAATCGATCGTGTAGACATGGGTCGGGCGCGCCATCAGGCAGCCACCTGCCGGGTGTGGCCGTTGGCGGGCCAGTTCCATGGCAATAGTTCGGGCAGCCGTGACACGGGAAGGTTGGGCATGCGGGCGAGCACGTCGGCCAGCCATGCCTGCGGATCGATATCGTTCATCTTAGCTGTGACGATCAGGGAATACATGAAGGCAGCACGCTCGCCGCCGCGCTGGGAGCCAGCGAATAGCCATGCCTTTCTTCCCAGAGCGATCCCGCGCAAGGCACGCTCTGCCGCATTGTTCGACATGCAGAGCCTGCCATCGTCGAGGAACCGGGTGAAGGCTTCCCAGCGCCCGTCCTTCTCGAACATATAGTTGATCGCTTTGGCGACGGGATTGTGCTTCGACATCTGGGAGCGCTGGACTATCAGCCAGTCGCGCAGGTCCTCGACAAGCGGACGAGTGTGCTGTTGTCGGGCAGCTAATCGTTCCTCTGCGGATTTACCGTTTATGTTACGCTCGATCTCGAAGAGCGCATCGATGCGGGCCACTGCTTCAAGCGCGACAGGCGATATCTCATGGGCCGGTTTGCCTTTGCGCACGTTACCGGCGATATCGGCCAGTTCGAAGAACTTGCGCCGCGCATGGCCCCAGCAGAGCGCGCTGATCACCGCCGCGGGGAGGCGGTCGGCGCGATAAAGATCGTTGTAGCCGCCATAGGCATCCGCCTGCAGTATGCCGTCCCATCCGGCAAGATGCGTGTTGGGATGGGCCTTCTCCCGATCGGTCGAGAAGTAGAAGAGTGCCGCAGGAGGCGCACCACCCGCGAAGGGACGATCATCGCGAACATAGGTCCATAACCTTGCCTGCTTCGTTGCGCCCTTGGCCAGCAGCGGCACGGTAGTGTCGTCGCCATGAAGCCGCCCGGCTGCCAGCACATGGGCGCGGACCAGATCATGAATCGGCTGCAGCGCCGTTGCGCAGGCTCCAACCTGGTCGGCCAGTGTAGAGAGGCTGAGATCGACGCCTTCTCTGGCGTAGCGCTCAGCTTGGCGGTTCAATGGTTGATGCTGGCCGAACTTCTCGAACAGGATAGTCGCGAGCAAGGTCGGTCCCGCCCATCCGCGTGGCGTCGCATGGAAAGGTGCCGGTGGCTGGCTGATCTTCTCGCAGTCCCGGCAGGTGAACTTCTCGCGCACCGTCTGGATCACCTTCCACTGGCGCGGGATCACCTCCAGCGTCTCGGTGATATCCTCGCCCATCTTAACGATCCGGGCCGAGCCGCAGCAGGTCGAGGGTGCTTCGATGATTAGCCGTTCGCGCGGCAGGTGCTCGGGAAACGGCTTGCGGACCGGGCGGCGGCGTTCAAAGGCTGGAACTTGCACAACCTCAGCCGCCACGCGTTCCGCGGCGATCTCGTCCTCGGTGGCGTCGGCCTCAAGTTCTTCGAGCTGCAATTCCATCTGGTCGATCAGCCGGGCGCGTCGTTCCGAACTCTGACCGTATTGCTCGCGACGTAACTTGGCGATCTCGAGCTTGAGGTGCCGGATCATCGCCTCGGACGTCGTCACGACAGCTCGCACCTGAGCGAGATCAGCCTCGGCGGATGCGGCACGCGCCTCCGATGCCGCAAGCGCGGCCCGTAACCTGGCTATCTCCGAAGCAGCGTCGTCCATGGCCGAAAGCTACCATGCCGCTTGTCAAAAGCCCAACAAAAACAGAGGAATGTTCGCGATCAGCCTGCCTTTGCAGGTCGCTGCGTCCAGCGTGGATTACGCCAGTCGATCCCTTCCAGAAGATAGCCGAGTTGAGCCGCCGACACCGGCACGGCGGAGCCATTCTGGCTAACCGGCCAGATGAACTTGCCTGCCTCCAGGCGCTTCAGGTAGAGCGACATGCCGACGCCGTCATGCCACAGGACCTTGATCAGGTCACCTTTGCGACCTCGAAAGCAGAAGACCTCGCCGCCATGGGGATCGCGGCCAAGCCCCTGTTGCACCTTCAGCGCCAGGCTATTCATGCCACAACGCATGTCCGTCACACCGCCCGCAATCCAAACCTTCACCCCAGGCGGAAAGGCGATCATGACGCGTCCAGAACCGGCAACAGCCGAGCAAGGATAGTTGGATCAAGCGAAACCGGGATCGTCAGGCGACGACCGTTCGGTAGGCCGATCTCGATCGTCCTGTCGTCTTCAGTCGGCGATGGGGCCATCTCGAAAGATACCGCCGGCGGTGGCGAAATCGAAAGCGGCACGAAGCCCGTTGACCCGGAAACGTTCAGAAGCCCGCTTCGGTATTCCCGACGCCAACGGGTCAACAGTGACCGCGACAATCCATAACGCCGCGCCGTTACCGAGCCCTGCCGAAAGCCTTGCAGGCTTTCCTCGACGATCCGAACCTTCTCTTCGTCCGACCAATCCCGCCGGCGACCAACATCGCCGACAGACAAAAGCTCAATGGGGGAAATCACTGTAGTGCATGACATAAGCCATGGACTTAAAGCCAATCAGCAAATCACAATAGACGGCCTTCGGCGGAGGGGTACGATATTGTTTGAAGAAGTTCCATATCTCCTCGGCCGTTTCGATGTCGCCATTGCGACCGCCGAAGCGCACGCCTTTGATTGGGTCATCGTTACCGGACTCAACCAGCCGCGGCCAGCGATGGCCACCGTTTTCGATTCGATAAAAGCGGACCCCGGTTCCAGCCTTACATCCGGTCCAGTTGAATAGGCTGACACGAGTGCGGTCATGGTCATTGAAATGAGGCAGCGCCTTGACGTCTTCTTCTCCGGTGCATCCATCGGTCCGCCGCCAATATTCCAATGTTTCAGGGACCGAAAGTTGCCGACAATCCTGCGAAAGGAAGCCATCATAAAGCAATGTGTCATCGCTTGTGCCGTTGACCATCATGATCGGCATGGGATGGCCGGGGCGACAATCGTCAATCTGGAACTCATTCATTAAGCCGCTGACGGGGGCAACCGCGGCAAATTTGTCAGGAAGCGCGCAAGCGAGGGTAAAGCTAAACTGCGCGCCTCACGAAAAGCCGGTGACATAGACCCTGTTTGCATCGACGAGCTTGCGCGTTACCAGATCGTCGATAAGCGTGCGAACAAAGCCGATATCGTCAACCTGTTGGCCGTTGAGAAGTGGCATCTTTCTAACCGGCCGACCGTAATTCCAATGCGCGTCACTCGCTTCGGGGTAGGCAACGATGAAGTTTTCCCGGTCCGCGACCGCATCAAAGCCAATCGACGTCTGGAAATGGGCAACGCTATCGCCGGACCCGTGTAGCGCAATGACCAGAGGGGCAGCATGTCCAACCGTTGCGGCAGGTTCGTGCAGGATGGCGGTGCGGGTAGCATTCTGGACTGTATAGGTCACCGTTTCATCGACATGAGCCGCGGTCGAACTCATCAAGATCATTAAAGCAAGTGTCAGCCTGAAAAATGCTTTGACCATTGCGATCCCTTTTGCTGCCGTTGCGCACGCTATTGCCATATCCACCAAAGAAACTAAGCTGCACTTATTATTTCGGTCAAATACTCAATGGATGACGGCCAATGTCTCATGTCGGTGATCTCGTTGTAACCAGCGGTGTAGTAAATGCGAATGACATCCTCGGCGTAACCTACGTTAAAAATGGCGGCAAGCTGGTTTCATCGGGAAGGCTGACAGGCGGTCTGGTTGTTGATGAGGGTGGCAATGCGGTCATTTCCGGCCAGGTCGACAGAAATATCGTCAACAACGGAAGCATGGTGCTGAGTGGCCGTGTTGCTGGCAGAATTCTAGGGTCAGGCAAGCTGGTCCTGGGTTCCAAGGCCCATGTTTCAAACCAGGATCTACCAATTGAGTCTGCGCCGAGCAGCCCGGTGACATAGGGGAGATGTGCCAGCCAGCGTACTGTGTTGAACCTATTCGCGCGATGCTTCTAGCAGAGAAGGCGAATGCTGACGGAATGGAGCGCCATGAAGCGACTAGGCATTGTCTTAGCACTGCTAGCGATAAGAGAAAGCGGCCAGGCCAAGCCGATGATCTGGCAGCCCGCAGAGGGAATTACTCAAATTGCATTATGGCCGGGAGCTGCGCCAGACGCGCAACCTGCACCGGGGCCTGAAGACGTTTCAATAACTGCGGCTGGCATAGCGGGTAAGCCAAATACGAATGTCACGAACGTAACCAATCCAACCATCTCTGTTTACCCGCCCAAAGGGAAGAATACGGGAGCGGCATTGGTCGTGGCCCCAGGAGGAGGGTTCCAGATCCTCGCGATCGATCTGGAGGGTACCGAGGCCTGCGACTGGGCTACCTCGATTGGTATGACATGCGTGCTGCTGAAGTATCGAGTTCCGAGTGCGCCATATGCTTGGCAATGTGATTGCCGCCCAGACAATCAAACAATATCCGAGCCATCTTTGCAGGACCTGCAGCGGGCGATGAGGATGGTACGATATCACGCCGAACAGTGGCACATCGATCCGCATAAGGTTGGTGTCATGGGCTTCTCGGCGGGCGGCTACCTTGTCGCCGAGATCAGCACGCTCTTCGATCGCCCGCTTTATGCAAAAATAGACGAGGCTGACAACGAAAGCGCACGGCCTGATTTCGCCATGCCTATCTATCCTGGGCATCTTGCGAAGTATCCCGGTCATCCTGCGAAAGGGGATGACATGAAGCTGAACCCGAATATTCCCGTATCCAGTCAGACGCCGCCGACATTCCTGGTACAGGCTGAAGACGACGATGAGGACGGCGTAAATCAGTCGCTCGTCTACTACGCTGCGCTGTGGAAGGCGCATGTGCCAGCCGAAATGCATCTCTATGCAAATGGAGGCCATGCATTCGGCTTTCGCCGAACCGAGCTACCCATCACCGGCTGGCCCGCACAGGCTGAGGTCTGGCTGCGGACGATTGGTATAGTACAGAATTGAGCGGCACATGACCGCTGGTCGTGCTATCTGCGCGTCAGGGGTCCCTATGATATTTGTGCAGGGCGCTACACTTGAAGCTTTTTGGTTATAGGCGACATCGATGCGTTTGGCGGTCAAGGTCTTCACAATTCTTGCTTTGATTGTGGTGCTGGTGATGTTGGGCCTGGTCGGCTGGTATGCCGTTTTCCGCCGCGACGCGCTGGAAAACGGCTCGGCCT
Source organism: Rhizobium sp. ERR 942 (assembly GCF_007828395.1). Classification (NCBI taxonomy): domain Bacteria; kingdom Pseudomonadati; phylum Pseudomonadota; class Alphaproteobacteria; order Hyphomicrobiales; family Rhizobiaceae; genus Rhizobium; species Rhizobium sp. ERR 942. The sequence goes on from NZ_VIUA01000012.1 coordinate 52,020, forward strand.
ACGCCGCAAAGACCGTTTGCTCCAACGTATTCATGGCTAACCGCGATGTAGATTCAATTCTACAAAATGACTTATTGGCGATCGGGCATCCGATCTTCCGCCTTATGAAAATCGACGTCAGCCTCGCCGACCATCGGGTCGATGCCAGCTACTTTGGCTTTCTTCTCAAGCGCCACGCCATTTTTATCGAGGGACGAGGCTGTACCAACGTTTTGAATGACGCAGCTTGGAACCGGCCGCCGCCGCTACCTCCCTTTCCGGCTAATGACCCTGATACGCTTTGGCCTGTTGGTGAGAAGGTACAACCCTCTGACAACGCGCGGCTCCTAGCGGCAATAAATAATCCGGTCCTGCAAGGACCGGGCATGCGGGCAATCGTTGTCGTCCATGATGGACGCATCGTCGCCGAAACTTATGGCCCGGGATTCTCAGCCTCGACACCCTTACAGGGGTGGTCGATGACTAAAACGATCACCACCGCCTTGGTCGGTTTGGCCATCAAAGACGGTAAACTCACGCTTGACCAGAAGCATCTATTTCCTCAATGGGTGGGTGACGCCCGCACGGAAATATCAGTCGCCGATCTGATGGCGATGTCAGGCGGTTTGGAGTGGAACGAAGATCAGGGGCTTCCATCTGACGCGGGCCGGATGGAGTACCTCGTCAGGGACGCCGCAGCTTTTGCTCGGGATCGATCGTTAGTCTTCGCGCCGGGAACCAGATTTCATTACTCGTCCGGTGAGTCCGTCCTGCTAAGTCGGATCTGGGAGAATGCCGTTGGCGAGGATGCCATGTCATATTCGCGTGAGCGGTTGTTCAAGCCCCTGGGCATGAGCAGCGCCCTTATCGAAGCCGATGAAACTGGCACATTCCTCGGTGAAGGCTTTCTCTATGCCAATGCGCATGATTGGGCACGCTTCGCCGAGTTTCTGCGGTTGGGCGGAAAATGGAACGGCGAACAGCTTTTGCCGGACGGGTTCGTCGATTATATGCGAACGCCTTTTGCGGCCTCTGACGAGGGCCACGGCCCGGAATACGGCCGTGGCCAGCTTTGGTTGGCGCAGGGTCTTCAATCCGGGTTACCTTCCGATGCTTTCATGCTGAATGGTCACCTCCGCCAGACAATCACGATTATTCCGTCACGGAAGCTGATCATCCTCCGCATGGGAGTGACGCGAGAAGATATAGGCTTCAGCAATGCGCCGCTGTTGCGCGCTATTGTGGCTGCGGAGCGTTGATTTAGTCGGCTGGACCTAAAAGCATGTCGAAGCTTGGCCGATAACGAGACCGACAGCGTCCACAGCACGGAAATGGCCACACCGCTTTATGTCGCGAATGGTGTACGGCTCACTCGGTCGTATAAATCAAAAGAGGTCTTTGGTTCGATCCATTTCCAAGGGTAAAACGAACTACCTTCGCCCCCTGAACCGGTCGAATGCCGTCAGACGCTGAACCGGCGGATCAGGATCCTCCCAGCGGTAGATCTCGATTCGCAGGAAGCGAAGCTCGTCTTCCATCGCCTCCTCGGCGATCTCGATCCACCAGGATTTCGGCCGGCCGTCACTGCCGTCCGACCAGCGGTAGCCCCGCTCCTTCAGCCGGTCCTTCAGATCGAACGGCGAGTTTTCCGCGAAGATGCGCACGCGGGAACGCTGGCTTGCCTGATAAAGCTCGGCAAATGGTGTTTGACCGTTATCGCCCTGAGGAAGTGCCAGGACTTCCAGCAGCGCAAAGCAGTCATCGACGGCCCGGTGCCCGACATGAAAATACCCACTCTGGTTGATGAGGTATCCAAGCTTGGTTCCTTCATAGCCCCTGGCGCTCCAATCAATCTCGGAATTGGAACAAGCCCATGCCTTGCGGGCAAAGATCGGGGAGAAGGCTTCGCAGAACGGTCGATCGAAGCCGGCATTATGGGCAATGACGAGATCGGCGGGCTCGATGAGCGCACGCACCGCCGGCATGTCGATCATCTGGCCATGAACCATGGCGTCCGTGATGCCGGTCAGCCGGATCACGTCGGCCGCGACGCGATCAGCACCGGCAACGGGTTGAGCTACGTTGTTGTCGAAACCGTAGGGCAAGTCGGCGAGTTTCTCGACGATCTCGCCCAGTATGCTGAGCACGATCTCGATTTCCAGAAAGCGCTTGAGGAAAATCGCGCCCGCCGCGCCGCGGTTTTGAACACCGCAAGGGCGCAGTCCAAGGCGGCGAAGTCGGCTTCCGCGCAATCTGCCGCCAAGGCCCCGCGGTCGAAGGTCGGTCCAAAGGCAGGCAAGGCCAAAGCGGACGAATAGTCGGAACGTTTGAAACGTCGCCAGACGCGATACTCAGCCCGCCTCGCGCGAGCTTTGTCTTTGCGACGTTTCGAACCAGTCAAACTTGTGCTGGTGGAACCAAGGGTCGGGCAAATTTCAGCCACGCGAAGACTTCCTCCCGCTCTTCAGCGGCTTCATCGTGGCGACATCATCGGCCACCGGAGCGAAGAACTCGGAAATATCGCAAGCCAGCGCTGCGGCGATCTTCTCCAGGGTCATGACCGTCGGGTTCTTACTGCCGCGCTCGAGATAGCCCACATAGGCGCGCTCGACATTGGCCTCAAGCGCGAGGTTGTCCTGCGAGATCCCCCGCATAACCCGAATCCGCCGAAGGTTTAGTGCCACTCGCTGCCGTGCATCCATGGCGGAAACACAACATTTGACAGTTGATAAAACCACGTATTATAGAACTATGAAATCTAGTGCTGAACGAACCGTAGGTAGCAGGTTTGCCCCCGCGGGCGCGGGGTAAGAGTCAAGGTGCATTTCCCAGTGTTCGATTCTCCGAACGGCGTGGGTCCGGAACCGGAGCCGTATTTCCGTGGGAGATCGCCAAGCGAGTGAAGCGCGGAAGGTATATGGCATTGCTACCCGACGAAACGGCCGATTTGCTGATGGCTTTGCTCTTTGTCGTCAGAAAGATCGTCGAGAGCGGAGCGCAAGGTAAGCGACGCATTGCGAGGACGTACCAGGATGCGCGCTCATTGGTGGCGACGATAGATCGTGATCGCGGTTCGGCTCGCCCGCGTATCGGGGCATGCCTGAACCATTTCAACATCCATAAGAATGCCGATGATGCGGCCGCGGCCGGCTGGATGCTGGCAGCGATCGAGGAGCGGGTGGGCGAGCGTGATCTCTACGGTCGGCGTCGGCTCAAGGAGATCGTTGATACAGCGGTGCATGAACTTCTCCTAGCTGAGCATGCCGCGCTGCATTGAGCCACCGAAACATCGCTTGCTACTGCAAGGCTGATGGGCTGACCAGATCACTTCCTTGGTGATGATCGGCGATCCATAGGGCTCGCGGGCGATCACAGAGAGCGCATTGCCCTTCGCCTGAGTTTTTCGGCCTTGGCCTGGGCTAGCTTCTCAAGGGCGAACCGCGGGGAGGAACGAGCTGCTTGCCTCCATCGGCAGTGCTTCGGACGATCGGCCCCATCTGGTCCGGATTCATCTGATAGGCCGGCATCAGGTTGATCAGGCTCTCCGCGTCCTGAGCCCACCTTGCCGATCGCGATGGGGCTTTCAGGCTACCGACGGGGCGTGGCGATGAGTTCGCGCATGGGACGCCGGACAACCCGGATCCGCGAGAGCTGGCTGTCATCAAGGCGCGGAGATTTATGAGCCGGATCGGCTTATTGAGAGGCTGAAGGTGAGGGTGAGGAGTTTTCAGTAAACATAGGGGTAAGCTATATCGGGATCCTCGCGTCTCAATGTTGTTTTGATTTTCCAGATCTCTACTTGGAAGCAACAAATATCGATCGGGAATCCCGCCACGATCGGCACGTTTCTGTCTGTCTGATGTTCAGCAATTGATGACTGAAGAACCTCTGCTGGCACGGCGGCCTAGTTTTTCGATGTGACTTCCATCGAGAAAGGACCGGCTAGGCCGGCCCTTTCGATCTCTTACCAGGTCTGACGGTCATACCAATCGTCGACGTCGGACTTGGCGCGGTCCTTCGCAAGGCCGTACCGCTCCTGGATCTTGCCTTCGAGCTGATCTCGCCTGCCGGCGATTTGATCAAGATCATCGTCAGTAAGTTTACCCCACTGTTCCTTAATCTTGCCCTTAACCTGTTTCCAGTTGCCTTCGACGCGATTCCAATCCATGACAATTTCTCCTTTTCGGCTTACCAAGGATCAATGCTCGATGGCGCGAATTGTTCAATTCTAAGCCACTGTCAGCGCGGCGCGCGATAATCTTCCGACTTGATTTAGGATGTACCTGCATCGCCGTTGCGAACAGTCAGGCGACTTTGGCCGCAAGCATTTCGTTGATGCAGTCCTCGTTGGATGAACATGCGGATCGTCTCGTCGAGATCGGCACCGGACTGGGGTCCAGCCTGGACCGCAATTGACCTGTTGGCCGGCGAGATCCTCGACTTTGAACAGGCCGCAGGTTTCACCTGTCTCGTCGGCGACGGCAAGGTCGAGCGTACCGAAGTGCCGATGTTCATCATTCCAGTAAACGGCAAGCTGAAGATAAGGTCTGTGGAATAGATGCAGCAATCGATGTCACGAGCCCGCTAGATGTCATTGTGTATGCTGAGCCTTGCGCCTGGCGACGCACTATGTTTGAGAAATTAATGGAAGCCGAACTCGAATTCCGCATTGCTCTGACAAGCCACAACGCTGCAGCCATGACGGCGGCTGTTGAAAACGGGCTTGGCTTAGCATTGCTGACACGCGAAAGCATCAATCCGAAAACGATGCGAGTGGTCTCTTCCATGTTCAAAGGCCTCGCCCCAACGGTGAAGTACGGCCTTTACACGAGCCGCAAACAATCTCAAACGACGAAAAAGTTGATCCATTTGTTGCGGCAAAGCGTTCTTTCGCTTTCCGGTCGGGCTGTAGCGACGGTCTGATACCCTATCCGTTGACGGAGGAACGATGCGCCTCGCGTGCTAGTCTGCAGGCATCTGACGGTGCCGTTCTATTGCACGTCAGCAGAATGAGGCGCGGCCCGCCTGATCGGTGACCGACCTGGCGATCCGTCCTATGCAGCCAGCCGCCGCTGGCGAACCGTCGCCAAAAATGCGCTCAGGACCGGCCGCATCTGCCGTCTCGACGGATAATATAGATGAAAACCAGGAAACGACGGCGTCCAGTCGGCGAGAAGACGGACAAGCTTTCCGCTTTCCAGGTAGGGCGCGACTTCGTGTTCAAGAAGGTAACCAACACCGACCCCGTCCAACGCAGCGCTCAGCATGATCTCAGGCTCGTTGGAGGTTAGCGGCCCGGAAACGCTCACTTCCAATTGCTTCCCATCTTTTTCAAACTCCCACGCATATATCGACCCAGCCGATACCATTTTGTAATTGACGCAGCGGTGGTCCGTGAGATCGGCCGGTTGAGTTATAGCCGGATGGTTTTCAAGGTAGTCTGGTGCCGCCACGACGGCCATGGCCAGATCTGGCCCAACCTTCAAGGCGATCATGTCCTGCTGCAGCTTTTCTCCTAGTCGAATGCCTGCATCGAATTGTTCTGCAACGATGTCCCTATAGGCCGTGTCAATCAACACTTCGATCGTCGCCTGAGGATAGGCTTTGCTGAAGTCGAACAAGACAGGCCTGACGACAGCCTCATACGCTTGGCGTGTTGCGGTCAACCGCAAGATTCCCGATACCAAATCCCGTTTCCGGTCGAGAGATTCCAACGCATCATGGATGCTGGCGAGAGAGGGCTCAAGCGCCTCCAAAAGCGTCAGGCCAGCCTCGGTCACAGAGACGCTTCGGCTATTACGCTGAAGAAGTCGGTAACCCAATGCTGTTTCAAGTCGGCGGATGGTGTGGCTGAGGTTCGAAGTCGACATGCCGAGAGCCATAGCTGCGCGCGTAAAATTTCCCAACTTTGCAACGCGGACAAAGGCTGCCATGTCATCCAGCTTCATCTCCTGATCGTGCAATCTCATTCAACGGGCCTTGCAATTTGTCCCACCTGATCACACGCTTTATCACCTCCTAGATAGCTCTGGTCAATCTACGGAGAAGATAAGATGATTAGCAAAGAAGCCGTATGGCTGATTACGGGATCCTCAAGAGGCCTCGGACGCGCAATTGCCGAGAAAGTGCTTGCCGCCGGCTACCGTGCCGTTTTGACGGCAAGAAACACCGATCAGTTGCAAGACCTTGCTGCCAAACATGGCACAGCTGTGCTTTTGACGCCTTTGGATGTCACAAAACAGGACCAGATTGATGCAGCTTATAAGGCGGCTATCGCCAGATTCGGCCGGGTTGATGTTCTCGTCAACAATGCCGGCTACGGATACCTTGGCGCGATCGAGGAAGGCGAAGACGCCGAAATGCGCGCCGTCTTCGAGACCGATCTCTTCGCGCCCGTGAACCTGATCAAGGCCGTGCTGCCCGGCATGCGGGAACGCCGCCACGGTCACATCGTCAACGTCAGCTCGATCGGTGGCCACGTTACCTATCCGGGCGTTGGCTACTACCATATGGTCAAGTTCGGGCTTGAAGCCATGTCGGATACGCTCGCGAAAGAGGTCGCCGGGCTTGGCATCGGCGTTACGGTCGTCGCGCCTGGGGCGTTCAGGACGGATTTCCGTGGGCCTGATTCGATGAAGTTTTCGCAGATCATCATCGACGACTACAAGGACACTGCGGGGAAATCCCGGCAGGGCACGGCGGCAGGTCACCGCAAACAGGTTGGCGATCCCGCGCGCGGCGCTGAGGCCATCATCAAGGCAGTTGAAGCAGAGCATCCGCCGGTTCACCTGCTGATTGGCGGCGACGCGCTCGACCAACTGCGCAGGAAGCTCGATGAGATCCGCGCAGAAACAGATGCGTGGGAAGAGGTCACACGTAGCACCGACTTCCGTGAATAGGCTGCCATGTTGAATTACGCAGCGCCTCCGGCTGGCGGTGTGTGTTCGCCGCACTGGTTACGCCGCGCGTCGCGCGCACATCATTGCATTTGAAACTTTCGGTTTGGCCTGTCGAACGGCTGAGACGCCTGCTCGACTGACCATCGCGCATTACTTGAACCGCATCTCGAATACGCAATTCATCCTGGAGGTTTGGTATGTCCGCACTTAGAGTAGGCGTCATCGGAGCCAATGCAAAGACTGGATGGGCCCGCGAATCCCACATCCCGGCCATACAAGCATTAGCGGGACTGGAATTGGCGGCGGTTGCCACCAGCACACCAGAAACAGCTGCTCAGGCTGAAAAGGCGTTCGGTGTTCGCTCTTACAGCGATGGCCTTGAACTTGCGAATTCTCCCGACATCGACATCGTTACCGTCGCAACACGTGTTCCCGATCACCGGGAGATGATTCTCGCAGCGCTTGCCAGTGGAAAGCATGTTTACAGCGAATGGCCGCTCGGCCGTGGTTATGACGAGACGAAAGAGCTCCATCTGGCTGCAGAGGCAGCCAATCGCAAAACCGCCATTGGATTGCAGTTGCGCGGGAGCCCAACCGTCAAACGCGCCAAGGAACTTCTCGATGGCGGAGCCATTGGACGCCTACTCAGTGCGAACGTTTATTCGTCGACCGCGGGTTTCGGCCCCATCGTTCCCGAGCCATATCTTTATCTTGAAGACCCGGACAATTTTGCAAATCTCATCACGATCCAAGGCGGCCACACCCTCGATCTGATATTCACCCTGTTCGGTGAGGCGATCGTTTTCAACAGCTTGCCCTCGCGTCAGTACCCAGCAATCGAGGCGGGGCAGGATCGACTCATCCGGAGCCGCACCACTTATGATCATCTGCTGTTCCAATGCCTCACGGGAGACGGCGTGTCGGTCTCGCTCGAAGTCGCCGGAGGTCGATCCCCGGAGGCGCCATTGCGGCTTGAGATCGTCGGCGAAAAGGGCGTTCTTAGCCTCAACGGGGGTGCAGCGCGCGGCTTCCAGGCTGACCGTCTGTCGCTTCTACTCAACAAACAGGAGCAGCACATCGATGACGGCGAATTGAAGGATTTCCCAGCTTCCGCGGTCAATGTCGGTGGGATCTATGCCGCCTTGCGCGATGACATCACCAAATCAAGTTCGACTGTCGCGGGTTTTTCCGAGGCGCTTGTGCTGACGAAAAGAGTCGAAGCCGTGCTTGCCGCCGGGGGCTTTACCGACTGAGGTACACAATGCTGTGGAATGCGCATTCCTACCTGGCTTTCGGATTCTTCGACACGGGCTCGCGAATTCCTGGAGGCTTCATCTTTTTGGGTTGCAGACGCGAAACGCATGGCGGACGGTCCATTTTCGGCTCAAAGGCCGACGTCCGAATTGAGGAATTTCAACCGAGTGGATTTTGTGACACTAGGGTTGGCGGTTCTTATCCTTTCAAGGGCAGTGAGCGGACCGTCCGCGTGATACCCGCTCTCGGGAACACGCCTTCGCTCGAGCTTGACCAACCTTAGTGCAGTATCCCGCCGAATGGCCAAGATTCCCAAAATCGTCAGACGATGTAGTCGTCCCCCAGGACTTCCTGAAACATGTCATTGCGTTGGGCGATGAGCATGGACACCCGCGCCTTCACTTGGTCTTCGACAAGACGCATCGCATTCGAAGTGGTCCGATCCTTCCTGAAAAACAGGCCACGGGATACAGTCAGGCCGGAGATCGGCGCTCCATAAAGCTCACCTCGCTTAAACTCCCTTTCCAGAGCGGAGTAGGGAAATATCCCATAGCCGGCACGTTCGAAAAGGGCTTCCCGAGCAAGAGGAAGAGCATCGACGGCGGCCATCACCCGAAGGGGCATCCTGTTTTCCAGGTGCTGCATTAGAAAGCTCGCAAGCATTACCGGAAGCTCTTGTAGAGCATCCATTGACACAGGTCCGGGAGGCAGCGTCCAAAGGTCGGGAGCCGCGAAAAGCCATAGCTGCTCATGGAACAATGGAACGCATTTCAGGCTCTCATGGCCGGACCTGCAGCTCATGATCGCCATATCCAGGCGGTTGTCGATGAGTGCTTCGCGGACCGCCGGGGAGACATTCTCGACGAGGTGCAACTTCACGCTGGGAAACCGAGATACGCACTCGGCCAAGATCCGTCCGACGAAAAGCATTCCGACCGATGGCGGAAAACCGAACCTCACGAGTCCGGCCGGATGGCCAACCATCGATCGGACCTCGTCAGCAAGTTCCTGTGACATCCGCAGGATCTCCTCGCCGCGCTTTGCCACGATTGCCCCGGTTTCGGTGAGCTCTATGCCCCGTCGATGCCGCGACAGCAGGCGGTCCCCAAAATGCTCTTCAAGAAGCTGTATCCTCCGGGTGAGGGCGGGTTGCGCCAGACCCAATGATCGCGATGCGGATGATATCGATCCGTGGCGGACGGCTTCGAGAAAGCAGTGCAGGGATTCGTTGTCCAGATGTCGCATTCAAATCAGCCATAGAAAACCAGCATGGGAAATATAAAGAACGCATATTATGCAAATGGCAAGGAGCGCCCTAATGTTCATCAGGTCGGCGAGGAGGATGCCGCCGGTGAAATCACCTGAAGATCGGAGGAGAGATCATGGGTATGTTACGACGGACACTTCTATTGGCGGCGGTTTCCGCTTACCTAGCATATCAGCCCGGCCGGGCAACGGCGCAGGAGTTTCCCTCCCGGCCCATCGCTGTGGTGGTTCCAAGCGGCGCTGGCGGCCTGAGTGACACGTTGGCCCGCCCGGTCGTAAATAAGGCCAAGACTTACCTCGACGCCACATACATCGTTGAGAACAAGCCGGGCGCGAGCGGGATCATCGCCGCATTCGCCGTGCAGCGTGCCGAGCCGGATGGCTATACTCTGCTGCTAGCAAACGGAACGTCGAATGGCGCAGCCGAGGCACTCGTCAAGAATCCTCCCTACGCTTCGGCCAAAGACTTCATCCCCGTCGCCTTCGTGGGCGAAACTCAATTTGCGCTCGTGGCCTCGAAGAGCCTGCCGGTCTCCAACGGCACGGAGCTGCTCGAATATGCGCGGAAGAACCCGGGGAAACTCAGCTACGGGACATTCGGGCAAGGCTCCGCTGGCCATTTGTTCGCAGAGATCATGGCGAAGAGCAACGGCGCCCAGATAGTGCACGTGCCGTTCAAGAACGAAGCGGACGTCGCCCAGGCGATCATCGGCGGCGAGATCGAACTCGGTATGCTGGTTTCGTCGAAGACGTTCGTAGACCAAGGACAGGTGAAGCTTATCGGAGTGACAAGTCCAAGTGGAACATCTGCCTATACGGGACGGCCGACCCCAGCTCGCGAGGCCTGACGGGTTCTCGGTTGCGCGCAGCTTCCAGATGTTCCTCGCTCCTGCCGGACACCCGAAGCCATCGTCCGGAAGCTCGGCGACGCTCTGAGCAAGGCGGCTCAGGATCCCGAAGTTGCGGAACGCATCAAGGTGCTTGTCGTCGCCGCCGCAAATGTCGAACGAACTCAGTTGAACAACTTCTACTAGCAACTCGTCGCGCAGTGGCGGGCCCTGGTCAAGGAATCGGGCGTTCAGGTCAACTAACACCGGCGCCAGTTAGGAAGCAGCAATGATAATAGAACGAGATGTGCCCATCGTTGTCGATGATGGGCTTGAGTTGATGGCTGACGTCTTCCGTCCGGACTATCCCCATCCGGTTCCGGTCATCATGACCCTTGGACCATACGGTAAGGGCGTGCGCTACCAGGAAGGCTACAAGGCAAGCTGGGAATGGATGTCGGCACGGCATCCGAATCTCCTGGCACGCTCGGAGAAGCAGTATCTGACCTGGGAGACAGTCGACCCCGAAATATGGGTCGGCTGGGGCTATGCGGTCGTCAGGGTCGACTGCCGCGGTGCAGGCCGAACCTCCGGAAAGCTCGACATCCTCTCGCCCCGCGAGACGCTCGACTATTTTCATGCGATCGAGTGGGCGGGAACGCAGCCCTGGTCGAGCGGCAAAGTGGGTCTGAACGGTATCTCCTACTATGCGATCAACCAATGGCACGTGGCTGCGCTTCAGCCTCCCCATCTCGCAGCGATGATCCCCTGGGAGGGAGCGGCGGATTTCTACCGTGACTTCGCCAGGCACGGCGGGATACTCTCGAACAAGTTTCTCGAGACCTGGTATCCCCGGCAGATCCTGTCAGTGCAGCATGGCAATGCCGCAGCTCCGGTCGATCCATGGACTGGAGAGCGCAGTTCCGGCGGGTTGAAGCAGTCGGACCGCAACCGTGCGGACAACCGCGCCCACACGCTCGACAACGTCAGGGCGCGCGAACTCGACGACGAGTGGTACCGGTCGCGCGCTCCTGACTGGGAAAAGGTGAAGGTTCCGTTCCTGAGCTGCGCCAACTGGGCAGGCTTCGGCCTTCACCCGCGCGGAAACTTTGAGGCCTTCATGAAGGCGGCATCGCAGGAGAAGTGGCTGGAGGCCCACCCGGGTCGCCACGAGGAATGGTTCTACCTTCCATATGGCATGGACCTGCAGAAGCGCTTCTTCGACTGCTACCTAAAGGGTGTCGACAACGGTTGGCGCGAACAGGATCGCGTCATGCTGAATGTCCGGCACCCGTTTACCGACGAAGTCACACTAAGGAGGGAAAGCGAGTGGCCGCTCTCCAGGACGAAGTGGACGCCGGCCTATCTCGACGCGACTGTCATGAGCCTCGGATTCGCGGCGCCGCGCACGTATGGTTCGGCAAGCTTCAGTGCGGAAGGGGAAGGCGTGTGGCTCGAAACCGCTCCGTTACCTGAGGCGACTGAGATCACAGGGCCGCTGTCCCTGAAGCTCTTCTTATCCTCCACGACGTCGGATGCCGACCTTTTCGTGACACTGCAGGCATTCTCCCCGGACGGTCGTGAGGTCGACTTCCAAGGGACGGTGGACCCGCGGACGCCGCTTGCGCAGGGTTGGCTCCGGGCGTCGCACAGGAAGCTTTGCCCGCTCCGGTCGCTTCCATACCGACCCTTCCATACGCATGACGAGAAACTTCCTTTGCTTCCGGGGGAAATCTACGAGGTCGAGGTCGAGATCTGGCCCACCTGCATCGTTCTTCCTGAAGGGTTCCGGCTGCGCCTCGACATCCGCGGCAAGGATTTCGCGCGACCGGCGGATCCGAGTTCCGGAACTCCCCATCGCGGATCCGGTCCCTGGCTGCATGACGACCCGATCGACCGGTGCCCCGCGATCTTCGGCGGCAACACCACGATCCACACAGGCCCTGCCTATCCGAGCAGGCTGCTTCTTCCGATTATTCCGGGCGGGAAGTCTGAGCGATGAAGAACAAACACATCGGAGGTTCGCGATGAAATGGGTCACCTTTTCGAACATGTCCGAGGAGCGGGTGGGGCTGCTCGGCGAAGACATGATCCTTGCCCTTCCGCCGGGAGAGCGACTGATCAACTTGCTCGGTGATGACGGAGAGAGGCTTGCCCGTGCGGCCGAACGGGCGATCAGCGCTCCCGACGCAGTCTTCGCGTTCGAAACGGCAGAACTAATGGCACCGATCCCCCAGCCGCCGTCCATTCGGGACTTCTACGCCTTTGAGCAGCATGCACGTGCGGGTCGGCAAAGCAGAGGTCTGCCAATGGCGGAGGAATGGTTCCAGATACCCGTATTCTACTTCACGAATCCGGCTGCGGTCACCGGGAGCGGGACAAGGATCCTTGGCGCCCCGGGAACCAGAAAGCTCGATTTCGAGGCCGAGGTCGCAGCCGTAGTGGGACTTCCGGCAAGCAACGTCAGTCCTGAGAAGGCGGGGCGGCACATCGTGGGCTTGATGGTCATGAACGACTGGAGCGCCCGGGATCTGCAGAGGCTCGAGACATCCGTCGGCCTCGGACCCGCAAAGGGCAAGGATTTTGCCACAACGCTCGGACCTTGCCTCGTAACGCTCGACGAGCTCGAGCCCTATCGGAAGGGCGCCGGGTTCGACCTCGCCATCACGGCGACGGTGAACGACAAACTCTACACCCAGGGAAACCTCGCGGATATCTACTGGTCATTCGAGGAGATGCTTTCCTTTGCGTCCCGTGGGACAACGGTGCGAACAGGAGACATCCTTGGATCCGGCACATGCGCGACCGGCTGCATCCTCGAACTGGCCCAGACACACGGCGAGGAGAAGTTTTCATGGCTCGTGCCGTCTGATCGTGTCGTGGTCGAAGTCGAGCGACTCGGTCGGCTATCCAACACGGTCGACTTTTCCGACGATCCCGCGCCGCTTCGTCAACCGATCCGCACTTGAACACGCAGGAGTCCCAGGTTCCAATGCGTTTCATTGACATATCTGTCCCGCTCCAGGCTGGAATCGCTTCCGACCCGCCCGGATCCGAGCCCAAGATAGAGTACGTCGACCATACGGTCGGCCTCGAGCGGATGCTCCCTCACTTCCCCGGGCTGACGGCTGACGATTTGCCGGACAGAAGTGGGTGGGCCATCGAGAAGGTTTCAATCACAACGCACAACGGCACGCATCTCGACGCCCCCTGGCACTTCCATCCAACGATGAACGGGGGACAGCGGTCCTGGACTATCGATGAAGTGCCCCTTGAATGGTGTTACGGAAACGGAGTTAAGCTCGACTTCCGCCGCTTTCCAGACGGCTATGTCGCAACTGCCGAAGACGTGAAAGCGGAACTGGAGAGGATCGAGCACGACCTTAAGCCTCTCGATATAGTGATTGTCAACACCAGCGCAGGCCTTCGCTATGGTCAGCCGGATTATTTGCGATCAGGCTGCGGGATGGGGCGAGAGGCAACGCTGTTCCTGCTTGACCAGGGCGTTCGAGTGACAGGAACAGATGGCTGGAGTTGGGACGCCCCGTTCGTCTTCACTGCCCGTCGCTACGCGGAGAGCCGCGACCCAAGCATAATCTGGGAAGGACACAAGGCCGGCATGACGATCGGCTACTGTCATCTCGAAAAGCTTCACAACCTCGAAGTGCTTCCAGCGAGCGGGTTCCGGGTGATCTGCTTTCCGGTCAAGGTCGAGCGAGGCTCGGCTGGTTGGACGCGTGCCGTAGCGATCCTTGATGAATAACGGCATGGCTCGTATCGACTTCATGGCTGATGAAGGTCATGTGCTGCCGCGGTCACCGGTTGCGCCGTCACGCCTAACCGGCGGCAAACTACATGCCGCTTGCGGGACGGCGGCCTGATCGGCGGGGTCGGTAAGCTGGCCGATATACTCGCCGTCCTTACCTGAAAACTGGCCTATTTGCTTCCCCGGAAACTTCCCCCCGATTGCCGTTATGCAATATGCGCTGCCACACTTGGTGATCGCAACCGGCTCGCCCTTCGCAGTCCTCCAGTTGCCCTCGATGGGTTCGGCGGCATGGCCGTTCGTAGTGGCGAGCGCTAATGCCATCGCGATCGTTATTTGTCTCGCCATCATGAACTTGCCTCCTGTTCCCCGCCGTCCTATCGCCGGCCGCGTACATAAGATTTACTCTCTCAACTCCGCGCGGGCCCAGTAACCCAGTCCGTTCAGCATCAACTCGTAATCGAGAGCGTACTCGGACAGGCTTTCTACAACGAGGATGGTCAGTTGCATGTGGTTTGCAGGAGAATCTGTCATGTTGCTAGTCCGTTGATGCCGGGATGACGGCAGCGCCGCCGGTCAGCTGGAAGGAACCCGGTTCGGTCAGCTTGCCCTCTCCAACCCGCCTCGCCATAAGCTCCCGGTAAAGAGGAGCCAAGCCTTCGTATCGGTCGTGGTTGAGCGGATCGATCGACGTGAGCTCAGAAATGTCGATGATCTGGACTCCTTCCTGAATGGCTTGCTGGCGTACCACCGGGCTATCCACGGAAAGCGAACCCACCCTTGGCCTATCGGTCGCGAGAAGCCTCGATATGTCCAACGCGCGGTCGTCCTTCGTAACCAGGATCACTGGAGCGATCGGCAGCTTTCCGATGATTCTCATCTGCTGCCGGAAGACCTCCTCGTCGATATCGGGCGCCGCCAGAACAAGCTGGAGTGGATGAAGAGCGCTGTCGTGTCCGGCGATCTTCAGCTGGCGAACCGCCTCCGTCGCCAACCAAGCTCCCATGCTATGGCCAAGAAGGACAACGTTACCGCGCCGACGGCCATTCGTGACGTCGAGCAGAAGATCGGCGAGATAGTCGCGCGAATAGGTTACGGAGTCCCGGTCAGCGCCATATCCGGCCACCGTCCCGACGGATGGCCAGGAGAACAGGATCGGCACAGCATCGGATCCTGACGCTTCTTTCATCTGGGCCAGACGATAGAGAGACTCAGGGAAGTTATTGTTGAAGCCGTGGACATAGATGCCGATGCTGGGCAGGCCGGCTCGGACCTTGGTCGAAGCGGCTCCTGCGACTTGCTCTAAAAATTCGGCGCGCGTCAGGGGGTTGCGCTCTACGACCGAGAAGCCGGAGAGACTGTAGTCGATCTTCCCTGCCTTCGCCGCGGGCACTGCTACCCTGAACCTGGAGTAGGAGAGCGAGAACGACTTGTCTGCTGTATAGGTGACGCTGCTCTTTTGCTCTTTGACAGATCGCGTTGTCGCGACAAATACGGTGACCGTTCGCCCGGCCCGCTGGTCAGCGACCCCAATCTTGACGATAGGTTGGTCTGGCCCTGAGGCACAGCCGCCCAAGAGGACAAAGAGGAACAGAAGCCAGGCAAATCTAGGATAGAATTGCATTTTTGTTGGGTTCCCAGGCGGCGATGAGTTGTCGGATCTCTAACTGAACACGTCGGCGACGTAACGGATTGCTTCACGCTCGATCTGCTCTGCCCAGCATTGTGCCTCCTCGAGGGAGGCCCCGGTCGCGCTACGATAGATCTTGAGGAATGTCTCCCGCACCGCCGGCGCCATCTTCTCGCCGTCGCCGCAGACATAGACATGCGCGCCTCGCCGGAACAGATCTTCAACATCCTTCCGGTCTTCCCAAATCCGATTTTGGACATATTGAGTCTTAGTGGAAGTCGAGCAGGCGAGCCGTACCGACACGATCCCTTCTTTTTCCCAGGCTTCGAGTTCGTGCCGATGCAAATAGTCGATATCGGGATCACGAATGCCGAAGAACAACAAGGCTGGGCCGGTCTCTGCACCTGCCGCCTTGCGGGCCGCGCGCTCCTGCAGGAAGCCTCGGAATGGCGCAATGCCGCTGCCGGCGCATACCATGACGATCGGCACGGCATTATCTTCCGGCGGCCGGAAACCGCGCTGGCTCGGACGAACTGCCACGGCAACGGGATCGCCCGGCTGTGCCGCTGCGAGAAACGTCGAAGCAACCCCCTTGAACCTGCTATTGCCGTGCAGCGAGGGCAGATCCAGCACCGAGAATGTCAGCGCGCATGTTTCGGACGATACGAGGGGAGACGAGGCGATCGAATAGAGGCGGGCTTTCATGGGGGGCAGGGCGGCGAGGAACATTCCCAGCGAATAGTCGGCCGAAGCGAAACGCTCGACGAGTTCGAGCAGGCTGGCACGCTTGGCCAAGAGTTCCGCCTTATACACGCCGGGATCAATAAGACGTTCCGCATCTCGCCGTTCCGGTGGACAGGAGATGGTTTCGACCAGGGCGCGAACCTGCTGTAGGGTCGCTAGCTGCTGCAACTCCACATAGCCTGCAAACAGCTCCCCTGCCGTGATTGGTTTGTCGACGGGCAGTGCGGACGGAGCCTCGGCTGATGGATGGAGAACGAGTTCGGTATCGTCCTTCAGCCCGTACCGACGCAGGGCCCGCGCCACAACATCCGCAGGATTACGTGCCAGCACCGCCAGGTAGTCACCGGTCTGGTACGACATGCCGCGGGGGAGCTTTATCTCGACAAAACGCTTTGAGCGCCCACCACCCTTTACGTTGACCAGTTCTGTGTTCGACATCACCACGCCCTGCCGCAGTTCTTCCAGGCGCAACAGCCGCTCGCGCTCTCCCGTGCGAACCTCTACGTCGAAGCCCCGCGCGATCGCGGGCCTGTCCGGTGCCTCCTGGCCAAGCGCCGTTGCAAGTGACGACCAGAACCCACTGAGCCATGTGTCATATGCACCGAACAGATCGCCGCCGGCGTCCGCCTCGCCACGCGGGAGAACGGCTCTTGCGCCGGCCCGAAGGAGTGCGGCTTCCACCCGTTTTGGAACTGCCTGCCACGTTCGCGCCCACTGACGGTTTCCGCAGCCAAAGACTGCGAACGGACGGCCCTTCAGCGCCTCAGGCTCAAGGGCTTCCGCCCAGGCCACGAACTGATCAGCATTATCCGGCGGTTGGCCCTCATAGGAAGCCGTGATGACGACGAGCGGGAGGTCGTCAGGAATGCCCGAGGCGTATTCGTTCGCTGTGGCGATGATCGCCTGATATCCCATCGCCTGTGCCGCGCCTGCGAGCTTCTGCGCAAAAGCCTCGCAGGTTCCGGTATTGCTGCCATAGAGGACAAGCAGCGGTCCTCGATCCTCAGACGCGGTTTGCCGAGGTCTGACGAGGGGACGGGTTGAGGGTGTGGGCATTCGGCTTTTTGGCGTGCCTGCGGGTAAGTCGCGGCGGCGAGCGCGGATGAAAAGTCCTTTCGGCTTCAGCGTCAGGGATTCGCTCACGACCAGGCGGTAGCTCCTGTCGATCAAGTCGATGTCGAAGCGCTGCAGCATCATGGCCAGCACCAGGGTGGCTTCCTGCATCGCGAAACCGCGTCCGATGCAGGCTCTCTGACCATTTCCGAACGGTTTCCATGAATGCGGCGGCAGCTTTGCGGCGTGTTCCGGCGCGAAGCGCTCCGGCCGGAACACCTCCGGATCATCCCAGACGTCGGGATCACGGTGCAGGATGGGAGACAGGATAAGAAGAATGTCGTCCGCCTTGACCGCATATCTGCCGCCGATTGTGGTATCCTCCAAGGGGTGAACCGCGAAGGCGGGCGCGGTCGGCCAGAGCCGCAGCGTTTCCATCAGAACCTGTTCGACAAATTTCAGCCCCTCCAAGTGTTGTGCCGTCGGAACATCGCCTCCAAGCACATGATCCACATGGGTCCGAAGCCGGGTCAATACGTCAGGATTTTTCAAGAGCAGGTAGGTCGCGAAGCTCAGGAGGCCGCTCGTCGTCTCGTGACCCGCGACAAGGAAAGGGATCATCTGGTAGCCGATATTCTTACGGCTCAGGGTTTCGCCGGTTTCGTTGTCTCTGGCGGTAAGCATCACATCAAGAAGATCTTCGCGGTCGCCGAGCCGCGGATCCCGCAGACGCTCCTCGATCAGGGCATCCGCGACGTCACTTAAGATCTTTGCGTCGGCATCGAAACGGCGGTTGCGCAGCAACATCAGCTTTGAGGCGCTTCGCGGCAGGCGCGAACGGTTCCCCGCCTCGTCGAGCGCGCCGGTCATCGCCGCCACGAACGGATGCATCTCGTTCTGGTAGAAGCTGTTGAAGCGATAATCGAATGCACACAGAGCAATGGTGTCGAGAGTCAGTCGTGTCATGTTGTCGGCGATATCGATCTCGGCGCTCG
Source organism: Rhizobium sp. ERR 942 (assembly GCF_007828395.1). Classification (NCBI taxonomy): domain Bacteria; kingdom Pseudomonadati; phylum Pseudomonadota; class Alphaproteobacteria; order Hyphomicrobiales; family Rhizobiaceae; genus Rhizobium; species Rhizobium sp. ERR 942. Next base: position 70,433 of record NZ_VIUA01000012.1, read on the forward strand.
CACCGAACCGCTCCCAGCGCACCATCATCTGCTCGGCGACGTCGAGCATCCGGTCGAACATGTTGCGCAATCCCAAGGGGCCAAAGGCGGGCATCAGAAGGCGATGCGCTTTTCCCCAGTTCGGTTCTTCATTATAGGCCGTGAAGAGACCATCCTCGGCCACCTCCCGGAGTTCGCGGAGTGGTGGGTGAAGTGCTTTGCGAAAACGCCGCTCGTCACAGAGCTCTGCCGTCAGAGCCTGGTTGCTGACGACGGTGATTTTTCGTCCGAATGTCTCAAGACGGTAGATGGGGCCGAGATCTCTCGCCAGCCGCATCAGGCTCTGGACGGGAGCATTCGGATCTATCGAGCTCACATGGCCCAAGATGGGGACGCCCCGCGGCTCGGGAATGGAATGAAGTTTGTTCATATGTTCACTCCTCATGTCTGTCACGTCGCAGGAAGCTCGACTGCGTCGTGGCGGCCTGGGCGTCCGAATTGACCCCGCCCCCCATTCCGATTAACTGCGACAGGGATGGACATAGAGAGGAAACCCATGGGTTTCCAGGCAGAGAGTCTATTTTTCGGGGGTACTCGTGGAGGGGAGGGATACAAGATCAAGGTTGATCGAAGCGGCAACGACCGAATTCCTTGCCCATGGGTATGGGGAGGCAAATGTCGGACGCATCGCAAGCGCGGCGGGGATGTCCAAAAAGACAATCTACAAGCACTTTTCTTCCAAGGAGGCTCTCCTTTACGCCGTCATGCAGAAAAAGATCGTCACAAAGCTCGCCGATATTGGCTCGCTTGATCTTAAAAGACATCCCCGCGAAAGGCTCGTTTCCCGGCTGATGGCTTTCGCGGAGCTCGCATTTTCTGCGGACAGTGTCACATCCTACCGGCTGTTCATGAGCGAAGGCTTCCGGTTCGAGGGGATGGCAAAGCTCTATGTCGGCTTCATCTCCTCATTCGGCATTGAGCCACTGGCGCGTGACCTCAAGGCATACGTCGACGCCAGTAAGCTTTCACTGGACGATCCTCACCTTGCTGCCAGAATGCTGATGGCGATGGTCTTTGGAGAGCCGATGCGGGATGCAGGTCTCGGTATAGCCGAACCGCCGACTGTAGATGAGGCGAGGAAGCTGATCGACGGGGCCGTAGCGCTTTTTTTGCGTGGAGCGCTACCCCGGAAAACTGTCGAAAACAACTTTCTATGAAAGCTAAGCGGGGCGCGCTGCCGTGCAAATTTGCGAGAGCCAAAGCCACCGCCTGAGATCAGCTTCGAGCTGCGCGATTAACGCTGCAAGGGCAAATCGACCCCGCTTTCTTCTAGTGACGCCCGCGTTCTGCAGGCCAGCGATGCGGAAGTTTTTCCCACGCATTGGCGGGACCTCGCGCGGCCTCCAGGAAACCATTTCCGACCTGAACCCACGCCGATTCGGTCCAACGGATGTCGCGGATGGACGTTCAGGATGGTCCGGTCGTCTACGATGCATCGACCACGAGACGTGGAACTTGCTGGAGTACTGGAAGTTTACGAACGAAAAATCTGGAGGCTCAGGGTAAGTAATGGCAAAGGATAGCGACCCCTATGGCTCGACTGAGATGTCGACAGAGTACGATGGCCAACGACGACCCGGTCGAGACGGCAACTTCATCAAGTCCGCCTGGATCATTGCGCTGCCGGCTTTGATTGTCGCGTGTATACTTGGTTACGTCGTATTCGGTCCGAAAACGACTACTGATCCCGCTCCGAGCGGGTCTGCAGCATCAGGAATAGTCGAACAGCCGCCTCCAGCAAGCAACAAGCGATAGCGTTCGTTTTTTTGTGCGGGAACGACGAGTCGGCGGTCGCTAAAGCCAGGCTCATCGAGCCGGCTGCAGCGTCGAGATACAGCGCTCCGGGCGGGTGCCCGGCAGCGGCCACGCGGCGGCACTGCGCCATGTGGCTCCGTCCGGGCGGCGAGCCTGCGCCGCGACAGGCGGCTCCTTCTCCCGTCCGTTGTTGCTACCCTTGAGGAAGCGATCGAAGAAGCGCTTCTGCAACGCGAGCGACTTCTCCCAATATAAAGGCGTCACGTGATCGCCGGTCTGGATGCGCAGCCATTACTGCTTGCTGGCGACGGAGCGAAACCGCGCCGTGCTCTCGGCCGTTCGCGCCGCTACGCGATTGGCCTGCACGGAGTTTGGACAGCGGAAGGCGCGCGTCAGGAAGCGAAGGTCCAGTTGGGCCGCGTTGCGCATGCAGACAACCCGGCGGAGGAACGGCAGCTCGACCACTTTGCTAGTCGTAGAGGAAAGCAACCACCCGGGCAGGCGCTGCCGACGCATCCTTCAGTCGCAATGGGAAAACTGCCACGTCAAATCCGTGCGCAGGCAATTGATCCAAGCCGCGTAGCTGCTCCATCTGCCAATAGGGTTTCTTGCGACCAACCAGATGACCTTGCCAGAACAAGGACGCATCGTTGTTTTTGCGAGCCTGATCGATCTGCATGTGGAAGGGAAGATCCCAGCCCCACTGGTCGATCCCCATCACCAACACGCCATGATCGATCAGCCACTCGGTTGCCGGACTACTCATGCCGGTCCCGACCTTCCAGTATTGTCGGGTGCCCTGATAGCGGTCGCGCCCCGTGCGGATGAGGGCGATGCAGCCGGGCCCAAGCGTAGCTCCACTTTCCTGCAGGGATTTCTCCAGGTCCTGTACGACGATCTCATCCCCTTCCGCCTTGTGTGTCATGTCGAAAACGACGCCCGGCCCAAAGCACAGGTCCAGAGGAATTTCGTGGATGGCGGGGAGGAGCTTCCCCTTAGCATCCGTGGGGCCGTAGTGCCAGGGTGCATCGATATGGGTTGTCGAGTGCACCCCCATTTTCGTGATGGTGTCGTCCGCCCATCCGGCAAATGCTTTTGGAAAGAGGCGAAACGGCAAACCGAGCGCGCGGACCATCCAACGCGCCCTCGCGTGGGCGTGATGCTTGATGCGCACCCGCATGAAGAACGGATCCTCGGGATTGTAGGCGATCTCCTTGGAAATATCGATAATGCGCGCAGGTTTGATGCCGGCCATCGGTATTCCTCAGATGATGCTGTGACGGATCTCGCCGATACGATCGATGCGAAGGAGCAACTCGTCGCCGGGCTGCAGCCAGCGGCCGCATTCCATCCCACTGCCGCCGGGCAAGGTTCCCGTCCCGAACAGTTCTCCAGGAAAGAGTTGCTCGTCTCGCGAGGCGTGGGCAAGAGCCTCACCGAGCGAATAGCGCATCCCGGACGTCCACATCGAAGCGATCTGCTCGCCGTTGATGGTGACGCTGGCGCGAAGGCTATCGACCTCGCTCAGCACCTCGTCGGCTGTGACGACGACCTCGGACATCGAACTCAGGAAATGCTTCGATTTCTGTGGACCGAAGCCGCTCGACATCTCGTCCCGCTGGACATCTCGAGCACTCAGATCGTTCAGCACGACGAACCCGCCGATCGCTCGCATCGCGTCCTCGGGCGTCGCGTCGCGCAAAGGGCGCGCCAGCACAAATCCCAGCTCCAACTCATAGTCCAGCGCGTGGCTATAGGAGGGGCTATGCACCGGAGATCCGCTGGGAACGAAGGTCAGGTGATTGCCGAGATAGTAGATCGGCTGTCGGTACCAGAGAGGTCGAGGACGGAAGGCGGGAAACGGACGCCTGGCGAGGCCCTCGAACAGCGCGGCAAACCTATACGCGCCCGGCATGAAACGACGGGCGTAGCCGCGGCTCGCATCGATGACATGCTTTTCATAGAGCATGAAATCCCGAAACGATATCGGCTGGAATGGAAGCTCGGTACCGCCGCTCCCCGCATCGCGTCGTATGCCGGATCCCCGATAGCAGAACTCAGGAGGATCAGAGATATCCACCCAGACGCCGTTGTTCAACGATTGGACAACGGGCGACTCGGAATCAGGTCGGCGGATGCGGCGAATCTTCATGTGAGAGATGAACCCAAAAGGCGCGGTGACTTTCCAGACCCGACCGCGACGGCTTCGAACTTCGGGCTCGCCGGCACACCGACATTATGAGTGTGACCGCGTCATCCGGACGCCGTTCAAATCAACGGCTGCCTCCGGGGCGAGACCTCCCAATAGCCCGAAACACTAATGCAACTCTAGTTGCCTTAGTAACTGCTGTCAAGGTTTAAAACGGTATATCCCCTTGCGCTACGGCTCATGTCCTGAAGGCAGCAACAACCCGCCGCGCGATCACGTCGATGTCACTCTCTGCTATGGGACGCGCCATGATCAGCGACTGAAAAAATAGTGGGGCCACGGCCATTTCAAGCAGCTGGCGGGCGTCGGTATCAGGCGAAATTTCCCCGCGCTCGATTGCTCGTTCGACGACCGCTGCATTATCAACAAAGCGTTGAACCCAGAATCGCTCGGGTTGAACAAGCGCTGCTTCCCTTGGTGGCAGGCTGATCATGGCGCGAAGTAGACCTTGCGAGAATGGCGTGGCAAGGGCGGTGGCAATCGACTTCAGGAGCATGGTTAGATCCCTAGTGAGCTCGCCGGTGTCGGGCAAGGGGACGCTGGCGCGCATCTGCGTCACAGCGACATCCAGAACAAGTTCAGCCTTGGTCGGCCAGCGGCGATAGATCGTCGTCTTGTTGACGCCCGCACGTTCCGCGATATCGGGAATTTCCAACTGCTCATACTTTTTCTCATCGAGAAGCGCACGGGTGGCCGCATGCACGGCTGCGACCACTTGCGCCGACCGACCGCCAGGTCGGCCGCGCTTGCTGGACTGACGCACCTGGCGCTCCTTTTCGAAAACCATCGATGACCTCTAGCTCCACCGCTTGACCAAGTTCCCTATAGCAACTACAGTTGCTTTAGAAAATGTGCAAGATCGCCGCCCGGTTTTGGCAGGCTAGGAGCCTTGAAACAGTCGGGGCACTTTTCTGGTCCGGCATCTGTTCGTTGGCGCCAGCGGTTTCAGCAAATGCGCCAATACATCGGCACCCATCCTTGCCCTTGAAGTTTCACCGTGAAGAGAGCGGCCGTTATGGGAAAATTGTTCACCTTCTCCCTGAATCTATTTATAACCTTTTGTGCATTTACGCGCACTACTGAGTTCTTCACTCGCTTCACGGGCGTGGGAACGTTTCTGCCAAAGCTCTTCCGGATCCGCTTCGCGAACGTCCTGGGGATCCTGCCGACGGTATTCGAAGAACAGATGCGAGAGTGCAGGTCCTTTGAGGATCGGAAGTGGACGAATTACTGGCGCGGCAAGGCAAATGAACATTTGCGGACTGCTGACGCGATATTAAGCCGAATGGGCGCTCCGTCCTCGGACCAAATGCTGCGCGAGCCGACGGCGGCCTTGCATCAATCCCTCGGCAATGCGCTGAGGTCGGTCTCTGCGGTTTTTTCCGACCGTTCTCCTGACAGCATCGAGGCGCTGCGTGCCTCGTTTGCTGCGGACGCTGAGCGCCGAGACGCCGCACAGGCACTGGATGGGCTGGTGCTCGCGATGGGCTACCTGACGATCGCCTCATGGCCCGGCTGGACGGCAGAGAGGCTGAAAGCCTATTGGGAAGCGCAGAAGCTGTTTGAAGTGCTGCTGTTTGCGATAGCGCCCAGCGTCAATCTGATTGCGGAGAAGATTCGGATCGACGTGCCTGGCGACGTTGTCAATGCCTTCGCGGTGTTTCCCGAAGGCTCCGGAAAGGAACCCGCGGTTCTGATGACCAACGGTCTGGAAGGCTCCATCCAAGAACTGCTGCTCCCCACTTTGAATTACCGGAATATGGGAATAGCTGTAATCGCGATCGAGATGCCGGGAACTTTCTCCTATAGCCGACCGATGTCGTTGGACTCCGAGATCATCTATCGGAAGGTCATCGACCGCCTGGTGGAGCATCCGCGCATCGATAAGGAGCGGTTCGGAATCTTTGGCGTCAGCTTCGGCGCCTATTGGTCGACACGGATGGCGGCGGTGGACAAGCGGCTTCGCGCGGTGGTTTCAAACGGCGGTCCCTATCACCGCAGCTTCAGCGTCAAAACAACGTTCGGACTGCCTGAGATTATTCTCAGTACGATGTCCAGCACCCTGCGGGCGAAAAATAAGCTCGATCTGGGACGAAAGCTTCACGCTCTGTCGATCCGGCATCTCTACAAGCGGATCACACAGCCGCTTCTCGCGATCAATGGCGCCGATGACACGCTCCTCAGCAGCCAAGACACCATTGACCTGGTCCGCGAGGCCAACGGAACACTCCTTCTCTATCCCGGCGACGATCATTGCGCTATGGAGCATTACGTCATCTGGCAACGCCATATGACGGCATGGCTCGAGGATCAGTTGAAACCCCCGATTGCCACTTGATCCGAGCAGACGATGGCAACAGGCCTCGGCAATGAGCAAGTCGAGGTTCAGTTCCGCGTGAAACCACAATTAAGGGCAGTGCGTCGAAATATGTCTGGCTCCCACGGGGAATCGATGAGTGAAACTGCTCCAAATGTCAGAAACACGCAGACGAAGAAATAAGAAAGACCTATCTCCCAAGCCGGACACCGGCAGGCATCGGATGAAATTATCAAATCAGCATAACCATTAGCATCAGTTGAGCTTTCCGCGCTTGCCCGCGCACTCGTATTGTGCCTCCGACAAAATCCGGATTGACGCTCTACTCAGGCTTCAGAGTTGCATCGATTTCGGCCAAGAACGCTTCAGCGAGCAGCGAAAGCGGATGGTGGCGCGGCCAGATCAGCCTTGCTGTGATATGCATGACAGGACGGAAGGGCAGGGCGACGAGGCCTGTGGCCTCAAGGTCGTCCATGGCGAACCCATCGAGAACCGCAACACCGACGCCTGCGCGAACGAGTTCCAAGGCGGCTGTAGATTGAGTTACCTGCACCGCGATGGACAACGGAACTTCGCTGTCCTCGAACGCCCGTCGCGTCAGGGCCCCGACCGGGCGGTCTGGAGCAAGCACGATCAATCTTTCGTTGCGAAGATCATGAGGTCGTGCCGTCTTCGCGCCAGCGAGCCTATGTTTCATTGGAACCACGCATATGAGTTCCGAACTGTAGATGTCTCGCGATAGTGTGTGACTGTCATCGGTGGGCGTCAGGATGAAACCCAGATCCACCTGATTGTCAGCGACAAGCCTGATGACCTCGGTATTTGTGGTCGACAGAAGGGAAACCTCCACGTCTCTTCTCTCTTTGAGAAACCTGCGGACAGCTCTTGGAAGCAGCGTATGGATGATCGAAGGAACCGCGGCAACCGAAAGGCGCCCTGATTGAAGCGTGCGCAGGTTAGCGGCGAAGCGCTCCATCGCGTCGACCGCGGCCAAAGCCTTCAAGATCTCAGGGAGAAGAGCGCGAGCCTCCGGCGTTGGAACGAGCTGTCCCTGCTGCCGTACAAAGCAATCGAAACCCAGTTGGTCCTCGATCTGCTGAAGCGTCTTGCTGATTGCAGGCTGTGTAACATGCAAGCTTTGAGCGGCGTTCGTCACGCTGCCCGTTTCCATGATCGTGCGGAGCACCTCGAGTTCGCGGAGTTTCAACGGCATAACTTTTTCTCATGACGTCTGTCGAAAAGGCGATTTGACTTTATGGCCTCTAAGCCATTTTTTGCCAATGCAATTCAGGGAGGAGGAACCCATTTTGTTGGACTCAGCGATATCAAAAGCCCGGCGGCATCTGCTGCCGATTCTCATGATCTGCTACTTCGCGGCCTTTCTCGATCGCGTTAACGTCGGCTTCGCCGCGCTGGAGATGAACAAGGACCTAGCACTGACCGGAGCCCAATTCGGAATTGGCGCCGGCGCGTTCTTCATCACTTACGTGCTCTGCGAAATTCCCAGCAACATCCTTATGACCAAATTCGGCGCCCGCGTCTGGGTAGCACGAATCCTGCTTACCTGGGGTGTGATCTCCGGTCTGACGGCGTTCATCTGGGATGCGCACAGCTTCTATGTCGCGCGACTTCTTCTGGGCGCTGCGGAAGCCGGTTTCTTTCCCGGCATGATCTACTTCCTGACCCAGTGGTTTCCACGCACACACCGTGCCAGGATGACAGCAACAGTCCAGACAGCGGTTCCGATTTCAACGATTATCGGTGCTCCCTTATCAGTGCTGATCATCACGTCGTTCGAAGGCTGGCTCCAGTTGAAGGGATGGCAATGGCTGTTCATCATCGAAAGTCTTCCGGCCATCGTCATGGCGTTCGTCGTCTTCTTTCTCCTCCCAAGCAATCCTGACGAGGCCCGGTGGCTTTCCGCGAACGAAAAGGCCGCACTGAACGCCGCATTGGAGGCTGACAAGAACGCCCAGGAGCAGGTCGAACGCTTCGACGTCAAGAAGGCGCTGCTCGACAAGCGCGTTCTTCTGATGTGCGTTATCGGCCTCGGAAACGTCGTGGGGACCACCGCCATTGCTCTCTGGATGCCTCAGGTCGTCAAATCGCTGGGCGCGACCACGACCCAATCCGGTCTGCTCACTGCCGTTCCCGCGATCGCGGGTCTCGTCGCCTTGCTCGTGTGCGGATGGAATGCGGACCGGACCCGTGAACGCATCTGGCACGTCGCCGGGCCCTACATCTTCGCTGCGTGTGGCCTAGCCGTTGCCGCAATGGCGTCCTCTCCCGTGTTCGTCATGGTCGGCCTCATAATGGCGGCCGCCGGCATTACCGGAGCATCGCCGTCGGTATGGGCAATCCCGTCCATCCTGTTGACGGGCACGGCCTCTGCCGCAGCAATCGCGCTCATTAACAGCGTCGGAAGCGTCGGCGGCTTCTTCGGTCCAACCCTGATTGGCTGGCTCTACGACCGGACGGGCGCGTTCGCCGCGCCGCTTCTCATGGTGGCGGGCGTCCTTCTCGCGGCGGCGTTCGTCGCGGTCCTGGTCGGCACGATGATGAGAGAAAACCTCCGTATCGCTCAAGGCGAGGCCGATCGGAAACTGAGAAGTGGAGCGCCTCTTGAAAATCGTTGAGATCCGCGGGTTCGATCTGAGCTTTCCGCTCGAAGAGAAAATGGGCAACGCCCTCAATCTATTTGCCAAGCGCGACGCCTTTCTCCTTCAAATCGTAACTGACGAGGGGACGGTAGGCTGGGGCGAGGCGGGCAATTCGCCTCGGGCGGCGAGCGCGCTCATCCGCACGCGGTTCGCATCGAACCTGCTTGGAAAGTCTCCCCTAGACTTTGGACGTCACCACCAGGTGCTTTCGAACATGCTCGGGTACGACCGGCGTGGCGCGGCGATGATGGCGCTCTCGGCAGTCGACATTGCCACGCACGAACTGGCGGCGAAGGCCTATGGAATCAGCGTTGCGAAGCTCTTGGGCGGCGCGGTCCGCGACAGCGTCTTTGCTTATGCCAGCGGCCCTTACCTTCGCGAAGGTTCGGCACCGTATGCGAGCTATGGAGCAGACGTCGAGTCCTACTTGAAGAAGGGATTCAAGGCTATCAAGCCACGAGCAGGTTTTGATCCGAAAGCTGACGGCCTTATGGCGAACGCCTTGAGAAAGCTGGTCGGCAATAACGTCGCGATCATGGTCGACATGAACCAAAGCTACACAGCCCATGCCGCCATTGAGTCCGCAAGGCGCATGCAGGAGGCCGACCTGCTTTGGATCGAGGAGCCCGTGCAACCGGAGGATATCGTGGGCTACCAAACTTTCGCACGATCCGTCCCCATTGCCATCGCTGGAGGCGAAGCACTTGCGGGCGTCGGTGCCTTCAGGGATTTTCTCACAGCAGGAACATTTTCGATCCTTCAGCCTGACCTCTCGATTTGTGGTGGCTATACCACGCTCCGTCAGATCGCAGCCCTGGGCAAAGCGTTCGAACTTCCAGTCATGCCGCATGTCTTTGGGACCGTGGTGAATTTCCTCGCCACTCTGCAGGTCGCAGCGACATTGGAACCCCGCCGCGGCGGTGGGCCGACTGTGTATCCCTATATCGAGTTCGACATGATGAACAATCCGCTCATGGCGCTCAACGGCGAAATTCCGGTGTCAAGCGACAGTACAATCGAAGTTCCCGACGTTCCAGGCACCGGCCTCGATCTTTCGCCGGAGAAGCTCGAGCCTTGGCTCGTCGGGTCGTGGACAGAGAGACTCTGATTTGTTGTCAAACTTAACGCTGGAGAGAGACAATGGCATTAACTGAAGAGACGAGAAACCTTCTCAAAAAGGTGAGCACAGCCACCCTTGCGACTGCACTATATAAACGCGGGTTCCGAAACCAGTTTATCCAAGGCGTACAGCCGGTTTCAAAGCCGAAAGCGGAATCGATGGTAGGCGAGGCATATACCCTGCGTTACATGCCGGCTCGCGAAGATCTTAATAAGCTTGAAGTGTTTCGCGACCACGATCATCCACAGCGCAAGGCGGTGAACGAATGCCCTCCTGGAGCGGTGCTGGTCATGGACAGCCGAAAGGACGCCAGGGCAGCTTCGGCAGGCGGCATTTTGGTCACAAGATTAATGCAACGAGGCGTCTCCGGTGTCGTAACGGATGGCGGATTCAGGGATTCCGCCGAGATCGCGGGCCTCGACATCCCTGCCTATCACTCCCGCCCGAGCGCTCCGACCAATCTGACGCTTCACCAGGCGATCGACATCAACGTTCCGATCGGCTGCGGTGACGCCCCCGTTTTTCCGGGCGATGTAATCGTGGGAGACGCGGACGGCGTCATCGTGATCCCAGCGCATCTTGCTGACGAACTCGCTGTAGAAGCGACAGAAATGACGGCTTATGAGGACTTCGTCACCGAGCGAGTGCGGAGCGGGCAGGATATTCGCGGACTTTATCCTGCGACTGACCCCACCAACCTGGACGATTTCGCTAAGTGGCGAGCAGATCGTGGGCGATAAAAGCGTGGGCTGTGGTTGTATCCCGGCCCTCCTACGAACCGTCGAAGGCATTCGAATGCCGCTGGAGGCGGCATCACATGCAGGGAACATCTTGCGATGCAAGATAATCTGCCGGAGCCGCCTCGGGATAACGCGGATGAGGAGCCCTTTTCTGTTGTCAGATCGACAACAGCCTAGCTCTCGGGCCGCTCATCCGACACGCCCATCGGGGAGGAGATCCAGAAGTGGCCGCGCCAGGTGCAGGATTTCGTAGGCAACGGCGGCGCGATCGTCTTCGCCGGGGACGTCCGTCGAAAGACGGATGCGTGTGAGGCTCGCCAAGAAGCTGAACATCAAGGTCCTGATCGACGACAACAACGTCACCATCGCCGGCCATCTGCAGGACTATCTCGCCGGCATACACGTCGCGCTGGTTTAATCCTTATTGACCCGGCCATCGTCTGCAGGGACACGCTTTTTGAGCCGAACCGGCAATCTGACTGCCGCCAGAAATGTTAAAGCGTGCAGGATGCAAAGGAGCGCAAACCCGCCCGCGAACGCCCGCGAGATCGCGAGCCCACCGCCTTCTGTGCCCAGCTCCCATGAGAGCAGCGTCGCGCACAATGTTGTCATCGTCGGACCGCCGAGACGCTGTACGATATTGGCCGACGTGGTGGCCATCGGCAGATCTTGTCGGCCAACTGATGCATAGGCGGCGGTCATCGAAGGCAGGCCGACGGCTCCCTGGCCCATGCCCCGGAAGAACAACGCTACGACAAGCGTTGCGAGACTGAAACCATGCAATGCAAGATAGAGAAATGGTAGCGTGGCGACGAATGCCAGCAGTGCGCCTCCCGCGGAAACACCCCTGATACCAAATCGTTCCGTTAACGTGCCTATCGACGGATAGGTGATCATCATTCCGAGCCCCAGTGGCGCGAGCATCCAGCCCATTTCTGTCGGAGCGCGACCGCAGGCCTGGATCAGGAAAGCCGGAATGAGCATCTGGCCGGCAAAGAGCGCGCCGTTCGACAAGAACTGCGTGACGGCTGCGGTCGAAAATACCTTGTTACGGAACAGCCTCAGGTCGACCAGCGCATCATTGCCTTTTCGCCGTGCCCACCAGAGGAAGGCGGCGATCATCAGGATACCCGCCAGGAAGACCGAACGACCCACCCCTTGATCGGTTCGCTCCGAACCATAGAGAAACAGAGCCAGCCCCGGAGAGAGAAGCACCAGACCGACCCAGTCCAGGTTCCGGCGCGCGGTTTGCTGTCCATCTCGAGGCAAGAATGCGACCGCCAACAGGAAAGCGAGTACACCAACTGGAAAATTTATGAGAAACAGCCAACGCCAGGATGCGTATTGTAAAATGGCCCCCGTAAGGACTGGCCCGAGGATCGGCGCCAGGAGCACGGGGAGCGAGATATAGCCCGCGACACGCGCCATCTGGTTGCCGGCGGCCCGTGCGACCATCATCTGCGCCATCGGCGCGAGGAGACCCCCGCTCGTGCCTTGCAGCACACGGAATCCGATCAGCGACTTCGCCGACCACGCAAGACCACACAACGTCGAGGACAGGGTGAAGGCCGCGAAGCACCAAAGATACAGCGCCCTCGCTCCGATGCGATCAACGAGCCATCCGTTCAGGGGCAGGACCAGGGTTAGCGCGAGAAGGTAGCCGCTCGTAACCCACTGGATCGTCGAGAAACTCGTGTTCAAGTCGGCGGCCAGGTTCGAAAGAGACACGTTGACGATTGTGGCGTCGAGTTGAGAAAGCAGTCCACCGAACAAGGCAATAACACAGATCTTCCAGACCGAAGGGTCGAGCCGGCCACTATTTGCGTTGCTCTCTCTGGTCGATTTATCTTCATCTTTGATGGACATCGGTTTGCCGTCCAGAGTGGATGAGTTCGACGATCTCCTAGGCAGTTCCGGTTTCACCGAGCCTCGGAAAGATCTGTTCCAGACTATTGGCGCGGGCTTCGGCGCTGACATCGGTCATGGCATCGACGGCGAGCGTGACATTGGTGCCAAGCTCATGCGCCTGTCGCGCAGTCGACTCGACACCGATGCTCGTCGCCACCCCGCAGACAACCACCTGCGTCACGTCGGATGCGCGCAAATAGGCCTGCAGATCGGTCCCGGTGAAGGCGCCCCACATCTGCTTCGACACGAGGTGATCACTCGGCTGGGCATTCAGTTCCGGCATCAACTCTGCGAAATCGGGCGGAAACGCGCCGCTGGGATGCCCATGCTCCGTCCTGCCCGGAGCAACTCCGGTAACGTTGACAAGCACGACAGGAAGTCCGCGACTGCGGAACGCCGTTGCCATGTCGCCAGCCTTCCTCGCCACCGCATCGACCGGGTGCACACAAGGAAACGCCGCAATACCTTTCTGAAAATCGACGACAATGAGTGCCATTCGGGTTCAAGTTTGGTCGCAGGCATCTCTGCCTCCCTTTTGGTTCGAAATTCACCTGTCTCGGCGTCGGATCCGCCGGGGAAGGACTTCAGGCTTCCCCGATCCGACGGATGAGGGGAATCGCTGCGGCTAGTACCCGCAATTCCTCTGGATCGAGTTCGCCGACTGCATTCATCAGCCAGTCATACTTGGCAATCTGACGCCGACGTCGCTCCTCGGTGCCCTTTTCAGTCAACGCAAACAGCACTTGGCGGCCATCGGTCGGATGGGGCTGGCGTTTGACAAAGCCCTCACTTTCCAGGCTCGCCAGCACGCTTCCCATTGATTGGGGCTTCATCGACTCCAGTCGCGCGAGATCGGCGGTCGTCGTGGGGCCGCCTTGTTCGAGCCGAGCGAGAGCGCTCATCTGCGAAAGGTTGAGCTCGCTCGGATTGGCCTCAGTACGCAACCGCCTCAGAAACTGCCCGATAGCAAGCCGAAGGTCCGAGACGACGATTTCTATCGAGGGGTCTGGAGAGTGTTTCATACCGTGGTATATAGATCATAGAAGATAATCTTGCAAGTTTATCTTCCATTATTATTTTTGAGCAAAGGCGTCGATGTCGTCCTCATCTTTGACCAGACGGGGGCGAGTGACAGGACGTGGCCAACACCGAGCTCGTCCAGCAGCTCGCCCCACCGTATGACGTGCATCAGCACGATGTCGGCACACCGATCGAGATTCGCGCAGTCTGAAATCCGCCACAGCCCGAACCGGCGGGCCGCCGCCCTGGCTCACGCGGGCGAGCTCTACGACGCCTTCGTCACGGCGCTGGGGCGCAGACTCGCCAAGGGTCCAAAGCTTCGGCAAGAGTTTTGCGAGGACATCGATGCGCCGTGAAGGCGCGGGAGGGTAGTATGCCCATTCACAGCGCAACCATTCCCATCCAGAACATGGATCTGTCGCCGACATCGATATCGTATTTCCGAACGAAATCGAGCTTACCGTCATCGTTGATGCGGAACGCCGAGAGCCCAGCTGCGATCACCTTCAAGCCATCGCTGTCGCGCACGGTCACAGGCAGGTTGTGCTCTGCCACTAGCATCCGACCAGTCGGGTCGATGTGGAAGGTGCGCGGATGGATCCCGCGCGATTCGATATGCTGGATCGGGGTGAGCTCGCCCGTCGTCTGATCAATTGCGTAGACTGCAATGCCGTTTTCGCCGCCCTTGAAGACTTGAATGCCGTTCAAATCTTCAGTTTGCTCGGCCCGGTTCGCCACGTAAAGAAACCTGCCATTTGGATGCACATGGATCGCGCCCGCGGCTTGGCGCGCGCGCCGCCGATCGGGGTCCGCCAATGTGGTGGTTCGTGACAGCAACTCGGGCTCTATCTTTCCATCCTTCATGCGAAGGAGAGCGACCTGGTTCTGTGTCTCGATTGACAGAAAGATCCAGGGCTGCCTTGGATGAAAATCCAGGTGCCGCGGTCCGAAGTTTCGCCCACCGTCCGGAGCGATCGACACTTCGTTGCTGAGGTGGCCCTGCTCGTAATTGAAAACCTTGATTGCTCCAGGCTCTTCAACGTGCGTGGCAGTGCCTTCGTTGCCGCGGGTGACGAGTAGAGCCAGATTGTTGTCCGGCGTGACGCGCGCCTGATGAGCATAGATGCCGGCATCGACCGGAGTTGATTGCTGGACCTCCTCGCCGACGGTGAAGTCGCTGTTGATCTGGTAGACACGAAAACCGCTCGGCTTGTTGAAGGCAACAAGGATGTTCTCTGACGATACGTCTGTGCTCAGGTGAATTGGTCGCGTGGGAAGGGCTAGAGGCGGGCCGTGCATCGTAAGGATGCCGCTCTCGTCGATTTTGAGTGCCACGAGATGATGCGACTTTCCCGGCGCAGCCCCGTTGCCTGGCGCGGTGTCGCTGGTGGCAACGTAGAGAAAGCGTCGAGACCGATGCGGCCAGGCATATTGCACGCTGTCCGGCAACGTGACCGTCTCCCGTTTCGAGAGAGTAACAACATCGACGTCGACCTCGTATCGGGTGAGGTCTCGACCGACGTTCGCATAGAGTGCTACTGGTCGCTGCGCTTTTTCGCGCGCCGCCCCGGCCGTCGATACGGCGGGAGCAGCAATAGTTGCTCCGATTGCTGTCAAGAAGGTTCTCCGGTCAATCATGCTATTTCATCCCTTTTCGCCGGCTCGCGCGTCGGATCTCACTCATCACGGATGACGAGCTTGAGCAGGAAGGCGACGACGGTCGACACAGCGAGGCATCCGGCCATCGCAAGCAAACCAGCCTCGAAGGAGCCGGTCATGTCCTTCAGCCAGCCCACGATGGTCGGCCCAAAGAAGCCGCCGGTCGTGCCGATCGTGTTGATGAATGCTATGCCACCAGCGGCGGCAACACCTGTCAGGAACCGCGTCGGGATGGACCAGAAGATCGCCCGGGCTGCCGTCACGCCGACAAGCGCACCTGTGAGACCGAGCAGCGACAGGTCGAAGCGACCTGTGGTGATCGCGAGAATAAAGCCTGCCACGGCAAGGAGGCAGCAGGTCGCGAGATTGGCGACTTTTTTACCCCTGCGGTCGGCAAAGCGCGCCCAAAGGATCATTCCGATGCTGGCAGCAAGATAAGGCACCGCAGAGATCCAGCCGACCTGCAGATTGGTGAACTCCTGTTGCTTCAAGATCTGCGGCAGCCAGATCTGAATGCCGTAAGAGCCGACGGTGAAGCCGAGATAGACAATGGTGCAAAGCCACACCCTGATGTCGCGGAGCGCCGTCCCCATCCGGCTAACCGCGCGGTCACGCTTCTCGCCGTCCAGGCTGGCGATAATGACGCGCTTCTCGTCAGGCGTCAGCCAGGCCGCATCTTGCGGACAATCGGCCAACAGCTTCAAAAGGGCAAGGCCGATCAGCACGGCGGGGAGACCCTCGATGATGAAGAGCCATTGCCATCCGGCGAGACCGAGATGACCGTCCATTCCCAGCAGAGCTCCGCCCAAGGGGCCGCCAATGACGGAGGAAACAGGGATAGCCACCAGGAACCATGACAAGATGCGGGCCCGATAGTCTGCCGGAAACCATGCCGACAGGAAAAACGCAATGCCAGGGAAGAAGCCTGCCTCGGCGACCCCCAACGCAAAGCGCATCAGGTAAAAGCTCATCGGGCCTGACACCAGACACATCCCGCAGGACAACAGCCCCCACGAGATCATGATCCGAGAAATCCAGATCCTCGCCCCGAACCGGTAGAGCAACATGTTGCTGGGCACTTCGAAGCCGCAATAGCCGATGAACAGAATGCCGGCGCCCCAGCCAAACTGCGTCGCAGACAAGCCGATATCGCGGTTCATCTGCAAGGCTGCGAAGGCAATATTGGTGCGATCCAGAAAGTTGAAGAGATAGCCCAAGGTAAGGATCGGCAGCATGCGCCAGATCACTTTCCGGAAGGCGGCGCGCCTCAAGGCTTCGACGTCGGCTGCCGGGGCGACATGAATTGAATGGGGGACAGATACTTCGTCCACGGATGGTTCCTCCTCCTCCGTGCCTCCTGTTACGGAAGCTTTTGATAGTGATGCCGAGAGTGCTCGGCCTAGTGCGTCTCCGTTCAGACCGGGACAGGACCTTTCGCGAAAGCCTTCAGCATTGCGATCAGGGACTCATCGAGACTGACGCCGGCCTGCCGAGCGCGCGCGAGGTTCCTGGTTTCGATTTCGCCCGGCACGAGCACTGGAGCATCCGGATCGGCGGGAGGCGTGGAATGCAGAATTTCCGAGAAGTCGTTCATTCGACCTGATAGCCACTGCGCAGGTCCAAGCCGCTTCGCGTCGATGACAAGGAAATAATGGCCGAGATTTTGTGGTTCTTCCGGGGAATCGATCCAGGATTTCACGTGTGTGAGATAGGCCGCTCCCGAAAGCACCCCCGCAAGCAGATCAACAACCAAAGCCAAGCCGTACCCCTTGTGACCACCGATCGGCAGCAGGAATCCGTCCAACGCTTCGTTTGGATCGGTGGTCGCTCGGCCGGATCGGTCCGTCGCCCAAGTATCGGGGATAGGCTGGCCGGCCTTGGCAGCATTACGGATCTTGGCGCGCGCGGCGACACTGATCGCCATGTCGAGGATGATCGGGTCGCCCTCCGGATTGGGAAAACCGAAGCCGCATGGACTGTTGCCAAGGCGCGCTTCGCGACCGCCCCACGGCGCGATGGTGGTGGTCGCGTTGCTACCGATCAGGCTGGCAAAGCCCTCCTGAGCGGCGATGTAGCTGTACGGCGAGACCGGACCGAAATGATTGCTGCCTCTTGCGAGGACAAGCGCGACGCCGGTCGTCGCAGCGGCTTCCATCGCTGCCTCGAGCGCACGGATTCCGACCAGGGGACCCACGCCATTATCGCCGTCGAGCTTCAACAAAGCCGGAGCCACTGTCTCTATTGTAATGGAGGCTTTTGGATTGATGCCATTGATCTGTAGTCGCTCTCCATAGGATTCGATGCGGCCTATTCCGTGCGTACTCAGACCGAACATCTCGGCGAGCACCAGCACCCGCGACGCATCGAGGGCATCCTTCCTGACGAGCCCCAGTCCAACCAGCGCGGCGGTAGCCAACTCTATCAGGTCCGCCTCGGACACGACGCGTTTTGCTTGTTTGTCCATTGAAATTCCTTCCTCCGCAAAGACTGGCATGTCGGGATCTGCTCGTGAGCCACGCTTTATGAGGACAATTATGAAACCGTTGGGAGCACGATAAAACTGTGTAATATATGGGTTCAGACAACAGGAAATCTGAGTAATGGATACGCGCTTTCTCGAATGTTTTCTCGCTGTCACGGAGAGCGGTTCCGTCGCGGAGGCGGCCCGGCGTCTCAATATAGCACCGACCACGCTCGCCCTTCGGATCCGCACGCTGGAGGACGAGCTGGGATTCGCATTGATGACCCGCTCTGGACGCACGGCGAGACCTACACCTGCTGGGGAAGCGGTGGCGCTCCGCGCGGCCAGCATCCTGCGGGAGCTCCGTGACTTGAGAACACTGCAAGATGAGGAGCAGCCACGGGGACAATTGAGGCTTGGTGTTGCGCAGACAGCGATTGCAACGGTACTCTGCGATGTGTTGCCTGCCCTTGCGCAAAAATACCCTCAGCTGGAAATCGCGGTTCAGAAAGGCTCTTCCTCGCATGTATTCGAAAAGATTAACGCCGGGGAGCTCGACGGTGCCTTCATGTTTCATCCGCCGTTCAAGCTACCGAAGAGTTTCTTGTGGCGGCCATTAAGGGCGGAGCCCTATATTGTTATCGCGTCCAGTTCCGAACCAATCACTGAACCGCTCCAACTTCTGCGTGAGAGGCCGCTGGTTCGCTATGACCGCTCATTATGGTCCGGCCAGATCGCTGAGAACTATTTGCGACAGCAACGAATCCGGCCCAACGATCGCATCGAACTCGATGCGCTGGATGCAATCGCTGTACTCGTTGACCGCGGGATTGGTGTCTCGCTCGTCCCGGATCGAGTGCTGCCTTGGCCGGGAGGCTTGTCGATCGCAAGACACCGCCTCCCTGATCCGGCACCCGAACGAGTGCTTGGACTGCTCTGGCCGCAGGCCTCGGCACATGCGCGGCTCATTCAGGCCGTGGAGCGTGAAGCCATCCCGACGCTCGGTGGTGCGGAAGCGACGAACTCTGCTGTGCTTAGCGCAAAAAAGTCATGGCGATAGAGCGACCAAAGCTCGCCGCAGGCACTCTCAGCTCCTAATTCCGACCTGTTTCTTGTTTGGCATACAGGGGTCAGAACAAGATTAGCGCGAAATAGTACGCTTAGCTGGGAAAGTGATGCTGGAGATCGACATTCGTTACCTAAAACGTGCGCTAAGTAGGATTTCACCCTAAAGCTTCATGTTGCAGCACAGGCCGTAAGTTACGGAAAATCTGTACGAATTCTGTTAGCGTACGACTTCGCACTGATCTTGTTCTGGCGCCATCAAGGGAGGCACGGATCAGTCATATCGACACGCCGCCCTGATGTTTTGTTGACCAGGGATCGTGATCTTTAAAAAGTGGCGTTGCAGCTAATCGCGAGATGACTGCTTTGCGTCTTCAAATGAAAAATCTCTTCTCACGGAAATTTTGTAGACCAATACAGCAGTCGTGCAGGCGGCGTCGGCAGACGGGACTTGTCAGGCCGACAGCTTGTATCCATCTGTTTTTGCCTGTGTGATTACGCGCCCGCTATAGGGCAGGATGCGGCGCAGAAGTTCCTGCGCAAGCGTCTGGGCGTTCTGCTGCGCCTTGTCGAGATTGCTCACGGTCTCGGAATCGATCGAATAAAGGGTCTGGCCATAGCCGAAGACTTCGCGATAGGCGGCGCGCTCGATGATCGGCGTGGACATCACATGGACGCGGCGGCTCGACAGCAGCTCCTTTACTGATTGCAGCGCGCGTGTGGTGACCATCGGGTTGACGCGCGTCAAAACCACCGAATGCGGGATGCGGATATCAGCCCGATCCTCCAGATACTGCAGCAGCTCGATGACGTTGGTAGCACCTTCCGCATCCATGGCAGAGCCTTGCACGGGAATGAGCACATAGTTCGAATAGCCGAGTGCCTGCGCCAGCAGCGGGCTGCGGGCGCCGGGCAGGTCTATGAGCAGGAAATCGACCTCGCCGCGAAGCTTGCGCGCATGCTGACCGAGATTGGCCGCTGTCACGTAGGGCACGACGGAAAGCGAAGGAGGCGCCCTTTCGCCCAGCCGCTCATGCCATTTGGAGATCCACAATTGTGGATCGGCATCGAGGACGGCCACCGAAAAGCCCATTCGGGCGAGTTCGCAGGCAATGATGACGACGGCGGTGGTCTTGCCGGCGCCGCCCTTGGTGTTGGCAAAGGTCAAAACGGCCACGGGAGCTCCCTGATCTGATCGTATGGGCAACGCAATGGGTGGGCGTGCAGCTGTGATGGCTTGGCTGAGATCGTTACGCATTTATGGTTAACAAACCATTTGGAACGAGGCCGAGGCTGACGCGGGGACGCTGTAATCGCTAGCGCCGTTTATCGGCCGCCAGGATTTCCCGAGCGATCTGATCCAGCCCGACCGTTCTGTCGACACCGCCATGTGCGATCGCTTCCTTGGGCATGCCGAAGACGACGGAGCTTTCCTCATCCTGCGCCAAGGTGAAGGCGCCGGCATCGTGCATTTCCTTCATACCGCGCGCGCCGTCGTCACCCATGCCGGTCATGATGACGCCCATAGCGTTTCCCGCTGCCGAGCGTGCGGCCGAGCGGAAGAGCACGTCGACCGAGGGGCGATGCCTGGAGACGAGGGGACCATCCTTGATCGCGACGACATAGCGTGCACCTTGGCGCTCCAGCAGCATGTGCTTGCCGCCAGGGGCGATCAACACATGGCCGCGCAGCACCGCATCGCCATGTTCGGCTTCCTTCACTTCCACATCGCAAAGGCTGTTCAGGCGCTTGGCAAAGGCGGCGGTGAATTTCTCCGGCATATGCTGCACGATGACCATGCCCGGCGTATTGGCCGGCAGTGCCGTGAGCATTTCGCGAAGCGCCTCGGTGCCGCCCGTGGAGGCTCCAACACAGACGATCATCTCCGTCGTCTTGGCCATGGCTCTGCCGCTTGGCGGCGGCAGAACAGCATCGGCCGTCAGCTTGGCCGTCGGCTCGGCCGCTGTGACAATGCGGCGCCGAGCGCTGCCGAGCCGTGCTGCGGCGGCACCCTTGACCGCTTCCCGGATCATCGACGCCGTTTCCGCCAGATGGTCGGCGGCGGCGATCTTGGGTTTGAGGATGATATCGACGGCGCCTGCCTCCAGCGCCTGCATCAGGGTTTCCGAACCTGCCTCGGTGAGCGAAGAGCACATGACGACCGGGATCGGCCGCTGCGCCATCAGCTTGCGCAGGAAGGTGATGCCATCCATGCGCGGCATTTCGACATCAAGGGTGATGACGTCGGGGATTTCTTCCTGGATCTTCTTTGCGGCCATGAAGGGGTCGGAGGCGGCGCCCATGACCTCGATGTCAGGGTCAGCAGACAGGACCTGCGTCATGACTTGCCGGACGCTGGCGGAATCGTCGACGATGAGGACACGGATCTTCCTGGCCATGCGCGTCAGACCTTTCTGAAGACCGTGTTGGCGACCTGCTTGACCGGCAGATTGAGGCCGCTGATCGTCTCGGAATGGCCGACATAGAGGAAGCCGCCCGTCACCAGCTTCTCGCAAAGCCTGGAAAGAACCTTCTCCTGTGTCGGCTTGTCGAAATAGATCAGAACGTTGCGGCAGAAGACGATATGAACCTTGTCGCCGATTTCATAGGCGCGATCCATGAGATTGAGACGGCCGAAGCCGATCCTCGCGCGCAGTTTGGGGTGAATGCGAACTTCGCCGCGCTCCGGGTCGCGGGCTTCCATGACATAGCGCAGACGCCGCGGCCGATCGACGGGCTCGATCATTCCGGCGGGATAGACGCCTCTGCGCGCGGCCCGAAGAACATCGGTCGACAGATCGGTCGCAAGGATGCTGTACTCGGGTGCACCGTGGGCTTCGCGATAGTCCTCGAGCACCATTGCGATCGTGTAGGGCTCCGCGCCAATGGAGCAGGCCGCACTCCAGATCCTCAGGCGGCTGTGTCCCGCTGCAAGCAGCTCGGGAACGGCGGCACTTTCGAGATGCTCGAAATGCTTCGGCTCCCGGAAGAAGTCCGTCTTGTTGGTCGTGACCGCATCGATCAGATGGATCGCTTCGCGATCGATGCCGCCGCGTTTGAACAGATAGTCGCAATAATCGTCGAGATCGCCGATTCCGGTTGCCCGCAGCCGACGGCGCAATCGTCCTTCCAGCATAGTGCGCTTGCCCGGAGGCATCTTGATGCCGCTATAGTCGTAGATATAGCGGGCGAGCTGGTCGAAGTTCCGCCGGCTCAGCCCCTGGTCTCCGTAGTCTCTTACATCCTGCAATGCCACTTTACATCCCACTCAAACAGCGGCCAATTCGGAGGCTTTCTCGCCCATCCCCATCCCCATCAGCGACACCTTGTCGGTCGATGAGAAGAGCTTTACGAGATCGATGATGACAACGAACCCGCCATCACGGCGCACGACGCCGGCAATATATTCGGATGGCCAGCGCACTCCGATATCGGGGGCGCTTTCGATTGCCTCATGCTTGAAGGATGTGACCTCGAAGACGCGATCGGCGACGAGACCGAGCGTCAGGATCTTCTCTGCGATCGGGATGTCGATCACGAGGATGCGCGTGTGCGGCGTCTTCGTGGTGGGCGACATGCCGAGCCGCATGCGCAGGTCGATGACCGGCACACCCTGACCCCGCACGTCGCGGAGGCCGAGCAGATAGTCCGGCCCATGCGGAATTCGAAAAGCATCCTGATGATCCAGGATTTCCCGGACCACCGTGACAGGCACGGCGAAGCACTCGTCGCCGAGACCGAACGTCACATATTGCGCTTCGGTGCTGGTCGCAGCCATTTATGCGCTCTCCCTGAAGTCGTTATCATCCGCATCGGGTCCACCCATGGACATATCGAGAGAGAAACCCTTGAGGCGGGCTTGCTGAGCGGCAACACTGTTGTCGGTTCGTGTGGCCGGTGTCCTAGCAGCTGGCGCCTTGGCGGCAGACTTGGACTTGACCGGGGTGGCGGGAGCCTGGACCGGCGGATGCACGGTCTGAGCCTTGCGGGCATTGGCCTGATCGACCTTGAAGAAGGCGATGGAAGCCTGCAGTTCCTCCGCCTGGGCGGCGAGCTCCTCTGATGTTGCCGACATTTCTTCGGAGGCACCGGCATTCTGCTGCGTCACCTTGTCGAGCTGCTGGATCGCCTCGTTGATCTGCGAGGCGCCGATATCTTGTTCGCGGCAGGCAGCCGAAATTTCGGCGACCAGCTCGGCGGTCTTGCGGATATCGGGCACGAGGCGCGAGAGCATGTCGCCGGCTTCGGTTGCGACCGTGACGGTCTCGCCGGACAGGCTGGAGATCTCGGCGGCCGCTGCCTGGCTGCGCTCGGCCAGCTTGCGCACTTCCGAGGCGACGACGGCAAAGCCGCGGCCATGCTCGCCGGCACGGGCCGCCTCGACGGCGGCGTTGAGCGCAAGCAGGTCGGTCTGTCGGGCGATCTCCTGCACGATGGAGATCTTCTCGGCAATGGTGCGCATGGCGTTGACGGCGCGGTCGACGGCCTGGCCGCTGACCTCGGCATCCTTGGCGGACTGGCGGGCGATCTTCTCCGTCTGAGCGGCATTGTCGGCATTCTGCTTGATGTTGGCGGCCATCTCCTCCATCGAGGCGGAAGCTTCTTCGGCCGACGAAGCTTGCTCGGTGGCGCCCTGGGAGAGCTGTTCGGAACCGGCCGACAGCTGCTGACTGCCCGACGAGACATTGTCGGAGGCCGACAGTGCATCGGCGACGACGCCGCGCAGTCGTTCGACCATCGACTGGAGCGAAATGCCCAGAGTATCCTTCTCCGACATCGGCTTCGGCTTGACCGTCAGGTCACCATTGGCGATCTGGTCGGCGATCGTTGCGGTGTTGCGCAGATTGCCGGTCATGACGTTGATGGTGTTAACGAGGTCCTTGATCTCGTCGTTGGTGTTGATCTCGATATTCTGATTGAGGTCGCCAATGGCAACGCCTTCGGCGACCGCCTGGATTTTTTTGAGACCGCGGTTGATGCCGAGCGCTATCCAGATGGCAATCACACTCGACAGTACGAACATGACGGCGAGCGAGGTCAACAGAAGGTTCCGTGCGAAAGCATATTGGTCATTGGTTTGCTGGTCGGTCGCGTGCAGATCCGCAATGATCCGGTCGTTGATTTTGCTCACGATGTCGAGAAGAACGGTCGTCGCCTTCCGTCCTTCGCCCATGGATAGTTCAGCCGCTTTCCGATTGCTGTCTTCGGTATTTTCGACCGCGAGCTTCAAGACCTGGGCGTCGACTTCCTTCCAGGCCGGAAACTGTCTGGAAAACTCCGCGACCTTGTCTGCGATGGCAGAATCTTGCGCTAATTTCTCTACGAGCTGTTCGATCGTCGCCTCATTGGCACGAACTGCATCGACGTAACCGCTGATGGCCTGCGGATCGTTGTTCAGAATTGCATTTTTTTCGTTGCGGATTGCATTCAGGACGGCGTTAGAAAGTTCACCGGAGCTGCGTTGATTTGCGACCGGACCCTGAATGATCTCGGTAATGGCCGAATTCAAGGAGGATAGGCTCACGATCGCCAGGACCGACATGCCCGTGGACATGACAATCAGCAAGCCGAATGCGAGGGCCAATTTGAGTTTGATGGTAAAGCGCATCTCTGAAGCTCCTGGAGATGGAGAGATTTGATGGTTAAGAAAGTCAGACGGGGAGCCGTCTTGATGCGCGAAGACCGATACATTCACCCTTCCGCGAACCGTTTCCGGTTCTTGCGGCCCGCAACAGCATTTGCCGGCCTTTGACCCGGCGCTTTTGGGCGCCGGATCGTGTCGAGATCAGGCCAGCCGCTCAGGCGCTCTGGCGAAAGTCGTTGTCGTCTGCGTCTGGTCCACCCATGGACATATCGAGAGAGAAACCCTTGAGGCGGGCTTGCTGAGCGGCAACGCTGTTGTCGGTTCGTGTGGCCGGTGTCCTAGCAGCTGGCGCCTTGGCGGCAGACTTGGACTTGGCCGGGGTGGCGGGAGCCTGGACCGGCGGATGCACGGTCTGAGCCTTGCGGGCATTGGCCTGATCGACCTTGAAGAAGGCGATGGAAGCCTGCAGTTCCTCCGCCTGGGCGGCGAGCTCCTCTGATGTTGCCGACATTTCTTCGGAGGCACCGGCATTCTGCTGCGTCACCTTGTCGAGCTGCTGGATCGCCTCGTTGATCTGCGAGGCGCCGATATCTTGTTCGCGGCAGGCAGCCGAAATTTCGGCGACCAGCTCGGCGGTCTTGCGGATATCGGGCACGAGGCGCGAGAGCATGTCGCCGGCTTCGGTTGCGACCGTGACGGTCTCGCCGGACAGGCTGGAGATCTCAGCGGCCGCTGCCTGGCTGCGCTCGGCCAGCTTGCGCACTTCCGAGGCGACGACGGCAAAGCCGCGGCCATGCTCGCCGGCACGGGCCGCCTCGACGGCGGCGTTGAGCGCAAGCAGGTCGGTCTGTCGGGCGATCTCCTGCACGATGGAGATCTTCTCGGCGATGGTGCGCATGGCGTTGACGGCGCGGTCGACGGCCTGGCCGCTGGCCTCGGCATCCTTGGCGGACTGACGGGCGATCTTTTCCGTCTGAGCGGCATTGTCGGCATTCTGCTTGATGTTGGCGGCCATCTCCTCCATCGAGGCGGAAGCTTCTTCGGCCGACGAAGCCTGCTCGGTGGCGCCCTGGGAGAGCTGTTCGGAACCGGCCGACAGCTGCTGACTGCCCGACGAGACATTGTCGGAGGCCGACAGTGCATCGGCAACGACACCACGCAGCCGTTCGATCATGGAGTTGACGTGGCCGAGAAGTTCGCCGATCTCGTCCTTCGTCCGTATTTCCGCGAACTCGCTCAGATCACCGTCGGCCACTGTTTGGACCGTCTTGACAGCGCGGCTGATACCCTTGTTGATCGAAACGATGATCCAGAGAGCCGAGACGAATGCAACGATCGAAGCGGTAGCGGCGATAATGATGAGAATGAAGCGTGCATTGGCGTAGTCGGTGTCCGAATCCTGATCCGCTTGTTTCAGCCTCGCACGTTCGGTATCGAAGATCTGAGCCAGAACACCGTCGATCTTGGTGCTGATGTCACGTCCTTCCGTCGACGAAATTTCAAGCGCACCGTTGCCGTTACCGGCAAGTGCCATGCTGCGAATGCGGTCGTCGGCATTTCGCCAGGCAGCAGACAGATCCTTGATCTGCGACCAATAGGCCATGTCCTGATCGGTGGTGTTGGACAAGATTTTTGCGAAATCCGCATCGAATGCGGAACGCGCTGCGTCGCTCTTGGCGATATAGCCTTTTGTCTCGTCGGCGGACGTGGAGGACAGCATGTTCTTTTGCTGCCGCAGCTGCTGCAGAACGGCTATGTCGAGATTCTGCGCAAGTCGCAGGCGTTCGGCAGGCCCTGACAATGTATCGGACCAATTGTCGTTCACCTGGCCGAGGGTTTTGATGCTGTAGACGGCCGTGCCAAGAAGCATGGCGATCACGACAGCAAACGTTAGAAGCAGCTTGAGCTTGATCGTAAAACGCATCTGATGGCCTCCTTGTCCTAAAAATTCACGCTGTTGCTCGAAGTGTAGCCGCCCGCTGCGACGAGAAGATCGCCTGCAAATTCGGGAGGATGATGAATTCGCCATCGCGCTTCACGAGGGCGTGGATGTAATCGGCGCGCCAGCGCATGCCGATGACGGGCGGCGGCTCGCTTGCCGCCTGTGAAAACTGGGTGACTTCATGCACCTTGTCGGTGCGAATGCCGATCAGGGTCGACTCGCCATCGAGCTCGAGTTCGGTGACGACGATGCGGCTGTCGATGGTGACATTGGCGGCCTCCATACCGAAGGCGATGCGGATGTCGGCAAGGGGAATGACCTTGCCGCGGAAGTTGATGACGCTGCCGACGAAGGGCAGGCTGCCGGGAACGCTGGTTTCGGGCAGAAGATCAAGGATTTCCTGTACGACGACCGCTTCGATGGCGAAGGTCTCGCCATTGAGGCTGAAGGTCAGCACGGAAAGCTCGTCAGCACCCTTCCATATGGCGCGATGGTCCGATTTTACCTCTGCTTCGATCATCCTGCTGCTCGCAATTGCGCCTCCTGATGTTGTCCGGCGGCGATGAGATGGACGACGTCGAGGATCAGGGCCACGTTGCCGTCGCCGAGAATGGTCGCGCCGGAGAAGGTGGAGACGTGGTCGTGAAGCTTCGACATCGACTTGATGACGGTCTGGTGGTCGCCGATGATCTGGTCGACGACAAGGCCGACGCGCTCGCTGCCGGTCGAGATCACCACCACCTTCTGGTAGGGATCGGGTTCGGTGCCGGTGCGGAAGAGCTCGCGCAGGCGCAGGAACGGCACCAGATCGTCGCGCAGCGAGATGAAGCTGCGGCCGCGCGAGCGCAGATCCTGCTCCACCGAGAGCTCCAGGCACTCCTCGACGGCGGCGAGGGGGATCACGTAGCGCCCGTTGCCGACACGAACCAGAAGGCCGTCGATGATGGCGAGCGTCAGGGGAATGCGCAGAGCGATCTCTGAGCCCTTGCCGAATTCGCTGGTAATATCGATCGCCCCGCGCAGCGTCTCGATCGTCTTCTTGACCACGTCCATGCCGACGCCGCGGCCGGAAAGGTTGGTGACCTTTTCCGCCGTCGAAAAGCCCGGCTGGAAGATCAGCTGCAGCAGTTCCTTGTCGCTAAGTTGAGCGCCGGGCTGGATCAGACCGTTGGCTTCCGCCTTGGCCCGCACCCTCTGGCGATCGATACCGCGCCCGTCGTCCTTGATGGAGATGACGACCTCGCTGCCGGTCTGGTGTGCGGAGAGGAAGACGCGTCCCGTCACCGGCTTGCCGGCCGCAATACGATCCTCCGGGCTTTCCAGGCCGTGATCGATCGAGTTTCGGACGAGGTGAACGAGCGGATCGGCGAGCCGATCGATGACCGTCTTGTCGACCTCGGTGCTCTCGCCCTCGGTGACGAGTTCTATATCCTTGCCGGTTTCGCGGGCGAGATCATGGACCAGCCGACGAAAGCGGCTGAAGAGGCTCGCTACCGGCATCATGCGCAGGACCATCATCGTGTCCCGCAATTCGCCGGCGAGGCGCTCTATTTCTTCCGAAACCGATCGAAGGCCGAGATCGGCGACGGAATTCGCCATCTGGCTCAGCCGCGATTGGGCGATGACCAATTCCCCAACCCTGTCCATCATCTCATCGAGACGGAGGGCAGGCACGCGAACATTGTCGGCCTGCTTCTGCGATTTGGCATCGACAGGCTGAGCCTTGCCCGCATCGATCGGCGGGGTGACGATCCTGGACGCCTCACCTTCTGCAGGCTGCTCCATCCCGGCGGCGACGAGCGTGGGAGCCTGTTCCTTTGCTGTCTGAAGTTCTTTCAGCTCCATCGTCATGTCGTCCATAACGAAGATGAAAACGTCTTCGATATCCGAGCGCGGCTTTTCCGACGTCAGGTGAACCGTCCAGCCGATGTGGAGATCGCGGGGCTCAAGGTCCGCCAGCAGCGGGATGGTTTCGATGTCGGCTTCGACGCGGCATTTGCCGAGTTCGCGCAACTCGTCCAGCAGCCCGAGCGGATTGGTGCCGTTGACCATCGAATTGGCCGGCAGGCTGAATTTCAAATGCCAGGTCGTTGCGCCACCGGCATTTATTGCAGGAGTCGCGACAGGTTGAAGGGTGGCAGGGGCTACCGACGAAGCGTGCGATCCGGCCGCACCGACGGCTTGTCGCAATTTTTCCAGGAGAACGGAACTCATGGTCTCGTGATTGCCGTTCGGGTTTTCCAGCAGCGCCTGCATGTGGCCCTGCGCATCGAGAACGGCGCCTACCAGTTCCTTCGTGGCTGGCGCTTCGCCCTTGCGAACCCGATCGAACGCGGTCTCGCAATGATGGGTGAAGGCGGCCAGCTGATCGAAGCCGAACATCGAGCCCGATCCCTTGAGGGTATGGAGGCCGCGGAAGACCGCATCGATCTGAGCGCGGTCGCTCAGATCGCGCATCAGATCGAGGAGGCCGGCCTCGATCAGCTCCAGCTGTTCGGTGGCCTCCGTCCTGAAGACGGCGATCGGATCGAGCTCGCTCATTTGCCGAGAACCTTGCGCGCGATCTTGATGAGGGTTTCGGGATCGAAGGGTTTCGTCAGCCATCCCGTCGCGCCGGCAGCCTTCGCCTGCTGCTTGAGATCGCCGTCCGACTCCGTGGTCAGGAAGATGACCGGCGTTCCCATGTAGGCCGGCAGCTGCCGCAGGCTGCGGATCATGGTCAGGCCGTCCATGTTCGGCATGTTGAGATCGGTGACGATGAGATCGAAATTGCCCGATTTCAGTTTGGTGAGGCCGTCGGCGCCATCGATCGCTTCGGTGACGGAATAGCCAGCATTGGTCAGAGCAATGCGCGTGGTCAGACGAATGCTGGCGGAGTCATCGACGGTGAGAATATTGGCGCTCATGCTGCTTTTCCTTCTAACCAGAAACTGTCTTTTTGCCGGTCTCCGCCAAGGAGGCCAGCACGTTGCAGGACGGTCAGAAAATTGCCGTCCGCTGGTTTGCTCAAAGTGACTGCAATGCCGGCATGAGCGGCTGTTTGCCGCGCGGACAAAAGCAGTTGCGGTAGGGTGAGGTCGATCTCTTCGCCGCTGTCGATATCGATGATCAAGGCATGATTGCGCAAAGCTGCTTCCTGCAGATAGACCTGAACGATGTCTCTGACATCGGTGATCGTCTTGATCGTCAGCGGCCCATGCAGGTGGAGAATTTCAGACTGGTGGCTCATGCGGAACCTCGGGATAATTGAAGTGTGGGAATCTGCGTTGCGTCGTCGTCGCTGTTCTGGGCCTCGAAGAGAGCCTTGATATCCGTCCACCGGCGACAGAAGGCGGCAACGCAGGCCGGATCGAAATGGGTGCCGCTGCTGTTGACGATCTCGCGGAATGCGTCGGCGATCGGCCAAGCGGCCTTGTATGCCCGCTTCGAGCAGAGGGCATCGAAGACATCGGCTACGGCGACGATGCGAGCTTCGATCGGGATGGCGGCAGCCGAAAGGCCTTTCGGATAGCCCGCACCGTCCCATCTTTCGTGATGGCTCTCGGCGATTTTGCGCGCGATCTGGATGAGCTCGCTGGAGCTGTCGCTGAGAATCTCCGCCCCGAAATCCGCATGCTGCTGCATTTGCCGGCGCTCGTCCGGGCTCAAGGTACCCGGTTTGGAAAGAATAGTGTCCGGCAGGCCGATCTTGCCGACATCGTGCAGTGCGCTTGCCAGAAAGATCATGCGGCACTGGCCGGCATCCAGGCCCACCTCTTCGGCGATCATGCGCGTGACAATCGCGACACGGTCCAGATGATCGGCCGTTTCGCCATGGCGGCAAGCGATCGCCTTGGAGAGACGCCAGATGATCTCTTCCTCGTGCCGTTCGATCCTTTGCATCGCGGCGTCGAAATCGCGCTGCAGCGTCGCGGCCTTGGCGGCCAGCGCCAGCCGCGCCTCTTCGATGTCCAGAATGTTGCGGACGCGCAGCGTCAGTTCCATCTCATCGATCGGCTTGTTCAGGAATTCGGTGGCACCCGCTTTCATGGCAGCCAAACGGATATCGGTCTCCCTGCGAGAGGTGATCATGATGGTTGGCACATGGGCGGTAAGTGCGTTCTTGCGCACATGGCTGATCACTTCGATGCCGTTCATGTCGGGCATCATATAGTCGACAAGAATGAGGTCCGGCGTCTGGTCGTCGAGCCGCTTGAGGGCAACGCTCGGATGAAGGAACGACAATACCTCGCTGCCCTTGATAGCTTCGACCACGCGGCGAAGCGTGGCCACAACGGAAGGACTGTCATCGATTACGAAGACGCGCATAGCTACCCCGCGGAGCGCCCGCGGTATGCCCGCGGATCTACTCACGATTTTGGCTGGAAGATTGTTGGAGGCCTTTCTCACGAAAGGGCCGCGTCACAATGATTGTGAAACTTGGCTGAGGTAACGAAATCGTTAAATGGCTAACGGTGTGTTAAACTCGTGCGCAACCTGTAGCTGATTTCATAATTAGCTGCGATTAAGTGATAAGATTGCGTTTTTCTGATATCAAATCTTGCCAGCCGCATCGAAGTCGCAACGGCTGGTGCGTGTCGATGACGGGGATACGCCATACATGGCACGATAGCGTGCTGCGAAATATCCCATGTGAGTAAATCCCCAGCGCGTGGCGATCTCGGATATGTTTTCGTCCGCATCGCCGTGAAGCAGATCGTGATGGATTTGCTGCAGGCGGAGGCGCTGCACGTAATTCAGAGGATTCATGCCCATGTTCTGCTGGAAGGAAATCTGCAGGCTGCGCACGCTCTGGCCGGCATTTCTGGCAATATCGAGTATCGTGAACTCGTCGCCCAAATGGGTCTGAATCCAGTCCAGCGCCCGCTTCAGATTACGTGGTCGCGCGCTCTGGATCACGGTCTTTCGTATGGATTGCGGCCATGATTGCATAAAGGCGGTGATCAACGCCTCCTTGAAAAGGGAGGCACCCAATGGCGAGCCGGCGAAGGGATGCTCATCCGCCTCGAGCAGCAAGGCCGCCATGCGGTGAACCGTTCTTATTCCGGTTTCATCAATGTCGGCCACTAAAGTG
This sequence comes from Rhizobium sp. ERR 942, assembly GCF_007828395.1. Classification (NCBI taxonomy): domain Bacteria; kingdom Pseudomonadati; phylum Pseudomonadota; class Alphaproteobacteria; order Hyphomicrobiales; family Rhizobiaceae; genus Rhizobium; species Rhizobium sp. ERR 942. The sequence continues at coordinate 101,986 of NZ_VIUA01000012.1, forward strand.
AAGCGTCGAAAAAATAACTCAGGATCGTCCTTTCCGATATCGATCAGTGGCAGGCAACGAATGCGAGGTATGGCAAGCGCAACCTTACGGGCATTCGCGGACGCCCTGATTTTCGTCGAGCCGGGAGAAAGCAGCATGAATGCGGCTCCCGCGGTGGCCGTGAATTCCTGGTCCTCAGTTTCAACCTGAAATTCGCCGTTTTCGACGAAGTGCAGCTCAATCCGATCAGCAGGATCAAACAGATAGAGGATTTCGTAACCCGTTTTTGAAAAAATCTTCCAAGCCGCCATCTTTCGGATCGTGGCCAGTGTCACATCGATGTGGAAGTTCAGATTGCCCGGCCTTCGTTCGAGGGCGACCGATACATCCGCGCTCTTCAATCTCTCCTGTAAGTCGGCAGGTTCGCAGGATGACCAGGCGTATTTCTCGGTAGCTATCTTCATCTTGTCTTCAATCAGCATGAGCTGGCTCGCTTGCGCGCCGAATTGCGAGCAGAGGCCGCCGGTGGCCTGCACAATGACGAAGCGTGCTGATTGCCGGTTATAAGACGTGAGTCTTGCCCAAGGCTTTCCCGGCGGCGCAAGAGTGACGGCCGCAAGCAGTCCGCGCCTTTCGTCCCTGCGTTAACTCCATGTTTTTTTGTTCGCTTTAGTTTGCCGGGGATAGTCTTGGGCGGGGTCCGAATAGTATGGCGTATGCAGCGACAAGCCGGCAATTTATCCCATCGACGGATAATTTCGTCGATCGCTTGGAGGGCGCCCGATTGCAGATCGAACAGCGCTTCCTGGATGGTGGCGCGGTGCTCATCACGGTCACCGAAGCGCTTGCCAAGCTCGTCAGCCTGCTGGAGCATATCGGCAATTCGCTGAAGGAGGAGAATGCGACCGAAGCCACGGCGCGGCTGGTTCAGACGGTGGATCTTTTAAATAAGCTGCCGCCCGCCGAAGCGCGGCGCCGGGAGAACGTCGCCGCCATCGGGCAGACTGGACGGCAGCTTGCCGAACACGTCCTCTCGATGGAGGAAACTCTGCGCTATCTCAGGACCTTTGCCGCAACGGCGAAGATCGCGGGCGCGCGCATTCCCGACTTTTCGAGCTTCGCTAGCGAGATCGTCGAGCGCATCGAATTCGCCGCCAAGGAAGTCAAGGCGCTGTCCTTGCAGATCCGCTCGCTGGAAGGGCAGATCGAATCCGCCACGGCAAATGAGGACGGTTCCCTGGGGCAGCATCTGAACGGCATCCCCTCCATTGCCCAGCGTCTCATGTCGAACGCCGAGGAAATCCAGCTTCAGCGCCGCAATCTTTCCGAGTTGGCGGATAGCGTCGCCGGCCTGGCGCGCAAGATCCAGAACAAGGTTGCCCACACGCTGTCGGCCATGCAGATCGGCGACATCACAAGGCAAAGGGTCGAGCACTGCCAGACGGCACATGCGATCGCGGAGGCCTATCTCGCCTCGGAGGTTCCCGCTAGCCTCTCCGCCACCGATCGCCAGCGCCTGTCGCAACTGGCCATGACACTGGTCTTCGAGCTGCTTGGCGAAACGACCAAGGGTTTCGACCGCGAGACCGCCAAGATTGTCGACAACATCCGCAGTTTCAGTGACGATATCGGCACTTTGCTCGATCTTTATCGGACAATGATGTCGCAGAGCGGGCAGGATGGCAAAAGCTCGATCAATTCGCTGGGGGGCGATCTTGCCGCGGCACGGATCGTTGTCGATCGCATCGACGTCGCCGCAGCCGGCGCGAATCGGCTTAGCGAAAAGACCTCCGAAATGATCAAGGAGCTGACCACGAGCATCCTGACCATCCAGCTCGTGCGCCGCGACATTCAATACATGGCCCTCAATACTAATCTGCGCTGCGGCAAGCTCGGTGAGGAAGGGCGGGCGATCAATGTGGTTGCCGGCGAGCTGCGCTCGTTCGCAACACTGCTGGATGAAGATGCCGAGAAGATCCTCGTCGGCCTCGGGAGGCTCGAGACACAGGCGACCGGCCTTAAGGATCGGCGACAGGCCGGCGAAGAAGAATCTTCCAGTCTCGGCGTACATATAGACGCGGCGCTCGCCCATATCGGCGAAGCCGGCGCGGCGATGGATCTCAATGTACAGGAGCTGCGCCGTTGCGGCGAGGCCATGACCTCGCAAGTGGCCGATGTGATCAAGGGTTTGGATTTCCGCGCCGGGATCGGAGAGACCTTGGCGTCATGCACGAAGGAAGCCGGACTGATGCGGAGCGTATATGTCGATGCGACCGGGCTCGAAGCTCCCGTGGCGGCGATTTCCGAGCGCATTTTTAAGATCTACACCATGGCGGCCGAACGCGAGATTCATGCTGCCATTTTCGGTGCGGTGAACTCCCCGGCCGAAAGCGCAACGGCGCCGGCCAGTGACGAGGATCTTTTTGCGGATGCTCTCTTCTAATCATCTGGCAGCTTGGTGCGGCGGCAATATCCCATCGCCGGAATGGTCACGTTATCGAGTGGTGATTGAACTGCGTCCGGCTTTCTGAGATCAGGCACCCCCCCGCGTTACCGCCTTCCAATGCGCCATCGCGCGGATGCGGTGAACGTGTGTGGCCGGGGCGGAACGTTTGGGATGCGGGATTACGAAGAGATTTCGCAGCGCCGAGAAGATCGAGATGAAGCGCTGCAAGCTACAGGCCGATCGGAAGCCCTGCATTGTGCGTTCTCGTTTTTGCAGCGGCAGATGGGAATATTCCGCTCGATTGTCGAGACCCTTGTGGGATCTGTGATCGACAGCCGGCATAATCTCACGCTTGACTGCGCGATAGGAGCGGAGTTTGTCGCTGATGATCCGCTTGGGCGGCATGCCTTGCCTTTTCAGCAGCCAGATCAGCAGTCGCCTCGCAGCTTTCGTATCGCGCCGGCTTTGAACGATCTCATCGAGAACATAGCCGCCCTAGTCAGCGGCACGCCAAAGCCAGTGTTTGCGGCCAGCGATGGAAACCACCAGCTCGTCCAGATGCCAGACCTCCCGGATCGACGACCACGACGGATTTGCCTCGCGTAGGCCGGCCCTATTTTCCGACCCCAAACTCGTGGACTACGCGATGACCAAGGCGGCAATGATGAACTTTACCAAATCGATGGCGAAGCAGCTCGGTCCGAAGGGCATTCGCGTGAACGGCGT
>NZ_VIUA01000013.1:0-75198 GCF_007828395.1 Rhizobium sp. ERR 942
CTTACGCTGGTGACGCGGGGTGGAGCAGCCCGGTAGCTCGTCAGGCTCATAACCTGAAGGCCGCAGGTTCAAATCCTGCCCCCGCAACCAATATTTACAAAGACTATCAATACTTTGTCGGCCTCCCATGTGATCGACGGGGGCCCTTATGGCGAGCCACGAAATCCTCGGAGGAAAGGTCAACGTCTACCGGCGCGGGGGGCTGACGTGGCATTGCTCGGCCTCCGTAAAGGGCCGCCAGTATCGCACCAGCACCAAGGAAACGGGGCTTTAGCAGGCGAAGGCATTTGCCGAAGACTGGTATCTCGGCCTGCGCGGCAAGTCAGCGGCGGGCATCCTGAAATCGGAGACCACCTTCGCCGAGGCTGCCAAGAAGTTTGAGCAGGAATATGGTGTGATCACCGAAGGCCAGCGAAGCCCCAAATGGATCGAGGGCCACGGTATCCGCCTGCGGCTGCACCTCGTCCCGTTCTTCGGCAAGATGGGGCTTTCCGAGATCAATGCCGGGACCGTTCAAGACTACCGCGTGCACCGGATCTCGGGATCGGTGACTGGCAAGCCTCCGGCTCGCAGCACGCTTCACGACGAAGTCGGCACGTTGCGCCAGGTCCTGAAAACGGCGATCCGCCACAAGTGGCTCACCCATCTTCCTGATCTGTCGCCGCCTTACAAGACACAGGGCAAAATTACGCACCGGCCTTGGTTCAGCCCGGTCGAATACAAGCAGCTTTACGAGGCTACGCGCCAGAATGCCAGGAGCCGAAGAACCCGCACTTCCGTTGGGAAGCCGAGCAGTTGCATGAGTTCGTCCTGTTCATGGGTAACACGGACTTGCGCCCGGATGAGGCCAAGCAGCTCCAGCATCGCGACGTGACCATTGTCGAAGATCCCGATAGCCGTGAACGCATTCTTGAAATCGAGGTGCGCGGCAAGCGCGGGATCGGTTGGTGCAAATCTATGCCGGGTGCGGTGAAGCCCTATGAGCGCTTGCGCGACCGGCTAAAGCCGGTTCGCGGGAAGGATAAAGAGGGCGGCGAGATCGTCGTTAAGGCTCCGCAACCGACCGATCTGCTGTTCCCCGGCAATTATCTCAAGATGTTCAATAATCTTCTTGAAGCGCAGAACCTTAAGTTGGACCGGGACGGCAAGCCGCGAACAGCTTACAGCCTACGTCATACCTATATCTGCCTGCGTCTCATGGAAGGTGCTGATGTTTATGCGATTGCCAAAAATTGCCGCACCAGCGTCGAAATGATTGAAAAATTCTACGCGGCCCACATCAAGACCTCGCTTGATACCGCGTTCATCAATTCCCGAAGCCCAAGCGTGGCAGTCGCGGACGGAAGGTGCCTAGGACGGCGGGACCGCCGTCCTACCACGAATGCCGGGTCCGCAAGGTTTGGTAAAGACACCCGAACGGGTGTCGTCACAAATCGCTTGCCGATTTGTCAGCCCGCTTGGCGGGCCTTAAAGAGAGAAAAGTCCCTATCCGGTCACCGGGTCAGAAATCCCATGATCGGAATCTATTATCAATTGAAAGCCTTCTCACATTAGCAGAACCTTGACGAACCGCATTGGTTCACCAATAATTATAGTGAACCAAGGAAAGTTAGGTGCCATGACAGCGTTCACCGTTCGCGTCTCAGATGAGACCGCCAGCAAGCTTGACCAGATCGCGGAAAAGCTCGACCGCTCCCGCTCGTATATGGCCGCTCAGGCGATTGAGGACTATGTCGCTCGCGAGGAGTGGCAGCTCGCAGAGATTGAGGCCGGGTTGGCCGAAGCCAACCGGGGCGAATTTGCCAGTGATGATGATGTGGCGAAGGTTGTCGGCAAGTACGTCAAGTCAGCCCGTCAATCATGAGTCGGAAACGCATCCGCTGGACGCTGCGAGCGTTGCGGCGGCTTGATCAGATTGGCGAGTATATCCAGAAAGACGATCCGGGCGCTGCTGCGCGTGTTGTCGCGCGCATTGTGTCGGCTGTTGATATGCTGGCGGAGTTTCCGGCGACGGGGCGTGCCGGTCGTATCAAGGGCACGCGTGAAGTGGTGCTAGCGGATATTCCCTATATCATTCCCTACCGGGTCGGCCAGGACATCGAGATTCTGACCGTCATGCACGCTCATCAACGGTGGCCTCTGGAGCTGTAGCCGCCTTTCGGATTGCGGAAACTTCTGTTTGAAATGAAGCGCGCCCGCTCAAACGCTCACAACCGTGCCAGCTTCAGATTATGTTCGAGCGCAAGCCGTAGCGCTGCTTCTCCTGCTGGTGTCGATTGAGTCTCGTTCCCGTTTGAGATATGGCCATATTCGCCCATGAGGTCCAGTACGAGGATGCTTGTGTAAAGGCGGAAAAGCGCATCGTCGGCCTGTCCGGCATGTCGAAGCCAGGCAGACACGTACTTTGATCCCACCACAGAGTAAACGGCTCGCTACCGAAGCGATTCAGGACACCCTTGATGACCGGAATTCCAAGATTGGTCGCTCGTCCCAAACCTGTACTTCGATAAAGCGCCCAGTTGGGCCCGGCATCCCGTGTTCCTTCACGATGGTTTTATCCTCTTCAAAAGTGAATACGCGCCCATGGCATGGACGTCGGTCGGCGGTAAGATCTTCCCGGATTACATAAGGAAGGCTTGCCATACTATCCGGATAGGTGAAGGTGAGCACCTCAGCCGGAAAAGCGACAAGTGGCATGACAAGCGCGTTTGGCCGTGTGAGATCGAGGCCGTCGTCGAAATTGCCAAGGAAGCAGTAGACCGGCCGTTCGCGTCGAGTATTACCTAAGAGACGGCGGCGTTCCCGGATAAGCCATTCTTCGGTTTCGCAGCGCCGTGCAAGATATGTCGGCTTGATCTTTCGCACGCCGGCTTGCCGAATGCGGTCCAAAACCGCCTCCGCCTCATCCGGCGCCAAGTCGCAAATGTTCGAAAGGGACTACCCGGATCATAGGTGTGGGTAATTACACTTGGAAATAGAGCCTCTTTCATCACTACACTTTACCCAATCGTTGGAAAAAGTCGAAATCAGAAAGACAGGTGCAAGAATCCTCCTGCACCCCTGCCTGACCGGCGATGTCTGGGGGAAGCAACGGCAAGGGGCCACGCGGCAAGCGCGCAAACGCAGTGCGCAGCCTCGGGAACCGCCCCTTGCCTTTGGGGGGGGAGCGAAGCGCCAAATCAGTCAATAATGTCGATGATCTCATAGCTCTTCACGAAGGCGCCGACACCATCGTTCAGCAGTGCAAAGATGCTGTCCCGTGAGATGGGCAGCGTTTCGATCTTCTCCAGTTGCATCGGCCACCAGTCATCCGCGTAATCGCTCATAACGTCGCGGCGCAGCTCGTGAAGCGCCTCGCGCGCTTCCTCTTCATCGTGAAAGAAGATATCCGGAATGCCAGTGTGCTTCCATCGATCTTCGTCACTATTGGCACGCGAATAGGTGTAGAAGGTGAATGACTTGTCTTGAGACATGCGTCGTCTCCTCGTGTTTTCCGAGGCCTTACGTGGCCATCGCGGCGGATATCATCGGCATTCCGGCCCTCTCGCTACTCGCAAAGTATGAGTTCGCGGTCAATTGTAGGATTCTACAATGTTCCTCGATGAAAACGGATCGTGCCGAGGTTCGCTTCCGTTCTTACACGACGCCATAAGGGCTCTGGTTTGGATTGTCTTTGTGCCCAAATACTGACGCTGCCAGTCACTCCGCATGCAATGCGATATCAAAGATTGGTCACGCGGAGCTTTCCTGTGGTAGCTTGATCCTGTGCCGGTATGGCGAAATTGGTAGACGCGGTGGACTTAAAATCCGCTGCGTTATGAGTGTGGGTTCGAGTCCCGCTACCGGCACCAGCTAGAGACCGGGAACGCCATATTTCCAGATGCTGTAAGCTTCACGGCTATCCCGCTGGACTTGTTTTTCCGTTTTTGCCTCGCATTCCCTACAAAGGTTGCGATTGGCGATCCGGGCGTGATGCAATTCCCTGTCGTGGTCTTGTCGGTTGTCGGCCTGTTCCGCCTTGCGCATGTGCCGCTTGATAGCATCGACGTGCCCTTGCAAGCTCATATTCGCTCTCCGGTCGCGTCAATTGATGGCCAACGGTATCTTTTGAAACCCTTGAAGTTGCCGGATTGGTCATACTCCACCTGAAAATGCCCTCGCATTTTGTCGGGGCTGATGGATGTGGAGCAAAGTCATGTTTTGGACTAGCTATCCCGGCCGCTTCCTTGAGCAAGCCTGTAATGGCGGTGATGTTCTCGTTCGTCTTGCTGTCAACGTCGGTGCTAAGGCTGGTTAGGTTCCAGCCATCGGTGAGGGTAGGGGTGGCTTTGATCGCGCCCATGCCCGCTGAGATCGTGATCGCGTATTCCTCGGTCTTGTCGGGCAAATAGAATGCCTTCACGTCGCAGATTACGGTCTTGTCGGTCTTGGTTTCAACAAGGGCCAGATACGGTGCGGGCCGTCAGTAGCGGATACCAGATTGGTCGCGCGACGTAACGCGCTTGACCTGTAATCCGCCACAAGAAGTTACCAGTAAGGGAATATGCATCAGGAATATCAATGCACGCATAACGAATCCCTTGAAATGGTGGGAAGGTGAATAACGCGGCGGCACTAAGTATTTAAAGCTATGAAATGCTGTAGGAATGTAACATTCCGCATCCAGCGATTGAATTCAAGTCGAGAAAAAGAATCTATTCTCAGATTTTACACGCCGCGTTCCAAGAGCAGCAGAAGAACAGACGGTGAAGAGAATGACTGATATTAAAGCGGCTGTTCGGCACCTATTTCCATCCTGATCGACCGTCGAAAAGCTTTCTCGGCCAACTGGCGCAGCCTTTCCGCAAGGAAGGCATCCGCCAAATCCTTGGGCGCACGACAAAAAAGCGGCTGATGCGGCAAAGCGCAATGCTGCCGTAACCCATGAGCCGTACCCCTGTCCGCGATCTCCCTTTAGCTGCAAAGGACGTTCCTATGATTGCCATTCGCATGAAGCGGCTCCCTCACGGGATTGCTGCGCTTGCAGTCCTGCTGATCCTGTCGGCCTGTGCCTCGCAGATCATGAAGAGCTATGTCGGCGCGCCGATCAGCAGCGTGATGCTGGATTACGGTCCGCCGGATAATGTCTATGATCTGGGGCCGGGTGCGCGTGCCTATCAGTGGCGCAAGGAGAAGACGCAGGTGGTGCCAGGCCAATCCAGCGGCGAAATCCGGGATACGCGCCGCGGCAAGCGTTATGAAGTCACCGAAACGCCGGGCTATGTCGAGCATACGGAATGTTTCTACACCTTCTATACCCGAGGCCCCGGTTCCGATTGGTATGTGACGAGTTTTCGCCAACCTTCGCTCGAATGCGAATAAACCCCTCTGGCTGCCTTGTGGAAGTCGGATGATTCCGCTGCTCGCAAGGGGTCAACTCAATCCCGGCCTGGTTTGTCAATTTTGCCCCATCGCCAACGCCATGGGGCATCGCTTTTCCACCAGGCAACGGAAATCAGCAATGCAGTCGGGAAGATGACTGCCGCGGCATAGCCGATTGGATGACTATCCGCATGAGGTCCACCGACGAAGATAATGGCCATCAGCACCAGCGCATAGATAACAAGCGCGATCCAACCCTGCCAACGGCAAGGCAGGCCGGCTCCGTAGCCGTATGCTTTGACATGGAACCAGGGGGCTCGGTTTCTCATACTGCCGATCCTTCGGCGGAGCGGTCATCGTTCCGCTGTGCTTCTTCACCAGCATTGTTGGTCAACTTTCGAGCAACGGCAAGGCCGCCGATCATGCGAGACGCAGTGACTATGGCTGGTTCGATTGCGTGCGAACGAAGCGGCTGATTTTCATGAATAAGAGCGGCGAAGGGACCGATTCGGGGTTTGATCAACCATCCTCCGCCGCTCTCCGTCGGGCACGTCCTGGCTTGAAAAGGCGTGCCGACCTCTGCAAATCGGCGATCAGAAGCGATAGTTCAGGCCGGCCTTGATGACATGGTCACGCAGATCGGTCTTCGACTTACCGCTCGATGTCGTCGTGGAGACGTCGTTGGTCATGACGTAGTTGTATTCGATCTTGGCCGACAGCCCGCCGCCGAAGCCCTGTTCGATGCCACCGCCGACGAGATAGCCCTGCTTCCAGCCGCCGGAGGTGGAAACGCCCCTGCCGCCTTCGAACTTCGTCATCGTCAGACCCGCCGTGCCATAGACGAGCGTGCGATCGAAGGTTAGGCCGGCCTTCGCCTTGGCAGCACCCCGGAAGCGCTCTTCCACCCTGCCGTTTGGTACGCGTATCTCGTTGTTTCCGAGGTATGAGCCCTCCAGCTCGGCGCCGACGATGCCTGGTCCTACCTGGAAATTGTAGCCGGCTTGCACGCCACCGGTCAGGCCCTTGCCGCTGGCGAAAGGGTTGAATTTCGGCGAGGCGATACCGCCATGGGCGCCGAAATAGGCGCCGCTCCACTGGAAAGCCGGCGGCCGGTCATAGCCGGCATCCGGGGCCTGATAGGTAGTGAGATCGGCTGCGGAAGCGTTGGACGCGGCCGTCATGGCCAGAGCCGCGAACAGAATAGATTTTGCGCTGAGCGACATTGCTAACTCCATACGAAACCCGTGCACCATCCCTGGGCGCTCGCAAGGTCTCTGTTTGCGTTGGAGAACCGGACATCGGTTCCTGTTGTTCTCCGGTGCTGTCCGTCTTGGGAGCGGATCAACGTCAGGAGATGCTGGTCATTTTGCCGGTGAGAATTGCGGGTACATTGCAGGATTCAAAAATATTGAAAAATTATTGAATATTTTTATAGGGTTGAGCAGGGTTTCTTAATTATTCCTTAAGATGGAATGCTGTCCGGCCCTGAGGGCTACCGTCGCGAAATGTCGGGCGAAATGGGGCAGATCGGCATGATATGCGCCATGCCGCCTCCTTCCATGCTGCTGATGATAGGAATCCCCATCGCACCATCTCCGAGATCGCGGGCGCCATCCTCGGCGACCATTATCTGTATTCGAAAGGTCTACTCGCAACGCTGGCCGGTGGCGCGATCGAAGAGATGCAGCGCGCTGGCATCGAAGGCGAGCTTGAGCGTCTGCCCTTCGGCAATCGCGGTGCGCGGCGGCAGGCAGGCCATCAGCCGCTGCGAACCGGTTTGCGCCGTCACGATGAGCTCGGGGCCTGTGAGTTCCGCGACCTCGCAGATGGCCTCAAGCTTGCCGCTTTCCTCGAGGCGCAGCGTTTCCGGCCGGATACCGATCACCAGCTGCTGTCCTTGGCTGATCCCAGCTTTCGTCGCCGGCATCGGCAGCGTGATCGATGTTCCGTCGATGCGCAGCAAACCGTGATCGGCAGTCGCGTTCAAAAGGTTCATCGGCGGCGCGCCGACGAAGGTCGCGACATAGAGTGTTGCCGGATGATTGTAGATTTCGTCCGGCGTGCCGAGCTGTTCGATCCGTCCGTCCCGCATCACGGCGATGCGGGTTGCGAGTGTCATCGCTTCGATCTGGTCGTGCGTCACGTAGACGACGGTGGTCTTCAGCATCTGGTGCAGGCGCTTCAGCTCGGTGCGCATCTCCATGCGCAGCTTGGCGTCGAGGTTGGAGAGCGGCTCGTCGAAGAGGAAGACTTCCGGCTTGCGCACCAGGGCACGGCCGATCGCCACACGCTGGCGCTGGCCGCCGGAAAGCTGGCTTGGCTTGCGCTCCAGCAGCGCCTCGATCTGCAAGAGCTTCGCCGCCTCGCGCACTGCCTTGTCGCGTTCCGCCGCAGGCACCTTGCGCATCTCCAGCCCGAAGCCGATGTTGCGATGGACCGAGAGGTTCGGATAGAGCGCATAGGACTGGAACACCATGGCGATGTCGCGGTCCTTCGGATGCACACCGAGCACGGAACGTTCGCCAATGCGGATATCGCCGCTGGTCGCCTCGGCGAGCCCGGCGATGATGTTCAGCAGCGTGGACTTGCCGCAGCCAGACGAGCCGAGCAGCACCAGGAATTCGCCGCTTTCAAGCGAAATATCGATGCCTTTCAGCGTCTCCACTTCGCCGTAGCTCTTGCGGATGTTCTGGATTTCGAGCGCGCTCATTGAACGGCCTCCTCGGATGCTTGAGCCGGGCCGTAGCTGCGCGGCAATGTGGAAATGGCGCGGGACGCGACCGCGGTCCCGGCCGAAAGGCAGGCCGCAAGCGGCTCGCCGCGGGCAAGGGCGGCCAGGAAGCCGGCATTGAAGACATCGCCGGCGCCGATCGTGTCGACGACGGTGACCTTTGGTGCTGCGGCCGAAGCCAGCACGCCGTCGGCATCGACGGCGATCGCGCCGTCCGGACCGCGCTTGACGACGAAGATCGCGCCTTCTGGCATCAGTGCATGGAGCGCGCGCGCAGCCTCCGCGGGATCATCTATGCCGGCTAAGGTCGTCGTTTCAACTTCGTTCATCAGCGCGATTCCGCAGCGGGAGAGCCAACGCCGCGTGGCATTGCAATTCTCCTTGGTCCAGCCGTCGAGCGGCCAACCGGTATCGAGCGCGACTGTGATTCCATGCTTGTCGGCCCAGTTGAACAGCGCGTCATAGTCGCGTGTAAGATCTTCGGTCAGAAAGGCGCCGCAGAGCAGTGCATAGCCGCCGGCAAGCTTCTCGCCATTGAGAACCGTAAACACGTCATCGAGATTGAACCTTGGCAGGTGGCCGCGCGTGGTGAAGAAGGTGCGCTCGCCATCGGGATGGGTAATGCCGACCGAGAGCGTCGTGCTCTCCGGTCGTACGGGCCACTTGCTGCTGCGCGCGCCGAAGGCTTCGCTGAGCCAGCGGCCGAACTGATCGTTGCCGACATTAGCCGCGATCTCGTAATCAACGCCGAGACCCTCCCAGGCAAGGGCGCTATTGCCAGCCTGGCCGCCGACGCGCAGCTCGTCGTGATCGACAATGATCTCGGTGCCGGCTTTCGGCCACGGCGCTGCCGGCCCGAGGATCAGGTCGATATTGACGTTGCCGATGACTGCAAGCGGCTTCATTCATTCGCTCCGGGTGATCTTGGTGGAGCGCACCGGCGTGCCGGCATTCTCCACCCGCTCGTCGGCAAAGGCGATCATCAGCGACTGGGCGACAGGCAGCATCTGGAAGATCGCCGCAAGACCGGTTTCCGGCTTGAAGCGCAGGGTGACGCAACCGGGAACCGGTTCTTCCCCGGAGCCATCGAAGACGATCACGGGCGCACCGGTTGCCACCGCGGAAACAGCCATGGCCGTTACGAGACCAGCCGTCGCATCATTGCCACGGAAGAGAACGACGCCGATCGAAGGCCCGAGCATTTCCATCGGGCCATGGCGCAGCTGGCCGCCTTCGAGCGAGAAGCACGGGCGGCGCGAAAGTTCGGTAAGTCCGAGCGCCAGAGCCTCGGCAATACCCTGTAGACGCCGACCGGAGGTTACAACCGTCGCCACATTGGCGAGAGCCGCAAGCGCCGGCTTGATATCGAGCGTTTCGGGCGCGCGAAGCACGGAAAACGCAGGCGCCGGATCCTGACCGAGGGCGGCGAATACAGCCAGATGCAGCGCGAAGGTGACCGTGAGGCTGCGTGTAGCGGCAAAGGCAAGCTCCGTGCCACCGGCGCCGACAAGAGAAGGCGCGGTCTTGGCGAGGAAGGAGCTACTTTCCAGTGTCAGGCCGAAAGTCTCGGCGGTGCCGCCCGTCTCGTTGAACCAGCGCAGCACTTCGGCGCTTTCGCCGGATTGCGATGTCATGAAGATCGTACGGCCCTCCAGCGATAGCGGCTGGCCGAGCTGTTCAGAAAGCGGCAGGGCGATCGCATCGATGCCGGCGGCGCGATAGAGCGGCTCGACGGCGCGATTGACCGCGTGGGAACCGCCCATGCCGAGCAGCAGCAGCCTGCCGGTGCGTTTCAGCGAGGCGGCGGCCTTGGCGGCCATGTCGGCGGCAGCCTCGAAGGAGGCAAGCGCATCGGCATGCTGGCGGGCCATTTCTCGGTCGATGGCGGCAAGGCCTTCGGGGCGGGTTTTCTCTTGGGTCATGGTCATCCCTTGACGCCGCCATTGGTGAGGCCCGAGATCAGGGCGCGTTGCATGACAAGGCCGATCAGCACCGGGGGCAGGGCGGCGAGCACGCCGGCAGTCGCGATCAGTCCGTAATCCGAGACACGACCGCCGGCGAGATCCGCGATGGCGACGGTGAGGGTCTTGGCGCGCTGGTCTGACGTGAAGAGCAGCGCATAGAAGAATTCATCCCAGGCAAGCAGGAAGGCAAAAAGCGCCGAAGTCGCCATCACGGGCATGGCAAGCGGCAACGTGATGATTCGCAGCGTCTGGAACAGCCCAGCGCCGTCGATCATTGCCGCAGCCTCGATCTCCTTCGGAATGGAATCGAAGCCGGATTTCATCAGCCAGGTCGTGAATGGCGCGAGGATCGTCAGATAGACGAGCGCCAAGCCGAAAACGTTGTTGAGCATGCCGAGATGGGCAAGCCCCATATAGAGCGGCACGGCAAGCGCCACCGGCGGCAGCATATAGGTGGCGATGACCATAGAAAGCGACCATCCGACAGATGGCGTGCGCGATACGGCCCAGCCGGCAGGAATGGCGAGCGCAATGGCTGCGATGGTCGCCATGCCGGCCACCTCGATGCTGTTGCGCAGCGATGAGGTGAAGGCGGCGCCCTCACTGTTTTCCAGCGTCGACAGCAGCAGCTTATAGCGCGAGAAGTCCGCCGTCTGCGGCCACCAGCGCAGCGGCTTGGCGGCGAGATCGGCAGCCGGCGAAATGCTCATGATGAAGAGCCAGGCGATTGGCGCCAGGATCACGACGGCGAGCAGGATGGCGCAGACATAGATGAAGCAGGTGAAGAGCGGGCTCTGGCGTTCCATCAGGCGGCACTCCCTGCGGTTTTGCGGACAAGGGCGGCATAGGCGGCGGCAAGCAGCGTGACCAGCAGCGTGACGATGAGGGCAAGCGATGCGCCCGACCCCGCTCGCTGGAAGGAAAAGGCTTCCTGATAGACGAGGATCGATAGAGTGCGCGTGCTGTTTGCCGGCCCACCGCGTGTCATCACCCAGATGATATCGAAGACCTTGAAAGCCTCAATGGTGCGCAGCACCAGCGCCACCATCAGCGGTCCCACAAGATAGGGAAGGATGACGAAGCGGAAGCGCTTGAAGGGGCCGGCGCCATCGACCAGCGACGCGGCGGTGATATCGCGCGGTACCGCCTGCAGGGCGGCAAGTGCAATGAGCGCCACCAGTGGGAAATTCTTCCAGCAGTCGGCGACGATGAGTGCTGTCAGCGCCGTGCCCGGTTCGCCGAGCCAGGAGCGGTAGGCGTCGATGAGGCCAAGCTGGGTGAGGGCTGCGTTGAGCGCGCCATATTCGGGATTGTAGATCAGCCGCCACAACGTCGCGTTCACGACGGTCGGCAACGCCCAGGGCAGGATCATTAGTGCACGCAGCACGCCGCGACCCCTAAAATTCTGATTCAACAGCAGGGCAGCCAGCACGCCGAGCACCATTTCGGCGGCAACGGAGACGATCGCGAACCACGCCGTGGTAATCAGGGTGCGCTGAAAATTGGAGTTCGCCAACATCTTCGCGTAATTGTCGATACCGACGAAATTGCCGCCGGTTCCCACAAGCTTCGCATCGGTGAAAGAAAGGCCGACCGTGTCGACGAGGGGCCAGCCGATGACGGCGATCATCACCACAAGCAGTGGCAGCATCAAAAGCCAGGCGCGAGTTGTCATGGAGGTGCCGGACATGGCAGGCCCCTTCTTTCATTCTTCATGGAGGAAATTAGAGGCGGGCGGCGATTGGCGCCGCCCGATGAGATTATCAGAGACCGCTATTGTCGGCAGCAGACTTCAGTGCGTCTTCCGGAGAAGACTGGCCGAGCAGCGATTCCTGGATCGCCTGCTGAAGTGCGGTTGACAGTTCCTGATATTTCGGCGTCGTCGGACGCGGATACATGGCAGCGAGGCCGACCTTTGCGGCCGCGATCAGTTCTTCCTGACCCTTGGTGACGGCCGGATCACTGTAGGACGATGCCCAGATCGGCAGGCTAAGCTTCGCATACTGGTTCTGCGTTGCCTGCGAGGTCATGAAGGAGATGTATTTCCAGGCCTCGTCCGGATGCTTGCTGGCAGTAGTGATGCCGAGACCCATCGAGCCGTTCACCGCCGAAGCCTCGCTCTTGCCGGCAACGCCCGGTGCCGGCACGACGCCGACCTTGCCTGCGACCTTGCTGTCCTTCGGGTCGTTCGCCATGTTGTACATGTAGGTCCAGTTCAGCGCGAAGGCGGCGTCGCCGTTTTCGAAGACCTTGCGAACGTCTTCTTCAAGGAATTCCTTGGAGTTCGGGTTGGTCAGGCCGGACTTGTAGCTGGTGACCATGTATTTCAGTGCGTCGAGGCCGCCACCGGTCTGGAAGTCCGGCTTGCCATCCTTGATGAAATCGCCCTTATAGGCGCTGACGAGCGTGGCGTAGTCGCAGATTGCGGCTTCGGCCTGTGACCAGCTCCAGGCAATCGGCGTTGCCAACAAGCCCTTGTCCTTGATGATCTTGGCCTGCTCGTTCAGTTCGTCCCAGGTCTTCGGTGGCGTCTTGATGCCGGCCTTTTCCAGGATTTCCTTGTTATAGAACAGGTACTTGGTATCGAGGATCCACGGCATGCCGTAGTACTTGCCGTCATACTGCACCGTCGTCCATGCACCCGGCAGCACGTTCTTCTTCGTCTCGTCCGAAATGCGCGATGAAACGTCGACCAGAACCTTGTTGGTCGCGTATTCGGCCGGCCAGATCACGTCGAAGAGCACGACGTCGTAGCCGCCGCCAGATCCCTGCGCCAGCACCGTCTTGTCGTGCAGGCCTTCATAAGGGACGAATTCGAGGTTGACCTTGATGTCCGGATTGGCCTTGGAGAAGGCATCCGTCATCGCGCGCACATCGGCTTCGCTATAGGCAGCCTGCGCCATGAAGAGGGCATTGATCGTCGTTTCGGCAAGGGCGTGCGAGGCGAAGGATACGCCGATCAGCGCTGCGCCCAGCAATGTCTTGTTCAATGATTTCAACATTCCATCCTCCAGTTTTTGACAGTCACGCGATTTTTCCAAAGGCGGCTGACGTCGCCATCGGTTGTCGAGCAGGCAATTGGCCGGGCTGGCTGCCGAACATTGATCGGAGCGTCGCTTAAGTTCCCTGGTGAAACTCTGTGGTTTCTTTTAAGTCAATTGTCTTGACTAATTTGTTCTTCAATATTCTATTGCTGTCAAGAGGGCAAAAGCGGATGCACGATATTCGCCCGATCAGGGCTACCAGCGGAACGAACCACGAGGGGACCAGCGCCCATAACCGGCGGGTGATCATCGACGCCTTGCGGCTCAATGGTGCGCTCTCCCGCGCAGATCTCGCGCGCGCCACCCGCCTGACGAAACAGACCGTCTCCAACATCATGGAGGAGCTGGAAAACGACGGTCTCGTCACATCAAGGGAAACGGTGCGCCGCGGCCGCGGTCAGCCCTCGACGCCCTACGGTCTTGTACCGGAAGGCGCCTGCGCCATCGGCCTGCAGATCGACCGTCACATCACCCGCGCCATCGCCGTCGATCTCGTCGGCAATGTGCTGATACGCAAGGAAGCGAACCTGCCGGGAGGTGGACCGGCGACAGGTACGCCCATCGTCTTGCAGCTCGTGGAGGACGTGCGCAGCGAATTGAAGCAGCGAGCGGCTCAGGCGGAGAAGCGCCTCGTCGGCCTCGGTGTCGCGATGCCAGGCCCGTTTGGTATCGAGCAGGAGGATGCCGACAATCCCTGGATGATGGGCGCCTGGCAGCGCTTTCCGCTGCTGGAAACGTTGTCGGTCGGAACCGGCCTTAACGTTACCCTGCAGAATGACGCCGCGGCCTGCGCGACCGCCGAGCGCATGGTCGGCGCTGCACATGGCCTCGACCATGCCGTCTGCCTCTATGTAGGCTATGGTATCGGTGCCGGGCTCATCCTCGGTGGTGAGCTCTATAGCGGTGCGCATGGCAATGCCGGCGAAATCGGCATGGCGCTGCTGACATCAGGCGGGAAACAGACCCAGCTGGAGCATCGCGCATCATTGGCTTCACTCTACGATCACCTCGGCCTCGATCCGATGGCGCCGGATATCTATTCGCTGATAGACAAACGGGCCGCTGCCGACGATCCAGATATTCTCGCCTGGATCGAAAGGGCGGCGATCGACCTGCGCTGGAGCGTGCAGCTCATCGAAACCATCTTCGATCCGCAGACGGTGATTTTGTGCGGTGGCGCGCCCCCGGCGCTCGCAACTAGGCTGATGGCCGCGATGCAGCCGCTCCTGCCCTCCAATGCCGATCGTCCCGATCGATTGCTGCCGCGCCTCCAGCTCGGCATGACCGATCCTTGGGCCGTGGCGCGCGGTGCGGCGGCAGAGCCGATCGGCCATGCCTTCGATCCGCGCTTCCAGGCGATCCTGAAATCCTAATATTTAGAGATGTCTCGGGCTGGCGCCGAGGCGCGCAAGCACCTTGTTGGGAATGCCATAGCGCTGGATGACGTCACGGCCGTTGCGCAGGCCGCAGATCTCGCGATGGATGAACATGGCCCAGACGGCTTGCGCCGCGATATCCACCAGCCGCTCGTGTTCGACGCCCTCCTTGCCCTTGGCCTCGCCCTCCTGCAAGGCTGCAAGCGCCGCTTCCACCTTCATGCCGTGATGCCCGAGCGTACTGGCGCGTTCCGACATCATCTCATATTCGAGAATGCCGAGGCCGGTCTCGTTTGTCTGCGATGGATTGAAATTGCGCGGCGGGCGAACTGTCATATCGGGTTCCGCAAGCTGGCGATCTGTCTCTTCGCCGATTCTACACAATTCCAGCCCATTCCCCAAGCATGCGCATGGAGGTTGCGTCATCTTGCGGCTGAGCACATGAATCCGGAAATGCCGGGATTTTCCTGCCCGCCGTCCGTTTTCGGGTGGTTGGCGACGGTCATTTGAGGTCCTATGGGGGCATAAGCGCTCCATCAGAGGCAATCTCGCCCGATGCCATGAGCGCAATTCAAAGAAAGGATATCGGCATGACCAAAGCCTCGAAAAATGCGGAAAAGCAGTATGTCTATCGGATCATGGACTCGCCCGTCGGCGCGTTGAAGCTCGTCGGCAGCGATGATGGACTTGCCGCGATCCTTTGGGACAATGATCGCCCAGGCCGTGTGCCCTTGCTCATCGTGACTGAGGATGACAGCCATCCGGTGCTCGTGGAAACCGAGCGGCAGCTCCGTGAATATTTCGCCGGCGAACGACAGGTTTTCGATCTGCCACTCGATTTTGCCGGAACTGAGTTTCAGCAGAAGGTATGGCAGGCGCTGCTCGCCATCCCCTTCGGCGAGACGCGCAGCTATCGCCAGATCGCGACCGAGATCGGCTCGGCCAAGGCGATCCGCGCCGTCGGTGCCGCCAATGGCCGCAACCCGATCTCGATCATCGCGCCCTGCCACCGCGTGGTGGGATCGGCTGGTGATTTGCGCGGGTTCGCCGGCGGTCTCGAACGCAAGGCCTATCTGCTGCGGCTCGAAGGGGCTGATGAGAAGACATTCGATTTTGCCGCTTGATCTCGCGGCGATTGTATGGCGCATTACCTGCCGTAAATCCCTTCTCCCTCGGGGAGAAGATGGCCCGAAGGGTCGGATCAGGGGGCTAATCGCCTCGACTCATTAGCCTTTATGCTCCGGGCGAATCCCCCTCATCCGCCTACCGGCACCTTTCCCCTCGGGGAGAAGGAGGTGCGCGGCAGTGGGCTCTTCCCATATGAAAACAGCCCATCCGGCATTTCGGATGGGCTGCTTTCATTTCGTATATCCAAGCTCAGCGGCCGACCGTGAACGTCATCAGCCGGCCGCCCCGTTTCAGCCCTCGAGCCACTTCACCTGCTCTGGCGTCAGCTTGATGTCGAGCGCCGAGAGGCTGTCTTCCAGCTCGGCGATCGTGCGCGGTCCGATCAGCGGTATCACAGGGAAGGGCTGTGCGACGACATAGGCAAGCGCGATATGGATCGGGTTGCGGCCGAGCTTCTGCGCCAGTTCGATCGCCCGATCGCGGCGGCCGAAATTGCGGTCGGAATACCAGACGCGGACCAATTCCTCGTCGTCGCGCTTGTCGCGGCCGGCGCGGTCGGTAAAGAAGCCGCGGCCCTGGCTCGACCAGGCGAAGTTCGGGATCTGCTTGGCATTGAGCCAGGCCTTCCACTCATCGTCCGAGGCGGCGATGCAGCCGGCCCAGATCGGGTCGAGCATTTCCGCCAGCGAGAAGTTGTTGGAAAGGGCAGCCGGTGCCGTCTTGCCGTTCTTCTCGGCATAGGCGATCGCCTCGTCGAAGCGGGCGCGCGTCCAGTTCGAGCCGCCGAAGATGCCGCGAATACGGCCGGCTTTCACCTCGGCATCCATGGCATCGACGAACTCGCCGACCGGAACGTCGGTATTGTCGCGGTGCATGAAGTAGATATCGACATAGTCGGTCTTTAGGCGGTTGAGGGACTGGTCGAGCTGCTTGGCGATCACATCCGGATAGCAGAGTGGTGAATGCGCACCCTTGCCGATCAGCACGATCTCCTCGCGCGGCACGCTGCGGCTGGTGTGCCAGTCGCCGAAGATGCTCTCCGTCTTGCCGCCACCATAGACATAGGCAGTGTCGAAGGCATTGCCGCCGGCTTCATAGAAGGCGTCGAGCGTCAGCGAGGCGGCTGCGAAATTTGGGAAGAATTCGAAGCCGAGCGTAACAAGCGATGCCGGCTTGGATATGCCGGGAATGCTGCGCTTCGGAATGCTGTTGCCCTTGGTGACGGTCCCGCCGGCGATGTTCTTCGTGCGCTTCGCTGCCTTCTCGATACTATATTCAAGGCCGATCGATGCGCGCCATTGGTCGAGCACCTTGAGGTTTCCGATCGAATCGGCCCAGCTGATGCCGGGATAGGCGAATTCTTTGTTTCCGGCGCCGATGGCATCGCCGGCCGCATCGACTTCGAAGGAATAGAGCCAGCGATCTTCCTTGACTTCGATCGTCTGGGTCTCGCCGCCCTTGATGACTTCGATCTTGCCGACACCGCCCTTGTGACCGGAGGCAAACCAGAAGTCCTTGACCTCGATACGGCCTTCGGAGCCGATGATGCGCAGCGTGTTGTCCTGATTGGCCATGATGGAGCAGGACACTTCGGCAATGATGTCGTTCGGGAACTTCAGGACGGCGGAGGCCCATTCGTCAACGCCGGTCTGACCGAGATGGCCGACGCCCGATACCTTTTCCGGATCGAGGAACGGCTTGCCGTCGACCGCGCCGGCAATCAGGCGGGCCATAGAGACCGGATAGCCGCCGACATCGAGAATGCCGCCGCCGGCAGTCTCATTGGCAAACAGCCGGTGTTCCGGATTGACCTTACCCATGTTGAAACCGAAGGAGGTGCGGATGATGCGCAACTCGCCAATCACGCCGCTCTTGACGAGCTCGATCAGTTTCGCCGTCTGCGGATGGACGCGATACATGAAGGCTTCGCCGGCGAAGACACCGGCCTTCTTGGCCTCGTAATAGATAGCTTCGGCATCGAAGGCAGAAAGCGCGATCGGCTTTTCGACGAGCACATGCTTGCCGGCACGGATCGCCTTGATCGCCCATTCGGCGTGGCCGGTATGCGGCGTGGCGATGTAGACGGCGTCGATTTCCTTGTCGGCGAGCAGGGCTTCATAACCATTGACGATGCGCGCGCCCGGGAAACCGTCGCCGAGACCCGGCTTGTCCGGGTTGCGGCTGGCGATGGCCACCAGCTTGCCGCTGCGGGAATGGGCGATACCATCGGCAAAAGTCTGTGCGATCCTGCCGGGGCCGATGATGCCCCAGCGGATTGGTGTCTCAGTAGTCATGGAACGATCCTTTCTAAATCTGCATGCTGTCTTGGGAGGATTGGCAGCGCCTATCGCAATCGGTTGCCGGCGCTGTCGAACAGGAATGTCTTTGTCGCCGAGAGCGCCACGGTGAGCTTGTCGCGGTTGCCCGTGTTGCGGGATTCCTCGCGCTCGATGACGATCTGCTCGCCGCCTTCGATATTGGCGTAGATGTAGCTGGTATTGCCAAGATGCTCTGCGACATCGACATCGACGGTCATGTCCACATCGCCGCGTCCGGCCTCGAGAAAATGTTCCGGGCGGACGCCGAGCGTCACCGGCTGGCCGACTTCCACCTTTGCCGAGGAGGCGGGCAACGTCAGGCGGATGTTGCGCTGGCCCTTGAGCACGACGGCGATGCGGCCCTGCTGATTGTCAGCCACTTCGGCCTGCAGGAAGTTCATTTTCGGCGAGCCGACGAAGCCTGCGACGAACTGGTTGGCCGGGTCGTCGTAAAGGTCCAGCGGCGCGCCTACCTGCTCGATATTGCCGCCGCGTAGCACGACGATCTTGTCGGCAAGCGTCATGGCTTCCGTCTGGTCGTGGGTGACGTAGATCATCGTCGTGCCGAGCTTCTTATGGAGGCGCGATATTTCGACGCGCATCTGCACGCGCAGCTCGGCATCGAGGTTGGACAGCGGCTCGTCGAACAGGAAGATCTGCGGCTCGCGCACGATGGCGCGGCCGATGGCGACGCGCTGGCGCTGGCCGCCGGAAAGCTGCTTCGGCCGGCGTTGCATGAGTTCCGTAATCTGCAGGATCTCGGCGGCCTGCTTGACGCGGCGGTCGGTATCGGCCTTCGGATTGCCGTTCATGCGCAGCCCGAAATTGAGGTTCTGCTCGACGGTCAGATGCGGGTAGAGGGCATAGGACTGGAAAACCATGGCGATACCGCGATCGGCCGGTTCCACGTCATTGACGATACGGCCACCGATCTTGAGCTCGCCGCCGGAAATATCCTCCAGCCCAGCGATCATGCGCAACAGCGTGGACTTGCCGCATCCGGACGGCCCGACGAAGACGACGAATTCGCCGTCCTTCACCTCGAGATTGGCGCCGTGGATGATTTCCAGCGAACCATAGCGTTTGACGATATTGGTGAGAGAAAGTTCAGCCATACGGATCTCCCGGAATTATTTGATTGCGCCGGCGGCAATGCCGGCGATGAAGTGGCGTTGCAGGAGAACGAAGATGATGAGAATCGGTGCCGTCAGCATTACGGCACCGGCCATGATGCCGCCCCAGGAGACCCTTGTGAGGCCGATCAGCGTTCCGAGCGCGACAGGCGCTGTCATCATCCCCGGCCGGGAGTTGATGAGCAGCGGCCAGAGATAGTTGTTCCAGGAAGCCAGGAACAGGATGATGGCGAGTGCTGCCATCGTCGGCCTTGCGAGCGGCAGGGCGATGCGCAGGAAGATCTGCCATTCCTTGACGCCCTCAACGCGGGCGGCATCAAAGAGTTCGCCCGGCATCATCGAGAAAGCCTGACGCATGAAGAGAACGCCGAGTGAGTTGAAGAGCGGCGGCACGATCAGCGCAACCCATGTGTTCGCCAGCCCGAAATCGCGCGCCACCATGATGAATTGCGGAATGATGACGACGGAGTAGGGCAGCGTGATGGTGCCGAGGATGATGCCGATGACGCCCGAACGGCCGGCGAACTGATAGCGCGCTAGCGCCCATCCGGCCATCGATGTCAGCAGCACCGACAGGAAGGTGTAGATGACCGCAACGACGATGGAGATCGTCATCGCGCCGACGAAGTTGGTGTCGGCCTGCAGGTTCCGGAAGTTGTCCATGAAACCCGTCGACGGTGTCAGGATGATACCGGGACTGAAAATGCCGTAATCGGGCATGGTGGAGAAGACGAACATCATCCAGAGCGGAAACAGCCAGATGATGGCGAGCGGCGCCAGCAGGCCATGCAAGGCGATCGAGCGGATCAGAGTGGATCTGGATTTTGATTTCATTTCGGTTCGCGCCCCACCCAGAGATTGAGAAGAGAGATGACGACCGCAAGCGCCGCCATCGTATAGGCGATCGCCGAGGCATAGCCGAAGTTGGTCGACTGGAAAGCCTGGCGATAGAGCAGCAGACCGAGCGTTTCCGTCCCGCCGCCGGGGCCGCCTCTGTTGGTGATCAGATATGGTTCGGTGAAGAGCTGCATGGTGCCGATGACGGACAGGACCACGCAGAATAGGATGATCGGCTTCAGGAGTGGCAGTGTGATATGGATGAACTGCTTGAAGCGGCTGACGCGGTCGAGGGTTGCGGCCTCATAAACATCCTCCGGGATCGATTGCAGCCCGGACAGAATGATGATGGCGTTGTAACCCGCCCAGCGCCAGGTGACGGCGATAACGATGAGCACCATGGCGGCGTGGGAATCGGCGAACCACGACACCGGCGCGATGCCCACACTGCCGAGCAGCTTGTTGATGATGCCGAAATCGACGTTGAACATCAGGCGGAAGACCGCGGCATAGGCGACCTCGCCAACGACGACGGGCGCGAAGAAAGCGAAGCGGAAAATGCCACGGGCCTTCAACAGCGGTGAGTTCAGCAGCACCGCCATGACCGTGGCGAGTGTGATCATGACCGGCACCTGGACGATCAGGATAATCAACGTGTTTTCAAGCGCGTTGTAGAATGCCGGATCACCGAACAGCCGCCCCCAATTGAGCGACAGATTGAAGGTCCACGGATTAACACGGGTATTCTGGAACGAGATCAGAAACGAATCGATGATCGGCCAGACCCAGAAAGCGGCGAATACCAGAAGATAGGGTGCAAGGAACGCATAGGCGCTCCGGTTTCGCAACCGCATGAAAGCCTTCTCCTTTATGCGCAGAAAAATGATGCGTAACATCACATCCCCGCCGCCCTCTAGAGCGTGACGCCGAAAAGTGTAGGCGATTTTCGGACGACGCCGCGCTCTGCTTCTTTGATTCTAGAGCGGCGGGGATGCCGGGCGCGGCTTGGGAGGCACGCCCGGTGGTGTCAATCATTTCGCGAGCGGCAGGCCCGTCGCCGAGGCGATCTGCTGGGCCGCGTCGTCGAGCGCAGCCTTGCCGTTTGGATATCCGCCGGCAAGATATTTCGTCTGAACGGCTTTGATGATCTCATCGGCGTCGCTGAAATACTGGGTACCTGGGCTCGGGTGGATTTTCGGCAGGGTGGCGAGGATATCGGCCCAGACCTTTTGCCCACCCCAATAGGGCTGCGGTTCGTTGACGAAGGGATCCTTGACCGCCGTCAACAGCGACGGCACGAGACCGAAGGACTTCAGCATCGTCACCTGGCCCTCATTGGTGCCAAGCGTGTATTCAAGGAATTTCCAGGCGGCTTCCTTGTGCTTGGAGCCACTGGCGATTGCGAGCGAGGAACCGCCAAGATTGGCTGCATGCGGGCCGTCAGCCGTCATGCTCGGCATCGGATAGACGCCCCATTTGCCGGCGAGATCCGGCGAGGTGGAGCGGACGGTGCCTTCATACCAGCCGCCATAGAGCTGCGATGCCACCTTACTTGCAGTGTTCGCCTGAATTTTCTCGTTCCAGTTCGCCGCGGTCATCAGGCCCGCGTCCTTGATCTCCTTCACCTTGTCCAGTGCCTTGACGCAGCCGGGCTGGTTGACGGTGATGCTCTGGCTGTCGCTCGAAAAATAGCCGCAACCCTGTTCGTTGGCGAGCATGCGGAACCATTCGCTGTCGCCGTTTAGATCGGCCTGCGTCATGACCACACCAGGATTAGCGGCGGAGATCTTCTTACCGGCGGCGATGAAATCGTCCCAGGTCTTGATCGTTGCCGGATCGACGCCGGCCTTTTCATACATGTCGCGGCGATAGAACATGGTGACCGGACCGGAGTCCCACGGCATGGCGTAGGCGGCATCGCCGACTTCAAGCTCGGCGCGCTTGAAATCCGGGAACTGCTTCTTCAGCTCGTCGTTGTAGCCAAGCTTCGTGAGATCGGTCAGGCAGTCCGGAAAGCGGTTCCAGAAGATCGAAGCCTTGTGGTTTTCGATCGACATGACGTCAGGCAGGCCGTCGCCGCCGGCGGCGCAAGCGGCCAGCATCTTGTCGAAGACCTGCGGGTTGCCGATGTCTTGAACCTCGACCTTGATGTCAGGATATTTCTTGTTGAACCCCTCGACTGTGGACTTCAGCGCCGATGCGGCGATGTTCCAGCTCCAGACCGTAATGGTGGTTTGCTCAGCAAAAGCAGAACCGGAAGCGAGCAGGGCAGCAAGGGCCGTCGCTCCAGCAAGTTTTAAACGCATTGAAAATCCTCCCTTTTCAATTGCCGTCCTCAAGAGAACACGCTTAAACTAGCTGTCGGTACGCTTCTGTCTCCTAAAAAAGGAACATCGACTTGGCGAAAAGTAAGGTGGGTCAACGGGCGGTTTATCAGCCGGGGGCGAGCAGTGTCGAAGGGCTCCCAAACGTCCTGCAGATGTTTCATAACCACCCGTTGCCGATGGCAAAGCCGCATTGGCACGCGCAGGTGGAAGTCAATTACATCGTCCGCGGCACCGTGCATTACCGCATCGGCGATCACGAGCTTACTTTGAGAGCCGGCGAGATCTGCCTTTTCTGGGGTGGCCAACCGCATCAGCTGGACGAGCTGTCGGAAGATTCGATCTATGCGGGCGCGCATCTGCCGCTTGTGCATTTCTTCCGCCTGCGGCTGCCGCTCGATATTTCCGGTCGCCTCATTCGCGGGCAGGCGCTGATAAGCTCGGCGACCGATGCCGCAGACGACGAAAATTTCGCCCGATGGCATCGTTATGTCATGTCCGAGGACGGCGCCAAGGCCGAACATGCCGTCGCGGAACTTCTCCTGCGCCTGGAGCGCATCGCTTTCGAGCCCTATCGCATGGTGCCGGAGAAGCAGGAAAATCTGACCAACGATCAGGCCCATCCGCAATCCTCGCGCAGCCTGGCGCGCATGTGCGATTTCATCGCCGATAATTTTCTGCACGACATCGATACCGTCGATATCGCCAAGGCGGCGCATCTCCATCCGAAATACGCGATGAACCTCTTCAAGAAATCCACCGGCATGACGTTGGCGAAATATGTGAACCTGCTGCGCCTGTCGCGCGCCCAGGCGATGCTGATGCGGGACGGCGCCAATGTGCTGCAGGTGGCGATGGATAGTGGCTTCGGCTCGATCAGCGCCTTCAACAAATCCTTCCGCCATATTGCCGGCATGACGCCTTCCGATTTCCGCCGCGACATGCGCGTGCTGTCGGCAATGAATGTCGAAGCCATCAAGCCTTCGATGCATCGACCGCCACAGCAACATTATCGTTCGTGAGACTTGCAGTCATGGGCGATCTCGCGCATTGCTCCTCACCGATTGAGGGAGGAGTATCTCATGCGGCAGTTTTCAGCTTGTATCGAATGGTTGTTTGCACGCGACGGCGATGCCTTTGCCGATCGTGTCCGGCTGGCACATGCCGCGGGGCTCGATGCGGTCGAATTCTGGCACTGGACTAACAAGGACCTGGACGCGATCACGGCTGCCGTAGCCGAGACCGGCATTGCCGTGTCCGGCCTCGTCGCGGAGCCGATGATCGCGCTGACGAATCCGGCAAACAAAGAGGCGTGGCTGACGGGGTTGCGAGAGTCCGTTGCTGTCGCCCAACGTCTCGGCGCGCCGGTGCTGATCGCGCAGGCCGGCGATGATCTGGCGGAGTTTTCTCGTGCCGACCAGAGGGCGGCCATCGTCGCCACCCTCCGTGCCGGTGCCGATATTCTCGAAGGATCGGGCGTGCGGCTTGGCCTCGAGCCGCTGAACACAAAGATAGACCATGCCGGCTACTATCTGTCCTCGACCGCGGAAGGCCTCGATATCGTCGATGAGGTCGACCGCCCGGAAGTGGGCATCGTCTACGATCTCTATCATTCGGCCGTCATGGGCGAGGATACGCGTGAGGTCGTCGGCGATCAAATCGACCGCATCATCCATCTCCATGTTGCCGATCATCCCGGCCGTAACGACCCCGGCACTGGCCATATCGATCTGACGAAGCGGCTGGATTGGCTATATGCCCAAGGCTATCGTGGCAGGGTGGGTCTGGAATACAAACCGGCGACGCAAGATCCGGCGGCCGTTCGCGCTGTCGTGAAATCGCTCGGCGGTTAGAGCGATTCCAGGAAAAGTGCGTAGCGGTTTTCCCTCAGGAACTGCGTAAAACAAGGAGATAGAGCATTTTCGCGATTCGAAGAAAAGCGAAACGGCTCTAGACCGGCTCCAGCATGCCGAAGACGGCAACGAGCCCGATGACGACAATGCCGATGCCGATCTCGGCGATGCTTCCAAGCCGGAGGGCCAGCAGCGCGCGAGCCGGCTTGCGGCCGATCCAGGGAACGAAGACGTAGCGGTTGATGATGGCCAGCATCGCCATGACGGCGACCAGCGCGATCTTGATGGCAAGCAACTTCTGATAGGACGAAGACCAGTCCGTCGGCAGGCGTTTCAGGATCAGCAGCGTATTGACGATACCGGAGAGGATGACGAGCGCGACTGCTATGTGCCCGGCATTGGAGAACCGGCGCAACGCCACTTGCGCTTCCGCCCGGCATTCCGGCCGCCCGAGAAGCTTGAGGATAGGGATCAGCGGCACCAGCGCCCCCAGCCAGCCACCACCTGCAAGCACATGCAGGATATCATTGGCCCGGTGCGCCTGCCGCGCCCAGCCTTCCAGCATCGAGGCATGCCCGGTCAGTGACAGCGAGGCGAGCCCGAGGCCGGCGCCCAGGGTCAGCCCATGGCGGCGCCGGCTCTGCGGCAACAGCAAGGTGCAAACCATCACGATGGCCGCCAGCACTTGTGCCTGCCATGCAATCCCGACCGTGGTTTCGAAAACCACGTCATGCATCATGTCGGCATTGAGCGCATCGCTCCAGCCGTTGCCGATATTCGCCGTCGTCACCGGCAATGCGGCCAGTGCCGTTAAAACCGCAATCGCAACGATCAGCAAAAGCGGTTTTGCAGCTATACGCCAGACGGTGTCGGCAAGCGCTCTCGGCACGAACAGAGATAGATAGGCACAGGCGCCCCATAGAAACATCAGGGACGCGTCATGCAGGAAGCGGCAGAGTTGGAGCGCTGTCGTCGTTTCCATCAGGGTTTCACGATAAGTTTACAGGCGCCATGAATGGTACGTTCCAATTTGAGGCATGTTGTTTGCGTCGGCAATCCGGCAGCCAATATGCTGAAGCTGCCCGGCACTCATGTTTTTTCGGGTTGAACGGCGGGAATTTCTCGCGCCGACGTGGTCAGCGCGATAAGATTGCGGATACGCACTGTCAACTTTCTCCATGCATAAAGGCGCCGTTCGGGACGCTTTGCCGCAAGGCGGGTTGGTGTCGCAGGCCGAGGTCTGCCGTGGAACCATCATCAGCGATGATTTCCGCCTTTCTGGCAAAGAATCGTCGCTTTTGAGTCCTTTTTGCAGACACAGTTGAGGCGTTCCGGGGTGTACGCTCGAAAGGCAGTTTCATGGCGGCATCCAGGATACGCGAAAAAATGGCCAATGGCTTTGGCCACCGTCGGCGCCGGGAGTGGCTCGAAAATCTCGACATGCCCACCTACGTCATCGGTGATGTCCACGGCCGTTACGATCTCCTCAGTGCACTGGAGCGCAAGATTTTTGCAGACGCGGCGGGGCTTCCCGGCCGAAAGCTCATCATCATGCTGGGGGATTTCATCGATCGTGGTCCCGCGTCGGCGCAGGTGGTCGGCCGCCTCATGGCGCCGCCGCCGAACGGTTTCGACCGCATATGCCTCACCGGCAATCATGAGATGGCGATGCTAGCCTATGTCGATGGTGAGATATCGCTCGAGGATTGGGTGGCGCTTGGCGGTGATGCGACACTCGCCTCCTATGGCGTGGATATCCCTCGTCTACAGCAGTTATATCCCAAGCGGAAGAAGCTCGATACGTTCATCCGAACCTGGCTGCCGGACGATCATGTCAATTTCCTGCGCCGCCTGCCGATCCTGCTGGACACGCCGAAGGCCTTGTTCGTCCATGCCGGCATCGATCCGGATCGGTCGATTGCCGATCAGCAAGACGACGACCTCGTCTTCATCCGCTCCCGCTTCTACGACAGCGCACAGCCACTGCCGAAGTTGATTATCCACGGCCACACGCCAGTCCAGCGGGCCGAAGTCAATGGTCTCAGGCTCAATCTCGATACTGGAGCCTTCTACAGCGACCGGCTGAGCGCGGCCCGGCTGTGGCAGGGCCGCATTCACATCACCTCAACCTGATAGCCGGCTATAGATTGCCGATGCAGAGGTATTTCATTTCCAGATAGTCGTCGGCGCCGTGGCGCGAGCCTTCGCGGCCAAGGCCGGATTGCTTGATGCCGCCGAAGGGTGCCGTTTCCGACGACATCAGGCCGGTATTGATGCCGACCATGCCGTATTCCAGCGCTTCCGCCACGCGCCACACCTTCTTCAGGTCGCCGGCGAAGAAATAGGCCGCAAGGCCGAATTCGGTATCGTTCGCTTGTGCGATGACATCCTCGGCGGTGTCGAAGCGGAAGAGCGGTGCAACTGGACCGAATGTTTCCTCGCGGGCAACCTTCATGCTCCGGTCGACACCGGTCAGGATGGTCGGAGCGAAGAATGTGCCGGTGCCTTCTATGCGCTTGCCGCCGAGCACGACGCGAGCACCCTTTGAGACGGCATCCCGCACATGGTCTTCGGCCTTGGCGACACCCTGTTCGTCGATCAGCGGCCCAACGGTCACGCCCGGCTTGAAGCCGTCGCCCACGTTAAGTTCGCCGACCTTCGCGGCAAGCTTGGCGGCAAAGGCGTCGTAAACGCTGGATTGCACATAGATGCGGTTGGCGCAGACACAGGTCTGACCGGCATTGCGGTATTTCGAAGCCATGGCCCCCTCGACGGCGGCGTCGAGATCGGCGTCATCGAAGACGATGAAGGGCGCATTGCCGCCAAGCTCGAGGCTGACCTTCTTAATCTGGTCGGCGCACTGGCGCATCAGGATGCGGCCGACCTCCGTCGAGCCAGTGAAGCTGATCTTGCGCACCTTCGCATTGCCGCAGAGTTCGCGGCCGATGGCCGGGCTGTCAAGGCCGACGATGATGTTGAGGACGCCAGCGGGAATGCCCGCTTCTTCGGCAAGCACGGCCAGCGCGATCGCCGTCAGCGGCGTCTGCTCGGCGGGCTTCGAGACGACGGTGCAGCCGACGGCAAGGGCCGGCGCGATCTTGCGGGCGATCATGGCGGCCGGGAAGTTCCATGGCGTGATCGTGCCGACGACGCCGACCGGCTGCTTGATGACGACCATGCGCTTGTCGTTCGAAGGCGCGGGGATGGTTTCGCCATAGATGCGCTTGGCCTCCTCCGCGTACCATTCGACATAGGAGGCGGCGTAGAGGATTTCGCCTCTGGCTTCCGGCAGCGGCTTGCCCATCTCGGCCGTCAGGATGGCGGCCAGCTCATCGGCGTTGGCGATCATGAGATCGAACCATTTGCGTAAGGTTGCTGCTCGTTCCTTGGCAGGACGGGCGGCCCAGGTGACTTGGGCGATATAGGCGGCATCGATGGCGGCCGCCGTCTCGGCAGCGCCCATATCCGGCAGCGAGGCAAGCACTTCGCCGGTCGCGGGATTGATGACATCGAAGGTCTTCGTCGCCCCGCCGCCCGTCCAGGCGCCGTTGATATAGCCGGCGGCGCGCAGGAGGCGCGAAGAGAAGGGAACATGCTTGGTCATTGCTGTTGTAAAGGACATGCTATGCACTCCGATAGATTTTGCCTGGCAGGCTGCACGGACGGATAAGGGAAATACGCGGGTCGGCTTCGTTAATGCGAGGCGCTCGCCTCGATCAGCGATGCTTCGAGAATGTCGAGGGCTTCGCTGAAGATGCCGTCCTGAATGGTGATCGGCGACAGGAAGCGGATGACATTGCCAAAGACGCCGCAGGTCAAAACGATCAGCCCCTTGTCGAGCGCGATCAGCCGCACCTTGTTGGCGAAATCAGCGCTCGGCAGTTTGGTCGCCGCATTATTGAATTCCACCGCATTCATGAAGCCGGGGCCGCGGATATCAGCAATTTCAGGCACCTTGTCGCGCAGCGATTCCAGCCGCTGTTTCAGGCGCGAGCCGAGCTGGTTGGCGCGGTCGCACAGACCCTCGTCTGCGATAACGTCGAGCACGGCATGGGCTGCGGCGATGCCGAGCGGATTGCCGCCATAGGTGCCGCCAAGGCCGCCTGGAGCGGGTGCATCCATGATCTCGGCGCGGCCGGTGACGGCGGCAAGCGGGAAGCCGCCGGCGAGGCTCTTTGCCATGGTAACGAGATCGGCCGCCACCTCATGGTGACCCATCGCAAACATCTTGCCGGTGCGCGCAAAGCCGGTCTGTACCTCGTCGGCGATCAGGAGAATGCCGTGCTGGTCGCAGATCTCGCGAAGCGCCTTCATGAAGGCTGACGGCGCCGGATAGAAGCCGCCTTCGCCCTGGACGGGCTCGAGGATGATCGCGGCCACGCGCTGCGGATCGACATCGGCTGCAAAGAGCTTTTTCAGCGTCGCCAGCGACTGCTCGACACTGATGCCGTGCAGCGGCACGGGGAAGGGCGCATGGAAGACATCGCCCGGCATCGGGCCGAAGCCGATCTTGTAGGGCGTGACCTTGCCGGTCAGCGCCATGCCCATGAAGGTACGGCCATGGAAGCCGCCGCCGAAAGCGATGATGGCGGAGCGGCCGGTGGCGGCGCGGGCGATCTTCACGGCGTTTTCGACCGCTTCCGCGCCTGTCGTCACGAAGATCGTCTTCTTGGCGAAATTGCCGGGGACGATCGCGTTCAGCCGCTCGGCCAGATGAACATAGCTCTCATAGGGTACGACCTGGTGGCAGGTATGCGTGAAGCGATCGAGCTGTTCCTTGACGGCAGCAATGACGCGGGGATGACGATGGCCCGTATTCACCACGGCGATGCCGGAGGCAAAATCGATATAGCGATTGCCTTCCTTGTCCCAGATCTCGGCGTTTTCAGCGCGGTCGGCGTAGATCTGCGTCGTCATGCCGACGCCGCGAGAAATGGCGGCGTTCTTCCGCTCGGTCAGGATCATTGCAGGGGCTCCCAGGAAGGCGTTTTCGAATTATCTTGCAGAAGTTCTGCAAGTTATTTAGAAAACTCCTACATTTTTCCTGCAAGATTTCAAGCGGGATTTTGTGCGGGTGACAAGAATGTGCGAAAGGCTCCCATGGAGCGCCGCGCAGCTTTTAAGGCGCGCTAAGCCGCGCCATCCATGCTAAACGGATCGAAAGACGAAAATCAGGGATATTGGCAAATGAGCAGCATCGAGCCGGAGCGCTACCCCGTGCGCTACAAGGTGGCGGAAGCGGCGCGTCTTGCCGGCGTATCGGCCTCCACCTTGCGCCTATGGGAAAGCCAGGGGCTTGTCGTCCCCTCCCGCTCCGAGACCGGGCACCGCCAGTACAGCGCCGACGACGTGGCGCGGCTGAAGCGCATCTCCTGGTTCCGCGCCGAGCGTGGCCTCAATCCGGCGGCGATTCGCGAAGCGCTCGAGATGGAGGAGGGCGGTGCCGCCGGATCGGAGAATGGCGAGCAACTGGCCTCTTCGGATATCGGCCGCAGACTTCGCTCGCTGCGCCACGCCGCCGGCAAGACGCTGGAGCAAGTCGCCGCCGACATGGGCATGACGTCGTCGACGCTCTCGACCCTGGAGCGCACCTCGCAGGGTGTCAGTTTCAAGACGCTGCATGACCTCGCGGATTATTATGGCACAACGGTATCGCGCCTGTCTGGTGAGGAGCGCGAGGATGTTCCCGCACTCATCCGGTCAGGCGAATGGCGTTCCTGGCCAGCGACGACGCCGGGCGTCACTGTCCAGCTTCTTGCCGAAGGACCGACGATGATGGATTGCCATCGCTTCGTGCTCGCGCCAGGTGCGACAAGCGAAGGCGCCTATCGGCACGAGGGAGAAGAGTTCATCCATGTTCTCGCCGGTCGCCTGGAACTGGTGCTCGACAGCGATCAATTCTTCGATCTACTGCCGGGAGATTCGCTTTATTTTGAAAGCCGCCGTTATCATTCCTGGCGCAACCGCCATGATGGTGAGACCATATTGCTCTGGATCAATACGCCGCCGACTTTTTGACAGGCGCCGGTATGGTTCTCACCCCGTCTGTTCTATAGAACGGACGAAAAGCGAATTCAGAAGGACAGAGCCGGGAGAATCTCATGGCTGCCACCATCCGTTATCACGAAGGCGATATTTCCACTGAGGATGCCGCACGCTACACCGGCGCTATTGCCATCGATACCGAAACTCTCGGCCTCGTTCCACGCCGTGACCGGCTTTGCCTCGTGCAGCTTTCGCCCGGCGACGGCACGGCCGATATCATCCGCATCGCCGCCGGTCAGAAGCAGGCGCCCAATCTCGTCGCCATGCTCGCCGACCCGACGCATCAGAAGATCTTTCATTACGGCCGCTTCGACATCGCCGTCCTGTTTCATACGTTTGGCGTCACCACGACCCCGGTCTTCTGCACCAAGATCGCCTCGCGCCTCTGCCGCACCTATACCGACCGTCACGGCCTGAAGGACAATCTCAAGGAGATGTTGGACGTCGATATCTCAAAGGCGCAGCAGTCGTCGGATTGGGCCGCGGAAACGCTGTCCCCGGCGCAGCTCGAATATGCTGCCTCCGACGTACTCTATCTCCACGCGTTGCGCGAGAAGCTGACCCAGCGCCTGCTGCGCGACGGCCGCATGGACTATGCCGATGATTGCTTCGCATTCCTGCCGACGCGTGCCAAGCTCGACCTTCTCGGCTGGGAAGAGGCGGATATCTTCGCGCATAGCTGATTGCTTCGCTTGCGACAGGAATTCCTGAGCCGGTGCTGCGCAAGCGGCATCGGCTCCTTTATTTAGGGATATGTTAAGGACTTGACTGCTATTTTGCGGATGATTTCCAGGTCTGCGCGTTCGCGCCTCGCCAATTCGGCCACTCGGCGCTAGGAAGTCCACAGGCCGCATGAGCGGACCTCGATTGAACCTGCTTCCCGCTTCCATCGTCGCCTTGCCAGACAAAGGAGCATGTCATGTTGCTTCCCGTTGGTGCCGTGTCCGCTGTGGGTGTATCCATTGAGAAGCCGATCGCCGCAACGGCCGAGACCTCCGGGCTTCAGACGACGGCAACGCCGCTCGCCGTTCTGTCGAGTACCGTTAATGCCAGCGTCGAGGGCAAGCTGAACATGCTGCTGGTCGCGGCTCGCGAACGCATGCTCGACAGTCTGCTTTCCGCGATCGATGCCGCCAGCAAGGTGGTGAATGTTTCCCGTGAGCCGGGCGAAAGCAATGCCGCCTATGCCCAGCGTGTTGCCGCCGCAATCCGCAGCCTGACGCCGCCACAGCTCGCCACCGCGCAGCAGCGTATGGATGGGCAGATGAGGACGCCGGTGCCATTGCCGGTTCTGGCAGCGGCGTTGCAGGACCCGGAAAGTCCGCAGGCGGTGCAGCTGGCTCTCAGCCTTGAGCAGACGTCGGTAGCCGAGCCGGATGCCGTGCTGAAGGCAGTCGTCAATTCCTATGGGCAGAATGCCGGCCAAGTGGAAACGCCAGCCTCCCAGACACCCGTATCAGCCCCGCTGCAGAAGGCGGCCGAGCTAGCCGCCGTGGCAACGGCGCTCGCCGCTGCTGCAGACGAACCGGCTTCCGCTATCCCGACACCTGCGCCTGCTGTGGCTACACCGGCGACGGCCCAGCCCGCCGCGCAGCCAGAACCTGCGGAGCAGCAGACGCCGCAAGTGGGCATCCCCGCACAATCTCAACCCGCGCCGGCTTCCGCACAAGCGGCCCAAGCACAGCCGACCCAAGCGCAGACGGTCGCGCAAAACGGCCCCGCCGCCCCGCAAGCCACGCCTGCCGGCAGCGCTGCCGCTACGGCGGCCGCCACTGTCCAGCCTTCCGTACTCGCTTCTCTTGTCGATGATCTGACGGCAATCGCAGCCGAAGTCGACCTCCCGACCGAAATTGCATTGATCCGGTCGCCGCTGACGCCGCCGCCGGTGCCGCGCGATATCCAGCAGATAGAAGCCGACATCAAACAGGGCCTGCAGGTCGTCATCAGTCCGCCCGCGATGGCGGCCGATCCCGACCTTTTGCAGATCATCAACAATCCCTCCTCTTCCGTGGAGAAGATCATCGCCCAGGCGTTGACCGGCAATAGCGCGACGCAGGCATCGTCAACACAGCCGCCGATCGTTAACGAAGGCTCCAATCGCCCGGTCGCAGTGGCGGCCCTGCCGGCGTCATTGGCGGAAGGGCCCGAAACATCCGGTGCTCTTCCCATCGCTTCCGGCAAGCCGCCGTCGCAGACGTCGCCTGCAACGCCGGTGGCGGTATATGAGGCTGCGGAGCAGGCGACGATGTCGGCGCCCCTGCCACTCGGCGTTCCCTTCGTCGTGGCTAACTATTTGCCGGTCGACACTTCCGCCAAGAATAGCGAGTCGAAGCTGCTCAATCGCGTCGATCCCGTCGGCGATGAGGAGGGCGGACAAGCTCAGGACGAGGAGAACCCGCAAGATCAGGATGAAGAGCAGGCCCATGCAGAGGAATCGTCGGCACAGGCAGAGGGCGAGGCATCCGACGAAGCGGAAGCTGGCCCGGCCTCTGCGGAGGACGATAACGTCAGACCGGAACTCGTTGCCTTGCCGCAGCCTCTGCGCGACCCGCTTCAAGACCACGCCTTCGATTTCTATCGGCGCATGGTGACCTGGGAATAAAGCGCCAAAATGGAATAGCAGGCGCAGACGTCGCAGAGCGGACAAAGAAAAACCCGCCGGATCGCTCCGGCGGGTTTTTTGTTTTCAGGCTTCGACCGAGGATTATTCGGCGTTGCGGTTCTTCAGAGCCGCACCCAGGATGTCGCCGAGCGAAGCGCCCGAGTCGGAAGAACCGAACTGAGCAACGGCTTCCTTCTCTTCTGCGATTTCCAGAGCCTTGATCGACAGCATGATCTTGCGGTCCTTCTTGGAGAAGTTGGTGACGCGAGCGTCGACAACTTGACCAACCGAGAAACGCTCCGGACGCTGTTCGTCACGGTCACGCGACAGATCGGCGCGGCGGATGAACGAGGTGATGTCTTCGTGGTTGACGAGCTTCACTTCGATGCCGCCGTCGTTGACTGCGATGACTTCGCAGGAAACGACTGCATTCTTGCGCAGGTCGCCGGAAGCAGCAGCTTCACCAACCGAGTCCTTGCCGAGCTGCTTGATGCCGAGCGAGATGCGTTCCTTCTCGACGTCGACGTCGAGAACGACAGCCTTGACGACGTCACCCTTGTTGTACTCTTCGATGACCTGCTCGCCCGGACGATTCCAGTCGAGGTCGGAGAGGTGAACCATGCCGTCCACATCGCCGTCGAGGCCGATGAACAGGCCGAATTCGGTCTTGTTCTTGACTTCGCCTTCGACTTCGGTGCCAGCCGGATGGTTGCGGGCGAATGCTGCCCACGGATTTTCCAGCGTCTGCTTCAGGCCGAGCGAGATACGACGCTTGGTCGGATCGACTTCGAGAACGACGACTTCGACTTCCTGGCTCGTGGACAGGATCTTGCCGGGGTGAACGTTCTTCTTGGTCCAGGACATTTCCGAGATGTGGATCAGGCCTTCGATGCCCGGCTCCAGCTCGACGAACGCACCGTAGTCGGTGATGTTCGTGACCGTACCGGAGATCTTCTTGCCTTCCGGATACTTGGCCTGGATGCCATCCCACGGATCGCTCTCGAGCTGCTTCATGCCGAGCGAGATACGGTGGGTTTCCTGGTTGATGCGGATGATCTGTACCTTGACCTGCTGGCCGATGGACAGGATTTCCGACGGATGGTTCACACGGCGCCATGCCATGTCGGTGACGTGCAGCAGGCCGTCGATGCCGCCGAGGTCAACGAACGCACCGTAATCGGTGATGTTCTTGACGACGCCGTCAACAACCTGGCCTTCTTCGAGGTTCTGAACGATTTCAGAACGCTGCTCGGCACGGGACTCTTCCAGAACCGTACGACGCGAAACGACGATGTTGCCGCGGCGCTTGTCCATCTTGAGGATTTCGAAGGGCTGCGGGTTGTGCATCAGCGGGGTGACGTCGCGGATCGGACGGATGTCGACCTGCGAACGCGGCAGGAAGGCGATAGCGCCGTCGAGATCGACGGTGAAGCCGCCCTTGACCTGGTTGAAGATGACGCCTTCAACGCGCTCGCCAGCTTCGAACTTGGCTTCGAGCTTGATCCAGCTTTCTTCGCGGCGAGCCTTTTCGCGCGAGAGAACGGCTTCGCCAAGCGCGTTTTCGATACGCTCGACATAGACTTCGACTTCATCGCCAACCTTGAGCGTGCCGTCCTTGGCGCGTGCACCGAATTCCTTCAGCGCGATGCGGCCTTCGACCTTGAGGCCGACGTCTACAACGGCGACATCCTTTTCGATGGCGGTGATGATGCCCTTGGTGACATAGCCTTCAGCCAGATCGTTCTTGGCAAAGGATTCTTCAAGAAGGGCCGCGAAATCTTCGCGAGAGGGGGAAGTTACAGACATAAAATCTCCTGGCGTGTCCCGATCATGCAATCTGGACACTGATGCGCCGGTGGTTCGCGTTGAACAGGCCTGACCCCAGTCCGCCTCCCTTAAGGAAGCTATCCGGCGCTTGGACGGAATGTCAGGCTATCTTGAAATCGGCAGTTTCCGGCGCGAGGCGCGCGAAGACAGCTCAAATTTTCAGGCATTTCGGCTCAGAGCAGCGTCGATGATCGATTTTGCCGTCTGAAACGCCGCTTCTATACTCATTTCTGAGGTATCTAGCAAGTACGCCTCTTCAGCTGGTTTCAAAGGGCTGTCGGTGCGGCCCATGTCGCGCTTGTCGCGCCGCTTCACATCCTCGAAAATGGCATCGTAATCGGCACTGCCGCCGGCCTCGATGATCTCTTCGTAGCGCCGCTTCGCCCGGACTTCGACCGAAGCCGTCACATAGAGTTTTACCGGCGCATCCGGGCAGACCACGGTGCCGATATCACGGCCGTCGAGCACGGCGCCCGGCTTCTTCTGCGCAAAACGGCGCTGCGCTTCGACCAGAGCGCGGCGCACGGCCGGCATGACGGCGATCTTCGATGCGGCCTCGCCGATCTCGTGCCGGGATAGAATGGCTCGATCGAGCCCGGCGAGATCGACCTTGCGCGCCATGCCTTCGGCAATTGCTTCGTCGTCGAGCGGCAGTCCGGCATCGAGCAGGGCCTTGGCGGTGGCGCGATAGGTGAGGCCGGTATCGAGATGATGATAGCCATAGGCCTCGGCGATCCGACGTGCCAGAGTTCCCTTACCGGCAGCCGCTGGTCCGTCGATGGCGATGATCATGTCTTCTTCCGTCCCTACCCGATATCTCGTTTTTTGCTGTAGCGACGCACGAGATCGGCCATCTCGGCGGCATCTGTTCGATCGATTGCGCCAAGACCTTCGGCCACGCCCTGTCGGTCAGCCAGCGGCCGGTTCTGGCTCACCTTCCATTTGCCGTCAATCGTCTCGATGTCGATTTCGATACCGACAATGCCCTTCAGCTGGGCGGCAATGAACTCTGGCGGCGCATCTTCCACCGCCCAGGGCTGCGCACGATCGCTCTCGTTCTCGCCGGTCAACACGCCGATCTGCGCGCGCAGCCAGGCGGGGTCGTCGATCGTTCGCGCGCTCCCGCGCACCTGCACGATCGCATAGTTCCAGGTCGGCACCACTTTGCCGGTCTCCCGCTTTGTCGCATACCAAGAAGGCGTGATATAGGTATCGGCACCCTGGAAGACGACGAGCACGGGCGCGCCGGCCGCAATCTCCTTCCACTGGCTGTTCGCCCTGGCAACATGCGCCTGCAGCGTTCCCTTCGGCGAGAGCTCGGCATTCAGGTGAAATGGCACGGCATTGGCGATCAGCCCGCCGTCACCAGCCGTGATGAGCAGCCCCAGCGGATGCGCGCGGATCAGCTGGTGCTGCGTGTCGAGATCGTCTTCGCGGTGATGGGGCGGCTGATACATGGCGTCGGTCCGTTTGCTGTGCCATTCCCAGGGAACCCTGCCGGGAAACCCTGTGTGACAAGGCTTCGAATGGCCAATGGCACGGTCTACCGGGCTTAAGTTTCGATCGTCGCGCCCAATCTTGTTATCATAGCAAAAAAATCCGGAAAGCTGGTGGCGATCATGGCGGAATCATCGATCGTGACAGGATGTTCGCTCGCAAGTCCCATGACGAGAAAACTCATGGCGATGCGGTGATCGAGATGGGTACTCACTTTGGCACCGCCGGCGTTGCCGAGACCCTTGCCGTCAGGCCTGCCTTGAACCGTCAGCATATCTATGCCTTCGATGCAGTCGACACCGTTGAGCTTCAAGCCCTCGGCGACGGCCGAAAGCCGGTCGGATTCTTTCACCCGAAGCTCGTCCAGCCCCTGCATGATGGTCGTGCCTTCTGCAAAAGTAGCCGCGACGGCCAGCACGGGATATTCGTCGATCATCGACGGCGCGCGCTCGGCCGGCACGGTGACGCCCTTGAGCGCAGAGGAGCGCACGCGGAGATCGGCGACATCCTCGCCGCCCGTCATGCGTCGGTCGAGCATCTCGATATCCGCGCCCATCTCCTGCAGCGTCAGGATGAGGCCGGTGCGCGTCGGGTTCATCAACACGTTGCGGATGGTTATGTCGGAGCCGGGCACGATCAATGCCGCCACCAGCGGGAAGGCCGCGGAGGAGGGATCGCCGGGGACATCGATCGTCTGGCCGGTGAGCTTGCCCTGACCCTCAAGGCGAATGGTGCGGACGCCCGCCGCATCGCTCTCGACCGAAAGCGCTGCGCCAAAACCGGCCAGCATTTTTTCCGTGTGGTCGCGGGTCATGACCGGTTCGATGACTGTTGTCATGCCGGGCGCATTGAGGCCCGCCAGCAGCACCGCCGATTTGACCTGCGCCGAAGCCATCGGTACGCGATAGGTCAGCGGGCTCGCTACACCTGGCCCATGCAGGGAGACGGGCAGCCGGTCGCCCGTAGCGGCGCTGATCTGCGTTCCCATGCGGCGCAGCGGATCGAGAATGCGGCCCATCGGCCGTTTCGACAGCGAAGCATCGCCGACGAAGGTTGTTTTGAAATCGTAGGAGCCGACCAAGCCCATGGTGAGGCGGCAACCGGTGCCGGCATTGCCGAAATCGAGCGGTGTCTCCGGGGCCAGTAGCCCGCCATTGCCGGTTCCGCGGACAATCCATTCGTCGTCGATCTTGCGGATTGTGGCGCCTAAAGCCTGCATGGCCTTGCCGGTATTCAACACATCCTCGCCTTCGAGCAGGCCGGTGATACGGGTTTCGCCTGCGGCAAGGCCGCCGAACATGAGGGAGCGATGGGAAATGGATTTGTCGCCGGGAATGCGTATCGTGCCGGAAAGGCCGGCCGAGCGTCGTGCCACGGCTGGTTGGGGAAGGGTATCGTGCGGCATGGGCAATTCCTTTGCGATGCCGGTATTCCATCCGCATTCTGTGCTGGCTGCGTTGCTCTTGCGCCAGATGTTCTGCGGTTCACGCCAGCTGGTTAGCACAGGCCCGTTCCCCAGTCATCCCGCCATGCGCAAAAAGCACGTGCGAGGCGGCTTGAAGTTTAGCTTTGACAGAAACGGCCGCAACGATTAAGGGGACCGGCTGATATTTCCCTTAAAACGCCGGCTTCCCCGGCATTGCCGAATTTTCATTCGGCCATTCATGAGGCTTTGACAGTGGCGAAAGCGGAACTTGGAACAAAACGTACCGACCCCGATACCGGCAAGAAGTTCTATGACCTAAACCGGGACCCGGT
This sequence comes from Rhizobium sp. ERR 942, assembly GCF_007828395.1. Lineage (NCBI taxonomy): Bacteria > Pseudomonadati > Pseudomonadota > Alphaproteobacteria > Hyphomicrobiales > Rhizobiaceae > Rhizobium > Rhizobium sp. ERR 942. The sequence goes on from NZ_VIUA01000013.1 coordinate 37,799, forward strand.
GGTCTCGCCCTATACCGGCAAGTCCTGGCCCTTGTCCTTCTTCGAGGAAACCTCCGCTTCCAAGGAAGTTCCGGAAGAAGACGAAGTGGCCGAAGTCGATACCGAAAACACGGAAGTCGAGCTGGTCTCGCTCGAGGATGCCGACGATGCTGCCGGCGGCGATGACATTCCGGATATTGGCGATGACGACGTCGAAATCGGCGACGATGATGACGACACCTTCCTCGAAGCCGACGAAGATGAAGATGATGACGACATGAGCGACATCATCGGCGTCACCGGCGACGAAGACGACGTCTGATCTGAAAGACAGTCGGCCCGGTGCAAGAAAAAATTTCCCGGGCCGAATTTTTCGGCTTGCTATCTGTGAAAACCACAAGTAATAAGCCGCCACCCCGACGGGCGAAGCGCTCGGAAGGGACCCAGGGCCGGTCAAACGGCACCATCTTGATGGGGCTATAGCTCAGCTGGGAGAGCGCTTGCATGGCATGCAAGAGGTCAGCGGTTCGATCCCGCTTAGCTCCACCACGCTTCGCCCTTACGGGCTTCGCGTGGCGCAGCCGTGGGAAAACCGTTAGGCCGAAGCAGTGCCCGGCAAAGCCTGTAGGGCGACGACGGGCTGAAATCCCCACCAGATATTTCCAGATACAGCGATAAGCTCGATTGCATATAGAATTTGCGTTCGAATCACCGGACGCCAATTGAGCGAGGGGCGGATGTGGTACGTTTACATCCCTCAAAGCGTGGATTTTCCCGACCAGCAATATACCGGATCGACTTCGGATCTTAAGCAGCGGCTTGCCGACCACAATGCTGGTAAGTCGACCCACACCGCAAAGTTCATGCCGTGGGTTCTCCTCTGGTATTCTGCCTTTCCTGACAAATACCGTGCTCTTGAATTTGAGGCCTATCTGAAGTCTCGTTCTGGCAGAGCATTTGCAAGGAAAAGGTTGCTCTAAGAGACAAGCAGAGGATTTCGGCAATGCGGCGGATCGGCGGGCTCTCGCGATTTGGCCGCTTTCTGCTGGGCGACCGGAATCTTGCCGAGAGGGTGCAGATCGTGCCCTGGAACGGCATGATATCATGCGCTATCGTCGGAGCTTTCCTCGCCCGCACCTTTGGCGCCGGACGCTTTGGGCTGGTTTCAATAGTCGCGCTCATCACTCTTTTCATCCCTCGCCCGCTGCGGCGCCGCTTCAGGCAGCGGTTGACGGTGGCGGCCCCGACGGCGCGGCGAGCGAAATAGCCACATTGCAGCGCACAAAATCTGCTAGGGAGGAAAACGAATCGTTTTGCCGACAAGCGTAAGGATGTGCCGTGTTCGTTTTTTCGAAACTTGTCTGGATTTTCGGTCAGCCGCTGTCGCTGGCCTTCCTGTTTGTCCTGCTGGCATTTATCGCCGCACTGCTGCGCTGGCGCGCTACCGTCATCACCTCGGCGCTCTTGTCGGCGCTGATCCTGTTCGTCTCGCTGTATACGACGGCCGGCGCTTATGTTGTTCAGACGCTGGAAGAGCGTTTTCCGCACCCCGCAGCCGATCCCGCCGATCTCAAATGCATGATCGTTCTCGGCGGCGCCACGCAAAACGAAGTGACGACGGCGCGCGGCGGCTATGAGCTTGACTCGGCCGGCGATCGGCTGATCGAAGCGCTGCGTCTCGCGCAGAAATACCCGCAGTCACGCATCGTGATCTCGGGCGGCGATGGCTCGATCGGCGGCACCTATGAGGGCGATGCCGTGATTTCCGAACGCTTCTTCACTGCACTCGGCATTCCGACAAGCCGCATGGTCGAGGACAAGACTTCACGCACAACCTTTGAGAATGCGGTCAATACGAAGGAGCTGCTGGCGCAGAACGGTCTTTCGAATTGCCTGCTCATCACCTCGGGCTTCCATATGCCGCGCTCGATGGGCATCTTCCGCAAACAGGGCATCGATGTCGTGCCTTGGCCGGTCGATTATCGCAGCACCGGCAAGGAAAGCCTCGGCCTCGATTTCACCCAGCCATCACGCAATGCCCAACTGCTGGCGACGGGCCTGCGCGAATGGGTCGGTCTGGTCGGCTATTACGCGGTCGGCCGAACCTCGGCACTCTATCCCGGACCATAATATTATGTGGCCGGACCGTCGCCACATGTCCGGGCCGAATGACGTGCACGCACCGCAAATTCTATTTCTGAGATATGGTGACGAATTTGACGCCGCGCACCCTGACGGTGATTTCGCAAGCGGCTTCGCCATCCTTGCGGTCGCAGAAGCGCGGATGCATTTTCATGACCAGCACCATGTTGCCGAAACGCTGGATGAAATCGTAGCCGTAGATCTTCGCTGTGGCGACGAGCAGATAGCCGCCCTCGGCCACTTGGACGTAGAAATTGTAGGGGCAGCCTTCGTCCGTGCAGTAGGGGCCTTTTTCGCCCTTGCAGGTGATCTCGCCCTCATTAATGACGATATCCATCAGCTTGTCGTTGTTGATGTCCTGCTGGGTAGCGAAATGATCGCCGAAGCTCACCTGGCCGTCGCAGCTTTTGGTGAAGTGATCCTTCTCGAAGGCCACGGGGTCCTGCAGGATCGATTGCTGCGCCTCGGCCACGGCAGGCATGATCACGAGAGCGAAGAGGTTGAGGATTACGATCAGCAGGGATTTCACGGGGGATTCCTTTTCGAAGCGCCGTTACGGCCACGATAGCAGCCGCAGCCGCTGCGACATCTTTGCACGCGCCTGCTTGCGCGGCCCTTGCCGTCGTGATTCATTTCGGAAAAATTGCCGGCCTCCCGTTGGAGTTTTCGATGTCGCTTCTCTCGTTTCTTGATTATGCCGGCGTCGCCCTTTTTGCCGCAACCGGCGCGCTCGCGGCTTCGCGCAAGCAGCTCGATCTGATCGGCTTCCTGTTCCTGGCGGCCGTCACTGGTATCGGCGGCGGCACGTTGCGCGATATCGTTCTGGGCCGGGTGCCGGTCTTCTGGGTGCTGAACCCGACCTATATCATCATCTGCGCCATGGTCGGCGTTCTGGTCTTCTTCACCGCTCATCTCTTCGAATCGCGCTATCGGCTGCTCATCTGGCTCGATGCCGTGGGGCTATCGGCCTACTGCGTGATGGGAGCGGCCAAGGGTATGGCAGCCACGGGCTCGCCCACCGTTGCGATCGTCACCGGCGCGCTGACGGCAACCTTCGGCGGCATCCTGCGCGATCTGCTTGCGAACGAACCTTCGGTCCTGCTGCGCCCGGAAATCTATGTGACGGCCTCAATCGTCGGCGCCGGCGTCTTCACCGCCGCCAATGCGACGACGCTGCCGCTTTATGTCTCTGCGGGATTGGGCGTGATCGCGGCCTTCGCGGTGCGCGGCGGCGCGCTCTGGTTCGGCTGGACCTTTCCGACCTATCACCATAAGCCAGGCCGGCATCCGGACGATGTGATGTAGACGCGAGGCATCAGGAATTAGGCAGTGGGCAATAGCGGGACGCTATGAAACAATTCTATTTCCTATTGCCTCTGCTTACGGCGCAGGCGGATCACCACGTCGACATGGGCGATTTCCATGCCCTGCGGCGGTTCGGGCAGATTGTCGATCGTCAGGTTGCTGATCGGGATATCCAGCACTTCGTTGTGGCCTTCCACGAAAAAGTGATGGTGGTCGGAGACGTTGGTGTCGAAGTAAGTCTTGGTGCTTTCGACGGCGAGCACGCGGATCAGGCCCGCCTCGGTAAATTGATGCAGCGTGTTGTAGACGGTCGCGAGCGAAACCGGAACGCCGGCGGCAACGGCTTCCTCGTGCAGTTCTTCCACCGTCAGATGCCGGTCGCCCTTGGCGAAGAGGAGGTCTCCCAGTGCGATCCGCTGTCGGGTCGGTCTCAGGCCGACATTGCGCAGCCTGGTTTCGATCGCGATTTCGGCTTCTTCCGCCATTCAGGGACTCCGGATTCCTGATCTCTATAATCTTTACTAAGCCATATAACTTTTGCCTTGATTGCTTTCAATAGTTTCCATGGGGTGGGAAGGCGCTCAAAAGCCGGAAAAATCGGGCTTTTGCCGCATTTGGCACTGGTAGCAGCTCTGGCGTTCCTGTATGCGACCACCACATAGGAGCTACTGTGTTCGATCGAACGGCTGAATGAGAGTGTGATGGTTACGCTTCATTTTCTGTCGATCTTGCACTAAAGCTTCACATCCATCGGCATTCATGCGGGGGAAACGGAATTTTTATGACGACGAGACAATCCAGCTTCAATTACGAGGAAATCCTGTCCTGTGGCCGCGGCGAACTGTTCGGCCCGGGCAACGCACAGCTTCCCCTGCCACCGATGCTGATGGTCCATCGCATTACAGATATTTCCGAAACGGGCGGAGCCTTCGACAAAGGCTATATTCGCGCCGAATACGACGTGCGTCCCGATGATTGGTACTTCCCCTGCCATTTTGCCGGCAATCCCATCATGCCGGGCTGCCTCGGCCTCGACGGCATGTGGCAGCTGACCGGCTTCTTCCTCGGCTGGCTCGGCGAGCCCGGCCGCGGCATGGCGCTTTCCACTGGCGAAGTGAAGTTCAAGGGCATGGTTCGTCCGGACACGAAGCTTCTCGAATACGGCATCGACTTCAAGCGCGTCATGCGCGGCCGCCTCGTCCTCGGCACCGCCGACGGCTGGCTGAAGGCCGATGGCGAGACCATTTATCAGGCGACGGACCTGCGCGTGGGCCTGTCCAAGGACAAGGTTGCCTGAACTGCGGCACCGCCGCCTCCACAAAGACAGATGTTTTAGAAAAGGTCATCGACATGAGACGGGTAGTTGTTACGGGTCTGGGTATTGTCTCTTCGATTGGAAACAATGCTCAAGAAGTGACCGCCTCGCTGCGCGACGCCAAATCCGGTATTTCCTTCTCCCCCGATTTCGCCGAGCACGGTTTCAAGTGCCAGGTCTGGGGCGCGCCTAAGATCGATACGACCGACCTGGTGGATCGCCGCGCCATGCGCTTCCTGTCGCAGGGCGGTGCCTGGAACCACGTCGCCATGAAGCAGGCGATCGCCGATAGCGGCCTTGAGGAAAGCGATATCACCAACGAGCGCACCGGCATCATCATGGGCTCCGGCGGCCCGTCGACGCGCACGCTGATCGAAGCTGCCGACATCACCCGCAAGAACAACAGCCCGAAGCGCATCGGCCCCTTCGCCGTGCCAAAGTCGATGTCGTCGACGGCCTCGGCCACGCTTGCGACTTGGTTCAAGATCCACGGCGTCAATTACTCCATCTCGTCTGCCTGCTCGACCTCGGCGCACTGCATCGGCAATGCTGCCGAAATGATCCAGTGGGGCAAGCAGGACGTCATGTTCGCCGGCGGCCACGAGGATCTCGACTGGACCATGTCGAACCTCTTCGACGCCATGGGCGCCATGTCGTCGGACTTCAATGAGAACCATCCGGAAACCGCCTCGCGCGCCTATGACGCCAAGCGTGACGGCTTCGTCATCGCCGGCGGCGCCGGCGTGCTGGTTCTGGAAGAGCTTGAGCATGCCAAGGCACGCGGCGCCAAGATCTATGCCGAAATCATCGGCTACGGCGCTACCTCGGACGGTTACGACATGGTCGCGCCGTCAGGCGAAGGTGCCGTGCGCTGCATGCGCCAGGCGCTCGCCACCGTGAAGGGCGATATCGACTACATCAACACCCACGGCACATCGACGCCGGTGGGCGACAGCAAGGAAATCGGCGCGATCCGCGAAGTCTTCGGCGACAAGATCCCGCCGATCCAGTCGACCAAGTCGCTGACGGGCCATTCGCTCGGCGCAGCGGGCGTTCAGGAATCGATCTACTCGATCCTGATGATGCAGGAGCGCTTCATCGGCGAAAGCGCCCATATCACCGAACTCGATCCGGAATTCGAAGGCGTGCCGATCGTGCGCAAGCGTATCGACAATGCCAAGTTCGATATCGCTCTTTCGAACTCCTTCGGCTTCGGCGGCACCAACGCCACGCTCGTATTCCAGCGCTATAACGGATAAGGCAATGACGGGAATTATGCAGGGTAAGCGCGGCCTCATCATGGGCGTCGCAAACAACCATTCGATTGCCTGGGGTATTTCAAAGGCACTGGCCGCCGAAGGCGCTGAACTGGCTTTCACCTTTCAGGGCGAAGCGCTCGGCAAGCGCGTCAAGCCGCTCGCAGCCGAAGTCGGCTCGGATTTCCTACTGCCTTGCGATGTCGAGGATCTCGCTTCGGTCGATGCCGTCTTCGACGCCATCAAGGAGCGCTGGGGCAAGCTGGATTTCATCGTCCACGCCATCGGCTTTTCCGACAAGAACGAGCTGAAGGGGCTCTATGCCAACACCACGCGGGAGAATTTCACCCGCACGATGGTGATTTCTTGCTTCTCCTTCACTGAGGTTGCCAAGCGTGCCGCCGAACTGATGACGGAAGGCGGCAGCATGCTGACGCTGACCTATAATGGTTCGACGCGCGTGATCCCGAACTACAACGTCATGGGCGTCGCCAAGGCGGCACTCGAGGCTTCCGTCCGCTATCTCGCTGCGGACTACGGCCCGCGCGGCATTCGCGTCAACGCCGTTTCCGCCGGTCCGATCCGCACGCTCGCCGGCGCCGGCATTTCCGACGCCCGCGCCATCCTCTCTTGGAACCAGCGCAACGCGCCGCTGCGCAAGTCCGTCACCATCGATCAGGTCGGCTCGTCGTCGCTCTACCTCCTGTCGGATCTGGCAGCAGGCGTGACTGGCGAAGTCCATTTTGTGGATGCCGGCTATAACATCACCTCGATGCCAACGCTGGAAACGCTGTCAAGCGCAGACACGGAGTAAGCCTTCGATCTCAGTCGTGTCCTCCCGGTTTTGGCCGGGAGGATCAATTTCCGGATATCCTTTCAGAGGATTCCCGATGACGTCCATCGACGACGCAGAACCTTTGGCATCGACCGGTCGTCTTATCCTTCGCCGCTTTGTGCCGGAGGATTTTGCCGCCTACAGCGCCTACCGCTCCCTGCCGGAGATATATCGTTTCCTCTACCGCGATCCACCTTCGCTTGAGGTCTTGCGAGAGCGTTTCGATATCCGCCTGAGCTCCCCTTTCTCCGAGGACGGAGATACGCTGTTATGCGCTGTCATACGGCGGGAGGATGGCGCTTTGGTGGGTGACGTTAGCCTGACATTCGCAAGCAAGGTCGCACTTCAGGCCGAGCTCGGCTATACCTCCAACCCAGCCTATGCCAGGAAGGGTTATGCCACCGAGGCGGCGGAAGCCATGATTACCCTCGGTTTCGAAAAATTCGGCTTCCACCGGATCTTTGCACGGCTGGATGCGAAAAATGCCGGCTCGGTCGGTGTCGTCGAACGGCTCGGCCTGCGCCGCGAGGCGCTTCTGATCGAGAATGATCGCTTCAACGGCATATGGGGCGACGAATGCATCTACGCCGTGCTGAACCGCGAATGGGCCGCAAGAGCGTCGAAACGAAGCCCCTGAGCCCCGCTCAAAAAATGGCGGCCATCTGACCGCCATCATTCCTTATTTCTTCGCCCAGAGCACCTTGTAGCGGGCGTTGCGGCAGGTCTCGCCGAACTCCTTGAAATTCTCCGCCAGCACCGGCTCATAGGGCAGGCCGCGATTGGCGACCAGCATTAGCCGTCCGCCGCCGCGCAGCGCCGAAGCGGCAGTCTTGATCATCGCCTGGCCGAGCGAAGGTTCGGCGGCATGGCCCTCATGGAAGGGCGGGTTCATGATGATCAGGTCGTACTTGTCCTTGACCGGCTCGCTCGCCAGATCGTGCCAGAAGAAGCGCTGCGCGACCTTGGGGCAGTGCGACAGCAGATTGGCCCGTGCGGCCTCCAGAGAGCCGTAATGGGCCTCGTAGAGGTCGATGCGTTCGATTCTCGGCGACTTCATTGCCAGCTCGACGGAAAGGTAACCCCAGCCGGCGCCGAAATCGGCAGCATCGCCGGTAAAATCGGTCGGCAGGCGCGAGGCAAGCAGCTCCGAACCGGCGTCGATACGGTCGTGGGAGAACATGCCGGGCGCTGTGGTGAAGCTGTCGTCAACGAGCGTCGCCGGCTTCGCGAGCTGCGCCGTCAGCAGCTTGATATCGGCAGGGCGGGTAAACCAGAAGGCAACGCCGTGATATTTGGGCATATGCTCGATGTCGAGACCGAAGGCCTCGACGCGCTTGCGCAACGGCTGGATGCCGTCTTCCTTGCCGCCGGCAACGACGATGAGGCCGCCTTCTCTCACGCGCGTCAGGGCTTCGGCGAAGTGATCCTCGTTCTCGCCCTTGTGCTTGCCGCAAAGCACGAGCGCGCCGTCATAGCCTTCGCCTTCGATCTCCGGCGTCACGTTGATGCGCTGCGCCTGCAGCTGGCGATAAAAGGGACGGAAGCCCTGGACGGCGGAAAGCTCGGCAGCAAATCCCTCCGGCAGCGCAAAGCCCGCCTCGGCGCCGAGGAACAGGATCCGCTGACCCTCGCCGGGCGCGTCGACGGTGCCGGAGGCAAAGGGATGGAACAGGGTCTTCAGGGCATCGCGGCTCATGGGCGTGGTCTCGTTATGGGAATGGGTTTCGTCTGTCGGATATGCGCCATCGTCGTATTCTGGGCTTGCCCCTCACCCTAACCCTCTCTCCGCATGCGGGAGAGGGCTAGGGTGAGGGGCCGGGCACCCACTTTCTACAAAACGGTCGGCACCGATAATATAAAAAGGGCGCGGAAAAGATCCCGCGCCCCGGAAAGTTTATGAAGGCGCGGGCTTATTCGGCCGCGTCATCCTTCTTCTTTTCGGCAACGATTTCCTGGCCGGTTGCCTGGTCGACAACCTTCATGGACAGGCGAACCTTGCCGCGCTCGTCGAAGCCGAGCAGCTTGACCCAGACCTTGTCGCCTTCCTTGACGACGTCCTGCGTCTTGGCCACGCGCTCGGAAGCGAGCTGCGAGATGTGGACGAGGCCGTCGCGGGCGCCGAAGAAGTTGACGAAGGCGCCGAAGTCGGCGGTCTTGACCACAGTACCTTCGTAGACCTGGCCGACTTCCGGCTCGGCGACGATCGAGTGGATCCACTTGCGGGCCGCTTCGATTTCCTTGCCGGAGGAGGAGGCGATCTTGACGGTGCCGTCGTCCTCGATGTTGATCTTGGCGCCGGTCTTTTCGACGATTTCGCGGATGACCTTGCCGCCGGAGCCGATGACTTCGCGGATCTTGTCGACCGGAATGTTCATGACTTCGATGCGCGGTGCGAATTCGCCGAGCTGGCCGCGGCTTTCGGAGATGGCCTTTGCCATTTCGCCGAGGATGTGCAGACGGCCGCCCTTCGCCTGGTTCAGGGCGACCTTCATGATCTCTTCGGTGATGCCGTCGATCTTGATGTCCATCTGCAGCGAGGTGATGCCTGCTTCCGTGCCGGCAACCTTGAAGTCCATGTCGCCGAGGTGGTCTTCGTCACCCAGGATGTCGGAGAGAACGGCAAAGCGCTCTTCTTCCTTGATCAGGCCCATGGCGATGCCGGCAACCGGCTTTGCCAGCGGCACGCCGGCATCCATCAGCGCCAGCGAGGTGCCGCAGACGGTCGCCATCGAGGAGGAGCCGTTGGACTCGGTGATCTCGGAGACGACACGCAGCGTGTAGGGGAACTGTTCCGCCGACGGCAGCATCGGGTGGATGGCGCGCCATGCGAGCTTGCCATGGCCGATCTCGCGGCGGCCCGGAGAACCCATGCGACCGGTTTCGCCGACCGAGTAGGGCGGGAAGTTGTAGTGCAGCATGAAGTTTTCTTTGTACATGCCGGTCAGGCTGTCGACATACTGCTCGTCCTCGCCGGTGCCGAGCGTGGCAACGACGATCGCCTGCGTCTCACCGCGGGTGAAGAGCGCAGAACCGTGCGTGCGCGGCAGCAGGCCGACTTCGGCGAGGATCGGGCGAACCGTCTGCAGATCGCGGCCGTCGATGCGGCTCGACGTGTCGAGGATGTTCCAGCGAACGATCTTCGCCTGCAGGTGCTTGAAGATGGCGCCGACTTCTTCGGCCGTGTACTTGGCTTCGCCTTCTTCCGGCAGGAAGTGTGCCTTCACCTTCGCCTTGACGGCGTCGACGGCAGCGTAGCGATCGGCCTTCTGGGTGATCTTGTAAGCGTTGCGCAGTTCCGCTTCGGCAAGGCCGAGCATTTCCTTTTCGAGCTCGGAATAGTCTTCCGGCTGGAAGTCGCGAGGCTCCTTGGCGGCGACTTCGGCGAGCTTGATGATCGCGTCGATGACGGGCTGGAAGCCGCGGTGACCGAACATGACGGCGCCGAGCATGATGTCTTCAGGCAGTTCCTTGGCTTCGGACTCAACCATGAGAACGGCTTCCTGCGTGCCGGCGACGACGAGGTCGAGGCTCGATTCATCCATCTCGTCGAGATGCGGGTTCAGCACGTATTCCCCGTTGATGTAGCCGACGCGGGCGCCGCCGATCGGGCCCATGAACGGGATGCCGGAGAGCGTTAGGGCTGCGGAGGTCGCGACCATGGACAGGATGTCCGGATCGTTTTCGAGGTCATGCTGGATGACGGTGACCACAACCTGCGTGTCGTTCTTGTAGCCTTCCGGGAAGAGCGGGCGGATCGGGCGGTCGATCAGGCGGGAAACGAGCGTTTCGTTTTCGCTCGGACGTCCCTCGCGCTTGAAGTAACCGCCGGGGATCTTGCCGGCTGCGTAGGTCTTTTCCTGATAGTTGACGGTAAGCGGGAAGAAGTCCTGGCCCGGCTTCGGCGCCTTGGCGGAAACGACGGTCGCAAGCACCACGGTCTCGCCGTAGGTGGCGACAACGGCGCCGTCGGCCTGGCGGGCAATCTTGCCGGTTTCGAGCTTCAGCGGGCGGCCTGCCCACTCGATTTCGACGGTATGGATATCGAACATATCTTGTCCTTGCACTATGCGGGAAAAGGCGCCGAGGCCGACGAATTCGGCAGGGCACATCTTCAACCGCACGAAATGTGACGCATCACGGGCAAGACAACGAGAGGCTTTCGAAAGTCGGCCGAAGCTTGAAGCTTCGGCTGAAAGCATCCGGCAATCCTGCCCCATGACAGGTCAACGGTTGTTGTTGGCAGCACCGGCCCATCCGGCCTGCCGGCGGTTTCGCATCGCACCGGCGTAAGGCGCGAGGGAAACTGGTCTCAAGGGTTCATACCCTTCATAAGCATCCGGCGGGCGTTCAGGTGAACGCCCGCCGGAAATTCCGTTAGCGGCGGATACCGAGGCTGGTGATCAGCTTGGTATAACGGCCTTCGTCCTTCTTCTTGAGGTAGTCAAGAAGCGAGCGCCGGCTGGAAACCATCGTCAGAAGGCCACGACGGGAGTGGTTGTCCTTCTTGTGGTCCTTGAAGTGTTCCGTGAGGTTGTTGATGCGCTCGGTCAGGATCGCAACCTGGACTTCCGGAGAACCGGTGTCGCCTTCGGCGGTAGCGTATTCCTTGATCAGCGCAGCCTTGCGCTCAGCAGTGATCGACATCGGATGGTCCTTTCTATGAGAGGAGATTGAAGTCGCCAAACGCCGGGATGTCGTCCAGCATTGGCCGTGAATGCAATCAGGCATGCCTGATGCTGGCGCTGCCTATAAACCAAATGAGCGCCAATGGAAAGAGGGTTCTCCCCGGGGCGCCTTTCAGCGCCCCGCCATGGCATCCCGGATCATGGCATTGTAGCCTTCCGGATCCTGCAGCATGGCGAAATGGCTGGCATCCTTCAGGATGACGAGCTTCGCGCCGGGGATCTCCTTCGCCATCATCTCGGTATGGTCCAGCTTCACCGCTTCGTCATGGTCGCCGATGGCAAGTGTCACCGGCACCATGATCTTGCCGAGGTCGGCTGCGGTCCATGCCGGTTGCGTCTCCCACATCTTCGAGATCTGTTTGACGAAGGCGTCATATTCGTTCGGGGTCGGCGACAGCTTCCTGTAATAGTCGCCGGCGACGTTGATGTAATCGTTGAAAGTCTTGTTGCTCATGACATCGGGTTTCACGCCGTCGGTCGTGACATTGGCGGCTTGAGCGACCACGCGCGTCAGCTTTTCGGGATGTTTCATCGCCATGTCGATGCCGATGATGCCGCCATCGGACCATCCAACCAGCGTCACCTTGCCGACCTTCAAATAATCGAGCAGCGCGGCGTAATCCGAGGTCATCAGATCGTAGCCAAAGGGCTGCTGGCTGCGCGTCGAGCGGCCATGCCCGCGGCTGTCGGCGACGATGACGAGATGATCTCTCGCGAAATCGGCGACCTGAGCGCCCCAAACATCGGCATTCCCAAGACCGCCATGAATGAAGAGGATCGGGTCACCTTCGCCATATTCGGCATAATACATCTTGATGTCGTTGACATCGGCCATGCCGCTCGCCCTCGGCTGCGGCATTGGCGGAAATGGCGGCAGCCCGGCCCACCGTTCGGCGGATTGGGCGTTCGTCACCGTCAGGAACAGAGAAAGGAATGCAACTATTCCGAATGCAACGCTGCGCATGTTTGCCCCCTTTGAACGGGCCATGCTGGCCCGTCGGGGAGCATATCGCATCGCCATTGCCCGCAATAGCGCTATTTCCGGCTGAACTTAGCTATCCAAACACGCGCTTGGGACGAAATTCGCCCTGGCCGATCTCGCCGATCGCAATCAGCTTGCCGCGTGCCGTGGCATAGGCCTCGGTTTCGGCAACCGGCGCATCGCGGCCGCGCACGAGGATCGGGTTACCCATTTTCAGGCGGTGTGCCTGATCGTCGCTGATGACGAGATGTGGCAGCGAAGACAGCGCCTCGGCCGTATCGATCAGCAGTGCGTCCAGGGCTGCAAGTCGCTCGTCCGCATCCTCGATCTCTTCCAGCGCCACGAGATCGGCAAGCGGCACCATCGTCTCTTCGGCGAAGGGAGCGACGAAGCTGCGGCGCAGGCCGGAAATATGGCCGTAACAGCCGAGATCACGGCCGAAATCGCGGGCGAGCGCACGCACATAGGTGCCCTTGCCGCATTCGACCTCGAAATGCGCTGTATTGGCGTCCGGGCAAGCGAGCAGCGTCAGGCGGAAAATCTCCACTTCGCGCGAGGGTATCTCGACCGTTTCACCTTCGCGGGCAAGATCGTAGGCGCGCTCACCTGATATCTTGATGGCGGAGAACTGCGGCGGAATCTGCTGGATGACGCCGGTATATTTCGGCAGCAGCGCGCGGATGTCCTCTTCGCCCGGACGCGTGTCCGAGGTGGCGGTTACTTCACCTTCGAGGTCGTCTGACGCGCGTTCCTCGCCCCAGGTCACGGTGAACTCATATATCTTGCGGCCGTCCATGACGTAGGGAACCGTCTTGGTGGCGTCGCCAAGCGCGATCGGCAGCATGCCGGAGGCGAGCGGATCGAGCGTGCCGGCATGGCCGGCCTTCTGGGCCTTGAACAGCCACTTGATCTTGGAAACGGCTTCGGTCGAGCCGAAATCCACCGGCTTGTCGAGGATGAGCCAGCCCGAAATCGGGCGGCCCTTGGGCTTGCGTGGCTTGGACATTCTCTGTCTCTGTTATTGATCTTGGTCGTTATCGTCGTCGAGATCACGGCTGACCTCGGGCGAGCGCAGAAGCGCGTCGATCTTCTTGTAATTGTCGAAGCTCGTATCGTCGCGGAAGCGGACTTCCGGCATGTACTTCATCTGGCGAAGCTGCGGGCCGAGACGGCCGCGGATATATTTCGCATGGCGGTTTAGCGCTTCGATGACGGCGCCGTGGTCGGAAACGCCAAGCGGCGTCACGAAGGCGGTCGCGATCTTCAGATCGGGCGACATGCGCACTTCGGAAATGGAGATCACGGTGCGCTCGATCAGGTCGTCGCGCACTTCGCCGCGCTGCAGAACCTGCGTGATCGCTGAGCGCACCTGCTCGCCGACGCGAAGCATGCGCTGCGAAGGCGCGGAAGAAGTTGGTCTGGTCATGGTTGTTCCGTTAGCAGCGTCCTTTGGACGCGATAAAGCGGGTCAAATGACTCGATCCGGCGCAAAGGTCAAGGCTGGACAGGATTTGCTGCCCGCCAGAAGCCGAGAATCCTTGCGAAAGCGGCATCCTGAGCGTTCTGATTGACAAAGGCGGATGCCGGGATGTAGGTGACAAAGGTTTCGGTATCGAATTCAATCCGTCCGCTGCGGCGGCTGATATTCAAGATCTCGCTCCAGCCAAGCCAAATCGATGTCTGCGCCGAATTCCAGGCGGCACCTTCGGGGGTGATCGTGACAGTGACGATGACATCAGGGCGCAGGCGCGATTGCATCACCCTTAGGCGTCGGCGTGTGGCCCACCTGAAATAGAGCAAGATCAGTGCGTAGCAGATCAGTGTCGGTACGAGCCAAATGATCGCCATCTCACCCAGGCCGATCGATCGCGACAGCCCGAATACGGGAATGAAAACATATTCCCGAAGAAGATGGAAAAAGACGGGAAGCGTTGCGCCGACCACGATCGCTGACACGAAGAACCAGGCCGTCTCGCTCTGTGCATTCCTTGGACGGCGAAGGGCAAAGCGCTGTCCCGCCTGGCGCATCACGGCGACATGTTCCGCCGGCTGGCGAACGAAGGAGACGATGACGGATTGATCGTCTGCAAGCTCTGTCGTGATCTCCATGGCGTACCCATTTAGCGGCATTTAAAAAAACCGCCGGTTTCGGCCGGCGGTTTTGATATCTAGCAAATCGAAGGATTGCTTACAGCGTGCGCGTGATGTGCTCGACGCGGAAGCATTCGATCGTATCGCCGACGCGGATGTCTTCGTAGTTTTCGAAGGCCATACCGCATTCCTGGCCCATGTTGACTTCCGAGACTTCGTCCTTGAAGCGCTTGAGCGTCTTGAGCTTGCCTTCGTGGATGACGACGTTGTCGCGAACCAGGCGAACGCCGACACCACGCTCGACCTTGCCTTCGGTAACGCGGCAACCCGCGACCTTGCCGACCTTCGTGATGTTGAACACCTCGAGGATCTCGGCATTGCCGAGGAAGGTTTCGCGGCGCTCCGGAGAGAGCAGGCCCGACATCGCTGCCTTCACGTCATCCACCAGATCGTAGATGATGTTGTAGTAGCGGATCTCGATGCCTTCGCGCTCCGCCAGCGTGCGGGCCTGAGCATTGGCACGGACGTTGAAGCCGATGATCGCCGCGTCGGATGCACCGGCGAGCGAGATATCGGATTCGGTCACGCCGCCGACGCCCGAATGGACGATGCGCGCGCGCACTTCGTCGGTGCCGAGCTTTTCCAGCGCGCCGGCAATGGCCTCGATCGAGCCCTGCACGTCGCCCTTGATAACCAGCGGGAATTCCTTGATGCCCGAGGTCTGCAGCTGCGACATCATCTGCTCCAGCGAGCCGCGCTGACCGGACTGGCGAGCGGCTGCCTTGTCGCGGGTGAGGCGCTGGCGGTATTCCGAGATTTCGCGGGCGCGGCTTTCGCTTTCGACGACGGCGAACTTGTCACCGGCCTGCGGTGCACCGGAAAGGCCGAGCAGTTCGACCGGCATGGCCGGCCCTGCTTCCTTCACATGCTCGCCCTTGTCGTTGACGAGCGCGCGAACACGGCCCCACTGATCGCCGGCGACGACGATCTGGCCCGGACGCAGCGTACCCTTCTGCACGAGCACGGTGGCGACGGAGCCGCGGCCACGGTCGAGCTGGGCTTCGATGACCGTGCCTTCGGCCGTGCGGTTCGGATTGGCCTTTAGGTCAAGGATTTCCGCCTGCAGCAGGATGGCTTCGAGCAGCTTGTCGAGGTTGGTGCGGTTCTTCGCTGAGACTTCCACGTCGAGCACTTCACCGCCCATGGATTCGACGAAGACTTCATGCTGCAGCAGTTCCGTGCGGACCTTCTGCGGATTGGCTTCGTGCTTATCGATCTTGTTAATCGCCACGATGATCGGAACACCGGCCGCCTTGGCGTGGTTGATCGATTCGATCGTCTGCGGCATCACGCTGTCGTCGGCCGCTACCACAAGGATCGCGATATCGGTCGCCTGGGCGCCGCGCGCGCGCATCGCCGTGAAGGCGGCGTGGCCGGGCGTGTCGATGAAGGTGATCTTCTGACCGTTCTGCTCGACCTGATAGGCGCCGATATGCTGGGTGATGCCACCGGCTTCGCCGGCGACCACGTTCGCATGGCGGATGGCGTCGAGCAGCGAGGTCTTGCCGTGGTCGACGTGGCCCATGATGGTGACGACGGGCGGACGCGAAACCAGTTCGCCTTCCTCGTCGGCAACATTGAAGATGCCCTGTTCAACGTCGGATTCCGAAACGCGCTTGACCGTGTGGCCGAATTCGCCGGCGATGAGTTCTGCCAGATCGGCGTCGATGACGTCGCCCGGCTTCATCATCTGACCTTCCTTCATCAGGTACTTGATGACGTCGACGGCGCGCTCAGACATGCGCTGCGACAGTTCCTGAATGGTAATGGTCTCGGGCAGCACGACTTCACGCGAGATCTTTTCGCGTGTTTCCTGCATCTGGCTGCGGCGGAACTTTTCCTGGCGGCGGCGCATGGCCGAAAGCGAGCGGCCGCGTGCGTTGCCGTCTTCGTCGACATCGGCGGTGGTGACCGTCAGCTTGCCGCGGCGGCGTTCTTCGTCGGTCTTCGGACGCGTGGTGACCGGCTTCGCCGGCTCAGGCCGGGTGATCTTGCCACGGACCGGAGCACCGCGGGACGGGCCACGGCCTTCCTCATCCTCGTTGCCCGGGCGACGGCGATTGGCCGGCGCTTCCGCGGCGGCTGCGCCGGGGCGGGCGGACTGCGGAGCGGAAGCATCCGGACGGCGTACAACGGCCGGCGCCGGAGCAGGCTGCGTAGCCGGCTTCGGAGCGTCAACCTTCGCCTCGACTGGAGCGGCCGGGGTCTGTTCGGCGACCTTGGCTGCTTCTGCGGCGCGAGCGGCCTCTTCTGCAGCGCGACGGGCAGCTTCGGCCTGTTCGGCGACGCGGCGTGCTTCTTCTTCCTGGCGGCGGCGAGCTTCTTCCTCGGCGCGACGAACGGCGTCCGCGGCATCGCGGGCCTGTGCGTCAGCCAGCGCGCGGCGACGAGCATCCATCTCGTCGGCCGACAGATGGTTTAGAACCACCGGACGCGACGAGCGCTCTTGCTGCGGGCGCTGCTGATAGCCCTGGTTGGATTGTGCCGGCCGCTGCTGCTGACCGCCAGGCTGATGAATGCGCGGAGCCGGCTGCGGCGGGCGCGGCGGCTGCGGCGTCGGTTCGGCGACGCGCGTCACCGAGGGCGCCGATGTCGTTACCGGCGTGATTGGCTTTTCGTCTTCAGGACGTAGCGGGCGGCGCTTACGGGTCTCAACCACGACCGCCTTGGTGCGACCGCGGCCCATGTCCTGGCGCACGGTGCCCTGGTTTACGCCTGAAGGCTTCAAGGTGAGGGTCTTCTTACCCGAAACACTCAGCGTCTTGTCGTCTTGATTGTCGGTCATTCCGTTCCTGTTCCTTCGGACAGGGCACGGAAACGTCCGTCAGACCCTGTCGTTCAATGCATGTACCTTAATGAGGCGTCCGGCAAAGGCCGGTGACCGCGTCATTGTTTTCGCCGGCCAGCGCCGCCCGTTGCCCGGGACTGACCGCCGTTGCGGTACCGTTCGAGCAGGTTTGCGCGCTTCACTACACCCTCACCCGCCTGCCCTGCAAGCGCTGCGGCATGGATAAAAGCATTCTGGCCCATCAGTTCGTCCATTTCCGCCTCCGTAAAGACACGGAAGGACGGTATTTCCGCTTCGGTCTCCATGCCGAGATGCCAGGCCTTCCTTGCCTGATCGATCTTGCGCACGCCATCGGCGGCGGCGTTCATCGCATGGAACACGGCAAGTGCCGAGCCGTTGCGAACGGCGCCATCCACCTTCGACGAGCCGGATACGAACTGGCCCGCCTTGCGTGCCATGTTCATCATCCCGGCCAGTTGCGCCGCTAGAAGGCGGTCGACGGTGGCGCCGAGATCGCTCGGCGCGGCCACCTCCGCCTTCAGGGCGCGGGAGAACAACTTCTTTGCTACTGCCTTGTCCACGAGCGCCCGGTCGATCTTGACCCAGCATCCGCGCCCCGGCAGCTGCCGCTTCAGATCCGGAACGACTGTTCCGTCCGGAGCGGCGACGAAGCGGATCAGCTCATCCGGCGATCCGCTTTCGCGTGTTACAATGCACATACGGCCATTTGCGCCGTCACCCGAAAGATCGTTGTCTTCGGGCGCGGCCTTCGGCCCCTCTGCGCTCATCATGCTTCCTGCTCGGCCTCGCCTTCACCTTCCGATGCCTCTTCGGCTTCGGCGGCGAGATCGGCTTCGGTGATCCAGCCGGCCAGCAGGCGGGCCTGCACGACCATCTGTTCGGCTTCGACGCGCGAGACTTCGAGCTTGGAGAACAGGCCTTCGAACTTCTTCGTTTCGCCGTTCTTGCGTTCGCTCCAGCCGACGAGGTCGTCAGCGGCGCAGCCGGCAAAGTCCTCGATCGTCTTGATGCCGTCCTCGCCGAGGGCGACCATCATCTGCGCCGTCATGCCGTTGATCTGGCGAAGCTCGTCGGAAACGCCGAGCGCCTTGCGCTTCTCGTCCATCTCCGCTTCGAGCTTTTCGAGATATTCGCGGGCGCGCGTCTGGATTTCCTGGGCGGTGTCTTCGTCGAAGCCGTCGATCGAGGAGATTTCGTCGAGATCGACGTAAGCCAGTTCCTCGACGGCGGCAAAGCCTTCCGAGGCCAGAACCTGCCCGACCATCTCGTCGACGTCGAGCGCGTCCATGAACAGGTTCGTACGCTCGTTGAATTCCTTCTGACGGCGTTCCGATTCCTCGGCTTCCGTCATGATGTCGATATCCCAACCGGTCAGCTGCGAGGCGAGGCGGACATTCTGGCCGCGGCGGCCGATGGCGAGCGAAAGCTGCTCGTCCGGCACCACGACTTCGATGCGTTCTGCATCTTCGTCGAGAACGACCTTGGCGACTTCGGCCGGCTGCAGCGCGTTGACGACGAAGTTCGCCGGCTCGCTGGACCAGGGAATGATGTCGATCTTTTCGCCCTGCAGCTCGCCGACGACGGCCTGAACGCGCGAACCGCGCATACCGACGCAGGCGCCGACCGGATCGATCGACGAGTCGTTCGAGATGACGGCGATCTTGGCGCGCGAGCCCGGATCGCGGGCGACCGACTTCACTTGGATGATGCCGTCGTAGATCTCAGGCACTTCCATGGTGAAGAGCTTGACCATGAACTGCGGATGCGTGCGCGACAG
This sequence comes from Rhizobium sp. ERR 942, assembly GCF_007828395.1. Lineage (NCBI taxonomy): Bacteria > Pseudomonadati > Pseudomonadota > Alphaproteobacteria > Hyphomicrobiales > Rhizobiaceae > Rhizobium > Rhizobium sp. ERR 942. The sequence goes on from NZ_VIUA01000013.1 coordinate 57,035, forward strand.
GAAGATCTGCGGGCCACGCTGCTCGCGACGAACGTCGTAGACATAGGCGCGGACGCGATCGCCATAGCGGAAGTTTTCGCGCGGGATCATTTCGTCGCGGCGGATGATGCCTTCGCCACGGCCGAGGTCGACGATGACGTTGCCGTATTCGACGCGCTTGACGGTGCCGTTGACGATTTCGCCGACGCGATCCTTGAATTCGTCGAACTGGCGGTCACGTTCGGCTTCGCGCACCTTCTGCACGATGACCTGCTTGGCCGACTGGGCGGCGATGCGGCCGAAATCCATCGGCGGCAGCGGATCGGCGATAAAATCGCCGAGGGCTGCGTCCGGGTTGCGGTCGCGGGCCAGTTCCAGCGGGATCTGCGTGGAATAGTCTTCGGCCTTTTCGACCACTTCGAGCAGACGCTGGAGGCGGATTTCACCCGTCTTCGGATTGATATCGGCGCGGATATTCGATTCCGTGCCGTAACGCGAGCGCGCGGCCTTCTGGATCGCATCCGCCATTGCGGCAAGCACGATCTCGCGGTCGATGACCTTTTCGCGCGCCACTGCATCTGCGATCTGCAGAAGTTCTAGCCGGTTCGCACTGACTGCCATTGTTCTTAGTCTCCGTCTTCCTGCCTTCAGGTTTCCCGTTCCGTCAGGCGGTTCGTTGATCGGTTATTCCTGGTCGTCCGCTTCGTTCTGGTTCGCTGCCTCGGCTTTCGCCAGCTTATCGGCGCGCAGCGCGTCGCGGATGAGATCGTCCGTCAGGATCAGCTTGGCCTCGGCCAGCGTGCTGAACGGAATGGTCACCTTGGGCTCCTCGCCATAGGCGACCTGGTCGCGTTCGATCGTGAAGCCGTCATTGTCGACGGCGGCGATCTTGCCGCGGAAACGCTTGCGGTTATCAACGAGGATCGACGTTTCGCACTTGACGATATGGCCGATCCAGCGCTGAAAATCCGACTTTCGCACCATCGGGCGGTCGATACCCGGCGAAGACACTTCGAGATGATACGCCTTATCGATCGGATCTTCCACATCCAGGACCGGAGAAATGGCCATGGAGACCTCTTCGCAGTCCTCGACGGTCATGGTGCCGTCGTTGCGCTCGGTCATGATCTGCAGTGTCAGGCCGTTCAGATTGAGAAGGCGCACGCGCACCAGACGGAAGCCCATGCCCACAAGCACGGGCTCGATGATCGCGGCGACGCGCTGATCAAGGCCGGTTTCGACGATCAGCCGGGGTTCATTGGTATTGTCTGCGTTTGTCACGTCCGACAAGCATTCACTCCGCATTGTTCATGCATTGGGAGATCGCGCTAATAAAAAAGAGCGGGTCCTTGCGGCCCACTCTTCATCACACGATCAAGAATTTGATGCGGATATAAGCCTCTTTCCGGCAAATTGCAAGGCATTCGCGCCGAAAGCCTTTTCCGCAGCTATTTCAGCACGCCGAGCATGGAGCTATCGGGATAGCAGTTGGGCTTCATGCCGCTCTTTTCCTGCCATTGACCGATCGAGCGCCGGGTTTTGTAGCCGGGCAGGCCGTCCGTGCCGCCGACATCGTAGCCCTTGTGCTCCAGAACCTTCTGCATATTGGCGACATCCGAGCGCAGCATCTTGCCGACATCGCCCCATTTTTCCTGAAAAGCGCCGCTGCCATTGGCGATGCGGTCGGCAAGATTGCCGATATAGAGGCCGTAGAGATCGGAATTGTTGTATTCCTTGATCACGTAGAAATTCGGCGTGACGATGAATTCCGGTCCATCGCGGCCGGCCGGGACCAACATCATGCCGCTGGCGCGCATTTCGTTCGCTGGGAAGGCCTTGCCGGAAACCGGCTTGATCCCAAGCGAAGCCCATTGCGAGATCGGCTTCGCTAGATCAGGTCCTTCCTGCGCGCAGGACACATTCTGCGGAATGGTCACTTCGTATCCCCAGCCACGGCCGCGCTGCCAGCCCTTCTGAACCATATAGTTGGCTATGGAGGCCAAAGTGTCCGGCACTGAGGTCCAGATGTTGCGATGGCCGTCGCCATCGAAATCGACGGCATATTTCAGATAGTTGGTCGGCATGAACTGCGGCTGGCCGAGCGCGCCGGCCCACGAGCCCTTGAACTGATCCGGCGTCACATCGCCATGGTCGAGGATGCGCAGTGCCGCGATCACTTCGGTGCGGAACATATCCTTGCGCGTCGACATGAAGGCCTTAGTCGCCAGCACCTGCATCGCCGAATTCGGCAGCTTGGCGGCGCCGAAGCCGGTTTCGCGGCCCCAAATCGCAAGCAGGATCGGTCCCGGAACGCCATAGGTCTTCTCGATGCGCCGCAGCACCGGCCCATATTGCGAGGCGAGGCTTCGTCCCGTTACCGCCAGCTTCTGCAGCCGTGCCTCATTGAAATAGGGGGCGGGCGAGGAGAATTCGGCCTGGGTCTGCGGCTGTTGCTTCGGCTTCGGGAAACCCGGCGGCTCGAGGTCGGGCAGATCCCAGTTCAGCATCACGCCGGCAAAGGCGGCCTGGAAGGTCTTTTCCGAAATCCCGGCCTTTCGCGCTTCCGGCCAGAGATCCTTCTGAATCCAGGTTTGAAACTGCGCTTCGACATCGGCCTTGGAGGCGGCGAGCGCGGGGAGGGGAAGGAGGGGAAGGAGGGTGAGGAGGAGGATGAGCAGTCGCAGAACGTGCCGCGAGATACCCCCCTCTGCCCCTTTCGGGACATCTCCCCCACAAGGGGGGAGATTGTTGGCGGTGGGCTTTGCGCCATACCGGAGGTCTGAAGTTTCTGCGATTGCAGTGCCAAATTGTTTGTCGAAGACGGTGCTACGAGCGACCAATCTCCCCCCTTGTGGGGGAGATGTCAGCGAAAGCTGACAGAGGGGGGTAAAAACTCTCCTCATACTCTTTCCTTTGTTGCGGCTCTCAAATCGCCGTCCGCGCCCTCAGCGCCGCCGCTAGCGTTCCTTCGTCGAGATAATCGAGCTCGCCTCCGACGGGCACGCCATGGGCAAGACGGGTAATCTTGACTTCGAGGCCATCAAGCTGGTCAGTTATATAGTGTGCTGTTGTTTGCCCCTCGACCGTCGCATTGACGGCGATGATGATCTCGCGAATGCCGCCTTCGCTGACGCGAGCGATCAATCCGCGAATATTGAGATCGTCAGGCCCGACACCGTCGAGCGGCGACAGGACGCCGCCGAGGACATGGTAGGCGGCGTTCATCGCGCCTGATCGCTCCAGCGCCCAGAGATCGGAGACGTCCTCGACGACGATGATGACGGACTGGTCGCGGCGATCGTCGGTGCAGACAGTGCAGGGGTCGACGGTATCGACATTGCCGCAGCGCGAGCAGATCTTCACCTTGTCGTAAGCGTCGGCCATCGCATGCGACAGCGGGCCGAGCAGCTGGTCCTTCTTCTTGATCAGATGCAGCGCCGCGCGGCGCGCAGAGCGCGGCCCGAGGCCTGGTACTTTCGCCAGGAGCTGGATGAGTTTTTCGATTTCGGGGCCGGTGACTCGCTTTGCCATGGGAGGCTTTTAGCTCATATGCTCAAGGAACGGAATCACGGAAGGAACGGTTGACCGATGAAAATTCTGGCCGTGTGCCGCGGCGCTCCGGAAACGCTGCCGGGCAAGAAGGCGAAGACGGGGATCAATAAGCACGCCGTCAGCGGTGCCGTCATGGTCGATGAGCTCGGGTTGCTCGGTGATGCCATCTGCAATCGCAAGCATCATGGCGGCCGTGATCAGGCCGTTTATATCGAGGGTTCGCTGACGCTGGACTGGTGGGCAGCCGAGCTTGGGCGACCGTTGGAGCCCGGCACCTTCGGCGAAAACCTCGTCATCGATGGCCTGGACAATTGCCAGGTCGCCGCCGGCGATCGATTCATAGCCGGCGATCTTGTTCTGGAAGTGACCTCCGCGCGCATTCCCTGCTCGACCTTCGCGGCGAAGATGGATGATCCGCAATTCGTCAAGCGATACATCCGGGCCGGGCGGCCCGGCATCTATTGCCGCGTTCTTGCGAGCGGCACAGTGAGCGCTGATATGCCGGTCACCTACCTGCCCTATGCCGGCGAGAGGGTGGCCATGCCGGAAATGATGGCGACATTCGGCAGGCGATTGTCACCGGAGGATCGGGCGCGCTATCTGGCGGCGCCCATCCATCACAAGCTGCGTGCGCTCATCGAAAGCGGCGCAGCGGTCTGAAATCACCGCATGGCAATCGCGACGGCCGCGCCTGCCATGGTGCCAGCGCTGGCGCGATTGGCGATGCGTACGGCGCGGCGGCTCTTGAGGAAAGTTCTGGCCTTCGCGGCAAGCATCGCCCAGGAGAGGTCGATGACGACGAGCACCGCAAACATCGTCGCCACCAGCTCGGCCCAGCCCGAAATCGTCACGCCGTGCAGATCAATGATCGAGGGCAGCAGCGCCACATAAAATACCATGATCTTGGGATTGCCCATGGTAACCGTGAAGCCCGCGAGGAAGAGCCGCATGGCTGATTGCTCGTCCGGCAGTTCCTTTCCCGCCGTATCGGAGGAGGCAAACCACATCTTCCAGGCAAGGTAGAGCAGATAGGCGACGCCCAGCCACTTGATCGCCACGAAGGCCAAATGGAAGGTTTCGGCGATGGTCGCAAGGCCGGCAACGGCGCAGGTCAGCCAGATCGCCTCGCCAAGCCACATGCCCGAGAGGAAGGGCAGCACGTTTCGCGCGCCCTTCGTCAGCACGCGCGCCACAAGTGCAGCTATGTTCGGTCCCGGCGATCCCGCCGCAATGAATAAGGCACCGGCAAAAACAAGCAGCGTCGACAGGCTCATCGCATTCCCTCCGAGCAGGGCAGACCAGACGATATCTGGAAGAAGAGCGCCAGAGATAGCATTCCGGCGCGGCTTTTCCAAATACGGGATTTATGTTCAGCCAAGCTCGGCGCGAAAACGCCCGAAGATTGCCTTGCCTTCCGGCCAGTCACCCAGTCCGGATGCCGCATTGATATGCCCGTGCGGCCCGACATCGACGAAGGTGCTGCCCCAGCTTTCGGCGCTGCGACGCGCATGATCGAAGGAGCCGAAAGGATCGTCGGTGCTGGCGACGAGAAGGGACGGAAAAGGCAGCTGCTGCCGTGGCGGATTGGCAAAGCTGCCGGCTTCGGCAAGATAGATTTCGCCCTTTGGATCAGGCGCGGCCACCAGAAACGCGCCAAGGATCGCAGTCTTTTTGATGGGCGCCCAATGGGCGATCAGTTGGCACGCAAGGCTGTGCGCGATCAGGATCGGCGGCGTTTTGGAACGTGAGATTTCGCCCTCGAGCGCTGCAATCCAATCCGAAAGTATCGGTTTGTCCCAGCTCGACGGCTGGAAGCGCCGCATGGTCGGATCGTCCCGTTCCCACAATGTTTGCCAGTGACCTTCTCCCGAACCGCCCAGTCCCGGTAGCGTGATGATGTCGCTCATCTCTATCCTTTCTCCATGGTTTTACACGGAGAAAAGCTGGCATGCCGGGATGCCGATTGACATTGCAATCCATTGGATAAAACTTGTCCCAACCGATGAATTGAAGGCGAGCAATGGATACTATCGAAAGAGGACTGGATCCGACAGATCTCTCGATCATCGAAATCCTGCAGCAGGACGGGCGAATCTCGGTATCGGAGCTCGGTCGCCGTGTCGGCCTGTCGCAGCCGGCGGCATCGGAGCGGCTGAAGCGGCTGGAGGAACGCGGCGTGATTGCAGCCTATCGTGCCGTCATCGATCCAGCTGCCGTCGGGCTCGGCATGATGGCAGTCATCCGCCTGCGCACGACGCATGAGCATATTCGGCCCTATCTCAAGCAGTTTTCGGAAATGCCCGAAATTATCGAGGTGCTGAGGCTGACGGGCGAGGATTGCTTCCTGCTCAAGGTTCTCGTGCCGACACCATCAGACCTTGAAACCATCGTCGATTCCATTGCTCGCCATGGTGCGGTGACGACATCGCTGGTGCTGCGGAACGAACCGATAAAGGCGATCGGCCGCGATCTCATTCGCAAGGCGGCCGCACGCTGAAAGAAATAGTCCAACCTCAGAACGGCAGCTTGAAACCGGGCGGGATCGGCAGACCGGCGGTCAGCTCGCGGGTCTTTTCGGCGGCGATCGCCTCAGCCTTTTCCTGAGCATCCTTGTTGGCGGCGACGATCAGGTCTTCGAGGATTTCGACATCGTCTTCCTTGAAGAGCGAGGGATCGATCTTGAGGCCGACCATCAGGCCCTTGCCGTTGACGGTGACGGTGACGAGGCCGCCGCCGGCCTTGCCTTCGACGCGGATGTCGGCAATCTCCGACTGCATCTTCTCCATCTTCGCCTGCATTTCCTTCACTTTGCCCATCATGCCCATGATGTCGCGCATCGTCTTTGGTCCTTCTTCTCCAAGTCTTTCTTTAAGCGGCAGGATATGTCGTCATGGTCGTCAACCGCTTCAAGCCGAAGCGGTTCCGTCAGCATTCATCCTAGCCTTAGAATTCTATGTCGTCGCCGGGTAGAATATCGCCATCGACGGATTCGGCGATTGCCGGCGGAGCCGCCGCTTCGTCCTCTTCGTCCGTCTCGGGCGCCCGCACCCGCACATCGATGATCTTTGCGCCCGGAAATTGCGCCAGGATCGCTGCAACATCGGGGTCCTGCCGTGCATCGGCAACGCGCTGCTTCTGGGCGTTCGCTTCTGCTTCGACAAGCGTCGGCTGGCCCTCCTCGCGGCTGAGGCTGACGATCCAGTGGATGCCGGTCCATTCCTTCAGCTTGACGGCAAGCTCATTCAGCAGCGTGCCGGGAGCGCCCGGTGCCAGGCTGACATCGAGCCGGCCCGGCTCCAGCTTGACCGGGCGCACGAAGGTACGCACCAGCGCCTTCATCTTCGGATCGCGCTTCTGGCTCGCAAGCTCGGCGATATCGGCCATCGAATTAACAGGCACAAGCGGCTTCGGCGCTTCAACCGGTTTCTGCTCGATGCGGCCGACAGGCTGCACGTCCGGCTGTGTATTCGGAACGGAGCGCAGCATAGCGACCGGTGCGGAAGGCGTAGGTCTTGGCGCTGGCGTTTCCACGGCACGCGCCATGGCATTGCCCTGATAGGACACTGCTCCGCCGCCACTGCCGCCGCTCGTAGACGACGAGGGGCGGGAGCCACCATTACCATCAGAAAACTCGGCAAGCCTGCGCGCGGCATCTTCCGGTGCCGGCAGATGAGCGGCATGGGCCAGCCGGATCAGCACCATTTCGGCGGCGCCGGCCGTGCGCGAGGCATTTTCCGTCTCGGCAATGCCCTTGAGCAGCATCTGCCAGATACGGGAAAGTGCCGTCACCGCCACGCCTTGCGCGAATTCCGCCGCTTTCGTGCGCTCGACTTCGCTGAGCGACGGATCGTCGGCGGCATCGGGCACATATTTGAGGCGGGTCACGAGATGGGTGAAATCAGCAAGGTCGGTCAATACAACGACGGGATTTGCGCCGGCCTCGTACTGGCTGTTGAATTCGGCAAGTGCGGCCGAGACATCGCCTTTGACGACATGGCCGAAGAGATCGACGATGCGGGCGCGGTCGGCAAGCCCGAGCATGGCGCGCACGGCATCGGCGGCAACGAAGCCGCTGCCATGGGCGATCGCTTGATCGAGCAGCGACAGACCGTCGCGCGCCGAACCTTCGGCGGCACGCGCGATCATGGCGAGCGCTTCCGGCTCGGCCTCGATGCCTTCCTTGCCGGCAATGGTGGTGAAGAGCCCGACGAGATCGGAGGCGCTGATACGGCGCAAGTCGAAGCGCTGACAGCGCGACAGCACCGTGATCGGCACTTTACGGATTTCGGTGGTGGCGAAAATGAACTTCACATGCTCGGGCGGCTCTTCGAGCGTCTTCAACAGCCCGTTGAAGGCGGCCGTCGACAGCATGTGCACTTCATCGATGATGTAGACCTTGTAGCGCGCCGAGACCGGGCGGTAGCGCACCTGCTCGATGATTTCTCTTATATCGTCGATACCGGTGTGCGAGGCGGCGTCCATCTCGATGACGTCGACGTGCCGGCCTTCCATGATCGCTTGGCAATGGTCGCCCGGCTCGCGCAGGTCGATGGTGGGCCGATCGATGTCAGCGGTCTTGTAGTTGAGGGCGCGGGCAAGGATGCGGGCAGTCGTGGTCTTGCCGACGCCGCGCACGCCGGTCAGCATATAGGCCTGGGCGATGCGGCCGGTCTCGAACGCGTTGGTCAGCGTGCGAACCATCGGCTCCTGGCCGACCATCAGATCCGTGAAGTCCTTGGGTCTGTATTTGCGGGCCAGCACCCGGTAGCCGGTGCCGGTCGAGGCGGCATCTTTTGCTTGTCGCTCGGTGTCGCTCATCGCCCTGCTTGTTGCCCGGTGCCTAGCTCATCGCCCGGCGAAAGCCGGGTCTTGCTTTCGGAGTGGTGGGAGGCTGGCACGAATGACCCGTGCCGGGCTCGTTAGGGCTGCTTCCTTCCGGACCTGACCCGGTTGGCGAGTGGCTCGTCCACCACCAACCTCCCGGATGCACATATCGGCAATATCGTCATCAAAAGCAAGCCAAGGTCAAAAAAAACTGCTAAACATTTGATAAAACAATGGAGGATGCCCCCTTGAAGGAGTTTACGCTCGACGATCGTCTGGCGAATGACAGCGTTTCCGTCACCATAACTGGCCTGTGCGATGTCAGGTTGATGAAGGATCGCCGCTGGCCATGGCTCGTGCTCATCCCGCGCCGGCCCGACAAATCGGAGGTTTTCGAGCTGACACCGCTCGACCGGATTTTGCTGACCTTCGAAACGGATAAGGTCGCAAGCGCCCTGAAGACGGTGACGGGCGCAACAAAAATCAATGTCGGGGCACTTGGAAATATCGTCCGTCAGCTGCATGTTCATGTCATCGCGCGGTTCGAAGGTGATGCCAACTGGCCAGGCCCCGTCTGGGGCTACGGCAAGGCGGAACCCTATTCGGACGAAGACATGAACAGCCTCATAGCCAAGTTGCGGGAAACGCTTTCACAATGAGCCATTCCATCTTTTCCTCGGATGCGCCCCATCCGGAAGCCAGCAGTCTCACCGCCTTTGCGGAAAACCAGCTCAACCGGGATGCCGAGCATCGCGACGAGGAATCGATCAAGCAGGCGCTTGCCAAGGAAGGCACGCATATCCTGGCTTTCGCCCAGGACCGGCTTGTCTTGAAGCATGACGGGCAGGTGTTGGATCCACTGTTTGCCCGCTACGAGTTGAAGGATCTCGATCCGAATTGGGACGAGGCCGTTCTCCTCGGCTACCGCAAGACCGGCGAGCCGCGGCTTGCCGTGCCTGTGCGCGTCAATCCAGACGAGCTTGCCAGCCAGTACAAGCCGGCTGATATGCGCGCGCTCTGGCGCGATCTTCTGCTGGAAGGCGAAATCCTCGGTGAAGCCGCGCAGGGCATGAGCCTCATTCGCTGGAATGGTGACAACCGTTTCTGCGGCAGGTGCGGTTCCGTCGTGGAAAGCCGCATCGGGGGCTACAAGCGGGTCTGCACGGCCTGCGAACATGTGATCTTCCCGCGCACTGATCCGGTCGTCATCATGCTCACGATCGACGAGGAGCGGAATCGCTGCCTGCTTGGCCGCAGCCATCACTTCGCGCCAGGCATGTATTCCTGTCTCGCCGGCTTCGTCGAGCCGGGCGAAACCATCGAGAATGCAGTGCGCCGCGAAACACTCGAAGAATCCGGTATTCATATCGGCCGCGTGCGCTATCACGCCTCGCAGCCCTGGCCGATGCCGCATTCCCTCATGATCGGCTGCTATGCCGAGGCGAAGTCCATGGAAATCCACATGGACGAAGCCGAGCTTGAGGATTGCCGCTGGTTTACTCCGGAGGAGACGCTCGCCATGCTCGATCGCGTTTCGGCCTCCGGCAACACATCTCCGCCCAAAGGCGCCATCGCCCACCGCCTGATGCGCGACTGGGTGGAATGGAAGCGCTAGGACTATTGTGTCATGGCCCGCTCGGAACGCTTGCTGACGCTGCTGCAGACATTGCGGCGCTATCGCCGACCGGTCAGCGGTGCCGTTCTGGCGGAGGAGACCGGCGTCAGCCTGCGCACGCTCTATCGCGATATTGCCAGCCTGCAGTCGCAGGGTGCGATGATCGAGGGCGAACCGGGGATCGGCTATGTCCTGAAGCCCGGCTTCATGCTGCCGCCGATGATGTTTTCGCAGGATGAGATCGAGGCGCTGGTGCTGGGATCGCGATGGGTAGCCCGCGCTACCGATTCGCGCTTGGCGGCAGCCGGCGCCGACGCGCTTGCCAAGATCGCCGCCGTGCTGCCCGCCGACCTTCGCGATGAGGTCGACCAGGCGGCAGTGGTCGTTGCCACGCGACGTGTGACCGAAGACAAGGCCGATCTTTCCCTCATGCGCAAGGCGATCCGCACGGAGCGCATGGTGCAGCTGACCTATGGCGATGTGAACGGCGCCATTTCCACCCGGCGTATCTGGCCCTTCGCGCTCGGCTATTTCGACAATGCCCGCATCATCATGGCCTGGTGCGAGCTGCGTCAGGATTTCCGCCATTTCCGCGCCGACCGCATCGTCGATTTTGCGGTGCTGGAGGCGCGCTATCCGCGCCGGCGTGTCGCGCTTGCCAGGGAATGGCATGCCCGTGAGGGCATGGTCCACAATTGATCCGCCAAAGCATGTCTGGCAAAAGTGTGCAGCGTTTTTGCGACAACGACATGCGTAAAATCAAAGATCCAAAGCGCAGGAGGCGAATCTGAAAGATCGCGACCCGCTTCAGTGTGATGCTACTGCCAGAAACTGTCAGTAGATGCGGCTATGATGGGTCCATCCAATCAGGAAGGAGGACCGATCATGGCAGGCAACGTTTCCATCATTTCGCAACATGTGCATCGCGGCGGCGTCGAGGCGCTTAAAGGCAAGCATCAGTCATGGCCGGCTCGTCTCTCTGAGCTCGCGCTTGGCTATTTCACCCGCCGCTGGAATCGTCTCGATATCGAGGAAGCGCCGAGTTCCGTGATGCGGGATCTCGGTTTTCTCGATGGCCGTGCACCTTACCGTGAGGAAGAGCGGATGCATTAGAGCAGCTCCAGGAAAACTGCGCGGCAGTTTTCCGTCAGGAATTGCGGGAAATAAAGAGGTAGGGCGGTTCGGAAATTCCGCGAAAGACTGAACAGCCCCGGAGCATCCCGCGCGAAGTTCGCCGCGACTTTGCGATAACGACATCGGTAAAATCGGAAATTCAAGTGCAAGACACTGATCCGAAGGCTGCAACAGGCTTCGGAAACGTGGCTTCGCACGCACTCATCATGACAGACAAAGCCATCCTCGGCGGCTGAGCTCCGTCCGCCGGGCTACAGCCGCATGCCCTTAAATCCATCAAAACAAGAGGACTATTCAGATGACCAGCCCCAACCTAATCATCTTCTATGTCAAGGACCCCAGCGAAAGTACGCCGTTCTACCGCGATCTCTTCGGCCGTGAGCCGGCCTTCGCGTCGCCGAACTTCGTGGCTTTCGCGCTCGACAACGGCCTAAGTCTCGGCCTCTGGCGCCGAAGCAGCGTCGAACCCCAGCCCTCCGCCATCGGAAATCGCGGCGAACTGGGCTTCATGGTCGAAGGCGCTGGCGCCGTCGAGCAGCACTACAAGGATTGGAAGGCACGCGGCCTGCCGATCGCGCAGGAGTTGACGACGATGGATTTCGGCCCAACCTTTGTTGTGCTCGACCCGGACGGCCATCGCCTGCGCGTTTGTGAGCCGGATAAGTGAGTTTTGGTGGCAATTTGCGCTTCCCCTCTTCCCGTTAAAGGGGAGGGGAACTCGTTACCAAGGCTTTATGATAATCTCCTTTTAGAGATTGCCCCGCATCGGATGACCCTTGTAGACGCCGAGGATGCGGACTTTTTCGGAGAAGAAGCGCAGTTCCTCCAGCGCCCGGCGCACATGTGGATCAGAAGGATGACCTTCGATGTCGGCATAGAACTGCGTCGCAACAAAACGGCCGCCGAGCTGATAGCTTTCGAGCTTTGTCATGTTGATGCCGTTGGTGGCGAAGCCGCCGAGTGCCTTGTAGAGCGCGGCCGGAATGTTGCGGACGTTGAAGACGAAGGTCGTGACGATTTTTTCGTCCGGCGCACTGCGCTCGGCCCAGTCCTCGTCGCGCGACAGGATGACGAAGCGCGTCATGTTGTTTTCGGTGTCTTCGACATTCTCGGCGATGATTTCCAGCCCGTAGAGATCGGCCGCAAGCCGGGGCGCCAGTGCCGCCATGCTGCGATCGCCGGTTTCCTTCACCAGCTTGGCAGCACCCGCCGTATCGCCTGCAATGACAGGCTTCCAGCCGTTCTGACGCACGATGTTGCGGCATTGGCCGAGCGCATGGATGTGGCTGTGCACCGTGCGGATCTCTTCCTTCTTCACGCCTGGCAGAACCATCAACTGGAAACGAATCGGCATGAAATATTCGCCGACGATATGCAGTCGCGATTCCGGCAGCAGATGATGGATATCGGCGACTCGCCCGGCGATCGTGTTCTCGATCGGGATCATGCCGAGATCCGCATCACCATTATCGATGGCGGTGAGGGCATCCTCGAAGGTCTGGCAGGGCAGCGGCTCCATGGTCGGGAACATGTCACGGCTGGCCATGTCGGAATTGGCGCCGTACTCGCCCTGGAAGGAGATCTTATTGGTCTTGGTAATCATGGGACTGCCCTTGGGGGAATGCCGTCAGAGAGAGGCGGCGGAGAGGATGCGTCTGGCCTTTTCGAGGTCGGCGGGAGTATCGACACCGAGCGGTATCGTGTCAACGATCTCGACATCGATGCGCATGCCGGCCTCCAGCGCCCTCAGCTGTTCCAGTGATTCGCGCCGCTCCAACGTCGATGGGCCGAGGCTCACGAATTTCGCGAGGGCGGCGCGGCGGTAGGCGTAGAGGCCGATATGGTGATAGAGCGGCCCTTTGCCATACGGTGCGGTCGTGCGGGTAAAATAGAGTGCGTGCAGACGGCTGTCCGAGATCGGTGAGCCGACGACCTTGACGACGCTCGGCGCGGTCTTTTCTTCCTCGTCCTTGATCTCGACCGTTAGCGTTGCGATGTCGACGGCTGGATTTTCGAGCGGGCGCAGCGAGGCGCGGATCGTCTCGGGATCGATGGTCGGCAGGTCGCCCTGTACATTGACGATGATCTCCGCGCGACCTTCAGGATCGACGGCCTGCAGGGCTTCGTAGATGCGGTCCGAGCCGGATTGATGGTCGGTGCGCGTCATGACCACTTCGAAGCCGGCATTGGCGACTGCGGCATAGGTATCCTCATGGTCGACGGCGACGACGATGCGACCGATCGCCGCCTCGCGCGCGCGCCTGGCAACCTGTACGATCATGGGCAGGCCGCAAATGTCAGCCAGCGGCTTGCCCGGCAGGCGCGTGGAGGCCAGCCGGGCGGGAATGAGGACCAGCGTCTTGTCTAAATTCGGATCAGTCATTGTTGGGCCTTCTATTCCCAAGGGAAAAGTGTCAAAACGTCTCATGGTGGAGACCGTTTACAGAGTTGCAAGAAACAGCCAAAAGACATAGGTTTCGCGCGAATTCAAGATGGGCCGGCGGAGGATGCCGGCGGCGAGGGGAGCATAGCAGATGAATTCATCCTACGTGAACATGGGAGTCGGGGCGCTTCTGGCCACGCTGTTCGTGTTGAAGTCCGTGTCGCTCGCGTCAGGATTTATTTTCCATTCAGAGGCACCGGAAAAGCCCGGTTTTGCCATCGTCGCAACCGAGGAACCGGCTGCAGGTGGAGACAAGGGTGCGGCTGCCAAGGCGGAAACGCCGATCGCTCAGCTGTTGCAGAAGGCTGATGCCAAGGCCGGCGAGACGATCTTCAAGAAGTGTCAGGCCTGTCATTCCGGAGAGAAGGGAGGGCCGAACAAGGTTGGCCCTGATCTCTGGGGCATTGTCGACCGCCCGGTCGCAGAGCACGAGGGCTTTGCCTATTCGGCCGGCATGAAGGACTTCTCCAAGGGCGGTTCGGAAAAGTGGACCTATGACCACCTCTATCACTTCCTGGCCGCTCCGAAGAAATTCGTCGCCGGAACGGCGATGGGCTTTGCCGGCCTGCCGAAGGAAGAGGATCGCGCCAATGTGATCGCCTATCTGCGCACGCTCGCCGACACCCAGGTGCCGCTGCCGGATCCGAACGCACCGGCCGCGACGAACTGAGGCAAAGCGGAAGATCAATTGAAAAACCCGGCCGTCAGGGCGGGTTTTTTGCGTTGCATCTTTCAGATCGTGTGCCGACGGGATTGCGTCCGCTGATCGAGGTCGAAGACCTTCAATCCATCCTCGGCGCTTGGCGGCATGCGCCAATCCTCGGCGATCAGCGCCTTTCGCGCATCGCGCAGGCCGGCCTCCCAATGTTCGTGCATGGACAGCGCCGAAAATTCGTAGTCCTTCGAATGCGAGCGGAACTGCTTGTTGCGATAGATCAGGTGGATGATCGTCACGCCGTAATCGGAGCAATGCTGCTCCAGTTTCTTGATTTCCGTATCGGCCTTAGCCTCTTCGGGAAGGCGGGCATAAAGATCGGAGATGGCCCGCCGCAGGCGATGACGCTCGAGAAAGAGGTCGGTGTTGAGCCGGGTGCGGCTGGAATAGGTAATGTCCTTGCGCCGTTCTTCCACTTCTTCGAGATCTTGTGGCAGCGGCCCGACGGCGCTGAAGAGATCGACCTGGAAGACGACCGTATCGATCGCAGCGCCATTGCGCAGCACGTAGGTCAGGGGTGTGTTCGAGACCAGGCCGCCGTCCCAATAGTGCTCGTTGCCGATTTTGACCGCCGGAAAACCGGGTGGCAAAGCGCCGCTCGCCATCACATGCTCAGGCTCGATCTTGATCTCCCTGTTGTCGAAGAAGGCAAAATTGCCAGTGCGCACATTGACGGCGCCGAGGCTCAAACGCACCGGGCCATGGTTGATTCGGTCGAAATCCACGTGATCGAGCAGTGTCTGGCGCAATTGCCCGGTATCGTAGACGCTGGTCGCGCCCGCCGAGCCGCGTGTCTGAAACCAGGCCGGAATCTGCCAAGGGGAAAAGAAGCCGGGCACGCCGAAGGTCGAAACCCACCAACTGCTGACCGAGCGATAGAAGGGATTGGTCTCGCGCCGATCTTCCATCAGCAGATCGACGGGAAGATGCACGGTCACCTTGTTCCAAAAGGAACGCAGAGCCTCAAGCCGTTCGCCGGGCACGTTGCCGGCCATGATAGAGGCATTGATCGCGCCGATCGAGATGCCGGCGATCCAATCCGGTTCGATATTCTGTTCTCTGAGTGCCTGGAAGGCACCCGCCTGATAGGAGCCGAGCGCGCCGCCGCCTTGAAGCACAAAGACCTTCTGCGAATAGGCTGACGCGGGGTTGGTGACTGGAGCTGCAATATTCATGTGCCATCCTTTGCTGCGCTCCGGGTGGGAAGGCCGGGATGCGCAAAATATATGACCATTTTCCTGCCTGCCTCTCCGTAAGCGGAGAGATGCCATTGTTGTCGGCGGGGTCGAGCTTCGGCTATCCGAGCAGATAGGCCCAAAGCGACACTGAGAACGCCCCGAGCGCTGTCGTCAAGGTAATCGTCGAGGCCGCGAGACTGTGGCCGACCCCGAAGCGATTGGCAATCAGCCAGGCGTTCACACCTGTAGGAACTGCGGCAGTCAGCACGAGCGCGGCGCGCCATTCCGCGCTAAGGCCAAGGAGGTGGCCGGCTGCTAGCACACAGGCTGGCAGAAGGAATAGCTTGAAGGAGGCGATCACACTGGTGATGCCGAGATTGCCTGACATTCCGTATTGACGCAGCGCCATGCCGAGCGAGATCAACGCCGCCGGGCCGGCGATATTGGCAATGCTGTCGATAGCGGTTCCGAGCGTCGCGGGAATGGGAAGGCTGGTCAGATGAACGACGAGGCCGCAGAAAAGGCCGATAACGAGCGGATTGCGGACGAGATTGCTGCCGACCTGCCGCAGCAGCTCGGGGGTGCTGCGGCCGGCGCCGGCATTTTCCTTGCGCTCGGCCTGTTCCATCAGCAGCGTGCCGGCGATCATCATGGTCGGCAGGTGCACGGCGATCAGGATCGACATCGCCATGACGCCATCCGGCCCGACGGTGCGCCCGACCAGCGGCAGGCCGATGAAGATCGTGTTGGCGAAGGCCGAGGAAACGCCGGCAAGCACGCCTATGCGAGCATCCCGCCCGAAGAACCGGGTCGCGACAATATGGCCGGCGGTCCAGGTGATGGCGACGCCGGAGAAATAGGCGATCCAGAGCCGAAAAGGCGATGCGCCGCGAAAATCCGCCTCCGCTATGGTCTGGAACAGCAGGAGCGGCACGGCGATCTTGAAGACGAACTCGCTCATCGCCTCGCCGACCTCGGCCTTCAACAGGCCGGTGCGAACGATCATCCAGCCGACAAGAATGAGCAGGAAGACCGGAAGAACATCGGTGAGGATTTCGGACATGCCGGGCGAGGTCGTGAAAAAAGTGTGACTCTGGAGGATGATCCGGGAGTTGTAGCAGTTCGCCGACGTGTGAGAACCCACAAAAACAAAAAAGCGGGCATTGCCCGCTTGTGTGTCCGGTCTCGCCGGAAAGTCCCCCCGGTGCACATGCCGCCAGTTCATCCGTGGTCGGCCCGCGTACCGGTGAGGCGGAAGGCATCATTCCTTCCCAGACTGGCTCGGAAGTCTTTCGAGCTTCCCATCCCAGCCGCTTGATAAGCATTTAAAGATAGAAAGTGACAGGCAAATGACTGATTGGAATTAAGTTGGCAGCCTCGGCGCTGATTTTTCTTCCAAACTTCGGAAAAACCGATATTACCGGATACCGGCTATCACCAATACCGGGATCCTCCAATAGATGACTCGTTTCGACGTACTGACCGTTGGCAATGCCATCGTCGACATTATCGCCCGTTGCGACGATCAGTTCCTGATCGACAACAAGATCACCAAAGCCGCGATGAACCTCATCGACGCCGAACGTGCCGAGCTCCTTTATTCGCGTATGGGCCCGGCTCTCGAAGCCTCCGGCGGCAGCGCCGGTAATACGGCTGCGGGTGTTGCGAATTTCGGCGGCAGGGCAGCTTATTTCGGCAAGGTCGCAGAGGATCAGCTCGGAGAGATTTTCGCCCATGATATCCGCGCCCAGGGCGTGCATTACGAGACCAAGGCGAAGGGCACGTTCCCGCCGACTGCCCGCTCGATGATCTTCGTCACCGAGGATGGGGAGCGCTCCATGAATACCTATCTCGGCGCTTGCGTCGAACTCGGTCCGGAAGACGTCGAGGAACAGGTCGTCGCAGATGCCAAGGTAACCTATTTCGAAGGCTATCTCTGGGATCCGCCGCGCGCCAAGGAAGCTATCCTCGAATGCGCCCGTATCGCCCATGCCAATGGCCGGGAAATGTCGATGACGCTCTCCGACAGCTTCTGCGTCGGTCGCTACCGCGACGAATTTCTCGATCTCATGCGCTCCGGCACCGTCGATATCGTCTTCGCCAATCGCGACGAAGCCCTCTCGCTCTACGAGACCGACGATTTCGAGAAGGCGCTGAAGCTCATTGCAGCCGACTGCAAGATCGCCGCCGTGACGACAGGCAAGGACGGCGCCGTCATCGTGCGCGGCAGCGAACGCTATGTCGTCGACGCCCATCCGATCGAGGAACGTGTCGACACGACCGGCGCCGGCGATCTTTTCGCCGCCGGCTTCCTGTTCGGCTATACGCAGGGCCGCAGCCTGGAAGATTGCGCCAAGCTCGGCAACCTCGCCGCAGCGATTGTCATCGAACAGATCGGCCCGCGGCCGATGCGGTCACTCTCGGAGGCCGCGAAGGAATTCGGCCTGCTCTGACGGAAATCCGTCCGCGCATGATCGTAACAGCCGCCCGCTGCCGAGAGCGCCGGGCGGTTTTTACGTTTGACACGGCTGCCTAAAGTGTCGCGCAAAAGCGTGTAGCGGTTTTGCGAGAACGACATGCGCAAAATCAAGGACCTAAAGCACAGGGAGCGAATCTGAAGATCGCGACGTGCTTGTCTTATGACTGTGCCTGCTTCTTGTGAGAAAAAGAAGCGCCGGAGAGGACGGCCATCCTCTTCCGGCGATGGGGGATGGATCGGAGACG
>NZ_VIUA01000014.1:0-73832 GCF_007828395.1 Rhizobium sp. ERR 942
GATGCTTTCGAGACAGGCGATGCTGCCTATGTTGCCAAAGCCCTCGGCGTTGTGGCCCGCGCCAAGGGCATGGCCGAGATTGCTCGAAAGACGGGACTATCCCGAGAACAACTGTATCGCTCGTTCAGCGAACGCGGAAACCCAACGCTCAAAACAACGTTGGCGGTGATGCGCGCTCTCGGAGTTGATATGACTGCCAAGGCTCACGCCGCTCGATAAACGTTTCTCGACGGGCCGAAAAGCGTCACTCCTGCCGCATCGCATGAGACATTGAGTACAATCGGGCGAGAGGGAACCCCATTCGGCCCTTCCCCTCGCGCACCCCTGCCCGCCCGCAAGTTTGGAGTGTTCGCGTTCAACGGCAGAGCGATGTCCCAGGCTGCAAGTTCTGCCGTCGAACGTCAAAGGAGCCCACCCTGCCGGCGGAGATTATCTCGGCTGATAACCGCGTCTGGTTTTCTGACGTGCCAGCGCATTGATGCGCTTCGAGGGATCGAGATCCTTCACGATCAGTTCCAGCTTCATCTGACCGAGCGTGCCGATCCGGCCCCAGCGCCGCTCAAGCCAGATTTGTCCGAACAGATCTTCCGACAGCTCAAGCGCATAAAACCGGGCCATGTTACGGGCCGGATCGAGGCGTTCGGCGTAGAATGGTGAGGGCGATATCGTCATAACAGCGATTGTCGCCCCGCAGCAGGGTTATGTCCAATCAGAGTTTTGAATCAGACGGATAGCTGAGATTCATGTCGCTGATGTGTGGGTCTCAATGCAGAACCAGGCTGCGTCAGTTCAGGTAGAAACCGAGAGAAGAGGATAAGAGGGCCGAGATGGGCGGCAAGGCTCGTCATTTGACGGGATTTTCCCTTGATCGAACGCGAGGAGAAACGCCAATCTCGGAGCCCAAGTTTAATTGAGCGCCAGGGGCGATTGATTTGGACAGGCTCTCGGGGGGCGAGCCCGTATACGGGTGCGCTGGGTCACTCGTCTTCGAGAGATAGTGGCAACACCTCTTCTGCAATTTCGGCGAACCTTCGGTGGAGTTTCGATCCCGCCACACGTTGCATTTCAATAATTTGCCCGGCTTTGGTTTTAATCACCCATCGGGGGAATTTTTTGGAATTGTCGATCAGCACGCCTTCGTCGACAATCTGAAGCGCTTTACTGAGATTTCGAAACGAAGCTTCATACCGTCGGATAATTGTGTCGCTTGGGATGTCGTGTCCGCCGTCAGCAACTCGAAACTGGACCCGCTCGACGTTTCGTTCAGGCATATCGAGCGCTACAAAAAGAATACTGACGTGGAAGCCCGCAGCCTTCGCTCGCTCCATGACGCCCAATGAATGCTGGCTGCTCAGAGTCGTTTCGAACGTGAAGTCCTCCTGCGCGTCAATAAGTTTGTTGATCCGATCGATTGCGAGTCGACCGGCCTTGACTTGACGAGCACTACCTTCCAAGTCAGCAGGCAACGCCCTGGCGATTTCATCAGCGTTGACGAACTCACCTGGAGGCTCAAGCTTTTCGTATATGGAAGATTTGCCGGAGCCATTTGGTCCCGCTAGGATCGTGCAAAACGGCTTCAACATCCAATGTCAGCCCGCAGCCTTTTTCTTACGCTGCTGACGAGCCTTTGTGATTGTTTTGGCTCTGATACTAGGACGCTTGACCTGGTCGCTATCATCCCATGACGGTTTCATACCGATTTTCTCGCCACGCCTCTCTGCGTCGAGACCAATGCGGTGTACCCTCACCCAGTGTTTATCAAGCAATTCCAAAAGCATGTAGGAGTCCATCGCTACTTGTTAAACTATCTTAGCAGATTTTCCGAGATATACACGGCGGAATTTCTGGACCGAAGATTTGGTTGCCGGAACGAATCCGAGCTTATTGCTCAAGGAAAATTCCGGAACAGTCTTTGCTACGTCCGCACCGAACTTATCTATTTACCCGACGGTTTGCGGGGTTGCGGTAGGCGCTGCTTGGGCCGCAGCAACAAGTGGAAGCAACAACTACGTTCGGGTCTGTCATGCCGGTATGTCCATAAACGCTGCTTGTATGTTGCAACGAAGATCAACTTGTTCAGTGACGCGCGAGCAAATCTTTCCGTTGCTGATCTGGGTCCTGTGCCCGAAGGCCGAGCTGTTCGCTTCGCAATCGATACATTCAGTTCACTGACGGCTAATTGAAACGACGAGTTGCCACCTGGCAACTTTTAAGCGGATCGACCGCCATCCCGCTGGTTTTTCCATTTACTTTTCTTTAACCCTTATTTTCTTGCCAATCTCTCCGACTCGGGGCATCTTCCCTACGAAGTTTGCAATCATCCCGGAGAATTTTCGTAGTTATGGCAAAGGCTCGTAGTCAGCACACAGCAATGTTGAGCCCAAAGCGCCCGATGACTGACGTTATCGCAGGTGATGGTGCTGCGCTATCACAAGAATTGCAGGCCATGCGAGCCGCCCTCTTTCCGCCAGTTGCCCAGAAAACGTTGCGGTCGTTCTCCTCTGTCGAAGCCGCGAGGCTTATCGGGATCGCAGACGCGTATCTCCGGCAGCTCTCCCTCAATGGCAAGGGCCCCCAGCCAGCGATCAGCCAAGGTGGCCGCCGTTCCTACACCCTCGATCAAATCAACGAACTTCGCAGTGTACTTGACGAGAACTCGAAGGGCAGGAAATACGTCCCTCATCGCAAAGGCGACGAACATTGCCAGGTCATGGCGGTTGTCAACTTCAAAGGCGGCTCAGGAAAGACAACTACAGCCGCTCACCTCGCCCAATATCTCGCGTTCCAGGGCTACCGCGTCCTTGCTGTCGATCTCGATCCGCAGGCATCGCTGACGGCCCTTCACGGCTACCAGCCCGAATATGACATCGGCACCAACGAGACAATGTACGCTGCTGTTCGGTATGACGACATGCGGCGCCCCCTCAGCGAGGTTATTCGCAAGTCATATATTTCTGGCCTCGATCTCGTTCCTGGAAACCTTGAGCTGATGGAGTTTGAGCACGACACACCGCGTGCGCTTGCTGAACATTCAGGCGAGCCTTTCTTTGGTCGCGTTGCGTCAGCTCTCGGATCAGTGGCCGACAACTACGATGTGATGGTGCTGGATTGCCCGCCGCAACTTGGCTTTTTGACCCTCGGCGCTTTGTGCGCGTCCACTGGCCTCCTTATCACCGCCCATCCGCAGATGCTCGATGTCATGTCGATGTGCCAGTTCCTTCTTATGGCTTCCGACCTTCTCAGTGTCGTTCAGGAATCGGGGGGAGACCTCGATTACGATTTCATCCGATACGTCGTCACGCGCTATGAGCCCTCGGACGGGCCGCAAACGCAGATGGTGGGCTTCATGCGGTCCTTGTTTCGCGAGCGCGTGTTGACGAATGCAATGTTGAAATCGACGGCGATTTCCGATGCGGGACTCTCCAAACAGACCTTATACGAAGTTGGCCGTGAGAACTTTTCGAAGTCTACGTACGATAGGGCCATGGAGTCACTCGACGCCGTGAACGGTGAAATTGAATCCCTGATCCGCGAAGCATGGGGTAGAGCCGCATGAGCCGCAAGGACACTCTCAGAGCTATGCTTTCCAGGCGCGAGCAGGAGTTGCGACATGGCAACTCTGACGAATCCGTGCCGCTTGTCGAGACTGAATCCGGAATAGAAGAAAAGAAACTGCAGCACATTCGGTCTGGCGCTGTTGGAGCAATGGGGCGATCGCTCGGCCATATTGCGACGGCAGCAGATCAAGCCCGCGCAATGATTGCCGCAGGTTCTGCAGTCGTTGAACTTGATCCGGCGAAAATTGAAGGTTCGTTCGTCGCGGATCGTCTCGCGCACGACGGCGAAGACTACGAGCGGCTTTATGAGGCTATTCGTGATACTGGACAGAAGAGCCCGATCCTTGTTCGGCCCCACCCGACTAAAACTGACCGATACCAGATTGCCTACGGCCATCGTCGCGTCCGGGTGCTTGCTCAACTCGGCAGACAGGTTAAGGCAGTTGTTCAGCATCTGACGGACGAGGAGCTTGTCGTTGTTCAGGGGCAGGAGAACAGCGCTCGTGCTGATCTCAGCTATATCGAGCGAGCGATGTTCGCGCTGGCTCTTGAAGCGAAGGGCTACGACCGCCGCGTAATCATGACTGCACTCAGCATGGAGAAAACCCAACTATCTCGCCTGATGGCGTTGGGCCATTCCCTTCCGCGAGAGCTTGTTGAGGCCATCGGGCCAGCACCGAAGGCAGGCCGCCCGCGTTGGGTTGGTTTGGCTGAGATGTTGGCGCGAGCGAACGCGAATGCGGTCGACAAGATCATAGCCGATCCGAAGTTCAAAGGGCTGGATTCGGATGCCCGTTTCGAAAGAGTGCTTTCTGCACTGTCGGCCAAACCAACCCGCAGCCCCGCTGAATCTATCAAGACAGAGCAAGGCGTGAAGCTCGCTTCAGTCGAACGCAAAGGGACGAAAGTCTCCTTGCGGTTCGATGACAAGGCTACGCCGGAATTCGCAGAATACGTTGTGGAGCAACTGCGTGAACTTCATGCGAGCTATCTAGCAACCAGGAAATCATAGCTGCGGCCATGCCGCTGTAATTGACAAGGAAAGGATCGAAACCGCAAAAGAAAAAGGCCCCCAAACGGTCGCCCGTGGAAGCCCTCTTCAGATTTCTAGCAAGATCGAGAATCGCATTTCCACGAATCACAGTCAAGAGTCTTTGGCACCGTTTTGGTGAACGGATTTCTTTTGCCTTTTGAAAGGTGAAGGGAAATGGAGAGTGGAAGTGTATCGACGCCGTTTGGGCGGCGACCGATGTCCTTTGCCATGTTGGCAACCCAACAGATCGTAGAGACGATTGAACCGGGGGTCATACGGAACAAATGGAAGCTCTTTCGAGCAATTTGCGAAGCACGACCGGCGCTCGGAGTTACCGACCGGGCTTTGACCGTTCTTGATGCGCTCCTGACGTTCTATCCGGCCGACGAGATTTCAGAGGAACGCGGTCTGATCGTGTTCCCCTCTAATGCTCAGCTTTCTATTCGCGCCCGGGGCATGACCGCAGCGACGCTCCGGCGGCACCTGGCGGGTCTGGTGGAAGCTGGATTGATTATTCGGAAGGATAGCGCCAACGGCAAGCGCTTCGCCCGTCGTGACGGGGCAGGGGAGGTTTCAGAGGCTTTCGGCTTCTCGTTGGCACCCTTGCTTGCTCGGGCCAACGAGATCGAGACACTGGCAGCTCAAGCGATTGCCGATCGGGAGCTTCTGAGGGCCACGAGAGAACGATTGACCATTTGCCGCCGCGATGTTGCCAAGCTGATCAACATGGCCGCAGAGGAGGGGGCCGCTGGCGATTGGGAGATGATCGCGGCAATGTTCCGTGAAATCGTCGCTCGCATTCCTCGCGCTGCAGGGATCGACCACTTCTCGGCAGCACTCGACGAGATGTCTCTGCTTCGCGAAGAGATCGTCACTCGATTGGAAATACAGACGAAAACATCAAAAATGGACGCCAATGAGTCTCAATCTGAGCGGCACATACAGAATTCAAATCCCGAATCCACTTCTGATTTTGAACCAGCTTCCGAAATGAAGCAGGGGGCAAATTCGGTGAATCAGGCCACGACCTCGAATGGGGATGAGAAGAATTCTGGAGTAGAGGCGGGGGGCTGGAAGCCAAATCGGCCGATAGGCGTGAGTGGCAATCTGAAATCGTTCCCGCTTGGAATGGTGCTGCAGGCTTGCCCGCAGATTGCCGACTATGGCCCAGGAGGCCGGATCGCAAACTGGCGAGACCTGATGAGTGCCGCCGTCGTGGTTCGATCCATGCTCGGAGTCAGCCCGTCGGCATATCAGGATGCGTGCCTGGCAATGGGTCCCGAGAATGCCGCGACCGTGATGGCCTGCATTCTGGAGCGGGGAGGGCACATCAACTCGGCAGGAGGATATCTGCGTGATCTGACGCGCCGCACAGAGAACGGAGAGTTCGCGCTTGGTCCGATGCTCATGGCGCTTATGCGGCAGAATGGCGTCGGAGAGCGTAAAGCTTCCTAAGGTTGGCTAGTCCTATCGTTTATCTGCATGCGTTGCATGCCTGGCTCGCTAGCGCGGCGAGCATGACGTCTTGCAAGGCTATTTCTGTCGAGGCCGACTTGCATGAAATACCTGGAATACGTATTTTACGTAGGTGTATGGAGGTGCTCATGAAGCAGTTTTCGTTTTCCGATATGAACCGGGCCTCCGGGGAAATCCTTGAAGCGGCCTTGATAGAGCCGGTCGCGCTCACCAAGCGCGGCAAGGAAAAGCTTGTTATCCTGACGACGGAACAATATCGAAGGCTCGTCGGCGGATCGCATACGGTCGCCTACGGCCTCGACGATGCTCCAGACTCCGTCCATGCAGAACTGATGACCGGGCTGGACGCGTTGCTCGAGGACGATCATGTTTAACGTGGGCGACATCGTCCGCTTCCATTATCTCTGGAAGCGACAGGCGGATGCCGGCGAGGAGAGCGGCCGCA
This sequence comes from Rhizobium sp. ERR 942, assembly GCF_007828395.1. Taxonomy (NCBI): domain Bacteria; kingdom Pseudomonadati; phylum Pseudomonadota; class Alphaproteobacteria; order Hyphomicrobiales; family Rhizobiaceae; genus Rhizobium; species Rhizobium sp. ERR 942. The sequence continues at coordinate 6,512 of NZ_VIUA01000014.1, forward strand.
AGGCTCGTCCCGTCTGCGTGGTTGTCCGCACAACTGGTGTCCCAGGTGCTGTATTCCTCTTCGCCATTACCTCGCAGGTCCCCTCTGAGGATCGCCTGTTTTTATCAATCAGCCAGATGGAATGCCGCCGCGCCGGCCTCGATTTTCCGTGCTGGATCATTCTCGACGAGTATAACCGTGTCGAACTCGACAAGGCGTTCGACTTCGAATCGAGCAAGCCGCTTGGCAGCTTCAGCCCAGCCTTCCTGAAAAAGATCGCCGGTATCGTCAAGGAAGCGGCGGCGAGCCGCAGGCTGGCGGCGGTGAGCCGTTCGTAGAGGGCGGCGACTTCGGATCTTCGGGCTACCGGTACGATTCGTCGGCCGGATCCTGAATTCCATGGCACATCGGACTGAAACCGCGGTAACCGGCGCCTCTGTTCTTTCGATCGTGGGGTTCTAGCATACCGCCGACGAACGCCATTCGGATCCACGCCCCGAAGAAGCTATCGTCTGATCCTTCATCCAGCAACGGTTCGCCCACTGCCGTCTCGATGAGACCATCGATCGTCAGCTACAAGAACTATCGTTTTCCACCGCAGGTCATTGCCTGCGGTGTCGCAGTATTGGCATTTAATTGGCACATCCCAGAATGAGGAAGAGCAGGTTCAAAATTTTCGCCCATTAGCAGCGCACTCCAGTCGCCGTGCAGCCCTCTCAACATCTTTCGTATATGAGGAGGTTTATCTCCACGCCTACAAGTCCGTTCCAGAGGCCCGCGCCGGGATCGGCCGCTATCTGGCCTTCTACAACGGCCGACGCCCACACTCATCGCTTGACCGGAAAATCCCGGATCAGGTCTACTTCAACCAGCCGCAGCCCATTCCGCTCGCGGCATAACCACCGCCAGAAACCACTTACAAACAGACCAAAGCCTGTTCAGACAAACCGAGCCACCTCTCCCATCTAGATGGGAAGGCGCTCCGCAGCTTCCAGCCGAGTGGTGGAACTCCTCGGAAAAATTTGGGAAAGGTCGATTCTCGGTCCCGCCACATCAGATCACGCTGCCGATCGCTCACACTTCGGTTACGACCAAAGTCTTGCAAATTACTGCCATCGACGCACCGTGGGCGAAGCTCACCACAGACAAATACTGCGATCTATCTCGATTAATTATCTTCTCTATATCATCTTTGAGATCTTGAGGAGCGGTTCGCCCCTGAAACAAAGCATTCCATCCCACATCCACCAGCTTCGAAGATGGCACGTTTTCAACGCTCCAGATGAAGATAGCGCTGACTATCGAATTATCCCAGATTTGGCCCAGGGATACCTCTTGAACCCCCTCATACGAGAGTTTTACTTGCGTTGCATCAACTCTTCTTAGAGTCAAAAGGAGTTTATGAAGGTTCACAAAATCTAAGGAAATCAATTTTGCATCGTGGGCTCTAGCCCCAAGAAGCATCCCTTTGTCGTCATTTTGCCACGCAATTTCTCGCATTGCCGTACTCCTGCTTATCACTTATTGGCGCCACGCGGAACGGGTGGGTCGCCATCTTGTGGTGCTCTCCCAGGACCACGGTCCTCATGGCTACGGCCGGTCCAATCATGCACATGGTCTTCGCTTCCGATACCCTTCTCGTCTGGATGAGGGGTATCTCGATCTCTTGCAGGATAGCCATCTGGTCCATAGGTTCGGCTCTGAGTTCCTCCCCTAACGGTTGAATTTGGTTTACCCCTATATGGGGGCGTATTTCCAGGATAATCGTCATAATCCTGGTTAAATAACGGACCTGACAGGTCTGGAAAATTGTTGGGCACAGGACATGCGCCGAGATTGGGACCAGGCGAAGGCAGTAGTAGCCATGGTGGCAAGATCGATATTTGCCCGCTAGGATCTGTGTTCGCCAGCGGAGAATTTTCCACATAAGAATATAGATTGAGCGACTGGCTGGCCCCCTCTCCTAGGGGATCTCTGGAAACCCATCGGCCGACTTTGGGATTGTAGGCTCGTACGCGTGTTAAGGTGAGGCGGCTCTCGAAGTGAGAGAATGTCCCGGCGAATCCGAAATCCGTGAGCGTCGGCGCTGTCTGCAGCGCTACGCCCCAAGGATCATAGTCGTAGGCAGGAGCGGCGGTTGCACTTTGGAACACTCGCCGCACAGAACCGACTTGATCGATGCCGTAGAAGAGCGCTGGATTTGCTGCCCCGACCTTAAATTCACCTTCGGTGAAGTAACTTTGTTTCGGAGAGTAGGCGGCATCGCGTGCTTGGCAAAGCTTACTGCCACACCAAATATACTTTGAGGTAACGGCGCTGCCTCCACCCGCTGGCGTGTCGTCAATCTCAATACGACGCCCGCGTCCATCATAGGCGAATTTGGTGAGCTTTCCCGATTGCAAGGGATATGTAATCCCAATCAAACGATTTTCCGCGTCCCAGGAATATGCCCGTTCGCCGTCGGACAGCAAATTTCCGTTGGCGTCGTAGCTGTAGCCCTGACCAGAAGCCTGCGTGATCTCGTTGAGATTATTGAACGAGACTGCCTGCATCGCCGGACTCGGATCCGCGACGCTTGTGTCGCTATCTTGCGTGATCCCGCTGATGAAGTTCTCCGGCGAGCTTTGAAAGGTGAAATTGGTATATTGACCGGAGGTGAGGCCGGTATTCGCGATACCAGACAAACGCCGGTCATGGGCATTATCGAGGTAGCTCCAGGTGGTCTTGAGAGTTGACGTTGCTGGCAGTAACTGCCGAACTGCGATCTGCGGTGTCTGCCCGAGATAGCTTATCTGGAAGGCGCCAAGGTCGCTGGAGTGATTGGTCACACGACCGATGGCATCGTACTGGAAGGTCTCGGCTCCACTGCTCGAAACCTGCCGGCTCGCCGTCCGACCGAGTGCATCATAGCCGTAGGCGATTGTGTGCGAGCAGCTTGACGCGCCGGTCGCAGTAAAACATTCCTGAGCCAGTTGCTGGGCGCCGTTGACGTAGGACGGATTGTAGGAATAACTCGTCGTTCCCACGCCATCGGTCATTGAAGTGACACGATCGAAATATGGATCATATGCGAGGGAAACATTCGGCGTCGGATTGACCGCGTTGAGATACGTCAACCCAATCAGATCGCTATCGATTGCATAGCTATATTGCTTGGTCTGTCCGAGGGCGTCGAGAACGCTCTTCAGACGGCTGGTCGTGGTCTCGTAGGTGTACGCGATTTGGGTATTGTCGGCGTAAGTCTTCAAGGTTTGCCGGTCCTGGACATCGTAGGCCCAGACCGTCACATTGCCCTTCGGATCCGTCAGAGAAACGAGATTTCCGGCAGGATCGTAGCCGAGCTTCGTCGTCTGCCGCATGGGATCGACAACCGCAGTCAGCCGGCGATTGGCGTCATATTGATATCGCCAGAGCCGCCCCTCTCGATCCTGGTAGGAAACAAGATCGAGCCGCTGATAGGTGTAGCGCTGCGATGTACCGTCGGGATAGGTGATTTTCGTGACACGATCGGCGGCGTCGTAGTCGTAAGTGACCGTCCAGCCTTCGGAATCGGTGTAGGTACGCACGCGGGCAAAACCGTCATAGGTATAGGTAGCCGCAGTGGCGTTGTTGGCATTCGTGACCGACACCAGATTTGCATTGGCGTCGTATTGATAGGTCGTCTTCTCACCCAGAGCATTGGTGAATGAGGTCAACTGACCGACGGCATTGTAACCGATCGTGCTCGTCTGCCCAGCCGCGTCCGAATAGAAGATCGGCCGATGCTGTTTGTTGTAAATATATTGAGCGAGCGTGGACTGCGCGCCGAATTGATCGGCCTGACTAACGGCAACAAGATCAATGCCATTCGAATAAGAATAATAGGTGATCCGCCCAGCCGGATCCGTTGCCTGCGTCAGATTTCCGCTGCTGTCATAGGAATACAGGCTGATCTGCGATGTACCGTCATCAAGGACGCGGCCAATCGCCGTCGGCTTGTTATAAGTTCCGCCGTAAAGGGTACCCGTCGATCCGGTCTGCCCGGGATAGGTGTACCAGACGCGGTTCTCCAGCGGCTTTTTCTCGCTTTCGATTGCCGTGCCCTTGATAGAAGAGGCTGGCATGTGAACGAAATGCCGGATCCTGGCTTTAGTGTAATCGCACCCACCGGTATCTGTGCAGCCGGCGGTGACGTAAGCGCTCTTGTCCCAATGAAAACTATTGCGGTAGGGCAGATAGGTGTTGGAGAGCGGAAGTGGCATGCCAACAGGTACAGTAGCTGTCGGATCGCTGAATGGGATCGGAGCCGGCTCGAGCCATTCCTCGCGTTCCTTATTGCCGAGCGGATCCGTGACCTGCACAAAGCGCGGCGGACTCGAGGTTCCAGGCGCCGTATAGCTGAACCGGGTTGTACCATAAGGCGTCGTCAGCGCGTTGATGAGCGAATTGGCGTCATAGGTGAAACTCGATGTCAGACCGATGATATCGGTGATCGACATCAGCCGCCCTTGACCATCGTAAGCTAGCACGGCGCTGCGTCCGAACGGATCGGTGATCTGGCTGACGAGCAACGGACGGCCGGGAACGCCATAGCTGAAAGTCGTATCGCGGCCGACGGCATCGGTGATCGAGGTCAGTCGTTTCTGGCTGTCGTAATGCAACGTTGCGGCGTTGCCTTGGGGATCAACCACCTTGCTTAGGAAGATTTTGCGCGGATAGGCAGCGCTTCCATCGGACTGCTCATAGATTTCCATTCCGCCATTGCGCAACTGACGACGATAGCTGACCGGCGATTGGGAAACGAGGGACAGGATCGAACCGTCAGTGTCCTGCGCGGCGAAGGTTCTGCGGACGGTGTCATAGCCGAGATAATAGAAGGCGCCGCCCTCACCCATGATACGCGACACGTTGGCGCCGGGATTGGTCGGATCGTCGATGATGTAACTTGACCAGCTTAGCGACCATTTCTGGCCGATATTGAAGTAGTCGAAATTGGCGGGCTGACTATCTTCGCGCTGATTGTAGCTGATGCCGATCTTCATCGACGGGCCGATCGGTGGAACGTAGCCGACGGGCACGTCCGAAAGTGCCACGCTGACGCTGGATTCCTTGATGTTGACGACGCAGAGAGGGCATTGGTTATTGTTGTCACCGTTGTTTTGGTTGTTGTTTGCGCCTTGTGGCCATGGCGACTGATTTCCATTGCCACCTAGTCCTCCCGAGCCGCCGAGAGATGGATTGGTGGGATCAGGAGGTGTCGGCCCCGGCCCGTTGGCATTTGGATCGCCGGCATCGCCCTGGCGAGTACTGTTCGTCGATCCCTTGCCACGAACGGAGACCGCTTGTGACATTGAGACGGCCTCCCACGCTTCACTGGTGATCTCGCTTGCGGGCACAAGGAAATATCCGCTGGCCTCCGCATTCAGTGCATCGGGCGTGACCCACATATCGGCATTCGGAAAGACTGCGTCCTGAACGTGATAGCGGCCGTTCGCCTTGCCGACGATCGCCGCAAAATGCCCCACCTTCCAGTGGACGACCGATGGCACGGGGACAGCTTCGTCCGGAGAACGGCGAATCAGGCGATAATCGAGCTTTACCTTGCTTGCCAGTCCACCGAGTTCGGCAAGCGTCGTGCCTTCCGGTCCGGCATTGTAAAACTGCAGGAAATTGAGCTTGTCTGCGCTCATCCCCTGGGTCAACAAAAGAGCTCGTAGCGCAAGCGGACCGCAGTTGAACAGGTGCCGCGGATCCGTCTTGACCAGTGTCAGCATGTCGCGGGCGGATTGGATTGTCTCAGTTGCCGGCCCGGAAACCTTACGCCCGTCCAGTTGGCTAAACAGCAGCGCCAGATCGTCGCTCCGTCCCATGCTGGCGTTCAGGCTGGCCAGCTCACCGACAGCACGGTCGGTGAGTGCACGTGCTTCCGGAACAGATGCGTCCTTCCCTTCGATCCAGGCCCTTTGCCAGGCATCAATGGCGCGCGAGAAATAGCCGTCATGCAGATAGGAGAGGCCGATATTGGTCCACAACGCTGTTGACCAGCCGCCATGGGGATACCTCTGTAGAAACCCCATCAAACTGGAGAGATCGGAGGGATCCCGCCGACGCTGAAACGCACTGAGAGCAGCTGAAAGATCCGCGTCCTCGTTCGGCAAGGTGACCTTTGTTTTCACCAAAGGCTCGGCAAAGCCCACCGTGTTTGGAGCCGGAAGCGACGCTACCGTCGGTGGTGCAGCCATCACAGTGCCGGCGGAGATCAATGCGAGAAGAAATATTGCTGCTGTTCCGGATTTGAATGCAGACATCATCGAGATCTCTCGTCAAATTTTTTGGAAAGGCCTGGAAGGTCGTCGGTCAGTGCCGCTCACGGTTGGGTCCAAAGGATGCAGCCCCAGGATCCCGAGCCCCAGATCGCGTCGGCAACGCCATTGGTCCAATTGACGCCGCCCCAATTGACCTGCCCCCAGATCGGTGGAGAGGCATCCTTGATCGCGGTTTGCTGAGACGTGCGATTGCCGTTCGGATCGTAGCCGTAAACGATGCATTTCGAGCTGTCGTAGAAGCCGGTGGTCAGCCGCCCGTTGGCGTCGTAACCAAAGTCGCTTGATTTCGAATCGGCAAACACGGGGATAGCACTCGCCAAAAGCGCAATCGAAACAACTATGTGGAAGCCGAGCTTCGAAAACATCGCTCTTTCCTTGTGAGAAATTTGTTTATTGTCGCACGATTTGCATCTTGTGAGTTTATGTTTTGATCGATAACTTTCGCAGGAATTGCAGCACTCCTCGGACTCATCCGATCCCGGCTGCGATGACATTCAGCGAAGCCCTCAGCGTTTGAAATAGCATTCTCATACAATAATCAGAAATACAATCCCGTAATAAGCGGGAATCGAAGCATTGTCTTCAGTTTTAAATCTGAAAAGAGGCATCTTTTCGGAGGTAAATTCCATTACTTATTCACATGTATATTTACCTATGTCACATCTTTATTTAATTATGCAATTTTCAATTGACGTAATTGTTTAATTTGTGCGATTAAGACGCGTCTCAATTGGCTTGCGCATTGCTTTCATCAGTTTCCAAGAGGACGCCTAATGCGATTAGAAAGCAACCTTGCACTGAATTTTGTGGCATCTGCACTCCTGGTAATGGTCTCCTCGCCAGCGATAGCGGCGTGCACAGTGCCTAATGTCTTGTCCAATGGCCAAACAGCCGACGCGACACAGGTGATGCAGAATTTTTCGGCCGTAGCGGGTTGCGCGAACGCGACCGCCCCATCAGGGGGCCAGAACACGGTTCAGTTCGAAACATCGAGCGGGAATCTGGGCGGCGTCGCCTTGACCGATGGTCAAGTTATCCTTGGAACCACCGGAGGCGCGCCGCAGGCCAAAACGCTCACGGCTGGTCCCGGCATCGCCATCATGAATACACCTGGCGGCATTTCGATCTCCGCAACAGGCAGCGGCTCGGCGAATGCGGTCGACTGGTTGAACGAAGCCGCGGTCATCAGGCCTGTGGCCGCCAACTTTTCCGTCGTGACATCGACGACAGCGCCGGCAGGCGCTTCCCTGGTGCCGACGGTCCGCGGCATGGCATTGACGACGACAGCCGTCGCGGACGGCACAAGCTTCATGGCCGAGACCGCTTCTCCATCGGGCCACTGGCAGGCGACCATGTTGGCGGTCTACTCTGGACCACTGGCCAACGCCAGCTTTCCAGCAATCGCTGTACGGGACTCCATCAGCCACCGCGCTGTCGAATTTGGTATCGGTGGATCGGGAACGACCTCTTATCAGGCGTCCTACACTAGGACGGTTGGAGGCCTGGGGCTCGATACGGTGCTCGGCCAGACAACGACGGTCGACGTGGGCCTGCCACCACCTTCGCAGCCTCTCTGGTCACGTGTGACCTATGACGGCACAAATCTATCGTGGGCGTTTTCCCGCGACGGCGAGGTCTTCTCTACCGTCTTTACCGTCCTTGCGGCCGACAATCTGTCCAACGTGGATCGAGTCGGCCCCGCCGCATTGTTCCAGCAGCCCATAAACCCAAGCTGGCCATCCGCCTACCACATTCTGTCCTGGCGCCTTGCCAGCATGTAAACCGTTCCCCAGCATCGAGGTTTCTCATGCCCAGAGTCCCGTTCCTCGCTCCGATCCTTTCCGTGATTTTCTTGACAACCGCCGCCGGCACCGCCCTCGCACAATGTGCGCTCCCGAACCAGCTTCAAAGTGGAGACTTGGCCGACGCGACGAAAGTAGCGGCAAACTTCACCGCCCTCGCCAACTGTGTCGATGCCCAGGTGCCAAGTGCCAGCGCGAACGCGGTGATCTATAATGGCGGAAGCGGCGCGCTCGCGGGTGTCCCGCCACTCACCGACGGTCAACTTCTTATCGGATCATCCGGCAATCCGCCTCAGCCTGGAACGCTCACGGCTGGGTCAGGCATTGCAATTACCACCGGTCCCGCATCCGTCACGATTTCGGCGACCGGCAGCGGTACAGGAGCTGCCGTCGATTGGTTGAACAAGGCTGCAGTAGTCAAGCCAAATGTTGGCTCATTTACCATGCGGACGACCACGACCCCACCGGCTGGCGCAGCACTAGCGGCGACGACCCGTGGGATATTGTTATCCGTGGCCGCGAGCGTCAACAATCAGGCCGTCATGGCGGATGTGCCGCTGCCTTCAGGGAACTGGCAGGCGACGATGCTTGCCGTCTATACCGGCCCGCTAAACGGATACATCCAGCCATCGCTGACCGTTCGCGATAGCACGACAAACAGGGCCGTTTCCTTCTCACAGGGCGCTAATGGAGGCGGTAGTTCGTATAGGTTTGACTATGTCAAGACATCCGGCGGTATTGGCTTAGACTCCAATTCGGGTGACACGTCATCTCGCGACGTTGGATTTTCGACCCCAAGCGAGCCCATCTGGTCGAGATTAACTTACAACGGAACGACATTCGTCTGGTCGTTTTCGCGAGATGGCGAGAATTTTACCGAGGCGTACTCGATATCTGCGACGGACTGGCTCAGCCAACTGAGCGCGATCGGCCCGGCAATTCTCTTCTACCAGCCGGACCATTCCAACTGGAACAGTGGGTATCACATCCTGTCCTGGAATCTCGCTTCGCTTTAATCCCTGAGAACGTCGGAGCTTTGCCATGGGCAAGACTATTTACCTGATATCAGCCGCTTTCCTGCTAGGTCTGGTTGGCGATGCATTCGCAGCCTGCACTGTGCCCAATCAAATCGTCAATGGAGGGGTGGTTGACAGCGCGCCAGTCATGGGCAATTTCAACGCCGTCGTTTCCTGTATCGGCAACACGGCGCCGGCAGGCGCGCAAAATAGCGTTCAGCTCGACAACGACAGCGGCGGGTTTGCCGCTGTCGGGCCTTTGACCGATGGGCAACTGCTGATCGGAACCAGTGGGTCGCCGCCGAGTGCAGCGACTTTGTCGGCTGGGACGGGCATTGCCATCACGAACTCCCCGGGAGGCATTTCAATCGCCACGACCGGTGTACTTGGCGGCGGCGGTGCAGACTGGCTGAATGGCACGGCGGTCGTCAAACCCGTTGCCTCCAACTTTACCCTGCAGACATCAACCACTCCGCCAACGGGAGCAGCAATTGCCGGTACCGGCCGCGGGATGGTGCTATCAACCACTGCCGCCGTGAACGGAGCGGCGATGATGGCGGAAATGACCGCCCCATCCGGGCACTGGCAGGCAACGATGCTCGGTGTCTACACCGGCGGACTGTCCGATTACTCCATGCCGTCCATTGCCGTACGGGATGCCGTCAACAACAAGGCAGTTGAATTCGGTATCACGGCCTATGGGCTTGCCGACTATCGCTTTGACTATTTCATTACCTCAGGAGGCATCGGCCTTGATGGGCGCGTCAATGATATCATGAGCCAGGATGGCGGCTTCCCGCAGCCAGCTCAGCCGATCTGGCAACGACTGACCTATGATGGCAGCAATTTGATCTGGTCGTTTTCCCGCGACGGCGAGTTCTTCATCCCTGCCTATTCCGTTCCGGCAACCGCTGTCCTCAGCAACTTGAGCACAGTTGGTCCTGCGGTCATATTTCCCCCAAACATCAGACAAACCTGGGCGGCGGCGTTTCACGTTCTATCTTGGAGTGTCGTCAGTCTATAACGCAAAAGAGCGGGACCATCCACCGTCGAACTTACTTCGAGATTCCTCGTCCGTAAGAACGGTCACGGATTCTTCTCCGCTGATGGCGCGCGGTTACCGTCGTCGGAGAATCGTCTTCGAGTGTTCACCCTAAGGGGAAATCGACACACGTTTATGTTTTTGTTCGACCTTAGCGTGTCTGCGGGAGCAGATGTTGTTCTGTCCTGCCGCAGCTAAGGTCGCTGGGTAATCGCGGTTGGCCGGATATGCCTATAGCGAAGCGGCGCGTGCCGGATCGGGAAAGAGCAGGTTCTAAAGAGTTCGCGCATTAGCAGCGCGATGTTTAGTTACCGTGGAGCCTCTCAACATCCTTCGTACCTTTAGCGAGACTTCATCCAGTGTTGCCATAACTCGATTGATCTGTGAGAGCGTAGCCGTCGTCTCTGATCCATAACTGACGGCGAGATACTCTCTGCTTGATGGGAGAGTTGCCAAATGCGCCGCTGTACGCTTGCGCAGAACCAGGCCAATATCCATTGCGATGCGGGTCCGCGCGTTAAGGTCGCGCTCAAAGCCGCAGACTGTCTCGCGATCAAGGCCGTTAGCCAGCAGAAGGGCATCCAGATAAAGCTCAATCGAGTGGAGAGCCAGAAGACGTCGCGGGAGGTGGTTGAGATTCGACACACCCTCGCCAAGCGCGTTGGCGGCGTCCCGGTATTGGGCTGCCAAATTTAGAATCCCTCGTACGTCCGCCTTGCCGGGATATGCAGGTCCATTGCCTGGTTTCGGCCGGCCCTTTTCCGTAAGGAGAAGGAGATCCTTCAGCATCGTCCACAGCGCGGGCCACGGTGCATCTTTGAGCTTCAGTCTGGCATCATGCATGACGATCAGGCAGTGGAGCTTTGCTGTGACTTCGATCAACGAGGAGGGCCGTGTAATCCACATGACACGTCCGGATATCCCAGCCCGTTCCGCGAGTTCTTGTTCTCGGGCGACGATCGCGCTGTATCCCAAGCGTCGATCTGCTTCTTTCCATCGCTTCCGACGCCGACGAAGCTCGGCTCGCGCCTGAGATAGAAGGTTGGCATCGAGCTGAGAGGCCATCCGATTGATGTCGGCAAAAGAGCGAACCTCGACGGTGCCATCCTTTCCGACATTCGGAAGCATAACGACCGGAAGACCGCCGGCCTTTTCGAGCAATTCCGCCTGCAGCTTTTCCTTAAGACGGATGACCCTCATGTGCTGCTGGTGGTACTCGTACCATCGAGGCCACATTTCTCTGACGGGCGTCGGACCACTTTCCCTTCGTTGCGGGCTTTCTGCAATCAGTGCGCTCAGCAGGCGCGCAGCGACGGGAAGCAGGTTTCGGCGATCGATGATGGGAGGAAGGTCTTCGCACGGGCCGTGCTCACGTTTTTCTTTTCCACGCGAAATTGCAGGCAAAGTTCTGCTATTCTCAGAATCAGCCATGATCTAAGCTCCAGCAAGCTAGATTGTGGTTAGGTCAGGCAGGGCGGTACGAACGCCCTGCTTGGCCGTCTGCCAGTTGAGCAGATTCTTGATTGTAACCGGAAAACTTGGCGGAGCAATAAGTTTCGCCAAAAAATGGCGATTTTAAATGTTAGCGGTTCAATTCCGTATGGCGCGAGCGGCTCTTGATTGGGGTATTGTGGAGTTTGCCGAGCGGGCAGGGGTTTCCACCAACACGCTTGTTCGCCTCGAACGGGGCGAAGAGCTGAAGCAATCAACTCTTGATCATCTGCGTACGGTATTGGAAGAGGCCGGTATTGAATTTATTGCTGAAGGTGATGATTGGTTTGGCGTGCGCGTGAGACGCAGCGGGAAGCCGACCTCCTGAAGCGCCGGTTCCGAAATCTCGGCGTTTTCACTACTAATCGCGACGCGGTCCCTCCGGCCCGGAGGCGAACACCCTTTCGATTGGAGTTTGCCGACCGCAGGTGCTTCGGGTCCTGCATAAACCGCCGCGGACATCGCCTTCGGCAATACATGCTCGAAACAACATGACTGGGCCAACATCATGATCGAAAGCGAGACGCGACAGGCGGATTGGCGCCGAGCAAACCCTGCAAAATACGACGCGCATCTGGCGGTCCAGAAAGCGTTGAAGACCGGGCAACTAGAAAAGGGTGTCTGCGAAGTCTGCGGCATTGAAGCAGTCGACGCCCACCATGATCAGTACGAACGCCCATTGCAGGTTCGTTGGCTCTGCCGACGCCATCACACGCGCCTTCACCGTTATGGGGAAGATATGTTCCCCATAAGGTCGTTTGCAGCTCAACGCGAAGGTTAGGAGCAGCGACTTGCATCATAAGGATGGCTTGTAGGAGGTCCTACGAACCTGCGCGTGATGGGCTGCCCACTTGCGCCGGAGCCGTTTCAAACCGGATCAAAACTCCCCTCAAATTCCGCATCGGCATAGTACCGCAACTTCTTGACCCACGCCGGCCGCTGCCCCTGTCTCAGCACGATCATCCTGTCGTCGGGTAGGCGCATGATCTCATCTGCGTTGATGAGATCACGCGCCGAGATGTGTTCCGATGTGGACTTCTTTCCCTCACTCCACGACCGGGTGAGGTACTGCGCGTCCGTTTTGCCAATCGACCGGGTGATAAGCTCGGCGGTTTCGATATCGTTGACCCCGAACACCTGGAGGATAGCGGCGTTCGACAGGAAAGTGCCGGCACGCTTGCCATAGGTGGCGCGCAGCTGATGGATGTCCTGGAGGATCGGCCAGAGCTGAACTCCATAGCCGGCCATTAGGCCCATGGCGCGTTCAACAGGAGCCAGATGGCCGAGAGCCGCGAATTCGTCGAGTAGGTAGAGCACGGGCCGGGTAGGGGAGGCCGGATCACGCGCCATGTCGGTGAGGCTTTGCGTGACCAGCAGCCGCAGCCATCGCGAATAGGTGGAAAGCCGATCCGGCGGCAGGACCAGGAACACCGTCGCATTGTCGCGCTTGAGATCAGCGAAGCGGAAATCCGATCGCCCGAGCGCGACCATCATGCGCGGACTGTCGAGGAAATGGGTATGACGCTGGGCAGCCGAGAGCACGCCGGCCGCCTCCCGATCGGACTTGCCGAGATGCCGATTGGCGGCGCGGGCAATCAGACCGCTCGCCTCTTCCATCTCCTGCATGACGGCGAGCAGAGTGGCGAACCGTTCTGGCGGAAACGTCAGATAGTCGCGTAGCGTTCCGAGATGTCGGCGCTCCGGAGATTCCGCAACGGCGATCGCGAGGATCAGCCCGGCAATGAGCGCCTTGGCCTCCTCGTTCCAATGCGCTTCCCCCGCCATGCCGGGTTCATCGAAGACGAGGGCGTCGGCAAGCATGCTTGCGTCCTCGGCGACGTCGAGGCCATTCGGATCGAGCGTATCAAGGGGATTGAAGGCGGCGGATCGTTGTCCCGTCACGCCGAATGGATCGAGGATATGGACCGGCCCGAACTGCGCGCGAGCGCGACCGGTGACCTTGGTATTCTCACCCTTCGGATCGATGCAGATCACCGATCGTTCGGCGGTCAGCAGATTGGGAATGATGGTGCCGACGCCCTTGCCGGTTCGTGTCGGCGCCATCGTCAGCAGATGCGCAGGTCCGTCATAACGCAGCAGCTTGTTCGTCACCGGATCCCGGCCGATCAGCAGGCCATGATCGCTGGCTGAGAGCGTCCGCAACTCTTTCGTCGTTGCCCAGCGGGCAGAGCCGAAGACGGCGGGGATCGGAGCATCCGTCATGAAGGCCGAGAGGAAACCGCCGACGCCAAATAGAAGCGGCAGATATTTGGCGACGGCGACGAGGAGGTGGCTGACTGGCCCATGCTCAATTCCGGCAACCAGATGGATGAGACCGTTGGTAAGCACGAGCAGTCCCGCAAACAGAATGCCGATGATCGCACCTGCGACGGCCATGACCGGCGCCTTGACGGTCAGTTTCAGCAGGCGGGTAAAGGTCATTTCTCGTTGCCAATTGTTTCCGGCGGGGAGGCCGGTTTGAGGATGTCGTCGAACAGAGCTTTGTCACCATCGCGGGTGAGGAAACCGGGTAGCTCCCTGCGCAACCAATCGCCCAGTCGTCGCGTGAAGTCGGCATCGTTGGAGTTCTCCAGCCGATGGAGCACGAGTGCGCCGAGCAGCACCTTGCGCCGCGTGTCTTCCGCGCGCGCCCGTTTGCCAAGACGCGCCTGCAGCGTCTTCTTGCGAACCTCCAATTCGGCGATGCGTTGTTCCAGGGTTTTGCGGGCCATTGTTATTCCTTCATGTCCGGTGTCTGTCACACTGTTCTGAGGAAGAACGAAGATTGCCGTTGCAGCGATGTGTTGCTTTCCGGCATGCTCACGAGACTACACGGCGTTGCGTCCGCAACAACCCTGAATATATGGGGGGAGCTGCCTCTTGCCTGATCCCGGAGTGGCGTGAGCGAAGCGAACAGAATTCCAAGGGCGCACTTACGAGTTGTGGAACAACTCAGCGTTTGCTATGCTGCAATTCGAACCGGGAAATTGTGCTTGGCGATTTATCATTGCAGCATGAAGACCATAGCCCGTAGCGGCGGCCGCAGCGCGGTCGCATCCGCTGCCTATCGTGCCGCCGTCAAACTCACCAATGAGCGCGATGGCCTGGTGCATGACTTCACCCGCAAGCAGGGTGTCGACCATGCGGAGATCGTGCTACCGGAAGGTGTCGAGGCGGATTGGGCGCGCGATCGATCCAGCCTTTGGAATGCGGTCGAGCGTGCCGAGGTGCGCAAGGATGCGCGGGTCGCGCGTGAGTTCGAGATCGCGCTTCCGCATGAGCTCACTCCGGAGCAGCGGCTTTCACTGACGCGGGACTTCGCGTGCGACTTGGCGAACCGCTATGGCGCCGCGGTCGACTTCGCCATTCACCAGCCGCAGGGGCAGGGGGACGTTCGCAACGTCCATGCCCATCTGCTGATGACGACGCGGGTAGTGGGGGAGACGGGGCTTGGCGAGAAGACCCTGATCGAGCGCGAGAACAAGTGGCTGTTGAACAACGACCAGCCGACCTCGCACATGCAGCTTCGCGATATTCGCCAGGCGTGGGAGCATCACGCCAATCGCCATCTGGTGCGCGCCGGTCTTGAGGTGCGTATCGACCATCGCTCGCATCTGGAGCGTGGGCTGGAGATCGAGCCGACCGAGCATATGGGTGTGCATGCCTCGCAGATGGATCAGCGCGGCATGGACGTGTCGCGCAGGCGTTTGGAAGAGCGCGCAGCACAGCGAAACGCCGCACTGATCCGAGAGAAGCCAGAGCAGGTGCTCACGATCATCACCGGCGAGAAGAGCGTGTTCGATCGCCACGACGTCGCCCGCGCTTTGCATCGCTATATCGATGACGATGCGCAGGCATTCCGCAATGCGTTCGCGGCGGTGATGGCGTCGCCGGCATTGGTCGAACTGCAGCCCGAGCGGGACGGGGAGCTGGCGCGCTACTCGACGCGGGAGATGATCGAAATCGAAGGTGCCATGGCCGAGAGGGTATCGAAGATGGGGGCCGCTCTCGGCCATGGCGTTGATCGACATCATGTCGATCAGGCAATAGACATACAGGACAGCGCCATCCGGGCAAGGACCGCGTCCTCCCTCTCCGGAAAAGTTGAACGCGGCGCGATGCTGCTTGTCGATCGCGAGCGTGCGATCGAGCGCTCGGGCTTGAGCGAGGAGCAGCGCCTGGCCGTTCAGCATGTCACCGGAGCGCAGCAGATCGCTGTTGTGATCGGGTTTGCGGGAGCGGGGAAATCGACGATGCTGGCGGCCGCGCGCGATGCCTGGGATCGCCAGGGCTACCGCGTTCATGGGGCCGCACTCGCCGGCAAGGCGGCGGAGGGATTGGAAGAGTCCTCCGGCATTGCCTCGCGCACATTGGCCTCGTGGGAATATGGCTGGCAGGCGGGGAACGGGGAGCTCGGAAAGGGCGACATCCTGGTCATCGATGAAGCCGGCATGGTTGGCAGTCGACAGCTGTCACGCTTCGTCGCGGAAGCGGAGGCGAGGGGAGCAAAGCTGGTGCTGGTCGGCGATCACGAACAGCTGCAGGCGATCGGCGCCGGTTCACCGTTCCGGGCGATCGCCGAGCGGGTCGGTGCGGTCGAACTCTCGGAAATCCGCCGGCAGAAGGAGGATTGGCAGCGCCATGCGTCTATTGCCTTCGCCACCCATCGCACCAGCGAGGGACTGGCGGCCTATGGCGATCGGGGCGGGGTTCAGTTCGGTACTGACAGGGACGAAACACGGACCGCGTTGGTGCGCGACTACCTGACCGATCTGGAACAGCGTCCGTCCGGCTCTCGCATCGCGCTGGCGCATCGCCGCGCCGACGTTCGGGCTGTTAACGCCGATATTCGTGCCGCGCTACAGGAGCGCGGGCTGTTGGCGTCTAATGCAGGTGAGGGGGCTGCCAAGAATGACCGGGACGCCGATACGCTAGGCCGCGAAGTGGTCTATCGGACCAATGACGGCAAGCGCGCCTTTGCATCCGGCGATCGTATCGTTCTGTTGGAGAACAATCGCGATCTTGGTGCCAAGAATGGTATGCTGGGAACGGTGCAAGCCGTCGAGGCGGACGCACTACACATACGTCTCGACGGCTCAGGCGACGGGCGGAACGGTGCCCGTGTCATCTCGATACCAGTCAATCGTTACCAAGCCTTTGACCATGGCTATGCGACGACGATTCATAAGTCACAGGGCGCGACCATCGACCGGGCTTTTGTCATGGCATCCGCCTCCATGGATCGGCATCTGACCTATGTGGCGATGACACGCCATCGCGACAGCGTGAAGCTTTATGCCGGGCGCGACGAGCTCAAGGATATGAAGGTGCTCAGCGCCAGCCTGAGCCGATCTGGCGCGAAGGAAACGACGCTGGATTATTTTGGTGCTTTCGCCGAAAGGCGCGGTCTGGCCGAAGAGCTTGGCGTCCGCAGCGAGATAGTCGTCAGCCCCTCATCCGGTCGGGATCATGAGCGGGTCGGCAAGCCAGTCGAGAAGGTCGAACCGCTTGTGCCGGCACTGACGACCCATTCCCGCGGTATCGAGGACGTGGCCCGTGAGAAAGCGCGGCCTGACTTCGAGCGTGCCATGGACGCGGTGCGCTCGGTTGGTGGGAATGTCTATATTGATCCGGATGGTGTTGCCGCGCGGCTTAGCCTGGCCATCGTCGATAAAGGCGTAGATGGGCACGTGCTGGCGAAAGCGGTTGCCGAGCGGCCCGAGCAGTTCGGGGAACTGCGCGGCAAGTCCGGGCTTCTCGGTGACAACAAGGAGCGCAAAGCCGCACGCCATTTTGCGAAGGGGCTCAGCCACCATGTCGCATCGGCAGGTCAGGTTTGGGAACGCCGCCTAGAGGCGGAGCGCCAATCGGAAACATGGAACCGCGAAAAACGCGATGTCATCGTGGTGCAAGGGCTAACCTCACGCAGCGAAGCCCTCCTGAAGCAGCTCGATGACTTGCCTCAGTCAGAAAAGCCGAAATTCCTCGAACAGTTGTCGGCTACGCCGGAAGGACGACAGGCCCTCGATGAGGCGAAGACGATCGTCCAGGCGCTTGAGCGGCGGTTCGGCAGTTCCGATCCACGCAGGTTGAAGAAGGAGAACTTGCGGCTTGGGCCAGAGGTTGCCGATAAGCTCGATCGTATCGAGACCATCGCTCGTATAACCGATCGAGCGCACAGGGCAGAGCTATCGCGTCAATACGAGTTGAAGCGGACCCTGAACAAAGGACTGGGATTGGGGATGTAGTTTACTAGCAGGTTCGTGTCCCGGGTAAGGCACCAGGCCATTTGGCTTCGACTGTCCCGACCCTTTTAGGCGAGGAGGGGGTCTGCTGCTGCAGGTGGAATCTCCAAGCGTCGCATTCATTGAAATTGTCGCTACTTTTTCTGATCGCCAACCCGGAACAAGGAGATCGTTATGGTGAAGCTTGCATATGTTTTAGGAGGACTGCTTGTTGTGATCGGTCTCGTCTGGATGGGGCAGGGCAGCGGGTATTTTCCATATCCGGCCGAGAGCTTCATGATCGACCAGTCGCCCTGGATTTATCGGGGAGCTGTGGTCGTCATTGTCGGCGTCGTGGTGATCGCACTGGCGCGACGCAAGCGGCCCCTCCCGTGATTGCACCTGTTCATTAGGGGTAACGGGAATCGTCTCACCGTGTCTGGGTGGTGAAATGGATCGCCAGGCGTCTCTCGCAAGGCAATCCATATTGCTTTGCAGCGTTTGCCGCTTGTAAAGCAAGGAAGTACCATCGTCTTCATCGTCTGCGATGCAGATGAGAAATACCTTGATACGATCTACAATGATGATTGGCTGAAGGAGCGGGATTTACTCAGCGAGGCTGCACATGAACGTATTCTTCGACGGCTTGATGCTTATCGGCAAGCGTAATAAGCATCTGCCTTAGGTTGATCTTCAGAGAAAAGTATTAAGTTTATAGAAACTGGGGATCTTCGAAACTACTAGCCTACAGTGGCCCCTTTATGGGACCTGGGATCAGTGAAGACTATGCGAGGAACGTGGCAAGCCGCTCTTTAAACTCGGTTTGGTTTTTTCTCTCGCAGTCCCATATCACCAGTAAATCCCACCCTGTGGTCTGCAACGTGGTCTGATGAGCTGCATCGCGCTCCTTATTGGATATAGTTCTGACCCTTCCTATTGAAGTGTAAAGCGCGCGGCTGCTGACGGGGGATAATTGAGACGCTGGAGGACGTAGAGACGATTTAACTCGATTCCGGGATTAGCTTGTTTAAACTCTTCAATGCATTTTAAAGCTTGGCCGGGAAGCCAGGCGCTGCACAGTTGTGTAGCTGTGTCGCCCGGTGAAACGATATACTTGTCTGGGACGGGGGCCATTTGATTCAATGGTGGCAGCGATATTGTCTGTCCAGGTTCGATTTTGTTCTTTTGATCCACGTCCAACAGATTGTAATAGAATCCGTTCCCATATGCAGCCGTCGCAATTTTCCAAAGCGTTTCGCCTTTGGCAACGGTGTGCATTTGGCGCTGCTCAGAGAACGAATTGATGAGCTTTATTTCGGTGTTGGCATCTGCCCATATTGTATCGGGCGACCAGCTCGGCTTGAGCTGAGCTGAGAAAACGACATCCAAGCTAGAGCTACCATCATCATCGAAATTCGTCAGGTCATCGTTCAGAAAAAAGGATGGTTGAATCGACCAAGCAAACTTCCGAACCACTTGCATAAAGTCGGTGTATTTTTTTGATGAAACCTTGCCATCGTCTTGCAAGAGGTAATTCGCTGCAATGATGCTATTGCCGGAAAAACGGTATCTATCGTCGAATTGGTTGAGGGACGCCCAAAATGGTGCAGCGGTCGGATTGACAGCAATCATGATCGGCGAGTTGATTAATCGCGCAACACCGACCAATAACTTGCCCACCAATGTTCCTGTATCGATTCCAAAAATGCTCTGGAGATCCACATTCCATTGTACAGTTGGATCGTTCGCGAGAAGTCTCCCGTTATATCGTCCCGGCTCGGCTGTTCGCTCAGTTCGGAAGCTGAATGTACCTGAAACGTTACCTGATATATCGCCAATATCAGTTGTCCATCCGCCGCCCCACGGCCAATCGCCGCATGCTCGTTGTTTTCCATCGAGCGCTGCGGAAAAGGTAATCAACTTGCCATGCCAGGCTAAAGAAGCCCCGCTTGCCGAAAAATAAGAGCAACCGTCCTGCTTAAATCGGTTTATTTCGTCGCGCAGTCTGATCATAACGGCCGTAACATCAAAAACTTGCACGAAATCGACGATGCAGATGCCCGATTTATCCTCCCGCAATCTGTACCCCCATTTTTTTATCGTCGGAGCCACATTGAGGAAATCGGGAGGGATCTCCATAGGCTGTCCGTATTGGAGCGAGAGACGGGCAATGTAATTCTGGAACGAAACGATTGCAGCAGGATTGACGAAAGGCATATCCGCGTAAATAGAAGGCTGCGAATGGCAGTTAACTTTATCCTCATTCGCGAGGACGTGGTTCGGCCAAAATGGAATCGTCAAAAGCGGGAAGATGGAAAGAAGCTTTGTAGTCATGGTTGATCGACCGCGATACAGCCATTGCTAGTGGCAATAATGGTCTGCTTTCCTATTCCCGGAACAACTACGCTTGCGCTTGACGACACGGTACCCCCATACTCTTTGGTGAGCTTCTCTCCACCAGCACTATTGAAGCTGATCTGGGGCGCTTTCTCCATATTCTCGAAGACAACGGCTTCCGAGGTGCCTAAGAAACTAATATCTGGCTTCCTCCGTGCCTCCACCGTTTTCGGGAGGCCGGTTACCATCTGCAGCGGATCATCCTCGTTCCTGGCGATACCGAACTTGTCGTAGATGTTCTGCGGAAGCTCGGCGCTTTTGATTGAGCAATCGGCCGTTTTGCCTTCGTTCGTTATAAGGTCGCCCTTCGAATAGACATCTCCGCGACCGCAGTTATCTTTTTCTTCGCCGATTCCATAAGTGTGTAGGATATCCGCCTTCTTTACTACGCCGCCTTGAGTTGTCGAACCGTCGAGTAGCTTTTTGAGCGGCGCCACTCCTACATAATAGCGTACGCCCAATGGCAGGCAGGAATTGCTATTTGGATTGTTCGAGTCGGTGCACCAACTTACACAAGAAGCCAAGGACGGCGATGTAACTGCCCCATAGATTGAAGCCGAACTGGTGGTATTTACCCGAATTTTGCTATAGCCAGCAATTTGATATTCGGATTGGAACCGGCAACTTGTTGCGGGTGCAAATACCGTGCATCCCATGAATGCGGTTCCGGGCGTCGTACCGCTTTTAGCAGGAACTGGGATCGTTCCCGTCTGCGGATCGAGGATTTTCCCGCTAAGCGTATCCCTCGTATTTACCGAAAAGGTAACGCTGTATTGACTGTCCGATCCATTTGATAAATAGGCACCTATCGAGTTTTCGCATGGGCACCGAGGTTCAGCACTTGGATTAGTTTTTGTGATCGAAATGGGGTTAATTTCGCCTTGATGAGGAGCGGGAGCGTCCCCGCAGCCAACGGCGAATGCTGTTACCCAACCGATCAATAAAGTCTGAGCGGCAAATGAGCATAGCTTTGCGCTGGGAGCAGCACGATGATTTTGAAACGCATTTCTTCCGACTCGCTGAGAGGGGCGCCATGGAATGGATGCGACGGCCAAAACTGCCATAACCAGCCATACGGTATTTAGGTGCCCAGGCGGCCCGCTCTCCCTGAGAAAATTTAACGAAAAATGGCTTGAAGAGTAGCCGGCCAAAAAAAGCTTGGCAACGAAACCAGGCGACGCTGTAGGTGCGGTACGGCGCGATATACCGACCAGTAATAACCCAAGGAGTAGGCCTTCGGCGATAGCTTCGTATAGAGAGACTGGATGTCTCAGAATGCCATGAGCATCCTGGACGCCCAACCAAAACGCCGTCGTTGTACCCGGAAAATCGCTGTTTACAAAATTGGCAACGCGAATGAAGAAGATGCAAAATGGTGCGGCTATTGCTATCTTATCAAGTTCAGTAAAGTAATTTAACTTGTTCAGACGGCAGTAAAGCAGCATTGCCGTACCAACTGCAATTACCGAGCCTATCGACGATATCCCCCCTGTGCGCTCGAGGAACGAGGTTGCAGCGGACCATACGCCCTCATGAGCAAATGCAAAGAACCTGCCGCCGATAAAGGTCGAAATTATAACTATGGTTGAAGTTGTAAAGCTTTTGTATATACGCGATATATTCGAGATATTTCTAAGCATAAAGCGGTCGAAGGAATAATATTGTAAAGTAAATATTATTACAAATGAAACTAAATATGAGACTCCATACCAATAGATGCCAAAATTTGACACACGGAATGCAACTGGCGAGATGAAGAATTCATCAACCATGGAATTACCCCAAATTGCATAAGAAAGTTGTCTCCGTTTTTTAACGTACTCGAATATTAACATTTGTCAATCCTAGTACTGCAACTATTCCATATCGCACCAATTGGAACTTAAGCGCAAAATCTCTCTCTAGATTACTAATTTTAGCTTTTTGAAATTGCGGCGTATCGCGGATCCGAGAGCTCACGCCAAGGTGCTTATATCTATACTTTGTCATTGATGGAAATTGCCAGCCGGCCTAGGAAGCGATGCCGCCGACGTGATCTTAGTACAACGGGGTCGGAACACGATTTGCTCCCGTTGACGCGCTAAGGCCGAACGGACGATGAACATCATGCCGCTTGGGGAAGTTTGGCGGGAAGCCTCAAGACCTGAATCCCTCTGGCATCTGTTGTTCGGTATCGGCCTTCTCGAAGGTGTGGAATTTCCATTCCTCGACGTTGCGAAGGCGAGTTTCAAAGTGCTTGCCCATCACGACAAACTGCGCAAAAACGTGATCGGTGGCACCACCGGTATCCATGAACGTGGAATTTGCTCGAGGGCGGTCACATGCTCGATTTTTCTGACACGAGTTTTTCAGCCCTTCGCTGTAGAGTTGGACGTTGATATTGATGACCCGACATACGCCGAACTAGGAGGCTCCAAAGAGCAACCGGCTGCGCTGCTTTGGCGTGCACTAACTTTCAGACTGAACTGGTTCCATCATCAATCGAGACGGTGACATACGCCCTGTCATACTCGGCCAATATTCGACGTTGTCCCGAACCCAAATGAGAGGAGCCCTCCGGTTGGAAACCGCACGCGTGAAAGCGAAAGGAGTCGGCCCGCGGCTGACCCGTTCGCTGTAGTCATGCGCTAGATGGTATGTGTAAAGATTGCAATGAAGGGGGTGGGCGTGGGCAGCTTGATATTGGTAAACCATTGGGAACGCATCATTCTGGCTTCCGTCCGGGAATTCTTGGGCGCAGAGGATCTCGCCGCCGCCCTTGAAACAGGACATGATGCTGGCGCGGCGCGGAACGCGGCCTATGAGGCGCTGCGGCGGAGCATGGTCGCAACCATTTTCCTGCACCACTTTGCCGAGGTTGCGGCTAATCGCCAACATCCGGCGCTACACGGCTTGGGCAAGCTTGCCATTTATAAGGAATTGGCGGCCAGAACGCTCGCACCTGATCAATCTCCCCGCCCCGACGACGTTAAAATTCTCGGAGAGGTGGCCGACGCAATCAAACATGGTGAACTCAACGCCAATCATATCCGCCATGTCGCAAGGAATGGACGCGTCATCGAGTGGACCCACGAGGCAGCATCACTGTTTGCCGAAGGCAGCGCTAACGGCGCGCCGCAGATTATTGTGGCGACCGCGGCCGGCAGCCGATCGTTGCGCGCCGTTCTGCATAAAGTCAGCACTACCTGGAGCAACTGGCTTGGCCTCGCGCAGATATAGGGTATGGGCACCGCCCTGCCCTCATCCACCACACGTCAGAGCGAAGGATTCGGCCGGTGCGAGAAATTGAAGATTTCACTGACGATCGACTGAAGGCCTGGTGCATCCACTGTGGCGCGACGATTGCCGATATCGAAAGCAATCGCGACCATGTTCCGACGAAATCGCTGCTGACGAAGATACTTCGAGAACGTGGAGCCGACTATGACAGCGGCGCGGGGGATGAAATGGACTACCTCCCTCAGGTTATCGTCTGTCGGCGCTGCAATTCCAGCTTCTCGCCAGACGAGAATTACCTTCTCTGCGTGCTTCACGCGGTTATGGCTGGAAGCCTTTATCCTGATCCGATGAAGCATCCCGAAGCGGCGACCATTCTGCGGAGTAACCGGCACGTAGTCCGATCTCTTAAGAGACGGCCGGATGGACAGCTTCTTTTGTTCGAAAGCCTGCAGCCGTTCACTCTCTTTCCCGACACCGACAAGGTACGGCGTGTCATTGTGAAGAACGCTCGGGGCCATGCGTATCACGAGATCGGCGAGCCGCTTCTCGAAGCGCCTGATCACGTTGCATTCATACCGCTGGAGCAGTTGAGTCGAGAGCAGCGCGACGCCTTCGAGACTGCCGGTACGGGCGCGGAGCTTTCTGTCTGGCCAGAAGTCGGAAGTCGCATGACCGTCCAGCTGCTCGACGACGAAGCGATGATCGGCGGCTGGATTACAGTCGAGCCCGGTCGCTACCGCTATTCGATAGACTGGTCCGACGCTGTGACGGTGAAGACTGTCATATGGGAGTATCTCGCGACCGAGACACGCTGGGAGCGCTAGATTCCAGCACTCGTGACCCGGCACATTTGCCCCAACTCAACGAGGATGGATATGAAAGCGTACGTGATCGACAGCAATATGCTGCAGTCGGACGAACTCCGCCGTTACTTGAAACAAGACAGCCGCAATCTGGCGATACTTCCGGATTTCGCATGGTACGAACTCTACAAGCAGCAATCCTTGGAAGGGTTGAGACTGGGGCTTTCCGTCGTCGGTGATCATCCTGAGCAGGTGATCCTCCTTCGATCGGGGGGCCATATATCGCGCGTGGATCCGGCGGTCGCTGAGGATCTGAACAGACTGGTCTTCGACGGACCAGAAGGCGAGATCGGCGAACTTGTTCGCCTCGTTAGATCTGACGAACCAATGAACGATCTGGCGGCGGCTCACCTGAACTGGTTATGGGACTGGGCACGAACCCTGCAGCCTTCGTTGATAGAAGGCGCGACGGACGTCGCCCTGTCTTTTCCTGAGATGCAGGAGCAGATGTTCAATCGCCAGGAGATTCGGATTATCAGGACGGCGGGCAAGTACACGGAAAAGATGCTCTTCACCATCTTCGGCGCGGCGCTGCAGATTTGGGAAACTTTGGCAGACCATTACGAAATCAGATGGGAGGGTCTCGACGAAACCGTCGTATGCCGTGCCTATCTCTTTCGGTATGCGCTGGGCATAGTGATCAATCTGCTCTGGTGGATCCGGGGAGGCAGTCAAGCGGTGATGCGCATGGATCGAATGAGCAATGACCTCATCGATCTCGGTTTCGCTGTGTATGCCACGTACTTCGACGGACTTTTCACTCGTGACGAGAAGGCCGCCTGGGTTCATGCCAATCTCGTCGCAGCAATCACAAGCTTTCGCGACATTCACAGCACGGATTGAACTCCTGCCGCACATGCTTCTCAAAGGCCACACGACCGTCGACGGTCGATATCGGAGGCTGATGGCAGGGCCCTAGCCCGGCTGGGGCGTGAACAGCGTCGCTCGGGCAAGGGTCTTTGCTGCAAGCCCCACATACCAGGCATTCATCCGTCTGTCCCAGCTGCGAACCTCGCAGAACGTTTTCCAATCGAACTCGTAGACTGCCAGCAGTTGCCAATCGGGATCAATGCGCACAACAAGCAAATATTCGAACAGCTGCTTCTCCCGGTCATCGCGATCCGGATAGACGGTCCCGGTCTTGCGCGCATCAAGTACACCCTTAATCGAATACCGATCCCCGCGCCGCGAGAGTGCGTCGACATTCTGCGTTCCTGTCGGCGCAGGCTGCAGATTAGGACGACCGGGAGTGCCATTGTACAGAGCGATAGCAAGGCTTTCCGCTACCTGACCGACATTCGACGCAAGCCCACGCCGCTTAAGTTCGGCGGCGACCCTACCGCGCAATCGAAGCAGCGCAATGTCGGCCAGGCTAGCAAGATCATCAGATGAATCTGCCGACAGAGCTGGCAGGCGTTCGTTCATAAAATCTCCTCCGCTTTGGGTGACATACGGGTCTCCCCAATCTCGTCGAATATGGCGCCACTGTTCAAGAAGTCGGTAACCTGCTCCACGAGCTGGCTTTCCGGCAGGCGACCGCGGCCCTTGAGCGCGCATTCCCAAATCCACAGGCTGCGCCAGCCGAGATCTTGGAGAGAGGCCATCGCAGCGGCATCGCGCTCACGGTTGACCGCGATCTTAGCTGACCAAAACTCCGTGCGAGTTGCCGGCATACGAAACAGCGAGCAGGCATGACCGTGCCAGAAACAGCCATGCACGAAGACCGCCGTGCGAAACCGTGGGAAAACTAAATCCGGCTTGCCCGGCAGATCCCTTCGATGAAGCTGGTATCGGAAGCCTCGATTGTGCAGAAGCCGGCGTACTGTCCATTCTGGCGCTGTATTCTTAGCGCGGATGCGGCTCATATTGAGCCGGCGCTGCTCCGGGGTAAGTCTATCCGCCATCGCTCACGGCCGCCTGCTCGAGGCCCACGGCATTGTCCTCAACCAGAGGCGCACCGATCGCAAGATCGGCAGGCACGGCAGGGAAGACAGCTGAGAGCGCGTTGAAGGCATCCGACCCTGCTGACACCATAGCCACGCTGTCCCGGAATTCGTTGGCAAGGCTCGCAACGATCCCTGCGTGGAGAAGACGCTCCCGTTGACGGCCTATGAATGTCATCAGGATTGGCTGAGCGCCGTCATTTCCCGCGACAGACCGCAGCAGCACGAAGTCCTTGCTGTCGAGAAAGGCGCAGGCGTTGGCTGTGATCTTGCGGCCGCCCAGCCGCCAATTCTTGCCGACTTTACCTATGTTCCTCAGTTCCCGGTTGCCGTAACCGCCATAGACACAGATCAAATCTATGTCCGCGCCGCCTTTTTCGAATAGCTGCGCGCTCAGGAGCATTCGCGCAACAGGTGTCGTCAGTGCGATCGCGCGCTGCTTGCTGGTGGCGCTCAGGCGGTGCGCCGAGAAAAGACCCAGGTCCGATTCTGCAAGTGACCTGACAACGATAATCTCATCGCGTCGGCTCATCAGCGACCTGCACCCGCCGCGCACGGCAGCTCCTCTGTTGCAACTCCTCTGGCAAGCTGACTGCGCAGTGTCTGAGCGATCGCGCGCGCGAGCAGCGGAGGAACCGCGTTGCCAATCTGACGGAATGCCGGATTCATCGTTCCGGCAAAGCGGAAGCCATCCGGAAACGACTGCAGGCGCGCTGCCTCACGGACCGAGATCGGCCGCGCCTGCCGGCTATCGTAGTGAATATGACTGTAGCCATCCTTGCCGAGATGCGCGAGGAGGGTGCGGGCAGGCGTGATTGCTTCCATTTTGCGCCACTTGTTCGGAAACTTCCCGGCATCGTACGGAGGCACGAAAGCTGCCTTTAACGCGTCCCATTCGGAACTGCCATATTCCGGACGGTTGCCCTGGGCATGAAGTCGTTCGAGCTCCGCTTCGAACAGGCTCAGCGCATAACGATGGGCCTCCGGATACTGATCGCCCGGCTTCAGGCCGGCGAAAATACGATAGTCACGCGGGAGATATCGGATCACATGGTCACGCACATGCGAGCTACCCTCGAACCCGGACCAGGTTCGCATCTCCTTGACATAGTCGTTCTGCTGATTGTTCCCATCATAAGGGAGCATGGCGTCGAGACGACGCGTGCCACGCCGTAGCGTCCCTTCGGCAAGTAGTTCTCGCGCCATTATCTCCGGAAGATCCCCTATGGCCTGTTGGGTGGTGACCGCGGGGGCCAGGGTTTCAGCAGCTTCCGGAGCGGCCTTGTATGCGCTGCCGCCGTTCGCTTCCGTGAGCAGATCTCTTCCAGTCGCCAGTTTGAGCGCCACAGCGCGCGAACCCTGATAGCCGGAAGGCAAGTCGATCCAGTGTGTCGGTGCGGGAAATTCGATATCGTCCGCAAGTTCCTTGCGGATTGCGATGAGGATCATCCGCTCACGCATCTGTGGCACGCCGTAGAAAGCCGCGTTGAGCAGCGTATAACGAACGACATAATCCTTGCTCGCTAGGACCTCACTGATCTCTGCAGCGAGGTTGTGTCCACCATGATTAAGCATGTCTGGCACGTTTTCGATCACCACGGCGAGTGGTGCGCAAGCTTCTACGTAGGCCAGATACTCAATATAAAGCCGGGCGCGAGAATCATGTCGAAAGGCCTCTGGATGTTCGGCGATCTCGCGCAGTTTTGAGCGCCCGACACGCGCAAAGGCCTGGCAGGGAGGGCCGCCCACGATCACATCGAACGCGCTTGCTGGGGGACCGAGATCGAGCGCCGTGGCAAGTGCAGCTGGCGACGTTGCAGTGATGTCGCGCGGGATACTATGGCGATCTTCGCCATGATGGAAGTTGAGGCCGTGCGAGCGGGCCGCGTCGGGATCATTCTCGACCGCTGCAACGATCTCGAAACCCGCCGACTGAAAGCCAAGCGAGAGTCCACCACAGCCTGAGAAGAGATCCAGCACACGAGGGCGCGCGCCAGCGATTAGCCGCTGGATTTTCTGGCGGATAACTTTCGGATCAATGCTCATGACCGATCACTTCCCAACGGCAGCTCGGCTTGGCCGGCTTTCGTGGCAAGATAATGTAGAACTGCCTGCCGAATCACCCAGGCAGCTGATACATCATTAGTAACGGCCAACGCCTGCACTTGGCGATACACGCCTTCTGGCAATAATACTGTAGTGCGGACGGTCTTACCTGTTGCCAACATTGTGATACTCCCCGACTCCATGCTACACCAGAGCGCACCACTATGCACCACTTTTCATCACGAAGGACGCGGTTGTACAGGATCTGATAACTCACCAAGCTGGCTGGAAGAAGGGCGAAAATCGCGTTCTTATTGCGTAATCTCCGCATTTCCGACCTGTTGCGAGTCGGCGCAAATGCGTTCCACTGTCTGCCACCGGAGGCTGTCTGTTGCGCACTGTCGAGATCACGCCATCACCCCACGCACTGCTCAGATCCCTGCGAGGTCTTGGCTATTCGCCCGAGACAGCGCTCGCTGATCTGGTCGACAATTCGCTCGCCGCTGGTGCGCGACAGGTCCGCATTCACCTTGATTGGCGCGATGGTAATCCGCTCGTTGAAATTCTCGACGATGGTGCCGGAATGAGTTTCGACCAGCTCATTGAGGCAATGCGCTTTGGTGGTGCCGGACCGGACATTGAACGGAAAAATAGTGACCTCGGCCGATTCGGACTCGGATTGAAGACCGCCTCACTTTCGCAGTGTCGCGAACTGACCGTGGCGTCGCGCTGCGAAGGCCTGGTCGCGCGGCTGACCTGGGATGTCGATCGTGTTAGCCAAGGATGGTCCGCCACGGCACCCGATGCATCGCCGTCGGGTGAGTTGGCGACTGAGTTCCGGTCATCAGGCAGTGGCACGTTGGTGAGCTGGAGCCGAATGGACCGACTCGGTGGCCTCTGGGGCCTTGATCGCGATACCTTTAATGAGCGGATCTCTAACATATGCGCGCATCTCGCGATGACATTTCACCGTTTTTTGAGCGCCGAGGCGCGGCGGCTGGCTATCAGTGTCAACGGCCGCCCACTCGCCGCCTGGGATCCTTTTTGCAGATGGCATGATGCAACCATGGCATTGCCGCGTGATATCATTCGCGGTCCTGACGGCACTATTACAGCACGGCCCTATATTCTCCCTCACCGAGACCGATTCACCAGCGAGCGTGAATGGGAAGACGCCGGGGGGCCGGGCGGCTGGGTCGAACGACAAGGATTTTACGTTTACCGTGGCGATCGTCTCGTCTCCGCCGGCGGCTGGCTTGGGCTCGGGGGCGCTCGGGCCTGGACTCGGGAGGAATCGAGCCGCCTCGCCCGCATCGCACTAGATCTGCCCCCCTCAATGGATGAGGCTTGGCGCATCGATATCCGAAAATCTGTTGCTCGACCACCGGCGTGGGCTCGGGGGCGCTTAGCGGGTCTTGGTACAGACTGCCGGCGTCGCGCTCGCGAGGTCTTCGCTTGGCGCGGTGCCGGGGCTGGTGGCAAAGGCCGCCGGAGCAGCGCTGACGGGGAAGCATGGCCATGGGAAGCGCGCAGTGCCAAAGCTGTGCCACGGTATCGAGTACGACGAGACCATCCTGCGGTTTCTGCTGTTGTACAGGCGCTCGGCTCTGAATCGAGGCTGCTCGAAGGACTACTCTCTGCCCTTGAGCTTACCGTTCCGGTCGAACGTATTTGGCTGGACGTGGCCGAGCAGGGTGGCGCAGAGATTGCGCAACCGACAGTCACCGACATTGCTGAAATCGCGGCACCTCTTGCAACCCTGGTACGCAGCATGGATAACATGGCGGATACCGGAGACCGACTCGACTCGGTGCTGCGCTCCCTTGGGATCACGCAGCCCGCGCTACGCGCCGCGGTCATCCGAAAATTGGGGGAGAATTGAGCGATGGATCCGGTCGCACAGCTTGCGAATACTGCCCGCGTTGCACTTGGTCCACGAGCCGGCGACCGCACTTTGGATACGGATGAGATCATGGCCGTGGTGCGCGCTTCGGCCCCGCTCGTCGGGCTGACCACCGGGCACAGTTTCACAGAGGACGAGATTCGGGCAGCAACGCGAGACCTTGAGGCCCTTTTCGTGGTGGCGCAGGGACCGTCGATCCGATTGCTTGGTGAAACGCAGCCGCCACCATGGTATCTCGGCGAGCGTCGTCGACCAGGCGCTTTTTTCTCGCGTTATCTGCAGAAGCTGAATGAGAGCGGATGGGCACCCCGCGCGCTCGAGTCCCTTGAGGAAAGCACGGCTGATGTGCTTGAACTGATAGATGATCCAACTCGGGAGGGGCCGTGGAATTGGCGCGGCCTCGTAGTCGGCAATGTTCAGTCGGGCAAGACCGCTCACTATGCGGGCGTGATCAACCGGGCCGCTGATGCCGGCTATCGCGTAATCATCGTCCTGGCGGGAATGCACAATATCCTGCGTCGCCAGACCCAGCTGCGTCTCGATCAGGACTTCCTCGGGTTCGATACCGCCGGCGTTGCCGGAAGTGGAGGCCGTCGGCCGGTCGGTGTCGGATTGTTGCCGGGCCCGGTACAGTTGGTCGATAGTCTGACTACCTCCCAATTGAATGGCGACTTCAGCCGAACTGTTGCACAAAATTCTAACTTTGCCCCGGCCAATCGACCGTTTGTTTTCGTCGTCAAGAAGAACGGCGCGGTGCTGAAAAACCTCAATCGATGGATCGCGCGACTGCCCGAGGAATCGCGCAACGCGCCACTGCTGGTGATCGATGATGAGGCTGATCAGGCATCACCTGACACGGGTGATCAGGGTTTTCTACCTGACGGCAGCTTCGATGAGGATTATGATCCCAAGCGCATCAACGGCGAGATCCGCAGACTGCTGGGTGGATTCAGGCGCAGCGTCTATGTAGGCTACACTGCGACTCCCTTCGCGAACATCATGATTCATGACGAGCGTGCGGCTGAGGAATATGGCGCCGACCTGTTTCCTTCCTCCTTCATAGTGTCGCTATCCGCTCCGGACGATTATTTCGGACCCCTCGCAGTGTTCGGTCGCGATGACGACGCTGACGCGGTGGGACTGCCGGTCATTCGTCACCTCGACCAAGTCGCTGAGAACTGGATTCCTGACCCACACGATAAGACGTGGCGGCCGATATACCGGGGCGAGGCGCGCGTCCCGCCGAGTCTGGCGGAAGCAATTCGCAGCTTCGTCATCTGCTGCGCGGCACGCGCGGCGCGCGGCCAGGCCAATGCTCACAAAACTATGCTGGTGCACGTTTCACGTTTTCAGGATGTTCATGACCCGGTTCATGCTCAGGTCGAAGGAGCGCTTCGTTCGATCCGCAATTCTATCGCTGCAGCCGATCCGATGGAAATGGCGGAACTGGAACGCCTGTGGCGCGAAGACTTTGAACCGACCACTGAGGCGATGGCATCGTCTGTCTTCGCGCGTTCTTTTCGAAGGGTCGGCTGGGACGAGGTCGCGCTACAGCTTGGAGATGAGGCTGATCGCATTCAGGTCGTGGTATCCAACGGCCGCAGCCGCACGGGCATCGATTATGATGCCGCGGATGCGGCCGGCCAGAGCCTCTCGGTCATTGTCATTGGTGGTGACAAGCTGTCACGTGGGCTGACCCTTGAAGGCCTTTCGACAAGTTACTTCCTGCGCGTCTCCCGTCAGTATGACAGTCTACTGCAGATGGGACGCTGGTTCGGTTATCGACGCGGCTATGCCGACCTCTGCCGACTGTACACTACCGTCGATATGGAGACATGGTTCCGGCACTTGGCCACTGTCAACGAAGACTTGCGGGCGCAGCTCGCACATATGCGCGTAACCGCGGGCACACCCAAACTCTACGGTCTCAGCATCGCCGACCACAGTATCATGAACGTGACGGCGGCGAACAAACGGCGACATGCTGTTCTCCGCCCCGTTACTTATGCTGGCGAAGGCAAGATTCAGACCGTGCTATACCGGGACACCGATACTACGATTGCGAACGCAGCAGCAGTCAACGGCATGCTCGAAGAATTGGGAGAGCCGGAGATCGATCCGACCCGGCCGGGCGGACGCCCGCCAGCCGCGGGGTTCATCTGGCGGAAGGTACGTGGCAACCGCGTCGCCGCGCTGCTTGAGGCCCTCGCATTTCCGCCTGAGAGCAGCGACGTCGATGGGAAACGCATGGCCGCCTACATCGCCACGCAACTTGACCGGGGCGAACTGAGCGACTGGGCCGTGTTCGTACCCGCTGGTGTTGGGGCCACTGTTCAGGTGGCCGGGCGCGACCTACGCAGCGTCCGTCGCTCACCGATCGCCCGCTCGACATCTGCCCGCTTCATCACCAAGTCGATCCTCAGCCCACTCGACGAGGCGATCGATCTTAGCGACGACCAGTATCGCCGCGCCCAGGAAAATACCAATCAGGTGCTGGCTGCGGAGGGCGAGCCGCCCGCTGACCGTCCGGCCGGTCCGTGGATCAGGAGGGTTCGAGGTGAGGATCCGCGTCGCGGTCTGCTCATTCTCTATCCAATCGACCCCGCAGGCGCTGGTCTTGAAGACGGCACCCCGCTCTGGGGTGTAGTGGTAAGTTTCCCAACCTCGCCGACAGCCTCGGCCGAATGGCGTCTGGAAAATACCGTCCAGCAGCGGGCGGCACCATGAGCGTCACTCCTGATGCGACGGCCTTACTGAGGGAATGGAACGATCTGGCTGCTGTAGCCCCGGGTGACCGACTGTATCGCAGCCGACGCCTTTCCCGCCCGGTGCAGCTCGATCTTCGCGCGGGTCTGCGGGAAGCTGATGGTGCCCCTTGTCTCATCGCGTTGCCGGGTAGCACAGGCAATTCCATCGCCTCTTTCGAGACTGCAGGTCTGCGGCTATCCCGGGCTGCGGATCCCGCCGGACCCCTGCTGGTCCTTTCGCTCGAGGAGCCCTCCCGACGTGATCTTTTTGCCGAGATGTGCAGCGACTGCGTTCGCTCTGTCTTGCGCTGGGAGGATGAAGGCGAAACCGAATTGGTCACGGTTTTCGCTGCCCGGCTCGCTGCATGGCGAGCATTTCTGCGCGACCAGGTGAGTGGCCTTTCGAGAAACGAGATGGTTGGGCTGATTGGTGAGCTCTTCGTTCTCGATCGGCTGCTGGACGTGAATGCTAAAGCAGTCGCTGCATGGAAGTCCCCCGATGATGGGTTGCATGACTTCGTGCTTTCAGGTCATGGCCTTGAGATCAAAACCGCGCTTGGCCCGACGCGGCAGATACATATTTCGACGCTCGATCAGCTGGACAATTCCGGTCTTGCCTCGCTGCACATTGCGCACGTCCGTCTGGTGGACTCGGTCGCGGGCAGCACGCTGGGGGAGATCGCTACACGGATCGAACAGCGGCTAAACGGCGAGAGGGCGCGGAGTGCTTTCCGCAATGCTCTTTTACGTCGCGGACTTTTACCCTGTGGCGATATCGAAGTTGGGCCGCGGGTCACCTGCGCGGGGATAGATGCCTACACGGTGAGCAACGGCTTCCCCCGGCTTCTACGAAGCGATGTGCCTCTCGGGATCGCCGAGGCGACCTATCAGGTTGAAGTACGTGCCCTGGTCGGCTTTGCCGTCGATATTGCAACGGTGTTGGACATGTTCGGGGGGACGGCCGATGAGTGAGAATGCGACGTCGGAATTTGCCCGAGCACTGGCGGACGAGGTCGATGATGCGCGTGACGATCCGACAATAGACATCCCGTCGACCGAAGCGCTCTTCACGCGTATCGTTATCGATGAACTAGAGGAGGTTGGTCACTTCGAGGCTGCCTTCGATCTTCCACAGGAGGGAAAGGTCGGACGGTCCTCGTTCCGGATAAGTGGATACGCGATCGACGAGGACGCCGGCCAGTTGACGCTCTTTGCCACCCATTACTCGGGCGATGTGCCGCCGCGCCGGGTTCCAACCTCAGACCTGTTCAAAACTGCAGAGAGGGCCGGCACTTATGTTGCCGCGTGCATTCGTGGTTTGGCGGATCGCATCGAGCCGTCCAACACAGAAGCCGGAGACTTGGCGCGCCGTGTCGCAGCACTTGGCGAACGCATCGATCGCTTCCGGATCGTCGTACTGACCGATGGCATTGCCAGCGGCACTATGCCGACGACCCTCGACAGCCATGGAAAGTCAGTGGAGGTCGACCTCTATGATATAGTCCGGCTGCACAGAGTTCTCGGAGAAGGCCAGACCCGAGCCGATATCGATGTCGACCTTGTCGCTCTGGCCGGCCATCGGATCGCCTGTTTGCCAGTTGCTTCCGGAGCGGGACACTACGAGGCGTTCCTTGCCGCCCTTCCGGGAGAGACGCTGTCGCGTATTTATGATCGGTACGGCACGCATCTCCTTGAGCTGAATGTGCGCGCATTTCTGGGACTTTCCGGGCGCAAGTCGGTGAATGCCGAGCTGCGGCGCACGCTCGTCGAGCGGCCGGAAATGTTCCTTGCTTTCAATAACGGCATCGTCGCAACAGCGGACGAGGTCCGGCTCGAGCGTGAAGGCGGGGCGGTATATCTGACCGGCTTGCGAGGCCTGCAGATCGTCAACGGGGGACAGACCACCGCGTCACTTCACCGCGCGCGACGCAAGGAAAGTGTCGCACTCAGCGCGGTGGAGGTACCAATCAAGATTATTCGGGTCACCGAGGGGAATCTGGAGCAAATCGTCTCCTCGATCTCGCGAGCCGCGAATCGACAGAACACTGTGCAGCAGGCTGACTTTTCGGCCAATGACCCGTTCCACCGCGAGGTGGAGACGCTGGCGAATAACGCGTGGCTCGAAAACGGACGCGGCCGCTGGTTCTACGAGCGCGCGCGAGGATCATGGATTGCCGCTGAGCAAAAAGCTTCTTATCGCACAACTGAGCAGCGCGCCTTTCGCGAGCAGACGCCAAAGTCCCGACGTTTCGACAAGCTCGATCTCGCACGCTATCTGTCCGCGTGGGACGGCTTCCCATGGCGTGTTGCCTTTGGCGGTCAGAAGAACTTTCAGGCTTTCATGCAGCGCCGCAAGGAGCTAGCAGCTCCGCCTCCGGACGCCGGTTGGTTCCGGCGGCTGATTGCACTCATTATCATTTATCGTACCACTGAGCGCCTCGTCCGAACGATGAAATTCCCGGCCTATGGCGTGAATATCGTTGCATATGTTATCGCCGCGCTTGGAGAGCGTACAGGCGGCCGCATTGACTTTGACATTGTCTGGCGCCAACAAAAGCTATCGGCCGACATGGAGGCCCTCATCTCCGCCTGGGCACCGCTGATCGATCAGGCACTGCGCGCCAGTGTGGGTAGCCACAATCCGACCGAATGGTTCAAGAAGGAAGACTGCTGGGCTGAAGTCCGCAATCACCTTCCGACACTGTCGGATCCGCTCCCACCGGAGCTCAACGGCACCTCGACCACCGGCACTTCGGCGGAAAGGCGAGCACCAACTCTCCAGGTAGCTGACTATGACCGGATTGAGGAATGTATGCGCATCCCATCGGCGGTCTGGGTCGCGACAGCTGAGGCGGGGCAACGCAGCGGGGTACTTCATTTCAAGCTCGCCAGCATTTGCATGACTCTCGCCAATTATGCGGCGGGAGGCTGGAGCCGTCGTCCATCGATCAAACAAGCGAGGCACGGGCTGGAGAGCGTCGCCAAAGTGCGCGCCGCAGGCCTGTTCGAGGAGACACAGCGCGAAGTAGGATAAGGAGGCAGTCATCCCGGCCGCCGAGGCGAGCGTGTATCCTTCCAAGAGGTCTATTGGTAGCCTGGTAAGCTTGTTTCGAGGCATTCCAACTGTCCTGCCGCCGGAAGGAGATTTCCTTTTGTTTTCCTGTAAGTGGGGCATTTTGGGTGGCGGCGTCTTCAGCCACCTCATGAGAGGACCGTGCATAAGTGCTTGCTCGACGAGTTCCTGCTGAAACGAGCGGAACAGGCCGAAGTCGGCACGCAAAGCTTGAGACCGAAAACGCAGCCCTTCGTGAAGAGCTGAGCACGACGCTCGCGGTTCGGTGGCTGTCACAACGCCTGCAAGGATTATCCGCGCCCGGGCGACACGCTCTATGGTCCAGTCTGCGTTCCCGGCTATCTCATGAAACGCGATGAGCATCACTGGTTCGCTCCCGCGCGTCTCTTCCAGAAAAGTGCCGTCTATACGTTGGACGCGTGGGAGCATTTCCCGGGAAAGCATGTGGAGTCCGACAGGCTCGTCGAGCACGTGCATCATTTCTTCGCCCTGGATGCGGCTGCCACCGGCAAGGGCGTGGCACTGTCCGAGGAGATATTGGTCCGCGCCGCCATCGCCTTGGGACGCCTGGTCGCGCCCATCGACTTTACGAGAGTAGCCGATGGCTTCCGGGCTGCGGTGATGCAGCGCGCATATCCCCGGCCCGCGATCACTCCTCTGCTGAACTGGCTAGCCGCCGAGACTAGCCGGGATAACATCGCCGGCATTTAGCCCATCGGCCCTCCGGGATGCTCACAGATGCTCAGGATGGCGTGCCATTCGCCGGCCCTCGTCCCGGAAGTTTCAATCAATCCGCAAACTGTCGCGGGTTGCCATGAAATCCGGCTCATAAGTTTTGAAATTGGCCGGTGACGCGGTAAGGCTCAACGCTTGCACCGTGTGTCGTCCGATGGTGACGATCAACAATTGCTCCAGGACGTCCGCCTTATCCTTCAGCACCATACATCGCATCTGCCGAGCCGGAAAGCCGTCCAGCGTCGTGTCTTCCGGCTCCTGACAAGACGACGTCGTTCCCTTCCCAGCATATGCAGCGCGCATGGTATTGGCCAGCGATGCCATCTGGTTTTCCAGCGTGGGCTTATCGCCTTGCTTGATCGCAAGCACGATGAGGTTCAGCACCGCAAGCATCTGTCCCGACTTGTCAACCTTCACCGCCAACCGGTTCGACCCATCGAATTTCTCGCCCGAGTTTGACGTTGGCACCGGCGATTGCCGCAATTCCCATCCTTGTGGCCACGTGATCGAAGAGGCGGCCGCGGCCGGCGCCATCGGCAAAAGCACCATGATCAACGTGGCAGAAAAGGCACGCATAGGCATCGTCTTTAATTCAATGCCCAATCTGTTGGGGCGCCTTAGAGATAAATCTAATGAAGGCTATAGCCGATGCCGCCAGACAATGTCTATTAATCCCGCTCCATCCGGATGGGGGACTGCGCCAATTCGCTTGCTATCTATCTTAAAAGCGCACGGATAGTCTCGGTTCTGTCGCAAACTTTTTTGAAAGGTCATTTGCTGCATGACGCTTGCTCCTTTTTCGTGGGAGTTTGACATGTTCAAAGGCCGCCATTTTGATCGATCCGTGATCTTGCTGTGCGTTCGCTGGTATCTTGCCTAGAATCTCAGCCTGCGTGATCTAGAAGAGGTGATGGCCGAGCGCTACTCGCATGAGCTGCTGGACCTGTTCAACCGACGCAAGAGGAGCGTCACTGGAAAGTGGCACATGGAAGAGACCTACATCAAGGTCCGCGGCCAATGGATGTATTTCTATCGCGCCATCGACAGCCTTGGCGATACGGTCGCATTCTTCTTCAGCGAAAACCGTGACCTGCCGGCGGCCAAACGCTTCTTGCGGAAGGCCTTGCAGCGCCATGGCAGGCCGGAACGTATCGTCACCGACGGCAGCCAGACCAATCGAGGCCATCCGATCTTGCGATCTTGAAAACCGCCTGCGAGATTAATCGAGACGAGCACTGAAGCCAATCAAAATCCTCAAGAGCCAGTATTTCAACAACCGCATCGAACAAGATCATCGGCGCATCAAGCGCCGCGTCCGGCCCATGCTCGGCTTCAAATCAACGAAAACTGCCGAGATTATCCTCTCGAGCATCGAGATGGTTCGTATGATGCGCAAACGACAGGCGACGTTTGCCTACGATCCGACGCCCTCCATTGCCAGGCAGTTCGAAATCCTTGCCGCATGAGCGCCGTCTGACGCTCCACCCGCCTTTGCGACCTCAGCTAGAGTTTGCGACAGAACCAGCTCGATTCCTTGGGCTGCTCATTGCGAAGCATCGAATTGAAATAGCGACAGGTCTGTCGAGCACTGTCGCGCCATCCATCGATGCAAAGTTGTGAGGAATTCGACCCTAAGAATTGAAACGCTCAAGTATTCCGTTCTAGAAAAAAGCGAGGCTCTTGAAGCTCCCTTAGATGGATATCATTGGTCTTGACCGCTGGTACGCTCGACCACGGTCCATCTGTTGACGATCAAACCCTGCTGGGAGGATGCAATGGCTAACGGCGGAGCCTCCATTCTGGGAGGCCGTTATTTCCTCACTGCGGATATCAGATATGGAGCTCAAGCAACCGTCACAAAGGCCTTCGATCAAGTATCAACAAATCTTGTGGCAATTAAGCGGGTAAAATTCGGTCCCCACGACGAGCGTGCGATGGCCAGTTTCACGCGTGAGGCAACGTTCCTGCAAAACATCAAGCACAAAAATATCGTTGAGTGGATTGCCACAGACATAGATGAGGACAGGAACTGGTATCTGGTTCTTGAATGGATTGAGGACAACCTGGAGGACGTAATAAAGCAGGAAGGTCCAATGAGTTGGAACTCCTTCTGGCAGCGTTTTGGGTACGACCTCCTTGAAGGCGTCGTCTTCGCGCAAAAGCATCAGGTCGTCCACCGCGACATCAAACCGAAGAACATTCTCATTGATGCCAGCAGGACTCCGAAACTTGCTGACTATGGCATTTCGAAGTTGACCGACAATAACAGTGCCTGGCTTCCTTCGTCCGGGCTGACCTTCCGTTTCGACCATACGCCCGGTTACACCCCGTCAACCCCCGAATATCCACCCTATCAGTTCACGAGAGACTGTTACGCGTTTGCAGCTGTGGCGATCTCTTGCGTAACAGGCCGAATTTTTGACAAAGAAGAAGAGCTTTTGGCTGGATTGCAGGAGGCTCCTCTTCCTGCTGAGATCCGACCGATCATGGAGCGTTGCCTGGACGTCGACCCATCAGCCAGGCCGCCGCTCGCCTCCGTCCTAAAAGAACTTCTCGAGCGGGCGCAGGCTAATCATCACCACGCCGCCGAGATTAACATATACCTTCTGCTTGCCCCTAGGGTTAGGTCCGCGTTTGAAAAACGACTATCGGCCGACAGCCAAAGCACAATCGAAGCATTTGTGCTTGAGGATCTTTCCGAGTGCGCTGCAGTAGGGGTGAAGGGTGACAAAGATGGCGACGAGTTGCAGATAACCCTCGTTGGCGCGACATGGCGCTACCAGGTGATGATCGATGGCAAAAGCGGAGAGGCGCTGTTTGTCGAACGTGCTAGCGAGATCGGTGCAAGCCTCGCCTCTGAGATGAGAGAGGCCGCATTCAACCGCCCTCTACGCTTTTCCTTTGGCCGTCCGACGGACCCGGAGGACGCCGGGCGCCAGCTACGGGTGCTATTGGTAGAAGCAAAGGCAGCCTGCGAAGAATACGAGCAAGAGAGACGAGCAAAAGCCACTCAACGAATTTTCCGGGTCTGGAGAAGCTATCTCCGAGACCGTGCCGATCACGAAGCGAAAAAAAGCAACGCCATTAAATATGTCGACATGAAACGGTCTGGCGACAAGGTCGTGTTTACAACGGAACTTGCTCATGGCGACGACCTAATCGGTCAGGATAGGCTTGTTCAACTTTCCGACGGGCGCGTCTGCGGTAAGATCACCGGCGTCGCATTCAACCAGATAACCATGACTGTCACCTTCGGCGACGCCGCGCTGCTGCCAAGGCGAGGCGATATCGCCATCAATACGATTGCAGCCCAGAAGGCTCTCAGCCACCAGACCCAAGCACTCGATGCTGTTCTATTCGACAGAGCGGTTAGCCCAAGGCTCAAGCAACTCATACTCAATCCGTCAACTGCAACACCCATCACCTCTGTCCAACTGGAAACGGTCAATGACTTATCCCTTAATGGGGATACTGAATCTCTGGACGACGAAAAGCGGCGGATCCTCGAACAAGCGCTTGGCGTAGAAGACATCCTCGCTATCGAGGGCCCCCCAGGCACCGGGAAGACGACGCTGATTACCGAGATCGTCCTCCAATGGCTGAAACGCAATCCAAGCGACCGGATACTCTTGTCCTCTCAGACACACATAGCCTTGGACAACGTCCTTGAAAAAGTGTCAGGCATTGCACCCGAATTGGACATGATCCGCATCGGTAGGGCCGACGAGCCCAGAATTTCGGAGCAAAGCAAAGCCCTACTTCTGTCGCGGCGGGTCGATGCTTGGATCGCTGAAGTCCGGAAGGCAGCAGAAGAAGACCTGGAGAAGTGGGCTGCGGAAGCAGGTGTAGACAAGCACGCTGTCGCAATCGGCATCAAAGTGGAACGACTGATCCAACTTCTGAAGCGGGAAGAAGACACGGTCGAGGAAATCGAGCGGCGAAAGAAGGAGCGGGATGGAAACAGCGAAACAGGAACCCCTCCGGCACAGACCAGTCAAGAGCAAGAGGAGGAAACAACGCAGCTGGATAGCGAAATCGGTGCTCTTCAAGCGGATCTACAGCGCATTCGCCGCGAGCAAACGACGCTGCGCAGTGAGCTCGAACAAATGGGAGAATACCCTAGGGCGTTGGCCCATTCGACCGATAAGTTGGAGCTGGCCGATTGGGCGATCCATTTTCTTGCTCCGGGGCCATTGGTCGATGCGTGCCGCGAGCGGCTCTCTCTTTTGGAGGACTGGCAGCTACGAGTTGGACGATCTTCCGACTTCAATGCCGCGATGTTGTCGTCGGCACAAATCATCGCCGGCACTTGCGTAGGTATAGCAAGCGTTCAGGGGATGGAGGACGTGGCCTACGACCTGTGCATCGTCGACGAGGCTTCAAAGGCAACACCGACGGAAATCCTCATTCCGATGTCGAGGAGCCAGAAATGGATAGTCGTCGGCGATCCAAAACAACTT
Source organism: Rhizobium sp. ERR 942 (assembly GCF_007828395.1). NCBI lineage: Bacteria > Pseudomonadati > Pseudomonadota > Alphaproteobacteria > Hyphomicrobiales > Rhizobiaceae > Rhizobium > Rhizobium sp. ERR 942. Next base: position 47,757 of record NZ_VIUA01000014.1, read on the forward strand.
CCGCCTTTCTTTGAGGATCTCGGAGAGCAACTGCTTGCGAATTTCGATAGCTCCGAAGTGAAATCGACCCTGCTCGATCGCCTTCTGCAGGAAGATTTTGGATTGCCACATGCAAACCGAGCCAAGCTCCGAAATCAGTACCGTATGATCAAGCCTATTGGCGATTTGATTAGCGAGTGTTTCTACGATCGTGGACTAGATAGCCCGAAGACGTCCCACGGTTTGAAGCTCGCAAGCGCTTTTCCAAAACCAGTTACCTGGTATTCGACGCACAACCTCCCCAATAGGCGCGAAAGGAAAGAAGGCGAGACTTACAGTAACCAGTCCGAAGTCGCAGCCATTCGGGGAATCCTTCAGCGTCTTCAGTTTCTAGCCAAGGCGCAGAAGAAGAAGATCTCGGTTGCCGTGATTGCTGGATATACCGGTCAAGTCGCTGCTTTGCGCGAAATGAACTCTCAGGGTCTGGCGGAATGGTCCGATTTGGAAGTCACCTGCAACAGCGTCGATGCATTCCAAGGCCGGCAAGCAGATGTTTGCATCTATTCGGTCGTTCGCTCGAACTCAAATAATCAACTTGGCTTCCTGCGAGAAAAGCCCCGGCTTAATGTCGCTCTTTCCCGCGGTAAGAGCGCACTCGTCATCGTTGGGGATCAGATGTTCTGTCGGTCCGTTGAAGGGATCAACCCTTTCCGCAAAGTGATCGACTACATAGACAGGAACGACGAAACCTGTGAGATGGAGACCCTTTCATGAGCCCGGAAGATGTCGCAAGGGCCTACCAATTTCGAGAGGGTTTCCGGTTGATCGACTATGGGGAGGTAGGCCTTCCCATTTTCCGTCTCACCATCGAAGCTGTTACCACTTCACATCGGACACTTCCGACAATCAGCGAATTTGTTATGCGATGCTTGTCGTTAGGTGAAACGCTGGAGACGAGAATTGCCGGTATGCTCGGGCTGAAGCCCGATATCGTCAAAAGCGCCATCGATACACTCGTCGCAGAAGGATTCGTGACAAGGCAGATCTCGACCGACTTCCAGTCATTCAAACTGACAAATGCCGGCAACGCAAGGCTCATAATGGAGCGTGAGGAAGTTCCGCAAGAAGAGATGCTCGTAATCGACTATGATGGGATACAGAGATTGCCTATCCGTCTTGCGGGCGAGAGCGTAGTAAGAGCATCTGAACTTAAGAGCGGCGGAGCGGTCGAGATTAGACCTTATCCAGCAGATCCTCCAACAATCCGCGAACTTAATATTCCTGATGTGACGAAAGTGATCCGTCGGCAGGGCGGCGAAGATTTTCGGCGCAACGTTCTCGCCCTGAAGCGGATTGTCCGCCGGAGCAATGTGTTTCGGCAGGCCATTGCCTTGGTCTACATGGCGGAGAAGGGAAAAGAAATACAGATTGGGTTTGCACTCGACGGGAAGCTCTCGGAGCAGCACGAGCGAGCATTCGCCGAACACGGCGGCCCAAGGAAAATGGGGTTTGTCAAGGCAATAGAGGAATCGGAAGGGAGAAAGCGCCTCGATCGCCTCGTCGGGAAAAGTATAGTTGCGGCCTTGCCGCACGCCGAAGATATTCGCGCCCTCAGATTGGAAGAGGCAATTGCCCGGGGACAGGTGCGTTCTATAGCTCCAGCTGTACAATCCGACACCCGGCCCCAAAGGACCAATCCTGCATATGCTGCTTTGCTGGCGGCGCGAGAAAGACACAAGGTTGCCCAGCACGGTATCGACGCCCTTTCAGTTCGCACGTTGGCGCCGTACGAGCAGGGTGAGCTGCTTGAGGAGGCTCTGAAGACAGCGGCAAGCAAGTTGGTCGTATCGACGGCAGGCGTCCAGTCCGTCATTGTCAATGGCTTCATGCTGCGAGATGTTGATAGCTTGATATCTCAGCAAGTAGACATCGAAATCTATTCAATGGTTGCACCTCAAAACGAACCGCGCCAGGGCAACGCGTATGACCCTCTATCCGAATTGACTCGCAGGTCGGCAAAGGGCTCCCTTCGGTTGATACAAACAAAACCGAAAGAGCTCTTCTTTTTGGTCAAGGACAATGACCTAGCGGTGGTTTCGAACAGGCCTTTTCTTGGGGAAATGGTCCGTCGATCCGGCTTTAAGCGGGTGGAAGGAGTAGTTACACGACGCCCTGAATATGTCGACGCGATACGAAGCGTCATGACCCACGTGCTTGGAGGCGGTCATGGTGGATAGCGTGGCCATCAGGGAGGTTTGGGCATCTAGCCATGTGGGTCTCGTGCGGTCGAACAATGAAGATCGCATCGCCGTTCAAGGGTGGAAGAGTAGCGCGGACCGCGGAAGTTGGCATGGCAAGATATCGGCGTCGCGCGGATGGGCCCTCATAGCTGACGGAATGGGAGGCCACGACGCCGGAGAATATGCCAGTGAGATTGTCGTAGAAAATATGCTTGGCGGTATTGATAGCGCGAACTCGAAGGAAGAATTGGAGGCCCTTCTACAACAAACTAACGAAAGAATTTTTAGATCTATGCTTGATCCGCGAGGGCGCCCAAGGATGGGTAGTACTATCGTCGGCATAAAGTTTTGCGGCAGCCACACCTTCTTCTTCAATATAGGCGATAGCAGGGCATATGTTGTCGCGCCGAACGGGCTTCTGCAGGTCAGCAAAGATGACACAGCATCGATACGCGGGGTACGTAGCCATGCACTAACACAATCACTTGGTGGCTCAACAAAGCGCCTGCCGATCCGACCACACGTATTGCAAAAGGGAACAACTTTCGACCGTCCGATACTGTTATGTTCCGATGGCCTGTCGGATCTCTTGGCTGATGACGAGATCGCAAACATAGTAGTGAGAAATCCGAATAACCCTGCCGACGCACTACTCGCCGCTGCCTTGGACGCGGGTGGTGACGACAATGTATCCGTTATTTTTATCGCATGACTTTTCCGTCCAGTGCAGTGTTAACGGCACTTAACGCCCGTGCCGTGACACTGGGTGTCAATTAACACCCCACCCCCGAAACCTCCCCCTCCCGGTCATCTCCCTGAGGCCTAGCTCCATCACGATGCGCCGCGCCGCCTGCGGCGTCACCTCCAGCGTCTTGGCCACCATCCCGGCCGACACCAGTGGTTTCGCCATCACCAGCTCGACCAGTTCCGGTAGTTTTGAAGACGTTCGGCGCCCGTCCAGCTTTCGGTCCATCATGGTCTTCGCCAGCGTCAGCCGGTCATGCTCTTTCATGCCGATTTCGGCCGCCGCCAAAAATCCATGGGCGATGGCCAGCAACCGGGTTTCGCGATCGCGATGCCGGCGCCGATCAACGGGGGTGGTTTTGAGGCCGAGGTTGATGGCGGCGATATGTGGGCCTGAGGTGATGCCGGCCTGGCGGAGGATCGCCGCGGCAAACAGCCGGCCGAGCCAGGGCGCGTGCTGAAGCACGGAAATCTCGTTCCAGGCATCGAGTGCGATGATCGCCTGCAGCACCGCCGGCAGGTCTTCCCCCTGGCGCAGCAATTCGCACCACTCGTCGAGCCGGACATCCTCGTCCCAATCGAGATCATAGACGAGAGCGTCTCGTTCCCGAGCGTCGGCCGAAGTCCGTCCGGGATTTCTCGCTTGTTCGATCGCCGCCTCCGATCGGGCGAGCAGCGCATCGATGACGGCATAGTCGACACACGGGAAGATGTTCGACGTTGGCGTCCTCATCCCCCTCCCCTTCCAGAGTTGCCGCGACCGCGCGCCGGATGGCGCATGCAGCCGCCATCTCGACAGTGCCAGACGACATCACCTCCGCCGGCTGCGGTCAAGCGGCCGAATTGGAACCAAAATCCCGCAAGTGCCGTTCCTTTGAAGAACAACAATCGGTATCGTCGATGTCTACGGTCGCACATTCCGCTTCAATCGCTCTGCTGAGCTCCGCGCTTCTCGGTGCATCGCTGGCGCCGGCCCGCGGCCTGCGGATGCCAGAGAGCGCCGACGCGTACGCGACCGGTCAGCAGGCCGTATCCGCCTACGCCCGCGGCGAGCAGGCCGAAGCATCAGCGGCCTCGGTTCTTTCCGCCGGCGAGATCAGGCACATCACATGGTGCGCCGCCCGATACGCATTGGACTACGACGCCGTCAGCGATACTTATGTCTGTACCGGCGGCGCGCCGCTGCCGTGCCGCTCGCCGCGATAACGGCGGGAAAGCGCCGCTATCGTCAGCCCCCCAATCCATTCCGATCTTTGGTAAGTGGAGCAAAATCGTTGGCGGCCACTAACGACGATGACAAGGAAGCTGTGCAAAAGAGCTCAGATTGAGATCTGTCCCTAGGGCAGAGGATTCCGCCACAAGGGCAAATCAGATTCAGTCTCTACATGGCAAAGAGACGGCTCCCCGCACCTGAACATGCCGACACGCTTTCGCTGAAGGCGCTACGCAGTCTGGTGACTGGCCTATTGGAGCGGGCTGAATAGGCCGAGGCTCGCCTCGAAAAGCTTGAAGCCGAGAACGCGGAGCTGTGGCTGGAAAATACCCAGCTCAAGGTCGAGAACCAGCGGCTGCGTGACGAGATCGCGCGGTTGAAGAACCTGCCGCCGCGACCGCCGTTTCGCCCGTCCGGCATGGACAAGGCGACCGATATCAAATCTGGCGACAAACAGGCGGGCAAGAAGAAGCCGCGCGGTCCGAAGCTGGATGTGAAACGGGTCAGCCGGGAAGAGGTTTTCCGCGCCAATGTTCCGGCCGGCTCGCGGTTCAAAGGCTATAAAAGCTGCTTCGTGCGGGAGCTCGTGTTGGCAACCGAGCTTGTTCATTACCGACGCGAGTGCTGGGTGACGCCGGATGGAAAGACGGTGCTGGCGCCGCTGCCTGCGGGGATCACGGGTGGCTACGGACCGAACCTCAGGCGGCTTTGTCTGATGCTGCACGCGCAAGGTCAGGTCACGACCGGGCGACTGACCACGTTGCTAAATGATATCGGCGTCGCGATCTCGAAACGCCAGGTCGTGCGCCTTCTGACCAAGGAGCTGGATGGGTTTGTCGCCGAGGATGCGGCGGTGTTGCATGCCGGCCTGGCGTCGGCCCCTTATGTCACGGTCGACGACACCGGCGCCCGCCATGCGCACGGTAACTTTTATACGACCCAGATCGGCGGCGAGCATTTTACCGTCTTCCGCACAACGAAATCGAAATCGCGACTGAACTTCCTGTCGTTGCTGCGCGGCGACTACCAGGACTATGTCCTCAGCGATGTCGCGTTCGGCTACCTGGAAGAACGTCGTGCCGACCCGGCACTTGCTGCCGGACTTCGCGGTGTCGAGCCTCGGCACTTTAATAACCAGGTGCCGTATATGGAATATCTGGCGCGCAGGGGTGTCGATATTTTTGACCGCCAGGGGATCGGTTTGCTGGCCGAAGCAGGTCTCTGGGGGTGTATCCGCCATCATGGGCTGGTGGGCGACGTGGTCATCGTCTCCGACGATGCCGGTCAATTCCGGGTCGGCAATCATGCCCTGTGCTGGGTGCACGGGGAACGGCTGTTACAGAAACTGATGCCGGCAAAACCAAAGGAGGCGCGCGCTGTCACCCTCATTCGTGACCTTGTCTGGCGCTTTTACAGGGCGCCAAAGGCCTGGAAGCAGAAGCCCTCACAACATGCAATCCCGGCTTTTCGACGACGATTCGACCGGATCTTTACCATGCGCACCGGCTATGACGCGCTCGATGCATTGCTGGTGCGTCTGCACCGCCGCAAAGACGAATTGCTGAAGGTGCTCGAGCGGCCGGAAATCCCGCTTCATACCAATGCGTCGGAGAACGACCTGCGGACCTTCGTCACCAAGCGAAAGATCTCCGGCGGCACGATGAGCCGCGACGGTCGTGTTGCGCGCGACACCATGCTCGGCCTGATGAAGACCTGCAAGAAGCTCGAGCTTTCCTTCTACCATTACCTCGGCGACCGGCTGGGAGTTGGCGACGGCAGACAGTCCATCCCGCCCCTGCCCGGCGCCATCCTCGCGCGTGGCTGAACCCAGATCAGCCCGATGTGGTCAGCTTGCCGGCGCCCGGCGATTGGCCCGGATCTATGCAGCATAATCCTCGTCGTTCAACGACAAAAATGGCGTCTCCCGCTCGACTTGTTTACGCACGTCCTCCTGCGTGATCCTGATCAGATGCGGCGAAATATTCCATTGCGTGTGATCGTCGACTTGAATGCTCAATGTCTTGCGATTGCGACGGACGACAATGCCGCTGACCAGCGTATTGTCCGGCCTTCGAATATCACGCGACCGCCGATCTTGATTTGCCGCAGCGCTCGCGCCGCCTTCTCCAGATCCAACAGCTGCAGCCGCGCGACGATGCGGTCGTGCAGCGAGATCAGCGCCGCTTCATCCAGGCTGTCGATATCGATCTCATCCACTTCCACAGTACCCCTCCCGTCGCTGATCGCGTCTTATGCTCCACAGCTAAGTATGGTAGAAGAGCATCAACGGCACAACTGCCCACCAAACCAGCAGCGCCAGAAAATCAGCCCCTTTTACCGATCTTTGGCAGCTTTTCCCATTCATTAACCATATGAATTAACGCAGTTCTTCTGCCATAGTGAATCAAAGTTGGCGATTGCTTCCGTTGCCCGGACGGTGGTTTTCTGTGCGCCTTAGTAGCGATAGGTACTCCTTATCGATGGTTATTGATTTCGAGGCGCAATTCAGCATGTGTCAGTCATCGAGGATCGATGGATTCGCCGGAGATGCAGTTTTTTCCATATTTTTCGTTTTGGATCGGTGGAATTCCCTGACTGGTTCAGTGGACTGATATTCGGCCCGGAAACCTGTAAACCGTTGCTGTAACTGGCCTTTTCCCTCTCCCGAACTGGCGCAGGAGATAAAATGAGACACCTCTGCGCGACGATGAAATTCCACCGATCCTGTATGAATCCACTCAATTAGGATGAGCTGCAACTGTTGGATATCAACGACATGCAGTCCGGTGAATTTGGAAGACCGACAGCATGTCAGCCGCCCCTGGATCAGCGGAACACCACTTTTTCGGTCTTTCAGGAAGATTTCAGCTGGGCTCGCCGGAACTGCGGACGCACATCGGTTGCGCCCGCAGTTCGTTCAACATCCTGCGAAGGTCTAGCGAGGCTTTGTCAGCCAGTGCAACATGCTTCCAACTTCCACGTTCAAGTCGATGCCGTTCTGGGCGGCAGGCTCTTCAATACCTTCGCAATGATATCCACCGCGTTTTCGGCGTCGGAAACTGAGATATCGAGATAGAAAACGGCGCGCACACTGTCGGTGCCCGAGGGTAGGAGAAAAAGCCCTTCACGGTGAGCTGCCTCGACGAAAGCTGCAGCGTCCGCTGTCTTGAGCCTGAATCGCACGATATTCGTCTCGACCGTCGCCGGATCAATCTCTACGCTTGAAAGCGACGCCAGTCTCTCGGCAAACCGACAGGCGCTGGCGTGGGTCTGCCCCAATTCCTGACGATTGTGGCGGAGTGCGTACAGCGCACCAGCGGCCACGATACCGGCCTGCCGGAAACCACCTCCGATTTGCTGCTTGAACCGCCTCGCGCGCGCCACGAAGTCAGCTGAACCCGCAAGGCAGGAGCCGACAGGTGCACCGAGCGCCTTCGAGAAGCAGACGCTGACGCTATCGAAATTCTCGGCATAGGTCCTCTCGCTGATACCCGTTGCAACACTTGCATGCCATAGGCGGGCGCCGTCGAGGTGCAATTTCAGGCCATGCCTACGGCCTGCCGCGGTCACATCCTGCAAGGCATCTAACGGCCAGACTGAACCGCCGCCGATATTGTGGGTGTTCTCAAGGCATAGGAGCCGCAAAGGCGCCGGAACGGTGGCGGGGAAAAACGGATGCGGCTTGCCGACGGCCTGATGGAGATCCGCCACCGTGAAAATACCCCTGACGCCCGGCAGCAGACGCGGTAATACACCCGAAAACGCCGCAGGTGCGCCGCCTTCGAGGATGTAGACATGGGCATTCTGATCGAACAGCACTGCATCCCCCGGCTCGGTATGGGCGCGTATGCCGACCTGATTGGTCATCGTACCGGTTGGCATGTAGACGGCATCCTCCATGCCGAGCAGATCGGCAACTTCGGCTTCCAGCGCTTTGACAGTCGGGTCATCCCCATAGACGTCGTCGCCGACGACCGCATTTGCCATGGCCTGACGCATCGCCGTGCTCGGTCGGCTGCAGGTATCGCTTCTGAGATCAATCATGTCCGTAACTCCCTTCATCTGGCGGGATTCTACACGGCCGCCGGGAAGAGGTTTTGAACGCTGTTGCGCAAAAGACGGCGTAATGGAGCGTCAGTCGCGCAACCGCACGAACTGGCCAGGCGTGATGCCGAGGACACGACGAAACGCACGGGTCATGTGGGCCTGGTCGGCAAAGCCGCAAGCCATTGCGGAGTCTGCCAAGGCCTCGCCGGCCGAAATGTGGTCTCGTGCGCGCCGGACCCTCACAAGGCGGAGATAGGCATGCGGTGGCAGGCCGAATTCTCTGCGAAACTGCCTGACGAACTCGAATTTGCTAAGACCAGCGGCCTGTGCCAGAGCGTCAAGTGACGGTGCCACTTCGAAACCGTCTTCTATCAGTTGGCGCGCAACACCAAGGCCGACGCGGTGGTGTGAAGGGGACGATGCCACTGCAGTTCCGGCGTGCCGATGGAGCGCCTGCGTCATCAACTCGATGAACAAAGTCTCGATCTGCATGGCTTCGGCATGTCGCGAGCGGCTGAGGTGATGGAGGAGCTCAATTCTTTCAAAGATCTGGCGATCGTGAACCGACGGAATGTGGAAGCTGCCAGGCCGGTCAGCCAGTCCGGTTTCGGAAACCGCCTCTTTGACAATATCGGCCGAAGGATACAACATCCGATAGTGCCACCCCGCTTCACCGGCCGGCCGGCCCTCGTGCACAATACCTGGAGAAATGAGCGCGACGGAACCGGCCGCCATATCCATTCGGCGGCGCCCGCCATCATAGGAAAAGGCCTGGCAGCCACTCTCTATGATGCCGATCGCAAATTCCTCGTGATAATGCCGCTCGAAGGCCAGTGTCCTGTAGCGAGCGTCCAGAAAGAGCGTTTTTCCTAGCGATGGCTCAACCCAGGCCCGGGCCACATCCTTCTGACGGCCAGTTGTGCCTTCAACATCAGCCATCGGTGGCTCCTTCCCTAATGTTGTGCCTCGCGACTTCGACGGTTCTGGTAGGCTTTGAGATTAACCAGCACCATATTCAACAAGGGCGTTGCCGCGTCGCCTGATCTCGCAATCAGGTCTCCAATGATGTGGTCTGCTTCAATCCGAGCTCCATTTTCCATGTCGCGCATCATTGATGCCGTCATTGGCGAACCGGCGGCTGTCAACAGACCCTGTGCCCGCTCGCGCGCTTGCGGCGCGGACGGATGCCCGGATCGTGCTGCGATGCCCAGACATTCTTCGAGCAGCGCCATAGACAGAGCGCTACCGCCAGCTGCCACGATGTCACCGATGGAGGCACGCAGCAATGTCGTGATCCCGGCACTTGAGGCGATGAACACCCATTTGTCCCACATGTCCTGACTGATGTCGGCCGAAAGTCGCACATCGAAAGCCGCACTTGATAGAACGTCGGATACTTCGGCTGCAGCCTTGGCCTGTGTCCCTAAACGAGCCCCGAACACCAGAGTTTGCATCGGGGCCAGATGACGGATGGTCCCATCAGCATCGAGTGTCGTAGAGATCATGCATTGGCCGCCCAGAACGTGATCCCGGCCAAAGCGCTCGTCCAGCAGGTCGAGATGCCTCATGCCGTTGAGCAGGGGCAGGATCAATGTCCGGGGACCAACCGCCGGCGAGAAGGATCGGGCAGCCTCATCAAGATCATAGGCCTTACAACTGAGGATGATGAGATCGAAGGGAGTGCTGATCTCCTGCGAGAGAATAAGCGACGGCGCCGGAATATGCAGATCGCCTGCCGGGCTGACGATTTTCAATCCGTCCTTGCGCAACATCTCGGCACGGCGCTCTCGCACGAGAAAAGTCACGTCGCGGCCCGCCGCCGCAAGCCGCCCGCCAAAATATCCGCCGATACTGCCGGCGCCGACGACGAGAATACGCATGCTACTATCTCCTGGTAGAGTTGTCATTTCAAAGTCATGTCACGCTCGGCGATCTCTCGACACCCGGATCCCGCAGCGGTCAAATCGGAGGCGCGATGAGCTTTCCGACCTCGAGATTGTCCATCCGCAATCTCGCGGAGCGCTCGGCGCCGAATTCACGCTCGAAGGCAGCTTGAGCCGCCAGCCACAAGGGACGCGCTTCAGCCAAGCGGGCGCGACCATTTTGCGTTAGAGCATAGCCATGCGATCGCTCGCCCTTACGACGCGTCACCTCGATCAGGCCGGCCTCGCGCAGAGGAGCAAGGTTTCTGACGAGCGTGGTGCGCTCCATGACCATTACCGCTCCAAGATCTGCCGACCGAATGTCGGGTGTCTGAGCGATCACGCTGAGCAGCGAAAATTGCGAGATCGACAAACCTGAAGGCTCAAGATGTGCATCATAGAGGCGGCTCATATTGCGGGTGCCGCGACGCATGGCAAGACAGTGGCAACGATCATATCCGAAGCTATCCATGGCTAGATTGATAAATGTGTATATGCACTTTTGTCAATCACGATTTCCGGTGACCTATTGTAGGAGCATCTTACATGAGACTCTTTGTAAGGTTCCGACTATGCCGGCAGGTAGATGCTCCGCACTGCCGCAATAATCCCTTGCGGCGCGTTCCGGCCGATTTAGAAGATTCCGCTCATCGCAGAAGACCAAAACAGCTATAAACAGAACGAAATCGATTCCGCCTAACCGCGCCAAATGACACGCGAGAATCGGTGCAGATCACGGCCCTGAAGGCCGCCGAAATCTCTTTGTGGGACTATCCCGTGGCCAAAAGCCGAAAATCTCTCACCGCCGTCGCGCGCCGAGCCGAAGAGCTGGACACCATTGCCGCCGTCTTGCCGATGGAGCGGCGCGACGAGCTCGCCGAGCTGCTGACCGACCAGGATGTCGAAACACTCAAGCATCTCGTTGAACGCGGCATGGGCGATAATACCCTGCGGGCACTGACCTCCGATCTCGCCTATCTTGAAGCCTGGGGCATGGCGGCCACCGGAAAAGCGCTCCCCTGGCCGGCGCCTGAAGCGTTGCTCCTGAAATTCGTGGCGCATCATCTCTGGGATCCGGAGAAGCGTACCGCCGATCCCGATCACGGCATGCCAGCCGAGGTCGCTGATAACCTCCGACACCAGGGGTTTCTGAAAGCTTCCGGCCCGCATGCGCCGGATACGGTACGCCGGCGGTTGGCCAGCTGGTCGACCCTCACGAAATGGCGTGGCCTCAATGGCGCCTTCGCCTCACCAGCCCTCAAATCCGCTATTCGGCTCGCCGTGCGTGCCGTCCCGAGACAACGCCGTCGCAAGAGCGCCAAGGCGGTTACCGGCGACGTGCTGGCAAAACTGCTGGCGACCTGTGCGACCGATAGTCTGCGTGATCTTCGTGACCGGGCGATCCTGATGGTCGCCTTTGGCTCCGGCGGCCGCCGGCGCAGCGAAATCGCCGGGTTACGAGTGGAACAGTTCTCTGTCGAGGCGCCGATCGAGGTCCCCGACTGCTCTCCCCTCCCCTCTCTGGCCATTCATCTCGGCCGCACCAAGACGTCCGATGGCGAACAGGATGAGGTGGTCTATCTGACCGGCCGACCTGTCGAGGCGCTCAACGCCTGGCTGGCGGCCGCCAAAATCGAGAAGGGCAGCGTGTTTCGGGCGATCGGGCGCTGGGGCACGGTGTCGCGGCGCGCGCTCGATCCGCAGTCGATCAATGCCATCCTGAAGCAGCGGGCGGAGATGGCGGGGTTGGAGAGGGAGGATTTTTCGGCGCACGGGCTGCGCTCGGGATATCTCACCGAGGCGGCCAACCGCGGCATCCCGCTCCCCGAGGCCATGGAGCAATCGAGGCATCGGTCAGTGCAGCAGGCCTCCAGCTATTACAACAACGCTGCGAGGAGGACCGGACGGGCAGCAAGGCTCCTCTGATATCGAGAGTCGGCCCATTGCAGACGGTCTGTAGCTGATTAAGCTAGACTCCAATGCGATGGAGATAGCAATGATCGTACAAGCTTGTATCAACGGCGCTCGTCCCAAAGATTATCATCCGACTCTCCCAATGACGGCAGCAGCCATCGCCTCGGACTGCGCCGCGTGTGTAGATGCAGGAGCCGGGGAGCTTCACATCCACCCCCGCAGCAACGATGGGCGGGAGAGCCTTTTGGCTGTGGATGATACAATGGTCGCGGTTCGGCAGTCTTGTCCGGGAACTCTCGTCGGCGTGTCGACGGGAGCATGGATTGAGGGCGACGAGACGCGCACCAAGGAGTTCATCTCGCGATGGAATGTGTTTCCCGACTACGCCTCCGTCAATCTCTCCGAGGCTGACGCCCCGGCGGTCATGGAGTTGCTGGACCGCATGGGCGTCGGCATTGAAGCAGGGTTGGCTACGGTGGCGGATGCCGAGCGGTTCATCTCGCTACCAAACTGCAACCAAGTGTTCCGCATACTTGTCGAGATCGAAGAGCAGAACTCAGAGAAGGCCAATGCGATAGCAGATGGGATAGAAACGGTTTTGCGGCGTGCCAACCTTCTGCGGCCGGTCCTTCTTCACGGATTTGACGCGACGGTTTGGCACTTTGTTAGCCGCGCCCGGAAAAGCCGATTGTCCACCCGCGTCGGACTGGAGGATGGACGCCTGCTTAGGAATGGTAACAGCGCCTCGGGGAACGAAGAGCTAGTCCGGGACGCCATCGACATCTTCACATCAGGCTGACTTACACCCTAAACGGATGAGCGGCGCGGCGCGCCTATCGTCGGATTCGCGGCACGGACGCACGCGGCGAAAAGCGCCATCTCGCCAGCCTATTGCGATGTGGCGCGCCTACCTCTAGACCTGCGTCGATTGATCGCTTGAGGTGCAATCGGGAGCGGACCAAGGCCGCCCCCCACAGATTTACCTCAGACCTGAGCCTGGCCGCCGTCTGCGAAAAGCTCGGCGCCGTTGACGAAGCTCGAGTCGTCCGATGCGAGGAAAAGCGCGGCTTTGGCTATCTCTTCCGCTTCGCCGACACGTCCTAGCGGGATGCGGGAGGCGGCGTAGTTGATAAGACCCTGCTGTTTATCCTCGTCGTCGCCCACCAGTCCAAGCAGGCCGGGGGTGCGAGTGGCGCCAGGAGAAAGGACATTGACGCGAATGCCGGTCTCCTTGAGGTGTGAACATCGGACACGTTTCTCGGAATTTCCAGAAGGGTCTGTGTTCGGAGTCCCTCTTGCCGATGAAGGTTCCGGCGCTCAACGTGCGCGTAATGGCCCGCGAGTGACCGAGGTTCACGAGCTGAGACCAAAAACCCTTTTTTCGCCGTCCCAACCGGTCTTGATCAGAAACTGCTCCCAGGTGAGACTGGAGGGATTGATCCGCCTGCTCCACGAGATATCCCGGTCTTTCCGAAAATATCCATATTCGACCGCATATTCCGCCATGCCGATGTTTTCTCGAACGAGCTCCGGATTTCCACCGAACTCCGGAAAATGACGAACCAGCTCGTCGGGGGAGTAGGCGGATGCATACACAGCCTTGCGGCCCGTGACGCGCTTGAAGGTCTCGATCATCTCGGCCGGCGATAGGATGTCGCCGATGATCGGGAGCGTTTGCCCGGCATAGGTTTCGGGATGGTCGAAGATTTCCAGAACGGCCGGCCCTGTCGCCGTCAGCGGATCGACGAAGGGCGCTCGAAAATGCTCCGGCAGATAAATGGGAAAGACGAGCGTGTCGCCCTCCTTACGCGGCGTGTAATATTCGAGAAAGTTGGTGTAGAAGAACGCGAGCTCGACGAATGAGCTGCGAACAGGAAGACCCTTGATATAAGCCGCAACGCGCGCCTTGTCGGTGAAATGCGGCGCGAACTTCGAACCTCCGGTGATCTCATCGACGTTTTCCAGGGTGCTGAAGAGGACGTGCTCCACACCCGCCTCCACGGCGGCATCCGCGAGATCCCTACCGATATCGAACTCGTAGGTAGCCGGGGGAGCGACGACTGGGGTCATCAGGAAGGCACCCTGCGCTCCCCGAAACGCTTTCACAAAATCGCTCCTGTGGTTGATCGCAAGCGGCACGGCGAAGAGCTCAGCACCCTGCTCGGCCAGCTTGAGGGCCGCAGGCGAGTCTGGACGACTTGTCAGCGCACGAACGTGATATCGTCCACTCCCCAATAACGACTCTACGACGCTCCGGCCCTGCTTGCTCAGGCTGCCTGCGACGACAATGGTAGGCTTTTGATTAATCGACATATGTATCTCCATCACTTTCCTGGAGCAGCGCAGCGCGGCACTCCTGGAGACTTAAATCGCAACCCACGGGCCATATGTGAAATCGATTGATTTATGCGCTACTATCCAGCACATGGATATGAAGCGCATGGATCTCAACCTCCTCGTCAGTCTCGAAGCTCTGCTTGTCGAGCGCAACGTCACGAGGGCCGCCGCCCGGCTGCATATGAGCCAGCCCGCCCTCAGCGCCCAACTGAACCGCCTTCGCGACCTGTTCAAGGATCCCCTGCTCGTGCCGGCGCATCGTGGCATGGTGCCGACCGCCACGGCCCTAGAGCTAATCGGTCCGCTCAGAGCTTCGCTGGATCAGCTCCGCGGAACCCTCCAGAGCCACGACAGCTTTTCTCCCGCAACCGCCGAGCTGACCATCTCGATCGCCTGCACCGATTACGTGGAAGCCGTGGTGGTGGCGCCTCTGATCGTGACGCTACGCGAAAAGGCTCCGAAAATCCGGCTCGCTGTACACCGCCTCGCTCCAGCCAGCGTGGCGCGCCAACTGGCGGATGGCGATGTCGATCTGGTTATCGCCACGCCGGATGCCGCGCAGGCCCACCTGCGTACTCGGCACCTGTTTGAGGAAAGCTACATTCTTATCGGCCGTCCCGACCACCCCCGTATCGCGGAAGGAGTGACCCCATCGGGGTTCGCCAGACTGGAACAGGTGGTCGTCTCGCCGTCAGGCGGTGGTTTCTCGACCCCCGTGGATGTCACCCTAGAGGCCCTCGGTTACTCCCGCGCCGTTGTCGCGTCTGCCGCGTCGTTCCTCGTTGTTCCGAGCATCGTCGCCAGCAGCGACCTCGTCGCCCTGGTACCGCGACGCCTGATGCGGAACCGTTTGGGTGAGGTCGCATGGATTGACGTTCCGTGGCTTCCCGAGCGGTTTCGCGTAGAGCTCATTTGGCATGAGCGCACCCACGGACATCAGGGTCAGAAATGGATCCGCGATCTGATTCATGATCTAATCGCTCGCTGACTCGCGCCAATTTGAGGGACAGACAGATGTCCCGGCCATACGCTCAACGGCATTCCCTGACTGGAAACATGTCTTCGCCGTAGTGATGGAGCCGGATATGATGTCTTCGGCACAACCATCGAACCGTCAATGGCTCCTCGTATTGATCGTGATGGGCGTCGACAGCTTCGACGCCGCAGACTTCGCAAGTTTGTCTATCGATCTCACCCGCCTTCAGGGCTCGCTGAACCGCAAGATGGGCTTCGTATTTGCCGGGATTGGCCCGTCGCCAGTTGGCCTGGCGGGTATCCGTCTTCAGCATGTTTCGCTCCGCCTGATGCGTTTTGCTGATCGTCAGATAGCACGATTTTACCAGTTGCGGCCAATCGCGGTCTATTATTCGATCTTACGACGCCTCGCATAGTCGGAGCGCGCCAAGTCCATTCGTGCCGAGTTTTTTACAACCCACTCCGCGAGTTCGCGCACCGGTTCGAGAAGCTCTCGCCCCAGATCTATAAGCGCATATTCGACTTGAGGTGAGGGGTCGAGAAGACTGGCATCTCGCGGTTGAAGCGGCCAGCCTCCTCGCAGAACGGTGAGTGACAGGCTCCTCGGTTTAGCGCAGGAATCTCTCCGAGACCGCCAACATGGTGACGGCGTGACCGGCTCGGGCAAGGAGCTCCTCGAAGGCGGCCCGATCGGCGTCCACCCCGTCCTGAAACGCTGTCAGGGTGGGCCACCACAACTGACGCGCGCCTAGGAAGGGTGGCTCGTCGCCGTGCACCTCGGCGCTCGGTCGGTTCACCGCGTGACGCAGCGCTCCGATCCGCAAGCCGAGTTCGGCATCATCCGAGCCCACCCAGTCGAGATTGCCATCACGATGCACGAACTGCAGGAGATGGATGCTGGTCGGCCGCTCCAGTACGTCCCATTGACGATCGACCCCGGCTCTGGCGCCAATGGGGGGCCGCGAGACGATGACCTCCTCCTCGGTGATGAAGAAGATGACCCTCGGCAGGTCCTGGAACAATGGTTCGTCGGGGCGGATATTGTCTACGAACAAGGGCTCGTCGACCAGTGCGGCCGCGGCCTTTGGGGAGTCGAACGAGGGCATGGCGACGCCGTCGTACTCGTCCTGCCCTGGGCCGAGGCGGTCGGTGTCGAACTGGTGCGCCTGGACGTAGGTGAGCATTCCCGGGATCTGACGGCCCAGGGTGCCGTGCGGGTGGCGCCAGTGGTCATGGAAGCGCTGGCGGTCGATGTCGGGGCGGCGGGGGATGAGGGAGAAGAAACGGATCAAGGAAGTTCCTGACTTGGTTTAGTGTTGGCTTGGTTCACTTGTTATCGATGCGAATGTCACGTCTGATGGAGTTGTAGGGGAGCCTTTCTCGTTGACTTGCGAGATAGGTATACATCTGCTACTTAGTTGCAAGAACGCACTTACAGTCGCCTAGGTATCGTCGAGGAAACCCATGTCCGTCTGCCAGCACTTTGACGAAAGCTGTCCCAGCCGCTCGCTGTTCGACAACATCGCCGACAAGTGGTCGATGATGGTGATCAGCGTGCTGGATGCGGGCCCCATGCGCTTCAACGCAATCAAGCGGCACATTGGGGGCGTAACCCAGAAGGCGCTGACACAATGCCTGCGCCGGCTGGAACGCAACGGTCTCATCTCTCGCCGCGTCATCATGGGCTCGCCGATTGGGGTCGAATATGCCATCACGCCGCTTGGCCGTTCACTGCTCGGTCCTTTTCAGGCGCTCCATGAATGGACAATTGAGCATGTGGATGACGTGGAACAGGCGCGCCAGGTGTTCGACAGCCGCGACGCCGCGTGACCTGATGCACGTCAATTCCACCGGCCCGGCTTACTCACGTCATCCCTGCGACTGGCAAGAGCGCGAAAGCCGTGATAGGCGGCGCGCAGGCCCGCCTTCACAAGTGGATTTCTGATCTTTGCTGCTGTCCAACTCGCTGATGCTCGGGGAGAGGACGCACGTGGTGCCTTGATCACCAGCCTGATCGCGTTGGCCCGGTGTAGTGGTGATGGTCGGCGTCGGCAATTCCAGCCGGTGCTGCCTGCCCCTCCCCTCCCCCTCACGGTGCCTGAACCAGCGCGACAGCGTCGGCTCCGGCAGGAAAGCGGAGCTTGTTCTCGGGATCGTGAACGGCCCGCCAGATGGCCTCCGCAACATCGCTTTCCTTGGTGGTCATTGCGGGTTTTGCGAACGACTCAAGAATCGGTCGTGCGAAGTCTGCATAGCCGCCGGGAAGGAGGTCCGAGACGGGGACGATCGCATTCGCCCCGAACCGGGTCGTTGGCGCATAGCCGGGCTCGACGAGCTTTACGCGGACCCCGAAATAACCAAGCTCATGCGCGAGCGAAGCCGAGAAGCCTTCGATCGCCTGTTTTGTTGCGGTATAGGCTGCGGCGAGCGGGAATTCGCCCAAGGCGACGCTTGATGTGACATTGACGATGGTTCCGGACCGACGCTCACGCATCTGCGGGATGACGGCCTGGCACATGGCCATAACACCAATCGTATTGGTCTCAAAAAGCTGCCGGATAAGGGAGATTGGCATTGCCTCGAATGCACCGACACCGCCAAGCCCGGCGTTGTTCACCAGTACGTCGATTGGGCCGACCGATTGGAAAAGGTAAGCAATGCTGTCGGCGTTGGTGACATCAAGCGGAAGAACGCGCAAACGGTCGCTTTCGGCGAAAAGCGAAGCGTCAGGACGCCGCATGGTCACGATGACATTCCAGCCGCGCGAAAGGAAGTGCTCGGCGGTGGCCTTGCCGTAGCCGGATGATGTCCCGGTAATAAGGATCGTCTTCGTCATGTCAGTCTCCTTAGTTGCTGTCCGATAGGAATAGACACTCAACCGAGGACTATCTATAATCCTATGTCCAGGAATAGTTATGGATCGTCCAAAATGGATCCTCTCAGTGATATCGTCGCTCTCTTGCGCCCCAGAGCAGCGATAGCAAAGCCTATCTCCGGGCGCGGCCAATGGGGCGTTCGCTACAGATCCTACGACGCACCTGGGTTTACGATCGTCCTCACCGGAGAAGCATGGGTCACCTTGGGTGATCAAAAGCCACTTCGGATTGCCGAAGGCGACTTCCTCCTCTTGCCGACGACGCCGGCCTTCACCCTGAGCAGCGCACCCGACGTGCCTTGCATCCCCGTTGAACCACTGGCTGAAGCTGTCCGCCATGGCGAACAACAAGGAGAGCCGGATTTTGTGGCGCTAGGCGGAAGCTTTTCGATCGAGAGTGTCAACGCGCCACTGCTGCTCGCGTTGTTGCCCGATGCAATTCATATTCCGGCTTCGGCCGGGCACGGGACGCGATTTGGCCGCGTGGTCGAACTGCTATCCGAGGAGTGCGTCTCCGACTATCCCGGCAAAGAGCTGATCATCCAGCGCTTGCTGGAGACGCTGCTGGTCGAGGCACTGAGGTGGGACATTATTAGAGACAACGCAGCTTCGGCGGGCTTGGCGAATGGGTTGCGCGACCCGGCAATGGCTCGCGTCCTGCGTGCCATCCACGAAAATGTTAGAGCGAGATGGACGGTAGCCGATCTTGCACGAATAGCTGGCATGTCGAGGTCGGGTTTTGCCGCCCGGTTCAACGAGGTGGTTGGTTGCGCACCAATAGAATATCTGGCGCGCTGGCGCATCGCCATTGCCAAGCAGGCATTGTTGAGCGGCGTAAAGTCGCTCGACAGGATCGCAGACGAAATAGGTTACGAATCCGCCAGCGCCTTCAGCACGGCGTTCAGCAAAAGGCTCGGTTGCTCTCCAGGCAGGTTTGCTAGACGGCAGGCCGCCACCGCCAGGCCGGAGTAAACCCATCGAGTCGGCCGATTGGCATGTGGTCTCAGGCCCCCCGGGAAAATCGCATGGCAGCCGTTCAGAGCTGGATTGACCAGCTCCGCATCTTATGACGCGTGTGATCCGCCAGGTCGCGCTACCTTCTTAAGCCCTGCTCCTGCTGCCTCCTTCTGAACCAGAGCTGCATCCGCGAGCGATATCACGCCCGTGAGGCGCTTCTCCCGGTTGACGACGGGAAGCCTGCGAACCTGAACCTGTCCCATGTTGCGGGTGACGTCATCGACGTCTTCATCCTCGAAGCAGTATTTCACATCTCGGTTCATGACTTCACGCACCTTGGCATCTCCGCCAAGGCCGTCGGCTAGACCGCGAACGACCATATCCCGGTCGGTAATCGTCCCGACCAGCTGATCATTTTCCCCGACGGGCATGAACCCGATCTCCTCATCCGCCATTTGCCTGGCGATTTCGCCGATTGTCTGCTGCGGGTTGGCGATGTGAACGCCACGCGACATGATCTCTGCGACTTTCATGGGACCTTCCTCCTGCTTTGCGTTTGCGGATCTTTGCTGAAGTTTTCAAGCCGGCCTAGCTGTGATCAACGCGCTCCCCAACCATGGGAGGCTGCAATAGTTCCGGAGTCCGACCGAATCAAAGGAACCTGACCCGTGTTTGCAGGTTCTCCCATCCCTCGCGGTCCTCGTCGGCCGATGACACCATCGAAGCCAGGTGATGCGGCCTTTATGGGCAACCGGCGAGAATCCAGGAGCCACTCGTAATGAGAAATCATGTAAGCAAGCGATTTGTGAAACGCGACTGGGGATCTGGCAGAGAAACGTGGCGACAGTGCTCACCCGCCGGGTATTACCGAGACGCAGTGTCCTCTACAATCCGTCGCCTTTCGAAGCGCCAGGCAAAGGCAGCTTGGTTCGAGGGGTCTACTCTCAAATGCTACTAAATCTCGTAATGAGCGTTGTGCGTAGCGCCTAAAGTTCGCGGATGTCTTGGAACTTCGCGGTTCACCCGTGGTTTGTTCGCGGCGACATCCTTGTCGCGACTTCACAACACGATGGAGAACCCAATGACCCTCGCAGGGAAAAAGATCGCGATTCTAATCGCGCCGCGCGGCACCGAGGAGCCGGAGTTCAAGCAGCCGAAGGACGCCGTCGAAGCGGCCGGCGCCCAAGTGGCCGTGCTAGGGCTGGAACCCGGTGAAGCGAAGACCAACAACAACGATCTTGATCCGGGCAGCAGCTATCATGTCGACAAGACCGTAAAGGATGTTTCCGCGGATGAGTTCGACGGGCTCGTCATCCCCGGCGGCTCAGTCGGCGCCGACAAGCTTCGTGCGGATGCGACGACCGTATCTTTCGTGCGCTCGTTCTTTGAACAGGCAAAGCCGGTCGGCGTCATCTGTCACGGCCCCTGGCTGCTCGTCGAGGCCGACGTTCTGAAAGGACGGACCATCACCTCCTACCCGAGCGTCAAAACGGACATTATCAACGCGGGCGGCAACTGGGTCGACAAGGAAGTCGTCGTTGACAACGGCCTGGTCACCAGCCGCAATCCGAAGGATCTTCCTGCCTTCTGCGCCAAGATCGTAGAAGAGTTTCAGGAAGGAAAACACCCACAGCAGGCCCGCAGCGCCTGATCTTCCTCAGCAGGACAGCTTCGATCCGGTCAGCCGCCCTCCGGCGGCCGACTAGCGCGCCACCACCGGTGAAAGAGCCGCCTCATGGACTATGTCGTCACGCTCTTCATCTTCGGAGTGGTGGTTCTTCTGACGACATGGTTGCCGCTGGCCTTGAAGAGGATTCCGCTATCGCTGCCGATCTGCTGCATCGTTATCGGCATACTCCTCTCGCTGTCGCCGTTTACGCCGCTGCCGCAGAGGAACCCGCTGGAGAATGTCGGCTGGGCCGAACACCTGACGGAACTGGTCGTCATCGTCGCGTTGATGGGGGCTGGTCTGAAGATCGATCGTCCGCTGGGATGGAGACGCTGGATGGTGACCTGGAGGCTGCTTGGCGTTGCAATGCCGCTCTCCATCGGCGCCATCGCGTTTCTCGGCTGGGCTCTGTTGTCCTTACCCCCCGCTTCGGCGCTTCTGCTCGGAGCTGCGCTCGCGCCAACCGACCCCGTGCTTGCTGCCGATGTCCAGGTCGGGCCGCCGCAGACTGGCGAGGAGGACGATATCCGCTTTGCGCTCACCTCCGAAGCCGGTCTCAATGATGGCCTCAGTTTCCCCTTCGTCATGGCCGCGATCGCAATAGCCGGCGCGTCATCTCAAATCGACTGGATCGGCCATTGGCTCGTCGTCGACGTTCTTTGGAAGCTCGTCGCAGGCACGGGCATGGGCTGGCTCGCCGGGCGGGCGTTGGCCCATCTGACGTTCCGATTGCCCAAGGCCGGGCAGCTTGCGAAAACGGGCGACGGGCTTGCCGCCCTCGGTTTCACCTGCGTTTCATACGCTGCCACCGAACTCGTCGGCGGCTATGGCTTCGTGGCTGTCTTCATCAGCGCGCTGACACTGCGTAGTGTCGAAAGGGGAAGCACTTTCCACAGCGAGCTGCACGATTTTGGCGAACAAATCGAGCGGCTGCTGATGATGGTTCTGCTCGTCTGCTTCGGCGCCGTGCTTGCCGAGGGCACGCTGCTGTCCCAGGTCGATTGGCGCATTGTCGTTGTTGCGGTCCTTACGCTGGCGATTATCCGGCCGCTCGCCGGCTGGATCAGCCTGTTCGGCTGCCATCAACCAAAAGCGGAAAAGGCGATCATCGCCGTGTTCGGCATCCGCGGCCTCGGGTCGATCTACTATCTCGCCTTCGCAACCCAGAGAGCGAAATTCGAACACATTGAAAGCCTGTGGGCTACGGTCTTCATGATTATCCTGATTTCCGTCATTGTCCACGGGATAGCGGTTACGCCAGTCATGCGCTGGATCGACCGCGAACGTGGCGTCGACAGCATGCGGCCGATGAGGGGCACCCGAGCAAACGAGTGATCCCGTACGGCTCAAGAAGTTGCCACCCGGAAGCTTTCAAGACAGCCTTTTTAAATCAGCACCTTACCGTAGAATTTCATTGCCTGTGCGAGCGCTCGCATTCACGCGGAGGCTTTGGCTGGCACCTATTTGGCTCTCAAGACAGCAAAACGCATCGGACCTAACGAGAACTCGCCCCAAGACGACGACGGCAGACGACCGCATGCATGTGGTGCGCTGATCGGCCGGCCGGTCGAAGCGCTCAAGCAGTGGCTTGTGGTGGCCAAGATCGACACCGGACCGGTGTTCCCGGCGCATCGACCAATGGGGCAATATCGATCGGCGGGCATTGACGCCTCAATCGGTCAATCTGATCCTGAAGACGCGTTGCAGGCAGGCGGGTCTCGACCCGGAGGCATTTTCGGCACACGGGCTGCGGTAGGAGTATCTAACCGAGGCGGCCAATCGCGGCAAATTTCCACTCCCTGCCGCACATTCCCGCGCTTAAGGTTTTCGGCGCGGTTGACAGAGCGTCGGATGCCGGTTGGGGCACAACCAAACATTGAGCGATATTTTTCGACTATTGAAAGCAGTGATTTAGGCGAAATTTCTTTGATATTTTAGTTGGTCGTTAACATAGGTTAATGTGAGTAGCAAAGAAATACGCAATCACTATGATCAAATATAGCTCGAGAAGCCAATACTTCACCGAATAAATTGCGCACTACTGATGAGAAATACTGCCGCGGAGTGAAACACTTAAGTAGAATTTAAAGTTGGGAGCAGTGACCGTGAATGAACAATCGCTGACGGACAAAAAAATAGCATCAGATGCGGCTACGTACATCATTTCAGCTCGAATATCTCACACCGCAAGCCCACCTGCTGAGGCGATAACGCCCGAATTCGATGAATGGCAAAGCTACACGCTTCTCATAGATTCCCGTGCTTTGGATCGCGAGTGCCTTTCCAGGAGTTTAACTGCCTGCGTCAGCGCCTTGCGCATCGTCACTGTCGGTTCACTAGATGAATGGCAAATGCGCGATATGCCAATGCTGCCGTCGGCAATTCTTTTTATGATTGGCGACCGCAAAGTGTCCGATCCCGATATCAGCGCCAGGATTCGTAGTCTCGTAGAACGATTCCCGACACCTCCCGTCATCATAGGCGCCGATGGGGATGAGCTTATCCAACTCATACATGCGCTCGAATGTGGGGCGCGTGGTTATATTCCCACCAGCGTCGGGGTCAAGGTGGTCGCGGAGGCCTTGGCGCTTGCGCGTGCAGGCGGCGTCTTCGTTCCGGCAAGCAGCTTGTTGGGTGCCAAGCAAGCTCTTGCCCCAATGGCGAGTCGAACGGCATGCCTCGATGGCCTGTTCACCCCGCGCGAAGTTGTAGTCGCGGAAGCTCTGAGACGAGGGAAGGCAAACAAGATCATCGCTTACGAGATGGCTCTATGCGAAAGCACTGTCAAAGTGCACGTTCGCAATATCATGAAGAAGCTCGACGCAACGAACCGCACGCAGGTCGCCTATAAAATCCGCGAACTCTCTTGCTAGCCCGCCGTCCATACGCCGCCGCTGGTGGTGCAGGGTCTTGGCCGAACGCGCGGGGGATGCCCGGATCGAGTTTCCTGACGGCTGAATGGAGCCACACCAGGCTTTCAAACCCGTCTCATTTTGATGAGCACGCGTCCGAAGCTAATCGCATCTGCCCTTGTTTTGCCCCGCCAGATCCAAGCGTCGGGATGACGAAAGCTAAGTCGCGGTCTATTTCCGTAAGAAAAATTTCTGGTGTTATTCCAAAGGCTTAGAAGCAGCGCCGTTAGGTGCCCAAACAGTGGTACCGTGCGTCCAACCAGCGGTTATAATGTAATCCAACCGAAAGCTTACGTCTAGCCGCTGCCAGATCTCTGCGATGTGTGCCGCGAGAATTGCGGCCGTTCGTTCAGGAGAAGGCAACTCTTCAACGTTGCTTCAAAGGCTTGGGATGTCCATTCCTGCGATAAGTTGAAAGCCATCTTAAGCAACGAAACAGGCCAGGTGTTCTCGATCTCCATACAACACGCCCAAAGGTTCCTTTTCTCGCGCATCCATCATTTGTACAAAAGCCTGTAAAAAAGGGAACCGATACCTGATGCCGAAGATTGCCACCGTCAGTTCCCCTCCCCTGCAGCAAAGGCTGATCGGATACGCGCGGGTCTCGACGGAGGATCAGCTCAATGACGCCCAGGTCGACGAGCTGCGCGCCGCCGGCTGTCATCCAATTCATCAGGAGCATGGATCGGGAGCATCCCGCGCAAGACCAGTCCTCACCAAGCTCCTCAAAGATCTCCACGCCGGCGACGTGCTCGTCGTCGTTCGCCTCGATCGCCTGGCCCGATCGGTCAGCCACTTGCTCGATGTCATCGAAGACCTCGAGAAGCGCGGCGTGCACTTCCGATCTCTTCGAGATCCGATCGGCACCTCCACGCCGCAAGGCATGTTCTCGTTGCAGGTGCTCGGCGCCGTCGCACAGCTCGAGCGAGCACTGATTGCAGAGCGTACCAAATCCGGGATGAAAGCGGCGAAGGCTAGAGGCAAACTCGCCGGCAATCCTGGACTTCGGGAACGCCGCCCGGCGGCAATTCGCGCTGTCACAGCGGCGCGGGAGCGGGCCTACATGGATGATCTGATGGTGTCGGCACAGACCTGGCTCCCAACGGTAAGGCAGCTTCGCCCCCAGCACAGTTGGGACAATGTGGTGCGCATCCTCAATCGCCGCGGCCACGAGTGGACAGTCGAGCGGCTGCGCCGCGCGGTTCATCGCATGGTTCGGGAAAAGCTCGCCGAGCCGGAACTGCTGGCTCGTTCCCCTCGCCGCGCGCCTGAGGACCACTTGATGAAGCTTGTCGCCGCGATCATGATCGCCGATCCCGGTCTATCGCTTCGGGATATCGCCGCACAACTGGATCAAATGGGTGAACGGCCACCGCGCGGCAGAAAATGGCAACCCTCCTCCGTGCGCGCATTGTTGGACGAGGCACGTCGCTTCGGGCTTGTGCGTTCCTGAGCGTGAATCTGGGGTCGGTGTCACGCCTTCGGAAATTGGTCATTTTTCACGCATTCCTTGTCCGTAGAAATCACCTTGAAACGGCCCATTAAAAGCGCGATGCCGAAGCGTCAAATAGTTACGTTCCACATCCTCAAAAGCGGCTGTTCGGCTATCCTTGTCATTTATTGCAATTTCTCCAGACAGCGGGCAGTTTTAGCGGAACGCTTGGCGATAGCCGCCGACCT
The DNA here is from genome assembly GCF_007828395.1 of Rhizobium sp. ERR 942. Classification (NCBI taxonomy): domain Bacteria; kingdom Pseudomonadati; phylum Pseudomonadota; class Alphaproteobacteria; order Hyphomicrobiales; family Rhizobiaceae; genus Rhizobium; species Rhizobium sp. ERR 942. The sequence continues at coordinate 73,221 of NZ_VIUA01000014.1, forward strand.
GGATAGCCGCTGGTCTAGTCAGTCGCCGCCGATGCCGAAGCTCAGTCTAACCAGGGGAACCGAATGGCAAGAGGCAAGATCAAATGGTTTGATGCCGCCAAGGGCTATGGCTTTATAAAGCCCGACGACGGCAGTCCCGATGTCTTCGTGCATGTCAGCAAGGTTATGGAGGCATCCCTGCCTCACCTTCGGCCAGGCATGGCCCTGAAATATTCGGTCGAACAGGACGGTGCCAAGCTCTTTGCCAAGGATCTGTCGTTGGTATCGTCCGAACCGGCGCCTCGTGAGCCAGGCAAAGTCGGCGACGATTTTGCCGACGAGTTCGAAAGAGAGTGGGGATTGCGACAGATCTGACGCGCAGTTCGACTAACTTTCGAGGCCGCTCTTTGGAATCCGTTGTCGTCCGTCCCGCATCGCTATCGTTCTCGGCGATTAGCCGGCACCCACATAAGGACGCCGCAGCTGGAAAATAGGTCGTCTTGAAATTCGAACGCGCCTTGGGCCAAGCGGGACTAACGGCTTGGCCGGTGATGTCGAGCCAGTTGGTGAGGGCGTCAGTGAACTGCGAATTCACTAGGGCCCCGGCTACCGCGTCTACTTCCAGCGGCGGGG
>NZ_VIUA01000015.1:0-53999 GCF_007828395.1 Rhizobium sp. ERR 942
GCAAGGTGGCTCAGACCATGGGTTCGATACAAAATCGAAAAGGCAAGCTATGAAACTATGATTGAACTTGACGGCGAAATCCTCATGTGAGCTTTCTCAGTAGCAATTCTTCTATCGCCGGCTGATACTCGTTTGCACCGCATGGGGCGAGTAGGGATCAAAGCGCAACGATGCTTCCGGAAATCAAGTTGCAGGGTGACGTCGATGTCGCCGCGCTGTCGCCACTTATTCGCGGCATGCTTCTTGCGGTTGCCTATGCTGACGGTGAGGGTGGCATAGGATTGACGGCGACCGGCGCCATGAACCGCAGGTTCGTGCATTGGGCCGCCGTGAACTTCCTCTGGCCAGGGTTCACAGCCGAAGACCTCTACAGCATGAACAAAGTGCTGAACGAAAGCGACATGCCGCCGCTCTGGGTCGTGCGCGACATGACCCGTCATCTGAAGCTGCTTCGCCGGAAAAAGGATGTGCTGCTGCCAACCAGACGTGGCCGCGAGTGCCTGATGAGTCCGCAAGCCTTCTTCGATCGCGTCGCCACGGATTATCTCTATTCCTATGTCCACGCCACCGAGCGCAAAGAAGAGGTCCAAGCTCGGTTACGTTGGTGGCGCATGTTCCTCAATCTTCTCAATATCAAGGCGAGAGAGGGCTGCACGCCATTGGAGGTCGTGAAGATCCTCTATCCGGACATGGCACCTCTGTCCGACACCGAAATGACCCTGGAAGCCTGGGAGCTAAAATCCGATCTCCAATATGGTGTCCTTCGGCGCCTGTGCTGGCTGGGCCTGCTTTATGAGGCACGAGAAGGGCTCACGCTTCTTCAAGACGGAGCCTTCCACAAGACGCCGCTTTGGTCCGCCTGCCTGCAGCTGGAATCAGATACACAAAGCGACATCGGCGTGCACTGACGATCTTTATTCCGCCGTTGGTTGCCGCAACAACGCTTTCTCTCGCCGCGCAATCACCGCCGGATCGTTCATGTAATCTGTCCTCGGCTTGCGGCCTCGCTTCTGATAGCCGTTGGCTGTGCTGCCGTCCCGAATGCCGAACATATGATCCGTCTGTCCGGTGCGGCGAGGGCCGCTCTTGCTCCGCTGCTGTTGTCGTCCAGCCTGCATCTCGGCGACGATTGAGAGCATGTCGTCCAGACGCTTGTTGTCGACGACTTCCGGCCGATGGACCGACCGCAGCTTGTCAAAGGTTCTGTAGGGTAGGGCAAAGCTCTCGTGCATGATCTCGAGGCGACCGTCCGGATAATCGCAAACAATCACCTTTTGGCCGGCCAAGGGTCTGGAAACGTCGGTCGGATCGAGAATGAATAGCACCTTGTCGTAGCGTAGCGTCAAAGCCTGCGACAGCGTGCGGACTTCCTTGCGGCACATGGCGCCATCAAGGTTCTCGTGATCGGCCAACGGCCGGTGCATGTCCTTCGGATTGCGCGGCTGTTTGCCGAAACGTGCGTTGAAATCCGTAATGAACTCAGCCGCATAGCCGTTGGCTTCCTCGATCGTGTCGATGCCGCGAAGCCGCATCTCCTTGACCAGCCGATCCTGCAATGTCTGGTTCGCACGTTCCACACGGCCTTTGGCCTGCGGGGTATTGGCACAGATGATGTCGATGTTCAGCTCATAAAGCGCCCGGCCGAATTGTGTCAGGCCGCTCGTCCGGTCCTTCTCCGACGCATGGGTCGAACGAAAGACGCCGTGCTTGTCACTGTAGAAGGCCAGCGGTTTGCCCCATTGCTGCAGATAAGCCTTCGTCGCATGCAGATAGTCGAACGTATTCTCCGAGCCAGCAAAGCGAAGATGTAAGAGCTTTCCAGTGGCATCGTCGATATAGACGAGTAGGGCGCATTTGGGGCCGCGGTTCTCGAACCAACAATGATGAGACCCATCGATCTGCACCAGTTCGCCAAAGCAATCACGTCGGCCGCGTGGCTGGAAAATCCGTTTTTTGCGTTCTCTGCGCGAGACCCAGATACCAGCCTCCGTCATCCATTGTCGCAGCGTCTCCTTGGCGACAGAGATCCGATGCAGCTCGATCAGCTTCTCACGTGCCAGCGTCGGACCGAAATCCAGATAGCGTTCGCGGATCAGATCCAGCGCCGCATTGCGAAACGCCTCGCTATGGCGCCGGTTGCTCGGGCGCGATCGCTTCTTGGAAACAAGGCCAGCCGGACCATCCCGGTCATAGGCCTGCAGCAGCCGATGGACCTGACTTCGACTGAGGTCGAGCTGTTCGGCAGCCTGGGCAACGCCCAGGCGTTCGTCGCGGATCTTCTGGATGAGTTCGAGGCGATGCAATTCTTTCTGCGACATGGTGATCATAAAGGCCATGACGACTCCGACCGCTCATGGTCTCGACCAGGCTGAAGGTCGTCATCCTTGCTCCCGACGTTGGCTTTGACCAGTGCGTCGAGAGGCAAGACTGTCGCATCTCTAACTGGCCCAACTGTCGCATTACTAAATAGCCGCTACAGGCCTTGGTGTGGTAATCCAGTTTATGGAACTTTCGGCCCACTGACACCGACGCAATCGACAACCGACACTCCGAGTCTCGTTGGTCAAATTTTGGTGGTCCCCATATCACGCAGAAGCTTCACCAACATGCGTCCCGCGTCCTTTCGGTAATCCTGGTGGATTTTCTGCGCCACTTCCGGCTGCGCCGTCGCGATGGCCTCCACCAAAGCCTGGTGCTCCCGGTTGGAATTGACCGGCTTTGGCCGCATTCTGAGCGTCAGCATGCGGGCCCGGTGTTACTGCTCCCAAAGCTGCGAGACCATGTTGATCAACCGCCGGTTTCGGCTGTATTAGACAAGGCGGGGATGGAATATCTCATCGGCTGCCGCCCAACCAATGAGCTCATTCCGCTCGAGCGCACGTCCATAGCATGCACGGCCTCGTCGAGCGTTTTCTTCTCCTGGTTGTGCATGCCTCGCTCGGCACGATATAGGCGGCCTCCCCTTCCAAGGCCGTCAGCACTTGGTAAATCTCTACAAATGGACGGTATTGATCGTCCGCGTGCTTGGGCGTGGGCCATGGCGCTTGAATACGCTTCGCCGCGAAGTGGGTGAGATCAGCCAGAAGGCGCTTGTCTCCACTCTGCGCGATCTGAAAGAGAACGGGCTCGTTTCGCGGACGGTCACGCCAGTCGACCCGCCCCAGGTCGAATACGCGCTCACCGACCTTGGTCGCGATTTCCTGCGTCCGATCCGGGGACTTGCAGAGTGGGTGCTTGAGAACGGCGCCCGTATCGAGGCGGCTCGCGCTGAGTACGCCACCCGCGCTTCAGGTTGAATGATGCGACAGGCGTCACGCCGCCACTAACAGCATCGAAGGCAATTATGATGGCGGAGCTAGCCGCCGTCGCCTCAGACGTGATGGGACGTGAGGTGCGACACATCACCATTTCCGATGAGGAATGGAGCCGAGCGAAGATCGCAGCAGGTATGCCCGCCATTTATGCCGAGATGCTGTTGGGCACGTTCCTGGCGACTTCGCCACCACCACCGATCCCGCGCTGGAGACGCTGCTCGGGCGCACGCACGGCGATGCGCGACGTGCTCAGCGCGTCTGGACTATGAAATCCATGGCAGGCTACGGCGCCGGTCGCAAGACAGTGAGTTTGAAGGGACCGGCGTTGGCCGCCGCGTGCGCGACGGCTTTATTTGCGTCCTCAAGGGCGAATTCCGTCACAGCATAGTGATCGAGATCGAGAAGGCCGCCGCGGATGAGGCCGACCATTCCCGTGACGGCTTCCGGCCGGTACATCCATTGGCCCAGGAGCGCGATGTTGTTGCGCATGATCCAGGGATAGGGAAGGGCAAGATCTTCGCCGCCCAACATGCCGACGCCCCCCATCAGCACGGCGCGGCCATACGGCCTGACCGTCATGATCGCCGCGCGTGCGACACTCGCCGGGACGGAGGGAGGCAGAAAGTCGAGCACTGCGTCGATCGGAGCTGGGGAAGTCCGCCTCATTGCCTCGCTGTCGCGATTCGCATTGCCGGAGAGTTGCATCGGCACGAGCCGATCACCGAACCGGCGCTTCAGATCGTCGAGGATAGCTTCGTTCCGACCCGGAGCGATTACCGAGCGGGCGCCCATCGCCAGTGCCACGGCGACGGTGGCACTGCCGAAGTTGCCCGTAGCGCCGCTTACCAGCAGCGTCTCGCCCGCCTTGAAATCCATCGCGAGCAGGCCGCCATAGGCGATCAGCAGCGTGTTGATCGCGCACCAGCGGCCAGCTTCGGCGGGATCAAGCTCGCCGATAGGAATGGCGTTTTCGGTCGGTATGCGGATGCGCTCAGCGAAGGGACCGTCCCGGAAATACTCCTGGAGTTTCTCCCCGCCATCTCCCCGGGCGCTCCAGCCCTGAAGCGTGATATCGGGCATCACGGCATTGTCGCGTGAGCGCACGGTCGGGTCGCAGAACACCCAATCGCCGATCTTCAATCGCGTGGCATCCGGCCCGACTTCTTTCACTCTCCCGATCGCCCCGCAGCCAGGCACGACCGGCGTCGGGAGCAGATATTTTCGTGCGCCACTAAACACCTCGTCGGCATAGGACAGGACCGGCGCCGCCGCCACATCTACGATGACCTCACCCGTGCCGAGCTCCGGATCGGCGACGTCCTCGATCACCAGCGGTGATCCGAATTCTTTCAAAATTGCTGCTTTCATGACGGGTCTCCACATTGTGGTGTTGACAGACTGCGTCTTCGAAGAAACTTGACCAGAGCTGGTATGATACTAGTATCCATGGCTACTACGCTGGAGATGCGGCATGGAGGCCAATCAGGAACTGGCAGATTTTCTGCGCTCGCGCCGGTCGCGGCTCCGGCCCGACGGTATTGCGCTTGCCGCCCATCGTCGCCGACGAACGCCGGGACTTCGGCGCGAGGATGTGGCCCAGCGCGCCGGTATCAGCGTCGAATGGTATGTGAAGCTGGAGCAGGGCCGCGCCGTCTCGCCGTCAGACGAGACACTCGATGCCTTGGGTCGTGCCCTCGAGCTCGATGCAGTCGAGCAGGCGCATCTGCGTTCGCTCGTGAGGAAGGCGAAAGGTCCACCCTTCACCCGCGAGGTCGTGCCGGCATCGATCCGGCGTCTCGTCGAAAGCCTATCGCAACCGGCCTATGTTACGGGCCAGCGGTGGGACATCTTGGCTTGGAACGCTGCGGCCGTAGAACTCTTTGACGATTTCGCGCAAATATCAGTCAAGAGTCGCAACATCCTGCTGTTCGTGCTCACCGATCCGAAGGCGCGACGCCTGTTCGGCACTGGCTGGGCGAAGGAGGCCAAGCGCATGGTGTCGCTCTTTCGCGTGGCGCATGATCTCTGGGCCGGCGACGCAGCCTTCGCTGCACTGGTAGAGCGGCTGCGAACGGGGTGCCCCGAGTTTGATAGCTGGTGGCGGCCCCACGATGTCGGCGCGCCGCTGTCCGGCGCCAAGATACTGTATCATCCGGTGCGTGGGCCACTGCAATTTGAATATGCCACCTTCCAGGCCAATGACGATCCGCGGCTGAAGCTGGCCATCTATCTCGAACGCTGACCGCCATGGCATCGGCATGCGGGCTGGTCGGACAGCTTCATATTCCATCGCCGGCATCCCAACGATCGCCGTGAGGGGCCTGCGAGATAGACTTCGAATGGTGATCCTTTTTTCCGTTACGCTCGCGACTGGACGAGAACGGGGAGCTGACACTGGACGAGCCGTGCCTGGAGCTCGCCGGACGCGGTGTCATCGTGCATCGCTCCAATGTCGCTCGTCTTCTGCATCGGCTTGGGCTCAGTCATAAAAAAAGCCTGCGGGCAAGCGAGCATCAGCGTCCACAGATCGCGCGGGCGCGTGAGTTGTGGATCGGACGGCGCCGGCGCTTCTTCAACAAGGCATTGGCGCGCCTCATCTTTATCGATGAGACATCGACCAATACGCAGCTGTCCAAGCGCTCAGGATGATCGCAAAGGGGCCGACGCTGATGAAGATGGCACTATGTCTACGCCATAACACCTGTAACGCGCTATGGCTCGGTTGTACCGGCAGCCTCGCCGATGACGCCGCCGACCAGCCGGCCTGGAAGGACGGTCGGCCCATCCTGCGCGGCGATCGCTTCGCGGGTAGCGGTGACATCGTCGCCGAGCGAGGTCCGCGGTGATGACCCTGTCCCAGTCGGAGGCGTCCACAAAAGTGCTATAAATGAGCACGGCAGTCCGAGCCGGTTGGCCTGAAGCGGCGAGGCCTTAGCTCCGGTGAGCGACGATGAAGCTCGCAGCGTCGTCGAGGGCACGCCGGGCGCTGGGCAAGGCGTTCACCGACGACTGGAAGACGTGGTGCAGGCCCTCGAACACGTCGAGCCGCACCTCGCCGCCGCGCATGGCCGCGGCCTTCGCATATCGGCGCGAGTCGTCCAGCAGGAGCTCATCCTCGCCGACTTGGATAAGGATAGGCGGCAGGTTCTGGGGAATCTCATAGAGCGGCGAGGCGCGGCCATCCGTCGGGACCGCGCCCGCCAGGTAAGCGTCGGCACCGCTCCGCAGGATCTCCCGCGTGAGGATGGGATCTTGGGTTTGTGGATCGATGAACGACGGGCCGGTGAAAGCTAGGTCGAGCCAGGGCGAGAAGGCCACCACCGAAGCAACGTTCGGCGCGTCCGGCCCGCAGAGGGTCAAGGCCGCCATTATCAGCGCGCCGCCGGCGGAATCGCCAGCTAAGGACACTTCGGTGACGCCCTGAGCGGCGAGCCAGCGCAGCGCAGCCGCCGCGGCGTTCGGAGCCGCGGGAAAAGGATGTTCGGGCGCCAGTGGGTAGTCGAGGACAAAGACGGCGACGCCCGCGCGGACCGCGAGCTGGCTTGCCAGGCCACGATAGGCGTGCGCCGACCCCAACATGTACACCCCTCCGTGGATGAGCAGGATGACCCGGTTCGCCGGTGCATTGGCCGGACGCACCCACACACCCGAAACGCTGTCCTGTTCTACGTGTTCTGTCACGACGTCGTCTTCGATCGGCGTCCAGCCGTGCATGGCGGCGTAGGTCTCGCGCGGAGTGCCGGTGGAGGTGTGGAAGTGGTCAACGATTTTCGCCACGACGCCTTTTTCCAGCTCACGTTCGGCGGCAGAAATCGGATGGCGGATCTGGGTGAAGTTGGGGTGGTCGGCGTTGGTCATGGATCTGATCTCTGGAGGGGGCGCGTGAGCCGTGTGAATGAACACAGTCCTTTTATCAATTCCGGAACATTGCAATAAGGAGGACGAAAGAATAGCATCAATTCCCGTCTGGAATTGGTGAGGCGCCATGGACAGGTTGGATGCGATCAGGCTTTTTATTCGGACGGTGGAGAACGGCAGCTTTTCGAGCGTGGCGCGCGAGGCGGGCGTCGGCCAACCTGCGGTCAGCAAACAGATCGCTGCGCTTGAGGCCTACTTGGGCGCCCAACTTATGCGTCGCACATCCCGCAAAATGACACTGACCGGCGCTGGCCAAAGCTTTTATGAAGCGGCTGTGCGCCTGATTGAGGACTTTGACGAGATCAAGTCGTCGATAGGCAAGGAGCAGATCGCTTCGTTGGGTCTGGTTCGAGTGACAGCGGCACCGGTCTTCGGCCGGCTCTACATTACGCCGAAGCTCCCGGATTTCTTTGCTATCTATCCCGGGATTTCTGTGGAGCTTTCAGCCACGGATCGCACCGTAAATCTGGTGGAGGAAGGTGTGGATCTGGCGATCCGAATAGGCGACCTCACCGACTCGTCGATGACCGCGCGCCGTGTCGCCTCAACGCCGATCTTGACCCTCGCGACGCCGGCCTATCTGGATGCGCGGGGGGCACCCACGATGCCCGACGATCTCCAGCAGCATTCGTGCATCGTTTTCGACGTGAGGCAGGAGCCCCGCCTCTGGACCTTCACCAAGGAGGGCCGCACCTCGTTCCATCATCCAGTAGGGCGTTTCAGAACTGCCGATCCCGAGCAACTGCGAGCTGCGGTTTTCGCCCACTTGGGGCTTACCCAGGCGCCGCGCTACCTATTCGCCGATGCGATCCTTGCGGGCAAAGTACAAGTTGTGCTGGAGGACTACGACCAAGGAATTTTGGCCATCAGCGCAGTCCATCCGGCCGGTCGGCGGTTGCCGACAAGAACACGGGCCTTCATCGAATTCCTAGCGGATGGATTCGCGAACGATCCGGCCTTCGCATGAGCCTAAACGTGACGTGCTGCAGGTGAAAATCCAGGGCCAAGCCGCCGGGCTGTTTTCTATCGCAGCTCTGACGGCCAGCACCACGGTCGCCAGCGGGCCGCACAGCAGCATTCGGTAGCCGTCGAAGGCCAGGGGTAGAATGGAGGTCATACCCGACCGAGAAGCCGACGCGGTGGCGTCGCCTTAAGCGTCTAGTTGGGATCGAGTTGATATTCGGATTGTCATGACCGAAGCCTCGCCCACCCGCTACCGACGCCACTGCTTTCCCACTGAGATCATTGCCTATGCGGTATGGCTCTATTTTCTGTTCCCGCTCAGTCTCCGCGATGTCGAAGATCTGTTGATGGCTGAGCGCGGCATCGACGTCTCATTCCAGACAGTCTCCGAATGGGCGGCGAAATTCGGCTCAAAATTCTCATCGCCAGCTTCGCGCCAACGCAATCAGCATCTGGCGGGAAATCGCTTTGTCGATTCACGCCTGAATTTCAGGCCGAGGATACTAACGCGTCCCAAGCCCGGTTAAGGCGACGCCACCTATCCGACTGACGTGGGCTCAGCATCGCGTTGGGCGAGATTTTTAGGTCTGGCTCATTCGCCCGCGGGGCTCGGCGGGGAGTTCACGGAAGCGGATCGATTGCCCTGGATTGCGCCTTCACAACGTTCAGCACGGCGGACGCCGTTCTTCCTGCGCGCATTCTGGAACCTCAAATCCTGTTCAGCATACTGACGAGACTATCGAGAAACTTGGCGACTTCCCTTAGTCGATAACCCCGTTGCGCGTCGACCGTTGTTGCTGGAAGGCTATCGGTTTGGCGGGCCTTCATCTATGCATCCGCCTCGCTACGAGTTGCCGAGCGCGCCGACGCTGAGCTTCGCGTGGCGGAGGCGGCTGGTAAGCGGAAAGCGCGTGGCCGTAAAGCCGCCGTCTCAGGACGAGCGAGTTTGTCAGAAATCCTCCCATCCCTGGGGCTGAAGGGCTGCATTGCCCGCACTAGCACGGCGGCGAGTTCGCGCTTGGCGCCCAGGCGCGGTATCTTGACGCCACGATATGGCCGGAGCGGCCGTAGCCACGGACGGCCGGGAGTTATCCCGCAGTTGAAATTGCGCCACCATTTCCCGCAGCTTCGCCGTCTCCTTGGCGAGCGTCGCGCTGGCGGCGGTCGATTCCTCGACCATTGCAGCGTTTTGTTGCGTGGTCTGGTCCATCTGGTTGACGGCGGTGTTCACTTCCGCGAGACCCGTCGCCTGCTCTTTCGCCGAGCTGGCGATTGCCTGCATATGGTCGTTGATGGACACGATCTGCTGCTGGATGATCTTGAGCGCCGACCCGGTTTCGCTGACAAGTTTCACACCCTTTGCAACTTCTTCCGACGAATTGCGAATGAGTTCCTTGATTTCCTTGGCCGCCTGCGCCGAGCGCTGGGCTAGCTCACGAACTTCCTGTGCAACAACCGCAAAGCCTTTGCCCGCATCACCTGCACGCGCGGCCTCAACACCAGCATTCAAAGCCAGCAGATTGGTCTGGAATGCAATCTCATCGATAACCGCGATGATATTTGAGACCTGGCTCGAGGAACGCTCGATTCCGGCCATCGCCTCGACCGCTTCGGCGACGATCCTGCCGGAGCGGGCTGCGCTCTCGTCGGCGGTCTGAGTTGCAGACCGAGCTTCTTCGGCGCGGCGCGACGCATTGGTGACGTTGGCGGTGATTTCGTCGAGCGCGGCGGCGGTTTCCTCAAGGGAGGCAGCCTGCTGTTCCGTTCGCCGGGATAGATCGTTCGCGCTGTGACTGATTTCGCGAGAATTGCTTTCGAGAAGATCGCTCGATTGTGAAACGCCACTCAAGGTGCCGTTCAGCTGTGCAAGCGCGGCATTGAGGTTACTCCGCAAAAGCTCGAAATCGGGTGCAAACGGGTTCGTCAGCTCAAATGAAAGATCCCCCGCCGCCATCCTGGTCAAGGCATCGCCGATGGTGTCGACCGCATGAACACGTTCCGTCACCACGGTTGCGAATTTCACGACTTTAGCCACGCGTCCTTTCTCGTCCAGCACCGGATTATAGGATGCATTGATCACCACCCGCTTTCCGCGCTTGCCTAGACGTACGAATTCAGCCGCTTGTACCTTGCCGGCGCGCAATTGGGTCCAGAAATCCTGGTACTCCTGCGAGGCTGCATAATCGGGATCGACAAACATGCGATGATGCTGACCCTTGATCTCATCGAAATGGTAATCAAGGGCGTCGAGGAAGTTCTGGTTGGCCGACAGGACTTCCCCATCGGGCGTAAAGGCAATTATGGCCTGCACACGACTGATTGCCTCCATCTGAGCCTGATAATCAAGATTCTGCAGGCGCGCCCTTGCGTCTGCCCATTCGACCACAAATCCGGCAACGGCTTGGCCCTGCTTTAGCGGCGTTACGATAAGATCAAAGCTGTGGTGCCCCACCGAGATGGTGGCGCGATGCTGGATTGTGAGCTTTGACAGCATGCCGCGCTGGTGGGACGGGTTCTTATGAAAGATATCGATGTTGGATCCGACAAGCTTGTCGACGTCGAACCGCGGCAACTCCTTCTTGAGATCGCTCTCGGCCTGCTTCAGCAGCTGGCGGGTCGCATCGTTCATATAAGTGATGTTGAGCTTGGCGTCGGCGATCATGATATTGGCGCTGATTGTATCGAGCGCTCGCAGCTTCGCCTTCTCATTATTGTCGAAGAATCCCAGCACGAAAATAGCTCCCCTTCATAAAATCTAGTGGCGGAAATTGGTAAGGCGACAATGTCGAGCGGATTCTCGATCGAGAAAATTGTTATAAGCCAGTAAAACTCTAGTCTTCCTTGGATAAAAAATTGTTAAAGGCGCACAAGCGCGGGATGTAATATGGATAATATTTATTATTTAGTGCTGACACTTAATTGCATACAGCGCAAAGATGCCGCAATGCATTAAAGGCGCTGCTATCGGGCCGAAAGACTTCCGCAAATTATGGTTGTCTGACGTTGGCCAAAGTTTCTCGGGCTCGGCCTTGCCCAGAGGAGAAGCTAAGATCCGTTTCCGCCGGATCCCAGGGCGCTTGGCAACGACGATGCCCACAACCAAACGGCATTTCGCAGCGGCTCTCAATTCCCTGCGCAACTCTCACCGGCCATCAGAACAGGAGATCACCTGTTAGGCGTCATTTTCGATCTAGATTGCTCGAATGGCGGCCAATGGGAGCTCCTCCACCGGCACCATGAATGTCCCCTAGTGCCACAAGCAGCCTTTCCGCATCCTGTGATGCAAGACGATAAAAGATCATCTGATGCACCCTGCGCGTTTTCACGACGCCCTGCTCGCGGAGCCGTGCCAAGTGTTGCGAGATGACCGACTGACTCAAGCCACAAATCTCGCAAAGCTCACCGACGTTAACTTCCCGCGTGCGAATGGCGTTCAGAATTAGAAGGCGAGCTGGATGCGAAAACGCACTCAGGAGGCCAGCATGCATTTCGGCACGTGCCTTCCCCCCATTTCTCGTAGAATACATGGCTGAGCCTCCACGGCAAAACAGGAGAAATACATACAAGATTTCGTCTTGCCCCGCTACGGCAAAGGCGCAGCGGCGAATTGGTCGTTAACGGAGCGTGACGGGCGTTCGTAATCATCAAGCAATTCACGTCCGACATGATCAGTATGATACGCCGGCAATTCTTAGATAGCGGGGCTTATAGGCTGCCGACCGCATATACGACATCGCGGCCGGCCTTACGCCCAAGTCTAGGCGACATCCTCCCATGCCTCGGCCGCGTTTGAGGCGAAGATCCCATCGAGATTGAGGAAGCAGATCATGTCTTTGCCTCGAGCGAAAATACCCTCTGCGCAGCCGGATGTCGAAAGTCCGGCTGCTATTGGCACAGGCTGGAGGTCGGATGTCGATACCGTCAAAATATCGGAGACTCGGTCGACCATAAGGCCAATGGTCCTACCCCGGACATGGGTGACGACAATGGCACTGCGTTCGGTCGTTTGTGCCGGCGGCATCCCGAGCTTGACCGCAAGGTCCACGATCGGAATGACTGAGCCGCGCAGGTTCATCACGCCCATGACCTCCGGTGGAGTATGAGGTAGCGGCGTAACGGGCCCCCAGCCGCGAATTTCTCGTATGGAGACGGTACGCACGCAGAACTGCTGATCATGCAGCATGAACGCGATAATCTCCAGAAGCTGGTCATCGGATCTGAGTGAGGTGTCCATTAGAATTCCTCCCATTCTCTGCTTTTAGCATCGATGGCTGCATTGCCGGAGAAAGCCGAAGCTATCTTGCGTCCGAGCGCCTTGACAGGAGAGCCGATCGGCTTGTCATGCGGGGAGGCCATGCGGACAGATATTGCCTGTTGAGGAGTCGCCTCACCGAGGCTGAACTGGCCAAGCAATTGATTGAGCGATATGACCTCCTTTGCCAAGCTGTGGCTTGCGGCTGTCGTCTCTTCGACCATTGCGGCGTTCTTCTGTGTATCCTGGTCCATCTGATTGACAGCCGTGTTGATCTGCTGAAGCCCGGAAGACTGCTCCTGGGCCGATTCCACGATCGCCGACACGTGGCGATTGATTTCCTGTACCTCGGCCACGATCGTCTCAAGAGCCTTGCCGGTATCGCCGACCAGCTGCACACCCTGCTGAACCTGAGCATTGGAGGTGGTAATCAATGCCTTGATTTCCTTCGCCGCATGGGCGGATCGTTGGGCAAGTTCGCGGACCTCTTGCGCGACGACGGCAAAGCCCTTTCCGGCGTCACCTGCCCGCGCCGCCTCGACACCGGCATTCAACGCGAGAAGATTTGTCTGGAAAGCGATTTCGTCAATGACGCCGATGATGTTGGAAATTTCTCCAGACGATGTCTCGATCTGCTCCATGGCGGCAACGGCGCGGCGTACAACCTCCCCTGATTGCTCCGCTCCGGTCTTGGCGCGTGACACAAGCTGTCCCGCATCTTGGGCGCGCTGCGCGGAATTCTTGACGGTGGTTGTAATCTCCTCTAGCGCGGCGGCGGTCTGTTCTAGAGCCGCCGCCTGCTGCTCTGTTCGCTTGGCGAGATCGTCGGCGGCTGATTTTATTTCGTTGGCGCCGGCATCGATGCCGCGAGCGTTCTGGGCAACATTGCTCAACGCCACCTGCAGCTTGTCCGCTGAATTATTGAAGTCGTTGCGAACGCCATCGAGCGACGCCGCGAAGGGCTGGTGGATACGGTAGGAAACATCCCCCACCGAAAGTTTCGATAGACCGGAGGCGAGGTTATCGACGGCAAACTGCACGTCCGCGGCTTCTTGGGCCTTTTGTTTTTCCCGCTCGATGCGCTCGCGCTCGCTCATCGAGCGGTTGGCTTCAGTCTCCCGTTCCAAACGAACCCGCTCGATGGCATTCTCGCGGAACACTTCCACCGCTGCCGCCATCTCGCCTACCTCGTCTCCGCGCTCGATGTGGGGTATTTGGCTGTCGCGATCCCCCTCAGCGAGCCTCCGCATGGCAGTATTGATGTTCTTGATCGGCTTTACCACGAAGAAATAGATGAGCCACAAAGCTGTAAGCGACAACACGATCGTTAAGCCACAGCTGACATAATTGCTAAAGGCGGTGGTTTGTGCAGCTTGCTTGGCGTCCGTATTGCGCTTTTCAAGTAACCCTTGCTCGTCTGCCGCCATTTCAGTAACTTTGGCACGGATCGCGTCCATGTACTGCTTGCCAGCTCCTGATGCCTCCAGTGCGCGAGCCTGATCCTGCGAACCGGCGCTACGCATAAGAGCGATTTCTTTTTCCAAGACCTTTCCAGTCCAATCGGACACGAAGCCGTCCAGAGCGACAAGTCGGGACTGCTGAAGAGGATTGTCAGCGGTCAAAGCCTTAACGTCGCTTAGAGCCTGGCGATAGCTTGCTTGACCTGCCTTTTGAGGAGCCAGAAATGCATCGTCCCCAGCGATGAGATAGCCTCTGAGGCCAGTCTCCTGATTGACCATCGATGCCGTGATGCGATCCAGCGTCGACAGTACTTGGTAGGTATGTTCAGTAATGCCGACGGCTGCATTCTGTCGCGCCAAACCGCTCAGATTGATAGCGCAGGCAGCGATACTCAGCAGGATAAGCACGATGAACGCAACAGATATTTTAGTGACGATTTTGAGATTATTGAAGGCGGACAAGGTCAATCCTCTCGGTCCAGCGAAAGTCGAGCAAAGAACCGCCTTCATCGCGGCGCCGTGAGGTGAGCGGCCAGTGTTCCAGAGGATAAGAAGTGCATACGTCTAGCTTGCCGAAGGCGGAAAGCCTCCATGCTCGATTACTCACTACTACCCAATTTTGAGCTCGTGTATCTAAATTCGAACGTCTGGCTGACAGGGAGTTCTTTGCCATCATGGAAAGACCCTGTGGCTCGAATAGTCGAATAACTTCCTTTATTTTTTGATAATACCAAGAAATGTTTTTGTATTATAGGTTTTTATCGCGCAATGATCGAATATATTCGAAAGATACACTGAGAAGTATATATTAGATATTGGATAGATACACGCGCCGTTACTTATCGAGTAGTCCGCGGCCTATAGCCCCTG
Source organism: Rhizobium sp. ERR 942 (assembly GCF_007828395.1). Classification (NCBI taxonomy): domain Bacteria; kingdom Pseudomonadati; phylum Pseudomonadota; class Alphaproteobacteria; order Hyphomicrobiales; family Rhizobiaceae; genus Rhizobium; species Rhizobium sp. ERR 942. The sequence continues at coordinate 14,778 of NZ_VIUA01000015.1, forward strand.
CTAAAGCCTGGGTCCTGAACGCGCGGCGATTATACCATCCCGGCCGGAACGGTGCTGATCGTACCGATCTACGCGGTGTATCACCAAACTTCTCTGTGGTCGGACCGCGAGGCGTTCAATTCGGATCGGTTCACTCCGGAGGCGGCCAAGGCTGGGCATCGATATGCATGCATGCCATTTGGAGCCGGGCCGAGGGTGTGCGTCGGCAATGCCTTCGCGGTTATGGAAGCCGTCGCCATTTTCGCTGTGCTGCTCCAGAAGGTCCGGCTTGGGGCGATTGCGCCTCAACCACCGAAGCCCATCATGAAAGTACATTGCGGCCCAATAGAGCGCTGCTCATGAAGCTCATGTTGCGCTAAAGCAGAGCCTCAGCAGGGGCAGCTCGCTTCTGATGCGAAACCAGACTTCGAAATTCACGAATGCCCGCCTCGTCAGGATGGTAAGGCTGGATATCCCGGTCATGGGCGTCCCAGCGCGGAATATATGCACTTCCCGACCCGTAGATGCCCACCTTAGCCAGTTTCCCGACCGGCGCTCAGTCGTGCAGTTCATCTTTCCCGACCAGCCGGCAGGCGAACGTCACTATTGGCTGATCGTGCGGCCGGGCTGCGACACCGACCTATGCCTCAGCGATCCGGGCTTTGCCGTCGACCTGTTCGTCGAAAGCCCGCTGAAAACGCTCACCAGCGTGTGGATGGGTTGGTCGCCGATCAGGCCTGCACTCGAAGGTAGCGAGATCTATGTTTCCGGCGACGCCGCATTGAAGGTCTCGATAGAGCACTGGCTAGTCTTGAGTAGCTTCGCCTCGCATGCGTGCGACGTGGCGGAGTGACTGCTCGCTTGAGTGGACGCCGTCCGAAAACAAGACTGGTTCACCTATTTAATATGAGCGAGCACCAGCGGCCCTTGTTCATAGAGGTTTTCATCAATATCGGCAGAACGCTAATCTTGCGAATTATGCTCTTGAAGAGATATGGACTATCGGCCCGGCTTCCGTTTGCCAGGCGGGAGGTTGGCTGTATCACAGGTATCAATCATAGCTTCGGAGTCAACATGTCGAAACGATCACGGATCGTCGAACATGTATCGCCGCCAAGGCGAGTGGTGGCATCGATACCGGCAGGATCGACATGCAGGTTCTCGTCGACAACTCCATCCCGATAATGAGCGAAGACTAGGTCTCCCGTGATGATCCGACGGGATCTGCTAGTTCGAACGTCGCGTGACGCCGACATTCAAAGTGGCAGGCGATGAACGCACCTGGCGCTCCAGCAAATACCGTCAGATTTGAGCGAAACCGCCATCAGCCTGAATATCTGCCCCTGTGATGAAGCTGGACTGATCGGAAGCGAGAAAGGCGATGACGTTGGCGATCTCGTTCGGGTTGCCGACGCGGCCGGCTGGAACATGCTGAGACAGCGCCGCGAGGTAGGCGTCAGCCGAAACTTGCGCTGGGGCGCCGCCCTTAAGACCGGGCGTCTCGATCGGCCCGGGGCTAACGACGTTCACGCGAATACCACGCGGCCTAAGGTCGAGAATCCAGTTCCGAGCAAGAGCGCGAATGGCGGCTTTGGTCGCGGCATAAACGCTGCTGCCCCCAGGCAGGCCCTTGTTCGCGACAACCGACGACGTCAGCACAATCGACGCACCGTTGTTTAACAGTGGCAATGCCTGTTGGACGGTGAAGATCGTCCCTTTCACGTTCACCGACAGCAAACGATCAACCATGCCCACGGAGATTTCGCCGAGTGTCGCCTTTTCCAAGATGCCGGCGTTTGCGACGAGGATATCTAGCTTTCCCTTAGACGCTCGGATCTCCTCATAGAGACGATCAAGATCGCCCACATGGGACGAGTCGGCTTGGATAGCGGTAACCCCAGTGCCGATTTCGGCGACTGCTTTGTCGAGCTCGGCCTGGCGCCGGCCGCTGATGAACACGAATGCGCCTTCAGCAACCAGGCGCCTCGCAGCGGCCAACCCGATACCGGAACTGCCGCCCGTCACAAGCGCGACCTTGCCTTGCAAATTCTGAGCCATGATTTCACTTCTCCATATGGTGGCAGGTGCGTGTTCGAGAGTGGTGAGTGTCAGTCATTCGAGCTCCTTCCGATTGGTGTGTTCAGCGCAAGAACCATCGGTCGCGCGCTGATAATCAGCGCCCGCTGTCAGTGCTGGGCGTGAATGCGGCTGCGCGCTCGCGCAGAGGGTTATTTAGATCGCGTCTTTACGACCTCGTAGGCGTCAGCGAAGGCGGCTCGAACAACTTCAAGCACCTCATCCGATAGCGAAGGGTCTGCCTTGGCCACAGCTCTCGAAATGGCGAGAGCGCCGATCTCAGCGGCAGTAGCGGCGAGCGCAAGTCTTCGCCGGTCGCCCTCGGGGATCGAAGCTTCGAGAGACGCTTCGTTCATTGAGGCCCAAGCCAGGAATGCACTGGTGAAACTCTCGCTGACGGCCTCGTCATGGTGGCTGATTTCACTGACGGACGCGGCCATTGGACAACCGTCAGACACCTTCTCGCGCATATAGGGAGAAAGGTATCCGTCGAGCAGTTCCTCGAACGCCAACTGTCGGTCGCCGATCCATTCACGCGTGGCCTCCATGTTGGCGGCGAAGCCATGTGAAAACGCCGCGGCGGCGAGCTCATCCTTCGACTTGAAATGCGCGTAGAGCGCGCCGTGCGTGAGCCCCGCTTCCTTGGCGACCTCTGCGACGCCCACTCCATCGATCCCCCGCTCCCGAAAAAGACGGCTGGCCGCGCAGAGAAGCGCGTCGCGGTTCTCCGCCGCCCTCTCCTTCGAAACACGCATGAAAAACTCTCCGGTTCAAACTGTCGAATTTTTTAGTTGCGATCACAATTAAAGTCAAGTAGTGCTGCCAATCGCGATACATTGCGATCGCAATTAAAAGATCCCAACAGGAGAAACAGGCATGCGTTACAAACTTTTCGGCCAGCACACGGGTCTGCGCGTTTCCGAGCTGGTGCTCGGCACCGGCATGTTCGGCACGGGCTGGGGCTATGGTCAGGAGCGCGGCGAGTCCCGTCGCATCCTTGACGCCTATGCAGATGCAGGCGGCAACTTCATCGATACGGCCGGGGTCTATCAGGGCGGTCAATCGGAAGAAATCATCGGCGACGCGCTAGTCGGCCGCCGCGACGATTTCGTCGTCGCCACCAAGTACACGATGCCCGCCGGCGCCAAGGGCGGCATTCTCGTCACCGGCAATAGCCGCAAGGCGATGGTCGTTTCGGTTGAGGACAGCCTGAAGCGGTTGAAGAGCGACTACATCGACATCCTGTTCGTCCACATGTCGGACGGGGTCACCCCGGCGGAAGAGATCGTGCGCGGTTTCGACGATCTCGTGCGGGGCGGCAAGGTTCTCTATGCTGGTCTGTCGAACTTCCCCGCGTGGCGCGCCGCGCGCGCCGTTACCATCGCCGAGTTGCGTGGCGCGGCTCCGATTGCCGGCCTCCAGTTCGAGCACAGCCTGGTAGTCCGCTCGAGTGAGCAGGAGCTGCTTGCTGCGGGCCAATCGCTCGGCCTCGGCATGGTCTCATGGTCACCCTTGGGTGGCGGCCTTCTTACTGGCAAGTACCGCCACGGCGAGACCGGCCGTAAGGAAGGAATGGGCGGCAACGTCTTCCAGCAGGAGAATTCGCCGCAGCGCACGGCGATCCTCGACACCCTGATCGAAGTCGCGGATGAGTTGGGCGTTGCGCCGGGCGAAGCCGCAATCGCGTGGGTCGCTGCCAAGGGCACGCTGCCGATCATCGGTCCCCGCACCATCGAGCAGCTCAACTCCAACCTGGCCGCCACGAAGGTCAACCTGTCGGGCGAGCAGATCGCCCGCCTGGATCAGGTCAGCGCGATCTCGACGGCCTTCCCCTACAACGTCCTCGAAGGCGCTCGTGCGGGCTATACCGGCGGCAAGATCGAAGAGTTCACCGCTCCGGCCATTTCCGCCGCCTGATCGGAACCGGCGATGAACCGAGGTCCTCGACTATGCCTCCTCAGGCGAAGGCCGGTACTCCCGGACGTGTGCCTTTGATCGCATGGCGAGGACCGCCCCGCCGGCCGGCGGGCTCCCTACGATTGCCGCGCTTCGCCCCCAGGGAGTTCGAAGAAGTCACGCAATGCGGCCAGGTGGCATTCGGCGCGTAGATCAGCTCGTTGCCGCAGCTCCTGAAGGGGCGCGACAAGTGCGGTGGATCAGAATTTCAAATCCTAAAAGTGGGACCTCGTCCGTTGCACCGGTGGGAGGCCCCACGTCGGACCGGGACATCGAATGGGTAATGCTGAGCATCATTCTTTTGCTCTTGAAGAGATTAGAACCCACGACCCTGTTCTTACAAGAGCCATCCGATTGAAATTTCCCAGTAACGGACATCGGCTTTGCCTCGATGCAACGACCGATTTGCGGCCGGAGGCCGTTTGTCCGTTAACAGGAATATAGTCTGCCGACTTGCAAAGACAAAGGCCCCCCGCAGCGGAGTGAGCATTGCATTCAGCACTAGGCTTATTCGTCCGCTTGGTCTTGCCCGTTTTTGAACCGGATTTTCCGTCACCAAATCCTACCGTCCAGAACCTCCCCTAAGGGCCGAAATCAGCGCCTCGACGCGTGTGGTGATGGCTCGATTGCAGCTATCATCGACCATGGCGAGATCTTCGCGCAAGATGATGAGCATCTGGTTTATTTCCAGAAGGCTTCTGACGATCTTGCCGTCAACGTCTCGACCCACCTCCTGAACGAGTTCGGCAATGGTGGTCGTCAAAAAATCAACCCATGCGAGTCGTTGCGCCGCCGTCGAACGCGTAAATCCCGGTATTAGATCATCTCGCGCCAGCATCAATCCGCCTCCTGCTGCAGCATTGTCACCAGCTCACGGCACCGTCAATTCACGATTTTGGGTTTATCGGTACCCTCCTTACTGTGATGATGCGCGAAATTGCTGCCCTCATGTGCATCGACTTTGTGAAGCGAACCAAACATGACGGTCAATTCGCGAAATTAAAAGCCAATTTGCGAAACTTATGCGCCCTTGCTCTCAATCGAAGGCACTTGGTCACTATTATAACAGTTTCATGACAGTCATGGAACGCCCACAAATGTTCAGCGGCCCCGTCCGATTCCTCATGCCCTGCGAAGGTGCGAGGATGGACATATCAGGGCAATGCGCTATCCTCTTCTTATCGCCAGCAGACGAATCCGTAGGCGCTGGCGGCTGAGGGCTAAGGGCTCCCGCCTGCATGTGCAGGACTCGCTCATGGTCGATGATTCCGCCGAGAAATCTCAGAAAATCATCAGCGGAGACGGGCGTCAGCTGCTTGTTCTTATCGCTGAAGATGAGTTCCTTATAAAAGCAGATCTCGAAGATATCGTCAGGGATGCTGGCTTCGAGCATCTCGCCCTCTCGAATGCGGACGAGGCTATCCTTGCCTTGGAGGACGACTCGGCTCGCTTTTGCGCCTTGATAACCGATATCAGGATGCCAGGAGAGGCAAACGGTTGGGATTTGGCGCGGCGAGCTCGGGAACTGCAGCCAGTCATGCCTGTGATCTATATGACTGGCGACAGCGCCCAAGACTGGACAGCCCAGGGCGTTCCCAATAGCGTTTTGCTTCAGAAGCCTTTTGTCCACGCGCAACTCGTCACAGCATTGACCACTCTTCTTAACGATGCTGCCACGAGTCGGATCGGGCGATAGGGTGCGAGCATTAAGGATTGGGTGTTGATTATCGCACGAAATTTAACCCACTTTTTCATTTCGGACGGATCCGCTCACGCTGGAAGAAAATGTTTTCGATCAACATCATAAATGCAATCAGTCGGTACAACGCGAAATGAAAAAGCGGCGCAAATCAAGCTGAAATTCAACAGCAAGCGATTCTGAGGCGAATGTTCGGGAGATGGCGAACGGCGGTCAGCAGATACTCCCGTATCAGAACGTGTCTTTCGATCCCGACGCGCTCGGCACACGTCGACGCGCATTTGACGCTATCCTCACCGGCGATCAACCGCGAAGATGGAAAGGCTGAAGAAATCGGGGCCTTCATAGTCAAGCTTTATCGGCAGGGCGTCTACGATAAACAAAAACTCGTCGAAATCGGGATGACCGCCGCGACCGATCTAGAAGGATAATTGGGTGCGCCTGCCTGTCTAAGTATTACGAGGCCTTGGAGGTACGGGGATATCAGCGTCGTCATCCGTAATTTCCAAGTCGTCGTCCGCATATTCCAAGTTGAGTAGCCGTGCCATATCCTCGGCAACACCTTCGCCAAGCCCAGCAAGAACAACGTCACTGTAAGCTACAACTTGGCCGGTATTGACGTCGATCACAGACCAAGACCAAGCGACTTCACGCCTGGCGCAATATCTTGCGGGAGTCATGTTCGACCTCCGAAATCCACAGCGGTTAAACTCTCACATTGTGCTGAGGTTCCGAGGCGATAAGCAAGGGACGCTGCATTCCGGGAGCGCTTGGGGGCGGAGAGCTTTTTCACACTAAAGCAGAAAATGTCGTGCCGATTGGAGGGGGCAGGAAATGGCCTCTGCCGAAGGTCGCAATCTTTTCGGCACGATGGACAGGAAGACTGGCGAAGAGCTCGCCGCCCGGCCCAGCCTATGTGATGCCCTGGGCGACGAATTGTCCGGCCTCAGCGGCAAAGGTACGCTCTATTGTTGGTCAATCAGCGGCGAATACTGCGCGTGAATATATCCAGCTAGTAGGCAATTCTCCGTCCAAGGTCTTTGAGCAGCGGAACGGAGCTAATCTCTGCGTCATCCACCGGAACTTGCCATCGCGCGGCACTCCTCAAGTATCTCGCTAAAATTACTAACGCACCTTCCGGCACGAACGAATTTTGCAACAAAGCCCCATTGCGGCACCGGCTCCGTCGAACAGATGCGAGCAGATTCTACCAGTGAATGAAGTCACTGTAAAAAAATGCTCCATCCGTGAAACCTTTTGGCGTCGAAGTCATTATAGTCACGTTGAATAACTCAACATAGTCATACATTTAGGAGATTTATATGCGTCGCCTACTTCTCGCCCTCGCTGCAACCATTGCGCTTGCGACGACCGCAAGCGCCCAAACCGCCACGGCTACGACGACAATCGCCGACATGTTCCTGACTGCCAAGCCGACCGATGTGTTGAGCTATAACCTTATCGGCCTGAACATTCAAAACGGTGAAAAGGAGAACGTCGGCGAGATCAAGGACTTAATCATTTCTGACGGGCAGCTTGCCGGCTATATCGTGTCGGTCGGGGGCTTTCTTGGTATGGGAGAACGCTATGTGATCGTCGCCCCGTCATCCGTCAAAGTGACCTACAACGAAAGCGACAAAAAGTGGACGGCGGCGATGAAGGCTACAAAGGATGAGCTCAAGAACGCTCCGGAATTCAAATACGAAGGCCGGTGGGCAAAATAGTGAAATAAGCGGAAATTGAATGATTGGGGCTCGAGGCTTCCTCGGCGCCCCAGTTCTATGGGTTCATGGCATTCGTAGAGAACGTTGAGCTGCTGGCCACCTTGTGGCCACACACTCTCAAAGGTTGCTGGCGAGTGGGATGGAGCGAATCGGGATTGGTCGCGGTCTCCTGTAACTCGCCCAAAGCCGGCGATAACAGCGTTAAGCATCCGCTACCGAAGCCTGATTGGTGAATACGGCGCCGCCACTATCGGAAGTGGCGACGTGATGACCGATGTGGAGGTTTCGCTAACAGCGTCGACCTAACGCTGAGGCGCAACCGCCACAACAGCCAAAGTCGATCCTTTCACATCAGCTTTTCATTCAGCTAGCACTGGCCTCACCGGCTGGATATTGCGCAGTGCGCATTGCGCGCGTTCTCGGAGCGACGTTAAGTTTGACCATCCTGTTCGTAAATTACATTGAGAGCCCCGCGATCGGAACCTCGACGGAAAATCTTAGCCCGTCGTCGTGCCAATCCTTCATCATGGAGCCATTGAGCGCCGTGAGAGCAGCCTTTTCCAGCGTTGTGCCGAAGCCCTCTCGCGCCGAGCGGTTGGGGCGGCCCGACGAAACGGTCTCGCCCCAAAGGAGGCGAAGCATGCTGTCTGAGACAGACAGGTCCACGGTGAGTGCTCCAGTTGGCGTGGATAGCGCGCCATATTTGGCGGAATTTGTAACCAACTCATGCATGAGAAGCGCAAAAGATGTCAGAGCGTTCCCCTCTAATGGGTGATCTGAACCCTGAATGATGATCTTCGCGCCCTGCTCGTGCTCATATGGCGCGAGAATTGCGCGTAGTAGCGTCTTGACCGTGGTTGCAGCGGCTCGGAGCTCGCCGTTGGCGGAGAGATCAGGCAAGGTCAGCTCATGGGCACGCGCCAGCGCCTGGAGGCGCGACCTCAACTCATTTGCCAACTCCGCCGCGCTCGTCGCTGACTTGGCGCTTAAAGAAATCAGGCCGGCCGCGAGGCTGAAGAGATTTTTGATGCGATGGTTTATCTCACGCAGCAAGAGGTCCTTGTCTCGCGCTGCACTTTTGAGTGCTTCCGCCTGCGCCGCAAGTGCATCGCGCTGCACGGCGAGTTGCTGCCTCTGGCGATAAAGTTCATGAAAGACCGCTGCTTTGCTTCGCAAGACGTCAGGCTCGATCGGCTTTTGTATGAAGTCGACGGCACCCGCTTCGTAGCCGCGAAAGCGGGGGCGAGCATCACCCGAACCAGCCGTGACAAAGATGATCGGGATGTGGCGAGTACGCTCGTTTCCACGCAGCAACTCGGCAAGCTCGAAACCACTTAAGCCGGGCATGTGAACGTCAACCAATGCGAGAGCCACGTCATGCTTCAATAGTAATTCCAGTGCCTGGTCGCCCGATCGCGCTTTCAGCAAGAGAACGTCGTCACGGCGCAAGAGAACCTCTAGGGCCAAGAGATTTTCCTCAAGATCATCAACAAGAAGAAAAGGAACCTGATTCATGAATAGCCTCAAATCTTCCCGAGAAATTCGCGGATCGCCGAAAGTTGCATAATGTAAGCTTCGGGCACCATCGAGATGGCCGCCATCGGCATAGCGGCAGCAGCTGCATTGTCTGGGTTTTGGACAATCGCCGTTCCGCCGGCGTCAACAACCGCTCGAAGCCCTTTTGCACCATCGGGATTAGCACCGGTCAGCACGATCGCGATCAAGCGCGAACCGTAGGCGTCCGCGGCACTTTCAAACAGAACGTCGATGGAGGGACGAGAAAACAAGATCGGCTCTTCATTAGAGAGCGCGAGACTGCCTTCGGTTTCGATGAGAAGGTGATAGTCCGGCGGGGCGAAATATATTGTGCCTCCCACTAGCGGTTGCTTGTCTTCTGCCTCCGTTACGGAAAGGACGCATTTCGCCCGAAAGAGATCCGCCATTATGCTGCGCCGGTCTGGCGGAACATGAACCACCACCACGATTGGCAGAGAGAACGTCTCGGGGATAAAGGGAAGAATGACCGAGAGCGCCTCCACACCGCCGGCAGATGCACCGATCACTACCGCCTCGTAGCGTCCCGACATCAATCGACCCTCCTTTGGTAGATCTTTTCGTCACGCACGAATTCATGAAAGGCGGAAGCATTCTCTGAGAAGCGAATGGTCTCCCTACTTCCCAGTCCCAGAAATCCTTTTCGGACCAGAGAGTCTCTGAACAGAGCGATAGCCCGATTCTGAAGCACCCGATCGAAATAGATCATGACGTTCCGGCAGGAGATGAAATGCATTTCTCCGAAGACGGCATCCGTCACCAGACTATGATCGGAAAACACAACATTCCGCCGCAGGCTTTTATCGAACGACGCCCTGCCATATGCCGCCTGATAATAGTCCGACAGCGAGGATTTTCCGCCGGATTGTCGATGACATTCCGTAAAGTGTTGAAGGCGGTCGAGGGGGTAGACCCCCGCCTCCGCGGTGTGAAGCGCTTCTTGATTGATATCGGTCGCGTAAAAGATCGTGCGATCTTCAAGCCCCTCTTCACGAAACAGAATGGTAAATGAATACAGTTCCTCACCCGTGCTGCATCCGGCAATCCAGACCTTCAACGAAGGATAGGTTCGCAGATGCGGCACGACCTTTTCTCGGATGGCCTTGAAATAGCCGGGGTCCCTGAACATTTCACTCACTTGCACCGTAAGATAGCGCAGGAGCGTTGTGACCATGCCTGGGTCATGCAGCAAACTTTCCTGCAGCGCGGAAAAGCTCGCAAACCCCAGGTGCTGACGGGCTTGTTTCAGCCGGCGTCTGACAGATGCCATCGCATAATTGCGGAAATCGTAATGATATTTGAGAAACAGCGCCTCCAGAAGGAGACGCATTTCGATTTCCTCGATATTTTCAGGGGTTAGTGTCCGGCTCACTTCGGCATCCAGACGCGAACGAGCGACAGGAGCTTCTCCACGTCGAGAGGCTTGGCCATATAGTCATTGGCACCAGCCTCAATACAGCGTTGCTGATCATCCGGCATGGCTTTGGCCGTCAGGGTTATGATCGGCATTTTTTTCCATGCCGGATTCTTCCTGATCTCCCGTGTGGCGTTAAGCCCATCCATGACCGGCATCATCACATCCATGAGAACCAGATCTATGGCCGCATCGGGCGAAGCGGAGGCCGTCTCCAGCGCCTCTATCGCTTCGCGGCCGTTGCGCGCTATCTGGACGATTGCGCCCCTTGGTTCAAGTATGTTGGAAAGAGCATACACATTGCGCACATCGTCCTCGACGAGGAGAATCCGTCGACCCTCCAGTGCGGCGTCCCGGTGACGAGCTTTCCGGATCATTTTCTGCCGTTCAGCTGGCAACTCTGAAACGATCTGATGGAGGAAAAGGCTGACTTCATCGAGAAGGCGCTCTGGTGATTTCGCACCCTTTATTATGATGGATTTGGAGTAACGGCGCAGCCTCTGTTCGTCATCATCGGACAATTCTCTGCCGGTATAGACAATGACAGGAGGAAACGCATACGCGCTCTGCTGGCTCAATGTTTCAAGGAGAGAATAGCCCGATGCGTCGGGAAGCGTCAGGTCCAACACCATGCAATCGAAAGTCTGTTGCTTGAGTAGGTTCAGACAATCAGCTGCTGTACTGGCGGTGACTGTTTCGACATCCGGTGAAGCCAGAAGTTTGGCAACCGCCTCGCGCTGCACGACATCGTCCTCGACAATCAGGACGCGGTGGAGACGTCGGGACAGCCTTGCTTCGATTTTCTGTAGGACTTCCATCAATTGATCACGACTGACGGGCTTGAACGCGTAGCCCGCCGCGCCGAGCCAATAGGCGGCTTCGGTATGGTCGCCGCCGGATATGACATGGATCGGAATGTGGCGGGTTTGCACATCGTTTTTCAGGCGATCGAGAACTGCCAGCCCAGATTGATCCGGTAGGCCCACATCCAAGACGATTGCGCTGGGTAGAAACTCTTTTGCAAGGATCAACGCTTCTTCGGCCGTGCCTGCGACGATAGACTGAAATCCCATCTCCCGTGACAGGTCACGCACGATCGACGCGAAATTCGCGTCGTCCTCAATGACAAGGAGAACCCGCTTCGTGTCGGTTAATATCTCCCGGTCATCATCGATCTTGTGAAACGGGCTGCTGGGCAGCGATCGATTGCTTTCCGGCACGTGTCCCTTCGTTACGGATGTAGTTTGGACAATAGTTTCATCCGGCGCGGCCCTCGAAGGATCAAAGATCGGCGGAAGCGTGACCGTAAATGTGCTACCCCGCCCCGGCTGACTTTCGACCGCAATCGTCCCGCCCAGAAGCCGGATCAATTGCCTTGAAATCGACAGTCCCAGACCAGTGCCGCCATACTTGCGGCTAATGGTGCCGTCGGCTTGATGAAAGGCTTCGAAGACACTCTGCTGCTGTTCTTGTGCGATACCAATACCCGTATCGGTAACCGAAAACGCGACGCTACCCTCTTCGTTTCCAGAAATGGATAGCGTAATCGTTCCCGCGTCCGTAAATTTGATCGCATTCGACAGCAGGTTCTTGAGGACTTGCTCCAGACGCTGTGCATCGGTTTCAATGGTTGTCGGAGTATCCTGGGCAACCGCGATCTTGAATTCGAGACGCTTGTCGCCGGCCAAAGGCTCGAAAACCTGATGCAGATTGCCGACCAGCCTCTCAAGCGACACAACTTGCGGATTGATATCTACGTGGCCGGCTTCAATTTTCGAAAGGTCGAGAATATCGTTGATCAGGTTGAGCAAATCGTTTCCGGAAGACTGGATCGTCTTGGCGAACTTTACCTGTTCCTCGGTCAGATTATCATCGGGATTGTCGGCCAGCAGCTTTGCCAGAATAAGCGACGAATTCAGGGGAGTCCGTAGTTCGTGCGACATATTGGCAAGGAAATCGGATTTGTACCGGCTCGCTTTTTCGAGTTCGCGAGCTTTGAGTTGGACGGATGCGTTGATCCGTTCGAGATCATCTCGTTGGGCCTCCAACTGCCGGGCTTGCTGTTCCAGTTGCAGGTTAGTCTGCTCAAGCTCGACCTGCTGCTGCTCAAGGCGGGCCTGAGACTCCTGCAAAGCCCTACCCTGCTCCTCCAGTTCCTCATTCGAGACGCGAAGCTCTTCACTTTGTGCCTGCAGTTCGGCCGACTGGCGCTGCGTTTCCTCGAGAAGATCTTGAAGCTCACTCCGGTAGTTAGCCGATCGAACCGCAATTGCTATCGCCTCGGACGTTTCCTCCAAAAGCGTAATGATCTTTTCGTCGATTGGGCGTAAGAAGCCGAGTTCGATCACTGTGTTGACGACATTGTCGATTTTGCCGGGCACGATAACAAGATGCCTCGGTTTGTCCTTTCCAAGAGCTGAGCCGAAGACAAAATAGCCGTCTGGAACGTCATCGACGATCAACGCCCGCCCTTCGGCGGCAACCTGTCCAAGAAGCCCTTCACGTACCGAAAAGGCCGTGGGTAGGCTTGCGCTTGAGGGGATGCCGTAGGTTGCAACCCTCTGAAAACTGCCGCCATTGCTTGTAAACACCGCACCGGCAACGGTCCCGACATAGCGCCCCAGAAACTCCAGCAGATTATTGCCTAGCTGGTCAATCGACTGATCGCCTATCATCGCGGATGCCAGTCCTACCTCGCCGGATTGAAGCCATTCATCGCGGCGGCGCGCCAAAGTCGCGCGACGCATGAGGAAGCCGATGGTTGCAGTCAAGGCGATACCGAGAATACCAGCTAAAATAGTGCTTAAAAACGCTCGCTGCTGCGCACTTGCCATGGCATTTGTACGCTGCGCTCGAGTAGCGGCCTCTTCCTGAGCAATAGCCGCTATCTGGGACCGAATTGCATCCATCGCGTCCTTGCCGCGGCTTGAATTGACGATAGTCAGTGCTGCTTCAAGACCTTGAACACGTCGAAGTTCGATTGTTTCAGCGAGTTCAGATAACTTCACCTCGACCAGCTGTTTCAACATCGCCACTCTCTTCGTCTGCTCGGCATTGATATGCGTCAATTCGGCGACTTGGGCGAGCTTCTCAGGTATGACGAGGAGAGCGGCTTTATAGGGCTGGAGATAGTTCTCGCTGTTCGTCAGGAGAAAGCCCCGCTGACCGGTTTCGGCGTTTTGTGTCTGAGACAGCAATTCGTCGAGGGCCACGATGACGTCATGAGAGCGGCGAATACCGTCGCTACCTTCCTCAATGGCAAGAAGATTGAGGTATGCAACAACGCTGCTGGCAATGAAGAAAACAATGGCGCTGACGAGGGCGATCGCAACAGCTGGATCGAGACCCAAAGTTCTATTCGAGGCTTGGGACTGAAACTTCTGTTTCATTAAATTTTTCACCATGACTGCCTGAAGGAGAAGGGTCTACAAACACGTACTGATTGCATTGGAGATGCCATATCAGATGGGGACAGGGAAGCGTATCAATTTTTGGGCATTAGCATATCAAGTCGTACCGATCTCCTTACTTTTTTAATCAGACCCCGTTTTTGCTTCAGGCAATCCAGTCAGCAGCGAGAGGTTTATAGCTATCATTAATTTGTCCTCTTCGCGCCGTTCGAGAGTAACATGCGTCAACTGAACCGCAAAAATCGGAACAACATCGCTACCAAGGCATTTTGTGCTGCCCGCTGAATTTAACGGGGAACAATTTTGGTAGCTGCGGGCCAGCTTGATCTCAAGACATTCTCAAAAGGCCGCGATTTTCGAAATATCTGATGCAGCGAATATCGCGGTGCTGCTTGATCGGATGCTCTTTGGAAGGCGCCGTTCGCAACATGCAGTCCAGTTACTGGCTTGGCGACAGCCACCTCGACTTTAGACGACTGGTTTCTCGATCTAGCCTCGCTTGCCTCCGACGGGGCGGTGTGTTCTTGCCGTTGATGATAGATCCTTTTATGGTATCAGCGGACGAGCCCCTTGTCGGTCGGGCTTTTAAATTACAACCGAAAACAGAGAGCGCCTGCAGAACGCTTCAATCTCACGTTCAAATTGATCGAAGGCATCGTAGACCCAAGGCTCGTAACGCTCCGTGACGGCACTGCGGCTGCGCGATGTGAGCATCCTGAAAAGCTGCAAGTCCATAAATCGCATCGCCTTCAACCAAAACGGAGATCAGCCCTCATAACACTACTAATCCGTTGGCTGTCCATCCATTAGAAACTCGAAAACCAAAGGTCCAGCCAAGTGTTGCCAATTTGCCGACCGACAATCTCAGAAAACTACCCCGCAGGGTGCGCCAGGACTGCTGCCCATGGTCGCTACTGCCTTCTCCCGTCACCGTCCCGTTCAGTTGGTCCGTGCGCCCCTCACCGACGGCGTTCGCAGCGGCGAGAACCGCAGAAACCGTTGTGGCGCTGTTCGTCCCGCGCGGTAAGTTCAGGATGACGTTCGAACTATCGGAATCGGGCCGGTTTGATGGCAAGACCGTCCCAGATATCGATGCCTAACATGGAATTGGCAGGAGTAGTCTCCTGCCATGCGTGAAGCCGATGATAACGGTACGGGACAATTTTGTGGATCGCGAACTGCGGCACAGACCGTTAGGCGGCGAGATAAGCCATGCGCTTCATCTCCTGTCGCGCCTTGGTGACGACGTCGAGAATGAGACCTGCAAAAATAGTGAGGAAGCCGGTGATGATGAGGCCGACGCTTAGAACGGCGGTCGGCAATCGCGGCACTAAGCCCGTTTGGACATAGGTGACAAGCAACGGGACTGAAAGGCCGAATGCCAGAAGGCAAAGGAGCAGGCCTATCGTGCCGAAGAACTTTAGAGGTCGCTCGTCCTTTATCAGGCGTGCGATCAGCATGAGAATGCGCCAGCCATCGCGGAATGTGCTGAGCTTGCTGAAGGAGCCCGGAGGTCGCTCCTTGTAGGGTGCACTGATCTCTGCGATCGGCATGCGCATTTCAAGCGCGTGCACCGTCAGCTCCGTTTCCGTTTCGAAGCCGCTCGACATTGCTGGGAAGGATTTGACGAAGCGGCGCGACAAGACCTTATAGCCGGAGAGCATGTCGCTCGATTGACGTCCGAAGAAGAAGCGCACCATGTTCGTCAGCATCTTGTTGCCGAAGCGATGACCGAGGCGATAAGCCTCCGTCACGGTGGAAATCCGGGCAATATTGACGAAATCGATACTGTCCTTGATCACACACTCGATTGCACGCGGCGCTGCCGCAGCCGAATACGTATCATCGCCGTCGACCAGGATGTAGCAGTCGGCATCGATATCGGCGAACATGCGGCGCACGACCTGCCCCTTTCCCTGCCGATATTCGGAACGGACAACCGCGCCGGCGCGCTGAGCTTCTGCGATCGTGCGATCGGTCGAATTGTTGTCATAAACATAGATCGTTGCCGTGGGCAGCGCGAGCCGGAAATCGCCAACGACACTCGCGATCGTTGCTTCTTCATTATAGCAGGGAATCAAAACCGCCAGGCGCGGTTGAACGTACCGGCCGACAAAAGGACCGCCGGAAAGATCGACATTCTGCAAATTGCTCATTAGAAACGTTCCGATATTGATGTATTCAATAACGAACGGCGTAGGATAAAAGCCAATACTGGTCAAATCTTTGCGGGAATTAATATTAACAGCGATACACCAGAATCTTTGATCTGCTTTTATTTTTATTAAAATTTGCTGAGGTAATTTACCTTACTTATCTGATTAAACTTCGAAGTCTTGCGCTCTTTGCAGAGCTTGATATTCACATGGCCATCTTCATTCCGGCGAGAACTTTGTCATGTCGCGCTTTCATCATCGCCTTTTGATCTTCTTCGTCATCCTCCTTGCGTGCGGTATCTTCACCGCCTTACGCTTTCCGGGCGAGATGAATCCCGACAGTCAAAGCCAGTTCGAAAAGGCCATGATCGGTGTCTACAATGACTGGCATCCACCTATCATGGCGCGCCTATGGTCTTTCTTCATGCTATTCAGTGGCGGCGTTTGGACGATGTTCGTCTTTCAGATGCTGTGCTGGGCACTCGCTTTTGCCATCCTGGCTCTGGCGCTGGAGCGCCGCGGGCATCAGGTTGCGGCTTGGGCTGTTGTTGTAGTCGCCCTGTTCCCGCCGTTCCTCATGCATATTGTCAATATTCACAAGGATGTCGGCCTGATTGCCACGCTGATGCTTGCTGTCGCTCTGATTGCCCAATATCGTCTGCAAGGTAAAAAGATACCCCTTCTTGTCCGCGTGGTTGTCGCAGCCCTGCTTTTGTATGCGGGTTTGGTGCGTAGCAATAGCTGGTTTGCCGTCATGCCTATACTTGTCTGGATACTATGGCCCAGTCTGTTGAAACGACCGATCGGTGTGGCGCTTGCCTGCGGTATTGTCGCGGTTGCCCTGGTGCCTGTCAGCAGCCTTATCAATCAAAGTGTGCTTGATGCCCGGCCGGCCGGTGCGCTGCGTACTCTTCAGATTTTCGATCTCGCCGGTGTCGTCAAGTTCTCTCGTGATACGACGGTTGCTCAAGACAAGGTTACGTTGGCGCAGATCGATGAATGTTATTCGCCCGTGATTGCCGACATCTTCTATCATGGCGCACGCTGCGGCTTCCTCTGGGATGCAATCGCCGGCTCAGCCGACACGCCCGCAGGTCTCGCGACCGAGCAGCCGAATACAAGGCAAAGCCCGTCGGTTAGTCTGACACCGCTTTGGATAGCGGCGATCCGGAAGCATCCGCTTGCCTATGCCGAGCACCGGCTTGGCCATTTCAATGCCGCCATGCAGTTCCTGATCCCCGGTCATGAAGCGTCCGTTCCGGCAATTCATGCGGTTGTCGCCGGCAAGCCGGCTGAACGCCTCGAACCGCTGCGTGGCGTCCGGAAAATACTTGATCTCATGCGTTTCGGCCCTTGGGCGACGCCGGCTGTCTGGCTGGCTCTGGGGCTTGCGCTGCTACTGCTTTCGCACGATGCAGCGCGACGCATGGATGAGGTGGATACGCTTTCGTTGGCCCTCACACTATCAGGCGCCTCCTACATCGGCGCGTTTCTACTGATCGGCATTGCGAACGATTCCCGCTACGGCTTGGCTGGAGGGGTTGCCATCGTCACCGCGGCTGCAATGCAGTTACGGCGCGCGAGGCCGGTCGCGTCGAGTCGGCCTGTGCGCATCGGGATTGCGATTGCTCTGCTGATCTTCATTGTCGCCGCCATGACGTTCTATCGGACGAGCGTGCCCGATGCTCTCTATCTCGCAAGCAATTGGACGATCCGGCCCGTGCCATCGATGATCAGCTAATTGTTTCCAGTCCCGCGATTCCAGGATGGTTGGCTAACTCTCGCAAAGAGATGGCCTGCGAAAGCCTGACGTTGTCGATCGCCACCGCGGCTTCCGCTGCCAGACCCGCCAGTCCTCTCTCGGATCGTTCATCGAACATCCCTATCTTGGCATGGCCGAAATATAACCCGCCCAAGACCTCTCCGGTTCGTGAAACGACAGGAACGGCCAAATAACTACGCACCGGAAGATGGCCCTCCGACAACCCTGTGCGAGGTGCATTCTTGCCATAGCGCGGGTCTTTGGTGATGTCGTTGGAGCGGACGACGCCCTCGCCGCAGAAGGTCGGGCCGAAGACGTCTTTGTTACGCGGCATCGGATATTCGAGAACGCCTCAATTGGCGCGTCCGACAAAGTATAAAGCGTATAGCTCTCACCCTGATCATCAAGCACATTGTAAAAGAATGCTGCGAGCTCAGCGCCCTTCAGATCAACCCCGGCATCGGTGACGATCTGCACCAGCCTGTGGAGGTCGGTCTCTACCGCCAGAGCCGAGCCGGGTCGATTGAGGATTTCGACAGCGCGACGTTCCTCGGCGGCTTCTATCTCCGCTGCCTTGGCTCGCGTGCGATCGCGAAGGATTTTTACGAAACCGGTTATCTTGCCGCCCACATTGCGTATCGGCGTCATTTCCCACACCGCCCAGAGCCGGCCGCTGCCCTTCCTGATCCGCCACCCTTCCGTGCCGCCACCACGGCCATGGGTATCATCGTTGAACGTCTGGCTTTATGGCCCAATTGATAATGATAACCGCTCATTTCCACCCTATGGGTTCCAAGTGTATGGACGCCCAGCGCGGTATTGTGGATATGTGAGAGCACTCTGTCGCGCTAATTGGCACGCTTTGACTTCCATGGTTTTCTGTGACCAGAATGATGCAAATACCTCATGTCAGGTCCACCCGAAGTCAAAACGGAACATGATGTCGTCACCATACAATCACGATCGGGGCTCAGGAAAAAAGATGGACACGTTCGGCTGCCAGTTGGCGCAGCTCGATCGCGACCGGCAGATTTCCGGCGGCAGTGTTGACTTCTATCATAAATCGTCGAACAGCCCCAGATTCGCTCAGGTTGCAACACCTGCAAGCGACCGCGGATATGTAATCGGACTTTCACTTGCTAACGGCCACCGGCGCCGCATTTTTGGCGCCCACTCTTCCTCCATTCATGATTTTCAGGAAAATTCGGTCTATCTCCGCAACTTCGCCGACCCTTACAAGGCGGACATGAGCGGCAGTTTCGATTTTGCTCTGATGGAGATTTCAAGCCGAGGTCTGAGCGACTTGGCCGATGGCGCCGATATGAAGGCGCTGTCGGAACTTAGCTGCAAGACCGCCGAGCCCGACGTCATTTTAGGCGGGATCGTCCGGGCGCTGTTTTCAGTCCCCGATGTCGATAAGAACCCATTGCTCCGCGATCAATTGAGTACGGCAGTCGGCGTCCATCTCGTTCACAACTACGGGAATGGCCGATCCCGCTTCTGCTCCAAGCGGGAAAGACTGTCGCGAGCGGAGGAGGATCGTGCCAAGGATTTTCTGCGCAATCATCTGAAGGGCGACGTCTCGATCGATGCGCTTGCCGCTACCTGCAATTTGTCTCGCGTTGCCTTTATCCGCGCCTTCCGGCAGAGCACCGGCCAGACACCACATGAATGGCTACTCGATCGGCGGATCGAGCAGGCGTGCGCATTGCTTTCCGCGTCGCGAATGTCGCTGGGCGACATTTCCACCACATGTGGCTTTGCGGACTTGTCTCAGTTCACGCGCACCTTCACGCATCTCATTGGACAACCGCCAGGTACATGGCGCAGGGCAAGGCTCTCCTGACAGCAATGTCCCGCCGCGGTTGACAAAGATGGATCAGCCGCTCGCCATCGAGCCCGGCGCGCTGACAATGGGCGAGGCCGGAGGAGGATCTTCACGGACATCCGCCGGTTTGAGCGACCTCCCATAAGAAAGCTCGCTTTCGAGATCCACCTTTTCCGGCAGGCTCGCAATTCCGTCTCGCGTATCGGTATCGATATGCTTGATGGGCGCCGTCATGGTTCCGATGATCCTCTGTTCGATTTGTCGGCGAACAAGCATCCGTCATTTGCGGCTCGCGTCAATCTCCCTCGGGCGTTTCAATCCGCGCGACGAAGGCAAGAGGCCAAGCAGTCCGAAGCGACAGAACACCAGGCCGGCGAGACCGTGAAAGCGCCGATCATTTGCATCGCCTTCATCCGGAGATACGGAGGAGTATGATACTGTGAGGATACTGGACGACCTGCGGCAGGCCGAAGCATGCTGCCGGCCGTCCAGTCATCTGATGGGAATTGTCGCGTTATCCCCTGATGAAGGCCAGCAGATCCCGATTGATGACATCGGCATAGGTCGTCAGCATGCCATGCGGATAGCCCTTGTAGATCTTGAGAGTGCCGTTCTTCAGAAGCTTCACGGAAAGTTCGGCTGAATCGGCAATTGGTACCACCTGATCGTCGTCTCCATGCATGACGAGCGTTGGCACGGTTATCGCTTTCAGGTCGTCCGTCTGATCTGTTTCGGAGAAGGCCTTGATGCCATCATAGTGCGCCTTGGCACTTCCCATCATCCCTTGACGCCACCAATTCTGGATAACGCCGGGATAGACCTTCGCATCCGGCCGATTGAAGCCATAGAATGGGCCGGTAGGAAAGTCGAGGAAAAGCTGCGCTCTGTTGTCGGCAAGTGCCTTACGGATGCCATCGAACACTTCGATCGGCAGACCGCCGGGATTGGCATCCGTCTTCAGCATCAGCGGCGGTACGGCGCTGACGAGAACGGCCTTTGCGACGCGTCCCTGCGGCTGACCGAATTTTGCGACATACCGCGCGACCTCGCCGCCACCCGTTGAGTGACCGATATGAACGGCATTCTTGAGACTAAGATGCTCGGCTACGGCCGAGGCGTCAGCAGCGTAATGATCCATATCGTGACCGTCGCTGACCTGGGTCGAACGACCATGGCCGCGGCGATCATGGGCGATGACGCGATAACCGTGCTGGACGAAAAACAGCATCTGGGCGTCCCAGTCGTCCGAAGACAGCGGCCAGCCGTGATGGAAGACGATCGGCTGGGCCTCTTTTGGACCCCAATCCTTGCAGTAGATCTGGACGCCGTCCTTGGTCTCGATAAAATTATGGGTCATAGGGGGTAATTCCTCTTCCTTTGTTGAGGCGGTTTCAGGAAAGGCACGTGATGGCATGGCCATTGCTGCCGACTGCGTCGCGCCGGCGAGCAATGCCTGCCTTCTAGAGAGCATCATAACCAATGGCTCGTCCGACATTCGCGATCCTCTTCGATCGAGCGATTAGGTCTAGCCTGCCCCCACCCACTTGCTCTTGTCCAATGGGCGCGCCGTTTGGATAAGGCGGCGCTCTCGTGCAGCCATTCTTCGCAGTTCATGAGACGGCGGGGGAGGCGTTACCAAGCAAACCCGAGTTGCGCCCCGACATAGTTTCCATCGCGGCCGCCAGCATTTTTGATGGCGTTACCGGCTTCAAAGTGAACGGCTTCAATCGCACCGGAGAGGTTTGGTGTGAAGGCGTAGTCGAGCCTGACCTGCGCATATGCTCCCGACCACGCGCCTCCCCGCCCCGCCGTTCCTGGAAGCGGTTGATTCGGCTGAATATAGATTGCGTCCTGCGCTGTCTGGCGCCATTGCAGGCCGAGTGCGCCGGTCAGAGTCATCCTGTCAGTCGGCTTGACGGTAAGCGAGGGCTTAAGATGGATGATGTTGGCGTAACCGGTATAGCCCGCAAGCGCAAAGTAGTAGCCGTTCGGGAAGAGCGGATTGAAGGTGCCGACGACGTGATCGCCAGCGCGGTGATCACCCGAGGCGATATCGAACTGCAGCCCGATGCGTGGCGTCCAGGCAACGTCATCAAGCGTATAGCCGGCGCGAGCTCCAAATGCCCATGCACGAATGTCCTTGTCGCCGACGCTGCCAAGCTGACCCATCCCTTCGATATCCCAATCAATTTCATCATGCTTGCCAGCAAAGCGACTGTCGAAGATATGTCGATCCTCTTCCCCGGAAGCATCCAGATAATGGGCGTTTTGCCGCTGATAAAGTGAATAGTAGGCACTCAGCTCGTTGCCGCCAAGGACGAGCCGTTCGACGCGCAGGGTGCTGAAGCGGAAATCTCCGCTGGAGGTATCGTCAAACGGCTCGGCGTCGCGATATTGAACGGGCTGACTGACAAAGCCGATGAAGCGCCATGACGCGGTCTCCCAGTCGGCCCAGATCGCATCGAAAGACTGGCGCACATTCGGTCCGTCACGCGAGGAAACGAAGCGCTGGAGGTCGAAGGCAAAGTCCTGGCGGCCGATACGCGCCTTGAAGGTACCCGCGTCGAAGTCGTGGCTGTAACCAAGGAAAGCAAGCCTCAGATCGAGCTGATCGGAATCCGCCGAGCCGATATTCTTCTTGCCGAAGGCACGATCGTCCTCGAACTGCGTGAAGACCTGCCAATCCTTGAAGAGATTGAGGTCGATGTGGAGCTGGGCACGCTGGATGAGATAATTGTCACGCCTGACGCCGCCAATGCCGAAGCCTGGTGCGCTGTTGCTTTCAAAGCGCTCGCGTACCGTCGCTCCAAAAGAGACGTAGGTGTCCGGATCGGACCCCGATAGCGGGATATATTTGAGGCGATCCAGCGGCTGGGTCCTCAGCGCGGGGTCGGCCAATACCGACCAATCCTCCTGCCAACGATTGGAACTGATCGCCGGCCGCTTCGATTGCGCCGGCCTGTCGCCGGCCACTGCTGCGAGCGGCGTCAGATAAAGGATGACGATTGTCGCGAGACAGGAAAGCCATTGGTAATCGATGCCGACACATTTGGCCGACCAGAGAAATCCTGTCGCGGAAGTTCGTATCATGATCACGGCGCCGTCGTATGGATTTCGGCGACATAACCGCCGGGGAATTCGACCATTGCCGCCTTGCGCTTGTCGGACGTGTAGGGGTCGACGAGAACCGTTGCTCCGCTCGCCTTCGCCTTGTCGAGCGTCGCGGCAAGATCCGATACCTCATAGCCGGTGGTCTCATGGCCATAAGGATACGGCAGATGACCGTCAGTCGCGAGAAGCGTCATCTTTCCGAAGACGGATTCAATCCGAAGCCGGCGGAATGTGTCGTTGGGGCGCCCGATCTCGATACCGGAAGCCTTCTTGTCGTCTGACACCACCCGACCCTGGGAAAAGGCCAGGAATGCTTTGACGAACTTGTCGACGGCGTCGGGAGATACATAGATGCGGTTCTCGGGGATCTTGTCGAAGGCCGTGTAACTTGGCTTGGCCGTATGCCAGTAGAGTTGCATGTTAACGCCGCCCGGCCATTGGATGACGGCATCGCGACCGATCGGATCGGGAAAGACATCGACGACGACCGATGCGCCGGCCGCACGCGCGGTCGCAACAGCCTTGTCCAGATCGGTTACCAGATAGCCGGTCCGCTCGGCCCCAAAGGGATAGGGGATCGGCGTCTTGAAACCAAAAAGCGACACGGTTCCGACCGGCGTCTGAAGAAGTTGCGATGTCGTGCTGCTTGGCGTCGGCGTCACGGTAGCGACGACCTGTTTCGTGCTGCTGCCACCGAACGTGGCGAGAAAGCTTGCGACGAAACTGTCGACCTTGCCGGGATCGACGTAGACGTGGGTCGTGTCGTATTGCGCACCCACGCCAAGCTGTGGATGGGCGGTGCGAGCGAGCGCAGAGCCTGCCGGCGTGAAGGCAAGGGAAGCCAGTAGGCCGATCGTGTAAGCGTAGCGCGTAAGCATTCTTAAACCTCCGTGATATTTGCAATGTCCCGGTTAAGATCGAGCCAGGCTACCAGGAGAAACCCGCCGACGAGGCCCAGATGTTCGAAAAACGAATTGGCCGCCATGAAACGCTCCATGCCAGGAGGCAACTCCCAGAACCGGAGCGCGAGGAAGGTCGCGAGAAAGGTGAAGGCCCCAAGTGCAAGCGCCGCCAGCCAACGAAAAATGCCGATCAAGATCATGGCCGAGGCGGCCAGTTCAAGAACGATCACGATCACCGCAAAGACGGGCGCTGGCGCAACGCCAAAATGACCCATTTCACCGACCGCGCCGTTGAAATCGGTAAGCTTGTTGAGTCCACCTTGGAGATAGGCGGCGCAGAGTCCGAGATAGGCGAGGAAGCGCATCGCGGACGATCCGAACACCGGGCGTGCGACGGAAGAAAGCTTCGACCGGAGCGTTTGCATGGTCACCACCCTCACACGGCCCAGCATGAGCAACCAAGGGCTCCAAAGAAGCCCCTGAGATCGGAGATCGGCAGCTTCGAGGTCCAGGCGCCCGCATGATCATGGCCGTGCATGGCGCAATCATTGTCGCAACCACAGGATGCGATCGTGGTTCGACGCAGCGAGTTTCGTCCGGCCCGTTCAGGCTCGTCCCAGGCAGCATAGCCCCCGAAGGTGCGCACCGGAGACCAGTCGGGCATAGCGGGCGGGACAGTGTTTTTATCCAGCGTCTTGAAGACGCCGGCGCCATAAACGATCCTGCCGCCTACCATCGTCAGATCGGACGTGAGGAAAGAGATCTCATCCTCGGCACAGGCAAAGAAGTCCTTGCTCGGCACGATGAGGTCTGCGAACTGGCCTTTCTCGATACGGCCTTTCTTACCTTCCTCGTTGGAAAACCAGGCAACCTTCTCCGTCCACATCCTGAGCGCCGTCTCGCGATCAAGGCAGTTTGCGCGCGGATAGAGTTGCATGCCACCAACGGTCTTACCGGTCACCATCCAGGAAAGCGAGACCCACGGGTTGTAAGAAGCGACGCGGGTGGCGTCGGTCCCGGCGGAGACATGCACCCCCTTGTCCAGCATCCGAGCGATCGGTGGCGTGGCTTCGGCTGCGCCATGACCATAGCGCTCGACGAAATACTCGCCCTGATAGGCCATGCGATGCTGGGTGGCGATGCCGCCGCCAAGGGCGGCAATACGATCGATCGACTGATCGGAGATCGTCTCGGCATGATCGAAGAACCAGTTCAGACCCGCAAGCGGAATATCCTGATTGACCCGCTCGAACACATCGAGAGCGCGTGAAATCGTCTCGTCGTAGGTGGCATGCAGCCGCCAGGGCCAGCGATTTTCGGCAAGGACCCGCACCACCTCCTCCAGCTCTCCTTCCATCTCTGGCGGCATGTCAGGACGTGGCTGGCGAAAATCCTCGAAATCGGCGGCGGAAAAGACCAGCATCTCGCCTGCGCCATTATGACGAAAATAGTCGTCGCCCTGCTTGTATTTTACCGACGCCGTCCAGTTGAGGAAATCCTCCTTCTCCTGCTTCGGCTTCTGGGTGAAGAGATTGTAGGCCAGGCGCACCGTCATCTGCCCCTCATTGGCGAGCTTTTGGATGACGGCATAGTCGTCGGGATAATTCTGGAAGCCGCCGCCGGCATCGATAACGCCTGTCACGCCAAGGCGGTTGAGCTCGCGCATGAAGTGGCGCGTCGAATTCAGCTGATAGTCGAATGGCAGCTTCGGCCCTTTTGCCAGCGTCGAATAGAGAATGCCCGCATTGGGTTTGGCAAGCAGCAGGCCTGTCGGATTGCCTGCAGCATCGCGGATGATTTCGCCGCCCGGCGGATTGGGCGTATCTCTCGTATAGCCAACGGCACGCAGTGCGGCAGCGTTCAACAGGGCACGGTCGTAGAGATGCAGAAGGAAGACTGGCGTCTGCGGCGCGACCGCGTTGATCTCGTCGATTGTAGGCAGACGCTTTTCGACAAATTGATGCTCGGTAAAGCCGCCGACGACGCGGACCCATTGCGGTGGCGGCGTTATATCAACCTGGCGCTTCAGCATGTCCATGGCATCCGCCAGCGAGCGTATGCCGTCCCAACGCAGCTCCATATTGAAGTTCAAGCCGCCGCGAACCACGTGCGTGTGATTGTCGATCAGGCCGGGCAGCACGCGCTTGCCTTTGAGGTCGATAGCTTTAGTATCAGGGCCGGCATGAGCCATGATCTCGGCATCGTTGCCGACCGCCAGAAATTTGCCGTCCTTGATTGCAACGGCACTCGCGGTCGGATTGGATCGGTCAAGCGTGGTGATCAAGCCGTGATGCAGGACCAGGTCAGCAATCGCATTTTCCATTGTCGTCGTTCTCGATTGAAGAAGTTCAGGCCTTATCGGAAGCGGCATCGGTGGGCTTTCCACCCTTCGGCAGGTGGCCGAAGACATGCGGCTTGATCTGCTGCATCCACGAGACGGCGGCCGGTTCCTTGTTGATGAGTGTCTTGGCGAAGGGAATGATCTGCTCGCCGACGAGGATGCCGAGGAGACCGACAAGAGCAATGACGGGCGGTGCGGGCGAACGCACGTTCAGCAGGCTGTAGACGACACCGACGAGCAAACCGGCTGCGAGGGAATAGAAGTAGAGTTTCATGGGAATTGTCCTTTTCAATTCGTCTGCGCACTAGGCGGCGCTTGCCTCGGCAACCGCCTCCAGGATGGCGGAGGCAATGGCCTCGGGTTGCGAGAGCAACGACATGTGGCCGGCTTTGAGTTCGATCGTGCGAGCATTCAGCTTCTTCGCCAGTTCGCGCTGCAGCTCCACGCTAACCGCCTGGTCCTCGGTTGAAATCACGTACCAGTTCTTACGGTCCATCCACGCAGCTCTACTCACTTTGTCGGAGAACGTGTCCGCACCGAGCGGCGGCTGGGTAGCGGCGAGAAGGCGCGCATCCTGTTCGGGAAGATCCTGCGCGACAGCATTGACCCAGCCATTCACGCTCATCCTATAGCGGCCGCTGCGATCGGAGCTTACGTCCGCGAGAGCCGGTGGCGCGGGGTAGGCTGCAACCTGATCGCCAGTCGACTGGCCTACATCCGGTGCGAAAGCCGCCACGAAGACCAGAGCTTTGACCTTCGGATCGTCACCCGCCTCCGTAATGACGGTCCCTCCCCAGCTATGGCCCGCGAGAACGACAGGTCCGTCGATCTCGTTCAGCACGTGACGAGTCGCCTCGACATCATCCAACAGAGACGATGTCGGATTCTGAACGGCGACAACGGGGACACCACGTTTCTGCAAGAGCGGAATGACGGATCTCAAACTCGATGCATCTGCCCATGCCCCATGCACGAGGACAACGGTCGGCTTTTTCGACGGTGAAGCGGTCATGATCAGCCTCCGTGTATACGAGGGGAAAAAGCGATCGGAACGCGGCGCAAAGGCTGGGTGCGCCGCGCGAGAATTCAAGGAGCGGGCCGAGGCATTGCTCGACTGCGAACGGCTGAATGTGCCTCAATGGCCTTCGGACGCGCCGAACATGGTCTTTGCGTAAATGATGCCGAGGCCGTAGGCGCCACCGAACTTCTTCGCGATACCGGTGGTCATATCGTAGGTCTCGGTGCGTGACCAATCGCGCTGAAGCTCAAGCAGATACTGGAGCGAGGTCATCGGCTGCGCGCCGGCCTGGACCATGCGATCCATCGCGCGATTATGAGCTTCTTCGGACACGTCACCGCAGGCGTCGGCCAATACGAAGACTTCAAAGCCCTGCTCGAGGGCCGACAGTGCGGGGCCGACGATGCAGACGCCGGTCCACAGGCCGGAAAGCACGATACGCTGCTTGCCGATGCGGTTCACCTCCGCGATGACCGCAGCGTCTTCCCAGGTGTTCATCGACGTGCGGTCGAACAGCTTCTGACCCGGGAAGGCGTCGGTAATTTCCGAGAACATCGGACCGGAAAAGCTCTTTTCGGCAACCGTGGTCAGAATGGTGGAAACGCCAAAACCCTTGGCGCCATTGGCGACGAGCGCGGCATTGGTACGCAGGTTGACCGCATCGATGTTCTTGGTCGCAAAAGACATCTGCGACTGAAAATCGATCATGATAAGCGTGTGGTCTGTGGGTGTGAGAAGTTTCGAACCCGGCGTCGGCGTCGCTTTAACAGTCATTTTTTCCCTCAAGATGTGCCTAATGGCAAAGACGCGCATAGAATGAAGGAGAAGCCGACCGTGTTCTTGTCGGTAAGGCGTGTGGTTTGGATGATTTGATTGTTCCCGTACCTGGCGGGATGCCTTACCCACTAATCCGGCGAACTTTCAGGGCGACACCTCGAGCGACACTAGACGCGGTCAGAAAGCGGCACTCACGCCGACCGTGTCACGTTGCGCGAATACCTATATTTTGAATGGATTATGACCGACCACCGACCCAGTTATGACGACGCCAGTTCCCCGGCGGCTCGCCGACAACCTCGGAAAAGATTCTCGTCATGTGGCTCTGATCCGCAAAACCGCAGGTAACCGCAATTTCCGCGATAGGCGCGGTTGACATCAACAGATCCTTGGCCTTCGCCACCCTGTACTCGATGAGCCAGCGGTAGGGTGTCTTGCCAAAGGTCTCCTTGAATGCCTTGATGAAGTAACTGCGTGACAGACCGCATGTTTCAGCAAGCTCGGTAATGGAAACCTGGCCGCCAACATGGGTTGCCAAGAACTCCGTCGCTCGCTTTTCCTGCCATGGCGCAAGGGTACCCTTCCTGCGGACAGGGAACTGAACGCCGCCATAGGTTTGCGCCAAATGCGTCAGAACCGCGAGGCTGACTTGCTCCAGAAACAACTGACTTGCCTGCCGCGGGTTCTCCAGAGACGGCAGAAGCGCCTGGGCGAGGCCGAGAATGACGTCGTCCTTGGTGCCCGGTGGACACGTCAGACAAGAAAACTCCGGCCTTCCCATCTCGACCGCGAAGCTTCGAATGTGCGAGAAGGGTATCTGGAAACGGACGTTGTCAAAAGGCGAGAGATGATGGCATCGCCATTCCTCTCGCAAATCGGTAATCGCGAGGGTGCCTTTTGGGTGCCCGCCCTCGAAGATCAGCGTGCCTCCCCTCCAAAGCTTGTGGTGACGGAAGTCCATCAACTGCGTAATGACGTGAAAGGCCTCTTCACGATCGTTGGGCGGACTGGGCGGGAGATCATCGTCGTCATAATGCATGCGCGTGATGCTTAATGCCGAGGCTGCGATCGTGGATCGACGCGCAGCATGTGCAGATTCAGGCGAATTCTGAGCCGGTCGCCAATCCAAATCATCCCCCAACTGCACCAACATTATCGACACCGCACCTATATCGCACGTTGTCGGTAAATTACACCGGCTTTTTTTCTAAAAGCACTCAGTGCATCCAGGCACCGCGCCACGCTGCCGGTGTCATGCCGGTTTCTCGCGAGAAAACCTTTGTGAAATAGCTCTGGTCGGCAAATCCACAATGTGCCGCTATTGCCTTTACCGGCAAAAAATGCTGCGACAGCATCTCTTTAGCGCGATCGATGCGCATGCGCGTCAGCCATTGATGCGGTGTGAAGCCCGTGGCTTTCTTGAATTCCTGAGAAAAGTGATGCGCCGACAATCCGGTTGTGGAGGCGATCGCCGCAACGGAAAGCTCGTCGGCCAGATTCTCGAGCATGAATTCCTTTGCTGCTTTTTCCTGACAGACCGACAGCGAGCTCTCCGAAACGCCGTTGCGAAGTGTCTCGTCGCGATAGTCATGCAGCAGATGTGCGCACACGGCCGTTGCCATATGTTGAAGGAGGGCGGGCGCCGACAAGCTGTCTGTCTCGAACAGCGGCATCAATGCGATGCCGAGATTCCCAAGGACGACATCGGGCTCACCTCGTCTGCACCTCAGTCGGTGCAGCTTGGTGGTGCACGACATTTCGGCGACTTCGTTGAAAAGCGCCTTCGGCAAAACGAATGCCAGTGCGTGCAAGCTGCTCTGCAACTCGATTGACGCGCCCTTCTGTAGGTCGACCAGGCAGACCGAACCGCGCCCGTAGCGGCGCGCCTGTGTCTGTGAACCATCCGGCCTGATGTCGCAATGCCTCGCATCTTTCAGATAAAGCATCAGGAAATAAGCTTCGCATGCGGGCAGGTCGACCCGCAGCGCATTTTGCGCCGCAAGCTCCTTTCTGATTCTCGTGACGGAGAATGCCGCCGACTTTATCGGAACGGTCGTCAGGCATGGCGCTTCGGGAGATTCGAAACACAAGCCAACCCATCCGATCTCCTGGCAGCACATCGTCAAGTACTCCTCCCCAGCCTGCCTCTTGCCGCAATTCCGCTCGTCATTTAAACCAAGGCGCACTCAACCATAGTCGACCCGCTGCGGCCAGGCAACGCCGATGACCGTTGCCACGCAACTGAGATAGGTAGCGCTATCCCGCAAGATCGTCATCTGCTGTCGTCATCGCGAAACCGCGTCGCCCACCAAACTCGGCGGCGCGCATAACACTTATCGGTAAACTCAAGTCGATGGTGGATATCGGCACACGCGTTGCTTGTCCAATTGTTGCCGTCTTTGCACTTGCCATGATCGATTCAATCTGATCTCAGATCCCTACCACGGTGGCTCTGCACACGTTTCATGGATGACATTTTCGTCGATACGACGACACGCCGCGCCGTACGATGCAAATCTACCCTCTATTGTCATGGGAGACGTTCAGCCAGAAATGAGCGGCCGGTGGGGAAAATAGACCATGCCGCCGATCAGATAAATTTTCCCGTGAAATCGCGTATTGACTTGTCTATAGCTCCGCATGGCAGATCTTAGTCACATCCGATATGACCCCGGCTAATCGGAGGCGATTCTGAGAACATGAGGACACCTGTTCACCGCTAAGTTGAAGATCTTCAATTTCGCTAAGACCGGGCTTGCGTGTTGCGCATATCCGATGCGTATTTCCAGAGGCTTTTGCAAGCCAGGAGTCCTCGCTCTCTCGATGGACAAGGCGTACATGAACAATGCCGTCGATCGGCGAGACGGCTGCGGCAATGCTTGTCATGCGCGTCTGCATGGGCAAAGCAACGGGTGCAGCAAGCAGGGGTTGGCCGGTGCCGGTAGACGAGCCGATCACGATTTCATTCGACGGAGAATCTTCCTCGCGCGGAACTCTCTCTCCGAAATCGACAGGTCGGTCGCTTAGGGCATGACGATAGACCACAAGGGTCAGATAAGGACGGAAAGACTATCCGGGAACATGCCGTTGTGTGTGGCAAACTGACGGCGGAGCCTGGGCCGGATCCGATAGTTCTAAATAGGGTGGATCATATCCCGAGCGTATGCCAGACCAATGCCGTAACCGCCAGCGTGAGCCTCGACGATCGCTCTGGCATCATTGTAGGTCTCTTTTCTTGTCCAATCGCGCTGGAGTTCGAGCAGTACCTGCAACCACGATGTCAGTGTCGCGCCTGCCGCTTCCATCCTGCGAAGCGCCAGAGAGTGACTCTCCAAAGTAATCCCACCACAGGTGTCTGCCACTACCGACACCGCATAGCCTTCCGCTAGAGCGGAAAGAACAGCGAAGGAAACACATGCCTCTGTCAGCAAGCCGGAGACGAGCAACGTGCGCCGGCCGGTTTTCTCGATTGCCGCCTTAACAGCATCGTCCTCCCACGCATTCATATTGCGCCTCTCGATCGAGACAGCGTCCGGAAGCACGGTCTTGACCGCTGGCATGAGCGGGCCGCTGTAGACCTTCGAGGCGGAGGTCGAAACGATCAACGGAAGCCTGAAGGCATTCGTGATTTTTGCCAGGGCGACAACGTTGCTGAGAAGAAGTTGCCGATCCGTCGATCCGACACCAAAGGCGAGGCCTGCCTGCTGATCGATCATGAGCACGGTCGGTTGTGCCGGTGTCAGGAGTGGAAGTTCTGTCATCGAAGTTCTCGGGGCTCGACTGATTGCTCTCTATGTCGTTCGTTACCCTCTTTTCCGGGGTTCGGCTTGAACGGAATGGGCGAGTTTTTTTCAAACAATCTCGATTCCACGCCCACGGAGCGATGGAGATGGCGCAAGGGCTCGACAGCACAGGACGAATTCACGGTGCACTCCTCGTATCTCCATTCCCCTCGGCGGTCGAATTCGTAAAGCGTTCATCCGCCATGCGAATAGTGAAGACAATTCGTCCCACGCTGCGGATCCACTGACACATCGAGGTAGGGTGTGCCCCGCTTCTTCGCGCAACAATCAAGGGAGTGGCTTTCCATCATTGCCAAAACGTTCGATCGTGCTTGAACCGTCCGCCGCGACGGTGGCATCCACCCGGCGCTTGCCGGTGATGTCGATGAGAACGACACCCGAGCCTCCGGCGTTGTTCAGGAACAGATAGGAAGACGCACCGCCGGGGCGATCAAATTTTACATGCGCGCCCTTATCATCGATTTCCAGAGCGGCGGTCGGCAAGGCGGGATCCGGATTGGAGAGGGTAAGGCGTGGCCGGTCCGCAGCATCGAGCGTTACGGATGCCCCGGCCCTGCCGTCCTTGCGCAGGATCTGGATCGTTGGTCCGCTGCCCTTCGCAGACAGTACCAGTCGCGTCTGTCCCTGTTCATCCACGATACGAATCTCCTGTGTCATCACTGGCGGTGGCAAGTCAGTCATTGTTCTTCCCTCTTATCGGACGGAGGTTCATTTTCACCTGTTACAGGCACGTCTGCTGCGACGATCTGAAAGCTGTCTCGGAAAGACTCCCTGGTCATGTCAATGCGCGAAGCGCCGACATCGAAGACCACGCGACATAGTACCGGCGCGTTTGCGAGTCCGCATTCGGCAATCCGCAGCTGCGCCTCGATTGTATCGATAACAGCTTTCACCATACCGCGCGTAATGTCGACCGTGCGCTCGAGGTTCAGACCGGAGTCCAGCAGACTGGGCGCGAAGGCCATACTACGATCGCCGCGTTGAACCGCTGTGCGCACGGCCACCGACACGGCATGCGCTGTTATGTCGGCCGTCCATGCAGACGGAGTGCCGAGACCGACGATCAACAGCGACTTTGCTTGAACTCCTGTCGGAGGGGTGCTGACGAGAAGCGTCTCCATGAATTTCGCTTTGAAGCTACCGCTGCGGCGCAGCGCCGTCAGGCGTCCGCCAAGAGCCTGGTCAAGATGCAGCAGTCCGCCCTTGATGCCCGTGCTGTCCAGTTCATGAGTGAACATACAAGCGGCAGACAAATCGACCTGCGCATGGCCTGTGTACCAAGGTGCGACTTCCAGCGAGACGCCACGCCAATTCCCAAATGATTCTAATTCTACTGACGAAGACATCCTGGTTCCCGTTGTGTCCCAAGCCATGAAGCCGAATGTGCCGCGCCGGCGCCCACCGGTATCGAATTTCTCAAACCCACCGTTGGTCTCATTGATTCTCGAGAGCTCGGCAGAGCGCGAGCTTCAAACGCCACGAGATGCATCCGAGCCGTCTATCTGTTCGTTCCGGGATCCGGCTGCAGCAGACGTGCGCGAGCAAGCACCGTTGAGACCAACACCGCCGCGATCAGCTCGAGCGGGCGTACGACAATCGTGCTGCCAACAAGAACTGCGCCGCCCGCGATGACAAGGAGCCATCGATACGCACCCTTGGCGATAAGGCGATCGCGAACCAGCCAAAGCGAGACTAGATAAATCGCGATCGGAACGGCAACGAAAAGGGTCGCAACGTGAGGAGAAATTTCAGAATCCCTGCCGATGCCGGTTTCGAAAATCACAAAGCCGGCAGCTGTTGCCGCCCCGGCAGCAAAAAGCGGATAATGACCATAGGACCAGAGCAGAACCGTTCCAAGGCTGCGATCGAGCAATTGTCGGTTTCTGTCGAAGTATAGCCGCCACATGGAAAATGCGATCACCGAGCAAAGCACTGCCAACCAGAAATGTGAAGGATCAGGCGCCGATGCTCCTGAGATGATGGAGACAACACTGGCAAAACATTCACCCAAGACGATGATGTTGAACGAGTTGTAGCGATCGACAATGTGCCCGTGATGCCAGTTCGTCTGGGATCTGCTTTGCACAAGCACCGGAAGCAGCAGTTCACCAACGGCTCCCAGCCCAAAGAATGGAAGGTATAGAGGCTCGTGAGGTGACAGGATGACAATCAGGACATTCCAATAGATCTGGAGCGCACCTATTCCTGCTGCATAGTACAAAGCCATCGAGCGCTGATCCCGATCACCATTCGCCGCACCGAACCAAAGCACCATCATTGCAAGGCGCATGATGCTGAAGCCAATCATCGCAAGCCAGATCGGTTGATCGACAAATACACCTTGGATTCCAGCGGCGAGTGTGAGCGATCCAAACATGATGATCATCGACAACGCGCGAAACGACGTAGACTGATCGTCATAGGCGGAGGCAAACCATGTATAGTTCATCCAGGCCAACCATGCCATGAAGAAGCTGCACAGGAAACTAACCGTTCCAAGCAGGAAATTTCCGCTCTCGGCTTGCTGCGCATAACCGTGCGCGGCAGCCGATACCGCCACTACCGTGGCGAGATCAAACATCAATTCCAGCGAGCTCGAGCCTCGGTGTGCCTCATTCCGATCGCGCTGCTCCAGGCGAAATACGGGCGAGCCACAACCCGTTGGGCGCCATTTGCGGCAATACCACCTTCCTCGACACCGATGTGCTCTCTCTTCATCCAGCACGCCAGATTACCAGGTTTTTCGCGAGTTCGACGAATAAAACAGCGCGACGACTATTAACATACCAGCGGGTACCAACATACCAGCAACCCCCACGGTCGCTTGCGCAAAGGCGCCTCCGGCACATCCAAGAACGAAACCGACGACGAGAAGAATTGACGTCAGCGACTGCCCCCACTCTTCCGGTCTTTCCTTGTAACCGATGAGGCGGCGTGCGGCCGCAACAGCCAGCCCCGCAACATTTCCGGTCATGAGCGAAAACGGCGGACCCAAGCCGCTGTCGAGGCGCTCAATCGCCGTCAACATGCCCATCGCGACGACAGCAAGGAGGGCACAAGCCGAGGTCGGCCCAAGGTTCAAAATGGCAAGAACAGCTGCAGTGGCGAAAGCAAAGGCAGCGATGAACATGGTCCAGACCGTCGCCTTTTGCAGGGGCCTGAGCCAGACGACCAAAATCGCGGCGAGCGCGGCTCCCAGCATGAAGAGTGGAAACGTCATGATCTGAAGACCACGCAGCCACCCTTTTTCATGTCCGGCCAGACCCAATCCAATCAATATGACGTTGCCGGTTACCAATCCGACGAAAAGGCCTCCGAGGTGGATAAAAAATAAGGCGTCCGCGAATCCCGAAACGAAGGCGAGTGTCAGCGAATTGCCTTTGCCGCGAAGTATGTTCTGCATTACCGGCTGTTGTACCTTTCGTGGATTGGTTTACCTCACCAGCAACGAGATAATTGAACTTGTTCATCCGCATCAGCGCCTAGACAGCTGCGCCACGCACGAGAGCGTTCGGGACGGCGGGAGTATTTCAAGCAAACCCGTACTCGCCAACCTCGCGATCGCAAGGGCAACAAGGATAGGCACAATAGTCTCATCACCATAGTTTCCGGATAGCTCCACGCATCCTTGAGTCGACCAAACCCGATTTGAGCCGGGAATTATTGAAGAAAACAACGCTTCTTTGAACAAGTTCACTGTGATCGCCTCGGATCTGGTTTCGTACCTTCCCCGCGGCAGCTATTCTGCGTGGCACCAGTCATCGTGATAGGAGCAAAGGCTTCGCTCTATCCTACAACCTCCGACTGGGCTGATTTTGCATGGATCGCCGGACTTACAGAAGGATAGCTTTCCTCTCGACAGCTTTGGATTGGAGCTAATTCAAGCCGGAGCCTGGAAGACAGCGATCCCGGGAGACCGGATTTTTCCAGCTCAAATGACCAATGATATTAGTCACCCGATCAACCATTGTTGCCGAGGCCCGGCAATACTTTCGCTTTGGGCACCGTGGAAGGCGTTTCGCAACCTGGTCACTTCGGCACTGATGGAAACTTGCGCTCTTGAAAGGATCTGAACCTGCTCGCCCATTCAGGCTTTGAGAACATTCAAGCCTACTGGGGAGGTGACGCAAAACTAACCCCTACCCGGCTGTCCAACTGCGTGGCGCGGTATAAAGGCTCACAAGTCATGTTGAAAATTTTGATTACAGCCACTCGATCGTCTTCAATCCTTTGACATTGGCCCTGGCGGCTCCCATCTCTCTGCCGCTTGCTTTCGGGAGAGACAATGAAAGACTTTGTCAATGCGACGTTCGGGTCCCTTGAACTCGACATCATCAGTCAGGCACTCGAAGAGTGGCGAATTTCAATTGGTATCGAGCGTGCCGCGCCGGAGTACGAAATCGCGGCCGCCACCGTTGTCACTTTGTTCAGAGAGGGCAACCGCACGCTTCCGGAGCTTCAGGCTGCAATTTCGGCCCACCAGTGGCTCTCCCGAGATGCCGTGGAGATGGCGAACGTGTCGGTGCATTCCGCAGGTAAGGCCTCATAGGTCGACC
Organism: Rhizobium sp. ERR 942; assembly: GCF_007828395.1. Lineage (NCBI taxonomy): Bacteria > Pseudomonadati > Pseudomonadota > Alphaproteobacteria > Hyphomicrobiales > Rhizobiaceae > Rhizobium > Rhizobium sp. ERR 942. The sequence goes on from NZ_VIUA01000015.1 coordinate 50,844, forward strand.
AGGTCACCGCCTCAAATCTGCAGGACCGTTCGAGGGAAGGTGCGACTACTTTCGCAGGTCTCTCAAAGGTGCTTTGCTTCTGGAACTCGAAGAGATTACCGAAATGCGCGACGGATACGGGAGATGGCTGTTACGTCAGGCGTGGAGTACAAGACGGCACCTGTTGCTGTTGTGTGTGGCCGGCTCTTTCACAAAGGCTACCGCATCGGTATCACAGTAGTGTCACGAGCGAAGAGAAAATCTGAATGCGCCATGAAGAGCACGGTTAATCCCGCCAAACCGGCGGGCTCAAAGTTATTCCGTTTGGCTGTGGTCAGCAAAAAATGATTAGATGCGAGGGGAATCGAACCGCAATTTTTGTGATGCATCCCACATTATCAATGACTTAGACATCCGATCCGGCATAGACTAATTTATCGAACTTGCGCTGAGGTGTTGAATCGCAGCGTGATTTAACCCGCTGGGTCAGATTCTAGCGATAATCAATATTGTGTGCTCCGCCCGCAAAATTCGTCAGCGCTCCTTGATCGACTCGCTGGCATACTCCTTCAGCGGCGACAGCAGATATTGGATGATCCGTCGCGAACCTGTCTTGATTTCGGCGGTGACCGCCATGCCGGGCTTCAAGGGCTCTGACTTGCCTTCCACCTGCATGCTGTCCGCATTTTTCTTCTCCAGCCGAAGATGAACCGGTGCTGGAAAGCTCTAATGACGTCATGATAGTTCAGCGCACGAAGTTAGCTAGCTATCCTTCTGACATAGCAGGTGCTGAGAGTCTGTCTCGAAATTGCTCATGAGTGGCGTGCGATACATCTGACGAGGATCATGACGGCTGCCGCGTAGAGGAAGGCGGTGGCGGCTTCGATGGTTGCTTCTGCGTCTCTCCACAGCCCCGTCGATTGCGACTGATCCAAGCGAAGAAGCGTTCGACGACCCACCGTCGTGGCTGGCCCGCGAAGCCGATTTGGATCACTATGGGGCACTGGGGAACTTGGGTACATCGGTCGGTATCTTATTTGCGCGTTAATTCATACGACTTGCCCGAAACGTCCGTCTCCATCAATCCCTAGTCTCTCAGTTAGTTTCTCACTAAGAGTTGTCCTTGATTGCGGTATCGCGCCGCTATAGGAGCGCCCTTTCGCGCGGCTCGTTGCGCAAGACCCTTCGAGGTGGTGATAGGCAACCATACCGCTGGGCATCGCCGGGCTGTAGTTCAGGAACTCGTATAATATGTGCTGCCCCAAAGAAAACGAGACGCCGGGAATGCACTTCAACTTTCAGCTCGATAACGTCGCAGTAAGCTCTGAGGTCTAATGTAAACATTACTATTCACAAAGCATTGGGAACGACGAGCAGACATGCGCTTCTTACATATCCGGCTCCTCGGTCCAGCGATCGTCGGCATAGCCTTATTCATTGCTGCAATGGCCACCTTTCCCTACTATGGAGTGAAGCGGATCGATGCTGAGACGCGGAGAACCCAGGAGATGCTTGTTGAACGGAATATCTCGCTGTGGATTTCTGATGTCGAATTTTCTCTGACAGCCTGGACCATTTGGGACGAGGCCATCGCAAAGCTGGATAATTCCTTTGATCAGGAGTGGGCTGACAGAAATATCGGGGCATCCTTGATCGGCACATCGAGAACACGTTCCGCGGTGGTCCTCGATTCCCATGATGCAATTATCTACTCACGGACGGATAACACCGTAAAGGACAAGCCGTTTTTCGCGCGTGGTCCCGCGGCAATGGTCAAGGATGCTTCCGAGCTTCTCACAGCCATCCGCTCCCGCGAGCCACGACCGGCAAAACCAGGCATTCCATCACCGTTGGCGACGAGCCGAATTGAGGTGATGGGAGACGAGGCGGTCCTGCTTACTGTCAGCCTGTTCCAGCCGGATTTTGGGACTTTCAAACCCAAAGGCAACCGCGCGCCCGTGCTCATCACAGCCATGCCGATCGGCGGCACCCTGCAAGATTTCTTCGGTAAGCGCTTTCTGCTCAATAACGCGCAAATCGGTCCCCTTCCCACGGTCTCACCCGATCGCGCTCGTGCCGAAATCGCCGTGGGAACGCAGGGTGAAATTGAAGTTCTATCTTGGCTTCCGCCAACGCCTGCTTCCGACTTCATTTGGCAATCGTTACCTTTGATCTTGACCGTGGGGTTGGTTCTTGTCGCCGGCGCCGCGCTGATGATCCACATGACGCAGACAACAGCCCAGATGCTGATGAACCGGGAACGGCAGATGCGGCATGCCGCAACACATGATTTCCTGACGGGCCTTTCCAACCGCTCACTGCTGGAGGCGGAATTTTCCACCTTGACAAAAAAAGGGCCGTTGATGATCGCTTGCCTCGATCTCGATGGCTTTAAGGCCGTTAACGATACTTGCGGTCATGCTATGGGCGATGAGCTGCTGAAGGTCGTGGCCACGCGGCTGCGAGCAGGTGTCCGCCCGCAGGACAGGATTTTTCGGCTGGGCGGGGACGAGTTCGCTATCATGATGCCGGGCCTCTCTGCGGCAGAGGCTGCGGAAATCTGTCAACAATTGGCAACATCTCTTTCAGCCAAAGTGCTTCTGCTAGGCCAAGAAATCGCCATTGGCGCTTCGTTTGGGATTAGCGAGGTTTCGAGAGGCGAAACAAGCTGCGAGGCTGCCCTCAAAGGCGCTGACGCGGCACTTTATTGCGCAAAATCGATCGCGCGCGGCGCTGTCGTCATAGAGTCGGATATGGACAAATACAAAACCGGCTCTCAGGCGCTAAAAATGGTCGCTCATCGTTGAACATTTGTAGCGGCATTTCGCATTCCTGACTCGAACTTAGACGGTCCTTCGAACTCGTTTGCTATCACCGAACTGCTGGGATAAGAGAATAAAGCGCGGCAATGCTATCTTCCGCAACCGGACAAGACTCAATCCCGCGAAGAAGTTTACATCGACGTCCTCACGCTTCGGAATCCCGGCCAAGGTCTGCTCTTGACTGGACGACCCTTCGCTTGCCGATCATGAGCGTCGGGCTGTCCGATGCTGTCAAACTGTCCGACACGTGCGGGCCACCAGATGCAACTCTCGGGTACAATGTCGTCGCTCGAGAATTGACGAGAGAACTGTTTTCGGCATACTGGATTGGCGCTGCTCCGTTTGCTGTCGGAGC
>NZ_VIUA01000016.1:0-36791 GCF_007828395.1 Rhizobium sp. ERR 942
AGGGGGCGCAGATAGATTCGGCCCCTCGCTACTACATCGGGTATTCCCGACCTTGCCGGGCCCGACTTTCAAATTACAACTGAAAACAGCAAGCGGCGGCAGAACGCTTCCATCTCACGCTCAAACCGATCAAAGGCGTCATAGACCCAAGGTTCGTAAAGCTCAGACGCGCCACTACTACTACGCAAGGCACGCGATCGGAGCATCTTGAAACGCCGAAAGTCCGTAAATCGCATCACCTACCACCAAAACGGAGCTTACGAGTCCATAACATCATCAATTTGGTGGCTGTCCATCCATTAGAAACTCGAAAACTAAAGGTCCCAGCATGTGTTGCAAATTTGACAGCCTTCAATCCAGCACGCGTTGGCACTTGGCCATCATGGCGTTGCAATTGATCGGCCATTTCGCCAGCTGCGCATTGGATGCATCGCACAAGGCGTCCTGCGTGCACTGTGATCTTCGAAGCCTGCATATGGTGATGGAAGAAGAACTGGGCCCTGAGAACAACTTGAGGTCAGACGAACAGAGCTTTGGTTTCCGATTGATTTCCGACGCATATGTGGAAGGCGGCGAAGGCCGCAGCAGCAATTCGCGCGTCGCTGAAAGCTAAGCGGCCGCGGTCAATTCGCCATCTTCAAGAGCAGGTCAACCATCTTTCGAGGCTCGTAGGGTTTCGCGAAAAAGACACTACCTTCAGGCATCTCTCTCGCCGCCAGGGGCTGTTTGCCCGAGACCAACACTGTGGAAATCGATGGCCAGCGACGGCTCACTGTCCAAGCGAGCTCGAGGCCGTTCATGCTTCCAGGCATATCGATGTCGGTCATAAGGATCCGAGTATCGGGCGTGCGCTCGAGCAGAGTAATAGCCTCCTCCGCGTTGGTGGCTTCCAACGCTTCGAGGCCAGCTTCCTCAACCAGATCCACCGCCAGCATCCTGAGCAGCGGCTCGTCCTCGACAATCAGAACAAGTTGACGCATTGGGCCCCGCGTTTTCTCGATCGCGTCTAACCTCGGAATGGCGATCAGGTTCCCCCCTTGCGGGGATCATCGTGAACTCCGGTTCGTCGCGCTGGACCTTCGAACGATTGAATGTCCTCGCCTTTGGTATCGAATAACATCGATGGGCGACGTTTGGTAACGAGTTTATGAGCGACAGCCGGTGTGCCACCGCGATGTCCACCATATTCACGAAATCTAGCGGAGAAACCCCCGACTGGATCACATTGTATCCTCCATCGTCTCGCAACGAACATGTGAGGTCGACGGGCGGCGATGGGAACAGGCCAATGGTAAGCTCGATCCGTGTTCGCACCAGTAGACCCTCGAGCCTTCATCTATCCGGTCTTTCAGATGCGCCACGAAGGAGACAGCCAGCCGTCAGCCCTCGGCGGGAGGTCACCGACCATCGACTGAGGCCATCTTCCGTCGGATCTCTTCAAGAATTAAAGATCTTTGTCTATCGTCTGAGCGATGACCGGAACCTAACGGCATTCAAAGATGTGAACGGTGCCCTATGTTAGTAGGGAGATACTTCAAAAACCGGCGATTCTCGCTTGGGAAACAGCTGGCGTTTTGACGAGTCCGCCGGCGAAGAGATGCTATCAAAAAGGCAAACGTGCATGATTTCTTGCGTTTGCCTCTGTTTTGGCGGTGATGAGAGTGGTTCAGGAGTGTTGCATGGCAAGTTCCGCGGAAGACCCCCCATTGGATGACGGACCGTCCGCGCCACCCCACGCGTGGCGGGCGAGCGTGCGGCTTCCATCAAATCCCTTTCCGCCAGCCAAGCTGATACACCAAGTGACAGCGGACGGACCCGATCCGCGCGACTGGCTGGCCGCTATTATCGCTGGCTCGGATGATGCGATCATCAGCAAGAATCTAAGAGGCATTATCCAGAGCTGGAACCCAGCCGCGACCCGGCTCTTCGGCTATGAGGCGGAGGAAGTGATCGGCAAATCCATCACCATCCTCATCCCCGAGGATCGGCTCGATGAGGAGCCAGCGATCCTCGCCGAGATCCAGCGTGGCATGCGCGTCGAGCACTTCGAGACAGTGCGACGGCGCAAGGATGGATCGTTCATCGACATCTCGCTCACGATTTCACCCATCCGCAACGCGCAAGGCATGATCGTGGGCGCATCGAAGATCGCGAGGGATATTACGGAAAGGCGCCGGACGCAGGCGGAGCAAGAGCTTTTGATGGGAGAGATGCGTCACCGCGTGAAGAATCTCTTTGCGCTCGCGACAGCGATCGTCTCCATCAGCGGACGCTCCACCACGACCCATGAGGACTTGCTGGCGACGATCCAGGCGAGGCTCTCCTCGCTCGCGCGTGCGCACCAGCTCACCATGGCCGATTGGAAAGGTGAGATCGACGACATCCAGGCGATCTCACTGCACACATTGTTCGGGACCATCCTCGAACCTTACGGGGCAAGGGAAAGGATCACCATATCGGGCAGCGATCCCTCGGTCACGGGCAAGGCGATGACGCACATCGCTCTGCTGCTGCATGAGCTTGCCACCAACGCCGCGAAATATGGATCTCTTTCGGTCGCAAGCGGATATCTCGATGTAAACTTGCTGGATAAAGCGGATAGGATTGAGCTCATTTGGCGGGAAACGGGAGGGCCGGAACCATCAACTTCCGAAACCTCAGGCTTTGGCAGTCGGCTCGAAACAGCTCTGGCCGGTGCGCTTGGCGCCACCATCGAGCGCGACTGGAGACCGACAGGGCTGGTCGTTTCCATCAGCATTCCAAGGGCGGCATTTTCAGGCTGAGGAGTTCCTTCGACGTTGGGCGCCGATAGGTGTCACGATCCTAGTCGGAACGAATAGGAAGCGGAGAATTTCTGAGGGGAGCGATTGATACCGCACGTCGATCCGCGGATTTGGGCAGCCTTGATCTCGTACTCATTGGCATGCGGTTAAGGGTCTCCCACGCCTCGAACCGGCCACCGCGTATTGATGGGCACCACCCATGGAATATTCGTGATGGGGCAGCAACTCGCCCACGTTCGTATAATGGCACCAAGTGACTCCCATCGATCCTTCTCGACTTCAGGCCTGCGGCCGGTAAATTCAATGCAGGCCGGGTTGAAGTAGGTTACGACCCCTTCGACGTCAGTCACCTAAATGGCGACCGGAAACTGGTCTTGCGCCTCGCCAAGCTCCGCGATGCCCGTGCTGAGCGCATGGAAAGCCGTTCAAGAATGGTATCGATGCCAGGCGTCAGCATACCCCGCTCCCCGTCGGGCATTCGCAATACAAGCGGCTCCTGTGAAGGGACCATCACTCAAACTCCTCATCCAGCGCATCACGTACCTTCGCAGCCAGTTCCGCCGAACCGAATGGTTTTGTAATCAGTCTTACACCCTTGTCGAGACGGCCATGATGAATGATCGCATTACGCGCGTAGCCGGTTGTAAACAAGACCTTCAGACCCGGTTTAATCTCTTGCGCCTGGGCCGCAACCTGCGCTCCGGTCAGGCCCCCTGGAAGGACCACATCGGTGAAGAGCAGATCGACTCTCGCCTGTCGCTCAAGGAGGCGTAGCGCGGAAGGCCCGTCATGCGCTTCGATCACCCGATACCCGAGTTCACGAAGAAGCTCGACCGAATAGGCTCGCACATCATCGTCGTCCTCGACGACGAGGAGGGTCTCGTCATTTTGCCCTTCAGGGACCGGCAGATCAGTCTGGGGCTCGTCCGACGTATTGGCCGATGTGAATCGCGGTAGATAGATCTTTACCGTCGTGCCGTGGCCGAGCTCCGAATAGATCTTCACGTGCCCGCCGGACTGTTTGACGAAGCCATAGACTTGGCTCAGTCCAAGACCAGTCCCCCGACCGACCGGCTTGGTCGTAAAGAATGGCTCGAAGGCCTTTGCGATCGTGACTTCGTCCATGCCCGTGCCGGTATCCGACACCGCTATACAAACATACTGCCCTGCTGAAACCTCGGCGTAGGAGGCGGCGTAGGCCTCATCAATGTGGGCGTTCGAGGTTTCGATGGTCAAACGGCCACCATCCGGCATGGCGTCGCGCGCATTCACCGCGAGGTTGAGAATTGCGGCCTCAAGCTCGTTATTGTCCGCCTCCACCTGCCATAACCCAGCGGCCAGAACAGTTTCCACGGCCATGGTTTCCCCAAGCGTTCGATGGATCATCTCCGAAAGGCTCGTCACAAGGGCGTTGGCATTCAGTGGTTTTGGATCGAGTGGCTGGCGTCGAGAAAAGGCCAAGAGCCGCTGGGTAAGGGCAGCGGCGCGACGAGCGCCGATCATTGCGTGGCCGGCAGCTCGCTTAAGCCGCCCGGAATCCTCCGGCAAGTTCCGCTGCAAGATGTCAAGATTGCCGATAATGACCTGCAACAGATTGTTGAAATCATGAGCAATGCCGCCCGTCAGCTGCCCAACGGCCTCCATCTTCTGCGATTGGCGTAGCGCGCTCTCATTTTCTCTAAGCTGCGCTGTTCGTTCCGCGATTTGTTGCTCGAGGCTCGCATTCAGATCCCGCAGCGCTTCTTCCGCGCGCTTCCGCTCCTCAATCTCGCGTTGGGTGGCCTGTGAAAGGTTAGCGTTGTCGATCGCTACCGCGGCCTCCGCCGCCAATCCTTCCAGGCCCCGCTCGGAGCGTTCGTTGAAGACAGCTGGCGTGGCATGGCCAAAGAACAGGCCCCCGAGCACTTCCCCGGTGCGCGAAATCACCGGCACGGCCAGATAACTACGCACGGGCAAATGGCCCTCGGGCATCCCGCGTCGAGGCGCGTTTCGGCCATATCGCGGATCCTTCGTGATGTCGTCCGAGCGTACGATGCCTTCCCCGTTGAACGTCGGCGCGAACACTTGCGTGTTGCGCGGCATCGGGAATTTCGAAAAGGCTTCGATGGGCGCTCCGGAAAGCGTATAGAGCATATAGCTCTCACCACGTTCGTTCAGCACATTGTAGAAGAACGCGCCGAATTCAGCGCTGGAGATGGCAACACCGGCATCGGTGACGATCTGCACCACCTTATGGAGGTCCGTCTCAGCCGCCAGGGCAGATCCCGCGCGGTTCAGCAATTCGAGCGCGCGACGCTCTTCGGCCGCGACCTCTTCAGCCTTGCGCTGAGAGGTCCGATCGCGCAAGATCTTCACGTATCCGCTCTGCACCCCATCGGTGGCCCTGATAGGGGTCATCGCGCCAGACGCCCAAATGCGGCTCCCATCCTTGCATATACGCCATCCTTCTTGGCCGCCGCCACGGCCGTATGCCAGCGCGTCGCGCATCTCATTTGCCAATATGTCTCGCTGGCGGTCCTGGTCAGTAAACAAACGCTCCAGCGTCTGGCCCAGCATTTCAGCTTCCGTCCAGCCCAGGATGCGGTGCGCGCCTTCGTTCCAGCTCGTCACCTTGCCTTGGAGGTCGGTCGTAATGATCGCCGTATCGACCGCGCTATGGACGATTTGTCGCCATTCAGGCGCAGAAATCGATTCAGGACCGCTGGGCGCTCCGGAATTGTTCATCGAGCTCCTCCCACCCGATGGCAACGGGTTTCAGTCTCCCCACAAAATCGTTCGCGCGTTAACGTCGAGAGCCCACTTTAGTTCCTTCCGTCCAGTTCCTTGGTGGTAGATCGGCGGCGCCATATCGTTCGCGCACCAGCGCTCCTTCTCCATCCGATATTATCAAAATTGCGATAGCCGGAGAGGCAAAAATGAAGCGGGTGTGCGATTTCCAATCGCCGTGCTCCAGACCTGCGTCCGGGTTTGGCCCTTCGGTTATGGCGTTGAGGGACGGAACATACCCAATAAAGACTGTATAGGCGAGTTCCAGGTCGTTCGGGTGTAGTTCTCCAACAAAGGGAAGAGACGCCTCGTCTCTATGTGCTGCGCAACATACAAGAAGCCGAGCCGCGCAATCCAGCTTCCGTGCTTAGCACGAACAGCCTTTCTTCGTGAGCTACCGGACGTCAAGCTTTCGTAAATTCACCGATGATGGCCTGCAGCGCCTGCCAAGCGGTAGCGGCCGACCACGGCGTCACGTTCGTTACCCCCAGCAGCAGCCCAGGCCGGGAGCGGCTCGCATCCGCATACCAGCTCGACAGGGGTGATGGCCCCAGCCCAAGGTCGCGGGCGCGGCGAGCGATGGCGGCATCATCCGCACCATCCGGAAGACCAAGAATAAGCGCCAATCCGCCCCTCTTTTGGTCCATCAGCGCGGTGCCCGCGATGCCGCTCAAAACTTCGCTCCGTTCCGAATAGAGTCGCCGCATCTTGCGCAAATGCCGAAGGAAATGGCCTTCAGAGAGGAAGGAGGCAACGGCAATCTGGGCCATCGTCGCGGGAGCAGGAGAAAGAAACATCGCCCGGCGGAAAAGCTCGTCCAGCAGGCGGGGAGGCGCCACGAAGAAAGCCAGTCGCAGCGCCGGGCTGATCGTCTTGCTGAACGTCCCCACATGGATGACACGCTCTTCGGCGTCCAGCGAGGCGAGTGCCGGTGCAGCGCGTCCCTTCAGCTGCAATTCACCCAAATAGTCGTCTTCGATGATGAAAGCGTCTGCCGATGCCGCCCAGTCCAGAAGAGCCCGCCGACGGGTGAGCGACATTGTCATTCCCAGTGGGGCTTGCTGTCCCGGCGTTACGACCGCGAGCGATGCGTCGGGGGCGATCGCCATGCCGAACGCCACGTCGAGCCCGTCGCAGTCAACCGGGACGGGCACAACCTCTATGCCTTTCAGCGCAAGTCCGGCCTTTGCCAAAGGGTAACCCGGATCTTCGACCCACGCCTTGCATGGCCGTGCTGCGAGCGTATCGGCAATCAGGCCGAGCGCGGCGGTGAAACCTGTGGTGATGAAGACCTGCTCCTCATGACAGACGACAGAACGGGCCACGGCAAGATAAGCTGCGATCTCGCGACGCAGGGCCAGCTCGCCGCGTGGGTCCGGGTAACTGAGCGGCAGGAGCGCTGCCTTTCGGCCGGCCCGTACCAACAGTCGAGACCAGGTCGTCGCAGGGAACGCATCCTGTGAAGGCACGCCGAGCTGAAACAGGCGCGGCGGCATACCGGGTGTGATCATTCCGAGCGCCTGGAAGGGATCGCGGAGCGACATGCGACGCTCGCCCGCGGTGCGCGGGGGCAGGTGCGCGCTGACCCGCGTTCCCGCGGGACCGTGACTGATCAGAAGTTGGCGGTCGATAAGCCTTTCATATGCGGCCTTGACCGTCCCGCGCGCAACGCCGAGCTGGCTTGCCAGATCGCGCCACGATGGCAGCCGCGCGCCTCCCGACAACCGCCCATCCAGAATGGCGGCCTCGATCGACTGCGTCAGCTGGTCAGTGAGCGTTTTTCCAGATTGCCGATCAACCGTTATGGAGAGGGACCGAACATCCGTGGATGGTACAGTTTTTTTGCCCAATCTTGGTCCTTTTTACTGGATGATAGCGGCCATAGTGTAGCTATACAACGAAGAGGCAAGGAGAATATCGTGCCCAAGACGATTTTTCTGGCGGGTGCCACAGGTGCTATCGGCAGGCGGCTCGTGCCGCAATTGTTGGATGCAGGATATGACGTTTTCGGGACAACACGCTCGTCCGACAAAGCGCGCGACCTTGATGCGGCCGGCGTCCATGCAGTGGTGGTCGACGTCTTCGATCGCGATGCGCTAAAGCGGGCGGTGATAGAGGCAAATCCGGATGTGATCATCCACCAGTTGACCGATCTCCCCCCGGCCGTAGACCCGTCACGAGCATCCGAATTCGCCGCCCGCAATGCGCGCATCCGCCGCGAGGGGACCGCCAATCTTATGCGGGCCGCGATGGCTGCGGGCGCCAAGCGCATTATCGCGCAAAGCATCGCCTGGGCCTATGCTGCTGGGAACGAACCCCATGACGAGTCGGCACCGCTGGATCTCGCAGCGCCCGAGCCTCGCAGCGTTAGCGTCTCGGGTGTTGCGGCGCTGGAGGCCGCTGTCCTGGGAGAGCCTGAAAGGGTAACCGGTATCGTTCTGCGCTATGGGCGCCTCTACGGCCCGGCGACCGGAGCGGACCTCCCCGATGCCACGCTTGCCGTCCATGTGGACGCGGCGGCCCGCGCGGCCATGCTTGCAGTCAAGGCGGGAACGCAGGGCATCTACAATATTGCCGAAGCGAGCCCAATGGTTAGCTCTGCGAAGGCTATCCGAGAACTCGGATGGACGCCGGAGTTCCGGATCTGAAGCCCCCGTGAGCTATCATTGAAATCCCTGTCGCCGATGAGATACTCCATGCTGAAACCAAACGTTTATTCAATCCTCAGCTCGGTCGCGGAGAACAGCGCGATCCCGTCATCTATTTCGATGACCTTGGGAACCGTCGCCGTGCTTGCTTTATTCCTGGGCATTACCAATTACCGGAGCGGCGAGGCCGATCCAGGCCCTGCTCAGCATCATATGTCCGAAACCTCCGATCCGGCGGCCGCCGGACGACCCCAGACCACAGTGAGGCCAATTTCCTGCGAGCCATTGCCGAACGTGCCGGGTAAGTCACTGACCGTCGCGGTCGTCGATTATCCACCCAACGCCTATACGCCACGTCATCGGCATCCTGGCTCGGTCTCGGCCTTCGTGCTGAAGGGGACCTTGCGCTCTCAGCTTGAAGGTGGCCCGGCCGGGACCTATCGCGCGGGCGAAACCTGGTTCGAGCCACCCGGAACTGCGCATCTTTTTGCAGAGAACGTCAGCAAGACCGAGCCCGCTGAGTTGCTGGCGACCTTTGTCGCCGATAGTGACTGCGGGCCGCTGGTAATACCCGATTGACGATCTCCTTTGACGTCTTTGGATTACATTTGTCCGAGCCTCGCTTCATTAATGAATCAAGGTAATATGCCACCTGGACCCTCACGTGACATCAACGCCGCGTATGCTAGGTTAGAAGAAGCACCGCGTTGGGCTACAATATAGCATCGCCGGCAATCGGCAGCGTCAGCTCTCTTTGGTTGTCGAAGGCGCTCGCACGTGATCGATCTCCGCATGAGCCACGACCGGCGACCTTTGCCAGATCTCAGAAGGAAGCGTGAAGATGGGGATGGTCCTAATTCCAGGATTCATGCTCGACGCCGACCTCTGGCGTGACGTGGAACCCGAGCTGGCGGCATATGGCCCAATCATCCATGCCGACTTATCGCAGGACTCGTCAACCGCTGAAATGGCGAGTCGTGCTATTGCTGTGGCGATGGCGGAAATGGTGCTGGTCGGCTTCTCGATGGGAGGCCACATGGCCCTTGAAATTGTGCGCCAGGCGTCCGAGCGTGTTATCGCGCTGATTCTGATTGCCACCTCTGAGCAAGGCGACCGCAACTGAAACCGAAAAAATTCGAGCTCTTGTCGAGAACGGATCGCCTCGTACGTCTATTTCAAGTGAGGGCGTGGAAAACCATCATGCGCGCCCGCCGATTTCCGACGACAAGCATGGGATGGCCGAATGGAGGTCGTCTCGCGAGACGGTCGGAATAGATCCAAGGAGCAGGCACATGGACATGAGCGAATTGAGACCCGCAAAGGAACTGGCCGCAAAACGTGTGAGCAAGTTCACGAACGAAACTCCGGAATACGCCGAGGCAAGGACGGCCCTGCTGGCGGAGGAAATCGAAGTCCGGCGACATCTCACGAGGCTTGCGGAGCAGCGCCGGCGCCTGCCTTCAGGTCCCGTCGTTGAGAAGAACTATCGCTTCAAGGATGAGAACGGCGACGAGGTCGGTCTCGCGGACATGTTCGGTCACCACGATACACTAGTGACGTACTTCTGGATGTTCGGCCCACAGCGCGAACGGCCCTGCCCGATGTGCACGAACTTTCTTGGCGGAGCGAACGGCAACGGCGCCGACATCAAGCAACGGGTTGCCTTCAAAATCATCGGTCGCAGCCCGGTGGCACGACAACGCGCCTTTGCCATCGAACGCGGCTGGCGCGACTTGGACTTCGTCCAGACCGTCGGCGACGACTACGCCCGTGACCTAGGCCTGCTGAATGACAACGGATCTGAAAATCCAGGATTCACCGTCTACCAGAAGGATGGGAAAGATATCCGCGTCTTCTACAATGGCGAGATGCCGACCGAAGCGGCGGATCCTGGCCAGGATCCAAGGGGCGCAGTCGATATCGCACCACTCTGGAACATTCTGGACATGACGCCAGCCGGCCGCGGCACAGACTGGTACCCGAAGCTCAATTACTGAGCACGATCATTGTAGTCGTTGGTCTCATGCTACGAGTCAGAAGTCAGATGGAACGACAGCGGCACCACCTCCTTCTTTGAACCGCGGTAAGATGGATGTCGATCCAGCATGCGGGGCGCCGTGAGGCCGGATGTGGAGATCCGACCCGATCTCGTGTACCCGAGCTGTGGACCGACCGCCTGGATTAGCGCGGCGTTGATGCGCAGGCAGGTGATCATCGTTACCTTACGACGCTTGAGGGCATCTGCCAGAGGAGCTACGGGACCACGCGCCAGGTGTCGTGCTCGAGCATCGCTCTGGAGCGTTCGCCGTTGCCCGCGCCGGACGACTTAGAGCGCGCGCGAGAAATCTGGACATGGTGCGTGGCCCCTATCGCACAGCGTTGGTACGCCAGTCATCGCGGTGGAGTCTGAAGCCATGCGTTGAGTCGACAGACAATGATCGCGAAAAACATTGTCTCGCTCTTGATGGGAATCGAACCGCTGCGCAGAGAAACTGCTGTAAATCAGAGACATAAGCCGCGCATGTTTCATGATCTACTCACTCCTCCTGCCGTTCATGTAAGTAGCTGCTCCAGATCAGCTCTCTGCGCGGCATGCTTTTCAGGATTTTCCGCGATGAGCTTGCGCAGGTTCACGAGTTTCCATTGGACCGCCGGGAGTGCGGCTGCTTGCGGCAAGCCGATAGCGTCAAAATCCGGCGCCCCATCATGAAGGCTCAGCAGAAACTTTTGCGTATTCTTATCGGCAAGGCGGGCGCGGATATCCGCGATGAGCCGGTCTCTTGTCCTCGCGAGCTCGTCGATTGTGACTGAAATGGTTGTCATCCCGACAAACTCCAAGGCGTAGGGTTCGTCCAGACGACTACGGCTCGGTGAGAGCAGTTCGTGCGCCGGACGCGGCGAACTGGCGACGTAAACGAGAAACGTACGGAACAGCGCGTCGTTGAGCCCCTCATGATCGTAGAGGAACTTGACGTCAAAGAGATCGCGTGGGTGCTGGCGATCCACGGCCGCATGGAGCTTGCCGCCAAACAGATCTTCGAACGATACGACCTGGATAGACGCATACCCGAATTCATCTTCGACTGCGGGCGAGACATCCCGTAGCTCGGGGTCGTGAACGACTCCACTTGTGACGGGCGAAGTTTCGATCTTGACTTCGGCATTACCTAGCCGGGCGCGGATGCGGGTGGCGCCCCCGCCGCCGCCAGCGATGCGGCGGGCGTCAAGCCCCGCAATGCCGCCATTGGCGGCGGCTGTGATGCGGTCCAGCGCTTCGTCGATCTCAGCCAGACTCTCGGCCCGGTCCCGAACCGGCAAATAGGTCAGGTCGATATCGACCGAGAGCCGAGGCATGTCGCGATAGAACAGATTAATTGCAGTTCCGCCCTTCAGCGCGAAAACCTTCTCAACTGCGATAAAGGGGAGGAGCCGCACCAACAGCGCGACCTGGGCGGCATAGGGTTCACGGGCCATCAGCAGCTCCTGTTGAAGTATCGACAAACTCCGAAGGAACCATAATGCGATAGCGGGGGTGGATCCTGCCGCCCTTTACCAGAGCACGATCGCCAGCTCCAAGCTTGAAATCATCGGGATTGAGGCGTTCGCGCCAGGAATGTTTGTGCCGGTCTGCGAACACGAAGAACAGGCGCTTAACCTTGATCTTCCGGCAGCTCTCCAGCAGGGCCGCCATGCGACGCGGACTGAGTGTCACCAGCCCCTCAAATATCATGTCGAGATTGTGGAAGCTCTCGTGAGCGGGCAGTTCGTCAATGGCTTCGAGTATGGCGCGCTCGGGTGAAGACATGCGAAGCGCCCAACCCCACGACGTCGTAAGATAGTTGGCAGATTTGTTCTCGATGAGGCCTAAATCGGGGTCAGCGAACAGAGACGTACCGCGGGTCATCAGGAGGGCGTCAAGTTTCAAGCGCGGGAGCCATGAAGGGATATTATCGCCATAGAGCCATACAGGCGCGGGAGCTCCCAAAGGCAGGTAATGGCGATACCCCTGCTCGCCGAGGGCGGTGATGCCCCCGGCATGGATCTTGTAGCTCATGATGTGTTGGAGGGAGAGTAGGCAGGTCCGCCAGTCGAGTGGCGCTGGCTGCGGCGCCGGGCGACGGAAGACGCCGCGGTCGAGGCGCTCCAGCCAACCGCTCGCAACATACTTTCGCGTGAGGAAGCGGCTGATGCCTTGATTGTCTAGCCAACGCGCGTCCGCCACAAAGCCCGCTGGGACTGCTTGCAAGACATTCTTTAGCCTGATTTCCTTTGGTGTACTCATGGTACACAAGATAACATAAATTCGAAGAGGTGCGCCAGGACTCTTTGCAAATTCTGTGAGACGAGTACCGTGAGGGCACCAATACAAGATTTTTCAAAGAGAACCGATGTGGGTCCGAGACCCAGCTTATTATTTTAAGCGCAACGGCTGGCCGAAACGCCACCTTATAAAGATCAAACCCACCGAAAAATGAGATTGGTAATGATGCGAAAGGATGCGTGCCGTCGACTGCGCCTTATTTTCTCTAACGTGTTGGAATATCGCCACATTTAATCAGTCGCGGCGGCCTATGTGCGGTAATCGGATTTATGGAACTGACTCGTTAGAAAAGCATTTGATAACGACGTTAGCCCGGCAACGTCTCCACTGTGGAACTGGCGGCCCTGCTCTTTATCAGAGCTATTCGTCTGAAATTCCCGTCCACCGAGAGCAGGCTGACGGCCCGCGGTCAACTATGGCTGTTTCAGTCCTTGCCAACCGTCAGCCGGCCGGTACTCCCGTCGGACAGCTTTACCTTTCCCCTGGCCGACATCATATCCGCTGCCCGCGTGACCTCGACCTTGCCGCTGCGACCGTCCGAGCATTTGACCGGAAGCGTGATCGTCGGACGCCGATCGCTGAGATCATAGATGCCTGAGCATTTCACGGCTCGCCGAGACGATTGAACCGAGAAGCGACCCTTACCGTTTGACGCGACGGTCGAGCCCTTGAATGTCTCACCGGAATCCATTCGCGCTGACGCCGGAAGAACAATACTACCTTCTTCGTGGCTCTGCGGCTTCTTTGGGGCTGAGCCCGCGATCCTCAAAGCCCGCGAAACACTCGCAGGCATACCGCCGCCTTGCATGAACTGAAGGTAGTCATCATAGGGGATGCGGCCTCTCGCATAGGCGGTGAGGACACGGCGGCAAAATTCTAGCCGGACATTGGCCTGCGACACGCCCATGAGCTTGGCAAGCCCTTCCTGCACTTCAGGCTTGATGCCGTTGTGGCTGCAGGCCTCGATGTTCCAGTTCAGTGCCGAGGGATTGCTCAGCATGTTTTGATCATATTCATAGCCGCGTTTGGTCGCGACCGTTTGCGCGCCGGCCGGGAGAGAAAGAGCCATCATAGTTGTGGCCACCCAGATTATAAGCTTTTTCATGCTACCTTTTTCTGGGCCATCCCAAAATGATTGCCAGGCGTGCCGTCCATCCTCTGTTGCGCTATTCGTATCTTTTCCATTTGCCATCGGTCGCCCCTCGACTTATTGGCTCGCCTTGAAGCCATTCCAAATGAACACTAATACTTTGTAGGGAAGCTTGAATCGCAGAGGGACGAAAAATTTTTCTCGTCCTGAACTATGACTGCCATTGATCATGACATCGATAAAACCCGGTATGCAAAATCCTAGAAAAATTATAACGCTATAAAATATTCTATCATTAATAGTTGATGCTATCAGAAGCAGAGTTACAAGCACTATTTGATATAAATCGACGACAATACGATCGAAGAGACGCTTCAAGTCGAATCTCATCTTTTTTCTTGGAACGATATAGTCCGTCGTCACATGAATACAGCGGACGTGGCATGGCCCAACTATGCCCCAGTTGCGATTTTAGCGCGCATATTTGTGCTGGTTGGATAATAGTGCTGCCAGGTAGAAATCGCCAGCATCGCGAGCACATACGTCAGTACTGTACTCTCCTCTTCGGCATAACTATTAAACATGCACGCCCCACACATATGTATGTTCCTCATAAGAACAATGCCGTTATATTACCAAGGAGCCACACCTCCATAGTGCAGCAAATGCTAATATAGCATTACAATGACATTCCGACACAAGTCAACCGAGTAATTTGAGTGGTTGCGCAACATAGATTTCTTCAGCGGAAAGTGGATAATTGGCAACAGCTGGGCAGCGAAACTTGGATCCGAGCAAAGTTGCAGAGTGAAAAAATGCACTTGTTGATGTGAACCGATTCGAACCGTGGACCTCCGCAATATCTTCGAGCCCATGGCACGGATGGCACGGGCTTCAACTTCACGGCTCAATTCCGATATCCTATGGGATTAGAGCGTCGCTACCTTACATGCGCAGACCACCTTCCGTGCATGGAAGCGAGATAAGGCGTAGAGTTCATCACCAAATGGTGCCATTTTTGACGTCATCAACACGGAGGCCAGCTGATGCGCTCAACCATCAATCTCGACGATGCCCTCATGGACAGGGCGAGATCATTGACCGGCACCAAGGAAACCGCGGCACTCGTCCGCCAGGCGTTGGAGACGCTGGTTCGTGTGGAGTCCGGAAAACGCCTCATAGCTCTTGGGGGAACCATGCCGGAGGCCGAGGCAGCCTCTCGTCGTCGGAGCACGGCAGTTAAGTAATATTGGTAGACACCTCGATCTGGATTGATATTTCCGATATGGCGATGGCGAGCTACGAAGAATAATCGAAGACGATCGACTACTTTGCCATCCGTGCGTGATTGGCGAATTGGCTCTTGGCTGCCTTCGGGATCGCGGCGGTGTCATTGCGTTTTTGGCAGCTCAGCGCGGAGCTGTTGTCGCCACACACGACGAAGTCATGACGATGATCGACCGATATGGAATTTTCAGCATGGGTATTGGCTACACTGATGCGCATCTGCTGGCATCCGTTCTCGTTGAGCGGAAGGCAGCCTTGTGGACCAGAGACAGGCGACTGCGAGCGGCGGCCGAAAATGCGGGCGTGCCACTACATATTCCTGCCGATGAGCCTCACTAAATGCCCGAGTAACGCCGGCTGATATCAACACGACCGCCGTCTGGCTTCCTACCGAGGAAGGCATGGCTGCCTGCGGACAACCCTCATCAGAAAATGCCGAATATGACAAAAGATCATGGTCGGACTGAAGGGCGTCAAGCGCCGAAAATCGCACCGAAAAATCTCAAATTAAGTGCCATCACCTCCGCAACGGGCGCATTCCCACAGTTAAATGCCAAACGACAGGGTGTCATCTGCGACGAAGTTGACGTCCTCAGTCCGGTGGGATCACAGTCGGCATGACGCCCGGCGAGTTCTGGTCATTGGGCAGACCGGCCTCTGCCTTCCAGTTCTCGGTGCCTTCTCCAGCGGCTACGTGTTCGCCTGCCGCAATTTCTTCTTCAGCTCGCCGCCAGTGTTCCTCGTGACTGCCTTCGGGGCGACCCTCTTCCTCCCATATCTGGTTGGCGCGCTCACGAATCTTCTGTTCTCTGTCCATCATTAGATCTCCTTCTAATTTCGGCTCAACGCCGCTGGCAGCTGCAACGTTCCTTGCGATGAGCAATGTCTCGATGTTTTACCGTGCAGTTGGATTTGCACCGGATCCTTATTGTCCAACGATCCGCTTGAGTGGGGGTCGGCCTTTATCAGCGCTAGGAAAAGGTGCTCCGCTAGCGCGTTATCGCCTCGAGTGATTTTTGCAGATGCCTCTAAGCCACCAGTTGCAGCCAGCCAGGTCGCTGGAACTTCCCGCGCTGGCGCGGGTTCTCCTTCCCTCAGAAAAAGGAGGAACATCATGACCGACGAACTCAGTGCTGGCTTCACAGGAACACTCGCAGAATCACCAACAGGTATCCGGAGGGTCGCGAAGGATGCCAAGGATGCTGTTGTCCGTGAGAGCACCGCAGTGGCCGCGGGCGCCGCTGAGCATCCGCACACGGCAACGGGGATTGTCCTTACGATCGGCGCCCTCGCCTTCGCGATTGGCTATGTTCTCGGGCGCGATGCGTCGTTAAATAATTCTCGATGGCGGTGATGTGGACTGCTGGCGCGCGCTGAGCGTCATTTGCGTCAGGCCTATCACGCGAACTCGTTGATATCGCCCTGCCGAAAAGCGGTACGCCGATCAGCCCTTCTCTCCGGCCGTCATGAGTGTCCTGGCATGCCATCGCTAGTTTTTCTAGGTAGTCGGATCCAGATGTGCTGTTCAACACCTTTGAATATCGCTGAGACTTGAAGGACCATAAGATGCTATCTGGCAGGCAGATTTCGGCCGCTCGAGCGCTCATCGGTATGCCGCAAGCAACGCTCGCTCTCGCTGCGAATATCTCCGTGCCGACGCTGAAACGCATGGAAGCAAGCGAAGGCCCGGTCACCGGCATGCGGAATCATGTTGTCGCGGTCCGCGCCGTCCTCGAAACAGCTGGCGTGACGTTCCTCCAAGCTGGCAGCGTTGCGTCGGGTCCCGGCATCTCATTACGTACGGGCAGCGGCGCTGCACAGGATATGGACGAAAATGAGGTTGTGCAGTACCACGAGAACTTAGAGAACGACGCGCCGCCCGGCGCCGGTGGCTAGGTCCCGGGCAGTACCGCTTAAGGAGAAATCACATGGGTGAGAAGCGCAAGAAGATTTACCAGGCTCTCGTTGACGGAGCTACCGAAGGTCTGACAGGCGATGCCTTGTATGAGTTCGTGTTGAAGCGCTGCCCGAAAACCTCCAGCAAGAAGATTGTCCGCGCCTCGCTGCTGGCCCTGACCGATCCTGGCGTCACGGACAAGAATGTGCTCGACACGATCTATGCCCTGGCGATCAAACACCGCATGGATGAGATCAGTGTAGCGGACGATTATGACGGGGAAGATGTCGGAGAGGACAGAGAAGTCGTTCCATCGGTCCAAAGAGCGGAACGCCGCAAGGCTGAAGGCCAGGCACCTGTACAGCACTGATCAGGCGAATTTCGCGGCGTTGGCGAAAGAGCCAGGATCCCACTACACCCTGAAATCACGACCAAGTTGAAAAGCTGGTCCGTCCGTGGTGCCAGAATCGCCGATCCCATCGGCAAACTTGCGTAGCAGCTCGCGCAGCCCTGGTTGCGAGACTTCGACCGGCGCAGCCGCCAGGGGAAACCAAGCCTTCTTTCGCGTCGATTTTTCAGGATAGTCCATCGCGATCCTTGTCACCTCTGCAAGGTGAACCGAGACATGGTAGCGATCCGGCGTGCTGTCCTTCTCATAGGTGAATATTCCGAAAATTTCCACCTCGACACGACCGACCACGCCCGCTTCCTCGAAAGATTCGCGAGCCGCTGTGATCTCGCTGGTCTCGCCGGGATCGATATGGCCTTTCGGAATGCCCCATCTGCCATTCCGGCGGCTGCCGACGAGAAGGACTTCGAGCCCTCCATCATCCCCGCGGCGGTAACAGATCGCACCCGCCTGCGGAACATCGCGAGCGGCGGAAACGTTCGACGCATATCGTTGCGCGCTCGAGAGCATGGCTGTTTTCGATTTCTTCCTATCTCTCATACAGTCGCTATAGCACTGGACTATGACAGCTAGGTCCGTGCTGAATTCGGTCTTATCAAACGGAGTCCGCCTTGTCGTCAGAAACCCAAACCAAGCTTGATCTCTCACCCGAATCCCTTGAAGCCATCCTTGGTTCCGATCTGCTGGGCGAGCCCGAAAAGATTGTCCGGCAGCGGTCCACCTACTTCGACACCTCCGATCGTAGACTGTGGAAAAAAGGCTTCACGCTTCGAATTCGGCAGGTGGGCGCCGCGCGCACCCAAACCGTCAAGGCGACTGGACCAGGCAGGTCGCTGTTTGCGAGATCCGAGTGGGAGACGCCGGTTGAGCGAGACGAACCCGTTCTCGACCACACCTCGCCGCTTCTGGGGGAATTTGGAAACAGCCTGAAACTGGAGCCGATCTTCGATGTGGTCGTCGAAAGGCGGCTCTGGAATGTGGAGGAGAATGGTTCCAGCCTCGAGGTCGTCGTCGACCAGGGCGAAGTGGTTTCGGGGGAACGCTCTTCTCCGATCCGTGAGACCGAAATCGAGCTGAAGGATGGCAGTCCCAGCGATCTCTTTGCTTTTGCCAGGAAGATAGACGAGATTGCCCGCTTTCGGTTCGGGGTGCGTTCGAAGGCGGAGCGAGGTTATGCCCTTGCCGAGGCGCAGAAGACGGTCTTCAAGTCGGAGCCGCTTCATCTCGATCGTGACATGAATGCCGCCGCGGCGTTCAAGGCCATCGCGTCTTCGTGCTTCCGGCAGTTCCGCTTGAACGAGGATGTCCTCCTTTATCGACGCAACGCCGAGGCTCTCCATCAGGCGCGCGTGGCGCTGCGTCGGCTGCGATCGGCCTTCTCCATATTCAAACCGGCGCTTCCTGACGAGGAGCCGCGGCGGTTGAACAACGAATTGCGATGGCTGGCGGCGGTTCTTGGAGAGGCCCGCAATGTCGACGTCCTGCTCGGGAAAGCCGCCGAACCGGATCTTGTCTTTAAGCTGGAAGCAGCGCGCGAGAACACCTACCGTGATGCGGTCGATGCCTTATCCTCCCCGCGCGCGCGAGCACTGATGCTTGACCTGCTGCAATGGCTTGAATGTGGAGACTACCTTCACGGCAAATCCCCAGTGTCGGCGGAAATTCCGGATGCACTCACCTTCGCTGGGCGGGCACTTGAGAAACAGCGCAAGAAGCTCAAGAAGGACGGCGGCGCGCTGGCAAAGCTGGACGACGAGCATCGTCACGAGGTTCGCAAGGATGCGAAAAAGCTTCGCTATGCAGCCGAGTTCTTCGCATCGCTTTTCGATGACAAGCGCGGCAGGCGTCGGCACGCGAAATTCCTTGCCGCGATGGAAGCCCTTCAAGACGACTTGGGAGCATTGAACGATCTGGTGTCGGTTCCCGGCGTCCTGGAGAAACACTGGCTGGCGAACCACCCGGCGAGCGACACGGTTCTTTCCCATGCCGAGAAGGATGCCTTGATCGACAGTGCCCAGGCCCATGTCGATGATGTGCTCGACGCGAAGCGGTTTTGGAAATGACGGGAGCGGCAGGCGGGCACCTTCTGGCTTGCGACCGGTGGGTCTGCCATCAACCAGCCGATAGGCAGATTAATCTGTCGCAATTCGACCGACGGCTCATGAGGAGCTCAAAGCTTGATCAATTATTTGGCATATTCACCAGCAGAATGTCGGGATGACAAAGCGGGCGAGCGCGTGGCTATGGTGATATCGCTACATTAGAGCGTTGAGCGAGATCCAGCGCTCGAGCCCGTTCGATTTCGCCACTGAGCGCAATCTTGAACTCACGAAACCTGAAAAACCGAGTATTCGACAAAACCGAACGATAGAAGCAGACCCGCTGTCGGCATTATGAGCGAGTTCCGCCACCGACAGTCCCAAAACGATCTCAGGATCTTGTGCTATGTACAAAACGACCCGTGCCAAGGCTGCAGGGGGCAGTGTTGATTGCGTCATAAATCACGTCCAGAAGCACCGGCTGCCGCTTGATAATGTCTTGCATGAATCTCCTAGATTGGCGTCACGAAGTTGCACCGGGGGGCGATCCTTCATGTAAGGCGGGCGCCTTCGTACCGGATGACATTCCACGGTGTATGTCGATAAAACGCAAAAGCAGCAGGTACCGTCCTGAGAGCCGATTGCCAACTACCGTAAGCCCGAATGCACACCATTTGGCCAGTGATGCACCCAGGTTTCAATGACGTCCTCGGCTGCAGCCGAGACGCTGCATTCAGGAACATCGGAGGCCATAGGCGCGATGCGATAGACGCACTGTCCCTGGTTTCCGAAGGTGTCGATCAGCGGCGTGATATCCTCGCCCGCATGGTCAACCAGTGACGATCGCTGCTCCTCGCCAAGCGGTCGGTCATGACGGCAATGAGTGTCAGTTTCTCGATGCCGAAGCCGGACTTGATCGTTTCCCTTCGATCCCGGAAGAGCTTGGTCAGCCGAGCAACATCGAGCGCCGGCTTGGCTGAGGGCGCAAAGCAGTCGTGCCGCAATAAGCTACAACACCACTTTTAAAGCTCACGATCCGTGGTCGGATCCGTTGATGTGAAGGGATTCGAACTGGAGGCCGGCTTTATCGAAGCGCTCGAAGTTTCAAGAATGTTCAGGCCTGGAGACTGAAGAGAAATTCCCACGCGCTAACGCCACAATGCCGAAATTGGCACGGCGGACAGGCGTTCCCCGAACGGGACAACCTTGCCATGGTCGTACAAGACGATGCCCAAACAAACCGCTCTCCAGATGCTTCGGCCAACATTCTCAATCCGGAAAAATCGGAAGTCGAGACGGATGCTGCCGCTTTTATCTCGATGCCGACAACCCTCCCTCTTCTGTCCTCGATGACAATATCGACTTCGTTCTGCTGCTTGTCACGAAAATGCGAGAACTCAAAGCGGCCATGTCCACTGCTGGCGAGTTTAAGGATCTCCCCAAAGACGAAAGTTTCCAGCAACGCTCCGAACGCCCCCTGTCCATGACCAATTGAAAGTCAAGGGATGACTAATTGAAATCGGCATGGCGTCCGATTGAAACTGAGGCCGATGCCAAATGGCAGCATGAAGGCGGTAAGAGGCCACGCAGACGCTGAACCTTCGCTGACAGGTCACCGGAACTGACCTAGCTGATCCTCAAAGGAGAGATATTCGCGGAGCGAATCGAAAGCAAAATTGTGCATGTCTCCATCACACCGCCAAGCGACCAACTTTTTACAAATGGAAGGAATCCAAGCTCTTGAGGAATCAGAACCGTAGGCCCTATCATTAGAAATTTCGCATGGAGCAGACCCTTGGGCGAGTCACGAGCTTGGGCTGAAATGACGATTTGGGATCCTCAACCGCTATTTCCACA
This sequence comes from Rhizobium sp. ERR 942, assembly GCF_007828395.1. Classification (NCBI taxonomy): domain Bacteria; kingdom Pseudomonadati; phylum Pseudomonadota; class Alphaproteobacteria; order Hyphomicrobiales; family Rhizobiaceae; genus Rhizobium; species Rhizobium sp. ERR 942. The sequence goes on from NZ_VIUA01000016.1 coordinate 21,098, forward strand.
TTCATCTGGCGGACTATCTCCCGACGTTCACGACGATTTCAGGTCCTCAACCCGTCTAGACTCCAACGGGCATGTCGTGCACGCGGCATGCCTCGGCGCACTGAGCACGCGCACCACTCATCCTTTCTATATCGCGCGCTGGAACGACGCGCTTCCGGGGGCTGGGATTGAACGGCAGAATCGAAAACCCTTGTTGGGATCGGACCAGGGTGAGATGGTCGCGGCTGCGCCAACGGAGCATTACTACGTCGCCTGGCCCCGTCGTCGCTGTCATGCGCCTCGCCGACAAAAGGACGTTGGCAGGGCTGTTGAAGGCCTTAAGCGTCACCAGAACATGGTCGTGACGCTCGCCCATCAGCTATAAAATGGAGCCGGAGCACAGGCCTTCCCTTTCATGATTCGAGCAGTTGCCCGGGTGAAGCGGCATGTCTAACGCTGAGAAGGCTCTTGCAGCTCGTCGTGGTTGATAAGCTGACACTGGCGCCTGTGTCGACGCGCCGCCACGACAACGGGCCGCACGCCCAGACCGGGCTGGGAAGATCGCTACCGACCAGGAATTTTTGGCCTGGGAGTCTCATTGACGATCTGTAGAAATAAAGGCGGCAGCTGAATCCCTGGTTCTCTTTTTTGTTCTGCTCAGGCGGTTGCAAACCGAATCCGATCAGGTTGGGTGCTTCAATCGCCATCTCCTTGACAGTGTGGTAGGCGATTAGATTTTCCGTCAGGACTTCACCAAAAAACCTCTCGGCATACAGCTAGGGCGACGCAGTCAGGATGTTGATCAATTCTGCTTCACCCTTGCCGGACCGAGCCGCGATCTCATTGAGATGCATATCAGGGCTGACTGCTGAAAATCCCGCAGCTAGCAGCCGCTCCTGAAGGGCTTGGGATGAAGTCGCGAGCAAAGGCGCGACATCCGAGACCCGATTCTGCAAGATTCGGTTTGCGAACGCGATCTGCGGAGGTCCTCCAGTGTGCGAACCCGGCGCGTTGGAGATCGTTGCGTAGTAAAGTGATGCAGCAAGGGAAACTCCGAGTGCAACGGTCATGGGCAGACGCTGGAAATAGTTCGTGAACGGTCGCCAATTTTTCCACACATGGAGGAGAAATGGTACGATGAGCACCATGCTCAGCCACTCATGCATCGCACGGAACCAAGACTGCCCAAGGTGTAGGAAGAGAGCGATTCCCGATATCAGCGAGACCAAGAAGAGGCCCGTGATGAATGGGGTGGCATAGCGAAGAAACATGGATTTCATTGGCTTGGTCCAGCTCAGTGAGATTGCTTTTCGCGCTTTTCAATGGGAAAGACCAACCCATCGAATAGCTTTCGGGCAGTCCTCACGGTGCCTGCCCCCATGACGTTTGCCTGCTCCGTCAGTTCCAGGAACACTTCCATCTCGCCTGTAGGATGCTCGATGCGATACCGCCCATCCGACGGTGCAGTGACAAGTTTGTTGGCAGGCGTTCCGGGAATGCGGGTTGCTGTTGCGACCGTGACGGCGGCTAATACGCCAATTGAAGCATGAACTCGATGAGGTATAAAGCTGCGCGTGTTGATTGCACCACCGGCGGCCGGCCCTGACACCAAAGTCATCTTCGGAACCGACGCCGTGCTGACATCGCCGAGTTTCATCATCGGCCCGGCCTGCAATCGGATGGCCTCGAGCCGCTGTTTTAAGCCATTATTGGCCTCAAGGTCCTCGCGCGATTCTTGTCCCGTCAACCCGAAGTCTGTTGCCCGCATGATCACGCACGGCATGCCGTTATCGATGAGCGTCGCCTCAATCCCATCAATGACGTCGACTTCCCTGCCTGTCGGCAGAAGGGATCCGCACATCGAGCCCTCAGTGTTCGTGAACAGGATCGGAATCGCTGCGTGCCTGCCTGGTACTCCCGCGATGCCAGTATCACCAAGATAGCTTACTTTGCCGCCAGGCGTGCTTATCTTGGCGACCGCAACCTCACCGGAATTGACCATATGGATTCGCACGGAGGTCACCTCCCCCGAGACTGGAACCAAGCCTCGTTCCAGGGCCGCGGGTCCCACCCCTGCGAGAATGTTTCCGCAGCCTTGGGCGTCGCTTACCAAGGCCCGGTCGACGAAGACCTGAAGGAACAGGTAGTCCACATCAGCATCGCTTCTCGTCGGGGGAGACAGAACCGCCACCTTCGAAGTTAGTGGGTCTGCGCCACCGATGCCGTCGATCTGCCGAGGGTCAGGAGATCCCATGACCCGCAGCAGAAGCTCATCTCGCTGCTCTGGGTCGTCCGGCAGGTCACTGGCGAGGAAGTAAGCGCCCTTTGATGTCCCGCCACGCATCCAGAGGCAAGGGATTCCATCCTCATACATATTTCAGCCCCTTGGCTTCGAGCTTGGGCCGCATTTCATAGATGTCGAGCCCAAGCTCACCCGCGGCGAGACGCTTGCGTTTGCTGTCTTCATTGGCGACGCGCTTTTCCGCAGCGACCGCAACCTCTTCCGCTTCCGCCCGCTTGACGACACAGACGCCATCATCATCGGCAACGATGACGTCGCCCGGCTCGACGTAAGCACTGGCGCAAACAACCGGTACGTTCACCGAACCGAGCGTTTCCTTGACGGTTCCTTGCGCCGATACCGCCTTCGACCAGACCGGAAATTTCATGGCTGTCAGATCGCGGACATCGCGCACGCCCGCATTGATGATGAGCCCGCGGCAACCTCGAGCGAGCGCGGAGGTCGCGAGAAGATCGCCGAAGTAACCATCCTCGCAATGCGATGTCGGCGCGATCACCAGAATGTCGCCTTCCTTGATCTGCTCGATCGCGACATGGATCATCCAGTTGTCACCCGGAGGCGCGGAAATTGTTACCGCGGATCCCGCAATCTGGACGCCGGGATAGATTGGCCTCATGTAGCTTGCAAACAGCCCCTTGCGGCCCTGAGCTTCGTGTACCGTTGCGACGCCGGCGGCGGCAAGACGATCGATAACCGATTGGCTCGCTCGTTCGATGTTCTGTACGACGATACCCACTTCATTCTCCTTTCGACCCCACGGGCGGTGTGCCGTGGGTGTGGAATGTTTCGATGGTCTTTAGCCCCCAGGCCTGCCCCTTCTTGCGCTCTGCTTCCGTCCACACGACGGGCTCCCAATCCGGAGCAAGGATCAGTCGGGCACCGGCATTGGCAAGCTCGACGCGATTGCCGGCAGGTTCCCAGACGTAGAGGAAGAAGGTTCCTTGGATCGCATGCTTGTGCGGCCCGGTTTCGATATGCACGCCATTCTCCAGAAAGATATCGGCAGCCCGCAGGATTTCCTCGCGCGTATCCGTCGCGTATGTGACATGATGGAGTCGGGCGTCGCCTTTGCCGTGCTCTTCCGTGCAGGCAAGGTCGTACCCTTGGTTGTTGATCGTGAACCAGCAGCCACCGACTCGGCCGTTATCGAGCTGGATCATCTCCGTCACCCTCGAGCCGAGGCAGGTTTGCATGAATCGCCGGAATTCGGTCACGTCTGAAGCCAGGAGGTTCAGATGATCGAGGCGGCGTGGATGGCATCCCTGCCCGTGATATCGGGATGCAATGTTCTTCAGAGCCGGCTTTTGCTCTTCCGGCGGCTGGTAGCGCACGGTGTCGTAGTAGAGCTCGAACACGTGTCCGAACGGATCCTTGAACCGAAACGCCCGTCCGTGACCCTGATCAGCGTCCACCCAGCCTATAATATGGAAGCCGCTCTCCTCGATCGCCTTAACTCTGCGCGTCAGCGCCTCGGGCGAGGATGCGCGATAGGCAATATGCCCAACGCCCGTCGTGTGGTGGCGCGTCAGCTTCAGGGTATGGAACTCATAATCGTCCCAGGCCCGAAGATATGCCGAATTCTCGTCCTGAGCCGAAAGCGTCAGACCGTAAATGCGCAAAAAGAAATCGAGACTTTCATCGAACTTGTTCGTGTACATCTCGACGTGCGCCAGGTGCGCGATGTCGAAGCACGGCTCCATGTTCATCCTCCCTAGGTCGATCAAAGCTCGTCGACCGTGCGCGGAAAGATCGACTGGAACCCTTCCGCATATTTCGATGCGCGGCCGCCGGATTGGCCGCCGGAATTACGCTGGAAATGGTTGGCACGGTTCTGAGCGACGCGGGTATAGAATTCCCAGAGGTGCTCCTGGCCTTCCATGCATTCAATAGCCGCGCGCTTCTTTTCCCAGACTGGTGTTATGTCAAGGAAAACATCGGGCTTCCAGCCCATCTGCTCCGTCTGGTGCGGCTCGAACAGGTAGAGCTGCGGGGCGCCAAGCACCTCCTGGCCGGGATTGTGACCCCACGCCTGCGCGATCATGCGCGCCTCGAGGGCCACCTGCGTGGCATACATATGGTCCGTGTTATAAGGGTCGTATTGGGAATGGCTCAGCATGAAGGAGGGCTGCACGTCGCGGATAACGTCGACGAGATGGTACTTGTCCTCGTCTGTCAGCCGCAGCGGGTAGTCGCCGAGGTTGAAGCTGATGAGATCATGCACGCCAAGCGTCTTCGCGGCCTTCTCCGCTTCGCGGCGTCTTGCCGCCTTGACCTTCTCCAGCGTCATGCCGTTTTCTTTCCAAAGCTTGGCTGACTCACCGCGCTCACCGAATGAAAGGCATACGACCGTTACGTCGTATCCTTTGTCAGCATGTAGGGCGATCGCGCCACCGCAGCGCCAGACGAAATCAGCGGCATGGGCACTGATTACGAGTGCAGTCTTCTTTTCCGACATTGGATGTCTCCTTCCTGTTAGGGAGATATCGCGCCGGGGAAAGCGATTTGCCAATTTGGAAGTGACGCCAATCCGATAAGTTTTCGCTATAGATGAATCTTCGCATCGAAAAGCGCCGGTCGCGCTATAGCTTTTTGTTATATCATGCGGGCCATTTTGAAATAGCCTTCCCTGCTCGATCCCTCCACCCTGATGCGACTAAAACTGGCTCGTCTTGTCGAGCCCGCAACGTGATGTGCCACCCGAAGAAGCGAGAATATCGGCGGCACAGGGAGGAAGCATGTTGACCCTTCTCTTTGATGGGCTGGCCTATGGAATGTTGCTGTTCGTCCTGTCGTGCGGATTGGCTGTCACCCTCGGGCTGATGAATTTCATCAACCTGGCGCACGGCGCCTTCGCTATGGCTGGTGGCTATGTCACCGTCATCCTGACAAACCGCTGGGGCGTGCCATTTCTGCTGACGCTGCCGATCGCCTTCATCTTCACGGCCATCGCGGGCCTGGTTCTGGAACGGACTCTCTACACAAGGCTGTTCCACAAGACCCACCTGGATCAGGTTCTATTCTCGATCGGGATCGTCTTCATCGCTGTCGCCGGTATCGACTATCTGATGGGCTCGCAGCAGCAGATTCTCGATCTGCCTGAATTCCTGAAAGGACGCGTATCCTTTTTCGGTGTCGGTATTGGCGTCTATCGCGCCTTTCTGATCCTCGTGTGCGGCGTCCTTGCAGGCTGCCTGCAGCTTGTCCTCAGCCGCACGCGCTTCGGCAGCAGGCTGAGGGCGTCGGTGGACGATCAGCGGGTTGCTCGCGGCGTCGGCATCCGGGTCAACACGATCTTTGCGGCGACCTTCGCCGCCGGATCCGGTCTTGCAGGACTGGGAGGGGCGCTTGGAGCGGAAATCCTCGGCCTCGACCCAACCTTCCCGCTGAAGTTCATGGTCTACTTCCTGATCGTGGTGTCTGTCGGCGGAACGTCGAGCATGACCGGACCGCTCGTCGCCTCGATCCTGCTCGGGATGGCCGACGTCCTCGGTAAATACTACGTGCCGTCGCTTGGCGGCTTCATCATCTACATCGTGCTCGTGGCTGTTCTCGTTGTTCGTCCCCAGGGCCTTTTCTCGAGGGCTGGCTGATGTCCGTGACGCACCAACTCAATGGTCCGCTTTCGAATGCTGTCAAAGCAAGCCTGAGGCGACAAACCCGGTGGGCTTTGCTGGAAGTCCTATTCTGGATCGCTGCGGTGGCATCCTGGTTCCTGTTGCCTGATGAACACCTGATCCTCACCCAGATCACGATCTTCGCCCTCCTCGCCCTCTCGATCGACCTGATCCTGGGCTTCGCGGGGATCGTGACCCTCGGACAGGCCGCGCTTTACGGCGTTGGCGCATACGCCAGCGGCCTATTCTCGATCTACGTTACCGGAGAGCCGCTGATCGGATTATTGGTTGCGGCAGCGGCGGGTGCCGCCGTGGCGCTGGCGACCAGTTTCCTGCTGTTGCGTGGCGCCGATCTGACGCGGCTGATGGTCACTCTCGGCGTTGCCGCGGTTCTCCACGAGATCGCCAACCAGGCCGGATGGCTGACGGGCGGGGCCGACGGACTGCAAAACATCACGATTGATCCGCTGTTCGGGTCCTTCAATTTCGACATCTATGGCCATGTCGGATATGCCTATTGCCTGACGGTCCTCTTCGTCCTGTTCGTGCTCGCCCGCTATCTGATGGCCTCGCCCTTCGGCAATTCCCTGAAGGCCATCCGCGACAATCCGCTGCGCGCTTCAGCCGTCGGTATCCCGGTGAAGGCTCGCCAGATTGCGATTTATACGCTGGCGGGTGCCTATGCGGGCATCGCTGGCGCACTCTTCACCCAGACACAGCAGTTCATCTCGCTCGACGTCCTCTCGTTTCAAAAGTCTGCAGACGGGTTGATGGTGCTCGTCATCGGCGGAACGGGTTATCTCTACGGCGGTCTGATCGGGGCGCTCTTCTACGAACTGATCCAGGACGCTCTCTCGTCCGTGACCCCGCAATACTGGCAGTTCTGGCTCGGCATCCTACTGGTCGCCTTCGTTCTCGTGGGCCGGGATCGGCCGCGCCAGATCATCGAACAAATAGCAGCACGTGGCCTCGGTGCGCAAAAGGCGCCATCTTCGATCCGGGCGTCGAAAGGAGAAGCGTCATGACCGCGCTCGCCTTGGAAACAAGGGGTCTGAATAAGGTGTTCGGCGCCTTGAATGCGACCACAGATGTCAACTTTGGCTTAGAGCATGGCGCGCGCCACGCACTGATCGGCCCTAACGGTGCGGGGAAGACGACATTCATCAATCTGCTCACCGGCGTTTTGCAGCCATCAGGTGGCGAGATCTTACTGAACGGAGAAGTTGTCACCCGCCTAAAGCTGGAGCGACGGGTCGCAAGGGGACTGGTTCGAACCTTCCAGATCAACCAGCTCTTTGCAGGATTGACCGTGATTGAGAGCCTGGCGCTCGTCATTGCTGAACGTGACCGCCGCGGATGGAACCTCCTGCGGCCAACGCATGCAATAAAAGGATTGGAGAAGGAGATTGGAATCCTGCTCGAAGACTTTGGCCTCGACGGAGTGGGCGACGAAAAATGCTCGGCGCTGCCCTACGGCAAGCAACGCCTCCTGGAGATCGCGCTGGCGATAGCATCCAAACCGCGCGTGCTACTGCTTGACGAACCCGCCGCGGGTGTGCCCGAAGCCGACCGGAAGGAGGTCATGAGGCGGATATCGGCCTTGCCATCGGACGTCTCTATCCTCCTGATCGAGCACGACATGGATCTCGTCTTCAACTTCGCCAAAAGGATTTCCGTCCTTGTCTCAGGCGCGCTTTTTGCGGAAGGCAGCGTAGACGAGATCGCCCGGGATCAACGCGTCAAGGAAGTCTATCTTGGGGGTGCCCATGACTGAAGTTCTCAGGATAGATGCACTGTCCGCCGGTTACGGCAAGGCGACAGTGCTTCACAACGTCAACATCTCGGTGGAACAGGGAACGGCTCTTGCACTGCTCGGCCGCAATGGCGTGGGCAAGACGACGACACTGAACACGATCGTCGGGCTGACCCGGTACCAGTCCGGCTCGATCAAGCTTAATGGCGCCTCTATCGAGCGCATGGCCCCGGAGCGGCGGGTCGAGGCTGGCGTCGGCTGGGTTCCACAAGAGCGCGGGATCTTCCGTTCTTTGACCGTCGAGGAAAACATCACCGCGGTCGCGAGACCTGGGAGATGGACGCTGCAAGCTGTCTACGAACTCTTCCCCCGGCTCCAGGAGCGTTGTTCGAATTTAGGCAATCAGCTTTCAGGCGGCGAGCAGCAGATGCTGTCGATCGCCCGCGCTCTGGTTCTCAATCCGCGTATTCTACTGCTCGACGAACCGACTGAAGGCCTCGCGCCGATCATTGTCGAGGAACTGCTGGTAGCCATTCGAAGGATCGTTCGGGAAGAAGGTCTTGCCGCAATTATCGTCGAGCAGCATGCGCAACAGATCCTCGCGATCACGGATAGCGCGGTCATTCTTGATCGGGGAAGCGTCGCGTATTCGGGTAGCAGCGCTTGCCTTGCCGATGATCGGGCGACGTTGGGCAAGTTTCTCGGCGTCGGTGCGGCCTAGTGATCGCAGCTCCGGCAACCGATCGAATGAAATCAAGCAAACGGCGTGCGGCCAAAAATGGCCATAACCCGGTCAACAAGGAGGAGAGAATGAACATGAAAGGCATCATTGCCACAGCGGCTGCAATGCTCACGATCATGGCGGCGACCGCCGTTTCCGGACATGCCGAAGATGCGGTGAAGGTCGGCGTCGTTATTCCGATGACGGGCGGCTTCCAATCGAATGGGCGTCAGATCAACGCAGCGCTAAAGACTTACGTTGCCACGCACGGCGACACAGCCGGCGGCAAGAAGGTTGAGTTTATCGTGAAGGACGACGCCAGCTCGCCGGACAATGCGCTTCGCATCTCCCAGGAACTCGTCACCAACGACAAGGTGTCGATCCTGACCGGATTCGGCAACACACCGACGGCGCTTTCGGTGGCACAACTTTCGAAACGTGCGAAGATCCCTCAGGTGATCATGGTGGCGGCCACATCCTCGATCATGAAGGCGTCCCCGTACATGCTTCGCACCTCCTGGACGATCCCGCAGGTCGCGAGCGTCATCGGAAAATGGGCTTCCGAAAACGGTACGAAGAAGTTCGTCTCGATCGTATCGGACTATGGCCCGGGCAAGGATGCCGAGGAATGGTTCTCGAAGACATTGGAGGAGAATGGCGGCACGATCGTTTCCAAGCTCAAAGTTCCGCTCGCAAATCCCGATTTCGCGCCTTTCCTTCAACGAGCTGCGGATGAAAAGCCTGAAGGCCTGTTCGTGTTCGTTCCGACGGGCGCCGGCGCGGCCTTCATGAAACAATTTGTCGAACGCGGTCTCGACAAGTCAGGCATCAAGGTCATTGCCATGGCTGACGTCACGGATGACGACTTGCTGAACGACATGGGCGAGCCCGCGCTGGGGGTTATCACCGGAGGCCCTTACTCCACCAATCATGACTCACCGCAGAACAAGACGTTCGTCGAAGCCTTCAAGAAGAACAACGACGGGATGCGTCCGAACATGGTCGCGGCCGCGGCGTGGGATGCGTTGGACCTGATCTACAAGACGCTTGACAAGACCAAGGGCGACGCAAGCGGTGCGACCTTTGTCAAGGCCGCCGAGGGCATGCAGCTCGACAGCCCGCGCGGGCCGATCTCGATCGATCCGGAGACGCACGACATCATCCAGAACATCTATATGCGGAAGGTTGAGAAGGTCGACGGCGAATTTTACAACACCGAATTCCAGACGATCCAGAACGTCAAGGATCCGGCCCATTGAAACCGAGGCGCGGAGATAGGTCCTGCCTCCGCGCCTCATTGCATTGAACAAACCAGGTGTCGAGAGAGATAAGCATGACAAAGGTCGGTCTGGTGGGATTTGGAGAAGCCGCGCAGGCTTTTGTTTGCGGATGGCGAGCCGATGAGATCAGCAGCCGAGAACTCGAGGACGTGACCACGTTCGACGTGAAGGTCGAAGACCTCGAGACCCTGTCCGGGCTGCAGGACCGCTGTAAGGATCTTCAGGTTTTGTGCGCCAAGATTCCCGCTGAAGCGCTTGCTGATCGCCAGCTCGTGTTTAGCCTTGTGACCGCTGATAGGGCGTTGCAGGCCGCAACCGGCGCGGCGGAAAACCTCGAAAGAGGCGCACTCTACCTTGACTGCAATTCATGTTCGCCCAACACGAAGTTAAAGGCGGCAGAAGTCATCGAGGTGGCCGGCGGGATCTATATCGACGTCGCGGTCATGGCTCCGGTATATCCCGCGCGCCACCGTACCGCGCTTTTGCTGTCGGGTTCGTCGGCCGACGAGGCTCTGGACCTTCTCTCCAGCCTCAACATGAACGCCACAGTTGCGGGACATAGGGTGGGACAGGCATCATCGATCAAGATGCTCAGATCAGTGATGATCAAAGGCTTCGAAGCGCTGACCGCGGAGTGCTTTCTAGCTGCAAGGCGCGCCGGTGTCGAGGCAGCTGTTCTGGCGTCACTTCAATCTTCCGATCCCGGGCTGGACTGGAACAAGCGAGCAACTTACAACCTCGAGAGAATGATGGTCCACGGGCAAAGAAGAGCTGCGGAGATGGTCGAAGTTGCAGCAACACTGAGAGAGCTCGGACTGCCGGATCGAATGGCAACCGCGACGGCGGATTGGCAACGTCAAATCGGCGGACGGGTGACACGGTCCGTCGAAGACTCTCTGCAAGCCAGGACCGACGCAATTTTGGGGTCGACGCTCGATTGAATAACGGAAAGTCTCCAGCACCTCAGATCCAGCACAACCTTCGCCATCTGAGGGTGTTTCTGACTGTTGTGACCACCAACTCGGTGACTAAGACCGCGGCAGCCTGTCATTTGTCACAGCCGGCTGTAACGCAGGCGCTGTCAAAAATCGAGCGAGAGCTTCACACGAAGCTGTTCACGAGAACACCAACAGGGCTCTTCGCGACGGCTCACGGCGACCTCCTTGCCAAGAGGGTCCGGCGGGCGTTTGCATATCTGGATTCCGCACTCGACGAACTGAGCCCTCGCCTGCGGATGCTGACGACCACATCTCAGCTTCGTGCCCTGATCGCAGTGCGCGAGTGCGAGAACTTCACCCTCGCGGCAAAGAGGCTCGGCCTGGCGCAACCAACGGTGCACAGAGCGATCACGCAGTTCGAAGAAGAAGCGGGCCGCACTTTGTTCGATCGCACATCCTTTGGAATTGTGGCGACCAAGGCGGCGAACGGGCTTGCCCAGGCGGCCCGTCTCGCACTTGCGGAGCTTGCGCAGGCCGAGGTCGATTTGGCCGACGCGAACGATGAGGAAGCTGGACAGATCGTCATCGGCGCCATGCCTCTATCGCGCTCTTTTGTTCTTCCACGAGCAATCGCAGAGTTCCGAAAGCTCCGACCAAAGACGCCAATTCATGTCCTCGAGGGTCCATACGCCGACCTCCTGACGGGTCTGCGGCGCGGGGAGATAGATTTTCTGATTGGAGCGATGCGCGATCCGCCCCCTATCGACGATGTCGAACAGCGTGTGCTGTTCACAGACACCATCGTCGTCGTCGCTGGCAAGGATCACCCCCTGCTTGAAAAGGGCATGCCGACGACGGAGCAGCTCGCATCGTTCCCATGGGTCGTCGGGCAGGTCGGAACTCCGATCCGAAGGCACTTCGACGCAATGTTCGAAGGACTTGGTCGGCAACCGCTCAGCATCGTCGAGTCCAGTTCGCTCATCCTCATGCGCGAACTTCTGGATCGGACCGATCATTTAGGCTGCATTTCCTTTCTGCAAGCACAAGCTGAGATTTCACGAGGACTGCTAAAGGCACTCCCCCTCGAATTAGGGCATACTGCCAGGCCGATAGGCGTCACCTGTCGGGCGGAATGGCTGCCCACGGTTGGCCAGCAACTTTTCCTCGACCTCGTCATTCAGACGGCAAGAACCGCTGGCATTGACCCGTGAAGATTGTTCCAGAAGTCATTTCCGGGCAGTGGGCGGAAATAAGCTCGCTCGCTTGAAAACTAAGAAAAAATTCCTTGTGTGCTATCGTGTGGACGACATCATCAGTCGGATGCAGAGTCTGATCCAAGAAGTCGGATAGGAACCTGACGAACGTGGTCCTAACTGCTTCGATGGGCGCTCCAATAAGCAGCGGCAAGCCTTCCGCTAGCGCTAGCGGACTTGTCACGTCCATCCAACCTCGCATGTGTTTCGCGCTTATGCAGCTTTGCGCAAAGCATGCGCAATTTTACAAATGCGCTTTGACCGATAGACGAGGAATGGAATCGGCTTACTTTTCACATCGGCACTTGCGAGTGAATCATCCAAAAAGGCAGCCTCTATTTGAGGGATGGTTATTGCTTCATCCTTAGCGACGCGATCGGCGGCTTTGAGCATCATGCTCTCCTCTCGGAATCACGAAAAGATGCTCGCCGTTATGCCACGCTGACTTTCTCGAGTAAGGCATGCTGGACAGTTTGCTATTTAAAGGCCTACCGTGGATAGACGTCGTCGCGAACCGAGACAGAATGGCGCCAAGCCTAAAGTACCGCCCCAGTAAGCCGGTGTACTCGCCGCTGCGTATCACAACCCTGTTCCAAGATCAGTCACACACCGACTGAAAGGGCGTGGCAAACCCCACAAGCTCCTTGTCGTCGCTGTCGCGAGGAGGCTCTAACAATCGCAAACGCGATCCTGAAAAATGGCGCCTCATGGAGCCATCAAAACCCAACTTAGACACAGTTGTTAGTTAGACGGTTGTTATTTAACGATTTCGATAACCTTGTGAGTGTGCGGGTTGACGATGACACGCTGTTTTCCGATGACGGTGTAGGCATAATCACTATTGCTGGGGATGGGATACACCTCTACGGAACTCGGCAGTTCGGTGCCGACGACAACGTCACCCTCATAAGTTGCGGATGGAACGTCATGTCCTGTGACATAGGTTTTAACCTCCCCCGGTACGACCACCGTCGAAGCGTTGGTGTCTGAACTATCCGGAGTTACAACAACACTGCTTTGCGCAAGAGCCGTTCCGAACGTAAACAGTGATGCGCACATCGTAATGACGAACTTATTCATCTCGATCTCCATCTATCCAATAGGGGTAGCCTAACCGTGTCAGCCCGCGAAGGTTCCCAAGACAATGTGCCGGGCACGGCCCGGCGAGGCGCAGCGGTCATTTCGAGCCATTGACCGTGCAGCAGGTACCTGAACGCTTTCCCTGTGTGTGCCGCTTGCCTGATGGGTTTGCGGGCTCGTGAGTTATTCAGTCCAGATCGACTGTTTTCGCATCTACTGAAAATTCCGGCTTCTCACCTTCAGCCTCTCAATAAGCCGATCCGGCTCATAGATCTCCCGTGCCTTCATTATCGCCCGCTCCCGCGAATCCGGACTGCCGGGAGTCCCATGGGCGAACTCGTCGCCGCGACCAGTCGGCAGCCTGAAGGCCTCATCGCGATCGGCAAGGCCGGAGAGATCGAATGTCAGGTCGAACAGTTGCTGGGCGACCAGACGCGGAAACAACCGGCCTCGATACGAGAAAGGACGAGATCATCGAAATCGGGCCGATCGCCTTCAGCTTCAATGGCGAAGGCGATATCGGAGATGTTGCCGATTTGGGCGGAGGAAGGGAGGCCAGAGGCGCGCCATCTCGACCATGGACAACGAGCGGAGATCACACGAGGAAACGGAGCGAGAGGCCGATACGTCCATCCACCGTGGAAGGTCATTCCGTCACGACACGGTAGTCAACACCCGAATTAGTCCGTTGACCAAACATCTGAGATGGCACAGCGATGGCGCCTGGTTTTTCAGAGATCTGATACTTCTACAAATGCCGCGAATCTTTTGCGCACTTATAGAATTTTGGTCAAAATCTCGAAATTCTCCGCTCTGCGTCTACAAATTCCTGAGCGACGCGTTTCGTGGATCATATCCGTAGCTTCCACCTGGGACGATCTTGTCATCGAGGAAATGAGGACTGCGGCTTCTTTGTCGTCGTAAATTCCCGATTGAAGCTCAATCGTTCCACCTGTTCGCACCGCAATACTTACGCTCAGCATCTCCGCCCATCCAATTATCGTTCACCGCGTCATAAACGTCCAAGCAAAAGAACACGTTCCAAAGCTTTCGAAATATCTGACGCATTCGATATTTCGGTGCTGCTTAATTGAATGCCCTCTACCGACCTCGTCGGCTGTTATGGCATGTGCGTGGACATTTCTCGCACCTGGTGGATCGGCGATGCGCGGCCAAGCGACAACATGATCTCTGCCATGAACCACGCCGTCGACCATATCCGCGAGAACATGGCGATGCTGAAGCCGGGCGTGACGATCAAGGAGCTAACGCATGGAGGCCATCGGCTCGCGGACCGCTATTGGCAACAGAAATACTCCTGCAAGATGCACGGCGTTGGCCTCTGCGACGAATGGCCGTTCGTGCCCTATCCGGATGCATGGGTCGAGGGCGCCTTCGATGTCGCGCTGGAACCGGGCATGACCATCTGTGTGGAAGCCCTCGTTAGCCCCGAGGGCGGCGATTTCTCCATCAAGCTCGAGGATCAGGTGCTCATTACCGAGACCGGGTACGAAGATCTGACATGCTATCCCTTCGACAGCCGCCTGCTGTCCTAGACTCTGGCCATATCGGTCGCGGCCCAGTCCGCGCGGCTACGGTCAAACTTGTTCAGCCAAGAGGAATTGAAGCCCGAAACCGAGATGGGAGATCCCTGATCATGTACAGGTTTATAGCATTTGTTATGCTTGTGGCCGCCGCCTGGGCGTCGGCGAATGCCAGCCAGGCGGCGGATTGCGGCAACGTCTCCATCGCCGAGATGAATTGGGGATCGGCTGGCGTTGCCGCGCATGTCGACAAGATCATCCTGGCAAACGGCTATCTCGTCCTCGATGGTAATGGGCATCACGCCCTTGGCCGACCCTGGCTTTGCCGCACGAGCACCAGCCCGCCGTTTAAACCCAACAGCCGTCCCGTGCAGTCATCGCCTCGGCACAGGGATGATGTTGAGCTCCGAGAGGTCCTTGCGAAGGACGGCGACCGGATGCTGCCGCAGCGTCGGGCCGGTATGGCTGTACCGCAGGCGCTGCGCGGCGTTCGCCTGTGCCTCTCGGATCAGGCCAGAATACATATTCTCCTTGCCGGGATACCACGGCATCGTGCCGATGGAGCCAAAGCCGGGAATCGTCTCCATATGAGCACTTCCTTCTTCCATGCCTTCATCAGCGGAATGACGACCGGCGCATTGGTGATGCTGTGGCATTGCATCAGATTGATCGTGTCACGCCATGTCCGCATGCGCGACTGGCGAAAGCTTTCAACAGCGTGGCTTTCGTCCCCGCGATATTCTCCTGTGGACCAGACATTGTTGGCGAGGAACATCTCGTCCGATCGCTCAAATTCGCCCATGAACTCTCCGACGCTAACTTCCGCCGAACCGTAGAGAGGTGACGTGTCGACGACGCGACCGCCTGCGGCGACGTACCGTTCGAAGACCTGCGGGAGTGCGTCGCGCCGATCCCCGGGCTTCAGATCAAAGGTCAGGAAGGTGCCGAGGTCCAGGGCCGCGACCCTTTCGTCGGTACGCGGCAAAGTGCGGGTTAGCATATCCGGACTAGATCCGGCGGCTGGCACCATATTCGTGTCCTGGTTTGCCCCGCAGCGCTGGTGGCCAGTGCCAGCCCTGTTGCCGCCGCACCCATCGTCCCGAGGAAGCCGCGTCTATTGATCTTCGACTGGTCGATGCGATCTCTCCTTTTCCTCAGCCGTCAGAACTGCCAGTTGGCGGGTACCCAGGCGTAGCCGCCATCCGTCTTTAGCATCCGTCCGAGGCCGGG
>NZ_VIUA01000017.1:0-25115 GCF_007828395.1 Rhizobium sp. ERR 942
ACCCTGCGGGTGCCCTTCGAGCAGATTGCTGCGAATGCGCTCGATTTATTGGGAAGCGACGCAATATCGCCAGATGACCGTATTCGGGTATCGGCCCCAACGCTCATACCCAGGAAGTCGACGCGATCCGTTATTCTCTAAGCTCTTGAGGGAAGTCGGTGGCATGTGGCGCCAAGCCGTTGGTATAATTGGCATGTTCGGCAGACCGGCGGGGGCTAACGGGAGTCGAACCCATGCATTGAAGTCGGAATAATCGTCATGGCCCGGGTCTACGTTTGGATGTCCCCAAGGGGCCTTGACGACCACTTGAGGGCGCGAGGCAGTCGTCTCGCGCTTGACTGGGACGCCACTTTTCAATGATCACGATCCGTGATCGTGATCCGTTAATGTGATGGGATATGAGCCCAAATTCGGCTACTTGCTGCACTATTCAGTGATAATCAGCGGACCGATCTTTTCATGCTCAAAAATGGCAGGTTAGAGCACCTTCCTCAAACTCCTGCGAAAGAAGCGCATGTTCGTCATTAGGGAGCTTCTTAATCGAAACGACTTGATTTAATGGGCGATCACCGAAGGCTTCCGGGAGATCGTACCGGCGACCGCTTTGCATGTTACCGTCGGAAAATTCCACGACACGAATGTTTGGCAGCGGCTGGTGCCCGCCGCTACATGTTCATACATCCTTAGTCTGAAGCCGAACAACCGAGCTGGAGCGGTTGCCTTGCTCGATGATTAGTGCTGCTGTCTTCGACCCGCCTGCTCGACCAGACCGCGATCACCGGTCTCGTGCGTATAGGTCATAGTTAGCGATGTGACTTTCCACACGCTGCCTATTCTAGTGAGTTCATAGTGATAGTGGCCCATCAATTGCCATATTGCGTTGCCGATGCGATGTGTTGCCTGAAAATCGGCTTCAGCGACCGCCCGATCATCGTCCTTCGCGACGATCGTATGATTGGTCACAAGATGCAACGTTCGATCAAAACCCGGAAGGAAACCAGACCACGAGGCAATCACCTCGTCTCCCGAGAGAGTTGACGGCTTTCCGCCCCACAGGCTTGTATAATCAAGGACAACTTCGTCAGCGAAAGCGTTGCGGACGCGGTCCCATTGGTGCCGGTCAGCCCCTGCGGCTATATTCGTGATCACATCGATGATCGCCAATCGATCTTCGATGGCGATATTCTCGGCCTTCGCCGAAACTGCCCCCAATACCCACATCATGGCCACCATGACCAGCATTGTCGTTTTCATGGCAGTCTCCCCATGGCCGCTACAGCGCCGCGAAAACGCTTAAAATGTTTCGCAACGGCATCAGCCGCAGCGGTGACGGGCGCAGGCCGATCGTAAAAATCGAACTGGCTGACGCCATCCAGCCACAGCTCGGACGATTGCGCGGGCAGACGGTCAAGAAAAGCGTGCGCACCCTCAGGCACCGCTGCTGCTTCGGAGTGCACGATCAGCGTTGGCTTGTGAAGCCGTTCGGCGATTGCCACCGAGTCGTATGTCAGCCACGGTTCCCATGACGCAAGATTAAACCTGTTGTCATATTCGGGAATAAGCCCGCGATCCGTTTCCGTATAATACGGTATCTTGAACATCAGCGCGCTTCGGTCCGTCGAACTGGCGGCGATGATGACCCGCGGCTTTCCGCTCGCTTCGGAGGCCTCCGCTTTTCGGGAGATCTCGATTAAGCCAGCCACGCCGTCTTCACCGCCGTAGACCTGCCGCGTGATCTCGGCATCTTGCAGCCAAGGCGCTACCAGTCCCACGCTGACGATATTGCTGCTAACGGATGCTGCCGCAGCCATGTATCCAGCGGATGCGCAGATCGCGAGCCCGAAAATCCGTGCAGAATCGACCTCGGGCAAGGTCGTCATGAAAACCGCGGCGGCAAGGACATCGGAGGTCTTGGCCGATGGCTCCTCCTTGAACCGTACGCGCCCACCGGATTGACCCCAGCCGCGAAAGTCGAATGCGAGAGCTGCAAAACCCCGCTCAGCCATTTCCCTGGCATAGCGGCCCGACATCTGCTCCTTGATCGATGTCCAAGCGCCCGTGACAATGACGCCAGGAAGCCGCTCCTCGATCGGCCGACCGGCCGGAGTGTAGAGCGTGCCGACGAGGATATCTCCTTCATTTTCAAAGGTCACGCGTCTCGTCTGGACAGCGGCAAAAGCCACGGAAGTCGATAGCATGATGAATATCGCTAACGACGCCAGTCCTCGTCTTAACATAGCCTCTCCTCCATTGTTCGGGTGCCAGAACATGACGGGAATGGCGATTATGCGCAGGCGCGAATCTTGGCGGATGATAGGTAAATGTTGCGGTACCTGCGTCTCCTCGGCAAAGCTTGGCTAGAGACGCCGAAACACCGAAGGACTGGATCCTGAATACCGTATAAAGTGTCGGCCGAAACGGGAAACGTCGTCATAGCCGACCCTGAAAGCAACCTCCGCAACCGAAATGCTTGTGGTGCGCAGCAGCAGCTTGGCGCGCTCCATGCGCTGCAGGATAATGTATTGATATGGCGGCAGGCCAAAGGACGCCTTGAATGCGCGCACGAAGTGATATCGGCTAATCGCCGCCTGCGCCGCCAGCACCTCCAACGAAAGGTCAGCGGCGAGATGGTCATGGATATAGGTCGCGGCCCGACGCAGTCGTCTATCGTCGACCGAAACAGGCGTCGATTTTCCTTGCCCAAGCACGAAGCTCAGCTGGGCAGCTAAGGCGAGTTGCATTGTTTCACGATAGAGGAGAGACACATTGTCGAGCCCGGACGCAACCTGCCGCACAAGCTGTACCAATAACGGGTCGAGCGGGCCGACAATCGGGTTGAACCCACAAGCCGGGTCGAACCCGATTTCGCTCAACGATGCGTCAGCAAATTCGACAAAAAGATAGGAGAGTGGGTCATCATATTCACAGAGCCCTGTGGAGCCGGAGGGCAATATCCATCCCTCGTTTGCTTCCAACGGCACGTGGCGCTTGCGATCCGAGGATACAGCGACTCTGTGCGTCGGTTGGGGAACGAGAAAAACCCCAATCGCCAAGCGCGGCAACTCAAATGCGCCGCCGCCCGGCGGAACATCCATTCTTCGCGCAGTGAGAGAAACACTGTCACCATCTTTCATGTTTCAGATCATACACCTTCCGAAAATGGATAGAATACATGGCATGAATACAGCCCATGCCTGTACGTGCGAATGCGATGCGTCTGCGAAAAATCCGCCACGGGTGATACGAACTGCCATCTCATTTGACCTACTTGGGACGAGATTGCGATGGATCGAGAAAGCGCGTCAAGGCTGAGAGAAATACCGCTCTGCCGGCGTCGTCACGATCAAGATGGACGAAGTGTGTAGCGTCGGGGATTGTCACGAGCTCGGCCTCGGGCGCTTCCTTGGCAAGCGCCTCCGCATCCTGCGGGCGGCTCCAGAAATCCTTTTCGGAGCGAATAACAAGCACCGGCATGACAAGTGCCGAAGCAGACCACTGTGTTTTGCCGGTGATAACCTCGAAGCTATCGGCAAGCGCTCCACTCGGGGATCGGAAACTTGGCGGCTCGCGACTGGTCGATGAAGCGTCGGACACCAGTGCTGCGTCGCCATAGGCCCGGGCCACACGCTCGTCCCGCCACAAGTTCTTGTCGGCGATGGGGATGCTGTTGTTCCATGCCGAGAAGAGGCTGTCGCGCGTATTGAATCTGTAGCCGCCGAATGCGGAGGCATTGAAGCTTCCGGGTCTGAGGGGATCCTCCAAAGGAGAACCACGACCGAGCGTTTCGTGTTCTGCCGTGCCATCGTAGAGGGTATTGTAAAGCACGAGCCGCGCAACCGCCTCGGGATACCTTGCGGCGAAGGCACCGGCCCAATGGCCTCCCGTTGCCCAGCCTACGATACTGATCGGGTTGTTTCCGCTCCAGCCGCGAATGGCGTCCACTGCTGCTGCTATGTCGGCAACCGCGTCGTCGGTGCGTATCAGGGGTGCGGAGCCGGAAGGGTCCTCATCCATCGCAGCTGGGCGGCTCGAGGCACCGTACCCTCGTAAATCAAGAACATAAACGACATGTCCGGCGGCAGCCAAATCGACGGCGAGAGAACCACCCGGAACCGGAAGATCAAAGGACGCGATACCCGGAACCCGCGCACCATGGACGAGGAGAACCGCGGATTGTTCCGCAGCCGGAGGCGTGTTGCGACCGCGAACCTCCCGGACAAAGAGACGTTCGTCGGAGGGTAGATCAATAAAGCGGTCAGTCCTAACAAATGCTGGCTCGGCTGCAATCGCTCCTTGCGCCGCAAGGATGAGGCTGCCGGCAAGCGCAAGCATGGATACGTCGATCATCGTTCTTTCCTTTTGTTTCCGTACTTGAACAAGATTGCTCACGTGCGGCGAACAAATCCATGATGTGTTCGACGCACTTTGATATTATGGCGATATGGAACTTCGCCATCTTCGCCACTTCCTCGCTGTTGCCGAAGAGCTGCACATGGGCCGCGCGGCCCAACGGCTCGGCATGGAGCAGCCTCCGCTGAGCCAATCAATCGCCCGACTGGAAAGGGAGCTTGGCGTACGGCTATTTGATAGGTCAAACCGACGTCTTGCATTGACCCGGGCTGGAACGGCCTTTCTTGGTGAGGCCAGATCCTCCATCCGACACGCTGATGCGGCATCCGCGCTTGCCAAATCAGCCGGGAACGGCACTGCGGGGGTAATCAGGATTGGCTTTGTCTCGGCGGCACTATACGAGCATTTGCCCCTACGCCTGTCACGTCTGAGACAAACCCATCCAGATGTTCAACCCGAACTTTTTGAGCTTTCGACGAACGATCAACTGGAAGCATTAAAGCAGGGGGCCATCGACATCGGGTTCGTCCATCCACCACTAGGTACCGGCGAGCGGCTGGATATCGTGGAATTTCCAAGTGAGGCAAGCGTCGCCGTCCTGCCGGATGATGGGGGAAGCGGAGGAGTGAGCCTGGCGCAGGTCGCAGCACTTGGATTGATCCTTTTCCCCGCGACCCAGGGACCAGTGCTTCATGCCCGTATCATGGATAGCTTTAACCGCGCCGGCCTCCATGTCCGGATCGTCCAGGAAGCGAACCGCGCGCTAACCATGCTCTCCCTCGTATCCGCAGGGTTGGGCGCGGCCTTGCTCCCGCGGTCAATTCAACGCATCACCTTTCAAGGTGTTCGCTACGCCGAGATTACGGATGTCATGCTGCCGACGTTGTCGATCTGCATGATCGCGAGGCCCAGACCCCAAGCTCCCATTGTCCGCGGTGTATGGCAAATCTTCACCGAACAGTAGAAGCTTGGTTTAGCAGACGCACCATCTCCAGCCTTGCCCAAGAGGGAAGAGCTGATGGATAAATAGTTGGCTCAATGCTCTTTATCTGCCAAGTTCATGGTGCCAAATCGACGTGATGAACACCATGTGGCAACGGAATTCGACCGAGCCGCTCCAGAGCCGGATGCTCGCCCTTCACCACGCGAAAGACCTCAAGACCCGCGCCGGCGTCCGGCGAAGCGCGATCATGCCCCTGGAACACCGTCGCGAGGAAATGATCGCCTGTAAGATCAAAAGCCCCACCCTCCGGCAGCACGCCTTCGAGGAAATAATCGGCAATTTTGGAAATAGCTCCCGTCTGCGTATCGATTGTGAGCAACGTCACCGTAGCCTCGCGCTGAAACCGGGGAGATCCGCGCGGAAAGGCCGTACCGCGCATGTTGACGGTGGCGACGAGTTTTCCGTCAGGGCTGACGGCGAGCCCTTCGGCCGCGACATCCGTCGTTGCAACTCCAATCCGTTCATGACGGGCGACCGACGGGGATTCTGACAAATCCGCCAGCTTGACGATGCTGATCGAAGACCGCTTATCGGGAACGCGACCGGCCAAATCAGTCGCGGCGAGGTTCCTGCCCCAATCCGAGGTGATATAGAAGCGGCCATCCGGCGTGAACCGTCCAACAAACGGATCGGCGCCAACTTCCACCGGGTCACCCCATGGCCGCAGCGCAGACCTATCCCCCGCCTCCGTCACTTCGAAGAAGGCGATGCGGTTCTGGCTGTTGATGTTGATGGCGAGAAAGCGGCCGGAGGGATGCCATTGAACGTTGGTTGCGGTAACTCCACCGCGCGGTTTGGCGGCATCGCCTGTGATGCCCAGCCGCGCAAGATCAAAGCGGCTCGCCTCGCCGAAGCGCCCATTTGCATAGCGAACGATCTGCACGAAGCTCCCCTCCTCCGTGTTCGAGACGACAGCCACATGCTCGCCATCAGGATTGACAGCAAGTGCCTCCGGAAAGGCCGCGACATCAGCCGTGTCAGCAAGACGTGGATTGGCCTTATCAGCAAGATCAATGGCAAACAGCCGATTTCCGGGCGGCAAGTCGCGCACCGTTGCGTCATCGTTCCGGCGCTCGCCGAGCCGCTCGGTTACAAAGGCTGTACGCCCGTCACGGCTGAGCGCGAGAATTTCCGGAGCAGCGGTAACGGAGTTAGAGACCGACAGTGTTCCGGTGACGATGCGATCGTCCACGATCGAGAGAACCGTCAGCAGGTCGCGATAATTGGCATCGGCCGGAGCGAGCAGGCCTGTCGCATAGGTTTGTCCGACGAAATCTCCGTCCGAGATGGCAGCGATGGTGCCCGCCGAAATGCGACGTAAAAGATCCGGCACCTCCATTGCGACCGCATTCAGGGAAGCGGTGCAACCCAGCGAGACAGTGAGGGAACCGATCAAGATCTTCAAACGCATTTTCCATTCCTTTGCGGGTCGCGCGGCCACACTTCAGCCGACCAGTCTCGATGGATAATGATTGCAAAGCTGATTTGAATCCAATCGGAATACTGGACTCTGTGATTATAAAACCGCATCAATACCGAATGGATATTCGCTCACTCGCCTGCTTTGTCGCTGTCGCCGAAGACCTTCATTTTCGCAAAGCCGCGGAGCGGCTGAACCTTACCCAGCCCGCGCTCAGCCAACGCATACGCGTGCTGGAGGAGGAAATCGGTACGGCCTTGTTCGCGCGCGATCGCCGTCGCGTCGCGCTAACGGCGGCGGGAGCCGCATTTCTTGATCCCGCACGCGCAGCCGTGGCAAGCGCAAACCTGGCGAAAACAAGAGCGCTACGAGCCGTTCAGGGCGAGATCGGAAGGCTGCGGCTCGGCTTCACCGTTATAGCCTTCTACGGCGTGCTGCCCGAAGCAGTGCGTCTGTTCCGTAACCAATATCCGGAGATTGCGGTCGAACTCGCCGAAATGAATTCACCCGCGCTGGAGCATGCCTTAGCGGCCGGCACGATCGATCTGGGAATATTGCATCCGCCGATCACCGCGCCAGAATTGACCATCCGTACCCTGCCAAGCCAAAAGCTCAAGCTTGCATTGCCGGCGTCCCACCGATTGGCGGATCGGGACATCCTCACAGTGCACGATCTGGACAAAGAACCGTTGCTGATTGCACCGCGCGCGATCGGGCCTAACATCTACGATCGCATCATAGCGCTCTTCCAGAACCAGGGGGTCAGCCCGCCTATCGTCCAGGAAGTCACACCGATGACGACGCTCGTAGGTCTTGTCGCAGCAGGCGTAGGCGTGGGTTTCGTCACCGAAGGCATCGCCGCGGTCGGGCGACCGGGCGTCATGTTCCGTTCGATCAAGCCGGAACCGCCGGATTTGCCAATTGCCGCCGCCTGGTTATCGCCAGACCTTTCATCGCCGGCGCTTCGCTTTCTCGACATCGTTGCTCAATATACCGGTGAAAACGTTGCAAGGTAGAAGTCCGCTGCACAGATTCCTCCACCAGACTTTCTGGCTGATTTACCCCTAGTGAGCGCTCGAGTTTCCATGTCGTTGGAGCTTAGCTTCCGGCGAACCGAGATCTATCGATGACCAGATGCCGATCCACCGGTTCAGCGCCTGACGGCATTCGATCGGTTCAGGGGGCGAAAATAGTTCGTTTTACTCTTGAAGAGACACGAACCGTCGCCTCGCGTTGTTGAAGGAGCTTAGTTGCTATCATAGCCGGACCGACGCTAGAAATCATGGCGGCTTCGCACTACAATCAGACCCTGTTGCACCTCGATTTGTTCAAATTGAAAATTGCATCCGTTAGTACTCAGACAGTGCTAAAGACAGACATCCTCGACTCGTTCAGTTCAAATGAGACGAGGGTGCAAACCTCAATCCGAGTCTTGTTGATTTAAGTAAATCAGGACCAAGGCAATACAAACGATAAATCGAAACGCGGCTTGAACACCGTTCCACTGTTGTGATTGCCACATCAGAAACCATTCAGCAGCGACCGTCATGAAACCGAAGAACCAGACGAAGATTCCAAGCGTCAGTCCCAAGGTTGCCGTTCGCTTCGCCTTTGAGAAAATCTCGCTAGGGCGATTGGATGCCCTCACGAGCTCAATTGCGCCCCAAACACAGAGTATCCCCGTCAGCATTTCGCCAGCAATGATGAGCCAATAGGCTGCATGGTGTACAGACGGCAACGAAATTGCGCGCCACATCAAGTCGTTTCCTGGAAATGTCGTGTCCATGAGCATGACATGTTGGATAAAATTGAAATTCGATTGATAGTCAAAAATGTTGTTCGACGCGACCAGCACGCCGAAGAGTCCGATCAAAAGGACGAGAAACGCCTTCGACAAGCGTGCAATATTCATAGTTCTCTCCGCTTTTTATTCTGAAATGCCGATCACGTCGGGCGTCTGCCAGGCAAGGTGCTGTCCGCCATCGACTGCGATCATCTGGCCGGTAATGCTCTCGGCCCTCGCTAAATAAGCAACAGTTTCGGCAACCTGATCAGGGGAGCTCCCGCGGCCAAGGGGAACCGCGCCCGATTGGCGTGCGAAATCATCGTCGCTTTGCCTCACATTGCTAAGAGTAGGGCCTGGCCCCACGGCATTTACCCTTATCCGCGGCGCCAACGCCTGCGCAAAGGTCTTCGTTGCGGTCCAGAGGGCGGCTTTTGCAAGCGTATATGATGCAAACTGAGGGGTTAACTTCCAGACGCGTTGATCAATGACATTCACAACCGCACCAACACCGCCTGGCGGCAACTGCCGGGCCAGGTCTCGCATCAAAAACGCGGGCGCGCGAAGATTGATTGCAAAGTGTTCGTCCCATAAAGCCTGATCGAGAGATATGGCCTCATCAGCATCGAATTTGGATGCATTATTGACGAGAAGCGTCACGGCGCCCAGTTTCTCGGAAGCTTGCGTTAAAAGTGTTTCCACTATCGAGTGATCGGCGAGATCACCTTCTACAAGTTCGGCGCGACCACCCTCCTCATTGATACGCCCTGCCAATGCGCATGCAGCTTCGTTTCTCCTGCGCACATGGATGGCGACTGCGTAACCGTCGGCGGCAAGCCTCTCTGTGATTGCGCGGCCGATCCGGACCGCCCCGCCGGTGACAAGCGCCACCGGCCTGGATGTGATAGATTGCGGCCGCTCCATGCCTTCACCCGCGTAACAGCTTGAAGGTTTCGGCTCGCAAGGTGGGATCTGTCTCCAGCGAGCCACGTGATACGACCGTCAGCGTTTTGCTGTCGGGCGAACGAATACCACGCATCGCCATGCACATATGTTCCGCCTCGACGATAGCGAGCACGCCCTTTGGCTGCAGCGCGTCCCACATGGCATCGACAATCTGCGAGTTCAGTCGCTCCTGAAGCTGCGGCCGCCTTGCAACCGACTGAACAACCCGCGCGATTTTGCTGAGACCCGTCAAACGCCCGCCGCTCGGTATGTAGGCAACGTGCGCCTTGCCAAAGAATGGAACGAGATGATGCTCGCAGACAGAGTAGAAGCGAATGTCTTTCACGATGACCATATCCTCATACTGATCATCGCTAAATTGCGTTTGAAGATGGTCGCGAGGATCTTCATTGAGGCCGGAGAAGAGTTCCTCGAACATCTTCGCGACGCGGACCGGAGTATCGCGAAGCCCTTCGCGTTCTGGATCCTCTCCCGCCGCGGCAAGGATCTGCTTTACCGCCCCCGCTATGGCCGATCGCGCTTCGAGCTGAGCAGACTGCGCGGACGGTATGCCTTTCAAAGATTGTGCTAAGTCAAGATTCATCGGGCCCTCCCGTTTTGCCCGCGGCAAAAGCCGACAAATATGCCGGCTTCCAACCGCCGATCACGCGTCAGAAAAAGTGGATTTCGAGCTTTGATTTGGCGAGAAGCGGCCAATCAATAGAACCGATGCTGAAAACGCTGGGCCAGTAGATCCGCTCCACGTTTTCTTCCTCGACCACTGATTGGTTCGTGCAAACATATCGATCGAGGTAGTCGAAATCCGTCGGAACGATCGCATCCTTGCCGCCCTCTGTTACGTCAAGGATATAGTTGACGTCGGCAGGCTCGTAGAGCTTGATGAGCGGAATGAGATGAGGATGGCCGATCGCTCGCAGCAGGTCTGCGGCAAAATCATTGGCCCTGATCTCGAACTCGGTTCGATCGCGTCTGACTTTATCCGTTACGATGCGTGCCTCTTGAACCGCCTTGGCGTCCGCCTGTTCGTACACGTGCAGGTTGGTGTTCTCGAAGGTGTCGTAGATGTACTTGTACCGATCGATACCCATCTTGTCGGCGCGCGATATGAAGTAGTAGTGGCCGAGCGTATGCAGAATCATGAACAGACGGGAAGGCAATGATATTCCGTCCGAGAAATCAAACACGCGACTCTTGATAACCGTTTTAATTCCGAAATTGTGGACCTTGCCGAAGTTAAGCTCAAGATCGAACAAGGCCGTAAGCTTGGAAACAACGGTCTCGTATTCGTTTTCGTCGACCATGCTCAGGACTGTCTTGATACGATCCGCCTTCGTCAACGGTTCAAAATTTTCTTTTGCCAAGGGCGACGCAACAGAAATGTTCATGGGTTTTCTCCTTCCTCTCTCAAAATAATGGGATTTGGTTGCCCACTCAGTGTGTGGATGGCTTGATCAGCGCGATGAGAAGTGCGGTTCCGGCGGATAGCGCCCCAAAGACACAGCTTCCGGTCCATCCAAACTTAGAAAAGGCGAGGCCTGCAGCGCCGGCACCCAACGAGCCGCCGAGGAGCATCGTTGCCATGAAGATCGTATTGAGGCGGCTGCGTGCGGTTGGGTCCAGCGCATAGACCCGTGCCTGGTTGGCAACTTGGGAGGACTGCACGCCGAGATCCATGACGATCACGCCAATAATCAACGCGGCGATCGATCCCTGTATGGCGATGAAGGACACGAAAGCCGCCACGACCATGGCCGCTCCGAGCGCGATCACAGCCTCAGGCCCTCGCCTGTCGGCAAATCGGCCGGCGACGGGTGCTGCGATCGCCCCGCCGGCACCGACCAGCGCAACCAGTCCCACCCAAGACGAACCCAGGTGAAAGGGTTCCTGAGCAAGATGCATAGCCAGGTTCGACCAGAAACCAAGGAAGGCAGCGAAAATCAGTGCTTGAATGACAATGGCACGGCGCAGAAGCGCGTGTGTGCGTAACAAGCTCCACAACGATGCGATAAGATTGAAATAGCTAACATGAGTCGTTGGGACAACCCGCGGCAGCATCAACGCCAGCGCAATGCCAATCAGGGTCATCAGCAACGCTGCGACCCAGAACATTATATGCCAATCCCACAGGTCCGTAACGAATCCACTCAGCACTCTGGACAGTAATATGCCGATCAAGATTCCGCCGGTGACTGTCCCGAGCACCTGCCCCTTCATCTTCGCCGGTGCGATATGCACGGAAAGCGGCACCAATTGTTGCGCGACGGTTGCGAAAAGACCCACAAAGAAGCTTGCTATCACGAGCCACTCAAATGAGTTTGCTAGCGCAGCGCTGATCAGCGCAAGGACAAGGGCTGTTATGGTGACCAAGATGAGGAGCTTGCGCTCAATGCGATCACCCAAAGGTGCAATGAACAGGACGCCGATTGCATTGCCGAATTGAGTCAGGACTGGCACCAGCGCCACGGTTGCCGCGGCCAGGCCGAAATCGCTCGACAGCCGGCTCAACATAGGCTGATTATAATAGCTGTTGGCGACTGAAAGTCCGGCCGCCGTCGAAAGTGCGACAAGCAAGCTACGACTCAGCGCCTGCGTCGGCGAAATTTCCAGTGATCCTGCGGGATAATTCATTTCCGACGCCTGCCCTGTCTGCCGCGCAGCCGAGCTTTTGCCCAGTTGGCCGGGCAGCTCGGATACGCAAAACATCATTTCGAGATTTGGTTTGCGATGGGCAAAGAGATGCACGAAATGGTTGCGGTGAGCAAACAAGTTCTCTTGCAGGTGAAATTAGTTTTGCTAAACTCCCGCCCATGGGGCTACAGATTTCATTGGTTTCTCTCCGAACATTCGTCGAAGTCGCGCGCAGCGGAAGCATGAAGGATGCTGCGCGAAATTTAGGCGTTACTCCCGGCGCCGTAAGCCAACAAATCAAGATCGTGGAGGAGCGCCTCGGTGCTACGCTATTTGAGCGGGCCAGCAAGGATCTGCATTTGACGGCGGAGGGAGCACGCTTGATGGAGGCACTCAATATGCCTTTCCAACAGATCCAGGACGCTGTTGAAGACTTCGATCACCGCAAGCCGAGGCGCAACACGCTCGTCGTTACGACCGTACCGTCTTTCGCATCCTCCTGGCTTGTTCCTCGGCTAGGCAGGTTTTCAAAACTCTATCCCGACATCGAGGTAAAAGTAGACAGCTCAGTCGCCTTGGTTGACTTGCGTCATGAGCCATTCGACATAGCGATCCGCCATGGAAGTGGAAACTATCCCGGCATGTCGGTCACGCAACTCTTAACACCGCAGCTAATCGTCGTCGCCAGCCCTGAATTTTTGAGGAACCATCCCTTAGTACAGACTCCCGCCGATTGTCTTGCCCACCCACTTTTGCAAGATCGGGATCGCGTGGATTGGCCAAGATGGTTTCGCGCTCATGGGATCAATGATGCGGCGGGCCGAGCTGCGCGCGGGTCGAGCTTCTCCGACGATTCGCTTATGATAAAGGCGGCAGTGGCTTCGCAGGGATTGGCCCTGGTGCGCGATATCTATGCCGAAGAAGCTATCAGTTCGGGCCTCGTAAGAATCCCCATCGCGGCATCGCTGGGAACCCCTCTTTCCTATTATTTTGTTACACGGATGCAAGACGCGCAAAAGTCCCGCATCCAGGCATTTAGAAACTGGCTTCTCGGTGAAATAGCCAGCAGACCGGAGTTGACTTAGTTTGGTATAGTAGTGGATTGGCATCCAAACCGACAACACGATATCTATCGAATAGGCGAGTTTTCTTGCTCTTGATGGGAATCGAACCTTAGGCACGTAATTCCCATTGCCCGTTACGCGGTTTTGGTTTCCGGCAAACGAGATGGTTCTTTCTCAGCCGGCGAAAGCGACTTCCACACTCTGACGATCCTGTGCGATGATCCTGCACCTAGTCTGGAATCCGTCACCTGGGATCGCAAGGACGAACTCAGCCGGTATGCCAGTGGAACTGGAGACCGACAGGCAAGCACCGTCGGGCCCAATCGTCTTGACCGTGCAGTCGATTGTCGAACGCCGGTCGTTGAAGATGATGGATCCTGCCTTCAGCACCCGCCGGCGCTGCCCGATCTGGGCCGCCCCATTGGCTTGTCCCCAGGCAAGGCATTTGTTCCTGCCTGTCTGCTTGGCTTGATACATGGCAGCGTCCGCTTGAGCCAGAAGCGTCTCGACATCCTTCGCGACAATGGAAAGTGAGGCTATGCCGAAGCTCGCGGTGACCTGGAGCGTGCCTTGAGGCAGTTCGATTGACAGGGATTGCACGAGCTCTCTGAGCCTCTCCGCCGTCGCAAGAGCCCCTTGAAGGTCGACGTGCGGGAGCAGGATCGCAAATTCCTCGCCACCCTGACGGCTGAACAGGTCCCCTGCCCGTAGCACCGATCTGCAGGCGGAGGCGACTGCCCTCAGGACCTCGTCGCCTGCGGCATGTCCATGAGTATCGTTCACCTGCTTGAAGCGGTCGACGTCGAGCACGAGGCAAGACAAGTCGTGGCGGTGGCGGATGGAGAGCGAGATCAGCCGGTCGGCCTCCTCCTTGAACGCGCGTCGGGTCATGGCTCCGGTCAGGCTGTCGGTCGATGCGGCACGAAGAAGCGACACCCGATCCATCGCCGCACCGGCGAGTTCATCGAGGATGGTCAGATCACGGCCACTGAAGGAGCGCGGACGGCGATCGATGGCGCAGACGGTTCCCACAACATGCCCTTCCGCCGTCTTCAGCGGCACTCCAACATAGAAGCGGACATGAGCTTCGCCGGTCACCGCCGAATAGTGCGAGAACCGCGGATCCTTCGTCGCGTCTTGGACGACAATGGCATCTTCGGCTGCGACGACGTGCTGGCAGAAGGTGTCCTGGCGGGGCATCTCATCTGGCGTGAGCCCCGAGCAGGCCTTGTACCATTGCCGATGGGCGTCGATGAAGGAGACGATACCGATGTCAACGTGGAAGATCTGCTTGATGAGACGCACGATCCGGTCGAAGCCAGGATCCCTTGGCGTGTCGAGCATGTCGAGCTGCTCGAGTGCTGCAAGCCGCGCCTCCTCCCGCTCGACCATATCTGCAGATGATCTGCCGAACGCCCGCGATGCAGTCATGCCTCTTCCTCCATTCGTCCATCGTACGAGTCGGATCTTAAGGAAGAGCAACGCCCTTGCAAACAGTGCGATTAATGAAGCCTAAAGCAGCAGATGCCACTTTCGATACACCTACAACCGAGCCCGGCGAACAGAACCCGGCCGCAGCCTGAGGCAGATCGGCGTCTGGTATATTGGAAGATTGATATCATCGTCGCTCTCGCGAGAGCCTCATCTCCAACCGCTTTACAGCTTAGCTTGTTCGACGGTGCTAAAACGCAAGGCTCTGCCGTCTGCCGCGACTATGGCGTCCATCTCCTCTGCGAGCCCATCCCGATCATCGACACCGCGCAGGAGACGGCCGGCGAGAGCATCGAAATGCCCAACGGCGGTATCGGCAATCAAGAGCGCAGCCCGCGACGGTTCGATGTTGACACCATCGTCAAAAAGCTTTTGGATCCCTGGCAGGTAGGCTCTCCCTGCCTCCGACGATAGCTGCAGTTGGGTCATTGCAGTCCGAACAAGACCGGGATCGACGGCAAAGGCGCGCACCCCGTGGCGGATCGTTGTGTCGTTCAGACACTCCGTGAGACGCATGATGGCGGTTTTGCTGGACGCGTAGCCAGAGCCGTGAGGAAAGCTGTTGCCCGTTCCGCCACCGACGAGGTTTACGATCCGGCCGCTGCCCAGCGCCAACATTGTAGGGGCGGTCGTACGGCACGTGTTGAATGTACCACGCAGATTGATCTCGACGTCATCAGTCAGGCACTCGAAGAATGGCGAACTACAAGACTTTTGCGCCCGCGCCGCCAGGCTGTTCGCTATCGACCATACAGGAGGTGGTCTTGACTCCACCCAAAATGAGAACATAATAAGAACAAATTGCCAGAACGAAAACCGGCCGTGCAATTCCATATCGATGAACATAATCGAAACTCCCCTGGCAGCAGGTGGGTTAGGGAGACGTATCGCTCCATGACAGCCGTAGCCGCTCAGACAGATGAACCGCAGCTTGATCAGGTGACATCCGTGCTCGACTTATTCGAAGGCGATGCCCGCGCGACGATCGGGGCTCTGCTCGCTGAATTGCGGTTCGTTCGAGGACAGCTGGCACTTAGTGAGGCTGGAATGAGCGTCGGCTTTACCTGCGGCTGGGTTCCGCGTTTTGAAAGTGAAGGAGGAAACGATGTTTGAATATTCAAGAGATCCGCGGCCGAGAGACGGTGTTCTCACCATAAGCCAGGACGACGCGCAGGCGCTGTATGACTTCGTCAGTCATTTGAACCGGCATGCCTTCGATACGCTCAGAGACGACCGGCCCGGCTTCCGTGGCAAGTCGCCTGACATGCTGCGTCATCTCGCCCGAATGCGTGACCTGCTGAAGAACGTCATGGACTACCCGACCTTGGACGAGGAGCTTTGCTGGGATGAGCCGAAGCCGCTTGCGACGGACGAGGTTCATGGCTTGCTATTGACGGAGATCGGAAATCGGTCGGGCATTCGGTTTCTCAGGATTTCGGTTTACTGGAATGACGAACACCGAAATTTCGGTACGCTCGACCTTGCTGTTGATGACGAGGCAGGCGAAACTTGCGGCCTGTTCCAAGTCGAGGATCTCGCCGGCCAACAGGTCAATTGCGGTCCCGGCTGGTCGCAATCCGGTGCCGATCTCGATGAGACGATCCGCATGTTCATCCGGGCCTTTCCGATGCAGGAGCTGGAAGCGCGCAACGAAGATTGTATCAACGAAATGCTTGCCGCTAAGGTCGCCTGATCCGATAGGAAAGTGCATCGGCGTAGATTTTTCTGGAGCTATCCCGGCCGTAAAGGATGCCTCAGGCAGCCGATCATCCTTTGCGCCGGCTCCTGCGGATTATAGGAATATTTTACCGCCGCTAGATATTGCGGATGGTCTTGCAATTCTGATGCTTGCAACAAGATCAGGGTCTTGTCATTGATCGAATAGGAGTTGCCCTGACAAGCAACTTCGCTCTCGACCCGTCTTCTTTGAAATAGGACCTCGGACTCACCAATGGCAATAGCCGAAGAGGATCTTCCTCACTTCGAGTATTTTCTCGATCCAATCGCGCACGGCTGTGTCGTGGCCACGCACGCCACATGCCCATGCTGCGGGAGAGACCGCGGCTTCATGTACCGCGGTCCAATATACTGCAAAGAGGACATTCCGTACGTGTGCCCATGGTGTATTCATAGCGGCGAGGCGGAACGGAAGTGGGATGCTTCGTTCAACGACGCCGTTTCCATACCGAAGGGCGTCCCGAAGCAGATAATCGAAACGGTGTGCAATAGGACGCCGGGATTTGAAAGCTGGCAAGGCAATCAATGGCTTTTTTCCGAGACGGATGCCATGGTGTTCGTTGGCGAAATCGATGGAGCCGCTTTGCTGGCCGAAGCGAATGACGCAAAGATAGCGGCCTGCCGCCAGGCGCTCGACGAGTGGCACTTCCCTGAAGACTTCAACTTGGCGGAAATCACCCGAGGAGGCCAGCCGGCCGTTTATCTTTTCAGGGACAGGCAATCGGGTGAATATCGCGCATATGCTGATATGACCTGAGATACGAGCGTGCGGTGATTGTGGGTAGTATTCGATGATAGCCTGCGCCGACGAAAGCATAGGCGATCGGCCCCTGCGGTGCCGCTTGGGCTGAAAGCGGTTCTCTTCACTGAAAATTCCGGCTCTTCACCTTCAACGTATCTATATGCAAATCAGGCACATAGATCTCCCGTGCCTTCATTATCGCCCTCTCCCGCGGATCCGGGCTGCCCGGCGTCCCATGGGCGAACTCGTCGCCGCGCCCCGTCGGCAGCCTGAAGGCCTCATCGAGATCGGCAAGGCCGGAGAGATCGCTGGTGAGATCGAAGAGCTGCTGGGCGACGAGATGCACCACCTCCCCTTCCCGCTGGATGCGGCCGTTGATCGCCATCATCGAGGATCCAAGCACGATGCGCCGGCGTCGTTCGAACAGTGTCGGCCAGACGACGACATTGGCGGGTCCTGTTTCATCCTCAATGGTGAGGAACATGACGCCCTTGGCGGAACCCGGTTTCTGGCGGACGAGCACGAGACCTGCGGTCATCAGCCAGCGGCCGTCACGGGCCGACATCGCCTCCTCGCAGGTGACGATGTCGCGGACGGTCAGATCCTCGCGCAGGAAGGCGAGCGGATGCTGGCGAAGGGTCAGCCCCGTGTGGCTATAGTCCTGGATGACGTTATGGCCTTCCGTCATCTGGCGAAGGTGGACCTCCGGCTCCTGCTGCTCGGCGATCGTCCTTTGCTCGCGCTCGGCCGCCGCGGCAAACAGCGGCAAGGGCTCGTCGCGCAGCGCCTTGATCGCCCAGAGCACGTCACGGCGCTGGAGTTTGAGCGAAGACAGAAAGGCATCCGCCTCGGCGAGTTCGACCAGGACCGCCGCCGGCACGCCCGATCGCCGCCAGAGATCATCGACGCTCGAAAACGCTTGGTCGGCGCGGGCGGCGATGATGCAGGCCGCATCGACCTGGGCAAGACCATGGACCATGCGCATGCCAAGGCGGACGGCATGACGGTCGCCGCCCTCGACCGGCTCCAGAGTGCAGTCCCAGCGTGAGCTGTTGACGCAGACCGGCTTGACCTCGACGCCATGCTTGCGGGCGTCACCGACAATCTGGGCCGGAGCGTAAAAGCCCATGGGTTGAGAGTTCAGGAGGGCCGCGCAGAAGGCGTCGGGATAGTGGCGTTTCACATAAGATGAGGCATAGGCGATGAGGGCGAAGCTGGCGGCATGGCTCTCTGGAAAACCATAGGAGCCAAAGCCTTCGAGCTGCGAAAAGGTCTTTTCGGCGAATTCCGGCGTATAGCCGTTCCTGACCATGCCGGAGACAAGCTTGTCCTTGAACTTCGAGACACCGCCGGTGAACTTGAAGGTCGCCATGGATTTGCGCAGCTGATCGGCCTCGCCACCGGTAAAGCCGGCGCAGACCATTGCCACCTTCATGGCGCTCTCCTGGAAGAGCGGCACCCCAAGCGTCTTGCCGAGAACGGCCTCCAGTTCCGGTGTGGGATACTCGACCTTTTCCTTGCCCTCGCGCCGGCGCAGGTACGGATGGACCATATCTCCCTGGATCGGGCCGGGCCGGACGATCGCCACCTGGATGACGAGATCATAGAAGGTCCGTGGCTTCATCCTGGGGAGCATGGACATCTGCGCCCGGCTTTCAATCTGGAAGGTGCCGAGCGTATCGGCCTTGCGGATCATCGCATAGGTCGCCGGATCCTCCTGGGGGATTTGAGCCAGATCGAGATCCAGATGCTTGTGGTCCCGGATCAAGGCAAAAGCCTTGCTCATGCAGGTGAGCATGCCGAGCGCCAGCACGTCGACCTTCATGAATTTTAGCGCTTCGACGTCGTCCTTGTCCCATTCGATCACCTGCCGGTCAGCCATGGTCGCTGGCTCGATCGGCACGAGATCGTCGAGACGATCATGGGTCAGGACGAAACCACCCGGATGCTGGCCGAGATGGCGCGGCGCGCCCATCAGCTGCTGTGCCAGCTTCAGGGTCAAGGCAAGCCTGCGATCGTCCGGATTGAGGTTGAGCTCTCGCAGGCCACGTTCGGTCACAAGTTCCTCCGACCACGACCACATGCCCGCTGATAGCGCCTTGATCACGTCCTCCGGCAGCCCAAGCGCCTTGCCGACATCGCGGATCGCCCCCTTGGCGCGGTAGCGCGTGACAGTCGCGCAAAGGGCGGCCTTGTCATGGCCATAGGTCCTGTAGATCCATTGGATCACCTCCTCGCGCCGCTCGTGCTCGAAATCGACATCGATATCGGGCGGCTCGTCGCGCTCCTGGGAAACGAAGCGTTCGAAGAGCAGATTGTTGGTCTCGGGATCGATCGAGGTGATGCCGAGGATATAGCAGACGGCGGAATTGGCCGCCGATCCCCGGCCCTGGCATAAAATGCCCTGGCCGCGGGCATGGCGCACGATCGAGAATACCGTCAGGAAATAGGGGGCGTAGTTCATGGCGCGGATAAGGTCGAGCTCGTGCCTGACCACCTTCAGCACCGATGGCGGCAGCCCTTCCGGATAGCGGTTGGGAATGCACTCCCAGACATAATGCTCGAGAGATTGTTGAGCGTTCTTGCCGGGAACGATCGCCTCCTCCGGATATTGATAGGTGAGCTCGTCCAGCGAGAACTTGCAGCGCTCGACGATCTCCAGCGTGCGGGCGAGCGCTTCGGGATAACGAGGGAATAGCCGCTCCATCTCCTCCGGCGGCTTGAGAAAACGGTCTGCGTGCCTCTCCCGCTCAAAGCCGATATCATCGATCGTGGAGACGTTGCGAATGCAGGTGACGATATCCTGCAGCTGCCGGCGTGACGGCTCATGGAAGAGGACGTCGTTGGTGACGACTGTCTTCACCTTGAAGCGAGCCGCGAGATGGGACAGTTCATGCAGCCGCAGCTGATCGTTCGGCCGTCGTCTCAGGCAGAGCGACAGATAGGCACGATCGCCAAAAATCTCCGCCATCTTCCTGAGCTGGATGGCACAGGTCTCGTCGGCAAGGTCGGGCACGAGAATACCGATGAGGCCCTCGGCATAGAGCGCGACATCTTCCAGATGCAGGATGCAGTTGCCCTTGCCGCCGCGGCTCTTGCCGAGCGTCAGAAGCCGGGTCAGGCGAGAATAGGCGGCACGATCGGTGGGATAGACGAGAATCGACATGCCGTCGGCCAGATCGAGGCGACAGCCGACGACAAGCCGCAGTCCCGTTGCCCGCGAGGCTTCGAGCGCCCGGACGATCCCGGCCAGCGAATTGCGGTCGACGATCCCGAGCGCGCTGATGCCAAGTTCCTTGGCTGTCCGGAACAGCTCATCGGCCGATGACGCCCCGCGCAGGAAGGAAAAATGGGTGGTGACCTGCAGTTCGGCGTAGCTCATGCGAAGATCCCGTGCACGAACCAGCGATGCGAGCCGGTGGCAGCATCGACGCCATCGCCGGAACGAAAGATCCACAGGCGCTCGCCGAACTCGTCCTCGATCACGAAATAATCCCGGACCGCATCGAATTCGGAACTCCTGGTCCACCACTCCCCGAATATGCGCTCCGGCCCATCGGCGCGTCTGACTCGTCGGCGTTTACCGCGCCAGGTGACGGAGACAGGCGGATGATCAGGCAGAAGCGCGATGACGTCGATCGGCTCCGGCCGGGCCAGCAGCCGCACGGGACGCGGCCAGTGATGCACCCAGGTCTCCGCGACGTCTTCGGCTGCCGCCGCAATCCGCCGGATGCTGCGTTCGGGTACGTCGGATGCGACGGGCGCGATGCGATAGACGCGCTGCCCCCGATTGCCGAAGGTGTCGATCAACGGCGTGATGTCCTGATCTTTCTCATCGACCAGAGACGAGCGCTGCTCTTCAGCAAGGGGTTCAGTCATGACGGCCACCAGTGTCAGCTTCTCGATGCCGAAGCCGGGCTCGATTGTTTCCCGTCGGTCCCGGAAGAGCTTGGTGAGCCAAGCGACATCGCGTGCCGGCTTGGCTGTCCCCGCGCGGATCGCCTGCCTGCTGCCATCGACCTTTTCGACGATGAGGTCGGTGCGCCGAACACCGAGCCCCCTGCGCTGCAATTCCCCGATCAGTTTGACGATGAGGCGGCCGACATACTTGTCGATCGTCTCTGGAGCGCCGATGGGTTCGGCGAAGACGCGTCTGACTTCGATCCATTCCGGCGCCCGGATGGGATCGATCGGCTCGGCGACGCGGCCGAACATCTGGTCGAGACGCCTGCCGATCTCCGGGCCGAAACGCAGCGTCAGTGGCGCGCGCGGCGTCGCCGACAATTCGCCGATGGTTTTGAAGCCGAGCGTGCGAAGGCTGGTGACAGTCTCCGCCGATAGCCGCAGCTGCGAGATCGGCAGGTGTTCGACGGCGCGGACGATCTCTCCGGGCGGGATGATGACGGTCTCGCGATGGGTTGCACGGGCGCAGGCATGCGCGGCACCCCAGGTATCGGCGATCGCCGCATGGACGGTCAGCCCCCTCGCTCGGAAGCGGTTGGCGATCCCGGTCAGCATCGGCAGCTCGCCGCCCTGCAGGTGATCGGCGCCCTCCGTATCCATGACGATGCCATCCGTGCCGTCGACGGCGACGATCGGGGAATATTGCGAGAGGGACCAGAGCGCGATCCGCTCGAGCGCCTCCGCATCGGCCGCCGGGTCGGAATCGGCGAACCGCAACCCATGCACCATGGCTTGCGCCTTGGCCGCCGGCATGCCGACGCGCACGCCTGCTTGCCTGGCCTTCGCATCGGCCGCCGATATCCAGCGCCTGGAGCCGCAGCTCGCGATCAGCACCAGCGGCCGGTCAGGCGATAATTCTGCTTTTTGATCCATGCGCCTGATCCGCTCGATCGGCAGGTCCGGCAGATAGATGGATACGACCCGTGGCATCGCACGCTCCCACGATAAACTCAGCGCACTCACCCGCCTTCACTCTCATGAGCTCCAGCAGCCATCGCGGCCGCCCGACGCTTGGAACCGGCAATTCCTCCGATGGCAGCACGCTCACCCGCCATCGCGTCGTCGATGCCGTCGGCTGCCCGAAATCCGAGGCTTCCACCTGCCGCCGCCAGCGCCGGACCACGAGACCCATGGTTCCGGTTTTTTCCGCCGCCAGTTGCAGGCGGCGCGAGGCCACCATTGGCAGCCGAACGATCTCGCCGACGACGGCGCCGAGGCCGCCAAAGGCCAGGGCCTCTTCCATCGAGGCGAGAACGTCCTCTTGCGCGTCGGCCTCGACGAAGACGACGCGATCGGGATGGAGGCCTGCCTGCGCCAGCGCCGGAAAGAACAGGTCCGGCCGTGTCAGGCACCAGACGATCTTGCCCCTGGTCCGCGCCGCGATCCCGGCGGCGAAGAGGGCCGCGGCCGCGCCATCGACCACCCCTGCCCCGCCGCCCGCGAACTCGTGCACGGCGCCATAGGCGAGACCACCACCCGGCAATACGGCATCGATCTCAGGCACACCGAAAGCGAGACAGCCGCTCTTCCTGCCCGCGTTTCCTTCCAGTAACGCGATGCGATCCTTCAGATCGGATATCACCCTATTGCGGGCAGCAGTCATCATTCACGGGTCCTTGCAAGGTCGTGTTGGTATCGACGTAATGTCGTCAAGTGTATTTGTTCACTAAATGTTCCATCTCGATTCGCGAGTCAAGCAACCCGAAATAGGAATATTATCCCTCTATTTTAGTCAACTTTAAGATTCGCATTGGGAATCATGGACATGACTTCGAGGGAGCACCGAAGACGCTTTCGAAAAAGTTTCGAAGCCGGCCCAAAAAGTCACCGGTTGGCGTTCCGGCGCTTCGTCGGCTACCATGTGCCCAGCTTCAAGGGGAGATGGAGCGCCCGATGTGCAACCTGTACCGCATGGAAGACAAGGACTGGGTGAACAAATGGGCTCAGGACGCCGAGAGCCTGATCAACCTGATGCCGGCCTATCAGATGAACCCGGACAAGATGGGGCCGATCGTCCGCAACACCGCCGACGGCGGCAAGCAGCTCGTCCATGCGCGCTGGGGATTACCCTCTCCGCGCTTTGCCCTTGAGAAGCTGGCACAGGTCAAGGCTGAAAAACTCAGGGCCAAGGGCAAGGAGTTCGACTTCGAGCAGCTGGTGCGCGAGCAGGTCGACCGCGGTGTCACCAACGTCCGCAATCTCAAGCTTCCGCACTGGAAGCGCTGGTTCGGTGTCGAGAACCGCTGCCTCGTGCCCGTCACCAGCTTCGCCGAGCCGGATCCGGCAAGCCAGAAAGCAGGCGGCAATGTGCCGAACGCCTGGTTCGCGCGCGATGA
Organism: Rhizobium sp. ERR 942; assembly: GCF_007828395.1. NCBI lineage: Bacteria > Pseudomonadati > Pseudomonadota > Alphaproteobacteria > Hyphomicrobiales > Rhizobiaceae > Rhizobium > Rhizobium sp. ERR 942. The sequence continues at coordinate 23,484 of NZ_VIUA01000017.1, forward strand.
GAGCAAGCCGCTGATGTTTTTCGCCGGCATCCATGTTCCGCGATGGACATCCGTGCGCAAGGTCAAGGATGGCTTCACGACTGACGATCTCTATGGGTTCCTGACGACCGATGCGAACGATCTCGTCAAGCCGATCCACGATAAGGCCATGCCGGTGCTCTTGCTGACTAGGCAAGAGACCGACATCTGGATGAAGGCGCCGTGGGAGGAGGCGAAGGATCTTGCCCGACCATTGCCAGAGAATGCGCTCACCGTGATCGCCCGCGAGCCCTATGGGTCGACCATCGTCACCAAGGAGGGTGATCTGGTCAGTCCATCAGCCTTGCAGTAGCAAGCGATGTTCCGATGGCTTAATGCAGCGGCGCCTGTTCAGACAGGAGCAGTTCCTGCACCGCTGTGTCCACGATCTCCTTGAGCCGACGCCAACCATAGAGATCACGCTCGCCGACCCGCTCCTCTATCGCGGCCAGCATCCAGCCGGCCGCGGCTTCATCGTCAGCGTTCTTATGAGCGTTAAAATGCTTCAGGCATGCCTCGATACGCGGGCGAGCCGAACCGCGATCACGGTCTATCGTCGCGACCAGTGAACGCGCATCCTGGTAAGCCTTCGCTATACGCCGCTTACCTTGCGCTCCACTGTCTACGATCTTTCTGACGACAAAGAGCAAGGCCATCAGCAAGTCGGCCGTTTCGTCGGGCACCACCGTCATATAGCTCCTGCGCTTCAATCGCTTGGCAATCTCTCAGAGCCAGGAGATACGGCTCCGCTTCCGGACCCATGCCGTTCCCTGGATCGCACATTACGGATGCACCGCGACCGGTTACCACGCCCGTAGGGGCAAACCTGCTACCTAGGGTTCGTTCAGCATCATCTTTCATAGTTCTATAATACGTGGTTTTATCAACTGTCAAATGTTGTGTTTCCGCCATGGATGCACGGCAGCGAGTGGCACTGAATCTCAGGCGAATTCGGGTTATGCGAGGGATCTCGCAGGACAACCTCGCGCTTGAGGCCAATGTCGAGCGCGCCTATGTGGGCTATCTCGAGCGCGGCAATAGGAACCCGACGGTCACGACGCTCGAGAAGATTGCGGAAGCGCTGGCTTGCGATATTTCCGAGTTCTTCGTTCCTGTGGCCGATGATGTCATCACAATGAAGCCGCTGAAGAGCGGACGGAAGCCGTCGCGTCGCTGACGTTTACTTCTGTGCGGCCATAAGTATGGCCAACACGGGTTTGGTTTGGTCGCTTCAGGTCAATGTCAGCTCTCCGTTTTAGGGCTGAATCGTGCGAGACTGGCGCCCCCAATCGAAGTTTCGCATGAGGTTCACAAAACCTCTCAGCTCTGTCTCACGCTAGCGAGGCAGAGCTTTCGCCACCTCCGTGCGTGTCAGTAGACGATCACACAGTTTGAGCGGAGTTCTCTCCTAGCCCTCTATGCTCAATATCGGTGGGTATCGGGCACCGGACAGGCCCGAAAGCTTCTCAAGTGGCGAGCGGCGCCTTAAATTTACGTGATCCTTTTAATTGGACGGGCAATGACGTCTCAGCTGGACATGTTTTCGGAGAATGCGCAGGCCGTTCGCAAATCGTCGGCACCCAGCCTGCGCGTCCGGCAGGCCGGATCATCGCC
>NZ_VIUA01000018.1:0-24195 GCF_007828395.1 Rhizobium sp. ERR 942
GCTATCATGCGAAAGCTCGTTGTCCTTGCAAACGCACTCCTGCGAAAACAGCAAAAATGGACACCAAAACCCGCTTGATTGAAACGGATACTTTAGTGCCAGAAGAGCGTTGCGGTCCCGCCCTCGTAGAAGATGAGGATGCCGAGAGCGATCAGGACGAACGGCACGATCCTGTGGCCGTGGCGACGGATCGGTGCACCCAAGGTCGGATGATTGACGAGCGAGTGCGCGGCACCAAGCCAGATGGCCGTCAGCACCGCGAACATGCAGCCGATGGCGAGGATCTCATAGGCGGAACGTGTTGCGAAGATCGGCGTATAGATGCTGATATTGTCGCCGCCATTGGCGATCGTCACCAGCGCGACCGCCACAATGTTTCCATGTCCCGCCGAAGCTTTCGCATGATCTTCCGGATCTTCGCCGGTCTCGATGCCGTTCCAGAGCTCCCATAGTCGCCTGAGGCCAAAATAGATCGGCGCAAGGCCGAGCAGGCCAATATAGGCAGCGGGAATGACGAGAACCAGAAACGAGGCGAGGGCACTGAAGCCATAGAGCGCGCCGATGCCGAGATATTGGCCAATGACGATCTGTCTCAGGCGGAATTTCCGATCGGCGAAAAAGCCGAGAAGGACGAATATGTCGTCTATGTTCGTCGATGCGAACATGACGATGGCAACGCCGAAAACGCCTAGCACGTAACCCAAGATCGCCGGTCTCCCTATCCGATCCCGGATACAGCATTGCGTAGCGAAAGTCGCGTGGCTGCGTTCGGCGCCAAGCGAGCGGTCGTTACTTGAAGGCTTCGCCGGGGTAAGCGCCCCAGATCTCGGATTGCGCCACCCATCCCTCGGTGCCGTCGGCGGTGACGAGGCACCAATCGCCCGTGCATTCCTTGACGCTCATCATCACGCCGGGCTGAAGCTTGGCAATGACGGCGGCGGACGGTTGGGATTCGCGGCGCATGTTGACGAAGACGGCCTTGCCCTTGCCTTTCATCCAGGGAGCGGCAATGGCCGAGCGCTGGCCCGACAGCAGAGATTGGTTGACCCAGCCTTCGGTGCCGTCGGCATCGCGCACGCGCCGCCAGTTATCATATTCCTGGATGATTTCGACCGGCAGACCCTGCTTGAGATAGAGCCACGATACGGCGTAATCCGCGCTCGGGCCGATGCGCAGATTGACCCGCTTCGATTTCAGTGTGACGAAGCGCGGCAGCGGTAGGCCGCTCGGCCCCTTGGCGGCCTGGGCGGCGGCAAGATCGGCCGACACAGCGGCCATCATCAGGCCGATTGCGAAAATGGCGCAGGACTTCAAGACGTTGCCACGCATGGGATTTCCGTTCGTTCGTCATGACAAAGGCGCGCCATTCCGGCGACCTTTCGCTCCGGTGAGCGGCAAATCCTCGGATCGCGTCAGCGAGTTTTGTTTGTCTTCGCCTGCGGGTCTGGTAGAAATGCCCGGAACGGGAAAATTATCCTGCTTCTTGGTTAAGAACATCTGAACAAGGCATCGCCGCTCGCCATGACGACGAAGAAAAAACCGAAGGTCTATGTCACGCGCAAATTGCCTGACGCGGTGGAGACGCGCATGCGCGAGCTCTTCGATGCCGAACTCAACATCGATGATCGCCCGCGCACGAAAGACGAATTGATTGAGGCCGTCCGCTCTGTCGACGTGCTCGTGCCGACAGTCACCGACCGCATCGATGCCGAGATCATCGAAGAAGCCGGCCCGCAGATGAAGCTGATCGCCAGCTTCTCCAACGGCACGGATCATATCGATGTCGAAGCCGCCGCCCGCCGCGGCATCACCGTCACCAATACGCCCAATGTGCTGACCGAAGATACCGCCGACATGACCATGGCGCTCATCCTCGCCGTGCCTCGGCGGCTAGCGGAAGGTGCGCGCGTGCTGACGGACAGCCCCGGCGAATGGGCCGGATGGTCGCCCACCTGGATGCTCGGCCGCCGCATCCACGGTAAGCGCATCGGCATCGTCGGCATGGGGCGGATCGGCACGGCCGTTGCCCGCCGCGCCAAGGCTTTTGGCCTTTCAATCCATTATCACAATCGCAAGCGCGTCAATCCGGCGACGGAGGACGAACTGGAGGCGACCTATTGGGACAGCCTCGACCAGATGCTCGCTCGCGTCGATATCGTCTCGGTCAATTGCCCGTCGACACCGGCGACCTATCATCTGATCTCGGCCCGCCGCCTGGCGCTGCTGCAGCCGACGAGCTATATCGTCAACACGGCGCGCGGCGACGTCATCGACGAGACGGCGCTGATCAAGATCCTGCGCGAGGGCAAGATTGCCGGCGCCGGCCTTGACGTGTTCGAGAACGAACCCGCCGTCAATCCGAAGCTGGTGAAGCTCGCCAACGAAGGCAAGGTGGTGATCCTGCCGCATATGAGCTCGGCCACACTCGAGGGCCGAATCGACATGGGTGACAAGGTCATCATCAACATCCGCACCTTCATCGACGGCCATCGCCCGCCCAATCGCGTTCTGCCGTTTCGGTGACTGAAGCATGCTGATTCGCCCGCCGAAACGCGGCTGAATACCCGGCTGCAAATTTGATCTCACTTCCCTCTCGCCGGTCATGTGCATGTCACAAAGCCGGCCCAGAGGTGACCACAAACATAAATCAGGAAGGGCGGAAATCATGGCGCGGGCGCTGCCGCATGAGCGGGTGCAATATGTGGTCGAGGGCGGCTTCAAGCTCTCGGGCGAGATCGAACCCAGCGGCAACAAGAATGCTGCGTTGCCGATCATCGCCGCATCGCTTCTGACCGATCAACGTGTCGAGCTCAGCAATGTGCCGCGTATTCGCGATGTCGAGGCGCTGGTGGAGCTGATCCAATCGGTCGGTGCAAAAGTGCGTTGGCTGGGTAAGAACGAGCTCGAAATCGAAGCGCGGGAGCTTCGTCCTGCCAATCTCGATCCCGATCTTTGCGCCCGCATCCGCGCCTCCATCCTGCTTGCCGGACCGATGTTGGCGCGTTGTGGCGAGATCACCCTGCCGCCACCTGGCGGCGATGTTATTGGTCGCCGGCGTGTCGATACGCATTTCCTGGCGCTGGAACAGCTCGGCGCGAAGATCGAGGTCAACAGCGTCTATAGCTTCCGCACGAAAGGATTGCGCGGCGCCGATGTCTTTCTCGACGAGCCCTCCGTGACGGCGACGGAAAATGCTCTTTGCGCCGCCGTTTTCGCCGAGGGGACGACGATCCTGCGCAATTGCGCCTCTGAGCCGCATGTTCAGGATCTCGCCCGCTTCCTGATTGCCATGGGCGCCCGAATCGAAGGCGTGGGCACCAATATGATGACCATTCACGGCGGGCAGCGGCTGGACGGTGCATCGCATCGCATCGGTCCCGATCACAATGAGGTTGGCTCGCTGATCGGCCTTGCCGCCGTCACCGGTTCGGAAATCACCATTCGCCGTGCAGGCGTCGAGCATCTGCGCTCCACGCTGATGACCTTCGAGCGCCTCGGCATCCGCTGCCAGATTGACGGTGACGATCTCATCATCCGCTCCGGCCAGGAAATGAAGATCCAGCCGGATTTCGGCGGTCATATTCCGAAGATAGAAGACCAGCCCTGGCCCGCCTTTCCGGCCGATACCATGTCGATTGCCATCGTCACCGCCACGCAATGTGATGGCATCGTGCTGATGTTCGAGAAAATGTTCGAAAGCCGCATGTTCTTCGTCGACAAGCTGATCGCCATGGGCGCCCGCATCGTGCTGTGTGATCCGCATCGCGCCATCGTTGCCGGCCCCTCCAAGCTGCGCGCCGCTCAGCTCGAAAGCCCTGACATTCGTGCCGGCATGGCCATGTTGATCGCGGCCATGTGCGCCGAGGGCACGAGCGTCATCAACAATGCCCAGCAGATCGAGCGCGGTTATGAGCGCATCGAGGAGCGGCTGAACGCCCTGGGTGCCCGCATCACCCGCATCCCGCCGCGCGAGGCGTGACGGCTCCATCCACCGGCTGAGGATGCGTTAGGCAATCGCCTTGCGCATCTCGATCGACGTCGTCCGATCGAACCCGGCGTGGCGATTTTCGGCCGTCTTCCGAAAGCCCCATGCTGCGAAGGTGGCGTGATTGTCGGTGAGCTCGATCCGCGTTTCAAGCCGCAACGCCTTGAGGCCAAGCTCTCGCGCCGCTGTCTCGGCCAGGCCCAGCAGTTGCTTGCCGATACCTTTACCTTGCGCCGCCGGCACCACGGCGAGCTTGCCGACATAAAGGCTCTCTGCCTCCGGCCGGCAGAAAATGCAGCCGACCAACTGTTCGCCATCGAGCGCCACATAAGCGATCTCGCTAAGTGCCTTCGCTTTCAGCGTTTCGGATGTCAGCGCCAGCGCCGAGGAGGGCGGATCGATGCGTCCGTTCATATAGGCGAAGGACGTCAGGATCAGATCCAGCAACGCATCCCAGCGATCGAAGCCATCATCGAGGCGACGAAGCGTGATATCGCTCATTCAGCAGCAACCCGGGCGCGTTTGCGGCGATAGCGCACGGTTTCGAAGCGCGATGAAAGCCCGTCATAAAGCAACAGGCGACCGATCAGCGGCTCGCCGATGCCTGTGATGAGCTTGATCGCCTCCATCGCCATGAGCGTGCCGATGACGCCGGTCAAGGCGCCAATGATGCCCGCCTCGGCGCAGCTCGGAATGAGACCCTCCGGCGGTGGCGCCGGGAAGAGATCGCGATAGCGAGGATTGAGGTTACCGTCCGCATCGCTCTCGTAAGGCTTCAACGTGGTGACAGATCCATCGAAGCGCCCGACAGCACCTGTCACCAGCGGCAAATGCGCTGCTTCGGTGGCATCGGCAGCCGCATAGCGCGTATCGAAATTGTCGGAGCCGTCGATGACGAGATCGAAACCGGCGAGGTGCCGCGCAGCCGTATCGGCACTGAACCGTTCCTCGAAGCGGATGGTGCGCACATGCGGGTTCAGCCGCGTGATGGCGTCTGCCGCGCTCTGGGTTTTCAGTTCGCCGATCGTGCCCGTATCGTGAATCACCTGCCGCTGCAGGTTGGACAGCGAAACGCGGTCATCATCGGCAATGCCGAGCGTGCCGACGCCGGCGGCCGCAAGATATTGCAACACCGGCGCACTAAGGCCGCCGGCGCCGATGACAAGCACACGCGCCGCCTTCAATTTTTGCTGGCCAGTGCCACCGACCTCCGGCAGGAGGATATGGCGGTGATAGCGGGCGATTTCGTCTGAGCTCAAAGGATCCATGGCAAAAGTCTAGCACAATCGAGGGCGAGGAGGCGCTAGGATTTCGTAATGCCGCCATGCGCCACGGTAAAGAATTGCGCGCGCTCGCCAAGAGCCGAGAACATGGATTTGTCCGTGCCGGTCATGAAGGCCTGGCCGCCGAGCCCGTCGATGAGATCGAAAAGCGCAGCACGCCGTCCCTCATCAAGATGGGCGGCGATCTCGTCGAGCAGCAGGATCGGCGCATAGCCTGTGAGATTGCCAACTAAACGCGCATGGGCAAGGATGAGGCCGACGAGAAGCGCCTTTTGCTCACCGGTCGAGCAGCGCTCCGCTTCCATATCCTTCTCGCGATGCCTCACCAGAAGGTCGGCCCGATGCGGTCCATCCAGCGTGCGACCGGCGGCCGCATCGCGGTAACGCCCCTCGCGCAGCATATCGGCGTAGGTATCTTCGAGATCGACGGCCGGCCGGTCGAACTGTCCGTCGAGGAAGCCGGAAAGCTCAAGCGCCGCGGATGGAAATGGTGTCGTCTCGCGCGTCTCGGCAATCAGCCGTGAGAGAAGGCCGAGCATTTCCTGCCGCGCGATCGCCATGGCGATGCCGAGGCTTGCCATCTGTTCCTCGATGCCGCCGAGCCAGGATGGATCGAACCGGCTTTCGGATAAAAGCTTGTTGCGGCTGCGCATGGCGCGCTCGAAATCGCTGGCGCGGCGGCCATGGGCGGGGTCAAGCGACAGGACTAGTCGGTCAAGGAAACGGCGGCGTTCCGAGGAGCCGCCGGTAAAGAGGCCATCCATGGCCGGCGTCAGCCAGAGAACGCGCAGATGATCGGTCAGTTCGTCGACCGTCTTGGCTGGAGTGCCGTTGATTCGCAGCCGACGGGCGGCTGATTCGTCGGTCGTATCGATGCCGGTGCCGATTTCGACGCTGCCATCCATGCCCTCGAGCTCCGCGAAGATGGAAAAGCCGCCTGGCGCATCGACCCGCGTGACATCGGTATAGGCGGCGCGACGCAGGCCGCGGCCAGGCGATAGCAGAGAGACCGCTTCCATGAGATTGGTCTTGCCGGCGCCGTTGTCGCCGGTCAGCACCACGTGCCGCTCGTCAAGCGTCAGCGCCGCCGCCGCATAGTTGCGGAAGTCGGTCAGCTTGAGGCGCGAGATGGAAACCTTGTTCGGCATCTGTCTTTAAGATTCGCAATCGATGGCCGAGGGGTATGCCGAACCCCGCGCAAGTGCAAGGTTTTTGCCGATAGTTCGAAATGTAAGCGCCGTCACGGGCCACCCTCGTCCTTCGACGGGCGCAGGATGAGGGTTGGAGTGAGACCGCAGGCTGAGGGAAGCTGCGGCAAAGCGAGGGGATGAGCCCTCATGGTGAGGAGGCCCAAGGGGCCGTCTCGAACCACGAGGGCGGCTGATTCGCCTGCCATTCGGCATTCTTGTCTTTTGAAGAGATCTGTTTGAATTCCCGCCGATATTGGCATTAGCGCACGGCACTACCTATATCGCCATGCTCGGGAAGGTTTTGGATAAAAGGGGGCATCAATTGGAATTTGCAAAAGCACTGCTCGTGCATACGCGCGCCGATTGGGCGCGCGTGAAAACGGGCGAATCGGGCGATCTCGTCTATCGCCGCGAAGATGGCCTTGCTTATGCGAAAATCGCGTCGTCAGCCCGGTCGGCCGATCTTGCCGGCGAGCGCGACCGGCTGCTTTGGCTGCAAGGCAACGGCATTGCCGTGCCTGAAGTCATCGATTGGCGGGAGGCGGAGGAGGGTGCATGCCTGATCATGACAACAATTCCCGGCGTACCGGCAGCCGAGCTGGATGGAGATGCGCTGCTGAAGGCCTGGCCATCGATGGCGCGGCAGCTGAAATCTCTTCATGAGCTGCCGATTGATCGATGCCCCTTCGATCGCAGCCTGTCGCTGATGTTCGCAAAGGCAGCGGATGTGGTTTCGCGAGATGCTGTAAACCCAGATTTCCTGCCGCCTGAAGATCACAATAGGCCGGCCCGCGAACTGCTTGATCGCGTCGAGCGCGATCTGCCGGTTCGGCTCGATCAGGAAGCCATCGACAGGGTTCTCTGCCATGGCGATGCCTGCATGCCCAATTTCATGATCGATCCGCATAGCCTGCAATGTACTGGGCTGATCGATCTGGGCCGTGTCGGCAAGGCCGATCGTTATGTCGATCTCTCGCTGATGATTGCCAATGCCGAGGAGAGCTGGGTGACGCTCGAACAACGAGAGCGAGCCTTTTCGATCCTGTTCGAAACCTTGGAAATCGCAGAGCCGGATCGCGAACGTCTCGCCTTCTATCTCCGGCTCGATCCGCTGACCTGGGGCTGATTCGCGCATGCCGATAAAAAATCCGGCCGAATCATCGGCCGGATTCATGTGAAACATTTTGATTCGCGAATCAGTCGCTGAACGTATCGAAGAAATCCTTCATGCGGGCGAAGAAGCCGGTCGATTCGGGATTGTTGTCCTTCGAGGAGATCTGCTCGAACTCCTGCAGCAGCTCGCGCTGGCGCTTGGTCAGCTTCTGCGGGGTCTCGATCTGGATCTGGATGTAGAGATCGCCGACCTGGCTGGAACGCAGCACCGGCATGCCCTTGCCCTTCAGTCGGAACTGCTTGCCGACCTGCGTGCCTTCGGGAACGGTGACGCGCGATTTCGTGCCGTCGAGGGTCGCGACATCGAAAGTGCCGCCAAGCGCCGCCGTCGTCATCGAGATTGGCACGGCGCAATAGAGGTCGGCGCCATCCCGCTGGAAGAATTCATGCGGCTTGACGGAGAGGAAGATGTAGAGGTCGCCCGAAGGACCACCGCGCAGGCCGGCTTCGCCTTCGCCCTGCAGGCGGATGCGCGTGCCGTCTTCGATGCCCGACGGGATATTGACGGAGAGCGAACGCTCCTCGGTCACCCGGCCCTGGCCATGACATTTCGTGCAAGGGTCGGGAATGATCTGGCCGCGACCGTGACAGGTCGGGCAAGTGCGCTCGACGGAGAAGAAGCCCTGGGCGGCGCGGACGCGGCCGGAGCCTTGGCAGGTGCCGCAGGTCTTTGGCTGGGTGCCGGGCTTGGCGCCCGAGCCGGAACAGACGTCGCAGGTGATCGAAGTCGGCACGCGAATCTGTGCTGTCTTGCCGCTGAAGGCTTCCTCGAGCGAGATTTCCATATTGTAGCGAAGATCGGCGCCGCGCTCGCGACCGCCGGATGAACGCCCGCGCGAGCGGCCGCCACCCATCATCTCGCCGAAAATATCCTCGAAAATATCGGAGAAGCCGCCACCGCCGAAACCGGCTCCGAAGCCGCCACCGCCGCCCATGCCGCCATGCTCGAAAGCAGCATGGCCGTATCGGTCATAGGCTGCGCGCTTCTGCGGGTCCTTGAGCGTTTCGTAGGCTTCGTTGATTTCCTTGAACTTCCGCTCGGCGTTGCTGTCGTCCGGGTTCTTGTCCGGATGATATTGCATTGCCAGCTTGCGAAAGGCGCTCTTCAGCTCTTTCTCGTCCGCCGTCTTGGAGACGCCCAATGTCTCGTAAAAATCCGCTTTTGCCATATTAAGGATTAGAACCCCGGAAATGGATTTCCGGCTGCCCGAAGGCAGCCGGAGCTAAGTTTCCTCAAGAATCTTTCGATTCTCGCTTATGCAGACCGCTTGCGGTCGTCTTCGTCCTTGATTTCCTCGTAGTCGGCATCGACGACATCGTCCTTGCCGCCCGCTGCCGAGGCATCACCGGAGCCGGCTTCCGCCTGCTGGGCCTCATAGATCGCCTGGCCGAGCTTCATGGAAACTTCCATGAGCGTCTGGGTCTTGGCCTTGATGTCTTCGGCATCCGGCTCGGAAGCTTCGGTCGCCGTCTTCAGCGCTGCAATCGCATCGGAGATCGCGGTGCGATCTGCTTCGGTGACCTTGTCGCCGTAATCCTTCAGCGACTTCTCGCTGGAGTGGATCAGGCTTTCAGCTTGGTTCTTGGCTTCGACACCTTCGCGGCGCTTCTTGTCTTCAGCAGCGTGAGCTTCGGCATCCTTGACCATCTTTTCGATGTCGGCGTCGGAAAGACCGCCGGAAGCCTGGATGCGGATCTGCTGTTCCTTGCCGGTGCCCTTGTCCTTGGCCGAAACCTGAACAATGCCGTTGGCGTCGATATCGAAGGTGACTTCGATCTGCGGAACACCACGCGGTGCCGGCGGCAGGCCGACGAGGTCGAACTGGCCGAGCAGCTTGTTGTCGGCAGCCATTTCACGCTCGCCCTGCGAAACGCGGATGGTCACGGCCGACTGGTTGTCGTCGGCGGTCGAGAAGGTCTGCGACTTCTTCGTCGGGATCGTCGTGTTGCGTTCGATCAGACGGGTGAAGACGCCGCCCAGCGTTTCGATGCCGAGAGACAGCGGGGTCACGTCGAGGAGCAGAACGTCCTTGACATCGCCTTGCAGAACGCCGGCCTGGATGGCGGCGCCGAGTGCGACGACTTCATCCGGGTTGACGCCCTTGTGCGGCTCCTTGCCGAACAGCTGCTTGACGACTTCCTGTACCTTCGGCATGCGGCTCATGCCGCCGACAAGAACGACTTCGTCGATTTCGGCAGCGGTAACGCCGGCATCCTTGAGCGCTGCCTTGCACGGAGCGATGGTGCGCTGGACGAGATCGTCGACCAGGCTTTCCAGCTTGGCGCGGGTCAGCTTCAGCGTCAGGTGCTTCGGGCCGGTGGCGTCTGCCGTGATGAAGGGCAGGTTGATTTCGGTCTGCTGCGAAGAGGACAGTTCGATCTTGGCCTTTTCGGCAGCTTCCTTCAGGCGCTGCAGGGCAAGCTTGTCGCCCTTGAGGTCGATGCCGTTGTCCTTCTTGAATTCGGCAACGAGGTATTCGACGAGACGCATGTCGAAGTCTTCACCGCCGAGGAAGGTGTCGCCGTTGGTCGACTTCACTTCGAAGACGCCATCGCCGATTTCGAGGATGGAAATATCGAAGGTGCCGCCGCCAAGGTCGTAAACGGCGATGGTCTTGCCGTCCTTCTTGTCGAGGCCATAGGCGAGTGCTGCAGCCGTCGGCTCGTTGATGATACGCAGAACTTCGAGACCAGCGATCTTGCCGGCATCCTTGGTTGCCTGGCGCTGAGCGTCGTTGAAGTATGCGGGAACGGTGATAACGGCCTTGTCGACCTTTTCGCCGAGATAGGATTCGGCGGTTTCCTTCATCTTCTGAAGGATCATTGCGGAAATCTGAGCGGGCGAATAGCCCTTGCCGTTGGCTTCGACCCAGGCGTCGCCATTGTCGCCCCGAACGATGTTGAAGGGAACAAGGTGCTTGTCCTTCTCGACGGTCGGATCTTCGTAGCGGCGGCCGATGAGGCGCTTGACAGCGAAGAGGGTATTTGTGGGGTTGGTGACAGCCTGGCGCTTGGCCGGCTGGCCGACGAGACGTTCACCATCGTCGGTGAAGGCAACCATGGAGGGGGTGGTCCGGGCGCCTTCGGCATTTTCGATCACTTTTGCGTCCTTACCGTCCATGACGGCGACGCAGGAATTTGTCGTTCCAAGGTCGATACCAATTACTTTTGCCATGTCATTCTCTCCTTGAAGCAAGCTATCGGAACCCCTGTCAGGCATTCCATTGACAGCCCCTTACGGGATGGTCTTGAGGATTGCGCAGCCATGACTGCGGTGATGCCGCGTATATAAGTAGCGGTTTTACTGACTGCAAGGCAGGAAATCGCCTGAAATCCAGCAAAACAAATGGTTTGTCGCCCAAATTCCACGTGGTCCCGTATGCGCCGGGGATCAGCGGATTTGGACGCGACCGTGTATCAGAGCAGCCTTGTCGCGGCCATGCAAGCGTCTGCTGCATGATTCCTTAAATCGGGATCGATTTAGGGAAAAAATTATGCAGCAGATATGCAGAGCTGCGGCGGCCTTTGCGCGCGATATATGACGTGCGGCGCTGTAGGCGCAAAATTGCAATTTTATCGGCCGAGGATGACGTCGAGCAGCGACGAGCGGTGCGACCGTGTGGTGGCGACCGGAGCGCCGCTGTCGCCGACATCGGCGGGCGGTATATCGCTATCATAGGGGTTGGAGCTATAGGGATTGGTGTCGTCGGCAAGATTTGCCGGCGGCAAATCCTGCGGATCGTCGTTGGCGGCGGTCTGGTTGACGATCTGCGGCTGGATCGGCTGCTGCGACGGCCTTTGCTGCAAGGTCGGCTGCTGCACCGGCTGTCCACCATCGGCGACGCCGGAGATGATGTTGCCGATGGTGGTCGGCTGGTCGCCGTTCGGTCCCGTCTGCGCCATCGGCAGGCCGTTGTCGATGATCTGGCCGCCGCCGAAGATCGGCGTCGGCGTGATGCCCTTGTGGGCGGCGACCATGAATTCCTTCCATGCTTTCGCCGGCAGCCCGCCGCCAGTCACCTTGCGCATCGATTTGCCGTCGTCATTGCCGAACCAGACGCCCGTGGTCAGATGGCTGGTGAAGCCGACGAAGAGCGCGTCGCGGAAGGATTGCGTCGTGCCTGATTTGCCGGCCGCCTGCCAGCCGGGAATGCGCGCCGCCTTGCCGGTGCCATTGGCGATGACGCCGGCCATCATGGCATTCATGTTCGTGACGATATCCGGGTTCAAGACGCGCTCCGGATTGTCTGTATTGGCCTGGTAGAGCACCTTGCCGGAGGCGGTCGTCACCTTGGTGATGACATGCGGAGCCACTTTGTAGCCGCCGTTCATGAAGGTGGCATAGGCGGAGGTAAGCTCCAGCAGCGACACTTCGGATGTACCAAGCGCGATCGAGGCATTGGCCTGCAGGTCTGATTCGATGCCGAGCCTGCGGGCAACCTTGATGACCTGGTCCGGCCCGACTTCGGCGACGAGCTGCGCGGCAACGGTGTTCAGCGATTTAGCCACCGCAGTTGCCAGCGTCACCGGGCCGCTGTAGCGCTGCTCGTAATTCTCAGGCGCCCAGTTGCCGATCTTGACCGGCATGTCGTTGCGGATCGAATTGGGCGTCAGGCCCATCTCAAGCGCCGCGGTATAGACGAAGGGCTTGAAGGCGGAGCCAGGCTGGCGCTTGGCCGTCACGGCACGGTTAAACTGGCTCTGCGCATAGTCGCGGCCGCCGACGAGCGCGCGGATCGCACCCGTCGCATCGACGGAGACGAGCGAGGCCTGAGAGGCGTTGAGCTTCTTGCCTTCCTTTTCGAGCACGTCGCTCAGCGCCTTCTCGGCCTTTTCCTCCAGCGACATGTCGAGCGTCGTGTCGACGATCAGGTCTTCCTTGACGTCGCCGCCGATCAGCTTCGGCAATTGGTCCATGACCATGTCGGCGACGTAATTCTCCGCGCCGCTCCAATAGCTCTTCGATCGGGTCGGCGGCTGCGCCATCGCCGTCTTGATGTCGGATTCGCTGATGAAGCCCTGGTCGTGCATCGCCTGCAGCACGAGCTGCGCGCGGGCCTCGGCGGCGGCGGGATCGCGGGCCGGCGACAGTCGCGAGGGGGCCTTGACCAGACCAGCGAGCATGGCGGCTTCGCCGAGATTGACGTCCTTTGCCGATTTGTTGAAGTAGCGCCGCGAGGCAGCCTCGACGCCATAGGCGTTGGAGCCGAAATAGACGCGGTTCAGGTACATCGTCAGGATCTGATCCTTGGTGTACTTATGCTCCAGCCACAGCGCCAGCAGCACTTCCTGCACCTTGCGTTCCAGCGTGCGGTCCGGCGACAGGAACAGGTTCTTGGCAAGCTGCTGCGTCAGCGTCGAGCCGCCTTGGACGGCGTGCCCGGTTACCACATTGGTCACGACGGCGCGGGCAAGGCCGATCGGGTCGAAGCCGAAATGCGAATAGAAGCGCCGATCCTCGATGGCGATGATGGCTTCCGGGATATAGGGGGACATGTCGCCGAGCGCGACCGCTTCACCGCCCGTCGTGCCACGATTGGCGATCAGGCTGCCGTCGAGATCGTTGATCTTGACGTTCGGCGGCCGCTCAGGGATCGACCACGTGCTGGCGCTCGGCATGCGCGAGCCATAATAGGCGACGAGACCGGCAAGGCCGATGCCGGCCCAGAGGCAAAGCACGAGGCCCCAGTAGATCGTCGAACGGATGAAGCCGAAGAAGCCGCGCCGCGGCCGCGCACGGCGTGCCGGTTTGCGGCGGCTGCTGGCACGGGTGCGGCGAGGTTTTTCGACCACGGGTTCATCCTCGCCGTCTTCATCCTCGTCTTCGTCAGGTTCCGGCTCTTCGTAGTATGTTTTGGAAGAAGACGAATATTTCTTGGCCGAGCGCCTGTTGCCGACGATGCGCTCCCCGGCATTGAATCCGTCCTCGATGCGTTCCCGGCCGCTGGAAAAGGATGGTTCTATCCTCTGGCGTGATTTCTTCTTATCTGCCATTGCCGGCCGGTCGTACCTCGGTGCCCTTGTATTCCATGTCTTCTATCAGGCTGATTACGGGAGCGGTAGAAATCTTTAAGCTTGATCCGTCGCCTGGTCGGCGCGCGACCTCGAAAACCCTCATTGGCTTTCAAGGCGGAGCAACCCGCTATTCGTCCATGCACCGCTCGTGAAGACATTAAGTCCCGCCTGAACTGTAAATGCGGCGATTTAAGGAGGGATTAAGAACATTCCGATCCGCTTGCCGCTGCCTTCGCCCGGCGCCTGCCAGGCGTGCGCAGGGAACTTTTCGCCATCCTGAGCATTATCCCCTCACAAAAACGATAGAGGGCGAACCCATGAGTTCATTGCTGAAGATAGAGGAAGTTGAAGAGAGCAAGTTGCGCGAGGTCTGGAGCGTCGAGGATTTCGTCCGGCGTCATCGGATTTGCAAGGAGGAGGAAGCCCGGCTGAAAAAGCTGTTCGGCGACTTCGCAACAAAGCAGGAATTGCTCTCAAACGCGCAAAGGCCGCCCCAATTCCGTTGATGGGTCGCTGAAGGATTTGGCAGGCCGGCGCGATGTTTCGTGGGCTGCTGCGACCGAGCGATTCGCAGCGGAGGAGGCTATGCCGATGTGGAAACGTTTCGAATTGTGGCTGGTCGACCAGATTGACCGGATATTTGGCCTCGAACGGCTCGCACGCCGCGCCGGTTTTTCCCCGGATGAGGCAAGGCGGATCGCACGTGAAAAATAGATCGCCCGTGCGGCTTCCGTTATCCGCGACCATGCCCGCTCTCCTGAAATCTCAGGACAGCGCTTCGCTTGCCTTCATACGGAGCGAGGCTGCGATCCAAATGCGTCGATACTTCGCGCGGCGCACGCAATCTTCCATATTTTCGAATGGGCTGATCAAGGTTATAGTATTGACATGTGGCCGTCTTGCAGGGCGGTTCCAAGCAATTGGTAGCGCGTGAGGAGGAGTGTTCATGCGACACATCAAATGGAGCAATCCAATTGAGATCGGTTTTGCTCAGGGTACGTTCCAGGTCGTGACAGGCCCGTCCGAGGCCCTCAATTGCATGGCCAATCTCTGGCCTGACCGGCGCGGTCCGCTCTACGTGGCGGCAAGAAGCCTTTGCCGGGCTGCCATCGACGGCCGCAAGTCCGCCGAAGAGGCACGGGAAATGTTCATCTCGGCGACGCGGGAAGCGCATCTCAAGATGCATTGAAGCATGCCGCTACCACCGCGGATCAACCGCCCAAATCTTGCGAACCGGCGGAAGCGCGGCAGAAGGCGAGAGTTTTGAGCGCGTTTCCTCCACGAAAGCATCTCTTGAATGCAGCTCCCCCATGATGGTGAGCGCATTCTCCTCGGAGGCGATGCAATCTCATGAAAAGGCCGGCGACTTTCGAAGTCGCCGGCCTTTGGTTTTTCAGGCGGTCGCAGGGCTGGCCGTCAGCGGTTCGAGCCTCTCACGGACATCCGACAATTGGGCTCCGACGCGGGGCATGGATCCCTGTGGTCAGGGCTATAAGGCCCCGGCTCGCCTGCATTCGGCCGCGGATTGGCCTGCGGCGGCGGCTGCTGCGGCTGTGGTTGCGGTTGAGCCTGCTGCGGTTCCGGACGCGGGCGGTTGTCCGGACGATTATTGTCAGGGCGATTGTTGTCGCGCTGGCGATCCGGCCGGTTACCCCAATCCTGGTTGTTGTCCGGGCGCTGTCTGCCCCAGTCGCGATTGCCGTCGCGTTGCCTGTCCCAGTCGCGATCACGGTCGGGCCGGCGATCCCAGTTGCGGTCCGGTCTGTCATTCCAGTCCGATCCGCGATCCCAATCGCGATTGCGATCCGGGCGACGGTCCCAATTGCGGTCCGGCCCGTTATCCCAGCCTGGAGGATTGCGGTCCCAGCCGCTGTCGGGGCGGCGATCGACCCAGCCCGGGCCGCGCCGCCAGCGGTCGCGGTCACGATAGAAGTCGCGACCGCGATAATAGCGACCCCAGTAGTCGTCGAAGTTGAAGACCACCGTCGGGATGCCAAGCGGGCGGTAATATTGCGGACCGACATAGATGCGGCGTGACTGATAGGTTGCCTGGATATAACGACCCGCAACCCATCCGCGGCCGCCATAGAAGGAAACATCGCACCATGGCGTATCGTTAAGGCAGCCGTTGATCTGAAGCGGCACACCGACGGGGATCATCGTCACTGCCGGATAGGCGGTACTCGGACCGGACCGCATGTTGACGTTCGCGGTGGCAAAGCCTTCTGCCGCTTCCGCGATGGCTGGCAGCGCCACGAGCGCCGCCAGAATGCCCGCCGCAAGAATCTTGAACCTCATAGATTACTCTCCCTTTGCGCACCCAAGCCGCGAAATCGCCGGCTGGTGCCTGTTCCGCTGTCGTGCGCCTACCCCGGCGCTCTTCGGTAAGACTTTCCAATTTCGGCAAGATAAAGGCCTGGCGCTGCACGGAATCTGATAGGATTCCATGGTGCCTCTTCAATCTTTACATGTGTTGTAGAAGTAATTGCATGAATGCAGCTTGAACGGCATCAGTTCGAAACTGAAAAGCTGCGAGTCTTTTTGACAAGGCTCACTTGCCTTCCTCGGCATTACCGGCGTAGCAGCGTCGGCTGCCTCAAGGTTTTTTCGAAGAAACTAAAAAGCGGCCTTGAAATTGACACCTTGGACGCCGATATACGATCCAGTCATGCAGCCGATGGGCGCTGGCGCGCTGGAAAGCGAGCCGTTTGGTCCGTCGATATCATGGAAGCAGCGTTAACTCTTCGTTGACCTTTCATAATCAATCTGGCTGCAGTTCCGCCCTTGCCTTTGACCACGGATGTACTGGCACTGATGCGAAGGCGGATGGCGAAAGGCCGGATCATTCCGGCCTTTTTTGTTTTTGGTTATGGCGTGTTCGCGCAAGCGTAGCACGCCATTTTCATTTTCGCCATTTCCTTGCGCTCAAAAGAAAACCGCCACAGATTCCCGCGGCGGTTCTCGGTTTAAGCGATAAGACCAGGCGTAGCCCGGTCAATGTGCTTAGTTCGTCTTCTTGGCCGCAACCTTGATGGCCTCGGCTTTGGCTCTGGTCGGCCCTGCGGCAATGGTCGCCTTGCCGGCTGGCACATAGCCTGCGCCGATCGCGACGTTCAGCGAGATATAGTCGAGGGCGCTCTGCTGAATGGCTTGCGCCAGGCTCTGCTGGGCTGCGGTCACGTTGCGCTGTGCGTCGAGAACGTCGAGCAGCGAGGATGCACCGTCCTTATAGCTTGCCGTCGAGAGCTGCAGGGCTTCCTGATAGGACTTGACCTGAGCCTGCAGCGCGGCGACCGTCTGTGCGTCACGCGCAACTGCGGATAGCGCGTTTTCAACCTGTTCAACAGCTTCTCGCACCGTCTGCTGCCAGGCGAGATAGTTCTCACGGCTTGTCGATTCAGCGCTCTTGACACCAGCGCGCAGGGCGCCGCCATCGAAGATCGGCAGGTTCAGCGACGGGCCGAAGGACCAGGTGGTCAGACCACCGCTCGCCGATGAGGTATGGATGTAGGTCGGCGAAATCGAGCCGCTAAGCGTGATCGACGGGAAGAGCTTGGCTTCGGCAACGCCAATCTGGGCCGTCGAAGCTGCGAGGGTGCGCTCTGCCACGCGAATATCCGGACGGTTACGGATCAGGTCTGCCGGAACGCCGCTGCGGACGCTGCCGCGGAACACCGGCTGTCTGCCGCTACCCTGCATCTGCGCGATGATCGTCGATGAAGGAACGTTGAGCAGCGTTGCAATATGATGCACCTGCTGGCGATAGCTGATTTCATAACCAGGCACCAGAGCCAGCGTCTGATTGACGAGGCCTTCCGCCTGAACCACATCAAGACGTGATGCCGCACCGGCTTCGAGCTGGAACTTGGTCAGCGAAAGAGTATCGCGCCGCGATTTCAGGTTCTCCTGCGCGATCGAGATGAGCCTCTGATAATACCGGGCATTGACGTAGCTGTTGGCGAGATCCTGCAGATAGGTCAGGCGCTGGACGTCGACGGTCGAGTAGGCGGCGTCGAGCGAGGCGTTGGCGCTTTCCGTTGCGCGGCGATACTGACCCCACAGGTCGAGCAGCCAGGAAGCCGAAGCAGTGCCCGTCGTCGTGTTCCGTCGTCCAGCTGAGCTTGATACTCTCGAGCCACCCTTCTGGCCGCTGGTCGTGTTGTCGCCGGAGACAGTAAGGCTCGGGAGGCCGCCTGCACCTGCCGTGACGACGGCAGCTTCTGCCTGGTTGATACGTTCCAGTGCCTGCTGGATGGTAAGGTTCTGGGCAAGTCCCTGTGCGGCGAAGGCATTCAGCTTGGAATCGCCGAAAGCAGTCCACCATTGCGAGCCGGCGATATCGCCGTTCGCCTTCGTACCGCCCTCCGAGAATTTGGCCGGGAGAGGCATTTCCGGTGGCTTATGGTCTGGGCCGCTGACGCAGCCTGCCAAAACAAGCAGCAGGGCGGGGGCGGCAGTACGAATGGAAACCATCACATTGTCCCACAATTCAATTTACTGATCAGTTTTTTTTCGGGATCGGCGTGACCCCATATGCTGGCGCTCCAGTCTTACGCAACACAAACAATGACCCGAAGCGGTCGGCGTCAATCTAGCAATGAGTTTTGCAATAGCACAGTGGCTTTTACGAATTCTCGGCTGCGAACATATGTGGGATCGGCCGAAATATCAGCGTGCCGTTAAAAAAAATCTAAGGTGTTGCAAAAAACATACCCTTTTGCGCACCACTCAAGGCTGCAGCGTAGCCAAAAATAGGCCAACGCCGCAACTCTAGGGAGTTGCTTCGCAGAATCGCTCCAGTCGAAAGTCCGTTCGGACTGTCCTTACGGGAAGTAGCGAGCGAGGCTTGCGCGAACCCGGTCAAGCGGTGTCGCGCCGCGATCGTCAGGCACGAAAGACATGCCCGTGATTGCTTCATAGGCGCGGATATAGACTTTGGACGTCTGTTCGATGAGGTCGCTCGGAATCTCCGGAATCTCGTCCTTGTAAGGATCGCAGCGCTCGGTGACCCAGGCGCGGACGAAATCCTTGTCGAAGCTTTCCGGGCGTGCCCCCTTTTCGAATCTGTCCTCATAGCTGTAGGCCAGCCAGTAGCGGCTGCTGTCGGGCGTATGGATCTCGTCGGCAAGGATGATGGTGCCGTTTTCGTCGGTTCCGAATTCATATTTGGTATCGACGAGGATCAGCCCGCGCTTGCGGGCGATGTCCTGCCCGCGTGCGAACAGGGCAAAAGCATAATGTGTCAGCGTCTGCCATTGCTCTTTTGTCAGAAGCCCGTGCTCGACAATCTGGGTCGGCGTCAGCGGCTCATCGTGTCCGCCGTCGAATTCCTTGCTCGTCGGCGTGATGATCGGCTCGGGCAGGATCTGGTTGTCGCGCATGCCATCCGGGAGCGTGATGCCGTACATCTCGCGCTGACCCTTTTTATAGAGCGTCAGAACCGATGTGCCCGTGGTGCCGGCGAGATAGCCGCGAACGACGACCTCGACGGGCAGGATATTCAGCCGCTTTCCGACGACGACGTTCGGGTCCGGATAGTCGATGACATGGTTCGGGCAGATATCGCGTGTCTGTTCGAACCAGTAGCGGGCCGTCTGCGTCAGCACCTGACCCTTGTAGGGGATGCAGGTAAGGATGCGGTCGAAGGCACTCAACCGATCGGTACTGATGATAATGCGGCTGCCATCGGGCAGATCGTAATTCTCGCGCACCTTGCCGCGATAGTAGTTGGGCAATTCGGGGAAATGGGCTTCGGAGAGAATTCGCAACGCGTCCACCAACAGGCTCGTGCATCCGCACGGCGGATGCTTCTTGAGCGGACCCTTAGCGCATTGCAGCCGGAATCGGAACGGTTTTCACATATAATAATATGGAAACGGCTCCATTCGTCGGGGCGCGGGCGCGAAAAGTGTCAGCCCGGCCGGCGCCAGCAACCGTTTTCACCTTGCTCGAGGATCGGTGTCGAAAACACGCCGACGATCCTCTCGCTCCATCGCTTCCCGTTGAGATCGACACGATCCCGCCAGCGATCGGATTGCAGCATGGCCGCGCCGATCACGACAGGCTCGATATTGCAGGATGCCAGGAGAGCAAGCCCGGACACGATCGACGCGCCGCTGGAGATGACGTCGTCAATGAGTGCCACGCGCTTGCCTTGCAGCAATGGCAACATGCGCGGATCTATATAAAGACGCTTTTCCTGGTTCGGCGTGGTGATGGAGGAAAGCGTGACCGACAGTTCGTCGCGATACCAGAACTTGCGCGATGTCCCGAGCGGCACGTAACGCGCATGGCCACGTGCGCGGGCAACTGCTGCTGCCAGCGTCAGACCGAGGGTCGGCAAGCCGGCGACGACATCGATATCATAAGCTGCTATCCGCTCCACAAGCGCCTCCGCCAGAGCTTCCAGCACGGTGAAGCTTGCCTGGTTGACGATCAGCGATGCCAGCGCATGTTCGCCATCGGCAAGGACCCGGATCGGCAGACGCAGCTGACGCCCGTCCGGCAATTCGGCGACATGAAAATCCGTGCGCTCCGCCATGGGATCGAACGTGTCAGGCGCATGCAGCTCCTGCCAGAAGTCATGGGGTTGCATGGCAGCCTGCCTCTATCTGTTGATCTTCATTCCTGCGCGCCGGTGCAACCCGAGGATCTCTGCCTCGGTCAGGGCTCTAGCGGCCCCCTTCGGCAGATCGCCGAGCGCGATATCGCCGAAGGCGACGCGCACCAGCCGCAGGCATTCGATGCCGAGCGCCTCGAGCATGCGCCGTATCTGACGGTTGCGACCCTCCTTCAGCTCCACCTCGATCCAGCCATTGCGATCGCCGCTGCGCAGGAGGCGGGCGGAACTGGCGGTCAGCAGTTCGCCATCGTCGATGATGCCGCGTTCCATGCGCGAAAGCTGCTCGTGATCCATGATCCGGTCGACCTGCACATGATAGGTCTTGCCGACATGGCTGACCGGATCGAGCAGGGCCTGCGCCAGCACCGTATCATTGGTAAAGAGCAGCAACCCCTCGCTCGCCTTGTCCAGTCGCCCGACCGGAGCGAGGTGGCGGGCATCGATCTCCTTCAGGCAGTCATAAACCGTCGGTCGCCCTTCAGGGTCATCGCGGGTGGTCACCAGCCCGCGCGGCTTGTTCAGCATGAAATAGAGTTTTTTCTCCGCAGCGATTTCCGTGCCGTCGACCGCGAATTTCGAATGTTCGAGATCGACCCAGACGGCGGGATCTGACACTTTGCGCCCGTCCACGCTCACACGGCCGGCAGCGATCAGCGCCTCTGCCTGGGTGCGGGAGCAATAGCCGAGCTTGGAAAGCGCCCGCGGCAAGGTCACGCGCTTGCCCTCTGGCTCCGGCCTGCCTTTCGCCGCCCTGCCGGATCTCTGCGGTGATTGCCGTTGGCTCACCCGTCTTGCCTCATATGCTTGTTGCCGTGGCCCGGCATGGCAGCCGGTGGAGCACAATCCTTTCGCATGGCAGCGAACCGGACGCAAATCGCATTGTCGAGGCAGGATCGGAAAGACCGATCTGAAATGCAGACAGGGCTCGCATTTCATGGATGCGAGCCCTGTCGCGGACCGGAGCGGGCGATGGGGTCGGTAGACGGCAACATGGCTGCCGCCATTCGCTCCGGAGGGATCGCGATTGCAGAGAAACTGCACTGCTTCTTTTGCTGGGATTTTTCAAAAGAGGGGAAATTTGTTACAGTTTGTAACGCCGGCCGTTTCCCTGTTGCCAAGACCGCCTCTCGCCCCGCATGGAAGAGCCATGGTTTCCGCATCGCTGCTTCTGGTCGAGGACGACCGCGAGATTAGGGCGCTCCTGGAAGAGTTCCTGAGCCGTGAGGGTTTTTCCGTGCAGGCGGCCGACAGCGCCGCTGCCATGGATCGCCTTTTGTCCAAGGGCTTTCCTGATCTGATTATCCTCGATCTGATGCTGCCCGGCGAAGACGGCCTGTCGGCATGCCGTCGTATCCGCGCCCGCAGCAAGGTACCGATCCTCATGCTGACGGCGAAAACGGAAGATATAGACCGCATCCTCGGCCTCGAAATGGGGGCCGACGATTATCTCGGCAAGCCTTTCAATCCGCGCGAGCTCCTGGCGCGCATCCGCGCCATCCTCCGCCGTTCCGGCCCGGAGCGGCCGGAAGATATCAGCCGTCCGTCGAGGAGAAAGAGCTTTGCGGGGCTGACGGTCGACCTTGATGGCCGGGTGATCGAGATGGACGGTGAGCGCGTCGTGCATCTGACGACGGCCGAATTCGATCTGCTCGTCTGCTTCCTCGAAAGGCCCCGCCGTGTGCTGTCGCGTGAGCAACTGCTCGATTGGACGCGCGGCCGCGGTGCCGATCCTTTCGATCGCACCATCGATGTCACGGTCTCCCGCTTGCGCACCAAGCTCGGCCATTGTCTGCCCGATGGCGCCCATATCATCACCACCGTGCGCAACGCAGGCTATCTCCTCACAATGGACGTGAAAGATGTCTGAGCCATGCTGAAACTCGGTCTCGTCGCCCGCATCATCATGATCGTCGCCGTGGCATTGTTCATTATCCAGCTTGCGGCTTTCGTTGCCGCGCAGCTCAAGCCGGATACGCCATTCAATCCGGAACTGTCGCCGGCCATGCAGGTCAAGACGGCGGTCCGTCTTCTCGATGCCGTTCCGCCTGAGGCGCAGCCGATCGCCGTGCGGGCGCTGCATGCCAATGGTTTGGCGATACGGCTTGCCGATGCGCCGGCAGCCGGTGAGAAGAGCGAGACTTCGGATCTGACGCTTACCGGCAAGCTGGCGCGTGAATTCGTCAACATCGCCTTCGGCAACCGCTACTTCAACATGCGCTCGCTGTCGGAAAGACCGCAGGGCTGGTTCTCGGTCGGTGCGCCGGACCGGATCATGGAAGTGTCGATCGGCGTCGCCGGCGGCAAGATTGCGGTCTTCAATCTTCCCGAGACCCCGACCGTGAGATTGCGCGGAATTCCCATCGGCCTTATCTCGGGCATTCTCGGCATGCTGGTCGCAGTCATCGCCATTGCCGCGGTGGCGCGCGAAACCCGGCCCTTGACGCGCCTGTCGCGAACCGTCAACTCGATAGGCAATGGTCTGCAGCCGGTTCATATTCCTGAAAGAGGCGCCTGCGAGCTGCGCATGCTGATCAAGGCGATCAACGCCATGCAGCTGCGCATCGCCGCCCTGGTCAGTAATCGTACCCTGATCCTCGGAGCGATCTCGCATGATCTGAGGACCTATCTCACCCGCTTCCGCCTGCGCATGGAAATGATGCCGGACACGCCGCATCGAGAGCGGGCGATCGCGGATGTCGAGGCCATGCAGCGGCTGGTGGAGGATGCGCTCGGCTTTGCCCGCAGCACCGTCGTTTCGGAAGGCAAGACCATCGTCGATCTCGATGCGGCCATTCGAGGTCACCTTGCGGAGCGGCAGGACGGGCAGGGCCTCGCGGGTTTTGCGCCGATCGGGCAGTCGATCGGGGTGACGATGACCGAGACCGCTCTGGTACGGGTACTCGACAATCTTATCGACAATGCGCTGCGCTATGGTGGCCGGGCCGATATTGTCATCGAGCGTCGTGGCGACCACGCCGCCATCGTTGTCGGCGATCGCGGACCGGGCATCCCGGAAGAGCGACGCAAAGAGGTCCTCGAACCCTTCGTGCGGCTGGAGGAATCGCGCAATCGCGATCTCGGCGGCAGCGGGCTCGGCTTGGCGATCGTCCGCCAGATTCTCGATGCGCATGGCGGCACACTCTGTCTGGAAGACCGCGAAGGAGGCGGCCTGAATGCCGTCGTCCTGCTGCCGCTGGCGGTAATGGAAAAAAGAGCGGCCTGAAGACAGGCGTCGCTTAAGCGTCGATCGCGCCCGGGCACGATCGACGCGGTATGCAAGGCGGCCCACTCAATGGCAGGTCAGGAAGCTCTGCAGCTCTTGCCGGCTCAAGACAATGCCAGCCGCCGCCTTCTGCGGATCAGGATGCGTATAGGTGAAGCTCGGCAGGTCGGGCAGATCCAATGCCTGGCGCATGCTCATAATACCGAGCGCACGGCGGCCGTTAGCGCTGTCGAAGCTGACTTCGATAATGCTTTCCGGTCTTGTAGTATGCATTGTTTCCTCCCTTCCCCTTTATATCTAGCCTCAACCATAGCAGAAACCTTAGGGAAAATCTTGGTTTTTCTGAGGCTTGCGGTCGAGGGATTTGCCCCGGAAACCCGATCTGTCGTTCGGTTGCTTGTAAGGAAGGGCTTTAATGGATGCGTAGGGCGCATAATAGGGAGAACGTCTTCAGATTCTGACGCCAGAGCAAAATTTGACCTTCCGGACAAGATTTTTGCAGCTTTTGAGGCAAAAACCACCTGTTTTCCGTCGCGCCCCACAAATCCCCTTTTAAATTCAATCACTTACAAAAATGTCAGAATTTTTACAGTTGGAGTGTTGACTATGTCGGGTTGGGGGGTCTATAAGCCCGATCACTGACGAGGGCGGCGGCGCTGCTGGCGACGAAGTCTCTCGCTCTGGTGTTTCCTGGATTGGCTGCG
>NZ_VIUA01000019.1:0-22679 GCF_007828395.1 Rhizobium sp. ERR 942
CGCGCTTTTATGTGTCGGCCTGTTGATCGGCGCGGGTGCTGCTGTGTCGCAGCCCCGATGACGAACATGACGAAGCCGGAGGTCCAATCATCCGTCCAAACGGTCCGTTATCATCATCGTCGTCATTAGCACCGGCCACGACATCATCGGCAGTGACCGCGGTCACGACCGGCATCAACGCGGCACCCGCATTGTTCAAATGGATGCGGCGGCTAACACCTGGCGTGTCGGCACGTAACTGCTCGATCTCTGCCTTGCTAAAAGTCTTTATTTCTATTGTCATGCGGGCATTTTAGGATCGAATGTTAGGTTAAAGTAACCAGTCCGACTCGAAGCGCGCTGCAAACTGAAACGGAGCGCCACAATCGGCGATATTGCGCTCCGCCGGTTGGAGACTATGGAGCCGTATGAGCGCAACGGGCAAGGCCGAGAGGAGGCGTCAGCCGTCTGGTCAACCGGGATAATTCCACGGCAGTTTCTGCCTAGCTAACCGGAGAGGGCAGCTTCGGATTCTAACAAAGATACCGAAGCGGCTTGCGGCCCGCCGAAGTATTCGATGGCGTTGACGGGCGTGTACTTCAACATCGCGCAGGGGCAGGACTCGTGGCGATGCGTCCCCAGTCCTGGAGGCGACCGAACATGATCTCAACGCGACTGCAACACCAAACTACGTCCCAGTGTCGAGGATCTCGCCGCCGATGAAATTGAGCGCGTCTTTTCAGATTTATTCGCACGGCCCGCCCGCCCGCAGTGTCGATATCGATCGCCTTCGGGAGGCTTATGCGGAAATACCGGCCGGCTATCTCGATATGATCACACAGATGACGGATGTCGTGCTTCTTTGGAAGCGAAGGGGAGAACTGCGCGTGTGGGGGCCGGATGATGTTATCGCAATGGATCAGGCATACGGTGTATCGGCCAGGATTCCGGGCGCGATGCCCTATGCTGACAATGGCGGCGGTCAGCTGTTGGTGCACGGCGTTGGAGTGGAGGGGCTTGCGACCTATCTTGTTGATGCCGGATCGCTATTCCTAGACGATGATGCGTCGTTCGTAGCGCCCGATCTCGATACCCTGCTGAAAACCGAGCTAGGGGCCGAAATTGTTTTCCAGTCGGATGAAGTGCCTGACGACGAGGCAGGAGGGCCAGTGGCACAAGCATGAAAATGATCCCCGTCATGAGCAATAGGCGGGCAACCTCACTTGGCGACAACCAGGCTTGGACACCGAGCTCGGCCTCGTCGTTGAGTATCCGTTCTCCTATCCGTGCCGCATGATAGTAACGACTGACGGGAGAAGAACGGTCACGCCAGCCGGTGCTCTGAAGGAGACACCTACAAAGCGGACGGGTGATGCGCTATACGAGCTCGTTGGCAATCAAGCCCCGCGACGGCTGCGCGATGTTCGAGAACGTCATGCGCGGTACCATAGCGAATCATTCTCGGAAATCTGCTCTTATTGCGGAAAATTCGATATGATTCATGGACGCTGCTGCCCCTCATGCTAGCCACCAGGGCAGAGCCGCTCCCTTCTTTTGAATTTTCTCACCGTTTAGGTCCTCAGTTAGGTTAGAAGTAGTCATCCAAACAGGCCTGCAAACCATGGCGATTAGTCAGCCTTGAACATGCACATCTATCAGTCCGTCCTTGGCTCCAGATCGGCAATCTTGGAGCGCAAGTTATTGTGCCGCTTATAAAAATTTGCACAAATATATGCTGCTTGAACGACAGGGTCGGCGGTTCGCATACCTTCAAGAGCAAACAAGGTGAACGATAGGACGTTATACGTTCCAACCCTTAAATTAGCTCGGGGGAGGTGTTTTGCTTCACGGCAACTGTCTATGGCGGATCGCTCGGAGCTCGGCAAGGAATGCTGTCGCAGTTTCGGTTGCTTCGGAGGCATCGGCAGGCGCGACATCCAATCCGTGGGCGGCGCGGTTCATGATCTGCAGCGCGCTCCTAAACCGATCTGCGGCTTGGGGAAGCATATCAAGTCGCTGCAATTCCGCTAGCATTGGTCCAAGAGCAAGCGGACGCTCGGCTTCCGTCTGATCCGCCACAAGCAGCCGGATTTCACGCTCAACCTCGATGCGTAGCTTCACAAGCGTCATCAACGGGAATTCGCGTGCAAATTCCGCCTCTGTCGGTAGCTCTGTCTGCAACGGCTCGGGAAGGGCGGCAGAGAGCCGGTATTCGGCAACCCCCATCGGTTTTGTTGAGTCTCGAAGCGCGTATTCGACAATCACCTCATTCTTCCCCTTGCACAGGATGATACCTATGCTCGGAGCATCGGACTCGTGACGGAGCTGGTCATCGACCGCGGAGAGATAAAAGTTCATTTTCCCGGCAAATTCGGGCTTAAAGTCCTCGATCTTCAATTCGACGACGACGAAGCAACGCAACCGCAAGTGATAGAACAGAAGGTCCAGATAGTAGTCCTGGCCCCCAACCTCGAGTGGATGCTGGCTACCGACGAACGCAAAGCCTTTGCCGAGCTCAAGGATCAGAGAACGTAGGTGCTCGAGCAATCCCTGCTCGAGTTCTCGCTCCGACATCGCAGGACCGAGAGTGAGAAAATCAAAACTATACGGATCTTTGATCAGTTCCTGGGCGAGTTCAGACTGCGGCGCGGGCAGGGTTCGAGCGAAATTGGTCAGAGCCTTTCCCTGCCGGCGACGAAGCCCGCTTTCAATCTGATGCACGAGGACGTTGCGACTCCATCCATGATCTACTGCCTGCCGGGCGTACCAGAGACGCTCTTCAGCGTCTTTCAGCATCTCGATGAGCTTGACGTTATGGCCCCAGGGCAAATGTGCAACAAGCTGTTGCACGATTTCCTCGTTTGGGAATGCCTCAGCAAAGGCACGCATATATTTGAGGTTTCGCGGCGAAAGGCCAGTCATTTCTGGAAAATCGCGGCTGAGGTCTGCTGCCAGCCGATCAATCACGCGGGTTCCCCAACCTTCCGCTGTCTGGCGGGCCAGGATGTCACGGCCGATGCTCCAATAGAGCATAATCAGTTCTCGGTTAACGGCAATAGCGGCCCTTAAGCGAGCCGCTCGGATTCTTTCCTTGAGCTCTGCGAGTAGGGATACATAGCTACCGTCTGGTGCAGGGATAAGCGTCGCCATATCGTGAGTCTTTACCAGCTGCCGCCCCAAAAAGCTTCATTTCATTTAAATAGGGGCCGAGCGATTTATAAATTGGTGGAAAGACAATAGATTTCCGTAAAAAGATGGAGTTCCGGTTCAAATCCGTTCAACTGCAAAAAGATCGTGTAATAGTCGGTCGGTGGTTCACTTCGTTTCAAAGCGGACACGAGCACTTGTGTTATTAAGGAACCTCACTGTCCGCCTTGGCCGACAAGCTTAGGAAAAGTTCTCAAGCACGGCCATAAACGTGTGCCGATCGCCTTGTCCCTCGGTCAGGCGCACCCGTCCCTCGATGTCCGCGAGATGGTGATCCATCAAATCCTGTGCCTTGCTGAGGTCTTTCGCCTTCAGGGCCGCAACGATCATACGGTGGTGATCAGCGCCACAGTCATCTTTGCGGTCTTCCTCGTAAAGCGACATGACGAGGGACAGGCGGGCGACGATCTTGGCGAGCATTTCCGTCAACACCGAATTGCCGGCGAGATCGGCGAGGACGATGTGGAATTTTCCCGAGAGCACCGTCTTTGACTTTTCATCTCCGTGGAGATGGATGTGTTCTTCGTCGTCCGTCAGCCTTTGCAGCGCGTCGAGTTGGTCTGTCGTCGCGCGGGCAATGACGAGTTCGAGCAGCATCCGCTCGAGCTTTCGCCGTGCCTCGAACAGGCTCTTGGCCTGCTCGATGCTCGGCTCTGCGACGAAGGTTCCACGGTTTCGCTTGCGTTCCAGCAAATGGTCGCTTTCGAGCACGCCGAGCGCGCCACGAACTACGGTTCGGCTGACCCCAAAATGCTCGGCGATTGCTTCTTCGAGGATCTTGGTCCCCGGCTTGAGCGCCCCTTCACCGATCGCCGCCGCAAGCGTGTTGCGGATGCGTTCGGAAACGTCGTCATTGTCGCCGGTATCCGCCGCGCCAGTGGCGGTCGTGGACGGTTTCAGGCTTTGACGACGTGTCTTCTTCATCGTTCCTCTCCAGGCTCAGCGGCAGTTTCCGAATCACACTGGAGCCGTGCATATCCGATATCTGTGCGCCGTAATTTTTTCCATAAGAATGTTTATGCGCAACTCGGTGTTTCCACTACAAGTGTGTGACGGTCGGCGGTTGCCGAAGCAGCCTCCGTTTCACGCGATCAGGCCGCCTTCTTATCTGCCGTTGCCGAATTCAGTGAGATGTCCCTATCCTTGCAGATCGCCTCTATGTGTCGGGCCGACTGCTTGATGAAGGTGATTGCCTCGTCGAAGCCGTAGGACTGATGTTCGTAGGTCGGATAGCCATACTGGCTGGCTTCGTAGGTTTCCCAGTCTGGAACCTCGCCGGAGGCGACGCGCTCACCGTAGGCGTCGACCAATGCCATGTAGGCCTCGAGCTCTTCGGCTGTCAGATCGGGATGAGCGGCGCGCCAGATCGGATCGCCGATTTCGATGCACTGCCGCGGATAAGGCGTGCGCGGCTTATCAGCGACGGAGGCTGCAACCTCCAGCGACAGGTTCAGTGCGGGATTTGCCTCGGCGAGGATCGGAAGAATCGCCTCGAAGTCGACAATACCGCCGCCGACGGGGCGGGTCTGGAAGTCGAGGCCGCGGGGTGCGCGGCCGACATACGCGTCCTTGATATGCGTCTGCCGTACATAGGGCGCGAGGCGCTTTGCCGCGAAGACCGGATGTTCGGCCCGCTGGAGCCCATTGGCAGTGTCGAAGACGGCGCCAACACAATCCGGGCCGACCTTCTCGATCAGCCGCAGGATCTCGAAGGAAGTGATTTCGTCATGGGTCTCGATGTTCAAGTGCGCGCCATGGGCGCGGGCGACCGGCGCCAGCTTCTGCAGCACCTTCTCGATACCGATCAGCTGTTCTTCCCAGGTGATATCGGTCCGGAAACGGTCGTTGGCGAGACGGCCGCGATATTCGGGCTTGAAGTTACCGGGCGCAACCCAGAGTTCGAAGCAGCCAATGGCGGCGCTTGCCTCGATCATCCGTGTGAAGCCTAAGATGATGTCGCCGCCGCCGGCGGCTCTGAGGGCCGGCTCCTCTGCGCTGCAATAGGGATTGATCTTGCCGACCCCGCTTTCGAGGTAGAGCCCGAGCTCGTCGGCTTTGGCCCGGATGTCCCGCAACTCGCCGATGTCGAGCGTCAGGCTCATGTCCAGCGCGGTCGAGAAGAAGATGCCGGAAAGCCTGAGCTCCTTGACGAGGTCAAGGCAGCCGAGAGGGCCGCGCTTCTTCGATTCCGGCAGTTTGATATTGTCGATGCCAAGCTTCATGTCATGCTCCTTGTGGTGTTCCTTGCAGGCCTCGCTGCTCTGCCGAGGCGCTTTTGTTGACCGGTCTTCAGCCGCGTTTCACCGTGCGGTATTTGGGCTGCAGGCTCTTTTCGAGATAGTGCTGGCCGATCGACGCCACCGTCGTGATCGCGAGATACCAGATGGAGGCGACGAACAGCAGTTCGATCACCAGGAAGTTGCGCGCGTAAATTACCTGCGCCTGCGTCAGCAGATCCTGCATGCCGATGACGGAGACGATGGCGCTTGCCTTCAGCATGCCGATGGCCTGGTTCCCGGTCGGGGGGACGATAAGACGCGCGGCCTGCGGCAGAATGATCGTCCGGAATGTCTGAGCAGGCTTCAATCCAAGTGCGGTAGCGGCCTCCCGCTGTCCGCGGTCAATGGCAAGCAGGCCACCGCGGATGATTTCCGACATGTTGGCGGCCTCATGGAGCCCGAGCGCCAGGAAGCCTGCAAGGGCTGGTGTGACGAGGTCGTTGATCGAGATGCTGTAGTGTCCCACTCCGATCTGCGGAATGAAAAGCGCAATGTTGAACCAGAGGAAGATCTGGACGATCAGCGGTACGCCGCGAAACCACCAGACGAAGCCTGCGGCGATCGTCTTCAGGACGATGTTTGTCGACGTTGCCATGATGGCGAGAAAGCAGCCGAGGCCTATGCCGAAGACCATGGCGCCAGCCGTCAGCTCGAGCGTTAGAAGCACGCCACGCAAGATGGAGGGATGCACGAGATAGCGCGGAATCGCGGACCATTGGACGCTCTGGTTCTGCGCGACGACGCTGCCGAGGAGGATCAGAACAAGGATCGCTATGGCGCCGGTTGCCAATTGCCCCCATTTGATCGACCGCATGGCCGATGGCGGCAGGCTCATTGTCGTTGTCTGCGTGGTGAACAGTGCCATGAGGTTCACTCCGCCGGCGCGCTGGCGGCGTCGTTGACCTTGACGGTCTTTACGGCGAGCGGACCGAGGCCCCACTTATTCATGATCGCCGCGTAGGCGCCGCTGTCGACCATCTGCTGCAGGGCTGCGGCTACGGTGTCGCGGAGTTCCGGATTATCCTTTGACGTCAAAATGCCGAGATAGCCGACGGCGAGACGGATATCGGGAAGCGCCTGCAGGCCTTTGCCGTTGCCAGTCTGGTGTGCAGTCGTGTAGACGCTGGTCGCGTAGCCGTTGACGGTGGCGTCGGCACGCCCGGTTCGCACCGCCTGCAGCACGTCGGGCATCTTCGGGGTCGCCATGATGTCGATGGGCGTCCTGCACTTCGCCGAAGCGGCTTCGACCATCTTGCCCTGGAAGGTGCCAACCGGAACGGCGACCTTCTTGCCGCAGAGGTCTTCCATGCTCTTGATGCCGAGCGGGTTGTCTTTGATCGTCATGATCGTGGTGGCGTCATACATGTAGTCGATCACATCAACCTGCTTTTCCAGCTCGACATCGTCATTGATGCCGGAGATCGTCATGTCGAAGCGCCTGGACAGGATAGCGGGAACGATGGCAGCGCCCGCTCCGACATCCGTTATTTGGACATCGACGCCAAGGATGATCCCAAAGGCCGCGGCGATATCGGCGTCGATGCCAACAAGTTTACCGTCATCGTCGTGGAAGCTGATCGGCGGCGTCAGATCCGTCGCTACCTTCAGAACGCCCGATGCCTTGATCGAAGCGGGAAGGCCATCAGCAAGCTTCTTCGTCAACACCACGCCGGGGAGCTTGGCAACGTCAGCCTCTTCCATCTTCTGAGCCGCGCTCTCCGCCGCGTGAGCCGACAGCGCCATGAGGATAATGAGCGCACGCGCGACGCCGGCCTTCAGATTTGTCTGCACGTTCGTCATGGGATCCCCTTTGCTTTAACGGGCGAACTCTCTGGGATCATCGAAGCAATCGTCATGCCAAATGCTTCATTTGAAACTTAAACTATTGAAAATATGTGGTAATTTCTGCGCCATTATCTTGCGTACTAAGTTTCGAAAATAAATACGAATAGTTGTTCGAATTTAAACTGACTAAAAAATCACCTCTTGGCCGTTATTCTGGGCGTGGGTTTGCCCA
Source organism: Rhizobium sp. ERR 942 (assembly GCF_007828395.1). Lineage (NCBI taxonomy): Bacteria > Pseudomonadati > Pseudomonadota > Alphaproteobacteria > Hyphomicrobiales > Rhizobiaceae > Rhizobium > Rhizobium sp. ERR 942. The sequence goes on from NZ_VIUA01000019.1 coordinate 7,483, forward strand.
AAACCCATGTCGACCCCTGCCACGGTTGCGCGCACCATTGCGGCCTTCTCTCAAATCGTCATTGCCTGCTGAACTGAGGCCGTCGGCGGCCGATAAATAGGCAAATGCATCCGGTGTGCGTTATCATGATGTCGAAACTTTAGACAAACATGGTGTCGAAAATTAAGGCGTAATTACAGCATTATAAAGTTGCGAATATTGATAAATCAAAATTACATTGATGATATCAGTGACTTGGCATTTTCACCCGCTTCGATTCATCAAACTGGCACAGCCTTTGCAAATCTCCTTTGTATGTACATGCTCCAGTGTCGGAGCGCTTGTCACCACCACGCGAGATCAGGGAAGCCACATGCTGGACATCGCAAAGACTACCGATCGCAAGCGGCTCAGTGTTCGGGGCGTCACTCATAGCTATGGCGGGCAAAATGCCGTCAGCGACATTTCCTTCGACGTTGAAGCCGGCGAGATCGTCGCGCTTCTCGGGCCGAGCGGCTGCGGCAAGTCGACGGTGCTGAGGGCCATCGCCGGGCTCATCCAACCGAAGTCGGGCCGGATCGTTCTGGGCGACGACGACTTGGCCAATGTTTCCGCCCGCGCTCGCGGGATCGGCATGGTCTTCCAGAATTATGCGTTGTTCCCGCATCTGACCGTCGCGGAAAACATCGCTTACCCGCTTACATGCCAGAAGGTGCCACGCGCGGAGCGGAACGCACGCGTTGTCGAGATGCTTGCGCTTGTGCAGCTCGATGGTTACGGCAACCGCCTGCCGCGCGAATTGTCGGGTGGCCAGCAGCAACGTGTCGCCGTTGCGCGCGCGATCGCGGGCCGCCCCTCGCTCCTACTTCTTGACGAACCCTTCGGCGCGCTCGACCGGGCACTCCGTTTCGACCTGCAGGTCGAGCTTCTACATCTCCAGAAGACGCTTGGCATCACGACGCTGATCGTCACCCATGACCAGGAGGAGGCCCAGAGTCTCGCCAGCCGGCTGGTGCTGATGAATAAGGGGAATGTCGAGCAGATCGACACGCCGATGGCCGTCTACGACCGGCCAAAGACTTTGTTCGTCAATACGTTCATCGGTCAGGCCAATCTCCTGCAAGGGGTCGTTGCGGAGCTTGGTGACGACAACACCGTGATCGCGCTGAAGAGTGGCCAGAACCTCGTTCTGCCGCGCCGTCTGAGCTTCACCAAGGGCTCTCGCGTCACGATCACCTTCCGGCCGGAAGAGGTCCGCCTGATAACGCAGTCGGGCGTGAATGCGCTTGCGGCCCGTATCGCCGTTTCCGTGCCGCTAGGCCCGACGTTGATCCACGACCTCATCCTGGATGATGGCGCGCGTCTGCGCGCCTCTGAGCTTCGCGGCCCCGGCACGGCCATTCCGGAGATCGGCGCCCAGATTTTCGCAGAGATCGATAGCCGCAGGTGTCATGTTTTTCCGGCCGAACCGGAAGGCATCCAGTGAGTGCCAATGACCGAATGACATCAACGACAACCAACAGAGGTGACAGCATGAACGATTTCAGAATGACCCGCCGCCATTTTGGCTTCCTCGCTGCTGGTGTTGCCGTCGCTTCGGCAATGCCCTTCGCCGTTCGGGCGGCCGTGAGCGAGACAGCCATAGCTGCGACTTTCCCCGGAAACTGGGAAGACGGCTATCGCACCGTTCTCACGCCGATCGTCAAGGAGGCCGGTTACGGTCTAACGATCGCTCCGTCGATGGCGCAGGACCAGCTCGCCAAGGTCATGGCGAGCCCCGGTAACCCGCCCTACGACACGTTGCTGATGTCGCCCGGCCAGATGGCGGTCGCCATAGACAACGACATCATCCAGAAGATCGACCCCAGCCGTCTCAAGAATTGGAGCATGCTCGATCCGGCCTTCCAGGGTGAATACGGCCCGACCGTAACGATCGAGGTCAACGGCATTGCCTACAATCCCGATCTCGTGCCGCGTCCGAAAGGCTATCGTGATCTGTTCGAAAACCAGGCTTACAGCGGCCTCGTCTCCTGGACCGGTTTCGGCTCCAACACCGCTGTCATGGCCTATACGGAAATTGCCAAGATTTTCGGATCCGGCCCGAACGACATGGAAGCTGTGTTCAAGCTGTTCAAGGAGCACCCTGAACACCTGAAGGGTGTCGTCGACAGCACCAACCATCAGATGACGCTGTTCCAGCAGGGCGAAATCGCCGTCTTCATGTGCTCGACGGGCAACGTCGCCCGCCTGAAGTCGATGGGTCTCAAGGCGGAATATGTCGCTCCCGACACCGGCGCACCGGCAGCCCCAGTCAACATCCACCTCACCAAGGGCGCAAAGAACCTCGATGCGGCCTATGCCTATATGGATGCAGCCATTTCCGCTGCTGCGCAAGATAAGCTAAAGCTGCCGCCGACCGAGATGTTTCCTACCAACAGGCAAGTCGCGCTGACGCCCGAGATCGAGGCCTATGTGACGCGCGAGCAGCTTGGCAAGATGGTCTATCCGGACTGGGTTGCCATCAACAAGAACCGGGCCGACTGGATTAGACAGTTCGACGCTCTCGTCGCAGGCTGAGGAGATCGCGATGAAGGCGAGCGGTTTTCCGTACGTTGCCCCAATGCTTGTACTGTCGGTGGCGTTTTTCGCGACGCCGCTCGCCGTTCTCGTCGGCTTCAGCTTCACCGGTCCGGGCGGGGCCACGCTGGCCAACTATGGTCGGTTCTTTGGGGACGCGTTCAACTTTCGCGTCCTCGTCAACACGGCGCGGCTGGGCCTGGAAACGGTTTTCGCCACGACGCCGCTCGGAGTGCCCATCGCGCTTCTCTACTGGCACAGCGGCAAAACGGTGCGCCAGATCATCATCTTCCTGACGCTCATCCCAATGCTGACCAGCAATGTGGTACGCACCTTCGCCTGGATTGTTATCCTCGGGCGGCAGGGACCGATTAGCGAGGCCCTACTCGGGCTCGGGCTGATTGGCCGGCCGATGACCCTGATGTTCACTGAACTCGGCCTCGTCATGGCCATGTGCCAGATCGACCTACCGCTGATCATCCTGCCGCTGGTCGCAATCCTTTCCCGCACGCCGGTGCAATATACCGAAGCCGCTCAGGTGTCCGGCGCAGGTCCCTGGCGCATCTTCGTGACCGTACTAATCCCGCTCATGCTGCCGGGTCTGCTCGCCGGTTGGATCTTGGTATTTGCCAGCACCAGCAGTTCCTTTGTCACCCAGGCCATCATCGGCGGCGCGCGCAACGTCTATGTCCCGCAGCTCATCTATCGTGAAGTTGGCACCTTGTTCGATTGGCCGCTGGCCTCGGCGATCGCCGTCGTGCTGCTGCTGTCCACCGGTTGCCTGCTCGTCGCAATGACCATGATTTCCCGCCACAGGAGGCTTATCGGCCATGGCCAATAGGCGCGAGAACCCCGTCCCCACTCTGCTCTACAAGCTCTTCGTCTTCGGTTTTGGCACTTTTGCCGTGATCTATCTCGTCGCGCCGATCGTCATCGCCCTGACGATGTCCTTCACCTCGGGCCAGACCCTGAAATATCCGCCTGAAGGCTTCTCGCTTCGCTGGTACGAGGCGCTGCTCGATCCAGTCCGTTCGGCAACTGAACATGCGGCTGCCTTCAATTCGCTGAAGATCGCAGGTCTTGCGGTTTTGGGTTCGCTGCTCTTTGCCGTGCCCGCCACCATCGGCATGAGCCAGATGCGCAAGAATACGGTCGGCGCGATCGAACCTTTGCTTCTATCACCGCTCGTCTTGCCGAGCCTCGTCTACGGGCTGGCGGCACTGATCGTCGCCAATTTCATTGGTTTCCAGCCGTCGCTCTGGCTGACCGTCGCCGGTCATGTCGTGGTCTTCGGACCGCTGATGTACCGCGCCGCTTCCGTCGTCGCGCAGGGGCTCAATCCGTCACTCGCCGAGGCATCGACCGTGATGGGCGCATCCTGGTTCACCACGCTTCGCCGTGTGACCCTGCCGCTGCTTTTGCCTGGCATTCTCGCCGGCGCGTTTCTCGTCTTCATCCAGTCGCTGGACAATGTCTCGATTTCGCTCTTCCTCGCGGATGCCCAGACCACAGTCCTGCCGCTTCGCATGTTCGCGCTGCTCGAGGAATCCCTCGACGTTCGCGTGGCCGCGATCTCGGGCATCCTCATCGGCCTCACCCTGATCGTCATGCTGGTCGCCAGGCGCGTTCTCGCGCCGCGGCAGGCCTGAGCAAATTCAGGAATAATCTGGAAGGAAACACCCCATGACCATTCGCGCCAATAAATCAGACTCCTATCGTGTCGGCTCGCTGTTGGCCGATTTCCAGCCGGACTTCGAGTTCGACACGCCTCTGCCTCTGCCGGTCGAGGAGTTCGAGGATCGACTGCGCCGCATCCGCCGCCAGGCCGTGGAAGCCGGGCATGATGCACTGATCGTTCACACCGGTGGTGTCGGCTGGTTCCACACGTCGAACCACTATCTGCGTTATATCTGCGATTGGATGCGCGAGGGTGTGCTGATCATCCCGACCGATTCAGACAAGCCGCTGACGCTACTTTCCTTCTTTACGCAGTCGGTGCTACTGCCGCCGGGCGGTGAGCCGGTCCTGGTCGAGGACATTTGGCAGATCGGCCCGATCGGGCGTGAATATGCCGACCGTCCGGGCGACAGCGTCATCAAGACCGCCGAGAAATGTGCCGAACTGCTGGTTGGCATGGGCTTCACGAAGGGGCAGATCGGCCGCATAGGCGACCGCACCTCGCTGACCTTCTGGGCAGCGCTCGACGAGCTCATGCCGAAGGTCAAGTTCATCGCCGACAACACCATCCTCGACCGGATGCAGAAGGTCCGCTCGCCGCGCGAGATCACGATGTTTCGCGCTGCCGCTCAACTGATCAGCATTGCGACCCAGGCGGCCTATCATGTTGCCAGACCGGGCATTACCGACCATGAAATCTACGCCGCATTCACTCAGGCGCAGCTCACTTATGGCGGCGAGACCGGCGATGGCTACCAGATCGGCATCAACGAATTCGGCACCCATTGCGGCAAGCCATATGGTCATGTCGTCCGGCCGGGCGATCTGATCAACCTCTATATTTCCAACGTCACCTATCGCGGCTATACGGCCCAGACCGCGCGCATGATCGCGGTCGGAGCGATCACTAAGAGGCAGGAAGAGGTGCTGGCAGCCTGTACCGAAGGTGTCAGACGCGCCGAAAAGCTCATCCGGCCTGGCGCCCTCATGCGTGATATCAACAATGCCGCCTTCGAGCCGCTGATCGAAGGCGGTATGCTGACATCGCCGGAAGCGCGCAGCATGCCTTACAACTGGGCCCCGATGGATGACGGCAGCGCACGCCTCATTCCGCGCCAGTATGTGAAGGACATCGACTGGGAGGCGCAGGGCCGCAAACTCATGCATGTCTACCCGGCAACGCATGGGCCACATAATCCCAATCTCGGTCACTCGGTCGGCATGGCGGGTGGACAGAACAGCTTCAACATCTCTTCCCACAATTACGACCGGATGGAAGAAGGCATGGTCTTCGTTCTCCATACCCAGTGGCTGGAGCCGCTGTCCGCCGGCTGCAATGTCGGCGACATGTATGTCGTCACCAAGGACGGGTTCGAAAACCTCTCCCGCCACACCCCGCTAGAAACCCACCGTATCGCTGCCGAGGCCTGATATGTACGAGCACACCCATTTCGACTTTTCCAGCCTGGATGAGCGCGAGCGCTACAAGATCCTGATTGGCACCGTGATCCCGCGCCCGATCGCGCTGGTGACGACCGTCAGGAAGGACGGCCAGCCGAACGCCGGTCCGTTCAGCTTCTTCAATGTTCTGACTCACGATCCGGCAATCGTCGCCATCGGCGTCGAGAACTACGCCGACATGCGCTTCAAGGATACGGCTCGCAATATCCGCGAGACCGGCGAGTTCACTGTCCACATCTGTGACAATGCTCTCGTCGATCAGATGGAAATCTGCGCCATCAAGTTCGGCCCCGAGGTAAACGAGATTGAGGAAGCCAGCCTTGCCACCGTGCCCGGACAGATGGTCCGCAGTCCGCGAATTCTCGCAGCCCCTGCAGCGCTGGAATGCCGCCGCCATGCGACCCTTCAGGTCGGCCCGGCCCGCGAGATCATTCTCGGCGAGGTCGTCGGCGTCTTCGTTCGCAGTGATGCGGTCGATGCCTCTAATCTTTATATCGATCAGCAGATGATGGACGCAGTCGGTCGCATGGGCGGCCACACTTACGCTCGCACTCGCGACCAGTTCGATATCAAGACGATGACGCCGCAGGAGTGGGAAGGCCGAAAGAACACCTCAAAGACGGCAGCGGGATGACGAACTTAAGCCGTTGTCTCTATAGCTACAAAGACTTAGATAGCGGGAAAATGAACAGTGCACGGGTCGCAGGTTCTGCTCCCTTCAAGAGCGCGGTCGATAACCGTCGTCGCAATATGCGCCCCAGAGAATGATTTGTTAAATGACGCAGCGCTGACGGTAGCCAACAGGTGTGTCGCCGGTCAGGTGTTTGAAGCTGCGGCAAAAGGCGCTCGGCTCGCTATATCCAAGATACTGGCTAATGACCGGGATCTGCAGGCTGGTCGAAGCTAGCATGCCGCGTGCGATTTGCATCCGCACCGAGTTACGAACGTCGGCATAATTGACGCCAAGTTCCGATAGCTTGCGCTGGAAGCTTCTGAGGCTCATGCCGAAATCATGGGCGGCATCCTCAATGTCGATACTTGCTGAGCGACAAAGAGCGGCAGTAATCCAGGCCTTGATGCTGGTGATGAGGTCAAGACGCGCATCCTTCCCATCGATCAGATCGGCCAATTCGGTCTCCAGCCGCGCCTGCAGACGAAAATCATGCTTGTCGAGCGGCCGGTCGAGATGTCGTGCAGAAAAGAAAATTGCGTTCTCGCGCCGTCCGAAACGCACCGGACAGGCAAAATGTGATTGATATGTCGCCAGATGCTCGCCAGGCAGATGCTCAAAGTCTATGCAGGAGGGCCGCCAGCCATCGCCAATGGTCGCCTCCAGCATCGAGCAGAACACCATCTCCGTGAAGACCGCATCCTGTACGCGATGGCGGATCGTGGTGTCTTTGATCGAATAGGAGAAGCGCGCCAAACCGTTCTCAACACCGAGTGCTGAGTTCGTGTTGCTCTGCACTGCCGGGAAATAGCGGACGAATTTCTCGATTCCCTCACCGAGCGTCGGAGCAGCATGGAACACACGGGCGACCGTGCCGAGACCATCGAATTTGAAGACTTTTCCGAGACTAAGCGCCAGCAGCGGATCGCTCTTCTCTTCCGCCGCGATTTCCAGGATGGAAGTGAAGGTCGTCAGCGGCAGGAAATGCTGGGCTTTCAAGAGAGCGTCGTCGCTGATGCCGACGCGGGCTGCGATCGTCTGGCGATCCATTCCACGACTGTCGATCGTCGAAAGGACGCCATCGATCACCGATGCAGCTATGACCCCAGAAGATTGCACGGCGTTTTCCCCTCCGGTCTCACGCCGGATAAGGGACCAAAGCAAGATGCATGCCAGTTCACCACTGTGCATGCCTCTCGCGAACGCGGAAATTTTTGGCGCAAAATGTCAATTACAGTCCAGCAACTTTTGCGCACCATCAAGCCAAAGAGAAGAAAGTTCACCGTTGCGAAAACATCGGCCGGGCAAGCGCTTGAGGCGATTACCGGATGCATTCGTTTGTCGGCGCGGCGGCGAGTTTGGCTTCCGACGAAGGTGCGCAAAACACCTTCGACCACAGCGATCACTTCGAAGGAGGCATTGCATGTCTACGATGGACCTGAACCGCAACAATCAGTTGAGACGCAACGCGGTCGGCGTCTCGCACATCATATTCTTTGTGATCGCCGCTGCAGCACCGCTGACGGCGGTCGTCGGCGCCTCGCCGGCGGCCTTCGCCTTCGGTAACGGCGCGGGCGTCCCGGCAATGTATCTGCTGGTCGGAGTGCTCTACCTGTTCTTCAGCGCCGGCTTCACAGCGATGAACCGCTTTATGGGCAGCGCTGGCGGCTTCTATCCCTATGTTGCTACTGGTCTCGGCAAGCCTGCGGGCGTTGCCGGCGCCTTCGTGGCGCTCGCAACCTATAATGCCATCGACATCGCGGTGTTCGGCCTGTTCGGCTTCTTTGTCAACGACATCGTCAAATCCGCGGGCGGCCCCGACATTGCCTGGTGGGTCTATGCCGCGCTTCTGGGCGTTGCCGTGTTTTTCTGTGGCATCCGCAACATCGAATTCAGTGGCAAGCTACTGGGCTATTGCATGGTGGCCGAGATCGCTATCCTGCTGCTCCTGAGCGCTAGGGTGCTCGTGAACGGCGGCGGACCGGAAGGAATCGTGTTCGCGCCATTCGGACCCTCGGCGATTATAGGACCTGGGATCGGCGTTGCCCTGGTGTTCGTAGTTGCCTCCTTCATCGGTTTCGAAGCGACAGCGATTTTCGGCGAGGAAGCACGTGATCCGAAGAAGACCATTCCCCGCGCCACCTATCTCGCAGTGATCATCATCGCGATGTTTTATGCCTTCGTCACCTGGTGCATCGCGCTTTACTACGGCCCCTCCAAGATCGCCGCGGAGGCCACCGCCAACACTGCAACGCTCTATCTGACCGCCGTACAGACGCTGCTCGGGCCTACGGCCGGCATCGTGCTCAACGCGCTCCTGATCACCAGCCTGTTTGCCTGCGCGCTGTCGTTCCATAACACGATCAACCGTTACTTCTTCGCCATCGGCCGCGAGGGGCTCGCCTGGACCGGCTTTGCCAAGACCCATGATGCCCACCAGTCTCCCTATGTCGCGGGCATGATCCAGACGCTGATCGTCTTTGTGCTCATCGCATTCTTTGCGCTTGCCGGCCAGGACCCTTACGCGGTCGTATTCGCCTGGATGGGCGCCTTCGCCTCGATTGGCATCCTCGTGCTGCAGATCATGGTTTCGCTGGCGGTCATCGGCTTCTTCCGCCCCAATAACCGCGGCGTCGGCCTTTGGCACCGACTGATCGCGCCCGTCATCAGCGGCATCGGGCTCGCTGCCTGCCTCGTGCTGATGATCTCGAACATATCGCTGGTAAGCGGATCGGAATCGTTGATAGTCGAGATGTTCCCGCTCATCGTTGCCCTAATCGGCGTCCTTGGCGCGGTCTTCGCCGTGTGGATACGCGCCAACCGTCCGCTGGTCTACGCCAATCTCGGACGCGCCTTCGAATAGGCCGTTGCGCCGGTCGCCGGTCGCTGCCTGGCCGCCGCATAGATGTTCAACAAAATATATGGAGTTACCGATGCTGGATCATATCGATCATTGCTGTGCAACCTCGCGAGCCAAAGGAGCCTCTGTCAACGCGGCCACCATCCATCCACTCGAACCGCTGACGCCGGACGAGATCCGCAAGGCCGCCGAGATCGTCCGGCGCGACCCGCCCTATGGCGTCGACACCCGCTTTGAAACCATCCAGCTTCTGGAGCCCAGCAAGGTAGAGCTCCGCGCCCGGCTTGCCGGCGGGCCGATTTTGCGGCGTGCGCGCGTCAACGTCTTTAGCGCTGCCGCTGTCAGTGTCACCAAGATGATCGTATCGCTCGACGACGAGAAGATCATCTCGTCCGAGACCTTGCCGGGCAAGCGGCCGATGATCCAGCTTGAACAGTTCCTCGGCATCGAGAGCATCGTGCGCGCCAATCCCGAGTTCATCGCCGCCTGCGCCAAGCGTGGGATCACCGAGATGGAAAAGGTCTGCGTCGATCCTTGGTCGGCAGGGAATTTCAGTGTACCCGGTGAGGAGGGCCGGCATCTCTGCCACGTATTCGTCTGGCTCAGGCTTCGCGAGAACGAAAATTTCTACGCCCATCCGATCGAGGGGCTGAATGCGGTGGTGGACCTGACCACCAATGAGGTGATCCGCGTCGACGACTACGGCGTCGTGCCGGTGCCGATGAAAGAGGTCAACTACGAACACCAGTTCCTGACCGAGTTCCAGCCCAAGGCAAAGCCGATCGATGTCGTTCAGCCGGAAGGTGTCAACTTCAGGTTCGATGGCCACAGGCTGACCTGGCGCAACTGGTCGCTGGTGGTCGGCTTCAACGCCCGCGAGGCGCTGACGCTGCACGACATCTCCTTCGACGGCCGGCCGATCGTGCACCGCGCTTCGATCGTCGAGATGACGGTGCCCTACGGCAGTGCCGACAATGGCCATTTCCGCAAGAACGTGTTCGACATCGGTGAATACGGCATCGGCAAGCTCGCCAATTCGCTGTCGCTCGGCTGCGACTGCCTCGGCGTAATCAAGTATCTCGACGTCACCCTGAACACCATGGACGGCGAGCCGTGGACGATCGAGAAGGCGATCTGCGTGCACGAGGAAGATTCCGGTCTGCTCTGGAAGCATATCGATTTCCGCAGCGAACGAGCCGAGATCCGGCGGGGCTCCAAGCTGGTGATCTCGACGATCTGCACTGTCGGCAACTACGAATATGCGCTCTACTGGTATCTCTTTCTCGACGGCATGATCGAGTTCGAGGTCAAGGCGACCGGCATCATCAACACTGCGGCCTGCATTCCCGGCCAGCCGGGCAAATACGGTCGCGAGGTCGTGCCTGGGGTGATCGGCCATATCCATCAGCATATTCTTTGCGCCCGGTTGGAAATGGCGGTGGACGGCGACGCCAACAGCGTGGTCGAGTGCAACACCTACGCCGAGCCGCTCGGCCCGGCAAATCCTTACGGCAACGCTTTCTACGAGCAGGAGACTGTCTTTGCGCGCGAAAGCGAGGCTGCCCGGTGTGCCAATCCGGCGTCGCATCGCTACTGGAAGGTCATCAATCCCAACAAGATCAACTATGCCGGCTCGCCGGTGGGTTATCGGCTGGATGCAACGCATTGCATAACACCCTTCGTGCATCCGGATTCCCCTTCGGGCAAGCGCGCCGGCTTCGTGCAGAACCATCTCTGGGTTACGGCGCTTGATCCCGAGGAGCGATTTCCCGCCGGCGAGTTCATGAACCATTCGGATGGCAGCGGCGGGGTATCGGATTTCATTAAGAAGGATCGGCCGATCGAGAATACCGAGATCGTCCTCTGGCACGTCTTCGGTCTGCATCATCCGGTGCGGATCGAGGATTTCCCCGTCCAACCCTGCGTGACCACTGGCTTTAAGCTGATGCCGAACGGCTTTTTCGACGGCAATCCGGCGATAAACCTGCCGCCGGAGGTGAATGCCGCGAGTTGTAACGCCTAGAGGGGCTGGCTGGTTGCGCTTCCGCTCAAGGGACAGTTGCCGACAATATTCTGCCGAGGGAAGCCTGAGATGGATGCGCAAAAGCCATGCATATTGATGTCATTCTGATGAGCGGCTTGCTGCTGGGTTTTGCCGGCAGCGCCCATTGTGCCTGTCTCTGCGGCGGCATCGTCTCGTCGCTGATGCTGGCGCATGCGCCTGAGAACCGCCGCTCAGGCTCCTTCTTGATGATCCAGTTCGGCCGCATATTGACATATGCAGTCGCTGGCGGAGCTGTGGGCTCGACGATGGAGATATTCGGTCAGCTGTTGCGATTTTCGGGCGGGCAGGAGGTACTGCGGCTGATCGCCGCCGCCGCACTTGTCTGGTCGGGGCTTTCGATCGTCGGCATCCTGCCAAAGATCCGCCGACTAGACGGTGGGATCATGGGTATGATCGGCCAAATGCCAGCGGCCATCTCGGGGTCCTTCAACGCATCGGCACCACTCGTTGCCGGAATCTGCTGGGGGTTGGCGCCCTGTGCGATGGTCTATAATGCGCTGATGACGGCGATGCTGACCGGCTCGATGGCCGGCGGCGCCTTGTTCATGACCGGCTTCGGGCTTGCAACTATTCCCGCCGTTGCGGCTGTCGCCGCCGGCGCGGTGATGCTGACTGGGTCACGAACTGCGCGCTGGCTAGGTCCGGCCCTGCGGCGCGGGGCAGGGCTGACACTCGCAGCCATTGGTGTTCTGAGCGCGACATTCCCGGCCGCCTCGCTTGCGAGCCTTTGTCTCGGCTGAGGTATGTGCTGGTGGCACCGTAAATTCAACCGGTAGACGAGCTATCACTCGCCTATGAGCGAAGCGTGCAACAAAAATTCACCGGCGTTTGGCATCTTCTTTGAAATTGCCGGTCTGTATAAGCGATATTTCCTAAGGCAGCGGCCGCTTTACAAGCAAGACAATAAATTAGAATGCAGGTGACGCCTCTTTCCGGCAGCGCAGATGGAGAAAGAGCCTAGGGCAGATAGCGGTCGCCCGCGCAGTTGTCCGGACGAACGCTCTCAAGCCAAACAATATCATGTTCGCCTATCCTCTACTTAGAGGCGTTGCCGTTGTTCGTCCCCCCAGGTCGCTTCTTATTTCATGTCCACTCCTGCAAACTCTCATCCCTGAAACTGATAGAAAGGCTAAAGCGTTACACACGTGGCGTAGCCGATCCGTGCCACATCAGGAACTTACCCTTCTGGGCCAAATCTCTTCAAGACTTCAGCCGACGGTACTATTGCTTAAAAATCAGTGACGCTCTATATGTAGGTACTTACCTACGTGGAGGTTCGCCTATGAGCATGACGAGTTTGTCCAGCAGAGAAGTCAATCATGACGTCAGCAAAGCTAAAAAAGCTGCTCAGAACGGTCCTGTGATAATCACAGATCGCGGCAAGCCATCGCACGTCCTAATGACCTACAGTGAATTCGAACGTTTGTCAGGGAAACGCAGGAACCTCGTTGACGCGCTCGCTATGCCCGGCCTTTCGACTATTGAGGTGGATACGCCTAGAGCCAAAATCGCGGCACGCGAGGTCGATCTGTCTTGAAGTACTTGCTCGATACGAACGTCGTTTTCGAACTGCGCAAGGTTGGGGATGGCAAAGGAGATGCAAATGTCACGCAATGGGTTGCCTCGCAGGATGCCAGTGAACTCTTTATCTCCGCTATCACGGTGCTGGAGATCGAACGCGGTATCTTGAGCGTTCAGCGCCGCGATGCGTCACAAGGCGCCCGATTGCGAGAATGGATGGATAGCCGCGTTCGCCCGGAATTTGTGGATCGCATTCTGCCCATAGATGATGCCGTCGCCACGCGCTGTGCTCATCTTCATATTCCCGACCGCCGCAACGAGGCTGATGCCTTGATCGCTTCAACGGCGCTAGTCCATGGCTTGACTGTCGTCACGCGGAATATCAAAGATTTCGATGGAACTGGTGTGATCATCGTTGATCCGTGGCAGGGCTGAACTTCCAGGTACAACCGAGGAAGATATAGCTCAGGTGCAGCAACGGGTGCACCGAGAACCTTATCACGTGCTTGGCTTTTGGTTGAAGCAGATCGACGGTTCGATTCTATTCAAGAGCAGGGTACTTTGAGTAACAGCTGTAATGGAACAAGTTCGAGCCCGCGGCTCCGACAGGGGACGCACTCTTCACCGTGGAGCGGAGTTTCGCACTGCCGACGTCCAGGTGGCAACGTGATTGGCAACGGTGATGACATCTTCGGCGGCTTGAACCTGGAGTCGGCTTTACCCTTTGAGGAAGATCGTCAGTTCCCGAGCCACTGTTTCCGGATCTTCCCGCTGCGGGAAGTGGCCAACGTTCTGAAGGACGATCCTGTCGAAGGGACCTGAAAACCTCTTGTGGAGGTCTTCGGAAAGTTCCGGCGGATTGACGCCGTCCTCCATGCCCTGAAAGTAGAGCGTGGGAAGTGAAAGGGATCGCGTCTCCCTGATGCGGTCCTCAAGCCAGACGCTTCGTGGATCGGGCTCGGCTTCACCCCACCGAACTCTGTAGCTGTGGAGGGTAATGGCCACCCACTCCGGATTGTCGAAGGATCTCGACACGGTGGCGAAGGTCTCCTCGTCGAACCAACCGTCGGGGCTCCAGTTTTCCCATTGAATCCGTGCGAACCCGCGCGGATCCCTCTTGATGGCATCGGCGCCGCGCTTCGTTGCCATGAACCAATGATACCAATAGCGCTGCGCCTGCCGAAAGGGCGGCGTCTTCAGCCCGCCAAAGCGCGGCAGCGAGGAAAGAAGCGCCATTCTGTCGACCCGGTTCGGCCATCCGATGGCGAGCGCTTCGGCGATGTTCGAACCCCAGTCGTGACCGACGACGGAGAACCGTTCGATCCCGAGACCGTCCATCAGGGCGATCGCGTCCATCACGTGGAGGCGTCGTCGGGCCATCCGTGCAGCAAGAGAACGGGATCACCATGGTGTGCTCCGCATTCTTCGAAAGCAATCCGCAGGTCGTGAGTGTCGAGGTGCGGCATGGCGATCTCCTGGTTCGATCCAACAACACAGAAAGGCGGCACTTGGTTCCGACACCTGGAACATTGCAGCGTCACCTGAGTTGGTACCCTGGGCAGTCGCGCCCGGCATGCCGAAGAGGCAATGATGAGATCCCAGCACCCATTTCCGATCAGCCGACGATCCGTCCTTGCGGCGGCAAGCACGATGCTCGCGGCCTCGGTCTTTCCCAGCGCCGCCTGGTCGGCTTCGAACATGCAGGAGAACACGCATATGGACGATCCAACGACGAAGTACCCGAAGCCGCCGTTCCAGAAGCAGAGCCAGCCGTTTCCCGGCCTTGCCGGCAAGATGAACCCAAAACCGGATCACGGGGAGACCTCCTACAAGGGCTCTGGCCGTCTCGTCGGACGCAAGGCCCTGATCACCGGAGGCGATTCCGGTATGGGACGCGCCGCAGCCATCGCCTACGCTCGCGAAGGCGCGGACGTCGCCATCAACTATCTTCGGGACGAAGAGCCCGATGCGAAGGAAGTTATCGCGCTTATCGAGAAGGAAGGCCGCAAGGGCGTGGCGCTGCCCGGCGATCTGCGTGACGCCGCCTTCTGCGAAAAACTGGTCGACGAAGCAGTCAAGGCGCTGGGCGGTCTCGACATCCTCGTGAATAACGCCGGGCGGCAGCAGCAGGCCCAGTCGATCGACGACATCACCTACGAAGCCTTCGACGCGACGATGAAGACCAATATCTACGCGACGTTCCTCCTGACGAAAGCCGCCCTCAAGCACATGAAGCCAGGATCGACGATCATCCAAACGACGTCGGAGCAGGCCTATGACCCCTCGGCTAATCTCGTGGACTACGCGATGACCAAGGCGGCAATGATGAACTTTACCAAATCGATGGCGAAGCAGCTCGGTCCGAAGGGCATTCGCGTGAACGGCGT
>NZ_VIUA01000020.1:0-14765 GCF_007828395.1 Rhizobium sp. ERR 942
ATCATGCGAAAGCTCGTTGTCCTTGCAAACGCACTCCTGCGAAAACAGCAAAAATGGACACCAAAACCCGCTTGATTGAAACGGATACTTTAGTGTCAGACATATGGAGCGTCCCCTTTGTTGCTATGTCGCCTGCGGTGACCCATGGCGAGAGCTTGAAATCATTATCGACGGCAACATGGGACCTTTGCGGCGATCCGAATGAAACGAGACCCGCAAGCCACATTGTTCCTCCCGTAATTCCAAGGAGCGGTCAGTTTCGTGATCGACGCATGACGCCTCGGCCGAGCAGCTTAACGTCGTTTGCCGTTTCCACGTTTGGCTGATCTTCGGTGAATCTCCCAATAACTATAAGTGCTTAGAGTGTCATTTCTCCCTGAGCCGGAACCGACCCCATACTTCGATGGCGCAGCTCGCGATAAGAGTTGGCTGGTGCTCTGAAGAAACGCCGCTCTCGCCTTGATCGGAGACGTGGGTTTTATATCTCAAAGTATCTAAATCATACAGGATATGAAATGCCGAAATGGCAGCTCGTATTTCATGGCCGCTTCAAAGGCGAGATCACGGACTGTGAATCGGTAAAATGGAATGACCCCGCCGAGATCAACGATGTCAGTGGGTTATCGTGCCGATCGGCGTCGGGATCCCTTGCCGCTTCACAATCGAGAAGAGGCAGGCGCTCTCGCATGTGATCCTGAGCCGTGTGGCTGCGAAATATGGTGCAACGATCATCGATCCGCTTCCAGCCATCTGCGGCAGCGATCGTTGCGATGCCGTGCGAAACGGTCTGCCGCTTTATAAGGATGCCGATCATCTCACGGCGACGTTCGCGGCGACCTTGAGCTCGCTCTATCTCCCGGTTTTGTCAGAGCTTCGCAACTCCGCCGCTGCCAACCCAACTCATTGATCGCTGTCGTCGTCCATACCGGTCCAGACCATGCGGATCAGCAGCGCGATGAAATAGAATGAAACGAACAGGATAAATGCCGCCACCCCGTAATGCACATTCTCCATCAGCTTGCGATGATGCTTTTCCAGCACCTCGCCCATATTGTAGGCAACGATCACCAGAACAGTGAGTACGACAGACAATAGAATAGGCCAGCTCTTTTTGAGGATTGTTGCAAGGCTGTGTAGCATCGGAATATCCCTGGATGATATCAACCAGACTTTTGGGGCTTCTGCTTTCATCGATTCAACGGTCTCGCGCTGACTCATGGCTGGGCGGCTCGGTGCTCATTGCGGGCGGCAGTCCACACCTCGCGGGCGGCGTCCGCGTTCATCGCGGCGATCGCCAGACCAACAATCAGGTCTGGCCAGGCGGAACGCCAGACAAAGGCGGTAACAAGACCGGCGGCAATGATGGCGATATTCGCAAGAGTATCGTTGCGGGCGGATAGGAATGCGGCCCGCGTCAGACTGCCGCTATGGCGGCGGTAGCGGGTGAGCATCAAGGCGCATGAAAGATTGACGGCGAGCGCCCCGAGACCCGTCAGCGTCAATGGCAGTGGATCGGGAACAACCGGCATCATGAACTTTTGCCATGCCGTCCAGATGGTGGCGAGGCCCGGTACCAGTAATATGCCGGCAAGCGCCATGCCGACGCGGGCGCGATTGCGGACACTCCAGCCGAGCGCGAGGGCAATCAGCAGATTGATGGAAGCGTCCTCGAGGAAATCGATGCTATCGGCGAACAGCGAAACCGAGCCGATCGACAGCGCCACGAGAAACTCGATTCCAAAATAGCCAAGGTTCAGGAAAGCCACTTGCCTAACAGCCCGCTTCAGACCTTCGCCCATCAACATGTCATCTCCATTTCTTCTCGTCCGCCGATTTGGAGACATTGCTTCGCGTCTCCTCATGGGCCTCGAACACCTGTTTGGCGAAGGTGTCGAGTAGAGCCTCACAGGCCCTCAGACGTTCCTGAGCTTCGACGGCAAGGGGAGCTCCGTAGAAGTCGAGTTTGGCGATCTTTTCGAGCCAGTCCTGCAGTTTCTTGAGATCGGCGTCGTTTTCCTCAAGTTCGGCATAGGAAAACTTCCTGGCCGCCGTTTCCTTGGCGATCTCCTTTTCGAAGTCTCCGCAGCGTTCCAAAAACTCATGATAGTGCTCGTCGCGATCGGCCTTGAACCGGGCGGTCACCTTCTCCTGTTGGCTTCCATCAGCCGCGGCGGTCTGCAGAATGACCGCTTCGCCACCCATCTCGACGATATCGTTCTCTAGTATCTTGAAGCGTCGTAGATGCTCATCCGTCTTTGGCAGCAGGCAGACGCCGTTCTGAATATAGATAGCGCCCATGCCTTTGATCTTGCGCCAAAGCGCCACCCTCTTCGTCGCGGGATCCGAGGGAACCTTATAGGTCAACAGCAGCCATGATGCGTCACTCATGGTTCTTGCCGTAATGTAACGATCGTTGCATATCAATCGCTACAGTATAGAGGTGAATAGGCGCGTCGAGGCTGGGCGGATTTGGTTGAGCCTCGATCCTATCAGGAAGGTTAATCTAGTGGCGACGAGGACATGTGCTCGCTCTGAGCCGCGCTAAGATACTCCTGCAAATTCTGCAGGCTTTCGTCCATTGCGTAGGTTTTCGACAGATAGGGGATGCCAATATGGCCATAGGTGATGGAAAGCTGCTCTGCGGCCGCCTTGGCACTCATACCGGCAATTTTCTGGCTGTATATGACGGCGGCAAGACCGGTTCTGTCAGCGCCTGCCTGACAGTGGATGAGGATGGGCTTTGGCGCTGAGCGCAGGATATCGACCAGTTGATCCGCCCTCTCGGGCGTCATGATTTTCCGCGCTGACATTTTGAAGTCGATATGCTCGATCCCCAGGCGCTGTGCCGTTTTGACTTCTTGATCGTACCAACCATGTTTGAGGTTCTCGCCGCGCAAATTGACGATCGAGCGGATGCCGTTCTTACGCACGTAAGTCTCGATCAGTGTTGGTGAAAGTTGAGCGGAGCGATAGAGTTCGCCGGGGATGACGACGTGAAAATTGCCATCCCATTGCAGCACGGCGAGATGAATGCCGAACGCCACGGCCGGAGCCGCTATTATGGCGGTCAGGAGGCCGCATCGTTTCGCGTTGCGTGACCGCAGCCACTGCCATTCTGAATTCATTTTGGTCGTCGACTGGATAACGGAACATT
Organism: Rhizobium sp. ERR 942; assembly: GCF_007828395.1. NCBI lineage: Bacteria > Pseudomonadati > Pseudomonadota > Alphaproteobacteria > Hyphomicrobiales > Rhizobiaceae > Rhizobium > Rhizobium sp. ERR 942. Next base: position 3,155 of record NZ_VIUA01000020.1, read on the forward strand.
CCGGCGGCGAAAGAGCCGCACCGAGTGCATCCTTCGGATGGTTCCCGGGAGCAGCCGCCGAGGATGTTGGACAGTCGGAGCCCACGACCGTTCTGATACGTGCGGTCAGTTCGTCAAGGCTGAACGGTCTGACCAGATAGTCTGCGGCGCCGAGGTGGCGGATTCTGCGATTGTCTCCGTGATCGCCGACGGAGATTATGATCGTGGGTGTCGCGAATGAATGTGTCCGCAAATGCTTCAGCAGTTCCAGCCCGCGGCCATCGGGCAAGCCAGGATCGAGAAGGATTAATGAATAGGAAGTTTTCTCCAGTGCGCGCATCGCCGCGTGGAGATCGCAAACGCAGTCGATTCCCCAGCCTTCAGCCGCGACGTGATCGCGCAAGGCGTCTGCCAAGATTGCATCATTCTTGACCAATAGTATTCGCACGTCGATCCCCGGCTTGCAGATCTGCGCGATGCATGCCCCTTATGCTGACGTTCACCTGAACTACAGATTTAATTATGTCATCCTAAAGTAACCATAGGCTTACTTCGCGCGCAGCCGGACACGACATGGGGGAGCGGCGTTACCGTGAGTCGCCAGCAGCCGCGGCTCTCCGCCAATGCGGGTGCCGCCTATTCGGATGGCGATAAGCAATCAGCGTCCCGCTGGACCGCGCCTTGTGGCGGTTGGACCTCCTCGGACTATAATAGGCTGTCGTCGCTACTCCATTTGGCCTATCCCACGCCCATTTGTCGAATTGAGGAGAGGCATCGCCAATCTTAAAACTTATGTATGCAAAAGCACTCGATCAACATGACCCACAAGCTAATGGTGATCGCCGGGTTTCTGGCGATGGTCGCGCTGGTCTTGAACGTGCCGCATGCCCACTCGGGAAAAGGTCATCATGACCTGGCATGGGGAGCGATGCCGGCTGCGTCGATGGGGGCTTTGAGCGAATGTGTCGCAAGCGATGGTAACGGGACGAAGCAGACGGGCCATCCACTTTACCTTTGTAAACGTTGCACTGCTACTCATTCAATCTTGGACGTCATTTGCCCGACACTCTTTTTACCACGCCTTTCGGCTGGGCAGATATATTTCGTGTTGCAGCGGCCACCGCCGTCGCCTGTCGATTCCCGACGCTTCCATTATCCTCCGTAGAGCCATCTCACTCCTGGTACACTGGGTTTGATTAAGCGGTCTCCCTCCTTTCCTGGATCAACCGGGAAGCCGGCGACCGCATAGCCGACAATGGCGCAGCTCAGCATTTCCGTTCCCGCCTGATTTACGTCGGCGACTGATCTCTGCCGCACAAGAGGAAAGTCAATGCCACGTTCAAAGGAGTTTTTGATGTCCACTATCATGACAGGTTCTAATTCTCTCCGTCAGACCCCCGTTCGCTTTTGCCGCGCGCTGTGGGAGACCATCCCCAGTTCTATCCGGCGAACACCACCCATGTTCCGCGTTGGACGATATATCTATCGCAACTTCAGCCGGTATAACGGGCGGTTCCAATCCCACTATACGCAATTCATGCGCAACCCACCGCTGTTGTCGCTGATCGGAACGCTCGCATCCCAGTATCCGCGCGACAGCAGACTCAAGATCGCGTCGATTGGCTGCAGCACCGGAGCGGAGTTGTATTCCGTCCTTTATACGATCAGGAACCTGAGGAACGACCTGCGTATTGAAGCGTACGGAGTTGACATAGCCGATGTCGTGGTCGATGCGGCTAAGCGAGGCGTCTACCAACCGGATGTTCCGGCGGCTGAAGGAAGTCTATATGCTGCCGGCAGGGCTGAAATCGCAAGCGTCGATGTATCGTCGCTCCTCGGCATTCTGCAACCTCTTCCAGATGGATCGATGCATGTGAGAGATTGGGTAAGGCAAGGCATCAACTGGGTGACAGCGGATGCAACCGATGACAAGCTGCTGGAACTTCTTGGGCGACAGGATTTTCTGCTTGCAAATAACTTCATGGGACCGATGGAAGACGATGTAGCGGAACGATGCCTCCGCAACCTCACAAGACTGGTCGCGGCAGGCGGATATCTGGTCGTCGATGGAATCGATCTCGACATTAAAACAAGGGTATTGAAGCCATCCGGATTTCGGCCCGTGCTGACGAACCAGGAAGAAATTTGGACCTCGGAGGGGCTGAAGGCTGGTTGGCCCTGGCTTCGTTGGGCGCGAGAGCCCATCGACCGTAGCGCGGTGGACTGGGATCTGCGATATTCTGTCATCTTCCGTCTTGAAGACCGATAAACCGCGAATGCGCCGGCCGCCATCGATCGCCTTCACGCGGTCCAGGGCCGGTCCTTCCTTGATGGAACATGGCCCATGCTTTTCTCGATCGGAAACGCACAATCGCAGGATCAGTCCGGCGCGGATGGAACGACCCAACGACGCCTCATGCCGATGGTCGTGGCCGGTGGTGCTTGGATCGTCGCGGCGAAGATCGTTTCGCAGCTCGCGCAAATCGCGACGTTCTTCGTCGCGGTGCGAGTGCTGAGCCCAGCCGAATTCGGGTTGTTCGCGTTTGTTTCCGCAGTTGCGATGCTGCTGGTGGTGGTGGCGGAGGGCGGATGGGCGGAATTCCTGATGAAAGCACCGCATGAGGATGACTGCTTCGACGAGGTCGCCACCACCTCACTTCTTAGCGGTGCCTTCTTCACTGCTCTCGGTTTGGTCGTCGCCACCATCTTTTACGTGCTCATGAAGGACCAGATGTGGAGCCTGCTTCTCGGCTTGTTCAGTTGCTGGATGCTGCCCTCAGCGCTGACCGCAGCTTTTGATGGTCTGCTCGTGGTCGACGGGCGCTTAGGTCAGCGTGCAATCGTCAGGGTAATGGGCGAGGTCTCTGGCTTGATCACCGCTGCGGTGCTGCTGCGGCTGTATGGGCACGCATCGGCACTGGCTGCAGCCAAAATAGTGTGCCAACTCATTCTGCTGATCGGATCGATATGTGCCACCAAGCGGCTGCCGCGGCTGCGCCTGACGAGGTCCATGTTTGCCGAGATCGCGACGTTTTCGCGCCAGATCGTCGGAAATCGTCTGATCGTATTTCTCGGCTCGTATTCGGGTACCTTGGTCGTGGGAAGTTTTCTCGGGGTAGCGGATGCGGGATTCTACCGTGCGGCCGAACGTGTTGTGGCAGTTGTCTCGGAACTGTTGGGCGAGCCGACACGATCCTTGAGCTGGGTGGTGTTTCGGCGCGCCAATCTGAATCCCGACGCGCCGGCGCGATCGGTCGGCTCCGCGGGTGTCAGATTCCTTGTTGTCCTGCTCGCCATTGCCACGCCCATGTATCTGGGACTGGCGCAGCTGGCGGAGCCGGCCGTTCATCTGGTACTTGGCGAAGTCTGGCTGCCGGCGGCGTCGATAGTTCCCTTCCTTTGTCTGCGCCAACTGTTGCTTTCGCCTGGATACATCAATGAGGCCTCGTTGTCCGTGGTTGGAGCGATCCGATACCGGCTGCCCGTCACTCTGTTGAACGTTTCCGTCTCGCTCGCGGTCATCGTTTTGGTTGCGCGGTTCGGGCTTAGAGAGCTGGCGATCGCCCAATGCTTCACGGCGGCATTCGCGCTGGCGACTTGCATTGTTTTGCAGACGAAGTTCGCAACGGTGAATTGGCTAACGATTTCGAAAGCTTTCATCATGCTGATCTTGCCGTCGAGCCTGATGATGGTCGAAACGGTGCTGCTGATCCGTCTGAACTTCTCCGAAGATTTTCCTTGGCGAATTGTGATTTTCTTTCAGATCACGATTGGCGTCCTGATGTACGCCTCCGTGCTGACCGCTTTGCTTGGACTAAATAGGGCTCTGCTGCAAAAGCTTCGATTGTGCCCGAAAGAGCGCTGAGAATTTTCAGCGGGACTTTTGATGAGCGATTTCAAGTGGCGTCATTTTGAGGGCGAGGTCGTCCGTTGGGCGGCCTGCTGGAATTGCCACTATGGTCTCAGCTACCTTCTCGACGCGGAAGTACTGGGCCGCTTGGGCTGCGGGCTGCGGTGCGGATTTTCAACGTCTGTGCATGTTCACGGCCGCTGCGCTGATGACGGAGGGGCGCAACGACGTTGAACATTGGCGATAGGACGGACCCGCCAATGTCGTCGTCTGGCCGACGCTCTTCGAGCGCCTCCGGCGTATCGTGCTTGGATCCTCGATGATGGCGATCAACGGACGCATCCAACGGGAAGGGGAGGTGGTGCATCTCGTCGCCCAGCAGCTGTTCGATCTGACATCCGATCTCTCCGGCCTTGCCGATCGCGATGAGGCCTTCAGGCTGCCGACTGGTCGCGGCGACGGGTTCGCGCATGGGACGCCTGGCAGCCCGGATTCGCGACGGCGGGCGATAATGAAGGCACGGGAGATCTATGTGCCTGATTTGCATATTGATACACTGAAGGTGAAGAGCCGGAATTTTCAGTAGATGCGAAAACAGTCGATCTGCACTGGACAACGAAGGAGCCCGTAATCCCATCAGGCAAGCGGCACACACAGGCAAAGCGTTCAGGCTTAAATTCGTAGGCTGACGCAAGGTTCCGCGTGATGGAACCTCTTTGCCGACCATGTGGTTTGGTGTGCCGAAATAAGATTGGAGGATGCGATGAAAAGAATGGTCGTCGTTGGGATTTTGGCGGGCATACTTGCGGCCTGTCAAGCCAGCCAGGAGGGACTGAAGCCTATTCCCGGAAGTATCACCTATGGCGGGCAGCCGAGCCAACGGCTGCAAAAGTCACCGGTCGGCAGCATCGTCCCCCACATATTCACGGATCAGTGGGGCGAACGGGTACGCGAGACCTACATCTTGCAGCCTGATCGCAGCCTGAAGCTCGTGGATCGCGTATATCTCGACAGTCCTTTCGATTGAAACGGCCACCAGGAGATGAAGGGATGCTGCGCAAGGCGAGCGCCTGCCTTAGCGAACAGACGGAATGGATCGATGGTTCGACTCCCATCACATCAGGTTTTTTGTCAATAGTTCATTTTGGTGGCATGACAAAGCCTCCTTTGTTCGCGGATCCACAGTCTGAGCCCATCGCTTTACCGGCTCGTTTTCGAGCCAGTACAACCTCACATCCGGTCGCCGCTTCTGACGGCAGGCACCAATTTCCCGCTTTCGCGGGCGCGGGCTCAGGAGAACGGGACCAATCTCAAGACCGGCAGTTGGTCCGTTCACCTGGATCCGTCAGGGCTGATCACACCCTGAGGATTAGAATTTGCTTTTCACACCCGTTTCGCACGTCAGGCAGCTTTCATGATTGCACCTTCGATCACGACGCCGGAGCTCACGTATTTCCAGAGTGCAACGAGCAGCTTGCGGGCCAGTGCCACAATCATCGGCTTTTTCAGACGACCGCTGTTTTGAGCGATGCGCTCCTTGAACCAACAAGTGAGTGCCGACTTCGGTTGGTGCCGCAACCATAGCCAGGCGAGCTCGACCATGGTTGCTCTTAAACGCGGATTTCCAGCCTTTGACACGCCCTGTTCGCGATTGACGTTACCGCTTTGCCAGGGCGAGGGGGCAAGTCCTGCGTAAGATGCGATTTGGCGTCGATTGTCGAAGTGTCGGAACAGACCTTCCGTGTAGAGTATTGTAGCGAATTCCGGCCCTATTCCTCGGATGCCTAAAAGAGCGGTCGCTTCTTTCGGCGTTGCCGGCGTCTCCTGAACAATCAGGGCATCTCGCTCGGCTTCGACAGCCTTGATTTGTGTGAGTAACAATTCGAGGCGATCAAGTTCTCTGCAGATTTCGGCCCTCAGGTGTTTTGATAATGGACGGCCATCGCCAGTTCGAAGCTCGTCCAGACGCTGCCGTCGATCCCGATTGACGGGTTCGTACTCCTTTATTCCTTGTGTGAAGAGCAGACCCTTTATGCGATTGACGTGGAAGACACGCTCCGCAATCAGCGTTTTCCGCTCCCGCCCAATCCGTCGGTTGTCGTCTTCCTCGGGTGTCAGAAGCTTGACCATTGAGCATGCACGAGGCTCGCCACGTTTCCATGCCATCAACGCGCGGATTAGCGTTTCGCCGTCAATACGATCAGTCTTCGCTCGACGATGTCGACGCGGCATGGCGATCGATGCAGCCTCCACGATGTGGCTTTCTATCCAGGCTTCCTTGCTCAGCACGCGCCCAAGCCAGAAGCCATCCAGTCCGGCTTCTTGAATTACGACCAGTGGGTACAGTCTGTCCTTCCGCCGTTTTGCTTTCTGGCGAAGCGCTGCGAAGCATGCAAATAAGCCGGCGATGTCACCTCCCGCGACGGTGTGGCGGGACATCTTCTCACTACCAGGCAACAGAGCCGTCACCAGCCATGTCGATTTGCTTAATTCCAACGAGACGAAAATTGCGCCAAGATCGACGAGGGTAGCGGTCTGAGCTTGAGATTGATCTGCTGTTATCGGCATGGTTGGCCTCCAGAGAGTTTTCTAGCGACCTCACTCTGCCACCGTGCAGGCCGCTACTCACCCCTGATGGGATCTCAAGAGCTGATAGCATGTGGCAAACTTACCCTCGCAAGCTGATGCACCATTTTGCAGACGGCAGGGTCTCAATTCTCGAAGCGGCCGTCACGCGCGTCCCGAAGATCATCACTGTCGAGAATGTCGAGTGCGAGATTATCCTCACCAAATTGCAAATCGCTGAGAACAAGCAGGTGCTTCCGTGACGGCAACCCACGCAGGAGCTCCCTAGTATGTGCGCGTCCGGCCGAAGGAGCGCAGAAGGAGATTGACTGATACCGCGATCTTGTCGATGTCGCGAATATCCTGCGAATAGTCTCCCGTATAGAGCTTCACGATCATCTGGTCTCGGATGGGACCTTCGAGGTCGAAATGGAGGTGGAGATAATAGGCCTGCCGATCGCCACCCCGGCTTACGCTTCTGCCCCGTTGGGTTACCTGCTTCAGTTCGGCTTCGAAGGGTGCAAAACCCTGCAGGTGCAGCGATACAAGTTTTGATCCGAAGCGCGAATCGACCGGCACGGCGACAACGGCCTTATCAAGCGCCAAACTGACCAGTCGGCCGGGGATATGATCCACTGATGCCGGCTCATCCAATTTGAACGCATGAAACAATCGCTGTGGCTTCTCAAAGCAAATGAGGGATGCGATGACTAAAACGACAATATTGATGCCTGCCCAGAAAGCGGCGACCGGCGAAAACTGCGCCTCGATCTGTGTAGTCTCGGGAACAATATCGATGAGCAGTCCAAGGCCTGTGATCGTTATCAAAGCCGCGATCCAGGCAAAGGTATATTTGTCGAATTGATTTGCCTGGTTGCCGCTGCCTTTTGGTGTCACCCTGAACGGTTTGCCGAACGGCCTTATCAGGCTCGACACGACGGTTGGTAGCATTCGAAAGGTCGCGAATGTCCCAACAGCACTTGAGATGACGGGCAAATAGCGCGTCGGCGTTATCCAGAGCATCAGAAGGAAATAGGATGCAAGCAGCGGGACCTGATAGGAGACGTAGTCGGCGATATCGGTGAAATAAAGTGGCAGGAGCCCGAACCAGAGATAGACGATCGGGATGATCAAGATCATCAGCCGCACCAGATACTGGACTATCCATGAAGCGGGCAGAAACATGCTCCGCTGGAAGAGGGTCAAGCCCGGACCGCGCAACGGGCCATTATGCAAATAAAGCGTCTGAATGCCGCCCTGGCACCAGCGTTCGCGCTGAACGAAATAGCCGGTCAGATTTTCCGCAGCGAGCCCCATCGACAGCCGCTCGTTCAGGTAGCGCGTCTTGTAGCCTTTGTTGAGCATCGAGAGTGTGGTCAGCAAATCCTCTGTGATGGATTCTGTCGGGAAGCCACCAATCTCCTCGATCGCCTTGCGCCGAGCGATCGAACACGAGCCACAGCAGAAGCTGACATCCCATCCGTCGCGGCTGGGCGCGATCTCGTCAAAAAACAGCCGCTGCTCGTCCGGCCATATGTTCTCAAGCCCCAGATTCGTCTGGACGGGATCGGCATTGAAGAAGTGCTGCGGCGTCTGGACGATACCGATGCTTTCGTCGGAAAAGAAGGGCAGTGTGCGGCGAAGAAAGTTCCTATAGGGCACGAAGTCGGCATCGAAGACGGCAACGAATTCGCCCGAGCTGACTTGCAGACCATTATTCATATTGCCCGCTTTGGCGTGAGAATTGTCGCGGCGGGTGACATGAACAGCGTTTTTCTGTTCGCAAAAAGTCTTGAGCCAGTCGCGGCGCTGGTCGTCGAGGACATAAACCTTGAGCTTTTCTGCAGGGTAATCGAGTGAGAGTGCGCCGACAATTGTTCGCTCCAGGACGTCGAGCGGCTCATTGTAGGTGGGTATGAAGACATCCACCGTCGGCAGTTCGCGTTGGTCACGCGAAAAAAAGATCTTACCAAGCTTGTCTGCCTCGCGGCTCCGGTCGACGTAGCGGCTCATCAGGATGAGGAACAGCACAACGTCGGTAAATGCCAGGAGTTCGACGATAAAGACGAGCCAGACCCAATAGAAATTCGCCCCATCATAGGGGTATGGAAGGACGGTCTGCGTGAACCGCCAAATCATGTAGCGTAGTGCGACGGCCGCGACGAACCCGCAGGTGGCTGTCCTCGTCCAGCTATGATGACGCGACCAATTGAATGGGCCCAGCAGAAAGAAGGCTGTTACGAAAAAGGTTGGGGCGAGGGCTAGAAGATACTGAACCACAAGTTCTTGACCCATTTCAAAACACCAAATCCGTGCCTTGGAAAGCGGACTTGGACCGAACGTCCCACTTGGCAGAAATTTTCGAAGTCACCATTCATGAAGGAGGGTTCGAGACGAACCCTGATGCGGGCATTGCGCTGTGATGTAAGGGGCAGACTAGCCGCAAATGAATCGGTTTCCGTGGCCGCCGAGCTGCCCTTTACAGAAACGACCGAACCTTTGAAAACATCGCTGCGCCCGAGCAGCCGAACCTGCGCGCCGAGCCCAGGATAGATCTCGTCATAGTCAACTTCGGGGACGAGGATGTCGACGAACAGCTCCCGACAATCGAGAAGTCGCATCAGTTCATTGTTGAGCACGACGTTGGAACCACTGACGATGCTTCTGCTCCAAACAACTCCATCGAATGGCGCGGTCACGGTTGCCGATTCGAGGCTGCTGACGCGAATGCCTTCTTCCGTTAGTTGCTTTTCGACTTCGGCGGCGCGGGTTTCATTCTCCGCGATCCGCGAATTCAGGTCGCTGATGTGGACGATCACCTCATCCTGGCGCTGGCGGGAATATGGCACGTCATTCTGTCCATCTCCGAATACGAAAATACCCTGTCGAACGGCGTTCAATCGCTGTTGCAATTGATCGACAGTCAGGTTGCTCACTTCGACCTCGCCTCCGGTCGCCGCGCCGGCAGCGCGTGCTGCGTCCACCATCCGCTGGGTGAGTATGCCCTTGGATTCCAGTTCCTTCCGGCGATCGAGGTCGACCTGCGCGGCGAGATCCTGTGCCTGCGAAACCTCGACCCTCTTACGCAGGATCTCAACTTCGCGTTCAAGATTGGAAATCGTTGCCTGCTTGAAGATTTCGAGCCGATTTCCCAGCTGATCGCGAAGTTGCGTGAGATCGTCGCGTTCTTTTTTCAAAGCTGCCACGCGATCGAGAGCGGTGTTTCGCTCGGCCTCAAGCGAAGCCAGAACGGCACGGTTCACGCGCGGATTGCTGATTTCCACGAGAGTTTCGCCGGCTTTCACTGGAATGCCAACCTTTGCCGGCTCGCCCGAAATCACACCATCAATGGGCGCGTTGAGGAGAGCCAGGCGGGCATTTACGGTGCCATCTCGGCTTGTATAACCCGTGATTGCGGGTAAGGAGACGACGATAGCAAGCGCCAGCAGCAGAACGCCGACGGTGACGCGGGTAATGCGATGATTCCAAATCATGTCAGCTTGTAGGACCAGCGGGGTTAGCGGTGATAGATCCGCCGACCTTGGCCGACAGAAATGCAACTAAATCTTGTGTAATTTAGCCTGACGGAATTTAATGGGCAAGTGGTCGCGATTTGCTTGTGTTAATGAATCAGAACATATTGTCCCATTGGCGGTCGGCTCAGGTTCAAGCCTCGCCCCGCACCTGCCGGCGAATATCGTTGGCGAGTGGGTGCAGGTCCACGCCTAGAAGCTGCCAGCCGCCTTCGCCTTGATCGGTCAATCCACCAAAGCCAATGTCCGGTATTGAGGAATTTCAAACAGTTGGCTTTTGCAACGACAGGGTCGGCGGTTCGCTTTCTACTTCAAGAGCAAGTATGTGTTTTCCTTTGGCTGGTTCAATACTCCATAGAGGCGGCTCGACATGAGGGATCCCCAGGCTCTTACCCGCTTGCTGTGAACGGACGAATTAGATAGCTCTGTGGCTCCCGGACGCTTCCGCTGGGCATTGATCGACCCGTCGCTGACTTGTCGAACTGGTGATCGATTGAACGCGCTCAGCTTGCTCCGAAAAGTGCGCTCTTGAGATTCGTCTCTATGAAATCGCGTCCTTTGAACAGGATCGGCGTGTTGTGGGTGTCCGCACAAGCGTAAGATAGGCAGTCGGCGAAATTGAGTTGGGCGGGATGGCCTTTACCCTTGCCGTAGGCGGCGAAAGCTTCGACAGCGCGCCGCGCGATCGTATCGGTGATTGGGATCACGGTGATTTTGGCTGCGTGAAGAAAAGCGTCGAACATCTCCTGGGCATCCAAGACCTCCAGGCCAAGAATACGCGCCAGGTTGATGGTCGCTTCAAGCCGGACATGCGCGCCGGTTTGCCGATCCGTGGCGCTCTCGATCGCGGCCAGATAGGTATCGGCATCCGCCTCTCCGGCAAGGATGGCGACGATTGCTGAGGTCTCTATGAACATTATTGACCCCAGAGCGCGTCGCGTTCCTCTCTGGTCAAGGGCGCGGCGGGCGGAAACTTTGCCTTGGCAAGTCCGCGTGCGCGGATTTCCGCGACGTGCTGCCTTAGGGGAACAGCTTCATCGGCCCGCTCAATCTCGTGCTGTAAGGCAAGCTTGATAGCGGCGGTCAGGTTTGGGGCGCCGCGTTTGCGCATAACAGCTTCCGCCAAGGTGCGAACTTCCCGATCACGGATGCTGAGCATATGGCGTCCCTTTATGTCATGACAACGATTGTATATACGTATGGACGAAATTTGTCCATACAAGAGTGAGTCCCACCATTTGACTCTCGTCTATATGTGTTTAACCCAGTAATAACCAAGGAGACCCGGTCGACAGCTCAGCTGTACGCGACAGGTGGCGACGCGTACTGGATTGCGGGGCTGTCAAATTCGCAACACTTGCTGGGTCCTTTAGTTTTCGAGCTTCTAATGGATGGACAGCCACCGAATTGATGATGTTATGGAGCGGGCTCCGTTTTGGTTGAAGGCGACTCGATTTATGGTCTTTCGGCGTTTCAAGATGCTCCGATCGCGTGCCTTGCGTAGTAGTAGTGGCGCGTCTGAACTTTACGAGCCTTGGGTCTATGACGCCTTTGATCGGTTTGAGCGTGAGATGGAAGCGTTCTGCCGGCGCTTGCTGTTTTCAGTTGTAATTTGAAAGTCGGGCCCGGCAAGGTCGGGAATACCCGATGTAGTAGCGAGGGGCCGAATCTATCTGCGCCCCCT
>NZ_VIUA01000021.1:0-13029 GCF_007828395.1 Rhizobium sp. ERR 942
AACGATGGCGCCCGAGTTGGCGGGCCATCTCGTTGATCGGCACCTTGCGTGCGACGAGGTGGTGAAGCCGCCGGCGATCGGCGAGGGTCAATTGCGTATAGCATCGGGACACGCCAAAATCTCCAAGGTGAAGCCATTGAAATCATTGGCATGTCGCACTTGGAAATAGAATGTACCCCGCTACACCGTTTTCGCACGTAAGATGTATTATGGAACTAAAGCGCCGTGTATCTACTTCATCTTCAAGGGCAAAGTGTCGCCCGAACAGCAGCACGATCGCGCACGCGCTCGCCACGATCATCTTCTGCATCTTTCCAGGATGGCTTGCTGGCAAGCTGAAGATGATGCGCGTCGAACATGCCAGACCGTATCGAGAGCGTCGGCCGCCCATCAGAACGTTTCCCCGGTTGAAGTCGAGGTCCTGCGGTCATACTCCTCTTGAGACTGTTCCATGGCCGCGCCGTTCGCCATCGCCCATTGGTAGAGCGCCGCGAAGGGCTCGCGAAGAGACTCGGCCATTGGCGTGATGGAGTACTCGACGCCCACCGGGGCTGTCGGCAAAACATGCCTTCGAACGAGTCCGTTTCTCTCGAGACGCTTGAGCGCATCCGCGAGGGCCTTGTGCGTTATACCGTCGAGACGACGCATGATCTCGTTGAAACGGGACGGTTTCGTGCAGAGTACGCTTAGGATCAGGAGCGACCACTTATTTGCGACTTGCTCGAGCACCGGCCTTGCCCTTCTTGCATCGATCATTGCCTCGTCGATCAACTTCTTTGTCGACTTTTGGGTCCGCCCCGCGGTTGCGGTTCTCGTATCGATAGAACTTGGCACTGATATACTTTCCTATATCTGATTTACACACGGTGCGTATTTCGCACTAGATATAGGAACTATATCTGACTCCTCGTGTTCAATCGCAAGGAGTTCACGATGAGACTCGAAGACAAGATTTCAGTGGTTATTGGTGGTGGAAGCGGTATCGGAGCCGCGATCGCGGCTCGCTTTGCGGCCGAAGGGTCAATTGTCTACGCGACCAGCCGTAAGCCATTCGTGTCCCCTGACCAAGGCCGGATAATCCCGGTCGTTGCAGACGCCGGCCTCGCCTCCGATGTGAAGCAGCTATACGACCGGGTTCGCGAGGAACGCGGCGGAATTGACGTCTTGGTCTTGAACGCGGGCATGTCGGAATACGCAGAGCTCGGCGGCATCTCGGAAGATCTATACGATCGCATATTCGACCTAAACGTTCGCTCTCTCCTCTTTGCCGCACAGAACGCCTTGGAACTCATCCCTGATAACGGTTCGATCGTGTTGATCGGATCCATAGCCGATGCGATCGGTCCGAAAGGATACGGTGTCTACAGCGCGAGCAAGGCGGCGGTTCGATCGTTCACCCGCACCTGGGCAAACGAACTTGCCCCCAGAGGGATCCGCGTCAACGTCGTTAGCCCTGGACCTACGGACACGGCCATGATGGCGGCGACTACAGACGAAGTTCGTGCCGCACTTACCGGGATGATCCCGCTAGGCCGTCTCGGCAGACCTGATGAAGTGGCGGCGGCGGCGCTCTTCCTCGCAAGCAGCGAAAGCAGCTTCACGACCGGCGCGGAACTGTGCGTGGACGGCGGAGCTACCCAGGTTTGACTGTCCGGGGTCCAAGCCTGCCCTTCCCCTGAAGGCAGGATCTACAAAGCCGCCAGCCGCCGGTCAATCCGAGTTTCGGCTCAGTGTTGATATTGCCTCGAATCGACCCAGTCTGACACTTCACTCCGATCTTACAGAAGCAAAAGACCAATTCTTTCAAAAAGTTGGGAACGCAGCAGGTGATCGTAAAATGTGCAGCTGGGTCATTTTCAGCTGATAATCAACCGGCAATACGCTGAGCGTCGCTCGAGAGATGCCTGTCCTATCGCAGAGCGCTTTGTGCTGTGCAAATCCTGTCGATCAGAGCGTCGAGCTCACCCTTTGGGGGACGATTTTTGGAGAAGCGATGCTTCAAATGCATGATCGGTTCGGCGAGGATCTCTTCCAGGTTCTCGGCGCAGCTGAAGTCACCGGCAACGCGCTTGACCTTCGAATTGTCGAAGATCGCGGTCCAGGCCTTGTCGCCGACCAAAGGGCCTACCCAATCCGGATTATACTTGATCAGCGTATCCGTCGGTACGTGGACGATTTTCGCCTCGACACCCAGCAATCTGGCGATCGCCTTCTGAATATCATCCCATAAATGGGCGCGATCGGAGGTGATGTGGAAGATTTCGCTTAAAGCTGCCTGCTTGCCGAAAAGCCCAACGAAAGGCACTGCGAAATCGACCGAGCGCGTCAATGTCCACGGCGTGTGGCCATCACCCGCGACGATCGTGGGCTCGCCATCCAGCATGCGCCGCGCCATTATATCGCTGTCGCCCATCATGATCGGCAGGCCCGTGCGCACGGTGTGACTGGGGCGAACGATCGTCCAGGCCAGCCCCTTTGACGCCATCAGCAGCTCCTCGCAGGCGATCTTGGCCTGGCTGTAGGGCCAGTAGGGATTGATGGCCGGCGTTTTTTCGGTGATGACATAGTGGCGTGCCGGTTTCTCATAAACCGAAGCCGAAGAGATGAAAATGTACTGGCCGCAATTGCCTGCAAACACCTCGATGTCTCGCGCGATCTGATCCGGCGTGAAAGCGATAAACTGGCATATGACGTCATAGTTGGCTCTGGCCAGATCAGCATAGGCAGCCGATCCGAGCTCGCCGGTGATCGAAGTCACGCCAGCAGGCAACGGGTCTCCTCTCAGGCCGCGGTTGTAGACACTGACGCGATGTCCCTCGCCAACAGCACGCTCGACGCAGGGATATGAGATTTGGCCGGTACCGCCAATGAAAAGCACGTTCAAAGCCATGTGAAGGACCTCAGCGTCTGATTGGTAGGATCAATGACTACCATTCATACCGCGAAAATGCCCGATCGTCTCCCGCCGATCACCCCCATGATGACCATCACCATCAAAAAATTGGGAAAGGCTTCAGATCGGCAGCATGCCTGCAGCACCTCGGCAGGTCAAAACGTACCTACCAACGTAGACTGAATTTGCCGACCAGGCTTCCGGCCAGCCCGCTCAGCAAGATGCCGAGCGTGTACCATATCGCGATGAATGGAATGCCGTTTTCGACGCAGGCCCAGGAGTAGACCCAGCCGCCGACGCCCCCGGCGCAAGCGCCTGCAACGAAGCCGGCGAGTGCCGGGCGCGTGGGGGCTGCTCGTCTGAGAAACCACATGTTGGCGCAGAAAGCGGGAATGCCGAAAGCTATGATCAGGAAAGGGCAAAAGGACGCCGAATATCCGATGATCAAACCCGGATAGGATGAAGCCGGCGACAGCCCGAGTTGAGCGATGGCCAGAAGCGCGACGATGCCGAATGCCACGACCGGAACCCGAGCCATACTCCCAATCGAACCCTCTGGGCGCGCAACCCGTTCAAGGGCCACGATCGTCGCGCTCAGTAGTACGGCAGTATATAAGAACTTCACCCAAAACGCCGCCACCGTCACGTGGTGCAGATGCGGGCGAAAACTTAGCGATATCAGCAGTGCGATGGCCGCGCCGATCACGCCGACAATGATTGTAAGCGCAAGCCTCACTCGCAGCGCATGATGGCGAACCGGAGTGAGATCGCTTACCAGAGCCTCGATCAATTCATCATTTTTCGTCATTGGCAAAACCCAGCTTACGTCCAATCGCGCGCATCCCTCGGTGAATGCTGACGCGAACCATTGCTTCCGACTGGCCGCTCTCGCTCGCGGCTTCAGCAGTGGTTTTGCCAGCAATCTTTACCTGCCGCAGAAGCTCCCTTTGTTTGGCAGGCAATTGGTCGAGAAGACGGTCGATGTCGAGGTGAGCAAAGAGTGTCTCCTCTCGAAATTCAGCGGCGATCTCGTCTCCCAAAGCAATTTCTACGCCTCTTCTGCTGCCATTTACCCGGAAGTGATCGATCAGCTTGTATTTCGCGATTTGGAAAAACCACGCGGTGAACGGCCGTTCCCGATCATAGGTAATGCGCCGGCTATGCACCGCCAAAAGCACCTCCTGGACCAGATCCTCGCCATCACGATCCGCATTCGATCCAAGCCTCCTTCGATAAAATGCCAGAAGCAGATCTCGCAAAATGACGAGCAAGCGCCTGTACGCAGCCTCATCGCCGTCAAGCGAGAGAAGCATCAAGCCTTTCAGGACCTGTTCCGATACCGATTTCGTCATTCGCGTGCAGTCATTCGTTGATCGGCGCTATTTGTTACATCCCGAACCGGATTTTTTGTCGCCCTTCTTGCGATCACAACGGCGTGATCGCTGTAACGCATTCGCACAAGCGCCGAATGAGGGGGCGGAATTGAGGGACGATCGGTTGTCTTCGGTAGGATGCCATAGCCGCCTTGCCCCATTTCCAAAGCAATCGCCCTACCCGCTCCAGATAGCTGGATGGGTATCATGTCGAAAAGATGCGAGATATGGAGAGCAGAATGTCGCTCACGAAGTTCAAGATCATGGGTATGGTGCTGGCGCTGGGTGCCGCGACCACACTATCCGCACAGGCTGCCGAAAAGGCGCGCGTTCGCGGCGTCGTGGAAAGCCTTAGCGGCGATACGCTGATGGTCAAATCGCGCGAAGGCAAGGACGTGACGATCAAGCTGAAATCCGGCTGGGCCGTTAACGGCATCGTCAACGCCTCCGTGACAGACATCAAGCCTGGGGATTTCGTCGGCATCGCGTCCGTTCCGACCGACAGCGGCATCAACGGGGCGCTCGAGGTACTGATCTTCCCGGCCGCGATGAAAGGCACCGGCGAGGGCGATTACGGCTGGGATCTGAAGCCGAAGAGCTCGATGACCAATGCGACGGTTGCCAGCGCCGTCACCTCTGTCAACGGCCCCACCCTGTCGCTCACCTATAAGGGCGGCGAGAAAAAGATCTCGATCCCGCCGGGCACGCCGGTCGTCACCTTCGGCAAGGCGACGAAGGACGACATCAAGCCCGGCGCAGGAGTCATCATTAACGGCACAACCGATGGAGACAATACGGTTGAATCCGACCGTGTCGTGGTCGGCATAAACGGCGTCATCCCGCCAATGTGACGCATCGATGCCGCCACCACGGGGCTGCCCGGTTGCCGATCGCATCCGGGCAGCTCAATGAGCGGCGATAGCGTTGCAGCATATGATTTCGGACACCGCCTTTTGGCGGCACGTCAGGAGAATTACCCATGACAAGCATCGAGCAGATCGGCACAGCGCCGCCCCCGCCCCCGCCCCCGGCCAAGATCTTCATTCGCCGTCATTCGGCTCTTACGCGGATAACGCACTGGATCAATGTGCTGTGTTTGACCTTGCTGCTGATGAGTGGCATGCAGATCTTCAATGCCGATCCACAATTACATTGGGGAAACTACGGAGCTGTTGAAGATCCGTCATGGTTCGAAATCGCCAGCAATCAGGATGGCGACAACATCACCGGAATAGTGCGCATCGGCCGTCTCTCGATCACCACAACCGGCATACTCGGTGCCTCCACGGCCGACGGCGAAATGATGCCGCGCGCATTTCCGGCCTGGGCAACCATACCGAGCTACCAGGATCTTGCGGCTGGCCGACGCTGGCATTTCTTCTTCGCCTGGCTGTTTGTCATCAATGGGCTCGTTTACATGACCTACAGCCTCATCGGCGGTCATTTCCGCCGCGATCTGGCGCCGACGATTCAAGACATCAAGCCCGGGAACATCTGGCATGAAATCAAGGATCATGCCCGATTGCGCTTCCCGCAGGGGGAAAAGGCGCGGCACTATAATGCGTTGCAAAAGCTGACCTATCTCATCGTAATCTTCATCCTGCTGCCGCTGATGATCGGTTCAGGATTGACCATGTCACCGGCGATAGACGCCGGTTACCCCTTCCTGCTCGACATTTTGGGTGGTCGCCAATCGGCCCGCTCCATTCATTTCATCACCGCCTGGAGCCTGGTGGCCTTCGTCGTCGTGCATATCGCGATGGTCATTCTCTCCGGGCTTTGGAACAACATGCGTTCGATGGTGACCGGCCGCTACGCTATCATCAACGAGGAGGCCGACCGATGAGCTCCATCTTCACCCGGCGCCGTTTTCTCATTGGCTCGGCCGCCAGTCTGGGCGCCGTGGGCCTGACGGGATGCGATGACATTTCTCAGAACCAGCACGTTCAGAAGGTGCTCGCTCTGGCTGAACGGCTGACCATGGGCACACAGCGGCTCATAGTTTCGCCGCAGACGCTTGCTCGAGAATATACCGACGCAGATATTTCACCGAGCTTTCATCCGAATGGATCAATTCAGCCAAACAGCGCCGAATATATCCAGATGGTCGAAACTCAATTTGCCGAGTGGCGGCTCAAGATCGATGGCATGGTCAATAGGCCGATGGAATTTTCGTTGGCCGACCTAAAGAAGCTGCCTTCTCGCACCCAGATCACCCGCCACGACTGTGTCGAAGGCTGGAGCGCCATCGGGAAATGGCAGGGCGTTCCTCTCGGGCTTATCCTGCAGACTGCGGGTTTGAAGCCAGGCGCTCGTTACGCCGTCTTTTATTGTGCAGATGAACTGGAACAAACCCTCGATGGCAGCGGTCGCTACTACGAGAGTATTGACCTGATCGACGCCTTTCATCCGCAGTCGATCCTCGCCTATTCTCTTAACGGGAAGGATCTGGAAGTCGAACACGGCGCTCCCTTGCGGCTGCGCGTCGAGCGTCATCTTGGTTACAAACACGCCAAATACGTCATGCGCATCGAAATCCGTGACCGGTTTGATGATTTGTGGGGTGGTAACGGCGGGTTCTGGGAAGATCGTGGCTACGAATGGTATGCCGGTATCTGAGATGTCGTAGCAGACGTCAATAATCAGGCACGGCGATCGTAGACGATATCAGTGACATAGGCCGACGATACATCCACGGATCGAGAACCTCGAAACCGTTGTGCTGCCCATTCCGCTATAATCTGCGCCGTCATGTCGTATCCTGCTGCGGAAATGGTAACGGCTACCGCTCGCATTTCAAATCACTCCGCTACTAAATGGAGAGCTTGATCGCATCGACGTTTTCTAGCGAAATTGACGAAGGCGCATCATGGGATGGAGGTGTTGCAAGCCCGACCCACATCTAGCACAGCGACGCTTCAATCGGCGGGCCGGCGCAAAGATGCAACGTCGACCCGCTTGTCAGATGCGAAGATGGTACGAGGGCCTTCTTCTCTATGACGCCATGCGATGGCAACTGTCCGCACAGCGGCGGCAGGCTTTAACGCAATCCTGCATGTCACCGATCCGTTCGCAATCATCCGCGCATTGAGCGCAGATCTCCGCGCATTCACGACAGACGTGGCGATGATGTTCAGAGCCTATCAGCATGAAATGCGCGGCCGTCCGGCATATCTCGCTACAGGCCATCATGAGCTTGAAATGCGGCGGACTGGTGTGCTCTCCTCCAGCCTGGAGACAGTGTCCCATCGCAGTGGACAGGCATTCGCCGTAGCACGCGAGGCAGTCTTCGATGCAGCTCTTCATTTCGGCTGAAACGTGGTGCATTGGCATCCTCCTTACTTGGCTTCGCTGTGGAGCAAGCCGCTCATCTGTTTGATTTCCTTCGTCTGATCGTTAATGATCTTGCGAGCCTTTTGCCGCGCCAGTTTATTATGGCCGTACTTGAGTTCGACCTGCGACATGCTGATCGCACCCATGTGGTGAGCGATCATGCCGCAAAGGAAGGACACGTCCGCATCCTTCTTCATCATTCCCTGCATCATGTTGGAATTCATGCTCTTCATTCCGTCCATGGCCGCTTTCTGGTAGTCGGTCATGTCGCCAGGCATTTGCATGCCCGCCGACGACATCTGCATCTCCTCGGATTTACACGTCTCCGGATAGGTCATCTGCGCCGCTGCGCCGGCAGGTTTCAGCGCGAAGGCTGCCATGGCGATGACCGCTGCAAATGCAATCTTCCTGGTGATATTCATGTCGATCTCCTTCTGATTTGGTTCGATTTCTCTCAACCAAACGAAGATCGAGGCGGCGGATCCAACGCCCTGATAAGGAGGAGCGGACTCGGCTGGATCGTTCGGGCCACGAGATTGTCGGCTTCCCTGATGGGTTGCCCGCCGGCAAAGTAATCAGGAACTAGCGCACAACAATGCGCGACGGAACAACAACACGGCCGCGGTGTGCCTTTTGTCTGCACCTCACGCGCACCGCTCCGTTCGATCATGTTGCCAGTACCGGTCTCTTCAGGACATGCATGGCTCACCGCCGCCACATTTAAGAAGATAGCGGCGGCCATGGCGACGATTCTGAGACAGTGCGAGATTCTTCGAAACGGCATCATGGCGGGTGTTCCCTTTTCCCCGCCGAACGATATCGCCACAAAAATGTTCCGACTGCGCCGCGGAATGCGCGAGACCATGATCGCCAAACTGCGGAGGAGTTCACAAACGCTGAAGTTGGATGTGGTTTGCCGCTTATCACAAGGGCGCTATGCGCCATGTCACATTCAAGTCCGTGTCGGCCAAGACTTGACAATGTACTTGCCTGGTTTAGCCAAAAGGGCCTCTTTCGGAGGCCCTCTCGGCATTATTCAACGATGCGAACAATCTTACGCGTCTTCGGTTGGACGATGACGCGTTCATGGTTCACGACAGCGTAGCCATATGTCGGGTTGTCCGGAACCGGTGTGATGGCAACGGTCTCTGGGAGAGTTCGACCGACGACAATCTGGTCTTGCACGACAGTCTCGGTTGGAGGCAGTGGTTGCTCCTGAACATAGGTGATCACTTTTTGTGGCGGCGGATCGATCGCGGTACCGGCAATCGCTCCGGCAACACCGCCAACTGCAGCACCGACAGGACCCCCTACAACCGCTCCAGTGGCCGCGCCGCCCGCGGCTCCAGTGACCGTGGAAGACTGCGCCAAGGCTGAACCAGCGAGAAGGCCAAAGGCGGCAACCGCTGAAACGATGAGTCTCGTTCTCATAGCATTCTCCTTTGCATTTTAGTTCTTACGAACTGAAAGAAAAATTGCACAGCCATCAGAATGTTCCTCTTTGGCTACCATCTGCAGCCATCACGAGTTTACCTCATGCGACAAACTTCGTGAGCGGCGAGGGTTGCGAAAAATGCGCCGGGCGAGACGTGATACTTGCCGATGACTTCTGTCAACGAACGTTGGCCGCGGCGAACGCATGCATCCCGATGAGTGTGGGAGAAACGCAAGGCAAGCAACGTGTCGGGATCGTAGCCGTACTCGTCATTCAGTCCAGCGCCATCCTTCACCATTCTCGCTAGGGTCGCCCTTTCCAACCTAAGGGTCTACCCTCCTCCGATCGCTTCATTCGCCAAGATAACGCTCGCTCGGAAACAGCCATGGAACTTGGTGCACGACGAACGTCCGCCAGCGTACGCAAAATCATCCCCAACATCAGGGTGCTATAGAATCATGATCCGCCCACAAAGCTAAGGGCAGGCCGGCGAGGACCCAATTCCCATGCTCGATCTTTCGCGAGAGCCATGCTCGACCTAGAACGTTTAATGACAACGAACCGGCTTCTCGCTCGCCTGCCCGCAGATGAATTTCGCAGCATCGGCAAGCAGTTGGAGCAGATCGATCTCGAGCGCGGCTTCAACATTGCCGGAGCCGATTGCCTGATCGACGATGTCTATTTCCTTTCAAGTGGAATTAGCTCCGTCGTTGCCATTTCGCCTGACGGCCAGCGCACCGAAGCCGGCATGGTGGGGCGCGAAGGTTTTTTGCCAATGCCGGCCGGCGTCGGTGGGACGATCAGCATCCACGAGGTCTTCATGCAAATGGACGGTCAGGGCGTACGGATGCCGCTGCATGCGCTCCTTGCAGCATTGCCGGAAAATCCGGTTTTCTCCAACCTTTTGGCGCGTTTCATTCAGACCTTTGCGACACAGATTTCCTATACGGCCCTTTGCAACGCAAACTATCAGGTAGACGAACGGCTCGCCCGCTGGCTGCTCATGTGCCATGACCGGGTGGATGGCGACGAGATTGCTTTAACACATGACTTCATCGCCGCGATGCTGAGTGTCAGAAGGCCGAGCATCACGACGGCCCTGCACGTTCTTGAGGGAAGGAAGCTCATCAGGGCCGAGCGTGGCCGCATTACGATCCGCGACAGAAGAGGACTTGAAGAATTTACTGGCGGCTCCTATGGCAAGCCGGAAGAGGAATATCGTCGCCTTATCGGTGATTTCTGACGGAGCGCTATTTCAAATGGTCGCGAACGACCGCATGAAATGAAACCGAGAACTGCAGCTTACCGGTCTCGTCGTGAACCTCGATATGCTCATCGGGGACCATCTGGCCATTCTTGATCCGCGCGGCGACGAGTTCCCGCACTGCCTTTATTGCACTCGAACGCGCATCATCGATGGTGGCAAATTCATCGCCTTCGCCATCGCGGACGGTTTCGCCATTTCGGCGAATATGAAAGAAGTAGCGTGTCATGCAGGCTCCTTCAGCACTTGTCCACCGCCAGCACCACTGGCGCCATTGCCGCCGCGATCAAAAGAGATCCTTCATCAAACGCCGATATTCCTCTTCCGGCTTGCCGTAGGCGTCATGGGCAAACTCCTCGAGAGCGGCTCGATTTCGAATGGTGATGCTGCCGCGCTCCGCTGTGATGAAGCGATTGCCTTCGAGAATATGCAGCGAGGTGGTGACGCTTGGTCGCCGCACCGCAAGCATTAGGGATATGAATTCATGCGTCAGCGCTATCTCGTTGCCCGATACTCGGTCGTGGCACATCAGCAGCCATCGCGCCAATCTCTCGTTCACGTCATGAAGAGCGTTGGAAATAGCGGTGTAGGCCAATTGGACGGCGAAGGCCTCGATGGAACGGATTATAAGTTTGTTGAAATTTCGATTCCGATCCATGAAATGACGAAACGATCCATAGTTCATCCGATAGGATTCCGCTTCGAGCTGCACAATAACATCATGAGCATTAAATTCGGTGCCAGCAACGGCCGATGTCGGCACATAGCCATCAAAGCCGAACACGCCCGCCTCGGCGCGGCGGCCTTCCGGTGTCACGGCGACGATTGATCCGATGCCGGATGTCAGAAAATAAACATAGTCGATCGACTGGCCGGCTTTTCCGATGAGCGTGCCGCGCGGAAGCGCCACATATTCAAGCTCTTGCGCAATCTGTTCATAATCCGCCGACGGAAGAACGGAGAGCAGTTTGTTTTGCATATTGGACTGGTGGGGGGCTGGCATGACAGCGCTTCCTCCTGGTTAGGCAAGAGCATGGCATGCACGCCTTGCCGTCTGAGCTGCAGCCGGGCAACATGAAAGAAGCTACTCTTCTTGGAGCTGCGTCACAAGGAATGTACGCTAGCAGACAGAAGAGCGGATTTTGTGGCAAAGCTCGCAATTTGGCCTATTTTACACTACGCGGTCGCTCGTTGGATGACGCCTATAAGCCAGTAGCTATTACCGTCCCTGAAATGCGGCAGCGCCCTTCGGCTGAAGAGCTGAAGGCTTTACTTAAATGATATCGGCTCAGGAATGCGGAGCACAAATATCATCTGCGAGATAAAATCTCGCTGGCATGACTTCTACATAGGCGCCACAGGAGCATCGGCAACGGCATGTGACCTTTTCTGCCGAAAAATGGGAGGTGGAGATGCCTGGGAAGACTGATCGGTCCACGCCGTCAACAGATACCCCTTATAGAGCACCAAGAATATCCATATCGATACCCTCCGCTGTTGCGACTCCACGGGGCGGCGGCGATACTCCCTCAGCTCAAGCTCTGCTTGCAGCCATCGTCGAAAGTTCGGATGACGCGATCGTCAGCAAATCCCTTGATGGCTTCATTACCAGTTGGAACAGCGGCGCCGAACGGCTTTTCGGCTTCAGCGCAGAAGAGGCGGTCGGACAGCATATCACCATCATCATCCCGGAAGATCGCCGGCATGAAGAAGACACGATTCTCGCCAGCATCCGCGAGGGAAAGCGAATAGAGCACTATGAGACCGTCCGTCGCCACAAGGATGGAAGTCCGCTCGACATCTCCCTGACGGTTTCGCCCGTTCGCGACAGCAGCGGCGCCATTGTCGGTGCATCAAAAATCGCGCGCGACATTTCCGAACGCAAGCATGCGGCCCAACGCCAGATGCTGTTGCTGCGGGAAATGAGCCACCGCATCAAGAATATCTTCGCCATCATGAGTGCGGTCATTGGAGTAAGCGAGCGCACGGCAACAACCGTCAAGGAACTAACGAGCGACATCCGTGCAAGGGTAAGTACCTTGGCGATCGCCTATGAACTGACGCTGCCAGACATCGGCCTCACCGCCGTTCAGTTTCGCGAGACGTCGCTATTTACACTCGTTAAAGCCCTTTTCGCCGCCCACCAAGGCGCCGACATCGAACGGGCCTCCATTCGCGGCCAGGATGTGCCAGTCTGCGGAACGACGCTGACATCGCTCGCGCTTCTGCTCCACGAATTCTCAACGAATGCAGTGAAATACGGCGCGCTCTCCGCGCCGGCGGGCCGTATTGAGATCGAAGTGCGGTACGATCCGGATTTTGTTTTGACCTGGACTGAAATAGGTGGTCCATCGGTCAACCAACCCGAGGGGCCGGGCGGCTTCGGCTCCCAGCTCGAGCGCGCGACGATTGCATCCCTCCAAGGTGCAATCAGTCGTGATTGGGATCCGGCGGGATTGAAGATTACACTGCGAATTCCAGCCGATGTTCTTCCCCGAACGAGACCGCCGGAAGAGGCTTGAACCGCCCGTTGATCAGCTTCCTAGAGCGGTTCAGCTTTTCGCGGAATCCCTGAACCGCCCTATCTTTTCACGCAATTGCGGGCGAAAGACCGCTACACACTTTTCCTGTAATTGCTCTAGGCAGTAGTGACGATTTAACTATCGCAGCCAATGATTATGGCAGCGATGATGACGAAGCCTCTGAAATTGGCGAGCAACTTGTCGTATCG
>NZ_VIUA01000022.1:0-9104 GCF_007828395.1 Rhizobium sp. ERR 942
TAAACTGCTCCTCCTGAGCGAGTGTTTTGATGCAACCTCACTCTGCCAGAGCGGCGGCCGCTGTTCACTCCTCATGGGATCTAAAGCCGAAGGGGAGCTTCATTACCCGCCCCCGCTCCGCCCTTTCAACCCGGCCCAGCCGGTCGGACCGGGGGCTGATCGTCAGAACAAGAAGACCCTGTTGTCGCGTTTCTAACCGGCTGACCACGTCGCAGCCCTATCCAGCTTTGACAACAACGCTCCGCTTAATTAAGAGACCGGTTTTCAATCGCTTAGCGCATTAAGCGCCGCGAAAATTGGATTGCGCGAAATATGTAACGACAATATCTATACGAGCCTTGTAAAGATATTGTCGTTACGCTATATGGGGGCAAAAGGAGTTTCCAATGCCGAACTCACATACAAGCAAAAGCCCGGACGCAAGCGTGCCGCTGAATATGCGGATCAAGCCTGCGACCCGCAACTTGATTGATCGCGCCGCTGAGTTGCTTGGTAAAACGCGAACGGATTTCATGCTGGAGGCGTCCGAGCGCCGAGCAGAGGAAGTGCTGCTCGACCGCACTATCTTCACGGTAAGTCCCGAAATCTATGCTGAATATCTTGCTCGGCTCGATGCACCCACGCAGCCCAATGAGCGTTTAGCACGCACCATGTCGACCAAAGCACCGTGGGATGAGGCGTGACCCTCAGCGCACCGGCACCCCTGGCCGATCATCACCAGCTGGCCGAGTTTAATTCCGGTGTCCTTGAGTTGGACGACTGGTTGCGACGTCGCGCGCGTTCTAATCAAACGAGCGGCGCATCGCGGACCTTCGTCGTGTGCGAGGAGAGCCGCGTCATTGCCTATTACGCGCTCGCTTCCGGCGCTGTCAAACAGCCGGAAGCGCCTGGCCGTTTTCGGCGCAATATGCCAGATCCAATTCCGGTCGCTGTGCTTGGTCGCCTCGCCATTGATCAGTCCTACCAGGGGCGTGGTCTCGGCAGGGCATTAGTGCGCGATGCGGGCCTGCGCCTGCTCAATGCCGCTGAAGTACTTGGCATCCGAGGCATGCTGGTTCATGCGATTTCAGATGACGCACGAGCCTTCTATGAGGCCGTGGGCTTTCTGTCTTCTCCGTCCGACCCCATGATGCTGATGGTCGGATTACA
The DNA here is from genome assembly GCF_007828395.1 of Rhizobium sp. ERR 942. Lineage (NCBI taxonomy): Bacteria > Pseudomonadati > Pseudomonadota > Alphaproteobacteria > Hyphomicrobiales > Rhizobiaceae > Rhizobium > Rhizobium sp. ERR 942. Next base: position 1,150 of record NZ_VIUA01000022.1, read on the forward strand.
TGACCTCAATCAGGCGCTGAACCCTTAAGCGAAACTCATCAGTAATTTCGGTTGGATGCATTCTATTTCTGCTCTAAGTCGCTGTATTTGCGGCAGAAGGTCCCGGACCTCAAATGAGGCCGCGGGTTCGATTCCGCTCAAGAGCCAAGTGCATTGCGGCGATCAGCGCTGATCTTCCTGTATAGCGTAGGTCGCAAATTCATTGGGCTCGTTCCGGTCTGTCGCCGGAACATAGTGATGAACGCGGAAGAACTGTTATATCCTAGGATCTTTGCGACAGATTGCACTGATCTGCCGTCTTCGATCAGTGACAGCGAAGCAATCAGCTTCAGCCTTTGTCGCCATTCGTTGAACGATATGCCGAGATGTCCGCTGAAGCGGCGTGATAGGGTTTTTTCCGTGGTTTGAAGAGATCGTGCCCATTCTGATAGGGAGCGGCGGTCGCTCGGATCCGCCTGCAGCGCGTCGATCAGCGGCTGCAGCAGATCGTCGCCCGAGACGGGCAGGAAGCTCTCGCGCCTTGGCGCGTTCAGCAACTGATCGATCAGGACGAATGCAAGCCGCCGATCCGCATCCGTCTCCGGCACCGTTATCCCACGTATGGCAAAATCAGCAAGGATCGCCTTGATGAGTGGGCTGAGCTCGAGCGTGCAGGCTGTTTCGGGCATGCCGACGCAGAGATCGCGGTCGATATAAATCGAGACGAATTTAACGTTTTCACGGTTATGGCAGGCGTGTAACGCGTTAGCGGGTATCCATGTTGCGTAATGAGGCGGACAGAGAAAACGCCTTCCCTCAACCCGCGCTTCCATTACGCCGCTGACAGCATAACCGACCTTGCACCAGGGTTGCCTTTTCTCCTCAAAGACGGCACCGGCCCCATAGCTTTCCGTGCGGAATGACAGAGGCGCCGGATCTTTGCCGACAGGAATGACAGTCTTCATCCTTCGTCCTATCGTCGTAACTCAATGTCCTTTTATCGCTATATATCGCAAGAAAGACTTTTGCTAGGCAGGAGCCGATACGAACAAGGAGGCTCGAAATGCCTATCAAATATCTGCTCTTCTCGTTGCTGGCAGTCCTCATCTGGGTGGGGAATACCATCGTCAGCAAGCTGGCCGCAGGCACCATTGCGCCCGGCACTATTGCGTTCGAGCGCTGGTTCATCGCATTCGTCATCTTGACGCCGCTGGTCGGACGGGATGCCTGGCGCCAGCGTCGGACAATCGCGTCCCACTTGCCCAAGCTCATCCTGCTCGGCCTGCTGGGCATGGCTGCATGCCAGGGCCTCGGATATTACGCCGCCGGATTCACCACGGCCACCAACATGGCCATCATGCTCTCGCTCGTGCCGCTGCTGACGTTGATCCTCGGCGCAGTTTTCTTCCATGAGAGGCCCTCCAGCCTTGCGGTGATCGGTGGCGTTGTTTCCTTGTCCGGCATCTTTGTCGTTCTCAGCCACGGCGATCCATCGAGGCTTCTGTCGGAGGGAGTGGGGCGCGGCGATGCGATGATGCTGGTCGCGGTTCTGGCTTATGCCGCTTACGGCATTCTTCTGAGACGCTGGGCCATTCCGCTTGCCACCTGGACGTCGATTTATGTGCAGATCGGTGCCGCGGTCGTGCTGCTCGTCCCAAGCTATCTGCTGTCGGCCCCATCCGGTTTGAACCTGTCAAATACGGCCATGGTGCTTTACGCGGCAATCCCCGGTTCAATCCTTGCGCCATTCGTTTGGATGTCGGCGGTAAAGCATCTCGGCGCGGCCCGCACGGCGATCTTCATGAACCTGATCCCGATACTTACCGCCATCGTTGCGGCCATCTTTCTCGGCGAGACCTTGTATGTCTACCATCTTATTGGTGGCGGCATGACGGTGGCGGGTATCATCCTCGTGCAGCGGAAATCTGTCCGCGAACGGTCAGACCAGAGGACAGTGGCGACGAGAGCTCAATAAGTAGCAGGCCGAAGACCGTGGCTATAAGACGCCGGGCTGCCCGCTCCACCTCCACTATGGTGGTCCCTTGCCTCGTGGTTTCATTTGGCGGGCTCCTGCCGCCGTAGACGATACCTCCAGCCAGCAAAGATATTCCGCGGCTTGCTTGTACACGGACAGAACGATACGACGATACCGCAATGGCTTCGACACCCACTGCAGCCTAGCTCGGCGGCACGCGTTTCAAAGTCGAACTCGAGGTCGAACCGGGCGTCGGTCGCACCATTTCGTAGACAGGCGCGGCTAACTCAATCGCAAGCGGCGACCGATCGGCCTATTTTCGAGCAGTCTTGAATCATCTCCGGGCTGCTCATCATGCGGTCGCGCTCACGAGATGGTTCGATACCGTCGAGATGAACGCACGAAGACGCTGAAGACGTCGTAGGTCCCGGTGATATCCCATCCAGATGTCTCGCGCCGGCGGCGGCATCGGCAGTTCCAGTCTGCGGATACCCGCGATTTGATCGCCGACCACGCGGGGCAGGACGGCGATCCCGACGCCTTGCCGACACATGCGGCCCTGGACGTTACGGTTGTTCGATCGCAGGACCGGTCTCGCGTTGGGGAAGCTCTCGGTGAGCCAAGCGATATCGGGAAACTGCCCTGTCGACGTATCGTGGGTGATCAGCCGGAAGCCAGCCCCATCGCCATATTTAGGATCAGGTGATTCCTCGGCGATGTAGACGCCGTATTCAAGCCTGAAGAGGCGCCGCTGAACGACATCGGCGGTGTTGAACGGGACGATACGAAAAGCGACGTCGGCCTCGCGCTGGGCGAGGTTGAACAGGCGCGTGCCGGTCAGGATCTCGACATCGACATTGGGATAGGCGTTCGAGAAATCCGCCAGTATGGGAGGCAGCACGTAGGCCCCGAACCAGTCGGCTGATGAAACGCGCAGACTGCCTTTGAGATTCTGCTCCTGCCCCGCAAGCCGGCGTTCCATGGCCAGCGCGCCTTCTTCCATCTGCTCCGCCAGCGCGATGATCCCGTGGCCCTCTTCGGTCAGGACAAGACCGTCCGCGGTCCGCTGGAAGAGCGTGTGGCCGATCGCCTGCTCAAGTGCGCGCAGGCGCCTGCCGACGGTCGGATGGCTTGTCTGAAGAGAACGCGCCGCGCCGCCGAGCGTGCCGGATCGCGCAACCGCAAGAAAGATTTTGACGTCACTCCATTCCATCGCGGCACCCTTACAAAACTGAACGCCGAGAATACATTTTTGTCACTTAAAGAACAAATCTAAGCACCTAGATTCCCACCATCGGCCCATCGGCCCATCTCTCGTGTATCACCTCATGTCCTTCGGAAGGAACGGCAAATGTCCCTCAAGTCTCTCTATCTCGGTGCTGCGGCTCTTGCAGTGGTGTTCGGCGCGCCGTCCGCTTTCGCGCAACCGGCCCAAAATGTGATTTTGGTCCATGGCGCGTTGGTCGATGGCAGCGGCTGGAGGGGCGTTTATGAGCGCCTGGTGGCCAAAGGCTTGAAAGTCACGGTCGTCCAGGAACCGAATACTTCGCTGGCGGACGATGTTCAGGCGGTTCACCGCGCTATCGAGCAGCAAAATGGGCCGATCGTCCTCGTTGGCCACAGCTATGGTGGTCAAATCATCACCGAAGCCGGCGTCGACCCAAAGGTTTCGGCACTTGTCTATGTCGCGGCCATCGTCCCGGATGTTGGCGAGAGCGTAGGCGATCTGTTTGAGAAGTGGCCGAGTCCGACCGCGGACGCGTTCAAGTCGACGTCAGACGGTTTCCTGCTGTTCGATCCAGCGAAGTTCCGGCTGGGATTCGCCGCTGACCTCTCCAAGGCCGAGACGGATTTCATGGCTAACTCGCAGGTGCCGGTATCAGCGAAGATCCTCGGAACCAAGACGCAACACGCGGCCTGGAAGACCAAGCCGAGCTACGGCATCGTGGCCGGGCTGGACATGGCTGTCGCCGTCGAGGCGGAGCGATCCCTGTACAAGCGGGCAAGTGCGAAGGTCACCGAGGTGCCCGGTGCCAGCCATGCGGTTTATATCTCGTACCCGCGCGAAGTCGCCGACGTCATCGCCGAAGCGGCGAGCAAATGATGCCGATGCCTTGATGTTCAGGCTCAGGGCTGCGGATGTTTCGTGACCCATGCGCCGAAGCCACTCCTGTGGTTTCGGCATCGCGATCGGCCAACTCATTGGCGCAGGTCTCGGTCTGACGATCGCCCGGCGGCTGGGTCCGACCCTGCGCCAGCTCTCATCCGAACAACAGGAGATAGAACATGCAGATCGGATTTATCGGTCTCGGCAGTATGGGCTCGGCAATGGCCCTGAACCTAGTGAAGGCAGGCCATGACGTTTGGGCCTGGAACCGTAGCAAGGTCGCCCGGGATAGTGTCCCCGGGGTGACGCTTGTCGAATTCGCGGCGGATGCATTCCAGGCTGATGCAGTCTTTACGATGCTATCCGACGACGCTGCCATTCGAGAGGTGATCCTCGATGCCGGCCTGCTCGCAAGCGCGCAACCAGGGCTGACCACCCATGTTGTCACATCAACGATCTCGGTCGCTTTCGCGCGAGAACTGGAGCTGCTGCACGAAGAGGCGGGCATTGGCTATGTGTCCGCACCGGTTCTCGGACGACCGAACGTAGCGGCGAGTGGCCAGCTTAACATCCTGGCGGCCGGGAAGGCCGATGCAATTGCCGCGATCGAGCCGCTGCTCGCTCCCCTCGGCAAAAAGGTCTGGAAGTTGGGGGAGAACCCCGCTCGCGCGAATGCGGCGAAGCTCGCCTGCAACATGATGATCGCCATGGCTATCGAGGCGATGGCGGAGGGTGTCGTGCTGACCGAGAGCGTCGGCCTCGACAGCGCGGATTTCTTTGAACTCATCCTGGGCACCCTGTTCTCGGGCCGCGCCTATGAGAGCTACAGCACGCAGATCACGGAACGGTGCTTCGAGCCCGGCTTTAAGGCCAAGCTCGCACTCAAGGACATCCGCCTGGCAACTGAGGCCAGCAACGAGATCGGACGCACGCTCCCGATGCTCGAAGCTATCCGCGAGGGGCTCGACAAAGCCGTTTTGGCGGGCCTCGGCGAAAAGGATTGGTCGATCATGGCCGATATGACGGTTCGTGGCGTCGATAGCTTGGCGTTACCTGAAACCAACGCGGAGACAAACCAATGAAGACTTGGCTCATCACAGGCTGTTCAAGCGGCTTTGGCCAGCGGCTCGCGCTTGCTGCGGCACAGCGCGGCGATCGGGTCATCGCGACGGCCCGCAATGTCAAAACGATTGGAGAAATGGCTGAGCCTTTTGCCGGCCGCATGATCACCTTGCCGCTTGACGTGACGGATGCGGCGGCAGCCAAGGCAGCGGTCGCGAACGCGGTCGAGACATTCGGCGGTTTTGACGTGCTCGTGAACAATGCCGGCTACGGTCTGTTCGGCGCGATCGAGGAAGGTACGCCCGAAGAATATCGGCCGATGTTCGAGGTGAACGTGTTCGGGCTGATCGAAACCACCAGAGCCGCTCTGCCTGTCCTGCGACGTTCGGGCGGAACGATCGTCAACATGTCGTCCGGCGCAGGCATCGCCGGCAGCGGCGGTGGCGGATATTACAATGCCGCCAAGTTCGCCGTGGAAGGGATTTCCGAAGCGCTCGCTGACGAGCTGAAGCCGTTCGGCATCCGCGTGCTGATCGTCGAGCCTGGTCCGTTTCGCACCGATTTCCTTGGTCGTTCGATCACCATAGCGGCCAAGGAGATGCTGGAATACGCCGCGAGCTCGCGCAAGCACTATCGCGAAACCAACAACGGCAATCAGGCGGGCGATCCCGACAATGCGATCGCGGTGATCCTGCAGGCAGTCGATGCTGACAACGCTCCGCTTCATCTGCCGCTCGGCCCGATCGCGCATTCGATCGCTGAGCGCAAGCTGGCTTCCTTCCGCCGCGATATCGACGCCTGGCGCGACATCACGATCGCGACCGATTTCGACCAGCCCTGAGCGCTGGCCGCAAGCTCTGTTTGAATGTCAACCTCGATTGGAAAGGGATCATGATCGCAACTTTGAAGGGGTTTACCCAGCAGCTGGTGCCAGTGAACAGCATCAAGATCAACGCCGTCACGGGAGGCTCCGGTTCACCGATCCTTCTGCTTCACGGCTGGCCGGAAACGTGGTGGGAATGGCATCACGTGATGCCGCTGCTGGCCGAGCATTTCAGCGTCGTGGCCATGGATCTGCGCGGCGCGGGTTTTTCCGACTGCCCGCTTGACGGCTATGACAAGGCGACGATGGCGCGGGACGCGCACGAGGTCATGGTTGCACTTGGGCATGAACGCTACGCCGTGTGCGGCCATGACATTGGCGGAATGGTGGCGTTGCGGCTGGCCGCAATCTATCGAGAGGCTGTTACCCACCTGGCCGTCCTCGACGTTCCCCTTCCCGGCTGGACACAATGGGAGGCGATGACAGCGAGGATCTGGCACTTTAGCTTCCATATGAACCGGGATCTACCCGAGCGCCTGATTCATGGCCGTGAATATGACTATGTTTCGGCCTTTATGGCGGAGCGGTTCTACGATCACAGTGCCTTCAATCCGGAGGACGTCGAGATCTACGCCAAGGCGATGGCTCTCCCGGGCCGCACGCGAGCTAGCATGGAGTGGTATCGCACCCTCACCGCTGACCATGCGGCCGCGCTGGAGTACAAAAAGCAGCCGCTCGAGATACCGGTACTGGGTCTCGGGGGCGAGCAGCGCTTCGGTGCGCATATGGTCTCGATGCTCAAGGAGTTCGCCAGCAATGTGACGGGCGGCTCGATTGAGCGGTGCAGCCACTATGTCGCGGACGAGCGGCCGCATGAAGTGGCGGCCGCTCTGATCGATTTTCTCAAGGCCAATTGAAAACTGCGGTCGCCCCGCCGTGAGGCGGGGGATGGCGCCATTGCGGGCGAGTTGCGCCCGATCGCGTTCGATCGAATAAATGAGAAAGGAAGACTATCATGACTGCACCTAAAGTTCGCGGCGTCAATCACATCGGCATCACGGTGCCTGACATCGAAGCAGCAAAATCGTTCCTGGTGGAAGCATTTGGCGGTCAAGTAATCTATCAGTCCTTTGGACCGCAGGACCCACCGCGGCAAGGACCCGAATTCGAGCGGGCCACTGGCGCTCTCCCTGGAACGGTTGTGCGTGCGCAGGCGATGGTCAAGATCGGAACCGGACCGGACATTGAACTCTTCGAAATGCATGGCCCCGAACAAGCCCAGCCGGTTCGGGCGAGCGACTTCGGCATTACGCACTTTGGTGTCTACACCGACGATATCGACGCATCGGTCGAGCGCTTCGAAAAGGCCGGTGGCACGTCTCTTACCGCGCCACGCGCTATTCCCTACGCAACCGAAAAAGGTCCTGGAAACAAGGTCTGCTATTGCCGCATGCCATGGGGCACGACCGTGGAATTCATCACCACGCCCGACCGCATGGGCTATCACGACCAAACGAATCTGCGCAGGTGGCAGGACGAGGAATGAGCGTAAGCTTTGAAATGCATGGGCGCGCCGAAAGCTTTTAAGAAAAAGGATGCAGGAGATCTATCACGGCGAAATGTCCAAGCACATGGACGTGTTCCGGACTGTTAAAAACGAGCTGTTTCCGAAGGGAACCTATGCGTGGACTCGGACGGGTGTCTCCGAGCTCGCCCACCCGGGACTTCTGGCTGAGGTGAAATGTGTTGCCGTCGAGCGATAACGGAACCTATATGTCGCGAACCATCCCTTTACATTGAAGCAGAGAAGTTACAACCGCTTAGAGAATCCGAGGCAGCGGACTCTGGTTTCAACTCTCTTCAAGAGCTTACAGTGTAACAGATCGCGTCGACTTCCTGGGTATGAGCGTCGGAGCCGATACCCGAATACGGTCATCTGGCGATATTGCGTCGCTTCCCAATAAATCGAGCGCATTCGCAGCAATCTGCTCGAAGGGCACCCGCAGGGT
>NZ_VIUA01000023.1:0-8830 GCF_007828395.1 Rhizobium sp. ERR 942
GGCGATGATCCGGCCTGCCGGACGCGCAGGCTGGGTGCCGACGATTTGCGAACGGCCTGCGCATTCTCCGAAAACATGTCCAGCTGAGACGTCATGGGCCATCTAACGAAAACGGTCGCACAAATCTAAAGCGTCAAATGCCTCAAGAGAAGCGCCCAGCGCTGCCGGATCGTGCATACCCACTGCTAATCGACGTCACGACGACCCTAATGGGTTCGCCGTGTTGCGGTGTGGACCGCGCCGCCGATGACGGTGTCCATATAATCATCCGCGAGTTCCAGCAGGGATTCTGCTATGCACTCGGGCTCCCACCCGTCTTCGAGGAGCTCATCGACTGCTCTGGCGATGTTTTGCCGGAGCTGCTCACGACACTGCCGCTTCGACTGATCCGCGAAGCCGATCACCCATCCTTTTCCTGGCATGCAGCTCCTCCTTCGTGGCGACGGGCGCATTCACCCTCTCGGAGGAGATATAGCAAAAGCCTCCGCCAGCAACCGGGAAAGTCGAATTTCGGAGAAGAATGCTGTCGTGATCACTTTGCGGACGAGCCAATCCGCAAAAATCAAGGATGCGGGTGCGAATGATTGATCTGTCACTGCCATGGATGATGGACTAGGCTGGTCCCCGTTGGGAGATGCAGGGTCTTTCAACACTGCATCTCAAAACCATGGAGCATATGGTTGTGACGAATTTTATTGAGAAATGGTCCGCCAGGAAGGCGGACAAACCCAAGGGAGGTGCACGGAACGTCGTCGAGACGTTTCGTCTCCGGGTCGCCGAGCAGAAGAACTATTTGGAAGAGTATGAGCGTGATCCTGCCGGCTTCAGGAAATGGCGGTCCACATGGTTTCAGCGAGTCCCAGGCGGTTTTGGCGTGAGCGTTGGCCGCGACGCGCTCAGCACCGGCAACGGGTTGAGCTACGTTGTCGTCGAAACCGTAGGACAAGTCGCCGAGTTTCTCGATGATCTCGCCCAGCATGCTGAGCATGATCTCGATTTCCAGAAAGCGCTTGAGGAAAATCGCGCCCGCCGCGCCGCGGTTTTGAACGCCGCAAAGGCGCAGTCCAAGACGGTCAAGTCCGCTCCCGCCAAGGTCCCACGGGCGAAGGTCGGTCCAAAGGCAGGCAAGGCCAAAGCGGACGAATAAGCCCGACGCTCGTACGTAGCCAAAGCAATGCTCAGCCCGCCTCGCGCGGGCTTTGTCTTTGTGACACTTCATGGGCGACGAGCGCATCTGTTTTCAAGCTTGAGCGCCTCTGCGAACATTGAAAACGGCGTCGTCTTGTACGCTTCGTAAGCCCGGCCCTATTTGCCTGATTCCACCGATCTTTTTTCGCCACGCGTCGAATGGACAACGAGAGGGAGCAGAATTGGATGATGATTTCCAGACTAAGGACATGTGCGCGCCGGCGCGATGCGAGGCCAAGATGTGCCAGCCAAGATTGGTTTGCTATATTGGGCACGATAAAATGTCGTATGACGACACAAAGTTCAGATGACTCTTATTTTAGCGTTGATTCATGAAGTGAGACATGAAACTGTACTTGGGCGTGAATGCCTCAGATATAAGGAAACGCGCGAGTGGTATTTCGTGATTTGTCACGTGACATTTTAGGCTCGCAAGATCTCAAGATCGTCCGGGACGTATTTGAGCGGGTGAGCTCCGAACCGTGGTTCACCGCGCACGCCGAGAAGCGCGACGAATTCGCTCGATATGTCGTGCGGATGTACCGCAAAGGTGTGGTCATTCCCGACAAACTGGAAGCAGTTTGCCTGACCGCGGCTAAGGAGCGCTTCTCGAACAAGGCTGTCGGCGGGTGCCGTTTCCTTATCGTTGAAGACGAGGAAATCATTGCGGTGGACGCCGCCGATACCCTGGCTCGAATGGGGGCGGAAATTGTCGGCCCGGTTAGCACCGTTAAGGATGCATTCGAGGCCATCGAAGGCGCCGGGGCCAGTCTCGATGCGGCGCTTCTTGACATCAATCTGCGTGGACAGACAATTTTCCCCGTGGCGGCTTTTCTGAAAATGAAGCACATACCGTTTGCGTTTGTTACGGGTTACGATGATCGGTCCGTACCAGCATTTTTCCGTTCGACGCCGATTTTCACCAAGCCTGCCAACTGGGAAGTAATAGCGTCGCGTCTTGCGCAAAGTTAGTTTGGCGTCCCAAGCTCGATCGCGGAGCGCTACTCCGGGACGCTACATCCGCTATGGAGCGATTTCAACTTGAGCCGTTGGGCGTTGGGCATATCCTTGGAGAATTCGGTGTATGCCCATAACATTGCAATTTTCTGTAATTGGTTGGGCTTGACGATTCCGTATCGAAATAATCCGACCAAACCGACGGCGAAACCTTCCCGGCTATATTCGGTGTCATCAAACCAGCTTTGTGTCGTTACAATTTCGTATATTCCTTTTAGCATTGTCAGTTCGCTTTGCGACAACTTTCCCTGCGTAAGACGCTTCAGCCGTTCCATCATTGTTCCCGCTGCGCGTTCGATTCCCAAACTTGTGCACGTGCTGCATAACGATAGCAGGTCGGTCTCGAGCCCTGCCATTTTGACCATGCCCAGTACCACCGCATTTTTTATGATTGCATAAGAGGAACCTGCAGAAGAGGCGAAGGTTCCTTGCGTGATAGTCTGATAGCGCATTGCGCGTAGGCAAAGGGGTGTCCCGGGGTAGCAGCGATCGAAGCCGCGGCAAAAGCCGGAGTTCGGGGCAAGGTTCGGAAAGCGCCAACCGCCCAGACATGCTTATCTGAAAGAGCTTGCTGACGGCAAAGTTGTCCCCGGCGTCGTCGATTTATTCCAGATGGAAGTCAAAGAACTCGGAACGGGGTTCAAGGTGTCAATCAGCACGGAGCCGAACAAGAGAGCTGTTCGAGGACGATCTCGATCAGTTCCGTACTCCAGCCTTTTCATCCCCAGGACCTCCACATACCATGCGGCGGACGCTTCTACGTTGGTGACGTTGATGACGAGATGATCGAGGGCGGATATTTCCCTGGGCCTTGCTTCTGGTTCTTCTTTTTCGGCGCTCCTGAGACCTGTGCTGTTCGCGGCTCCAATGATCATGTCGAGGCCGGACATCCCCGCAAGCATGGAAATGGAAGGGATCGACCGGCCGCCGAAATACCGTCGATCCCACAGCGGTCAATCGATAATGACGTTAGCACCTTCGGCCGTTAAGCGCGCCAACCCGTCTTTCATCTGACGGATCTGTTCCGCCGTATGACCGTGCCAGTTCACGACCTCTCCGATCACCCGCAACGGGTCCCTCGATCGATAGGAGAGAGTTGGGTTTCCCGGAAATTTCTTGTCGGTCACGTTCGGATCATCGAACCAGGCGCCGGTCGGCTCGACGACATAGATGCGTCCTGGTTTTTCACCCGCAGCCAATTCAGCACCCCAAATCGCCGCATCCATTGTGCCTGTGAAGTATACCCATGATAACTGCGTGTCGGCGGCGAAATTGGACGGGTATCCGGCGGCGATCATGTCCCCGGGCCGCAGATCGGCGCGGGTACCGTGAAAAAACGATTGTGAAAAGGTCGTTGCAGCTACCGACATGGCCCTATCTCCTTTTGCGCGTGAACCTTGCTGTCCGTGGCCGCGTCATTTACTCAGCTCGCACGGCCCGGAACTTCCGCACCCTGGCATGTGATCCACACGTCCTGTCAGAGCACCAGCGCCGATGACCATTACGTGAGTGGTCGAGGAAAAGCCAACCGCAGTTCGGACCTTCGCATGCCCGGATCGGGCGGCGATTCCGTCGCGATGTCAGCAAATCCGCGGCCAGCCAGCCGACGCGAGTTGAAATTGCGTCCAGATGGTCCGCGGGCGATTGCAGCCATTCGATCGCCTCACCGACGTTGACCAATCTGCGCTGCGCCTGCGCGCGCCTTGCGACCTGGTCGAGCAGCTCAAGGTCTTTCATGCGAACCGGCTCGTCGCCAGCTTCGGTCAAAAAAATTCGATGGAGGGTCTTTCGCAGCTCCCTGGCACGGAATAACTCCCTCTCCGCTTCAGAAGGCGACTTTGTCGCCAGCGAAAGCAGGGTGCGTTGCTCTTCGTCATCAATGACCTCGAGGCGCCCAGCCCAGGAAACCAGGTCGCTGTAGCTGTTCAAGAACTCCGGACCCCATCGCTCGCCACGGCTATCGACCGTGTTGACGAAGTCGAGTGCGGGGTGGCCGCCGAGCAGGCTGATCTCGCCAATGTTTTTCTGTCTTGTCATCATAGGGAATATCGGATCGCGGAACGATTTGGGCAAGAGCTAGTTGTAACGGTCTATGGCATATTTATCCGTTACATGAATTGGAAACCCCATGGCCTATCGTTTGAACAGGAATCAGCTCCGCTTTCTGACGCTATGCGTCATCTGGGGCAGCACGTGGATCGCGAGCAAGGCCGGCATCGAAGCCGTTCCACCGTTGCTTTTTGCGGCAATGCGCTTCACCGCGGCGGGGTTGTTGCTGCTTGTTTATGGCTGGATCAAGGGCGAGGCTGCAGGCTTGAAGATCGAAGATGGCATACGCTTCATCGCCGTCAGCATATTGATGATCACTCTGTGCTACGGGCCGCTGTTCTGGGGCATGCAGTATATCGACACCGGCACGGCCGCGGTTCTGGAGATGTCGCTGACACCCATCGCTCTTTTGTGTTTCGCCTTGTTGTTACGGGAGGAAAGGCTCGACGTCAGGCGGATCCTGGCAATCGCGCTCGGCGTATCAGGATTGGTGGTTCTGTTCTGGCCGTCGGCGGCAGGCGGAAGCGGATCGAAATCGGAAGCATTCGATGGTGCGAGCCTATGGGGCGGGTTGGCGGTCTCGTCGGCGGCGTTTACCTATGGCTACGGCTCGGTGCTGGCGCGACCGTTGCTGCGATCCTATCCAGCGGTTTTCGTTGCCGGTATCACGACGCTGGTCGGTGGCATCGCGCTGATGGTCGCTGCACTGATATTCGAGCCGGGTGCTGTGGCCGCTGTTTCAGGAAACTGGGGCACGAGCGCCTGGACGGCTTGGTTCTTCCTTGTGATCTTTGGTTCGCTGGTCGGGTATACGACGTACATGCGGCTGTTGCGGGATATCGGCGCCTCCCGTGCGGGCAGCTATGCCTTCGTATCTCCCGTGATTGCCGTTGTGCTCGGCGCGCTGTTCTTTTCTGAACAGGTTACAGTTTCCGATGTCATTGGCATCATCGTCATGCTGACCGGCGCCTATCTCGCCATGGTCGAGGCGCCGACCGCCAGACGTTCGCCGGTCGAAAGCTGACGTTGGGGCACAACAGAAAGGCCGAACAATGGAATACCTAAAGGCGACGCCAGAGCATGATGATATCCTTATCACGCATTACCTGGCAATCTGGAACAGTTACGGCACTCCGCCGGATCACATCTGTTTCGATGCCCGGTTGAAGGTCCATCGTTTCATCGAAGAGGGTAGGCAGAGCCGCGAGCTTGCTACATTCATCGCGTTGGACGGCGCGACCGCTGCTGGGTCCGTCTCGTGCCAAGTTCATCTCTCCCCCTATCCGGACGTCCTTCGGCAAGATGTGCACAAGCGCGGCTATATATGGAGCGTCTTCGTAGAGCCTGCGTACCGCCGCCAGGGTATTTCGCGCCTGCTGACACAGCTTGCCGTCGAACATCTCAGGTCGGTCGGCTGTACTGCTGTCGTGCTGCATGCTTCGGAAGCCGGCCAGCCGGTTTATGCGTCTCTTGGTTTCAAGCCTGCCACGGAAATGCGTCTCACGTTCGGCGAAACAAGTTCCGAAGCTTGATGTAATTGCCAGCAAGATTGATCAGCGCGCGAAGCGATCAGCCCAGTCATTTAAGACAAGAACATCTGAACTGGGGATTAAGACAGGTCGCCAGCATGTTTTGACCGTACCTTTCCGATGCGGCAAACAGTGAGCTGAGCGAAATGCTTAGCCGTCCGACCGTGCGAAATTAGTGGTTCGACACAGGTTCAGGAATGGAGACGCTGCTGTTGGGGCACAAGAGTGGCAGAAGTGGATGTCGACTTGTGAGGGGCAGCCTCTATGTCCGAAATAGTGAAAATGGAGGGAGAGCTGACATGCATATCGATGGCGCATGCCAATGCGAAAAAATCACTTATGAAGCCGAGGTCGACCCGCAAGACGTGCCGATCTGCCATTGTACCGACTGCCAGAGATTGACGGGAACCGCTTACCGAGTGACGGTCAGCACACAACGCGATCACTTCCAGATTACGTCCGGCGCGCCCAGACTTTACGTCAAGACCGCCGACAACGGTCGCCGCCGGCAGCAATTCTTCTGTGCTGATTGTGGATCGCCCATCTATACGACCGGAGAGGATGAAGATGCCGAGCGAGTTGGGATTAGACTGGGAACGGTGAACCAGCGCCAGGAGCTGAAGCCCCGCTCGCAGCTCTGGTGCTCGTCCGCGTTGGGATGGGCTCAGGATCTGACAGGACTTCCGGGTCGAGCGGGGGATTGAGCGTCTCTGTCAATATGAACCGAGCGCTTCTCACCTTGCCTTAGAGAGAAAAGCGACGAGGTTGGTGCGTCAACGGGTGCCCAGCGGCTTCCTGATGCTGCGCTCATTTGAGGGATCTCCCGCACCATACGAGTATGGAACTTCTTGAATCGGCGTCCGTTTTCCGGTGGCCGAAACCATAAGGGGCACGAACAATGGCAACCACGTCGCGAGGCAGAGCACAGGATCGAGCCAAGGTCGCAGTCGGGCAGGATCATGAAGTCCGTTACGAGGCGAAGAAGGAAGGCGTGTCAAAGGACACGGTGAAGAAGGCCGTGAAGAGCGCCGGGAATTCCCGCAAGAAGGTCGAGGCGGGAATCGGCCGAGACTAGGCCGTGAAGCTCGCGACCTACAATGTCAACGGCGTCAACGGCCGGCTCGAGGTTCTTCTCCGATGGCTTGAAGAGGCCGAGCCGGACGTCGTCTGTCTGCAGGAGTTGAAGGCGCCGCAGGAGAAGTTTCCGATCAAAGCCATCGAGGCCGCCGGCTATGGTGCCGTCTGGCAGGGACAGAAGTCATGGAACGGCGTCGCGATCCTTGCCAAGGGCCAGGAACCTCACCTCACCAGAAAAGGTCTGCCCGGCGATCCGGAAGACGCGCACAGCCGCTACATCGAGGCCATCGTTGACGGGATCGTCATCGGCGGGCTCTATCTCCCGAACGGCAATCCGTATCCTGGGCCGAAATTCGACTACAAGCTCCGCTGGTTCAAGAGACTGGAGGACTATGCGGCCGAGCTGCTCGAACTGGAAGTTCCGGTCGTGCTCGCCGGCGACTATAACGTCATGCCGACGGAGATCGACGTCTACAAGCCGGAACGCTGGACGGACGACGCATTGTTTCGCGTGGAAGTCCGGGAGGCCTACAAGAACCTTGTCGACCAAGGTTGGACGGATGCTCTGCGCCACCTGCATCCGGGCGAACACATCTACACCTTCTGGGATTATTTTCGTAACGCCTATGCCCGCGACGCCGGGCTACGGATCGATCATTTCCTGCTGAGTTCCGAGCCGGCGGCAAGATTGACGAAGGCGGAGGTCGACAAGCATGTCCGCGGCTGGGAGCACACGAGCGACCACGCCCCCGTCTGGATCGAACTGAAGGATGAACCGCTGAGGAAGCGGAAGGCGAAGTGAACGAAGCGCAAGTTAAGGACCGGCGGGTCACAGCGGAATGTCTTGCTCCACCCGGCTCGCCAGACTTCGAAACGATCGATGACCCTTAGGGCTTACGCGCCAGAATGATCAGCGCATCGTTCGGAAGGTGGTCGAGTGAGTTGCTTTGCTTCGCCCCATGACGCTCGCATCCAGATGTCAGTTTCTTCCTTCGTCTGCAGCAGGACAGGCATGGCCTTATCATAAATTTGGCTTAACGAGTCACTGGGATCCGTGGTCGCCCGCAGCGATAGCCGATGAAAATCAAAGGCGTAGATATCATGTATGCGACAGAGAAAGTCGGGTCGTCGGTTCCGATCCCTTGAAGAGCTGGTGCTATCGGACGTCAGTTGACCGCAGACCGTCATGTCGCGCAGCGCGACCATCGGCCGGAAGACATTATGCAGGCCAACTGTTCGAGCGGGCGGGGAGCTGTCTCCCATTGACCCCGGAGGGACATTGCTGGGAAGAACGAAATCGGATCAACACAATGCGAGTTCCGCATCATCCCAATCGAGGCCGCGCCCATGACGCTCGCTGTCGCCGCTTTTAGGCTTTCCCGTTCGTTATCGCGCCAGATTTGGAAAAGGCATCCGCCTGAATGTCGTAGATCGCACTCAAACTAGGAAATGCTCCACCAGATAGTCCACAAACACCTTGATGTTGAGAGCGAGACTTCTGCGCGCACGAAACAAGGCATGAATGTCGGCCTTGTCGCGGTGGTGATAGGGAAAGAGCCGAATGAGGTGACCATTGTCGACATCATGAGCCGCAAGGAAACTCGGTAACCAACCGATGCCCGCTCCGCCTAAAAGTGCGATACGTAGCGCGGCGGGGTCGTTCACCGACAGCCGAGGCGCCACGTCGACCTCGACGGCGCCACCCGGTCCGTCGACCTTCCAGCTTTTAGGTCCAGGTAATCCGCCCTTGTCGACTATGTCATGGCGCGCGAGGTCGGTGAGATTTTCGGGGTGCCCCATCCGTGCCAGATAGGCGGGGCTGGCGAACAGGCCGAATACGGCATGGCCGAGCTTGCGGGCCGTAAGGCTCGAATCCTCTAGGCAGTAGTGACGATTTAACTATCGCAGCCAATGATTATGGCAGCGATGATGACGAAGCCTCTGAAATTGGCGAGCAACTTGTCGTATCG
>NZ_VIUA01000024.1:0-8702 GCF_007828395.1 Rhizobium sp. ERR 942
GCTCCGACAGCAAACGGAGCAGCGCCAATCCAGTATGCCGAAAACAGTTCTCTCGTCAATTCTCGAGCGACGACATTGTACCCGAGAGTTGCATCAGGTGGCCCGCACATATCGGACAGTTTGACAGCATCGGACTGCCCGACGCTCATGATCGGCAGGCGGAGGGTGGTCCAGTCGAGTGCTGACTGTTGCAGCAATCGCATATGCTCCTCTCCGTCCAGGATCAGCGGAGCCATGTGGCGCATCAGCATCGCGCGCCTCGTTGCCTGCCAGCCATTTTTCTGACCGACTTCTGAATCGAGTTGCGCAGCAGAGCCGGTGGTGGTCACGATCCGCATAATGGACCGTTCGGTCATCACCGGCATCAGATTCCGCATGGCGGCAGAGCAGACGTCCATTGTCGGCAACCCTGCGGCACCAAGCGTCGAGACGACCATCGACGCTCCGTCGAGGAGTTCAGCAACAGCGGCGGGATCATGAACATCGCCATGAACCTGCGTAACTTGCACGGTTGGACCCGATATTCGACTCCTATGGATCAATGCCCGGATTTGGCACCCCTGCGCACATAGAAGATCGAGCACGCGACCACCAAGGCGCCCACTGCCGCCCAGCAGCGCAACCACGGTCATAGCCGATGGTCCTCAAGGAAGACTTCAATGGGCTGAACCAGGCGATCACCTGCCTCCTCCGCGACATTGTGGCCCACATCGGCGAACTCGACGCACCTATTCTTGGGGAAAGCCTCCCGCCAGATCGGGAGCACGGGAGCAAGGCCTGGGTCTTTCATTCCCCAGAGAAGAAGCGCTGGAAGATCGGCTAGTATCGATTTCCGCGCCCCGATCCGCGCGGCCCAATCATTTTCGCCGAGGATGGCTCGTGGGAATATCCAGGTCTGCTCACGCGAAGACGGGGCCGCAAAAGGCGCGAGAACTGAGCGTGTACGGCTCGGGTAAGGAGCGACCGGTCGCCGAAGGACCCCTTGAATACGACCCGAGTAAAGAAATTGAAGTGCCGCGTAAGCCAGCGGGCCACTTTACTACCGACGATCGCACTGAAGCGCCGCATCATGAGCCGGTCACTTATGTCGAAAAACCAGCTATTGAGGGCAATGGTGCGACGAACGCGATCCGGATGCTCGACAGCCCAGCTCAGAGCGATCGGACCACCCCAATCATGTACAATCAACGTTACGTCATTGAGATCGAGACCGTTTACGAAGCGGGCGAAGTTTGCCGTGTGGAACTGAGGAAGGTACGAGACACCGGACGGCTTGTCCGAAAGGCTAAAGCCGAGATGATCCAGGGCGATGCAGCGATATTGGCTGGAGATGTTATTGCTTCTCCGCATGGAAGACTCCGTCGATTTCACAGAAGACTTAACTTCACCGCCTCCCGCTGACGGATCAACGCACCAAGAGGTTCGCTCCGATGCGGCGACCTGTCCGCTCGGACTGGCAATCAACACTATCGGGAGCGCTAGAAGCTCCACATCTTACGCTCGCTGCTGTTGGTCGGGCCGCTTCGCTACAACGCTCTCCTGTCCGCGATCGACGGGATCAGCGCCAAAGAGCTGACGCAGAATTTGCGTGAACTTGAATCAGCACGGCTGATCAAGCGGGTTGCGGTAGAGGATCAGTCCGCGTATGCGCTCACCCCGCTCGGACGGGAAATAGAGGGGCCGTTTCGCGCATTGGGCATCTTCGGAGCAGCACTCGCGAGACGATGAACGTTGCTCGCCGGAGCGCATAGTACCCTGCCAGAAGCGTGGAAGACCGAGCGGCCGACTGCCCCGGAGGCGTGCTTTGCTTCGAGTGCAGACTGCGATTGGATGCAGTTAGACCGGCGGAGAGCGCGCCCGAGAGGCTGCGCCAGCAGGCCACCTGCTACGATCCTGCGCTCGCATGAGCATATTCAAGTTTGACCGCAAGCGGCTCGTGTCCATCATCCAAGTCGCTTGAACTAAGCAGTGGCAGGAGCCAGACGGGCAGCGGTCGCGGCTTCAACCTCGGCTATGAACTCCGCAACCGTTTCGCCTATGATCTCCGGGTGGTCCTCCTGGAGGTAATGAAGGCCCGATCCGAGTTTCACTAGGCGGCAGTCGTGCAGTCTGCGAGCAAATTCCTCCGCCACCTCAGGCGATACAAGCGCACCAGGATCTCCGGCAAACAATAGCTTGGGATAGGTCGAAGCCGACAAGGCTTCATGCGCTCGCTCCATTATCGCGTAGACATCGGCTGGCTCGCCTGCGATCGGCAATTCGTTCGGAAAACGCCACGTTGGTTTGCGGGAGGCAGGGGTCTGGAATGGTGAGCGATAGATCGCCATTTCCTCCTCGGTATAGACGCGGACGGTTGCTCCCGGTAGTACGCCCTCTACGAATGCATTCTCCTCTAGGATCAGCTTTTCGCCTTCGCCGGGTGTACGAAACTTGCGGAAGATTTCGCGCTCAGCCCGATCGCGCAAAAACTCCTCCCAGGTCGGGATGGGTCTTGTGAACTCCATAAAGGCCATGCCCTTGATAAAGTCAGGACGTCGGGCGGCAAGATGGAAGGCAAGCGCCGTACCCCAATCTTGCGCTACGACGTAGGCCGAGCGGATCTCCAACTTCTCTATAAAGGCGTCGAGATATCTCACATGGTCTTCGAACCGGTAGGTGATATCCGGCTTGCCGGACTGTCCGAAACCGATCAGATCCGGCGCGATACAATGACCGACATCAGCAACAAGCGGAATTATATTTCGCCAGATGAATGACGAGGTGGGATTGCCGTGGAAGAAAAGCACGGTGGGGGCGTCCGTTCGCCCCGCCTCACGAAAGGCCATTTCAGAGTCAAGGACGGGCAGTCGGGGCAGGCTGATATCAGCGTTCATCACGATCACCTTTTAAGCACAGTAGCGAAAACAATCCTTTTGAAGCGCTCCAACGGCTCTACGTCGCGGGATACCTTCATCCGCAATATTGCTCCTTCCCACGCTGCGATCAGAAACTCGGCCAAGTCATTTGGCTCGAACGCATCCGAGATTTCCCCGGACGCCTGGCCTTCGGCAATGCAGTCGGCAAAAGGAGCTGACCATTCAGGAAAGATATCACTCAGCCGCTCGCGCAGGAGATCACTCTGGGGCGCGGCCTCAAGGCTAAAGTCACCGATCAAGCAGCCTCTTTGGAAACCGTCTTCAGCCAGGCGGCCGATAATAATATCGAGATAACGGTTGATCCGTTGTGAAGGGGTTAGCCGCTTATCCCCAAGCGACTCCGCCATTGCGTCCTTCAGACTGGCGAAATACCTGTCCAGCACCTCTCTCGTGAATTCCTCTTTCGAGCGAAAGTGGTTCGTAAAGGAGCCCTGAGGTACGGCCGCTTCGGCGACGATATCGCGCACGCCTGAACCGACATATCCCTTGCGGAACATCACAGTCCGACCTGCTTCCAAAATAGCTTCACGATGAGAGTGCTTTGTCATAGCCGTTATAATACATACGTCCGTATTGCCGTCAATATACGTTTTCCCAGCGCCAGGCCACGGCAGCGGTACGAACGATTACCGCGGTAGCTGAGGTGACGGGGCGCGCCCGGAACACGCGAGTCCGCCTTGCACCCTAGCTAGCGCTTTCCGTTCGAGCTTCCCGCGCTAAGCACTGAACGCTATGCTTAGTCGTGCTGTGGTGCGGAAATACCTGGCCGCTCAACTGAGGGCGCCGCGATGAAGGCGGTTGAGGGCTCAGCCTGCGAAGTGACACCGCTTCGTCCATGCTTCCACGGAGAGATTTTTGGTATCCGCCTGATCGTGCATGGGAACGGCCGGTTCATTTCGTTCGCTACCTTACGATAATCGCAAGGTAGCGAACGAACTTCAATGCTCGACGCGGCCGGATCCGGACGGGATCTCAGGGTGCTGGGGCCAGAAAGCTGGCTAGCTGTCTTCGACGCAAGTGACGCGATGAGGCGGGTAACGAAGGTGAGTGACCATCCGCGATGCGGCCACGGCTTCAAGCCAGCCTCAGCGCTCGGGCGTTCCGCATCGTAGTGGCCGGGCCCGGTAGCGACTGTGATGACACGACGATGTCATGGGGCGCTATCGCCACCGCTTCACGCGGTCGACCGGGGCTCGAAGCTTCGGAGCGATATTGCGCCGGCTGGGATAGTAGAGAAAGAAGCCGGCAAAGGGAGGGCAATAGTCCTGAAGGAGAGGGACCAACTGTCCGGATTCGACGTAGGGTTTGAAGGTGTCCTCCATTCCGAAGGTAATGCCGCCTCCGGCACAGGCGGTGCGGATCATAAGCCACACGTCGTTGTGGTGATCTGCGGGGTCGACAGCCACATCGAACTCGCGTCCATGCTCACCGAATTCCCAGCGATAAGCGCGCTGTGTGGCGCTGGACGCCAGCCGATACAACGATGCGCGGAGAGCTCCGAAGGATGCTCGGGCCTGCCGAAACGTTCGATGTAGGACGGCGCGGCGAAAGCACCTTGGCGCTGGTCGCCCGAAACTGGAACGGCAATCATGTCTTGATCGATGACTTCACCCAATCGCACGCCCGCGTCGTAGCCTTCGTCGACGATGTCGAATTCCTCGTCCGTCACTGTCACGTCGATCCGGATGCCGGGAAAGGCTTTCGCAAAACCCGCCAGAAGCGGCCCGGAGATGAACTGCTCGGGGATGGATGACACCGCCAGCCTCAACAGGCCGCTTGGTGCGCTGTCGCGATCCGCCGTTGCGTCGAGCGCCAGTCCGACTTCGGAAATAGCGGGCGCCACACGCTGATATAGTAGTTCACCAGCCTCCGTGAGGCTGACACTATGTGTCGTGCGCCGCACGAGCGCAACGCCCAGCCGATCTTCGAGACGGCGGATGGCCTGACTGACGGCTGGCCGTGTGATGCCCAAATTCTCCGCGGCTACACGAAAACTCCGCGCTTCAGCGACAGCCAGGAAAACAGAAATGCCATTCAGATCGATTGCCATTGGTTAGATCAGGTTACCAGCTTGGTCATCATTGGGCAAATTGTCCGATCTTATTCGGGCGCCTAGCTTGGATCTCACGAACTAGAACTCGAGGCCTGTTGACGGTGCATGCAGCTTCATCGCGGGTCGATAGTCCTCATCAAGCTCTCAGCAACAGAAAAGGACCGATACCATGACCATTCTTCCGACACGTCACAGGGTCGCCGGCGCGCGCCTTAGAGCTCTGATCACACTGGCATTGCTGTCGCTCGCTCTGCCGGGCACAGCCATTGCAAACGCCATGGCAACGCAGGTGCAAGCTGTGGACAGTGTGGCTATCGAGCAGCGAAACAAGGCGGTCGTCGAGGCCGCCTTCGAAAAGTGGCGCGGGGGCACCTATGTCTTCGCGGAACTCCTCGCTCCCGATGTCGTCTGGACGATCCATGGTTCCGGACCGGTCGCGGGCACCTATCGCAACCAGAAGGATTTCATCGAACAGGCATCGCGTCCCCTGACCAGCCGGCTCGCGACCCCGATCGCGCCGGAGGTGCACAACATCTTCGCCGATGGCGACACCGTCATCATCCGCTTCGACGGAACGGCGACCACGACGTCGGGCGCACCTTATCGCAATCAGTTCGTCTGGATACTCAAGATGAAGAACGGCCTTGTCGTTAATGCTGAGGCCTTTCTGGACCTCGTTGCTTATCAGCAGGTCGTCGACAACAACGCTCCACGGCCCCAATGACCGACGCCGGCGGTTCGGCAGACCAGAGCGTCTGGCGACCGATAGCCGCGCATCCGCGCGCCATCGCTTCCAAACCGAGAATAGTAGTGCTCAATGGAGCCAGGTCATGCGACAGGCACTTGCAGCAATCATCACGGCCACCCTTTCATTTCAATCCATAGAAGCGCAAGAGACCAATTTGGAGCCGAACCATCCCTGTGCCGGCATGTGGGTCACCGACGACAATCGTGTGCGCCATGAGCTTCTGCCGAACGGACGCTATGTCGAGGCCCGCGGCCAGCGGGAGCGAGCCTATGAGGGCCGCTACGAAGTCGACGGGACGCATATCGAGTACTGGGACCACACGGGCTTCACTGCCGACGGCGATTTCGTCGATGCCAACACATTGCGCCATGGCGGCATGATCTTACGACGTCAGCGAGCAACGCCTTGACATACCAGTTGACAGGGGCGGAGCCCACTCAGTGCCGCCCTGTCACCGTGACCTGTCCACCTCGCGTAGGAGGTCGATGAAAGCTCGGAGTGGTGACGGAACGTGCCGGCTGCGAGGGTAATAGAGCGCCAGCCCCGATGTCGGCGGGCACCATTCATCAAGCACGGTGACCAATTGACCGGACGCCAGAAATGGCTGCGCGAAATAGTCGGGTACATAGGCGATACCGCGCCCGTCTATCGCCGCCTGGACGAGAAGATCATTGTCATCGAGGGTGAGGTTGCCGGGGACGTCGATCGCCACTTCGGCGCCCCGTTTTGAGAACTCCCAGCGATAGCGCTTCCCGCTCGGCAGACGCTGGCGGATGCAGCGGTGCGCGTAAAGGTCGTCGGGCGTATGCGGTCTTGCTCTGCTCTCGAGGTAGGATGGCGCTGCCACGGCGATGAAACGCACGTCGCCGCCGAACTTCACCGCGACCATGTCTTTCGGAACAGCTTCCAGCAAGCGGATGCCGGCATCGAAACCCTGTTCCACGATATCGACGAGCCGTCCTTCCGAAACCAAATCAAGCTCGACGTCGGGATAACGATCGAGAAAGCTTGGAACGACGTCGGCGAGCAGGATGCGAGCGCCGCTCTTATTGGCGTTGATCCGCAGCGGACCGCTTGGGGTACCGCGTTCCTCCGATAGGGTATCGAGCGCTTGATCGAGATCCTGCAGAACCGGGTCGAGTCGTGCGAGCAGGCGGGCGCCAGCCTGGGTCAGCGACACGCTGCGCGTCGTCCGATTGAAGAGCCGTACGCCTACTTTTCCCTCCAGTCCAATGATCGCGTGGCTAAGGGCGGAGCGCGAGACGCCCATGATGTCGGCGGCTCTGCGGAAGCTCTGGTGATTGGCCACCGCGGCAAAGGCGGCAAGATCGTTCAGGCTGGGCCGTGACATTCGTGATATATCCTCACCGCATCATCGCAAATTGAAGATCTTATATCACCAATGCTGCCGAATTACATTCCGAGATGAACAGATCAGGAGTTTCTATGCCAAAGACATGGTTCATTACCGGCGCCTCCTCGGGGCTCGGTCTCGAGATGACACAACAGCTGCTTGATAAGGGACACAAGGTGGTCGCCACGGTCCGCCGTGTGGGCGCGCTGACGGAACTTGCGCAGGAATACGGCGATCGTCTCGATATCGTTGAGCTCGACCTGGTCGAGCCGGAAAGCATTGACTCCGCCGTTAAAGGAGCATTCCAACGGCACGGCCGGATAGACGTGATCGTCAGCAACGCCGGTTACGGCCTGTTCGGTGCTGCGGAAGAGCTCACGAATGAGGAGATCGACCGGCAGATCGCCACAAACCTCGTCGGCTCCATCCATCTAATCTGCGCAGCATTGCCTCTTCTTCGAAGGCAAGGCGGCGGGCGGATCGTCCAGGTTTCGTCCGAAGGTGGGCAGATCGCCTATCCGGGCTTCAGCCTCTATCACGCAACCAAGTGGGGCATCGAGGGCTTTGTCGAAGCCGTGGCTCAGGAGGTGGAGCCTTTCGGCATCGACTTCATCATCGTCGAGCCGGGGCCGACCGGCACGAATTTCGGAGCCAATCTTGTCTGCGCGACACCGATGGATGTTTACGATGACACTCCCGCCGGGGCGGTTCGCCGGGCGATTACGCAAGGCAGCTTCGAGATCAACGGCGATGCGGCGCGAACCGTGGCCGCAATCATATCAGCCGCCGAGAGCGAGAAGCCGCAGCTGCGGCTGGCGCTGGGCAGCACGGCCTATTCGTCTATCTCAAAGGCGCTTTCCACACGCCTGTCCGCTCTCGAGGCGCAACGGGAGGTGGCGAATTCTGCCGACCGCCAGGACTTGTGAACCGCGAGAGCGGCCTGGAAACACAGATCTCATGAATAGGAAAGGAAACACCATGTGCATCCGACCAGCCATGTTGGCTCTCGCCATTAGCGTCTCGTCTTCCGCCTTCGCGCAGACAGCGGCTGAAAACCAGGTTGTAGGCACCTGGCGCATGGTGTCGGCAACCATCGATCCCGGCGGCAAGAACACCGCCGCCTATGGAAAAAAACCCAACGGTCTTCTCGTCTTCACCCCCGACATGCACTTCGTGGAAGTCCTGACCGACGCCGATATCCCGCCCTTTGCTTCCAATGCTCGCGGTGAGGGAACGGACGATGAAAACCGCATGGCTATGTCACGCAGCATCGGGTTCTTCGGCACCTACACCGTCGATGAGAGGGGCGAATTCAGCGGCAACCGTGTCGAGGGATCGACATTCCCAAACTGGGTTGGCAGCGCGCGAACACGCGATGATCTCACGCTGGTCGTGGACGGCGACCGCATGACCGAGCAATTCCGCAGGCCGGAAGGCACCGAAATCCGGATCGAGTGGCAGCGCGTCACATGAGGCACGAGGGGTTAATTCCTGCAAGGCCTCGACCTCCGGGCGTGCGCCGTCAGTCATTCGCCTCCCAGTCGTAGCTTCTCATATAGTCGAGAAATGCGCGCATGGCGGCGCTCGGCAGGCGACGGCTGGGGTAGTATAAAAACCAGTGTGGCAAGGTCA
>NZ_VIUA01000025.1:0-3332 GCF_007828395.1 Rhizobium sp. ERR 942
TTGGTTGCGGGGGCAGGATTTGAACCTGCGGCCTTCAGGTTATGAGCCTGACGAGCTACCGGGCTGCTCCACCCCGCGTCACCAGCGTAAGCCGCGTTGCGGCTTATCGCGCTTGCGCAAACCGCTGCGCGGTTTGTCGCGTCCACGTAAACCGCAGAGCGGTTTATCGTGTGTTTCCAGCGTAACCCCGAAGGGTTTATCGCGTGTGGGCACCCTTGCGGTTCCCACCAAATTCCAGAAGCGTTTGCGCTTCCCTTCAGAAGCGACAAAGGCCGCGTTAGCGGCCTATTGTAACACGGCCTGGCCGTATTTCGGAGTGTGACGAGAAGATTTTGTGAGGCATAAATTGCTGAGCAATTTAGCGAGGCATAAATCGATTTCATCGATTTAGCCTGGAGTTGCGATTAGCAGACCTGGCAGCGACCTACTCTCCCGCGTCTTAAGACGAAGTACCATGGGCGCAGGGGCGTTTCACGGCCGTGTTCGGAAAGGGAACGGGTGCAGCCACCCCGCCATAACCACCAGGTCGGCAAAGCGCAACTTCGGGCTAAACCGCGCTAGCGGTTTAGCCCTATGAGAAGCTGGTGAAGAGAGGCATTAGGCGGTAGCCAATAGGCAATAGCCTTTGCTTCTCTTGTCTTTTTTTTGAACACGTCTTGGATGTTGGGCAGGGCGGCTATTGCCTACTGCCTACATCCTATTGCCTCATCTTATTCGATGAGCACGAGCAATGAGAACGATCAAGCCAATCGAGCTATTAGTACCGGTAAGCTTCATGCGTTGCCGCACTTCCACACCCGGCCTATCAACGTGGTCGTCTTCCACGGCTCTGATAGGGAACACTCGTTTCCAGGTTGGTTTCCCGCTTAGATGCCTTCAGCGGTTATCCATTCCATATATAGCTACCCTGCTATGCCCTTGGCAGGACAACAGGTCCACCAGAGATATGTCCATCCCGGTCCTCTCGTACTAGGGACAGATCCTGTCAATATTCCTACACCCACGGCAGATAGGGACCGAACTGTCTCACGACGTTCTGAACCCAGCTCACGTACCGCTTTAATTGGCGAACAGCCAAACCCTTGGGACCTGCTCCAGCCCCAGGATGCGATGAGCCGACATCGAGGTGCCAAACAACCCCGTCGATATGGACTCTTGGGGGTCATCAGCCTGTTATCCCCGGCGTACCTTTTATCCGTTGAGCGATGGCCCTTCCACACGGGACCACCGGATCACTATGACCGACTTTCGTCTCTGCTCGACTTGTCAGTCTCGCAGTCAGGCGGGCTTATGCCATTGCACTCGACGACCGATTTCCGACCGGTCTGAGCCCACCATCGCGCGCCTCCGTTACTCTTTCGGAGGCGACCGCCCCAGTCAAACTACCCACCATACACTGTCCCGGATCCGGATAACGGACCGCGGTTAGACATCCATGACGATAAGGGTGGTATTTCAAGGATGGCTCCACAAGAACTGGCGTCCCTGCTTCAAAGCCTACCACCTATCCTACACATGCCGACACGAATGCCAGTGTAAAGCTATAGTAAAGGTGCACGGGGTCTTTCCGTCTGACCGCAGGAACCCCGCATCTTCACGGGGAATTCAATTTCACTGAGTCTATGTTGGAGACAGCGGGGAAGTCGTTACGCCATTCGTGCAGGTCGGAACTTACCCGACAAGGAATTTCGCTACCTTAGGACCGTTATAGTTACGGCCGCCGTTTACTGGGGCTTCGATTCAGAGCTTGCACCCCTCCTCTTAACCTTCCAGCACCGGGCAGGCGTCAGACCCTATACGTCGTCTTGCGACTTCGCAGAGCCCTGTGTTTTTGGTAAACAGTCGCTACCCCCTGGTCTGTGCCACCCTCACATGCTTGCGCATATAAGGGTCACGCTTCTTCCGAAGTTACGCGTGCAATTTGCCGAGTTCCTTCAACATAGTTCTCTCAAGCGCCTTGGTATACTCTACCTGACCACCTGTGTCGGTTTCGGGTACGGTCTGTACGGTGGAGCTATTTCCTGGAACCGCGTCCCCGCCCACACAATCCAATAAGTGTGAACAAGTTAAGCAATCCGTCACTACCACCAGGCCCACGAATATTAACGTGGTTCCCATCGACTACGCGTGTCCGCCTCGTCTTAGGGGCCGGCTAACCCTGCTCAGATTAACTTTAAGCAGGAACCCTTGGTCTTTCGGCGAGAGGGTCTCTCACCCTCTTTATCGTTACTCATGTCAACATTCGCACTTCCGATACCTCCAGGACCCCTCACGGGTATCCCTTCATCAGCTTACGGAACGCTCCGCTACCACTCCTCAAAGAGGAATCCTCAGCTTCGGTGCATGGCTTCAGCCCCGTTACATTTTCGGCGCAAAGACCCTTGACTAGACCAGTGAGCTGTTACGCTTTCTTTAAATGATGGCTGCTTCTAAGCCAACATCCTGGTTGTTTTGGGATCCTCACATCCTTTCCCACTTAGCCATGACTTGGGGACCTTAGCTGGAGGTTAGGGTTGTTGCCCTTTTCACGACGGACGTTAGCACCCGCCGTGTGTCTGCCTGGTAGTACTTCCCGGTATTCGGAGTTTGGTTAGGATCAGTAAGACGGTGAGTCCCCATAGCCCATCCAGTGCTCTACCCCCGGGAGTATTCGCCAGACGCTCTACCTAAATAGATTTCGCGGAGAACCAGCTATTTCCGAGTTTGATTGGCCTTTCACCCCTAGCCACAAGTCATCCCAATCTATTGCAACAGATGCGGGTTCGGTCCTCCAGTTGGTGTTACCCAACCTTCAACCTGCTCATGGCTAGATCACTCGGTTTCGGGTCTAATGCAACAAACTATATCGCCCTATTCAGACTCGCTTTCGCTTCGCCTACACCTACCGGCTTAAGCTTGCTTGTTACACTAAGTCGTTGACCCATTATACAAAAGGTACGCCGTCACCCTTGCGGGCTCCGACTGTTTGTAGGCATCCAGTTTCAGGTTCTATTTCACTCCCCTTGTCGGGGTGCTTTTCACCTTTCCCTCACGGTACTGGTTCGCTATCGGTCATGCACGAGTACTTAGGCTTGGAGAGTGGTCTCCCCATGTTCAGACAGGATTTCACGTGTCCCGCCCTACTCTAGGACAATAAGTGTATCTACGCGTACGGGGCTGTCACCCTCTGCGGCAAACCTTTCCAGGTTCTTCCACTTTAACACTCATTGCCACTGGCCTGGTCCGCGTTCGCTCGCCACTACTTGCGGAGTCTCGGTTGATGTCCTTTCCTGCAGGTACTTAGATGTTTCAGTTCCCTGCGTTCGCTTCTTACACCCTATTTTATTCAGATG
>NZ_VIUA01000025.1:3426-4528 GCF_007828395.1 Rhizobium sp. ERR 942
AGTATTTAAGGTGGGTTGCCCCATTCGGAGATCCATGGATCAAAGCTTATTCGCAGCTCCCCACGGCTTTTCGCAGCGTATCACGTCCTTCATCGCCTGTGCATGCCTAGGCATCCACTAAATGCCCTTACGACACTTGATCGTTCTCATTGCCAATGCTCATCATTTGCTTGGATTTGGAATTCCTATCCTCCTCGCTTGCGCTCGAAGGGGTTCCAAATCTGACTATCCGGACACTTTGCAGTGTGCCGAACCAAGCCAGCGCGATTACCTTTTACAATCGCGCTTCAATAATGCCATCGACGTGTTCGATAGACCTGCTTTATTGGAGCTACGCCGAGCAGCTCGCTTGCAGTCTATCTTTAAGACCAGCTTCTCGAGATTTGATCCGATACCGCGCGGTCAGGCAACGGTAATCCAGCCGCCCGTCAGAAGCCCTCGAAGAGGACCAACAACAACGGCTCAGAGCGACAAGCTTCCTTCCTACCTCCGATCTCTCCACCATATCCGGCCGGCTAGGCCATCCATGGTTTCATAAAGACCGGGCTCGGACGCCTCGAACAACCCTACGGTCGCTCAAAACACCTGGAAGCCTCCAGATCAATCTTCTCTTCACAATGTATGCAGAACACGCATCCAGCCTCAAGGCCGATGCAAAACCTTTATTTCTTCAGAAGACATCGCCGTCAGTCTCGACACCAATCGATTTGGTGGAGCTGAGCGGGATCGAACCGCTGACCCCCTGCTTGCAAAGCAGGTGCTCTCCCAGCTGAGCTACAGCCCCATCAGCTCGATCGCCCCAAACTTCTTCGGGGTTCGGCAACTTCCGCGTCACCGTTCTTTCCCGGCTGCGCCATGCGTAGCCAAACGGCGAAGCATGGTGGGCCCGGGAAGACTTGAACTTCCGACCCCACGCTTATCAAGCGTGTGCTCTAACCAACTGAGCTACGGGCCCATTCTCGTCAAACCGGTCCAGACAGCCATAAACCATCCGGATCGACGCGGTTCTTTGTCTTCTTGAAGAAAGAGAAACGTGGACGGCGAGGCTCGCCATATCATCGGAGCATTACGCTTCCGTGACGTATTTCGTTGCGATCGTAAG
>NZ_VIUA01000026.1:0-3950 GCF_007828395.1 Rhizobium sp. ERR 942
ACGGATGATTGGACCTCCGGCTTCGTCATGTTCGTCATCGGGGCTGCGACACAGCAGCACCCGCGCCGATCAACAGGCCGACACATAAAAGCGCGGCAAGCAGATTGTTAAAGATTTTCATAGCGAACGTTCATTAATGGCTTCATCCTGAAACCAGGCGGCTGAACGGAGCATATATGCCTGCTGCTTTCGTCTTTCTCAGAAGGAACGGGATGCGGTCGTTTCACGGAGAAAGCTCTTCGAGCGTACGGCCTTTGGTTTCCACGGCGAACACGGCGGTTATAAGCGCACCGAGCAGCAAAATCGCAGCGAAGACCATAAATACGTACTGGATGCCCATCGACGAGAGCAGGAAGCCCGTCACGATCGGGCCTGCCGAGGATCCCAGACGAAGCCATGCACTTCCAGCACCCGTCCCGATTGCCCGAAGGCGCGTGGGATAGATCTCCGCGGAGTAAAGATACAACGAGAATGTGACCGTCTGAACGATGGCGTAGGCAAGACCGGCCAGCACCAGCACTTGCATGGCAGAAGTCGCGCCAAGCCAAGCGAGGATTGCAAGCGGGATAGGAGCTGTGAGCAATGCTCCCGCATACCAGCGTTTGCGGCCTACCCTGTCAATGAGCAGTGCGCAAATCACCGCTGCAACAACGCCGCCCACCGACGTTGCAAACCCATAAAATATGCTGGTTTCGAGCGGCAGGTTGAAGGTCTGACGATAAAGGGTGGGCAGCCAGGTAATCGTGCCGTTGGCAACGAGGTAGGCACTGAACCACATGGCCCAGATGGAGAGCGTGCGCTTGAGATAGATCCCTTGGAAAAGCTCGCGCCAATCAGATGACTTACGCGCGGGAACCGCGGCATATTTCGGCTCGGGAAGCATCTTGCCTGCCGCACGAGCACTGTCTTCCAGCCTGGCGACGATGCGATTGGCTTCCTCGTAACGACCGTTGGCGGCGAGCCAGCGCGGAGACTCAGTGAGAAACCAGCGCAGCGGGATCATCAGCACAGACGGGATCAGGCCGACGACGAACATGGCCTTCCCGCCGTAAAGCGGCACCATGAAGTAGCCGATCAGGCCCGCACCGACGAGGCCGAGCAGGAACATCACTTCGTAGAGAAGAAAGAAGCGCCCGCGACCTTTCGAACCAATGAGCTCATTGATATAGGCGCTGGCAACCGGAACTTCGCCCCCGGTGCCAACACCCTGAACGAAGCGGAACACCATCATCGTTGCCGCGCCGGCTGCAAAGAGGCAAGCGATGTCCATGCTGACGAAAAGCAGGATGGTGAAGAGAAGAACTTTCAATCGGCCAATCTTTTCGGCCAACCAGCCGAACAGGACGGCGCCGATCAGTTGCCCCAGATATCCCATCGACAGGATCATGCCCGTCTGGCTGGGCGTCAGGCCCCATTCGTGCACGAGTACAGGCATGGCGTAGGCAATGGCGATAACGGTATAGCCATCGAAGAATGTCGCGGCGCCGACGATATTGCGAGCCCAGAACACTTCGCGGGTGACGGGCAGCCGCTCCAGCCGCGCGCTTATGTCAGCTTGCGGATCGATGACATGCGTAACCGACGCCGTCATTCGCTGTTCGATATTCATTTTATCCTCCCTCTACCCGGTCCCCGCCTCTCCCGACCTGGCATTGAATCTATGCGGTGAACATCTCGCTTCGGCTCCGGCTCATCCAGCTGGCGGCAATCCGAAGACGCGGCTCTTAATGGGCACAATGACTTTCCAGCGGATCACAGCCGGCGCCTTTTCGCAAAGCATCACTCCCTGAGCTATCAGCAGTGTCCCCATGGAATACGCCTCCGCCGCGTGACGGCGGAGGCGCCTTTCTCCTTATTCGGCGGCCAGAAGCTGCCCGACACGGCCGATGCCCGCGGCGTCGAACGCGGCGAAGATTTCGGCCTCAGCCTTTTCACCGAGGCTCTTCAAAGGCTCGCGGATCGTGGCATGATCGAGGACGCCGCGATGGACGAGGCCCAGCTTGAGAGCGACGGTGCCTTCCATGTGCGAACCTCGGTGATAAACCGCGCGGGTGACCGGTAGCAGGCGCTCGAAGATCTTGCGGGCTTCGGGATAATCCTGCGCCTTGCCGGCCCTGATGAGATCGATGAGCAGCTCGGGTGCGATGTTTCCGTAGCCGACCAGGAGGCCGTCAACATCGAACATGGTCGGCAACAGCCATTCGTCGTGGCAGCTCAAGATCTGCAGGTTCGGATTGGCCTTCTTCAGTTCCGGAATTTCCACATACCAGCGCTTCATGTTGCGAACGCCGTTTTTGGTCGCAACGACCCCCTCTTGGGTGGCAATCGCAAGCTGCGTGTCCAGATCGTAAGAGGCCTTGGTGACATCCGGATATTGGAACAGGATGCACTGCAGACCGGATTCCTGCCAGATCGCCTTGTAACGGTCTTGCGGCGCGCCCTTCTGAAAGCCAAAGCGCAGCCAGCCGTGGTTTGGATAGACAAGGGCCCCCGTGGCGCCGGCAGCCTTGCATTTCTTGGCCTCTTCGGCGGCAACCCTAGTGCCCTCGCCCGTAATGCCGGCTATGATCGGAATCTCGCCATTCACGGCTTCGACATAGATGCGGATCAGCTTGAGGCGCTCCTCTTCGGTCAGGAACGTGCCTTCGCCGGCGTGGCCAAGGATGACGAGGCTCTTCACACCGTCCATCGACGCAAGCCACTTTGCGATCCGCGTGTTCGCGGCATAGTCGACTTCGCCGTCGCGGGTGAATGCGGTCACCGGTGCTGGGCTCAAGCCTCTGAGGTCCATTGGGTGCATGGGTAGTCTCCTCCTTGCCGTCGCTATCCGATTCACAATCAGCGACAGGATCGTTAATGGGAACGTTCCCACTATCGTTTCTGATTTCGCTGGAGTCAACAGGATTTTTCAGGCATCATGGGGATCCAGAAGCAGATCAGGACTCGCCGGCACGGAAATTCCAAATGAATTCAACGGTGGAAGATAGCGCTCGTCAGACGCGCATAACGATTCTCGACGTCGCGGCCGCAGCCGGTGTTTCGAAGTCGACGGTGTCGAGAATTTTAGATGAACGCCTGCCGCGCTCGGACAGCGAAACAGCCAGACGCGTCAGAAAGATCGCCGAGGAACTCGGTTACGTCAGAGATGTTTCTGCGGCCAGTCTTCGTCGCGGCAATACCATGACGGTGGGGATTATCGTACCCAGGCTGACGGACACAGTGATGGCGATGCTCTACGAATCCCTTGCAAAAGCCTGCAGCAGGACCGGGCGGTTTGCCATCGTCGCGACTACGGACGAGAAGCCGAAAGCCGATCGCCTTGCTGCGGAGTCGCTTCTGAAGCGCGGCGTCGATGGGCTCATCTTGTCGACAGCGCGCGACGACGATGACTTTCCCGACATATTGGCGGCAAGAGGTGTGCCGACGGTTCTGGCGCTTAGAACCGATGGTCATAGTCTTTCATCGATCGGCGATGACCGGCTTGGTGGATATCTCGCCACGCGACACCTGCTTGATCTTGGTCATCGCAGGATCGGAGTCATTGCGGGTCCCTCCTATGCCTCCAGCGCGCGGACCCGCGTGGAAGGCTATTGCCAGGCCATGATGGAAATGGAGCTGGAGATCGATCCATCCCTCATTGTTCCATCCACTTTCGGAATCGAATCCGGCGCGGAAGCGGCCGAGAAAATCATGCACCTGCCGCAAGCCCCGACGGCGATGTTTGCGGTTAACGACAATACAGCCATCGGCGCACTATCAGGGCTCATGCGCATGGGTCTGTCAGTGCCAGGCGACGTCTCACTGGTCGGCTACAACGACATTCCGATTGTCAGCCATCTCTCTACGCCACTGACCACCCTGCGGGTGCCCTTCGAGCAGATTGCTGCGAATGCGCTCGATTTATTGGGAAGCGACGCAATATCGCCAGATGACCGTATTCGGGTATCGGC
>NZ_VIUA01000027.1:0-1662 GCF_007828395.1 Rhizobium sp. ERR 942
CAAGGTGGCTCAGACCATGGGTTCGATACAAAATCGAAAAGGCAAGCTATGAAACTATGATTGAACTTGACGGCGAAATCCTCATGTGAGCTTTGAGACTATGCGATCAACCGTTTACTCCGCGGCCCGCTGCCGCGACAGCGCTGTCTCACGCCGTGCAAGAACCTTCGGATCGTTCAGGAAATCCGTCTTCCGTCCAGGCTTGGTGCCGCGCGGTGTGTAGCCAATCCGTTCGCTGTTGGTCTTCACTTTTGGCTTCGGCTGCTGGTCCTGACGCTCCTTGATATAGGCCAGCACATCACCAAGGCGTTTGTTCTCGGTGATCGCCGCATGCGTCACCCGCTGATCCTTGTCGAACGTCCTATAGGGCAGGGAATAGCCCTTCCAACGCACATCCAGCCGACCATCCGCATAGGCATAAGTCTCGACATAGCGACCAGCCAATCCGCGCGTCACCTCGGTCTCCTCCAGCATGATCCGCCGGCGCTCAAACGAAAACGTCAGCTGCGATCCGACATAGCGCTGCTCGCGCTTACACAGGATCTCAGTCAATCGATCCGGCGCCAGGTTTATCGGCCGATGCAGGTCATCGGACCGGGCAGGGGCAATCGCAAACCGCGCATTGTAGTCCTCCATAAAGCCAGGCAAAAACGCATTGCCCGCCTCCATGTCGCAGATGCCCGCCAGCCGTAACTCCTTGACCAGCCGGTCCTGCAGCGTCCGGTTCATCCGCTCGACACGGCCCTTGGCCTGGCTCGAATTTGCGCAAAGAATCTCAATGTTTAGCTCGCAAAGCGCACGTCCGAACTGGGTCATGCCCTGACCACCCTTTGCATCCTTTTTAGCCACCCGGAACACCGAATGCTTGTCTGAATAAAAGGCAACCGGTGCGCCATGACGCTTGAGATAAAGCGCCAGCGCCTCGAAATAGCTGAAGGCACTTTCCGAACGCACGAAGCGCAACTGCATCAACTTGCCGGTCGCATCATCGACGAACACCAGCAGCGAACACGGATTACCACGGTCCTCAAACCAGCGGTGCTCGGAGCCGTCGATCTGCACCAGCTCGCCATAGGCCTCGCGCCGCAACCGCGGCTGATGAAACGTCCGGCGCTGCTTGCGCGACAGCCATAGTCCGGCCTCGACCATCCAGCTGCGCACCGTCTCACGCGATACCCGCAAGCCATCGCGTTCGGCCAGCTTCTCCGTCGCCAGCGTCGGCCCGAAGTCCGCATAGCGTTCGCCAATCAGCGTCACCGCGTAATCGCGAACGCCATCGCTGATCCGATTGTTCGACGGTCGGCCGATCGCCTTGTGCCGGATCGATGCCGCACCGGTCGTCCGGATCCGCTCCAACAGCCGGCGAACCTGGCGCGTGCTCAAGTCCAGGACACGCGCCGCCGAAACGATCGTCATCCGGCCGTCGATCACCTTCGACAAAACCTCAATCCGCTGCAGATCGCGCTCGCTCATCGCAATCAATCCCATCCGCAATCTCCCAAGGTCATCAAAACCCGGGGGAGAGTGACATTCCAACTTTGCAGAAACAGGACACTTCAACTTTGCGGTGGAGAAGCTAACCCAAGTGCATCACGCCGGCGTTTAGGGTAGGGGATTACGCCTCTTCCTGCAAATATGCCATGAACACTTCAGCTGGGGTTC
>NZ_VIUA01000028.1:0-1565 GCF_007828395.1 Rhizobium sp. ERR 942
TTTAGATCCCATGAGGAGTGAACAGCGGCCGCCGCTCTGGCAGAGTGAGGTTGCATCAAAACACTCGCTCAGGAGGAGCAGTTTATGGAACCTGCATCCATTCATCCGACCGCTGTCCGCATTGATCTTGGCGCAATTTTTGTATCATTGGAACTGAGCCGATCGACCTGGTTGATCACTTCGTTGTCGCCGGGCAGTGGCGAGAAGATGTCGAAGCACGTAGTGGCCGGTGGCAATGTAGCCGAGCTGCTGGATCGATTTGAGCAGCTACAACAGAAGGCGCGGTTGAGAACAGGGAAGTTATTTCCCATCGTGACGATCCAAGAGGCAGGATTGGACGGCTTCTGGATCCACCGCGTGCTGGAGACTCACGGCATCGAGAGTTACGTCGTCGACGCAGCTTCGATCGCGACTTCCCGTCGACGTCGGCGTGCGAAGACCGACAAGATCGATGGAGAGGCTCTGACGCGCACATTGCTTGCGTTCAAGCGCGGCGAGCCTCGCGTCTGTGCGATGGTCAGAGCGCCAGATCCGAAGGACGAAGATCGGCGTCGGATTTGCCGGGAACGCAAAGTTTTGATTGCTGAGCGGGTCAGGCATGTCAATCGCGTGAAGGGGCTACTCTTCGCTCAAGGCGTCAGCGGCTATCAACCGCTCCGTAAGGATCGCCGTCAACGGCTGGAGGAACTCCAGACCGGAGATGGGCGCGAGTTACCGAAACACCTGAAGGCTCAAATCAATCGCGAACTCGACCGTCTCGAGTTGCTGCTGGAACAGATCGCTGCAGTGGAGAGCGAGCGTAATTCTCTCCTATCGATGGACGAGCAGCCAGCGGTTGAGGCAACCTCGCCCGCAGCGATGCTGCTGTCCTTAAAGGGTGTTGGCGCTGAATTTGCCGCCGTTCTTTGGACCGAAGCCCTGTCCCGGCATTTTGATAATCGGCGGCAGATTGCCGCCTATGCAGGTTTGACACCAACCCCATGGATGAGCGGGACCATCGACCACGAACAGGGTGTCTCAAAGGCAGGAAACCCTCGGCTGCGCACTACGATGATCCAACTGTCTTGGTTGTGGCTACGCAATCAGCCAGCATCAGCGCTTAGCCGTTGGTTTGTGGATCGGGTTCAGTCGAATGGTGGACGCTTAAAGAAAGCCGCGATAGTGGCCCTGGCGCGCAAACTCCTTATCGCGCTGTGGAAGTTTGTCACTGCGGGTGTTGTCATCGAGGGGGCTGTCATGAAGACCGCCTGACGACCCCAAAAGATTGCCGAATACACAAATCTTCCAGGACTGATCACTCCTGGCGGATCCAGGTGAGCGAACCGCCTCAAAGTCGGGCTTTAAATGCCGCGCTTTAGATTGGTCCCGTTCTCCTGAGCCTTGCCGCTACGAAAGCGGGATAATGGTGCTGCCGGGCAAAACGGCGACCGTATGTGAGTTTGAACCGGTGACGGAAACGTGCCGCGTCATGCAAGGTGGCTCAGACCATGGGTTCGATACAAAATCGAAAAGGCAAGCTATGAAACTATGATTGAACTTGACGGCGAAATCCTCATGTGAGCTTT
>NZ_VIUA01000029.1:0-1037 GCF_007828395.1 Rhizobium sp. ERR 942
CGCACCGCTAAGTCCCTTTTCCTCGCGGCCGTTATCAACGAAGAGGACTTTCCACAGGGCTGCGTTTAGTTTCCGCAATCATGACACGGCGCTATTGATCTGATAACCTGCTATAAAGTTGTCAGCTTGATTAGAAAAACTTCGCAATGGACCCTATTCGCCTAGACAGTTTCGATGTCTTCGTGGCCATCGTGCGCTGTGGCGGCTTCCGCGCGGCAGCACTTGAGCGCGGCGTGTCTTCATCTGCCTTGAGCCAAACGATGAATGGGCTGGAAGAGGCTCTGGGTATCCGGCTCCTCAACCGGACGACGAGAAGCGTGTTTCCGACGGAGGCAGGACAGCGCCTTCTTGAGCGTCTGGCACCTGCGTTGAGCGACATCCGGCTTGCCATCGCAGAGGTCGATGAACTGCGCGATAGCCCATCGGGTACCGTCAGGATCAACGCACCGGCACCGGCCGTCGATCATTTTCTTTGCCCGCTCGTGTTCGACTTCATGGATGTTTACCCCGAGGTGAAGATCGAGATTATCAGCGATGCGACCGTCATCGATATCGTGGAACAGGGTTTCGATGCGGGCGTTAGGTTCGGCAAGCAGTTGGCACAGGACATGATTGCGCTCCCGCTTGGACCCGCACTTCGTTATGCAATCGTTGCTTCACCTGACTACATCAAGAGGTGCGGAGAGCCGCAGACGCCGCCCGAACTCGTTGAGCACGACTGTATCAAACGTCGTTTCCCTGGCGGCACGCTCGTCACCTGGCGGTTCGCCGAGGGAGACGGGGAAATCGAAATCGCTCCGACCGGCCGTTTGACCGTCAGCTCTGCGCATAATGAATTGCAAGCTGCGCTGGCGGGCAGAGGAATCGCCCATGTCTTCGATGACTACACCAAGCCTTATATTCGGACCGGGCAGCTGGTGGAGCTTCTCTCCGACTGGAGTCTGACCTTGCCACACTGGTTTTTATACTACCCCAGCCGTCGCCTGCCGAGCGCCGCCATGCGCGCATTTCTCGACTATATGAGAAGCTACGACTGG